>NZ_FOBJ01000005.1:0-491583 GCF_900109805.1 Variovorax sp. YR750
CTCGCGCTGGGCCAGTCGACCAGCCTCTACGGCGAAGTCGGCAAGCTCTGGGCGAGCGGCGGCAACGCCAGGGTGAAGAGCTCGATCAACGGATCGGTCGGTGTGCGCGTGAAGTGGTGAAGGGCTGAGTCCGGAACGGACCGGTCAGTCCGCCGGCACTCCCGCGCTCCAGGCGGGCCAGTTGCCGACGATCGCATCCACCAGGGGCCGCCCCGCGATCAGGAGGTTGGCGGTGGAGATCGGGAACCCGCCTGACTCGGCCGAAAGCGAGGCGTAGGCGGTCTGCCCCGGATGGGGCCGGTCGAAGTTCGACGCGGTGCGCAGCACGGCCACGCGCCGCAGGTCGAGCAGCCCGGCGCTTGCGCCCCGCTTCAACGCCTCGTAGGTGGCGTTGTCCTCCTGCTGCGTGGTGCAGTACTTGCCCTGCCCGTCGGTCACGAGCGAAACCCAGCGTGTGGCCGTCTCGCCCAGGTATTTGCCGTGCCAGTAGGTGTCCCCGGCCGCGGTGTCGCATTGCAGGACGGAAGGGCGGGCCTTGGCCGTCGGCTGCGGATACCTTGCGCGATAGGCGCGCGCCTTGTCGTTGTCGGCCAGTGGCGCATTGGCCGACAGCTTCAGGGCCTTCTGCAGCAGCTTCTCGTCGAGGCGGAAGACCTCGGTGCGGTATTCGAACTTGGGCTTGGAGTCCGGATCCTTGGCGCCGATGCCGAAGTAGCCGGAGCGCCAGGTCGAAGGCATTTCGCGCGCGTCGATCTCGTGGGCGATGCCGAAGTCGACCAGGTACCGGGCCCAGGTGGCCGAGCCGATGGTCGAGACATTGGGGTCGACGCCCGCAATGCCGGCCACCAGGAAGTAGGTTTTCGAGAGATCGAACTTGCCGCTGAACACCAGCGCCGCGATGGATGCCGCCGCATTGGTGTGGCCCATGCCGGTGGTGACCTGGCACACCGAATCGGCATTGCACCGCACCGCCGGATCGTCGGCGGACAGGCCCGGCACCTTGATCTCCCGGTTCAGCTTCAGCGGCTCGAGCCACACCTGCGCCTCGGGCTTGAACATGCTGATGATGAGGACCTTCACGGCCACCTGCTGCTGGGCGCCTTGTGTCGCCGAAGGCGGCGCGGATCGGTTCGCATCGCTCGCGCAGCCGAACAGCGCTGATGCGGCGAGGGCAATGCATGCCGCCCTTGAAGACAAACTGATTACCGGGCTCGAAACTGCCATCTGCTTTCTCCTTTTCCGTCGAACAACAAGAAGGAACCGCAATTTACAGGCCAAAAAAAAGCTGCCCGAAGGCAGCTTCTTTCACGGCTGGGCCGCAGTCGCAGATCAGCGAGCCGAGATCGGCTTCACGTCGCGCTTCGGCGAGCCTTCGAACAGCTGGCGCGGGCGGCCGATCTTGTACTCGGGGTCGCCGATCATTTCGTTCAGCTGGGCGATCCAGCCGACCGTGCGGGCCAGCGCGAAGATCGCGGTGAACAGCGGCACCGGGATGCCGATGGCGCGCTGCACGATGCCTGAGTAGAAGTCGACGTTCGGGTAGAGCTTGCGCGACACGAAGTACTCGTCTTCCAGGGCGATCTTTTCCAGTTCCTTGGCCAGCTTGAACAGCGGGTCGTTTTCCAGGCCCAGCTCGGTCAGCACTTCGTTGCAGGTTTCCTGCATCAGCTTGGCGCGCGGGTCGTAGTTCTTGTACACGCGGTGGCCGAAGCCCATCAGCTTGACGTTCGAGTTCTTGTCCTTGACCTTCTTGATGAACTCGCCGATCTTCTCGACGCCGCCTTCCTTCTGGATGTCGTACAGCATGTTGAGTGCTGCTTCGTTGGCGCCGCCGTGGGCAGGGCCCCACAGGCAGGCAACGCCGGCCGCGATGGCCGCGAAGGGGTTCGTGCCCGACGAGCCGCACAGGCGCACCGTCGAGGTCGAGGCGTTCTGCTCGTGGTCTGCGTGCAGGATGAAGATGCGGTCGAGCGCGCGCTCGAGCACCGGGTTCACCTTGTACTCCTCGCACGGCGTGGCGAACATCATGTGCAGGAAGTTGCCGGCGTAGCTCAGGTCGTTCTTCGGGTACATGTACGGCTGGCCGATCGTGTACTTGTAGGCCATGGCCACGAGCGTGGGCATCTTCGCGATCAGGCGGATCGCGGCGATCTCGCGGTGCTCGGGATTGTTGATGTCCGTGCTGTCGTGATAGAAGGCCGACAGGGCGCCCACCAGGCCGGTCATGATGGCCATCGGGTGCGCGTCGCGGCGGAAGCCGCGCAGGAAGAACTGCATCTGCTCGTTCACCATCGTGTGGTTCGTCACGAGCTTGGTGAAGTTGGCCTTCTTGGCAGCGTCCGGCAGTTCACCGTACAGCAGCAGGTGGCAGGTCTCGAGGAAGTCGCAGTTGGTCGCGAGCTGCTCGATGGGGTAGCCGCGGTACAGCAGCTCGCCCTTGTCGCCATCGATGTACGTGATGGCCGACTGGCAGGCGGCGGTCGACATGAAGCCCGGGTCGTACGTGAACATGCCGGTCTGCGCATACAGCTTGCGGATATCGATCACGTCGGGGCCAACGGTGCCCTTGTAGATCGGCAGTTCGACGCTGTCGCCGCCGTTGCTGAACGACAGCGTGGCCTTGGTATCGGATGCTTTCATTTCGGTTTACTTTCAGAGGTGGATTCAGGACGAAGGAGAAATTGCAGGACGCTGCGCGCCGTCGGTGCGCATCAGCTGCAGCAATGCGACCACCTCGGCCCCGGCCCATTCGGGCTCGGGCTCCTTTCTGCGCAAAAGGAGGTCGAGGAGATCGTTGTCCGACAGGTCCATCAATGTCTCCATCGCTCCCGCCTGACCCACGGTCATGCGGGATTCGTGCCGCTCGAAGAAGCGGGCGATGAACAGGTCGTTCTCGAGCAGTCCGCGCCGGCAGCGCCATTTGAGCTTGCTCAGCGCACGTTCGCTGAGCAGCTCGGCGGAGTCGGTGGCGGGTTGCATGGTGGCGTCTCGGGAAGGCAGCTCAGGAATCTCTTAGATGGCGCGGCGCACCATCAATTCCTTGATCTTGCCGATGGCCTTGGTCGGGTTCAGGCTCTTGGGGCACACGTCCACGCAGTTCATGATCGTGTGGCAGCGGAAGAGGCGGTACGGGTCTTCCAGGTTGTCCAGGCGCTCGGCGGTGGCTTCGTCGCGGCTGTCGGCGATGAAGCGGTAGGCCTGCAGCAGGCCGGCGGGGCCCACGAACTTGTCGGGGTTCCACCAGAAGCTGGGGCAGCTCGTCGAGCAGCTCGCGCACAGGATGCACTCGTACAGGCCGTTGAGCTCTTCGCGCTCCTCGGGCGACTGCAGGCGTTCCTTCTCGGGCGGCACGGTGTCGTTCTGCAGGTAGGGCTTGATCGAGTTGTACTGCTTGAAGAACTGCGTCATGTCCACGATCAGGTCGCGGATGACGGGCAGGCCCGGCAGCGGCTTGAGCACCACGGTGCCCTTGAGCGTGTTCATGTTGGTCAGGCAGGCCAGACCGTTCTTGCCGTTGATGTTCATCGCGTCGGAGCCGCAGACGCCTTCGCGGCACGAGCGGCGGAACGACAGGGTCGGGTCTTGCGCCTTGAGCTTCATGAGGGCGTCGAGCAGCATGCGCTCGTGGCCGTCGAGTTCGATCTCGACCGTCTGCATGTAGGGCTTGGCGTCCTTGTCCGGGTCGTAGCGGTAAATCTGGAATGTGCGCTTCATCGTAGTGACCTTGTGAATGCTTTGTGTGAGCTGACTGTGAGCCGTTCTTTAGAACGTGCGGACCTTCGGCGGAACCGAGGCCACGGTGAGCGGCTGCAGCTTGACCGGCTTGTACGAGAGGCGGTTGTCGGCGCTGTACCAGAGCGTGTGCTTCATCCAGTTGGCGTCGTCGCGGCCGAGCGGGGCGACCGGGTCGTCCGCCGGACGCTCGTAGTCTTCCACCGTGTGGGCGCCGCGGCATTCCTTGCGGGCTGCGGCCGAAACCATGGTGGCCTGCGCCACTTCGATCAGGTTGTCGACTTCCAGCGCTTCGATGCGGGCGGTGTTGAACACCTTCGACTTGTCCTTCAGGCCGATGGCCTTGACGCGCTCGCGCACGGCGGCGATCTTGACCACGCCTTCGTCCATCGAGGCCTGCTTGCGGAACACGGCCGCATGCTGCTGCATGACGGCGCGGATCTCGCCGGCCACGTCCTGCGCGTACTCGCCGCCGGTGGTGGCTTCGAGACGGTTCAGGCGCTCCAGCGTGCGGTCGGCCGCATCGTTGGGCAGGGGCTTGTGTTCCTTGAGCTTGTCGTTGAACTCGACGATGTGGTTGCCGGCAGCGCGGCCGAACACCAGCAGGTCGAGCAGCGAGTTCGTGCCCAGGCGGTTGGCGCCGTGCACGCTCACGCAGGAGCATTCGCCCACCGCGTAGAGACCGTTCACGACGGCGCTGTTGTCTTCACCCTTCTGCACCACGACCTGGCCGTGGATGTTGGTGGGGATGCCGCCCATCTGGTAGTGGATGGTCGGCACGACGGGAATCGGTTCCTTCGTGATGTCGACGTTGGCGAAGTTGACGCCGATCTCGTACACCGATGGCAGGCGCTTGTGGATGGTGTCCGCGCCAAGGTGGTCGAGCTTGAGCAGCACGTAGTCCTTGTTGGGACCGCAGCCGCGGCCTTCCTTGATTTCCTGGTCCATCGAGCGCGAGACGAAGTCGCGCGGCGCCAGATCCTTCAGCGTGGGCGCATAGCGCTCCATGAAGCGTTCGCCGTTGCTGTTCAGCAGGATCGCGCCTTCGCCGCGGCAGCCTTCGGTCAGCAGCACGCCCGCGCCGGCCACGCCGGTCGGGTGGAACTGCCAGAACTCCATGTCCTGCAGCGGAATGCCCGAACGGGCGGCCATGCCGAGGCCGTCGCCGGTGTTGATGAAGGCGTTGGTCGAAGCCTGGAAGATGCGGCCCGCGCCGCCGGTGGCCAGCAGCACGGTCTTGGCCTGCAGGATGTGCAGGTCGCCGGTTTCCATTTCGAGGGCGGTCACGCCGACCACGTCGCCTTCTTCGTCACGGATGAGGTCGAGCGCCATCCATTCGACGAAGAACTGGGTGCGTGCCTCGACGTTCTTCTGGTAGAGCGTGTGCAGCATCGCGTGGCCGGTACGGTCGGCCGCGGCGCAGGCACGCTGCACGGGCTTCTCGCCGTAGTTGGCCGTGTGGCCGCCGAACGGACGCTGGTAGATCGTGCCGTCGGGGTTGCGGTCGAAGGGCATGCCGAAGTGCTCGAGCTCGTACACGACCTTCGGTGCTTCGCGGCACATGAACTCGATCGCGTCCTGGTCACCGAGCCAGTCGGAGCCCTTGATCGTGTCGTAGAAGTGGTAGTGCCAGTTGTCCTCGCTCATGTTGCCGAGCGAAGCGCCCACGCCGCCCTGTGCGGCGACGGTGTGCGAACGGGTCGGGAACACCTTGGAGAGCACGGCCACGTTGAGGCCGGCACGTGCGAGTTGCAGCGAGGCGCGCATGCCGGAGCCGCCGGCACCGACGATCACGACGTCGAACTTGCGCTTGGTGATTTTTTCTTTTGTGTAGGTCATGGTGGGTCAGATCTTCCAAAGCACTTGAATGGCCCAACCCGCACAACCGACAAGCCAGACGATGGTGAAAACTTGCAGCACGAGACGGATGGCGACGGGCTGGATGTAGTCCATCCAAACGTCGCGCATGCCGACCCACACGTGGTAGAGCAGGGAGACGATCACGGAGAAGGTCAGCACCTTCATCCACTGGGCGGCGAAGATGCCGGCCCAGAGGTCGTAGCCGATGGGGCCGCGGGTGAAGATCAGCTGCGCGAGCAGGATGATCGTGAAGAGCGCCATCAGGCAGCCGGTGATGCGCTGGCTGAGCCAGTCGCGCAGACCGTAGTGGGCGCCGACGACGACGCGCTTGGAGCCGTAATTCACAGACATGATTGGCTCCTTCTCAGTACAGGCCGAACAGCTTGGCGCCGAGCACCAGCGTGAGGATGATGCTCGCGCCCAGCGTGAAGATGGCCGAGGTGTTGCCGAACTCCTTGTTCACCGCGGAGTGGCTCACGTCCATCCAGAGGTGGCGCAGGCCGGCGATGAAGTGGTGCAGGTAGGCCCAGATGAGCGCGAGCGCGACGAGCTTGAAGAACCACCCCGGAACAAAGCCAAGGCCGCTGTTGAAGGCGGCCTTGAAGCGGGCGAACGAATAGTCGGAAGACAGCGAGGTGTCGAACATCCAGATGATGAACGGCAGCAGCAGGAACATCAGCACGCCGCTGACGCGGTGCAGGATCGACACGATGCCCGCCGGCGGCAGCCGGTAGGTCGTGAGATCGGTGAATGCATTGATGTTGCGGAATTCGCGACGCGGTGGCCGGGGGGGAGTTGCAAGCTCTGTCATTGGGGGATGGCTTTCGTGGCTTTGTGACTTGTTGGCTTGTTCTGAGAGCGAACGCTTTTGTTTCTTCTGCGGAAGTGCAAACAACGCAAAATTCTATTGCAATGCACCATCGCGCTGCGGACACGCACGAGTCAGCGCACCGTTGCAGTCGGATGCTATTGACTTCGTAGCGCAACGCGCACGCTGCATGCGAGTGCTGGAGCCGATGTGTTCTGCCTTCTTCGTGTGCATCGGGTCAGCCCAGCTGGTTCCTGTAGTGGTGCGTGTCGGTGCGATAGAGCCCGCGGCGCAGTTCCATCGGCGTGTCATGGTAGGTGTGCGCGACGCGTTCCACGCTCAGCAGGGGCATCTGCAGCGTCACGTCGAGCAGCGCTGCCTGTTCGGCATCGGGCAGCACGGCGCGGATCTTTTCCTCGGCGCGCACCATACGCACGCCGAACTCGGTTTCGAAGAGTGCGTACATCGGGCCGGGCCATGCGCGCAGCCGCTCGGCGGTGAGTCCCTTGAAGGGCGCGCCGGGAAGCCACAGGTCTTCGAGGATGGTGGGTACTCCGCCATAGGCGAGCACGCGGCGCACCTGCAGCACGGCGTCCGCGGTACGCAGGCCGAGCGCTCGAGCCACGTCGGCCGATGCGCGCAGGCGCTTGCAGTCGACGATGGTGCGCACGGCCGGGCCCTCGGTGCTCGGGTCGCCTTCGTCGGGCACGAGCTTGAGGAAGCGGTACTGCACATGCTGCTCGGCATGCGTGGCGACGAAGGTGCCCTTGCCCTGGCGGCGCACCACCAGGTTTTCGGCGGAGAGTTCGTCGATGGCCTTGCGCACCGTGCCCTGGCTCACGCGGTAGCGCACGGCCAGGTCCATCTCGCTCGGGATGGGCTCGCCCGGCTTCCACTCGCCCGCCTGCAGGCTCTGCAGGATCAGGGTCTTGATCTGCTGGTAGAGCGGACTGAAGGACGGCGTCGCGGGCTCGTCGAATGGGGTGGGCGTGTTCATGGCAGCGGTGGGGTGCGCCTTGGCGGACCCCGAGAGGATATCTTATATAAGACATAAGACGAGGCTCATTGAATCGGCTTAAAATGCTGCCGGTCTCGCGCTGCGGGAAGGTGTTTCATCCCGCAGAACCCCTGGCGCCCCACGAGAGCGCCGACACCGTTTCATTACCTTCTGGAGTCTTCCCATGAGCAAAAAGCCCGTCCGCGTTGCCGTCACCGGTGCCGCCGGTCAAATCGGTTACGCCCTGCTGTTCCGTATCGCCTCCGGTGAAATGCTCGGCAAAGACCAGCCGGTCATCCTGCAACTGCTCGAGATCCCCGACGAGAAGGCCCAGAAGGCGCTCAAGGGCGTGATCATGGAGCTCGAAGACTGCGCCTTCCCGCTGCTGGCCGGCGTGATCCCCACCGGCGACCCGCTGGTGGCCTTCAAGGATGCCGACTACGCCCTGCTGGTCGGTGCCCGTCCCCGCGGCCCCGGCATGGAGCGCGCCGACCTGCTGGCCGCCAACGCACAGATCTTCACGGCACAGGGCAAGGCGCTCGACCAGGTCGCCAGCCGCAACGTCAAGGTGCTCGTGGTCGGCAACCCCGCCAACACCAACGCCTACATCGCCATGAAGAGCGCGCCCAGCCTGCCGCGCGAGAACTTCACCGCCATGCTGCGCCTGGACCACAACCGCGCCGCCAGCCAGATCGCCGCCAAGACCGGCACGGCAGTGGGCGACATCGAGAAGCTCACCGTCTGGGGCAACCACTCGCCCACGATGTACGCCGACTACCGCTTCGCCACCGTCGGCGGCAAGAGCGTCAAGGACCTGATCAACGACCAGGTCTGGAACGCCGACACCTTCCTGCCCACCGTCGGCAAGCGCGGCGCGGCCATCATCGAGGCGCGCGGCCTGTCGTCGGCTGCCTCGGCCGCCAACGCCGCCATCGACCACATGCGCGACTGGGCCCTGGGCTCGAACGGCAAGTGGGTCACGATGGGCATCCCGTCGGACGGCCAGTACGGCATTCCGAAGGACGTGATCTTCGGCTTCCCGGTCGTCACCGAGAACGGCAAGTACAAGATCGTCGAAGGCCTCGAGATCGATGCATTCAGCCAGGAGCGCATCAACAAGACGCTGAAGGAGCTGCAGGACGAGCAGGCCGGCGTCGCCCACCTGCTGTAAGCCAGCCCACCGACCAGCATGCTCGACTGGAACCCCGCGCTCTACCGTCGCTACGAGGACGAGCGCACCCGTCCTGCGCAGGAACTCCTTGCGCGGGTGCCGCTGACCGAAGCGGCCCGCGTGGTCGACCTCGGGTGCGGCCCGGGCAACTCCACCGAGCTGCTGGTCAACCGGTTCCCGAAGGCGCAGGCCCTCGGGACCGACAACTCCGAAGCGATGCTGGTCAGCGCGCGCGAGCGCCTGCCGCAGGCACGCTTCGAGCTGAGCGACATCGCGACCTGGGCGCCGCAGTCCGCTGAAGAAGCGCCCGACCTCATTTATGCCAACGCGTCCCTGCAGTGGGTGCCCGATCACGAGAAGCTGATCCCGCGCCTGTTCGACGCGCTGGCGCCGGGTGGCGTGCTCGCCATCCAGATGCCCGACAACCGGCAGGAGCCCACGCACCGGCTGATGCGCGCTCTCGCCGCCGAAGCTCCCTGGGCGGAGCGCATCGGCGACGCGGACAAGCTGCGCACGCTGCTGCTCGACCTGCGCGGCTACTACGACCTGCTGGCGCCGCGCGCCGCGAACGTCGATGTCTGGCACACCATCTACCAGCACCGCATGGCCGATGCGGCCTCCATCGTCGAATGGGTGCGCGGCACCGGCCTGAAGCCCTTCGTCGATCGCCTGCCGCCCGACCTGCAGGCGAGCTACCTCGCCGAATACCAGCGCCGTGTGGACGAGGCCTATCCCGTGCGCACTGACGGCAAGCGGCTGCTGGCCTTCCCGCGCATGTTCATCGTCGCGCAGAAAAAAGCATGACGAACACGGCACACCCCGCTGAAGTGCTGCTCGGTGCACAGGCCGGCGCGGTGACGCTGCCCGTGTGCGACCACTACAGCGGCGTGGAAGCGCGCATGAAGAAGAGTCTCGCGCTCCAGGCCGAGATGGCCGAGGAGTTCGGCGCCTGCGTGTTCGACGTCACCCTCGACTGCGAGGACGGCGCCCCCGTGGGCGGCGAGGCCGAGCATGCCGCGCTCGTCTCCGAGCTCGCGCTGGCTGCGAAGCCCGGCATGCGCGTCGGCGTGCGGGTGCACCCGGTCGATCACCCGGCCTTTGCGGGCGACGTGGTCACCATTGCCGGCCGTGCCGGCTCGCGACTGAGCCACCTGATGGTGCCCAAGGTCGAATCGGTGGCCGATGTGTTGCAGGCTGTTGCCGCGCTCGACGCGGCCGATGCAGCCACGCTGCCACTGCACGTGCTGATCGAATCGCCTCTGGCGGTGCACAACGCCTTCGAGATTGCCGCCCATCCGCGCGTGCAGTCGCTGAGCTTCGGCCTCATGGATTTCGTTTCGGCGCATGCCGGCGCCATCCCGGCCGACGGTATGGGTGCCGCAGGGCAGTTCAGCCACCCGCTGGTGGTACGAGCCAAGCTGGCCATCGCGTCGGCCGCGCATGCCTACGGCAAGGTGCCGTCGCATTGCGTGGTCACCGAGTTCAACGATGCCGATGCGATGCGCACCGCGGCGCGCAAGGCGGCCGGCGAATTCGGCTACACGCGCATGTGGAGCATCCATCCGAACCAGATCCGGCCCATCCTCGAGGCCTTCGCGCCCGACGAGTCGCAGATTCAAATTGCCACAAAAATCCTTGTAAAGGCGGCAGCTGCGGATTGGGCTCCGACACAAATTGATGGCACATTGCACGACCGCGCGAGCTACCGCCATTTCTGGCAGGTTCTGACGCGTGCCCATGCAACAGGGCGCGCGTTGCCCTCCGAGGCGAAAGCCTGGTTTGCATTCGCGGCCTCCTGAAACGAAACCTTCGAACCCAGCCTCAAGGAAACCCACACATGAAGAAAATTGCCCTGATCGCCGCTGTGGCCCTGGCTCTGCCGCTCGGCGCCATGGCGCAGAACGCAGCGCCCGCCAAGCCGGCCGCTGCCAAGTCCACCGAAGCCAAGAAGGCTCCCCCGAAGCGCCAGGTCACCCGCAAGGCCGCCAAGGCCGTCGAGGAAGTCACGCCGATCAGCGACGACACCAACATCGTCCTCACCGATGCCGACCTCGAAGTCGCCAAGCGCGTGTCGGTCGGCAAGGCCCAGTGCGAACTCGGTGCCGACGTGACCGTCACACCCGACGAGAAGAAGCCCGGCTTCTTCACCGTGAGCACCAAGGGCCAGAAGTACCGCATGCACCCGGTCGAAAGCCGCACCGGCGCCATCCGCCTCGAAGACCCGCGCGCCGGCGCCATGTGGCTCCAGCTCGGCAACAAGTCGATGCTGATGAACCAGAAGGCCGGCCTGCGCATCGCCGACGAATGCCAGACCGACGCACAGATCGCCTTTGCCGCAGAAATGAAGAAGAACCCGCCCAAGGCTCTCTTCGACGGCGCCGACGGCGAGAAGAAGTAAGCGTACCCACCACGGGGTGCGGCGCGGCTCTTGCTTGACCGCCTGGGCCGCCTCGCACGCCCGCCAGATCAGTTTCCGGAGAAAAGAAGATGTTGCAAGCCTACGTTGACCATGTTGCCGAACGCGCCGCGCTCGGTATCCCGCCGCTGCCCCTGAGCGCGAAGCAGACCTCTGAAGCGATCGAGCTCCTCAAGAGCGCTACGCCCAAGGATGGCGCCTTCCTGCTGGACCTGCTCACCTACCGCGTGCCTGCCGGCGTCGACGACGCCGCCAAGGTCAAGGCGAGCTACCTCGCGGCCGTGGCCCACGGCACCGAGAAGAGCGAGTTCATTTCGCGCGCCCGCGCCACCGAACTGCTCGGCACCATGCTCGGCGGCTACAACATCAGCCCCCTGATCGACCTGCTCGACGACGCCGAAGTCGGTGCCGTCGCAGCCGAAGGCCTGAAGAAAACCCTGCTGATGTTCGACCAGTTCCACGACGTCAAGGAAAAGGCCGACAAGGGCAACGCCAACGCCAAGGGCGTGCTGCAGAGCTGGGCCGATGCCGAGTGGTTCACCAGCCGTCCCGAAGTGCCGCAGAGCCTGACCATCACGGTCTTCAAGGTTCCCGGCGAAACCAACACCGACGACCTCTCGCCCGCGCCCGACGCCACCACGCGTCCCGACATTCCGATGCACGCGCTGGCCATGCTCAAGAACAAGCGCGAAGGCACCGCGTTCCAGCCCGAGGAAGACGGCAAGCGCGGCCCGGTCAAGTTCATCGAGTCGCTGAAGGAGAAGGGCAACCAGGTCGCCTACGTGGGCGACGTGGTCGGCACGGGCTCCAGCCGCAAGTCGGCCACCAACTCGGTGCTGTGGTTCACCGGCGAAGACATTCCCTTCATCCCCAACAAGCGCTTCGGCGGCGTGTGCCTGGGCTCGAAGATCGCCCCGATCTTCTACAACACCATGGAAGACGCGGGCGCGCTGCCCATCGAGCTCGACGTGAGCCAGATGGATACCGGCGACGTCGTCGAGCTGCGCCCCTACGAAGGCAAGGCGCTGAAGGACGGCAAGGTCATCGCCGAGTTCAAGGTCAAGAGCGAAGTGCTGTTCGACGAAGTGCGCGCCGGCGGCCGCATTCCGCTGATCATCGGCCGCGGCCTGACGGCCAAGGCGCGCGAGGCGCTGGGCCTGCCGGCTTCGACGCTGTTCCGCCTGCCGCAAAGCCCTGTCGACACCAAGAAGGGCTTCTCGCTGGCGCAGAAGATGGTCGGCCGCGCCTGCGGCCTGCCCGAAGGCCAGGGCGTGCGCCCGGGCACGTACTGCGAACCCAAGATGACCTCGGTCGGCTCGCAGGACACCACCGGCCCGATGACGCGCGACGAGCTGAAGGACCTGGCCTGCCTGGGCTTCTCGGCCGACCTCGTGATGCAGTCGTTCTGCCACACCGCCGCCTATCCGAAGAAGGTGGACGTGAAGATGCACCACGAGCTGCCCGACTTCATCAGCACCCGCGGCGGCGTCTCGCTGCGCCCGGGCGACGGCGTGATCCACTCGTGGCTCAACCGCCTGCTGACGCCCGACACCGTGGGCACGGGCGGCGACAGCCACACCCGCTTCCCCATCGGCATCAGCTTCCCGGCCGGCTCGGGCCTCGTGGCCTTCGCCGCCGCCACCGGCGTGATGCCGCTGGACATGCCTGAATCGGTGCTCGTGCGCTTCAAGGGCAAGATGCAGCCCGGCGTGACGCTGCGCGATCTGGTCAATGCCATTCCGCTGTACGCCATCAAGTCCGGCCTGCTGACGGTCGAGAAGAAGGGCAAGAAGAACATCTTCTCCGGCCGCATCCTCGAGATCGAGGGCCTGCCCGACCTGAAGGTGGAACAGGCCTTCGAGCTGAGCGACGCCTCGGCCGAACGCTCGGCCGCCGGCTGCACGGTGCACCTGAACAAGGAACCGATCCAGGAGTACATCAACAGCAACATCACGCTGATGAAGTGGATGATTGCCGAAGGCTACGCCGACGCTCGCACGCTGCAGCGCCGCATCGCCGCGCAGGAAGCCTGGCTCAAGGACCCGCAGCTGCTCAAGGGCGACGACGACGCCGAATACGCTGCCGTCATCGAGATCGACCTGGCCGACATCCACGAGCCCATCGTGGCCTGCCCGAACGACCCCGACGACGTGAAGACGCTGTCGGACGTGGCCGGCGCCAAGATCGACGAAGTGTTCATCGGCTCGTGCATGACCAACATCGGCCACTTCCGCGCAGCGTCGAAGCTGCTCGAGGGCAAGCGCGACATCCCGGTCAAGCTGTGGATCGCGCCGCCGACCAAGATGGACGCGCAGCAGCTCACCGAGGAAGGCCACTACGGCGTGTTCGGCAATGCCGGTGCCCGCACCGAAATGCCGGGCTGCTCGCTGTGCATGGGCAACCAGGCACAGGTGCGCGAAGGTGCCACCGTCATGTCGACCAGCACCCGCAACTTCCCGAACCGCCTGGGCAAGAACACCAACGTGTACCTGGGCTCGGCGGAGCTGGCATCGATCTGCTCGAAGCTCGGCCGCATCCCGACGCGCGAGGAGTACATGGCCGACATCGGCGTGATCAACAGCAACGGCGACAAGATCTACCAGTACCTGAACTTCGACAAGATCGAGGACTACAAGGGCGTGGCGGATACGGTCGCGGCCTGATCTGGTCCTGCAGGCGATCCACCGGTCGCCTGAATGAAACAAGCCCCGCTTCGGCGGGGCTTTTTCTTTTTCTCTTTTCTGTTCTCAGATCGGCGGCTGGTTGGGCTGCAGGTGTTCCCGGCCCGCGAGCACCATCTCCGCGCCGGCCGGGCCGCCGACCGCATGCGGCAGCGCAGTCAGCAGCGAGTTCGCGAAGTCGCCACGGTAGAGCTTGGCGCCCTGGTGCGTCAGGTTGGAGTTGGCATCGATGTAGATCGACTCGCCCAGCCCCGTCCACAGGCGGCAGAAGCCGTAGTCTTCCGACAGGTAGCGGCGTGTCTGCGGATCGACCATGACGTCGAAGAAGCGGTAGTGCAGGCCGAGATCGGCCTCTCCGATGCTGTCGGGCACATAGTTGAGGTCGGGGTAGCTCGCCATGAGCCGCTCGAATACGGAGCGCTTGATCACCATGAAGCCGGTCGGCGCCTCGGTCATCTTCATGAAGCCGTCGGGCTGCACCTCGAGCTCGACCCGCGAGGTGGTCTCGGAAGCCTTGGCGTTGACCGTGTAGCGCGTGAAGGTGGACTCGAACTGCTGCTGCGTCGTGCCCTCGGCTACTCCGCCCTCGGGCCAGTTCTCCCGCTTCAGCGGATAGACGCCCGCCGCCACGTCGTAGCCCGACAGCAGCAGGCGGAAGGCCGCCTGTGCCGAGAAGCCGATGTCGGCGTCGATCCAGAACAGGTGCGTCCACTGCGGATTGCCGAGGAATTGGGCCACGCAGTTGTTCCGCGCGCGCGTCACCAGGCTCTCGCCCTGGTGCGTGAGCACCTGCAGCCGCATGCCGGCACGCTCGGCCTGGACTGTGAAGTTCAGCATCGAGGTGAGGTAGTTCAGGAAGACCTTGCCGTCGTGGCTCGGCGTGACGATCACGGGAAAGATCTGCCGGAGTTCGGATGGGTCGAGCATGTAGGGTTCCGTGGGCCTATCGGGCGGGGCGCTGCATCAGGCCGAGCAGCAGGTTGTCGTAGACCTCGGTGGCCGCGGCGTTGCCAGGGAGGTAGCGGTCGATCAGCGTGCGCTGGCGCGCGCGGTAGTTTGCCGCGTCGGCATCGTGCGTGTCGACGGCCTCGAGCACGCGGGCGCTGCCCGCGGCCACGTCGTTGCCCTGGTAGTAGTAGCCGAGGTCCGCGCACAGGTGCGCGTTGTGCACCAGCGGGTAGCCCTGCCAGCAGGTCTCCAGGTAGAAGTAGTTCAGCGGGTTCTCCCACTGGTGCGAGACCACGATGTCGGTGTTCTGCGCCAGGAACACGGGCGTTTCGTGCCGGCCCAGGAACACCGCCTTGTGCTCGCGGACCAGGTCGAGCTGGTTCATCAGCGTGATGAACTCCATGTTCTCCCTGGCCAGCCGCTCGGCATTGGTGACCTGCAGCAGCGCGATGGCCTCGGGTCGCGAGCGATACGCCAGCTCGGCGATCAGCACCGGGTAGAGGCAGAACTTCACCACGTTGATGTTCGGCTCCATCACGCTGAGCCGGCGTGCTCCGGCATGCGGCCGGTAGACGCCGCCGTCGGGCAGGTTGCGCGTGCGCTCGTCGAGGAACACCGGGCTCCACACGAAGGGTACGGCGCGAGCCTCGGCCCGACGCAGCACCTCGAAGTAGGGCTGGCTGATGTTGGCCACCTGCGGAACCATCCAGATGTCGTCGTAGCGCTGGTTCACGAACAGGTTCTGTCCCCACAGCGGCTTGCCGAACAGCATCGACTCCATGGCGTGCACGTATTCGAAACCGCAGCAGTACGACACCAGCCGCGCGCCGCGGCGCTTCAGGTAGTCGGTCTGCGCCGCGTCGATCTGGCCGCCGAGCTCGATCAGCACGTCCACGCTGTCCTTGGCCGCCTCGAAGGTCACCGTGGGCCAGCGCGCCTGGTCCCAGGGCAGGGCAGGGGTGATGGGGATGGCCGTCGTGTTAACGAGCACCACCGAAGCCACCGCCGGGCAGTGCTTCAGCGCTTCCGCCAGGAACACGGCGTTCTGCTTGATGCCGTTGTTCCAGAGCGTTTCGGCCTCGTGATGGAGGCCGATGGTGATTCCAATGCGAAGCCTGGATGCGTGGGGCATTGAATTGTTTCTTAAATGTTAATTAGGGCTGGTGGCTATTTTTACGTGAAAAAAATCACGGGATTTGATTTGTGGCGGCGTGATTAATTTCACGATTCTAAATAGCCCTGTGAACTTTTTGGCAAAAAACAAGCGCTGATATGACGCCAGGAAGAAGTCGGCCAGAAGGAGGCGAGATGGGTGAAGTTCGTCGCAGATGAGGTGGTTGAGTGGCCTGTTGGGTGTCAATTGGAACCTCGTTTCATGGTCTTCAGCTGATTTCAAGGTCCTCGATATCGGATGCTTTTTGAAATTTTTGTGAACTAAATCATCAGAGGTGATTTTGAAGATTGCTGCAGCGCACCTGAAATGTAAACAACTCCGTACATTCCAGCATTCCTGTAATTGAGTGCTGCCGAGACCGGCGCTCCAGCGATGGACCCTGACGTGGGACGCATCGCATTTCTTGTCGATACGAACCGAGTCCATCCAATCACCGCGAGCCGAATAGCAAATGAACAAGTCATACAGAAGCATCTGGAACGAATCCCTGGGAGCCTGGGTTGCAGCCTCGGAGATCACTTCTGCACGCGGCAAGCGAAGCGGTTCGAGCGTGACTGCGGTGGCGGCGGCGATCGGCCTGGTGATTGCTTCCTTCGGCTTCGCTCCGCAGGCGGGGGCCACAGTGATCGGGCCGACGACGGGGTGCACGACCGGTAGCGGCACCGGGCCCGACGGCACGACCAGCTATGGGGCGACCGCCAATCCCATCGACGGTTCGGGTGTCTGGTCGAACGTTGCCGGCTGTTCCGCGAACGGCGGCAATTTCCTGGGCGTGACGCTGTTCGGCTCCTTCACCACCGCCCAGGGCGTGGGCGCCACGGCGGTCGGCATGGGGTCGGTGGCCAACAAGCTGGCCACCGCGCTGGGCCATCAGGCACAGGCCACCGGCATCACGAGCGTGGCGGTCGGTTTCAATGCCCGTGGTGTCGGTGACAACAGCGTGGCCATGGGCAATGCGGCCAGCGCGCAGGGCGTCAACGGGATCGCCATCGGCCTGAACGCAAATGCCGCCAGCGTCGGTTCCAGCAACCTGGCGATCGGCTGGGGCGCCAACGCGAGCGGCACGGCCGCCGCCCTGGGTGACTCGACCGCGATCGGCACGAGCGCCAAGGCCACCGGCCAGGATTCGACCGCCGTCGGCGGCCAGACCACCGCCAGCGGCAAGAACACGCTGGCCATCGGCAACAACGGCACGGCGGCCACTGCGGATGGCGCGACGGCCTTCGGCGTGAGTGCGGCCGCGTCCGGCAAGAACTCCCTGGCGGCCGGTAACGGCACCGTGGCATCGAACACGGGCTCGATCGCCATCGGCAGCAATCTGAGCGGCGTCGCCAATTCGGCGGCCGTCGACGGCATCGCGATCGGCGGTCAGTCGTCGGTCGTGGCCGCCGCCACCTCGGGCATCGCCGTCGGGCGCGGCGCGGTGGTCAACGGCGCCTTCGGCATTGCCCAGGGCGATGGCGTGACCAGCGGCGCCACGGGCCAGAACGTGGCGATCGGCTCCGGCGGCACCACCGCGAACAGCAGCACCGCGGCCGGCGGTGCGGTGGCGATCGGCCGCGGCCAGAAGGCCACCGGCAACGGCGCAGTGGCCATCGGCGATCCGAACACCTCCACCGGCACCGGCGCGGTCACGGTGGGTGCCGACAACACGGCCAACGGCACCGGCGCCATCGCGCTCGGCAACCTCAACAACGCGACCGGCAATGCGGCCGTCGCGCTCGGCAACGCTTCCAATGCAACTGCCGGCGGCGCCGTGGCAATCGGCAGCGCGGCGAACGCCTACGCCTCCGACGCAGTCGCCATCGGCACGGGCGCGCGCGCCAACACCTTCGGCACCGCCGTCGGCATCAGCTCCAACGCCTACGGCCTCAGTTCCTCGGCCTATGGCCAGGCGGCGAGCGCGCAGGGCCTGAACTCGACCGCCGTGGGCTTCAAGAGCACGGCATCGGGTGCGTCGAGCACCTCGTTCGGCGAAAGCTCCAACGCATCGGGTGACTTCTCGCTGGCCATGGGCAACAGCGCGAACGCCATCGGCACGAACAGCGTCGCCGCCGGCGCGGCAGCGCAAGCCAACCAGAGCTCGGGCACCGCCGTGGGTACCTTCGCGCAGGCGACCGGCGCTTCGTCGACCGCCCTGGGCGCGGCCGCCAATGCGGTGGGCGACAGGAGCGTTGCGGTCGGCCGTTCCGCCGTGGCCAACAACACCGGCGGCGTCGCCGTCGGCAATCTCGCCAATGCCGTGGCCGCCAATGCCGTGGCCGTCGGCGTCACTTCCATCGCCACCGGTGCAGATTCGCTCGCGCTGGGCACCAACGCCCGCGCAGCGGCCGACGGCTCCATCGCCATCGGCAAGAACTCGGCGATCGGCTCCAGCACGGACGTCAACACGATCGCCATCGGCACGAACGCGAACAGCTGGGGCGGGAGCATTGCGCTGGGTACCGGCGCGTCGGCCGACCAGATCGGCGTCGCGGCCCAGAACGCCGGCATCGCCATCGGCGGCAACGCCACGACCGATGACCGGACGACCCGCAGCATCGCGATCGGCAATGGCGCGACGGTCAAGCCGCCAGGAGCGACGGTGGTCGATGCCGCGATCGCGCTGGGCGCCAATGCGACCGGCGCCGCGTCGAACACGGTGGCCATCGGTACGCTTGCGAACGCAACGTACGCCAACAGCGTCGCGATCGGCGCGGGCAGCGTGACCGGCGCGGCAGCGCCGACAGGCACGGGCTTCCTCACCGGCACCGCCGCGCCTGCGTCCGAAGTCTCGGTGGGCTCGTCTTCCGCCCTGCGGCGGATCACGAACGTGGCCGACGGCTCCGCCCTCCAGGACGCCGTGACCGTGGCTCAGCTGAGCACCGGCATGAGCACCACGGCCAGCAGCATCGGCAGCCTGTCGACCTCCACGTCGACCGGCCTGAGTACCGCCACCAGCCGCATCAACAGCCTCTCGACGGGCCTGAGCACCACGAACAGCAGCCTCGCGAGCCTGTCGACTTCCACGTCCACCGGCATCGGCAGCCTGTCGACGGGGCTGAGCACGACGAACAGCGCCGTCACCAGCCTCTCGACCTCCACCTCGACCGGCCTGAGCACGGCAACCAGCAGCATCGGCAGCCTGTCGACAGGCCTGAGCACGACCAACAGCAACGTCGCGAGCCTCTCGACCGGTCTCAGCACCTCGGCGAGCGGCATCGCCAGCCTGTCCTCGGGCCTGAGCACGACCAATAGCACCGTTGCGAGCCTGTCGACCTCCACCTCGACGGGCATCAACAGCCTGTCGACCGGCCTGAGCACGACCAACAGTGCCGTTGCCAGCCTGTCGTCTTCCACGTCGACCGGCATCACCAGCCTTTCCACTGGCCTGAGCACCGCGACGAGCAGCATCGGCAGCCTGTCCACCGGTCTAAGCACGACCAACAGCAGCGTCGCCAGCTTGTCGTCTTCCACGTCGACCGGCATCAGCAGCCTCTCGACCGGCCTGAGCACGACGAACAGTGCGGTCGCCAGCCTGTCGTCTTCCACGTCGACCGGCATCAGCAGCCTCTCGACCGGCCTGAGCACGACCAACAGCGCTGTCGCCAGCCTCTCGTCCTCCACGTCGACGGGCATCAGCAGCCTCTCGACCGGCCTGAGCACGACCAACAGTGCTGTCGCCAGCCTGTCGTCCTCCACGTCGACCAGCATCACCAGCCTCTCGACGGGGCTGAGCACCACCAATAGCGCGGTTACCAGCCTTTCGACGTCGACCTCCACGGGCCTGAGCACTGCGACTAGCAGCATCGGTAGCCTGTCTACCGGCTTGAGCACGACGAACAGCGCCGTGGCCAGCCTGTCGTCCTCCACGTCGACCGGCATCACCAGCCTGTCGACGGGCTTGAGCACCGCGACCAGCAGCATCGGTAGCCTGTCGACCGGTCTCAGCACGACGAACAGTGCCGTCGCCAGCTTGTCGTCCTCCACGTCGACCGGCATCACCAGCCTGTCGACGGGCCTGAGCACCGCGACGAGCAGCATCGGCAGCCTGTCCACCGGTCTGAGCACGACCAACAGCAGCGTCGCCAGCTTGTCGTCCTCCACGTCGACGGGCATCAGCAGCCTCTCGACCGGCCTGAGCACCACCAACAGCGCTGTCGCCAGCCTCTCATCCTCCACGTCGACGGGCATCAGCAGCCTCTCGACCGGCCTGAGCACCACCAACAGTGCTGTCGCCAGCCTGTCGTCCTCCACGTCGACCAGCATCACCAGCCTCTCGACGGGGCTGAGCACCACCAATAGCGCGGTTGCCAGCCTTTCGACGTCGACCTCCACGGGCCTGAGCACCGCGACTAGCAGCATCGGTAGCCTGTCTACCGGCTTGAGCACGACGAACAGCGCTGTGGCCAGCCTGTCGTCCTCCACATCGACCGGCATCACCAGCCTCTCGACCGGGTTGAGCACCACCAACAGCGCTGTCGCCAGCCTGTCGTCCTCCACGTCGACCGGCATCACCAGCCTGTCGACGGGCCTGAGCACTGCGACCAGCAGCATCGGTAGCCTGTCGACCGGTCTCAGCACGACGAACAGTGCGGTCGCCAGCTTGTCGTCCTCCACCTCGACCGGCATTACCAGCCTCTCGACCGGCCTGAGCACGACCAACAGCGCTGTCGCCAGCCTGTCGTCGTCCACCTCGACCGGCATCAGCAGTCTGTCGACAGGTCTTAGCACTGCGACGAGCAGCATCAGCAGCCTGTCCACCGGCCTCAGCACGACCAATAGCGCCGTGGCTAGCCTGTCGTCCTCCACCTCGACCGGCATCACCAGCCTCTCGACCGGCCTGAGCACCGCGACCAGCAGCATCGGCAGCTTGTCTACCGGCCTGAGCACGACCAACAGCGCTGTCGCCAGCCTGTCTAGCTCCACCTCGACCGGCATCAGCAGCTTGTCGACGGGCCTGAGCACCGCGACGAGCAGCATTGGCAGCCTGTCGACTGGCCTCAGCACGACGAATAGCGCCGTGGCTAGCCTGTCGTCTTCCACCTCGACGGGCATCAGCAGCCTGTCGACAGGTCTGAGCACGACCAACAGCGCTGTCGCCAGCCTGTCGTCTTCCACGTCGACCGGCATCACCAGCCTCTCGACGGGCCTGAGCACGACGAACAGCGCTGTCGCCAGCCTGTCGACCTCCACCTCGACCGGAATCAGCAGCCTGTCCACCGGCCTGAGCACCGCGACCAGTGGCATCGGCAGCCTGTCGACCGGCCTGAGCACGACCAACAGCAACCTGAGCACCCTGAGCTCGTCGGTCAGCTCGATCTACAACACCGGCACGAAGTACTTCCACGCCAACAGCACCGGCGCGGACAGCCAGGCCATCGGCGCCAACAGCGTGGCCATCGGCCAGAACGCGATCGCCACCGGCGACAACAGCGTGGCGCTCGGCGCGGACTCCGCGGCCAGCCGCACCGCGGCGGCGATGACGAACTACGACGCCTTCGGCCTGACGAGCAAGCAGAGCGCCGCCGGCGAGGTGAACGTGGGCAACCGCGTGATCACGGGCGTGGCGCCCGGCACCGCGGACCAGGACGCGGTCAACGTGCTGCAGGTGAAGACGGTCACCGCTTCGCTGTCCAGCGGCCTGAGCACGACCAACAGCAGCGTCGCCAGCCTGTCGACCTCCACGTCGACCGGCCTGAGCACTGCCACCAGCAGCATCGGCAGCCTGTCCACCGGCCTGAGCACCACCAACAGCACCGTCGCCAGCCTCTCGACGAACCTCAGCTCCTCGACCAGCGCCATCAACAGCCTGTCCACGGGCCTGAGCACTGCCACCAGCAGCATCGCCAGCCTGTCGACCTCGACCTCCACGGGCCTGAGCACGGCGACGAGCAGCATCGGCAGCCTCTCGACCGGCCTGAGCACGACGAACAGCAACGTCGCCAGCCTGTCGACCTCCACGTCGACCGGCCTGAGCACCGCGACGAGCAGCATCGACAGCCTGTCCACCGGCCTGAGCACGACCAACAGCAACGTCGCGAGCCTTTCGACTTCCACGTCGACCGGCATCGGCAGCCTGTCGACGGGCTTGAGCACGACGAACAGCAATGTCGCGAGCCTGTCGACCTCCACGTCGACCGGCCTGAGCACGGCAACGAGCAGCATCGACAGCCTCTCCACGTCGACTTCGACGGGCCTGAGCACCGCCACCAGCAGCATCAACAGCCTGTCGACCGGTCTCAGCACCACGAACAGCAACGTTGCGAGCCTCTCGAGCTCCACGTCGACCGGCATCAGCAGCCTGTCGACTGGCTTGAGCACGACGAACAGCAGCGTCGCGAGCCTGTCGACGTCGACGTCCACGGGTCTGAGCACGGCCACGAGCAGCATCGACAGCCTGTCCACGTCGACTTCGACGGGCCTGAGCACCGCGACCAGCAGCATCAACAGCCTGTCGACGGGTCTCAGCACCACGAACAGCAACGTCGCCAGCCTGTCGACCTCCACGTCGACCGGCATCAGCAGCCTGTCGACCGGCCTGAGCACGACGAACAGCAGCGTGGCGAGCCTGTCGACCTCGACCTCCACGGGCCTGAGCACGGCAACGAGCAGCATCGACAGTCTGTCCACGTCGACCTCGACGGGTCTGAGCACCGCGACCAGCAGCATCAGCAGCCTGTCGACCGGTCTCAGCACCACGAACAGCAACGTCGCCAGCCTGTCGACCTCCACGTCTACCGGCATCAGCAGCCTGTCGACTGGCCTGAGCACGACCAACAGCAACGTCGCGAGCCTGTCGACCGGCCTGAGCACGGCGACGAGCAGCATCGACAGCCTGTCCACGTCGACTTCGACGGGTCTGAGTACTGCCACCAGCAGCATCAACAGCCTGTCGACGGGTCTCAGCACCACGAACAGCAACGTCGCCAGCCTGTCGTCCTCCACCTCGACCGGCATCAGCAGCCTGTCGACGGGTCTCAGCACGACCAACAGCAGCGTGGCAAGCCTGTCGACTTCCACGTCGACCGGCATCAGCAGCCTGTCGACCGGCCTGAGCACGACGAACAGCAGCGTCGCCAGCCTGTCGACCTCGACGTCGACTGGCCTGAGCACGGCAACGAGCAGCATCGACAGCCTGTCCACGTCGACCTCGACGGGTCTGAGCACTGCCACCAGCAGCATCAACAGCCTGTCGACTTCCACGTCGACCGGCATCAGCAGCCTGTCGACCGGCCTGAGCACGACGAACAGCAGTGTCGCGAGCCTTTCGACGTCGACGTCCACGGGTCTGAGCACGGCCACGAGCAGCATCGACAGCCTCTCCACGTCGACTTCGACGGGCCTGAGCACGGCGACGAGCAGCATCAACAGCCTGTCGACCGGCCTCAGCACCACGAACAGCAACGTTGCCAGCCTGTCGACCTCCACCTCTACCAGCATCGGCAGCCTGTCGACGGGTCTCAGCACGGCCACGAGCAGCATCGAGAGCCTGTCGACATCGACCTCGACGGGCCTGAGCACCGCGACCAGCAGCATCGGCAGCCTGTCGACGGGCCTCAGCACGACGAACAGCAATGTCGCCAGCCTCTCCACCGGCCTGAGCACGGTGTCGAGCACGGTCGACAGCCTGTCCACCGGCCTGAGCACCACGACGAGCAACATCGGCAGCCTGTCGACGGGCTTGAGCACGACCAACAGCAGCCTGGCGAGCCTGTCGACCTCGACGTCGACCGGCCTGAGCACGGCCACGAGCAGCATCGACAGCCTGTCCACGTCGACCTCGTCGGGCCTGAGCACCGCGACCAGCGGCATCAACAGCCTGTCGACGAGCCTGAGCAGCACGAACAGCAACGTCGCGAGCCTGTCGACCTCCACGTCGAGCGGCCTGAGCACGGCGTTCAGCGGCATCGGCAGCCTCTCGACCGGCCTGAGCACGACCAACGTCAACCTCAACAGCCTGAGCACCTCGGTCAACAACATCTACAACACCGGCACGAAGTACTTCCACGCCAACTCGACGGCGGGCGACTCGGTGGCCAGCGGCCAGGAAGCCGTGGCGATCGGTCCGCAGTCGGTGGCCAGCGGCGCCAACTCCTTCGCCGCCGGCAACGGCGCGAAGGCGACTGCCGACGGCGCGGTGGCGGTGGGCTTCGGCGCGCAGGCGACGGGCACCAACGCGATCGCCATCGGCACCGGCGCACTGGCCACGGGCTCGCAGGCCATCGGCGCCAATGCACGTGCCGGCGGCGGCGGCGTGGCCCTGGGCGACAACGCGGATGCCGGCGGCACGCCGCTGAGCCAGGCGCAGAACGTCTCCAAGGGCACGGCCATCGGCTTCGGCGCGGTGGTGCAGCAAAGCGGCGGCGTGGCGCTGGGCTCGGGCTCGGTGGCTTCCACCGCGGCGGGCGTGGCCGGCTACGTGCCGGGCAGCGCGACGGCGCAGGACCAGGCGGCCATCAGGGCGACCACCAGCACCCAGGCAGCGGTGTCGGTGGGCGACGCGGCCAACGGCCAGTTCCGCCAGATCACCGGCGTGGCGGCGGGCACGGCCGACAGCGACGCGACCAACGTGGCGCAGCTCAAGGCCGCGTCCGCGGCGGCGAAGGCCAGCAGCGTGCAGTACGCGACCAACCCCGACGGGTCGGTCAACTACAACCAGATCACGCTGGGCAACGGCCAGGCCCCGGGCGGCACGCGCATCAGCAACGTGGCGGCGGGCATCCTGCCGGGCGACGCGGTCAACGTGCAGCAGCTCAACCAGGTGCAGGGCCAGGTCGGCGACGTGGCGCGCATCGCCTACTCGGGCACGGCCATGGCCTTCGCGATGTCGGGCACCTACCTGCCGACGCTGTACCCCGGCGAGAAGACCGTGGGCGTGGGCCTGGGCAGCTACAAGGGCTACAGCGCCGTGGCGCTGACCTTCAAGGCGCTGTCCGACGACGGCAAGATGTCCTGGGGCGCGGGCCTGACGACCACGGGCAAGGAATGGGGCATCAACGCCGGCATCGGCTGGAAGTGGAAATAAGCCACTGAAAGGCCAACGGCCAGCCCTCCAACGGGCGGCTCCCGCGCTTCACGGCGTGGGAGCCGTTCTTTTTGGTACACACTCCGCCTCATGCGCATCGGTATTTCAGTCCTTACCCATGCGGGGCAGAACATCTGGGAGAACGGAATGGGGCAGAACGTCCTGTTCCTGGCCCGGCTGCTGCAACGCATCGGCTTCGTCGAGTCCGTGACCCTCATCGACGCGGGCGACCAGCAGAACATGCCGCCCCAGGTCGACACGGCGGCCATGGGACTGGCCTTCGGACGCGCGCGCGAACTCACCGATTCGCTGGACGTGGTCATCGAGATGGCCGGCGCGCTCGACGTGCAGTGGCTCTCGTACTTCCGCGCATGCGGCGGCCGCGTGGCGTTCCATTGCGTGGGCCAGCCTTTCGCGGCGCTGGCCGAGCCGATCGTCTTCACCGACAAGGGCCACTTCAGCAGGCCCGACCGCTGCGACGAGGTGTGGCTGCTGCCGAAGGACGCGACCTTCGCGCCCATGATGCGCACCATGCACCGCTGCCCGGTGTTCGAGGTGCCTTACCTCTGGTCTGCGCAGTTCCTGGCCCAGCGCGTCGCCGAGGTCGAGGCCGCGGGCCACCGCTTCGGCTATGTGCCGCGCACCGCCGAACAGCCCGGCTTTCGCGTCGCGATCTTCGAGCCCAACATCTCGGTGGTGAAGTCCAGCAGCGTGCCCATGCTGATCTGCGACGGTGCCTATCGCGCAGACCCGTCGGCAGTGACCTCGATGCAGGTGCTCAACACGCTGCACCTGAAGGACCACCCGACCATGCTCTACCTGGCGAACTCGCTCGACATCGTGCGCCAGCACAAGGCGATCTTCCACGGCCGGCACGACTTCGCGGGCTTCATGGTGCAGTTCGCCGACGCCGTGGTCTCGCACCAGTGGCAGAACGACCAGAACTACAGCTACCTCGACGCGCTCTACGGCAACTACCCGCTGGTGCACAACTCGCCCTGGCTGCGAGACGCGGGCTACTACTACCCCGACTTCGACATCGCCGCCGGCGCGGCGCAACTGCTGCAGGCCGTGCGCGGCCACGACCGGCAGCTCGACGACTACCGCGCGCGCTCCATGCGCGTCTTCGAGTCGCTCGATCCGCTGCATTCGGCGAACGTCGAGGGCTACGCGCAGCGCCTGCTGCACCTGGTGGGCGGCGACCCCGCGTTCCGCGCCGATGCAGCGAGGGCCGCTGCATGATGCCGGCGAAGCTCAAGGTCGGCGTCTCCATCTTCATCCGCAAGAGCGAGCAGAGCCTGTGGGAGAACGGCGTCTACCAGAACTGCCTGTTCCTCGTGATGCTGCTGCTGCGCTCGCCGCGCGTGGAAAGCGCGGTGCTCGTGGCCGGCGGCGGCGACGGCGGCCCGGCGGACGCCACCAGCTTCCTCGCCGATTCACCGGTGCCCATCATCGACATGGCCACTGCCGGGCAGCAGCTCGACCTCATGATCGAGATGAGCGCCCAGCTCGCCATGCCGTGGTCGACGGCCTTCCGCGAGCGCGGCGGCAAGATCGTCTCGATGCGCGTGGGCAACGACTACGTGATCGACATCGAGCGCATGATCTTCGACAAGCCGCACGGCCTGCTGATCTCGGGCGCGCCCTACGACGAGGTGTGGACGATTCCCGAGTACGAGGTGTCGTGCAAGCCCTATTTCGAGAGCACCTTCCGCGCGCCCGTGCGGCTCATGCCGCACCTGTGGAGCCCGATGGTGCTGGAGCGCGCCATGGCCCGTGCGCCGCAGAGCCCGCCCTTCGCCTACGAGCCCGGCCGCAAGCAGTGGCGCGTGGCCATCTTCGAGCCCAACATCTGCATGGTGAAGACCAGCTTCATCCCCATGCTGGGCTGCGAGGCGGCGCACCGCGCGCAGCCGAGGCTCATCGAGAAGATGTGGGTCTTCAACAGCTTCCACCTGAAGGACAAGCCGTTGTTCGTCGGCTTCGCGCAGAGCCTGGACATCGTGCAGCATGGCCTGGCCACCTTCGAGGGGCGCTTTCCGGTCTACCAGGTGATGCCCGGCAAGATCGACGCCGTGTTCGCGCACCACTGGGAGAACGCGCAGAACTACGTCTACTACGAGGCGCTGTACGGCGGCTACCCGCTGATCCACAACTCGCACCTCATCGGCGACTGCGGCTATCGCTATCACGGCTTCGACTGCGAGGAGGGTGGCCTCGCGCTGCGGCGCGCCTTCGCCGAACACGACGCCGACCTGCCTGCCTACCGCGAGCGCGCGCGCCGTTTCATCGCCACGCTCGACCCCGAGGGCGAGGAGAACGTGCGCATCTACACCGCTGCCATCGAGAACCTTTACGCATGAGGACCGGTATGAAGCCGACTCCACGATTCCCCCGCCTGCTGCTCGCCATCCTGGCGTGGACTGCCGCCGGTGCCGCGTTCGCCCAGGGCGTGCTGGTGCCGCAGGCGCCGCCCGCGCAGCCGCAGGACACGCTCACGCGCGCCGCCGCCAGCGTGGGCGTCAAGCGCTGCCTGCCGGCGATCACGCGGCTTTCCACGCTCACCGTGCAGGGCAGCCGCAGCCACGACGTGCTGCTCGACTGGGACCGCAAGCGTCCCGACGGCGGGCCGATGTTCTCGCTGATCGGCATGGAGTTTCCGAACGCCGGCGTGGCCGCGTCGATCACCGCCGTTCCCGACGACAGCGGTGCCTGCACCGTGTCGGCCGAGCGCATCTCGGTCGCGCCCTTCACCTGCGCGAGCGTCGGCCAACAGGAACTCTCGACCTACAAGATGACCCGGCTGCTGCCCAACTACACGGTCTACACCGACGAGAAGGAGCCGACCTCGTCGGTCTCGCTCATCGATTCGCCGCCGGGCTGCCTCATCATCCGGCGCTATGTGGAGTACGGCTGGCGGGACCCCGCCGCAGCGGGGGCGTCGCCTGCCGGCGCAGCTGCTGCCCAGCCGCCGAAGAAGCGATAGGCGTCCGTCTCCGACAAGCGGGGAGGCCCTTGGCTGGCCCCTGGGGCCCGCCGTGGGCCTGAAGAATGGTCTCGATCCGCGCGAGTCCACCATTCGTCGCGGCAGGAGACGCACCATGCCTCTGGCTTCACTGATCGGCCGATGGGCCATGCGGCCCTTCTCGAAGGCGCTGCCGCCGCTGGGCGACACCGAGCGCGCGGCGCTGGAGGCCGGCACGGTCGGTTTCGAGGGGCGGCTCTTCGCGGGCCGTCCCGACTTCGATGTCCTGGCCGCCATGGGCCCGAACCGGCTCGACGAGCGCGAGCAGCGATTTCTCGACAACGAAGTGCGCGAGCTGTGCCGCATGCTCGACGACCATGCCATCGACGAGGCGCACGACCTGCCGCCCGAGGTGTGGCGCTACCTGCGCGAGAAACGCTTCTTCGGGATGATCATTCCCGAGGAGTTCGGCGGCCTCGGCTTCGGCCACCATGCGCACGCCACGGTGGTGGCGCGCATCGCGACAGTGAACGTGGCGACGGCCGTCACGGTCATGGTGCCCAATTCGCTCGGCCCGGCCGAACTGCTGCTGCGCTATGGCACCAACGTGCAGAAGGCCCACTACCTGCCGCGCCTCGCGGACGGCCGCGAGCTGCCGTGCTTCGGGCTGACCTCGCCCTATGCGGGCTCCGACGCGGCATCGATTCCCGACCGCGGCGTGCTGGTCGAGCGCGAGATCGGCGGGCGCACGAAGCGCGGCTTCCTCGTCGATTTCGACAAGCGCTACATCACGCTCGCGCCGGTCGCCACCGTGGTCGGGCTGGCCTTCCATGCCATCGACGAAAGCAGGCCGGAAGGCGAGCGCGAACTGGGCATTACCTGCGCGCTGATTCCCGTGCCGCAGGCGGGCATGGAGATCGGCCGTCGCCACCATCCGATGGACAGCGCCTTCATGAACGGCCCGATTCGCGGCCGCCAGGTGTTCGTGCCCATGGAGTGGATCATCGGCGGCGAGCCGCAGGTCGGCCAGGGCTGGCGCATGCTGATGGAGTGCCTGGCCGCGGGTCGCGCCATATCGTTGCCGGCGCTGGGCTCGGCGATGCAGCAGACCGCGCTGTACGTGGCCAACGGCTACGGCCGGATTCGCGAGCAGTTCGGCATGCCGGTGGGCAGGTTCCATGCGGTCGCGGGGCTGGTGGCACAGATGTCGGCCGAGCTCTATGCCTCCGATGCCGCTCGGCGCTTCACGGCGGCCGCACTCGACAAGGGCGAGCGGCCCAGCGTGGCCAGCGCCATCCTCAAGGTGCAGCTGACCGAGGCGGGGCGGCGCGCAGTGAACCGCGGCATGGACATCCTCGGCGGCAAGGGGATCATCTCGGGCCCGTCGAACCTGCTCGGCGTGGCCTATCGGCAGGCGCCGATCGCGATCACGGTGGAGGGCGCGAACATCCTCACGCGCGCGCTGATCGTGTTCGGGCAGGGCGCGGTGCGGTGCCATCCGCATGTGCTCGACGAAATGGCCGCCGTGCAGGCGGGGGACGAGAAGGCGCTCGGCAAGGCCTTGATGGCGCACGGCAGGCATGTGGCACTGAACCTGTGGCGCAGCCTTTTCGGAGCGCCGGTGCTCGGATCGCCGCCAGACGACCTGATGCACGAGGCGCGGCTCATCGCGCGCATGAGCGCCAAGTACGCGCTCACGGCCGACCTCGCGATGGGCCTGCTCGGCGGCAAGCTCAAGCGCATGGAACTGCTGTCGGCGCGGCTGGGCGACGTGCTCGCGCATCTCTACCTGGCCAGTGCGTGCGTGTGGCGCTACCGGGTCGAGGTGGCGCCCGAGATGCTGCCTTTCGCGCGGGCGGCGATCCGCTTGCAGATCGACGAGGCCGGAAGCATCCTGCGCGACCTCTACGCGAACCTGCCGACCGCCGGGCGGCGCGTGATCGGCGCGCTGGTGCTGCGCCGCACCGCGCACCTGGCGCCGCTGCGCGACGTGCAGCTGCTCGAGCTGGCGGAGCTGCTGCGCAAGGAGCCGCGCATCGTCGCGCGCCTGGCGCCGGACCTGAGCGAGCCCGCCGCGGGCGGCCTGCTCGACCTGATGCACGCGATGGAACTGGGCGCGAAGCTCGGCGAGGGCACGGCTGCGCTCAACAAGGTGCTGCGCCGCACGAATTCGCTCGAGGAGGCCGCCAGTTCGGCGCCCGACCCCGAGCTGGCGCTGGCCTACCTGAAGGCGGCGGACAAGGTCATCCAGGTCGACGACTTCGAGGGCCCGCCGCGCGATGCGCAGGGCAGGGCGGACCTCAGGCCGGCTGCTGCTGTTGCTGCTGCTGCGCCACCAGGGCAGCCAGCGCAGCCGCCGTCTGCTCGTCCGCCGGAAAGAACGATTCCACCGCGAGTTCCTGCAGCGTGACGTCCACCGGCGTGCCGAAGATCGTGGTGGTGCTGATGAAGCTCAGCATGCCGCTGGGCATGACCACCTGGAAAGGCACGGCGACCGCCGACAGCGCGGTGTCGATGACGGGCGCGTCGTGGCTCACGGCCGGCGGCGGATAGGCCTCCAGTTCGTCGTGCAGTGCCTGCAGCACCGCGTCGCCGGTGGCGGCGATCTGCTGCTGCAGCCTTTCGAGCAGGTGGACGCGCCACTGCGCGAGGTTGGCGATGCGCGGCGCCACGCCTTCCGGGTGCAGGCTCAGGCGCAGCACGTTGATCGGCGGCTTCAGCAGCTCGGGCGCGGCGCCCTCCATGAGCAGCGGCACCAGCGCGTTGTGCGCGACCAGGTTCCAGTGGCGGTCCACGGCCAGCGCCGGAAAGGGCTCGTGGCCTTTCAGCACCAGGTCGATGGCCCGGCGCGCGGAGGCCATGGCCGGATCGTCCAGCGAGCGCTGCCTGTACATCGGCGCGAAGCCGGCCGCCACCAGCAGAGCGTTGCGCTCGCGCAGCGGAACCTCGAGCCGCTCGGCCAGGCGCAGCACCATCTCGCGGCTGGGCGCGGCGCGGCCGGTCTCGACGTAGCTCAGGTGGCGGGTCGAGACCTCGGCCTCCTGCGCCAGGTCGAGCTGGCTCAGGCGGCGATGGGTGCGCCAGTGCCGCAGGTGGACGCCGAAGGGATCGCGCGCGCCGGGCTGGCCGGCCTTGGACGAGTGGGAGTGGGTTGTGCTCATGGGGCCGCATTCTGGCGCGGCTGCGGCGCGCCGCCATGACCTCCCAGGTCATCGACCCGATGCACGCCAGCCGGAATCATCGACCCCAACGCGGCAGGACCGGCTTGCAGCGTAACCACCCAAGGAGAGATTCCATGTCCGTCTTCGCATCCCCCCGCTTCCTGCCCAACGTGATGTGGGCCGACGCCGCCTCCTGCGCCGCGACCGGCGCGCTGCAGGTGGCTTTCACCGACGCGCTGGCTCGCCTGACCGGGCTGCCCGCGCCGCTGCTCATGGGCACCGGCGTGTTCCTGCTGGCCTACGCGGCCATGGCGGCCTTCATGGCCAGCCGCGCCACGCCGCCGCGCACGCTGATCGGCCTCGTCGTCGTCGGCAATTTCGGCTGGGCCGTGGCCTGCATCTCGCTGCTGGTGAGCGGCATCTTTCCGGTCACCGCCGTCGGCGTGGCCTGGGTGCTGGCGCAGGCCGTGTGCGTGATCGTGCTGGCCGAGCTGCAGTGGACCGGGCTGCGCCGCAGCCGCGGCGGCGCGACCATGGCCCTTGCCTGAAGGGTTTGCGAGGAATGCCGGCGACGCCTTTGTACCCGGCATTTTTCGCCATGAGGAACGCGGCGCGACAAGACGATGACAGGGAAGACCGACTAAGCCTGTTGACATTGATCCCCGCTATCCTTGAGAGGCTTCCACGAACAAACAGGAGTCTCTCTATGGCCAAAGCCCCGGCGCATGCCTTTGCGTCCACCCTCAAGACCTTCAAGACCCCGTCGGGCAAGTCCGGCAAGTACTGGTCGCTGAAGGAGCTGGCCAAGCAGTACCCCTCCATCGATCGCCTCCCCGTCTCCATCCGCATCGTCCTCGAATCGGTGCTGCGCAATTGCGACGGGCAGAAAGTCTCCGCCAAGCACGTCGAGGAGGTGGCCAACTGGGCGCCCAACGCCGAGCGCGTCGACGAGATTCCCTTCGTCGTCACTCGCGTCGTGCTGCAGGACTTCACCGGCGTGCCGCTGCTGGCCGACCTGGCCGCCATGCGCAGCGTGGCCGCCAAGCTGGGCAAGTCGCCCAAGACCATCGAGCCGCTGGTGCCCGTCGACCTGGTGGTCGACCACTCGGTGATGGTCGACTACTACGGTACGCCCAAGGCGCTCGACCTGAACATGAAGCTGGAATTCCAGCGCAACAACGAGCGCTACCAGTTCATGAAATGGGGCATGCAGGCCTTCGACACCTTCGGCGTGGTGCCGCCGGGCTTCGGCATCGTGCACCAGGTCAACCTCGAATACTTCGCGCGCGGCGTCTACAAGAGCCCGAACGACAAGGAAGACAAACCTACGTACTACCCCGACTCGCTGGTCGGCACCGACAGCCACACGACCATGATCAACGGTGTCGGCGTGGTCGGCTGGGGCGTGGGCGGCATCGAGGCCGAGGCGGCCATGCTGGGCCAGCCGGTCTACATGCTCACGCCCGACGTGGTGGGCTTCGAGCTCACCGGACAGCTGCGCGAAGGCGTCACCGCCACCGACCTGGTGCTGTACGTCACCTCCATCCTGCGCGCCGAGAAGGTGGTGGGCAAGTTCGTCGAGTTCTTCGGTCCCGGCGCCGCGTCCATCGCGGTGCCCGATCGCGCGACCATCGGCAACATGGCGCCCGAGTACGGCGCGACCATGGGCTTCTTCCCGGTCGACGAGATGACGGTGGCGTACTTCGAGGGCACGGGCCGCACCAAGGAAGAGGTCGAGCGCTTCGAGGCCTACTACAAGGCGCAGGGCCTGTTCGGCATGCCCAACCCCGGCGACATCGACTACACGAAGATCGTCAGGCTCGACCTCGGCACCGTGTCGCCCAGCCTGGCCGGCCCAAAGCGCCCGCAGGACCGCATCAACCTCGGCGATCTTTCCACCAAGTTCTCGGAGCTCTACAGCAAGCCGAACGACGCCAACGGTTTCAACCAGCCGGCGGACAAGCTCAAGCTGCGCTACCCGCTGATCGCGGCCGGCAAGACCGGCGACGAGGAAGCCGCGCCGCCGCCCGCCGGCGCACCGCTCGACGTGGTCGAGATGGTGGCCAACCGCTCGACCAAGGCCGCCGCGCACGTGAGCGCCACCGCGCCATCGGCGCCCAAGGGTGAAGTGACCATCGGCAACGGCGACGTGCTGATCGCGGCCATCACCTCGTGCACCAACACTTCGAACCCCAGCGTGATGCTGGCCGCCGGCCTGCTGGCCAAGAAGGCGGTGGAGGCCGGCCTCACGGTCAAGCCGCACGTGAAGACCTCGCTGGCCCCGGGCTCGCGCATCGTCACCGAATACCTCGAGAAGGCCGGCCTGCTGCCGTACCTCGAGAAGCTCGGCTTCTACCTCGCGGGCTACGGCTGCACCACCTGCATCGGCAATGCGGGCGACCTCACGCCGGAGATCAACGAAGCCATCACGAAGAACGACCTGATCGGCGCGGCCGTGCTCTCGGGCAACCGCAACTTCGAGGCGCGCATCCATCCGAACCTGAAGGCCAACTTCCTGGCCTCGCCGCCGCTGGTGGTGGCCTTCGCCATCGCCGGCAACGTGATGACCGACCTGATGACCCAGCCCGTGGGCAAGGGCAAGAAGGGCAAGGACGTCTACCTCGGCGACATCTGGCCGACCCCGAAGGAGATCGACCAGAACCTGCGCTACGCGATGAACGCCAAGTCGTTCCGCGCGAACTACGACAAGGTCAAGACCGATCCGGGCAAGTTCTGGAGCAGCATCAAGGGCACCAAGGGGCAGGTGTACGACTGGCCGAAGTCGACCTACATCGCCGAGCCGCCGTTCTTCGAGGGCTTCAAGATGAAGCCGCACGCGTCGGACGCGGGCATCAAGGGCGCGCGCATCATGGCGCTGTTCGGCGACTCGATCACCACCGACCACATCTCGCCGGCCGGCTCCATCAAGGAAAGCTCGCCCGCAGGCATCTGGCTCAAGGCGCACGGCGTGGCCAAGGCCGACTTCAACAGCTACGGCTCGCGCCGCGGCAACCACGACGTGATGGTGCGCGGCACCTTCGCCAACGTGCGCATCAAGAACCTGATGATCCCGCCGGACGCCAACGGCACGCAGGAAGAGGGCGGCGTCACGCTGTTCCAGCCGGGCAACCAGAAGATGTTCATCTACGACGCCGCGGTGAAGTACATGGAGCAGGGCGTGCCGACCGTGGTGTTCGGCGGCGAGGAATACGGCACCGGTTCCTCGCGCGACTGGGCCGCCAAGGGCACGCAGCTGCTGGGCATCAAGGCCGTGGTGGCGCGCAGCTTCGAGCGCATCCACCGCGCCAACCTGGTCGGCATGGGCGTGCTGCCACTGCAGTTCCGCGGCGCCGATTCATGGCAGACGCTGGGCCTCACGGGCGACGAGCAGATCGACGTGGTGATCGGCGGCGAGCTGAAGCCGCAGATGGACGTGAAGCTGGTGGTGCATCGCGCCGACGGCTCGCACCAGGAGGTGACGGTGCGCCTGCGCATCGACACGCCGATCGAGGTCGACTACTACAAGCACGGCGGCATCCTGCCGTTCGTGCTGCGGCAACTCCTGGAATAACCCCCGGGGCTTCGCGCACTTCGCGTCGCTTCTCCCTCCTCGCGAAGGGGGAGCCCGTCCTATTTCGGGATGCCGTCGAGGCGTTGCGCGAGGCGGTCGAGCACGGGACGGATCTTCTCGCCGACGCTGATCTGCGGGTTCGAGAAGCCGTCTTCCTTGCCGCCCTCGATCTCGCGCTGCTTGATCACCGGCACGGCCGCAGCGAAGGCGGCCTCGAAGGAGCGGGTCTTGCGCAGCTGCTCGTCGAACATCGCGCGGCCGAAGAAGGTCAGCTCGGACAGCCGGCCGCATCCGTACGAGGTGTGTGTGGCGTCGGCGGCGGTCATCACCAGCGTGTCCTCGCCGGCCAGCGGTTCGATCCATCCGCCCGAGTAGCAGGCCGAGACCGCCACCACCCGGTGGCGGATGCCGGCGCCGTCGAGTTCCTCGCGCAGTTCCTCCGGCGTGAGCCACGGCACCGTGAGCGGCCAGTGCGCCGCTGCCAGCCTGTGGTCGCGCGCACCGTGCGAGGTGAGGTAGATCACCAGCACGTCGTTCTCGCGGTCCATGCGCGCGGCCAGCGCGGCGATGGCGCGGCGCAGGTTGAGCGGCGTGGCCCACGGCAGCGTCTCGGCGGTGGTCGCGTGGTTCATGAGGTGGATCACGCGGCCCCTGGCGTCGAAGCGTTCCTCCAGCACCTGGGTGACCATGTTGCTCTCGCGCAGGAACACGTCTTCCGATGCATAGGGCGCGAACACCAGCCCGTAGACGTCGGCCTGTCCCGGCTTGCCTGCCGGAAGGGCCTCGACCGTGCGTTCCCACACGGCCTGCTGCTGCTCGAAGAGCTCCTGCGTCAGCTCCATGCGCGGACGCTCGGGCTCGGCCGACGCGCTGCCGTCGGGCAGCCACATGCGTTCCTGCGTGTAGAGCGATTGCAAGAAAGTCAGCGCCAGCAGCGCCATGAATGCGGGCGCGAAGAGCGCGAGCCGCCAGCGCGTGGCGGCATCGCGCGCGGTGAGGCGCACCAGCGCCACGATCAACCACGCGCACCCGAGGCCGAAGACGACCCAGTAGCCGCGCGAGTTCGCGAGCACCGAAGGCAGCCAGCCGCGCGCATAGCCGAGGGCCAGCAGGCAGAGTAGCAGGTTGGCCGGGAACATCGTCCAGGTGGCCAGCGCGAACCAGCGCGCCAGTCCGCCGCCGCGGGCCCCTCCGGACAGCGCGAACCAGCCCAGCCACGCGAGCACGGCCAGCACCCAGAGCGTGTTGAGGCCGACGCTTGCATGAAGGCTGGCGGGCCCGGCGATCTCGAGCCGTGCCAATCCGGTCCAGGCAAGCTCGGGCAGCAGTACGAGCAGCAGCAGTTGCCAGGGAGCGGGGCGGGCGTCGACGCGCGGATCCAGCAGGCATGCGGCGCGCAGGCCGCCGACGATCCAGCGCAGCAGGCCCGCGCACGGCGTGGCGGGCGGCGGAGGGGTTGCCTCCACGGCGTTTTCGGAAGAAGGCTGCTGCGGTGCGATGATGTCCTCGGGCATGGCGCCGATCATGCCCCTGCCGGGCGCGTTTTCCTCAACAACCTTCTTCCTCTTCCTCCTCTTCTTCCCGCTCCTCCCATGCTTCGCATCGGCCTGATCTCCGACACCCACGGACTGCTGCGCCCCGAGGCGCTCGCCTTCCTGAAGGGAAGCGACTTCATCGTCCATGGCGGCGACATCGGCAACGCGGAAATCCTCGAGACGCTCGCGGCCATCGCGCCGCTGACGGTCGTGCGCGGCAACAACGACCGCGAAGCCTGGGCCGATGGCATCGCGGAGACCGAGCTGGTGAAGTTCGGCGACGTGCGCCTCTACGCCATCCACGACCTTGCGCAAATCGACATCGATCCGCGCGCGGCCGGCGTGCGCGTCGTGGTCTCGGGCCATTCGCACAAGCCTAAGGTGGAGGAGCGCGACGGGGTGCTCTACGTCAATCCGGGCAGCGCGGGGCCGCGGCGGTTCCGGCTGCCGATCGCGGTGGCCGAGCTGCGGATCGACGGCGGCACCGTCGACGCGCGCATCGTCGAACTGCCGGCCTGAAACCCCCGCCTCCGGGAGGAGGCAATCATTACCATTCGGCAAGAAAAGCCCACAGATGAGAATGTTTCTTATTTGATGGGATATGCTCGTCCGCTCCTCCACGGAGCCAGGACCAAAGGCGAACGCAGATGCGAGCGCCGATCCATGCCGGCTCCGGAGGGCCTTGATTGCCTCCATTTCCGAAGCCGATGCTCATCCCCTTTCTCATCATGCTGCGCGAAGGCATCGAAGCCGCGCTGATCGTCGGCATCGTCGCCAGTTACCTCAAGCAGAGCGGACGCGGCGCGCTGATGCCCGCGGTGTGGGTCGGCGTGCTGCTGGCCACCGCGCTGTCGCTGTTCGCGGGCGCCGGCCTGCAGCTGCTGGCGGCCGAATTCCCGCAGAAGCAGCAGGAGCTGTTCGAGGGCGTGGTCGGGCTGATCGCGGTGGTCATGCTGACCTCGATGGTGTTCTGGATGCGCAAGGCCGCGCGCTCCATCAAGGGCGAGCTGCAGGCCTCCATCGACAAGGCGCTGAGCAAGGGCGCCGACGGCCAGGGCTGGGCGCTGATCGGCATGGTGTTCCTCGCCGTGGCGCGCGAAGGACTGGAGTCGGTGTTCTTCCTGCTGGCCGTGTTCCAGCAGAGCAGCGGCTGGGAGGCACCGGTGGGTGCGCTGGCCGGCATCGCCGTGTCGGTGGCGATCGGCTGGGGCCTCTATTCGGGCGGCGTGAGGCTCGACCTGCGGCGCTTCTTCCGCTTCACCGGCCTCTTCATCCTGCTGGTGGCCGCGGGCCTGCTGGCCGGCGTGCTGCGCAAGCTGCACGAAGGCGGCGTGTGGAACCACCTGCAGACGGTGGTGTTCGACATGAGCACCACGCTGCCGATGGACAGCCCCCTTGGCGCCGTGCTCTCGGGCCTGCTGGGCTACCAGGCCGCGCCCGTGGTGGGCGAGGTCGTCGTCTACCTGGCCTTCCTGGCCGTCTCCCTGTTCTTCTTCCTGCGTTCGGCCCCGGCGCCGGCGCCTCGCGCGGCTGTGGCCCGCTGAAACCCGCAATGTCTTCCTCTTCTTCCGACAACAACAAGCCTTCGTCCTCCAACCTGATGCGCGTGGCGGTGGCCGCGTCGGCCCTGCTGGTGGTCGCGGGCCTCGCGGCCTTCTGGTATGCCTCCAACGAAGCGAAGAAGGCGCCGGCCAAGGCGGCCGACAACGCCGTCACCGTCACGATCCAGGGCAACGCCTGCGAGCCCAACGAGATCACGGTGCCGGCCGGGCGCACCACCTTCACCATCGTCAACAAGTCGAACCGCGCGCTCGAGTGGGAAATTCTCGACGGCGTGATGGTGGTGGAGGAGCGCGAGAACATCGCGCCGGGCTTCTCGCAGACCATGACGGTCAAGCTGCAGCCGGGCGAGTTCGCCATCACCTGCGGGCTGCTGAGCAACCCGCGCGGCAAGTTGCGCGTGACGCCTTCGGCCGCGTCCGAGGCGGAGGCCGCGCGGCCCTCGCTGGTCAACTACGTGGGCGCGCTGGCCGAGTACCAGACCTTCCTGCGGCTCGAGGCCGGCTCGCTCGACGACGCGGCGCGCGCCCTGGCCGACGCCATCAAGGCCGGCGACCTGCAGCAGGCGAGGGCGCTCTACGTGCCGGCGCACCAGGCCTACAAGCGCATCGAGCCGATGGCGGAGCTCTTCGCCGACCTCGACACCCGCATCAACGCGCGCGCCGACTACTTCGAGAAGCGCGAGGCCGACCCGGGCTTCAGCGGCTTCCACCGCATCGAGTACGCGCTGTACGGCCAGAACGACCTGAAGAGCGTCGTGCCCGTGGCCGACAGGCTGATCGCCGACATCGGCGTGCTCAAGGAGCGACTGCGCGGCCTGAACGTGCCGCCCGAGCGGCTTGCGGGTTCGGCATCGAAGCTGCTGCGCCGCGTGGCCGACAACCTGCCGGCCGGCGGCGAGGACCACTACGGCCACGCCGAGGCGGCGAACCTGCAGGGCAGCTACGAAGGCACGAAGAAGATCGCCGACCTGCTGCAGCCGCTGCTCGTGAAGGCGGCGCCCGCGCTGCAGAAGAGCGTGGACGAGCGCTTCGCGGCCCTCGATATCGCGCTGGGCCCCTACCGCGAAGGCGACGGCTTCAAGCCCGCGCCGCTCGACGAGGCGCAGCGGAAGGCCTTGGCCGATACCGTGCGCGCGCTGGCCGAGGAGCTCGGCAAGGTGAATGCCGCGCTCGGCCTGGAATGAGTTGAGAGACAGCACCATGGACAAGTCGAACGAGCCCGTTTCCCCGCACCGCCGCCGCATGCTCGGCGCGGCAGGCGCAGCCTTCGCCGGCCTTGCCGCCACATCGGCCCACGCCGTCGCGGCGCCCGCTGCCGCGGACAGCGGCGCGCAGGTGACCGACGCGCCGCAGAGCACCCACACGCAGGACCGCGTGCCCTTCCTCGGCGGGCACCAGGCCGGCATCGTCACGCCGCGCCCGACGGCCGGGATGATCGCGTCGTTCTACGTGCTGGCCGAGAACCGCGCCGACCTGGAGCGGCTGTTCCGCACGCTCACCGAGCGCGTCGCCTTCCTCACGCAGGGCGGGCCGCAGGCAGACCCCGATCCCAAGCTGCCGCCGGCGGGCTCGGGCATCCTCGGGCCGGTGGTGCAGCCCGACGGGCTGACGGTGACGGTGTCGGTCGGCGCCTCGCTGTTCGACGAGCGCTTCGGCCTCGCGAAGAAGAAGCCGCTGCGGCTCAGCCAGATGCAGCGCCACCCGAACGACGCGCTCGATGCCGCGCTGTGCCACGGCGACCTGTCGATCCAGTTCTGCGCCAACACGCCCGACACCAACATTCACGCGCTGCGCGACATCATCAAGAACACGCCCGACCTGCTGGTGCTGCACTGGAAGCAGGAAGGCACGGTGCCGCCGATTCCGGCGGTGCCGGGCAAGCCGGCCGAGAGCGCACGCAACTTCCTCGGCTTCAGGGACGGCTCGGCCAACCCTGACTCGGCCGACGGCGGGCTCATGGACCGCATCGTCTGGGTGCAGCCCGGCGGCGACGAGCCGGCCTGGGCCGCGGGCGGCAGCTACCAGGCCGTGCGCATCATCCGCAACTTCGTCGAGCGCTGGGACCGCACGCCGCTGCAGGAGCAGGAGGCCATCATGGGCCGCCTGAAGCCCACCGGCGCGCCGATGGACGGCGGCAAGACCGAGCACGACGTGCCCGACTACGCGAAGGACCCCGAAGGCAAGGTCACGCCGATGGATGCGCACATCCGCCTGGCGAATCCGCGCACCAAGGCTTCGGACAAGAACCTGATGCTGCGCCGGCCCTTCAACTATTCGAACGGCGTCACCAAGTCGGGCCAGCTCGAGATGGGGCTGCTGTTCATCTGCTACCAGGCCGACCTCGAGAACGGCTTCATCGCCGTGCAGAAGCGCCTCGACGGCGAACCGCTCGAGGAATACATCAAGCCCATCGGCGGCGGCTTCTTCTTCACGCTGCCGGGCGTGCGGGACGAGCGCGACTGGCTGGGGCGCTCGCTGATGTCCGCCTGAAGTCCACAAGTTTTTTCACCAACCCAAGAACCAGGAGATCCATGACCGTGCAGTTCCGCCGCCACTTCCTCGCCACTCTCGTCGCAGGCTTCGCCGGGCTCCATGCCATCGGCGCGCAGGCCGCCGTGTCGCCGCTCGAGCTGGTCGGACCGATCTCCGACTACAAGATCTACGTCGCCGAGAACGTGCGCAAGCTGGCAGCGGACACGCGCGCCTTCACCGCCGCGGTGAAGGCCGGCGACATCGAGAAGGCGAAGAAGCTCTATGCGCCGACGCGCACGAGCTACGAGCGCATCGAGCCGGTGGCCGAACTCTTCAACGACCTCGACAAGGCCATCGACTCGCGCGCCGACGACCACGAGAAGGCCGAGAAGGACCCGGACTTCGGCGGCTTCCACCGAATCGAGTACGGCCTCTGGACGCAGAAGAGCACCAAGGAACTCGCCCCCGTGGCCGACAAGCTGCTGGCCAACGTGCTCGAGCTGCAGAAGCGCCTGTCCGCGCTGACCTTCCCGCCCGAGAAGGTGGTGGGCGGCGCCGCGGTGCTGATGGAGGAAGTGGCCGCCACCAAGATCTCGGGCGAGGAGAACCGCTACAGCCACACCGACCTGTGGGACTTCCAGTCGAACTTCGAGGGCGCCTACAAGATCGTCGAGCTGCTGCGCCCGCTGGTGGTGAAGGAGAACAAGGCCTTCTCGGACAAGGCCGAGGCCAATTTCAAGGTGGTTTTCGACACCCTGGCCAAGTACAGGACGGCCGACGGCGGCTTCGAGACCTATTCGAAGCTCAGCGAACGCGACCGCAAGCTGCTGGCCGGGCGGGTCAACACGCTGGCCGAAGACCTGTCGAAGCTGCGCGGCATGCTGGGGCTGAACTGATCGAAAACCCCCGGTTTGGCTGATCCCGAACGCTTTTGAAGGGGTTTGGTCAGGTTTTCGCGAGTGAGAATTGCTAGCATCTAGGTTTTGCTTACAGGTGCGCCCGGTATCCAGGGCGCCGCCCCACCGTGCGAACCAACGATTTCGGCACCGCGCCGGCCCCGACCGCCGTCGCCCTGCGCCTCGACCAGCTTCCCAGCAACCAATGGGCCACCGTGCTCGACGTGGCCCGTCCCGAGGGCGCGGACGACCGTGAACTCGTCCTGCGCCTGACCGAAATCGGCTTCGTGCCGGGCGAGGCGGTGCGAATCGTCGCCAGCGGCATTCCGGGCCGCGAACCGCTGGCGGTGCGCCTGGGGCACACCACCTTCGCGCTGCGCCGCCACGAGGCCGCGCTGATCCACGTCACGCCGGGAGCCGCGAACCATGGTTGAAGCCATCGTCCAGGGCCCGGGCCGCCTCGTGCCCACCGCGCAGCCGGGCCGCATCGCCCTGCTGGGCAATCCCAACTGCGGCAAGACCGCGCTGTTCAACCTGCTCACCGGCAGCCGCCAGAAGGTGGCCAACTACGCCGGCGTGACCGTCGAGCGCAAGGAAGGCTCGCTGCGCACGCCCTCGGGCCGCCGCGTCTTCGTGCTCGACCTGCCGGGCGCCTACAGCCTGAACGCCCTGAGCGCCGACGAGGCCGTCACGCGCGACATCGTCACCGGCCAGAGCAAGGAAGCCCTGCCCGACCTGCTGGTGTGCGTCACCGACGCCACCAACCTGCGGCTGAACCTGCGGCTCGTGCTCGAGGCCAGGCGCCTCGGCCTGCCGATGGTGGTGGCGCTCAACATGACCGACATGGCGAAGAAGCAGGGCATCGTGGTCGACACGACGGTGCTCGCGCGCGAGCTGGGCGTGCCGGTCATCGAGACCGTCGGCGTGCACACCGGCGGCGCGCAGGGCCTGCTCCAGGCGCTCGACACGCCCGTGGCCGCCGCCGCGCCGAAACCCTGGCAGGCGCCGGACCTCGACGACGTGCTGGCCACGCAGCGCGAGGTGCGGCGCATCCTCGGCCTCGCGGTGAAGGAACCGGTCGGCAGCCTCGCCACCAGCGACCGCATCGACCGCGTGGTGCTGCACCCCGTGTGGGGCATGCTGGTGCTGGCCGTCACCATGTTCCTGATGTTCCAGGCCGTGTTCAGCTGGGCCAACGTACCGATGGACGCCATCAAGGCCGGCACCGAGGGCCTGGGCAACCTGCTGAAGACCTACATGCCCGAGGGCATGCTGCAGAGCCTGCTGGTCGACGGCGTGATCGCCGGCGTGGGCGGCGTGATCGTCTTCCTGCCGCAGATCCTGATTCTTTTCCTCTTCATCCTCGCGCTGGAAGACTCGGGCTACCTGCCGCGCGCGGCCTTCCTGCTCGACCGGGTGATGGGCACGGTGGGGCTGTCGGGCCGCTCGTTCATTCCGCTGCTGTCGAGCTTCGCCTGCGCCATTCCGGGCGTGATGGCCACGCGCACCATCAGCAACTGGCGCGACCGCATCACGACCATCATGATCGCGCCGCTCATGACCTGCTCGGCACGGCTGCCGGTGTATGCGCTGCTCATCGCGGCCTTCATTCCGGCGCGCACCGTGGGCGGCGTCTTCAACCTGCAGGGCGTGGTGCTCTTCGGGCTCTACGTGTTCGGCATCGTCTCGGCCATGACCGTGGCCTGGGTCATGAAGCGCTTCCGCGACAACGCGCAGCACTCGCCGCTGCTGATGGAGCTGCCGGCCTACCGCTGGCCCAACCTGCGCAACCTGGCGCTGGGCCTGTACGAGCGCGCGTGGATCTTCATCCAGCGCGTGGGCACGATCATCCTCACGCTGACGATCCTGCTGTGGTTCCTGTCGACCTTCCCGTCGCCGCCCGAAGGCGCGACCGGCCCGGCCATCCAGTACAGCCTGGCCGGCATGATTGGCCGCGGCCTCGAGCACATCTTCGCGCCCATCGGCTTCAACTGGCAGATCTCGATCGCGCTGGTGCCGGGCATGGCTGCGCGCGAGGTGGCCGTGGGCGCGCTCGGCACGGTGTATGCGCTGTCGGCCACGGGCGACGACGTGGCCGGCGCGCTGGAGCCGCTCATCGCCGGCAGCTGGACGCTGGCCACCGCGCTGTCGCTGCTGGTCTGGTACGTGTTCGCGCCGCAGTGCATCTCGACGCTGGCGGCCGTGAAGCGCGAGACCGGCTCCTGGAAGTACGTCTGGATCATGGCGGGCTACCTCTTCGCGCTGGCCTATCTGGCCTGCTTCGTGACCTACCACGTTGCAGTGGCACTCGGAGCCGGTTAAAACCGCCGCTGACGCTGAAAGGTTTGAAGAAAAGGTCGAAGAAGAAATGGCACAGCAACTGATCGTCGGATTGATCGTCGCGGCCGCCGCGTTCTACGCGGTCTGGCGCTGGATGCCCGCGGGATGGCGCCGCGGCGCCGCGCAGAAGCTCGCGGCCGGCACGCAGCGCGCGGGCCTGATCGACGAGGAACGCGCGAAGGAACTCGCCACCTCGCTCGCCAAGACATCGGGCTGCGGCTCGTGCGACACCTGCGGGAGCTGCGCTCCCAAGACCCCCGTCAAACAATCGCAAGCCGACCAGGCCGTCAGCCCCAGCCCGTCCACGCACGGCCGCTGAGACCGATGCCCGCTCACATCCTCGTCGCCGGGGGCGGCATCGGGGGGCTGGCCACCGCGCTGGCGCTTTCCAGGAATCGTCACCGGGCCGACGTCTTCGAGCAGGCGGCGGTCTTCGGCGAGATCGGCGCCGGCGTGCAACTGGGCCCCAACGCCACGCGGCGTCTCGGGCAACTCGACCTGGGCACCGGGCTCGCGGCCATCGCGGCGCGGCCCGAGGCGCTGGTGGTGCACAGCGCCGAAAGCGGCTCCGAACTGGCCCGCATGCCGCTCGGCGACGCCATGCAGCGGCGCTACGGCTCTCCCTATTTCTGCGTGCATCGCGCCGACCTTCACGGCCTGCTGCTCGACGCCGTGCGCGCGCGCGGCAACGGCACGCTGGTGACCGGCGCCCAGATCAGGCAGGTGGAAACCAGCGACGACCTCGTCTGCCTGTCGAGCGCCGACGCGCGCGCCTGGGAGGGTGAAGCCATCGTCGGTGCCGACGGCCTCTGGAGCACGGTGCGGCGGCGGCTGGACAGCGAATCCGCCGCGCAGCCCCCGCGCGTCACGGGCCACACGGCCTGGCGCGCGTTGATCGAGCAATCGGCCCTGCCGGCCGCGCTGCGCCGCGGGCGGGTCGATGTCTGGCTCGGTCCGCGCTTGCATGCGGTGGCCTACCCGGTGCGTGGCGGCGACTGGCTCAACGTGGTCGTGATCGCCGAGTCCGCCCCCGCCGGCGACGCGCGCGACTGGGACCAGTCGACCAGCATCGCGGCCCTGAAGCAGGCCATGGGCCGAAGCTGCGCGAGCCTGCAATCGCTGCTCGACGCCATGCCCGCCTGGCGCGCATGGTCGCTGGGAGACCGCGCGCCGATGACCGGCCCGGCCGACATGGCGCACGAGCGCGTCGCGCTGGTGGGCGACGCGGCGCACCCGATGGTGCCGTACCTGGCGCAGGGCGCCGGCATGGCCATCGAGGATGCCGTGGCGCTGGCCGATGCGATGACCGATGCCGATGCGGCCGACGTGCCCGCCGCCTTCGCGCGCTATGCCGAGGCACGTTGGGCACGCAACGCCCAGGTGCAGGCGCGCGCGCGCCGCAACGGTGAGATCTTCCACGCCACGGGCGCGGTGAGGCTGGGCCGCGACATGGCGATGCGCCTGCTGGGCGCGAAGCTGCTCGACCAGCCCTGGCTGTACGGCGGCTGACGGCGCCGCGCGCCGGCGCGCTCAGAGTCGGAACGTCTGCAGGTGATCGATGCGTTCGGCCAGGCCTTCCTGTCCCAGGTAGTGGCCGTACTTGCCGCCCTGCATCTTTGCGAGCGAGCCTTCCAGGTCGAGCAGCATCGCGTCGCGCTCCGCCACGAACGCGGGCGCCACGTCGATGCCCGCCTTCGCGCAGGCGTCGGCGATCAGGTGTGCGCTCGCCGGCGCGCCGCAGGCCGCGCACTTGACGATCGCCGCCACGTTGGGCTCCGCGCCGTTGTCCAGCAGGGCGCTCGTGAGTTCGGGCGAGATCTGCCCGTCGATGTTGCGCAGCGCATCGGCCGCCACCGGCGCGCCAGCGCGCACCAGCGCAGCAGCCGCTGCGAAGGCCCCGTGGCTCACCGCGACATCGGTGGCCAGCGCGCTGCCTTGCTGCGGCCCGTCGAAATCCACGCCGGCGGCCGCGAGCTCGGCAACCAGCTTCGCGTCGTCGGTCGCGATCGCATGGCGCAGGGCCACGCGTGCGAGCTGCGGCTGGTGGCGCAGCGTGCCTTCGGCCAGCGGCGTGCGCCAGTCGACCACGGCACGGCAATAGAAGGTCACGACCTTGTCCATCAGGTCGAGGTCGAGCCCGTGGTCCTGGTGCCGGTCGTCGAGGTAGCCGAGCAGCGTCTGGCCCGAGAAGTAGTCGCCGGTGGGGGCCAGCGGGTCTTCGTCGAGGCGCAGCGCCGCGAACGCGCCGCGCAGGTCGGGTGCGACGGTGTTCACGCTGTCTTCGTGCAGCGCGTGCGTCCAGGCCGGCGGCAGGCCCTTCTTCCAGGCGACGATCTGACCGTGCCCCGCGCCGGGCTCGACCACCGCGTAGATGCGGTCGGTGTACTCGAAGCCGCCGAAGGGCAGGTGCGTGAGCTTGCCGGTCCAGGGCGTGCCGTTTTCCTCGGCGGCCTCCTGGGCCAGTTCCTGCTCGTGCTCGATCCAGCCCTGCAGGTCGTGGTAGCCGTCGCTGCCGTCCCAGAAGAGTTCGTTCCAGCTGATGCCCTCGAGGTTGCCGTTCATCTCGAGCGACAGGTCGTAGTCGAGGCGCCCGCCGGCGGTTTCCTGCCACAGCGCGACCAGCGCTTCGGGAAGTGGGCCCGAGCACAGGGCCTGCACGGCTTCGATCTGCTGGCTGGGCATCGGCGGTTGCGCGTCGAAGATCACGCGCTCGGCGAACAGCACGATGCCGTGTTCGCGCAGGGTGGAGAGCTCGTCGGTTGTGAACCGGATGTCGTTCATGGCTGGGCCTCCGTTGTTTTCCAAAAATGTAGCGCTTTGCGCTCGCAGGGCAATCCGGGCCACCCCAGCTTCATGAGGGCGTTTGCGCGGCACTCGTCCAGTCGATGCGTTCGAAGAGCCGCATCAGCCGGGCCTTGCGCGCCCCGTTGAACTGGCCGATCCATGCGATGCGGCCCAGCAGGTGGCCGCGGAAGTCGTCCAACTTCGTCCGGTTCTGCGCGGCGGGGCCTTGCGTTGCGCAGCGATGCAGCACGGCCCGGAGCCTGTCGAAGTCCTCGCGCGGCGCGTTGGCCTTGTCGTTGACGACCACGCCGGTCACGCGCTGCTGGCGGTGCCGGGGCATGCAGCGCAGCTTGCGCGGGTGCAGCTCGAAGCCCTCGTCGGCCGCGATGCCGTCGACCCAGGCGCGCAGGGCGCCGAACTGCGCGCGCAGCGAGGCCGGCCCGGAGAACACGAGGTCGTCGGCATAGCGCGTGTAGGTGGCGCCGAAGACCCAGGCCAGGCCCTCGAGCCGCAGGTCGAGCCTGAAGGCGCAGAGATTCGCCAGCGCGGGAGAGCAGGGCGAGCCCTGGGGCAGATGCGGCGCGGCGAGACGCTTGGCGCCCATCCAGTCGAGCCCGCCGTCGTCGCGCAGGCGCTCGATGATGGCGGCGTCGGTGCGGTGCGTGCAAAGGGCGGTGAGGGCGCGCGCCACGCCCTCGGGATAGCCCAGCGTGCGCCACGTGGCATGCACGCGCGAGGCGCGGATGGCGGGGAAGAAGTCGCGCAGGTCGAAGCCGATCACCACTTCCTTGCCGGCATGCGCGGCCGCATGGCTCGCGACCGAACGACCGGGCACGAAGCCATGCGCCGCCTCGTGCACCGGCACGTGCCGCAGCAGCTCGTCGAGGATGCGGCGCTGCGCGCGCTTCAGGTCGGCCTTCGGGATCTCGAGCAGCCGCAGGCCGCCGAGGCGCTTGGGCTGGAGCTGGTAGCGGTAGTGCGATGCGGGCTGGGCACCTGGAGCGGCGGATGCGCGAAAGGCCTGTGCCGGCGATGCGAGCCAGGCCAGCCGGTCCGCGTCGAGTTCGAGCCATTGCGCGAGGTCGGCGAGCGTGGGGATGTCGGGCAGCGCGAAATGGTCCAGCCCCATCGGGCGCGGCAGCATCTGCGCGGGCCGCAGGATGATGCGCCGCACGCGCGGCCGTTCGTTCTGCTCGAAGGCCGCGTCCAGTTCGGGCATGTCGTGGATCGCCTTCGCCAGAGCGGGCAGGTCGGTGCGCTGCCAGGTGGCCTGCGAGCGGTTGCCGAGCGCTTCGGCCAGCGGCTTCAGCCAGGGCGAATCGGCACCCAGCGTGGCCGCGGCCCGTGCACGCAAGGCGCCCGGCGCGGTGCCGCCGGGCTGCCTCGCATCGGCGAGCAGGGCCCGCGCGAGGCTGCGTGCGATCCACTCCCTGTAGCTCAGTTCACGCGTCATGGATGAATGCGGGCCGTGAAGCCGGTGAGGACGGGTGGCAACCGGCCCTTCAACCAGCCGGTGATGCGCTAGCCGGGCTGCGCGGTAGCGCAGTTCCGCTCACGCGCCGGAATATCTAGCCATCCATCCACCACGGGGTTACCCCGCAGCACAAGACCAGGCGACGAATCGCGAAGCCTTGTCGAGTCTTGAAGAGCCGGTGCCGGGCGGATTGTAGGAGCCGGCTTCGGGCAGCGGGCCTACAGGTCTGTGCGCAGCTTCCAGATCTCGGGGAACAGCACCACGTCCAGCATCTTGCGCAGGTAGCTCACGCCGCCGGTGCCGCCGGTGCCGCGCTTGAAGCCGATCACGCGCTCGACCGTCGTCACGTGGCGGAAGCGCCAGAGGCGGAAGGCGTCTTCCAGGTCGGTGAGCTTCTCGCCGAGCTGATAAAGGTCCCAGTGGTCGTGCGGGTTGCGATAGACCGTGAGCCAGGCCGCCTCGACGCCGTCGGAGGGTTCGTAGGGCTGCGTCCAGTCGCGCTCCAGCCGGTCGGCGGGCACGGGCAGGCCGTGGCGCGCCAGCAGGCGCAGCGACTCGTCGTAGAGCGACGGCGCGCGGTAGGCGGCATCCACCTGCGCCAGCAGGTCGGCGCGGTGCGCGTGCGGCTTGAGCATGGCGGCGTTCTTGTTGCCGAGCGCGAATTCGATGCAGCGGTACTGCGCGCTCTGGAAGCCGCTGGAGTTCGCGAGGTAGGGGCGCATCGCCGTGTATTCGGGCGGCGTCATGGTCGAGAGCACGGTCCATGCGTTGACCAGCTGCTCCATGATGCGGCTCACGCGCGCGAGCATCTTGAAGGCGTCGGGCAGCTTCTCCTGCGCGATGCAGGCGATGGCGGCGTGCAGCTCGTGCAGCATCAGCTTCATCCAGAGCTCGCTGGTCTGGTGCTGCACGATGAAGAGCAGCTCGTCGTGCGCGGGCGAAAGCGGATGCTGGGCGCTGAGGATCTCGTCGAGGTGCAGGTAGTCGCCGTAGCTCATGGACTTGCTGAAGTCCAGCTGGGCCTTTTCTTCGTGGACGATGTTCTCGGTTGTCTTTTCGGTGCTCATGATGTTTGCCGGCAGGTCATCGCCAGACAACGGCGGTATAGGAGGGCAGGCCCGCGCCGGACTCTTTCCTCGGGTAGACGAATCGCACGACCTCGTTTCCGCGCTTGAATTCCTGGTAGGTCTCGCCGCCTGGAATGCGGCCCTTCTCGCCCGGCCTGTAGCCGGTATCGCGCGCTTCCTTCACGAGGCGCTCGAAGGCGGCCTTGTCGGTGAGGGTGAGCTGAATGCCGTCCTCGCCGCTGCGGCTGGCCACGTAGGTGGACTTCATCAGGCGCGTGGTCTGGCCATCGACGAACTTCTCGTACTCGATCATGCTGACCTGGTCGGTCACGGTCTTGTCGGCATACGAGAAGCCCTGGCTCTTGATCTGCGTGCGGAAGGCGTCGGGCGCCACCTCGGCGAAGGCCTTGAGCTGCGGCAGCGTGAAGGCCGGTTGCTGCGCCATGGCAGGCGTCGCCAGCATCAGCAGCAGCGCGGCGGAAAAAGCGGACAGTCGGTGTTTCATTGCCATGCGCCGCTCAGGTCACCGCGTTCTTGCGGTTGAACTCCTCGCGCTTCCACTCCGCGGTCTCGAGCACCTGCACGAGGTGCTCGACCGAGTTCCACACGTCCTCGAAGCCGATGTACAGCGGCGTGAAGCCGAAGCGCAGGATGTCGGGCATCTGCGAATCGCCGGCGCGGTAGTCGCCGATCACGCCGCGTGCGATCAGCGCCTGCACGATGGCGTAGGCGCCTTCCTCGCGACTGAGGCACACCTGCGAGCCGCGCTGCGCGTGATCGCGCGGCGTGACCAGCGAGAGACCGTGGCCGGCGCAGCGCTCCTCGACCAGCCTGATGAACATGTCGGTGAGCGCGAGCGACTTGGCGCGCAGCGCGGACATCGCGCCATGGTCGCCGTTGAAGGACTCGGCCGCGAGCACGGTTTCGAGCCCGCATTCGAGCCCGGCCAGCGCGATGATCGGCTGCGTGCCGCAGAGGTAGCGGCCCACGCCCGGAGCGGGGCGGTAGTGCGGCGTGAACTCGAAGGGCGCCGCGTGGCCCCACCAGCCGGACAGCGGCTGCTCGAACTCGCCCGCGTGCTTCGTGTGCACCCACGCGAAGGCAGGCGCGCCGGGTCCACCGTTGAGGTACTTGTAGCCGCAGCCGATGGCGTAGTCGGCGTTGGCGTCGTTCAGTGCCACGGGCACGGCACCCGCGCTGTGCGCGAGGTCCCACACCGTGAGCGCGCCCACGGCGTGCGCGGCGGCGGTGACGGCCTTCATGTCGTGCATGGCGCCGGTGCGGTAGTTGACGTGCGTGAGCATCAGCACGGCCACTTTTTCGGTCAGTACCGAATCCGGGCCTTGCAACTCGCTCGCGTCGATCAGCTTGAGCGTGAAGCCGCGTTCGCGGCACAGCGATTCGGCGATGTAGAGGTCGGTGGGGAAGTTGCTGCGCTCGCTGATCACCAGCTTGCGGCCGCTGTCCTTCTGCTGGGACAAGGCGGCGAACAGCACCTTGTAGAGGTTCACCGAGGTGCTGTCGGTGCACACCACCTCGCCGGGTGCGGCGCCGATCAGGCGGGCCACCTTGTCGCCCAGGCGCTGCGGCAGGTCGAACCAGCTGGCGGTGTTCCACGAGCGGATGAGGCCTTCGCCCCATTCCTTGGTCACCACTTCGGCGATGCGCGCCGGCGCGGCCTTCGGCATCACGCCGAGCGAGTTGCCGTCGAGGTACAGCACGCCTTCGGGAATGGTGAATTGGTCGCGCAGGGCGCGCAGCGGGTCTTGCGCGTCGAGCGCGCGGCAGTCTGCAAGAGTCGTCATGTCGGAGGTTTCAGCGAGGGAGTTCGCGCAGCACGGCGCGAACGGGGGATGCATCGGCGCTGACCAGCTTGAGCGGCAGCGCGATGAGTTCGTAGTCGCCCTCGGGCACGTCGTCGAGCACGAGGTTCTCGAGCACGCGAAGGTCGAGGCGGCGGATGCGTTGGTGGCTTTCCAGCGTCTTGCTGTCGGCCGGGTCGATGCTGGCGGTGTCGATGCCGATGAGCTTCACACCCATGGCCGCGAGGCGCTCGACGGTCGCGGGCGCGTAGGCGGCGAGTTCCGGGTCCCAGCGGCCGACCGGCATGGTTGTGTAGGTGCGGACCAGCACGCGCGGGGGCAGGGTGCTGTCGACGGCGTGGGCGATGTGCTCCCACTCGATCAGCGCGCCCTTGTCGATCGCGTGGATCACGCGGCAGGGGCCGAGGAAGGGCGTGAGGTCGACGTCGCCGATGGTCTGGCCCTCGGGGTCGTAGTGCAGTGGAGCGTCGGCATGCGCGCCGACGTGGGGCGAGAGCTTGATCTCGCTGACGTTGACCGGACAGCCCGGCGAAATGGTCGCGGCCCAGCGCTGCTGGTAGGGCGTGTCGCCGGGAAAGACCGGCGCGCCTTCATGCACGGGCGGCGAGATGTCCCAGATCCGGGGGCGGGGTTGCTGTGAACGCATGGCGCGAAGTTAGCGCCGGGCGAGAGGTCGTGGTGTCGGTTATTTCCAACACCAGGCGTGACAAGTTGAAGCGCGATCGTTCAGTGCAGCGAAGACAGCGCGGGCAGGCCGTGGCGGGCCCGTGCGCGTTCGCAGGCATCGCTGCCGGCCTGCAGTTCGTGGCACGGGTTGGGGCGCCATTCGTAGATGCCGCAGCCCACGGACTGGCCGACCTTGCCGGTGAGCGCGGCGCAGCGCGGGGATGCGTGGTCGGTGCCGCGCATGCGGCAGATGGCGTCGTTCACCTCGACGGCGAGGCCCGAGGGCACTTTGCCGCCGTTGTCGTCGAGCTCATGCACGCTGAAGTCGACGCGATAGCTGGCGCAGCAGGCGCCGCATTGCTGGCAATCGGACATGCTGCGGCGCCTTTGCCTGGTTTGGCTATCAGAGCCTGCCGAGGAGCAGGAACTCCATGAGCGCCTTCTGCGCGTGCAGGCGGTTCTCTGCCTCGTCCCACACCACCGACTGCGGGCCGTCGATGACCTCGGCCTGCACTTCCTCGCCGCGGTGGGCGGGCAGGCAGTGCATGAAGAGGGCGTCGGGCTGGGCCGCGCGCATCATTTCCTCGTCGACGCACCAGTCGGCAAAGGCCTTGCGGCGCGCCTCGTTCTCGGCCTCGTAGCCCATGCTGGTCCAGACGTCGGTGGTGACGAGGTCGGCGCCGCGGCAGGCTTCCATCGGGTCCTTGAAGACCTTGTAGCTGTCGCCCGAGCGGATGCCGGCGATCGACTGGTCCACCTCGTAGCCGCTGGGCGTGCTCACGTGCACCGTGAAGCCCAGGATCTCGGCCGCCTGCAGCCAGGTGTTGGCCATGTTGTTGCCGTCGCCGACCCAGGCGACCGTCTTCCCCTTCAGGCAGGAAAGCACGTCGCCTCCGGCGCCGTGGGAACCGCGGTGCTCGATGTAGGTGAAGATGTCCGCCAGGATCTGGCAGGGGTGGAACTCGTTGGTCAGGCCGTTGATGACGGGCACGCGCGAATGCGCGGCGAAGGCGTCGATCTTGGTCTGCTCGTAGGTGCGGATCATCACCAGGTCGACCATGCGGCTGATGACCTTGGCGCTGTCCTCGATGGGCTCGGCGCGGCCGAGCTGGCTGTCGCCGGTGGTCAGGTGCACCACGCTGCCGCCGAGCTGGTACATGCCGGCCTCGAAGCTCACGCGGGTGCGCGTGCTGGCCTTCTCGAAGATCATGGCCAGCGTGCGGTCGACCAGCGGCTGGTGCTTTTCGTAGGTCTTGAACTTCTTCTTGATGATCGCCATGCGATCGAAGAGGTAGGCGTACTCGTCGGCGGTGAAGTCGGCGAACTGCAGGTAGTGCCGGATGGGGTTCGCGGTGGCGGTCGTCATTGGGGTGCGGGCTCCGACAGGAAGGCTTTGACGATGGGCGCGAGGATGGCGACGATCTCGTCGGCCTCGGCAATGCTCAGGATGAGCGGCGGCACGAGGCGGATCACCTTGTCGGCCGTCACGCTCAGCAGCAGGCCGGCGTCGCAGGCGCGGTTGAGGATCACGCCGCAGGGACGGTCGAGCTCGATGCCGATCATCAGGCCCTGGCCGCGGATTTCCTTCACGCCGGGCAGGCCGCCGAGTTCGCGCTCCAGCGCGGCCTTCAGGTGGGCGCCCACTGTGGCGGCGTTTTCGAGCAGCTTGTGCTCTTCCATGATGCGGATGGTTTCGACGCCGGCGCGCATGGCGAGCGGGTTGCCGCCGAAGGTGGTGCCGTGGTTGCCCGGGCCGAAGATGTTGGCGGCCTTGGGGCCGGCCACGACGGCGCCGATCGGCACGCCCGAGCCCAGGCCCTTGGCCAGCGGCATCACGTCGGGCTTGATGCCCGCCCACTGGTGGGCGAACCACTTGCCGGTGCGGCCCATGCCGCACTGCACCTCGTCGATCATCATGAGCCAGTCGCGCTCATCGCACAGCTGGCGCACCTGCTTGAGGTATTCCCAGCGCATCGGGTTGATGCCGCCTTCGCCCTGGATGGTTTCGAAGAACACGGCGACCACGTTCGGGTTGCCTTCGGTGGCCTTCTTCAGCGCCTCGATGTCGTTCAGCGGCACGCGGATGAAGCCCTCGACCAGCGGGCCGAAGCCGGCCTGCACCTTGGGATTGCCGGTGGCCGAGAGGGTGGCGATGCTGCGGCCGTGGAAGGCGGCTTCGTACACCACGATTTCGGGGCGCTCGATGCCCTTGTCGTGGCCGTACTTGCGGGCCAGCTTCAGGGCGGCTTCGTTGGCCTCGAGGCCGGTACAGCAGAAGAAGGCGTTGGTGAGGCCCGAAATTTCGGTCAGCTTGGTGGCGAGCTGTTCCTGGCCGGTCACGTGGTAGTAGTTGGAGCTGTGGATCAGCTTGGTCAGCTGGTCCTGCAGGGCGGGCACCAGCTCGGGATGGTTGTGGCCCAGCGTGTTCACCGCGATGCCGCCGAGGCCGTCGAGGTAGGCCTTGCCCGCGGTGTCCCAGACTCGGCAACCCTGACCGTGCGACAGTGCGATCGGCAGGCGACCGTAGGTGTTCATGACGTGGGGCGAGGTGGGCTGGGCGGTAGCGCTCATTCGGGTTCTCCAGATAGGGAAGGCGGATTCTAGGCGCGCGGTTTGACGGCTTCGTTGAGGATTCCGCATTACAGCAATGCCCCATGTTCAGGATGCAAAAAGGGGCGCGGATAGAATCGCTTGCTGCACCGCAGCACCTGCTCCGGTCGCCTCATTCAACGATGATTTCCCCCACAGCCAAAGAAATCTTCATCCAGGGCATCACCAAGGATGGACGGACCTTTCGCCCCAGCGATTGGGCCGAGCGTCTGGCCGGCGTGATGTGCTCCTTCCGCCCGGGCGGCGCCTATCCGGGCAGTCACCTGAGCTATTCGCCCTGGTGCATCCCGACGACCATCAACGGCGTGAAGTGCGTGGTCGTGAACCGCGCCCTGCGCGACGCCGAACCGATGGCCTGGGACTTCTGCGTGAACTTCGCCAGGGACAACGACCTGCAGGTAGCCGAAGCCTGTCTCGTGCCCGACGCACCCATCCCCCCGAAAAAGGCCTGACAGGCCTTTTTCTTTGCCTGTCTGCCTGCTTTTTGGCCCGGCGCCCGGGTTCTTCACGAAACGAACGGGCATGAAAAAACCGCCCGAAGGCGGTTTTTCACTTTGCTGCAGCGCACCCCGATCAAACGGCGGACCGGAGGATTCCGGTCCGGGCTTGCCTGACAGGTGTCAGGCGGCGGCCTTTGCAGGCGCGAGGGCGAGGGCCTTGACCTTGGCCGACAGGCGGCTCTTGTCGCGGGCGGCCTTGTTCTTGTGGAAGATGCCCTTGTCGGCGATCGCGTCGACGATGCTCTGGGCCTTCGCGAACAGTTCGCTTGCCTTGGTCTTGTCGCCGGACAGAACAGCCTTTTCGACGTTCTTGACAGCGGTACGGTACTTGGAGCGCAGCGAGGTGTTCGCAGCGTTCAGCTTGGTGTCCTGGCGGACGCGCTTACGGCCGGAGGCGAGGCGCGGGTTCTTTTTCTTGGGCTTGGCGGATGCCATGATTTATGTCCTTAGGTGTCTGAGGATGATGCAGCAAAGCCCTCCATTATAGGCCGGGTCGGCTTTTCCGGCGAATCCGGCCGTTTCGGGCCTCCGGCGGGGCCTAAACTCGGCCCCCGTGTCCCTGCTCAAATCCGCCTCCACCGTCTCCCTGCTGACCCTCGCCTCGCGGATCACGGGCCTCGTTCGCGACGTGCTTTTCGCCTCGGTTTTCGGTGTCAGCGCGCTCACCGACGCCTTCAACGTCGCATTTCGCATCCCGAACCTGTTCCGGCGGGTCTTCGGCGAAGGGGCCTTCAGCCAGGCCTTCGTGCCGGTGCTGGCCGCGCGCAAGACCGAAGCGGGGGACGAGGGCGCCCGGCAGCTCATCGACCACGTCGCCACGCTGCTGACCTGGACGCTGGTGATCGTCTGCGTGGCCGGCGTGGCCGGCGCGCCGCTGCTGGTCTGGGCCATGGCCAGCGGGCTGCCCGGCTTCGACGCGGCGGTGGTCATGACGCGCTGGATGTTCCCGTACATCGGCTTCATGTCGCTGGTGGCGCTGGCGGGCGGCATCCTCAACACCTGGCGCAAGTTCGCGGTGCCGGCGGCGTCGCCGGTGCTGCTCAACGTGGCGCTGATCCTGTCGATCCTGGTCGGGGCGCCGCTTTTCCGGCACTGGGGCATCGAACCGATCTACGCGCAGTGCGTGGGCGTCATGGCCGGCGGCGTGCTGCAGCTGGCCCTGCAGTTTCCCGCCCTGCGCAAGCTGGGGCTGCTGCCGCGCCTGGGCCTGAGCCTGCGGGCGCTGCGCACCGCCTGGACCGACCCGAACACGCGCAAGGTGCTCAAGCTGATGCTGCCGGCGCTGCTGGGCGTGAGCGTGGCGCAGATCTCGCTGCTCATCAACACGCAGATCGCCTCGCATCTCGCGGTGGGCAGCGTGACCTGGATCACCAATGCCGACCGGCTGATGGAGTTCCCGACCGCCATGCTCGGCGTGGCGCTGGGCGTGGTGCTGATGCCGCAACTGGCCGGCGCCCGCGCCGCCAAGGACGACGCGCGCTATTCCTCGCTGCTCGACTGGGGCCTGCGCCTCGTGGTGCTGCTGTCGGCACCCTGCGCCATCGCCTTGCTGCTGTTCGCGAAGCCGCTGGTGGCGGTGCTCTTCCACAACGGCGCCTACAGCGGCGAGGACGTGGGCCGGACCACCGTGGCGCTGATGGGCTACGGCGTCGGCCTCGTCGGCATCGTGGCCGTGAAGGTGCTCGCGCCGGGCTACTACGCCAAGCACGACACCCGCACGCCGATGCTGATCGCCGTGGGCGTGCTGGTGCTGACGCAGATCCTCAACGTGTTCCTGGTGCCGGTGCTGCAGCACGCGGCGCTCACGCTGACCATCGCCATCGGCGCGCTGGTCAACGCGGCGTGGCTGCTGGTCGGGCTGATCCGACGCGGCAGCTACAAGCCCGAGCCGGGGTGGGGCAGGTTCGCTCTGCAGGTGATCGCCGGCACGGCGGTGCTCGCGGGCCTGCTGGTGTGGGGCTCGGCGCATTTCGACTGGGTCGCCCTGCGCGAGCAGCGCCTGCTGCGCATCGGCCTGCTGGCCGCGCTGGTCGCCGGCTCGGCGCTGCTCTACTTCGGCGTACTGGCGGCGGTCGGCGTTCGGCTGCGCAGCTTCGTCCGCCGCTGAAAGCTCGCGCCGGGGCGGTGGCGGCGCTCGCGCAATACGCGTGTGCCCTGCCTTGACGCTCCCTGAATGCTCCTCTACAAAGCCACATGACGTTCAGCTTTCAGGTTCCAACCGCCCTGGAGTATTTCGAATCGCTGGTCCGCAGCGACGACCAGTTTCCGCTGCTCGAGGCCGCCGCCAGCCTGGCCCAGGACGAATACCCCGACCTCGACGTGCAGCAGGTGCTGGGTGACGTCGACCAGCTCCTGGCCCGCCTCAAGCGCCGCCTGCCCGCCGACGCGGCGCCCCTGGCCCGGCTGCGCGCCCTGAACCAGTTCTTCTTCAACGACCTGAACTTCGGCGGCAACGTCAACGACTACTACGACCCCGACAACAGCTACCTGAACGCCGTGCTGCGCACCCGCCGCGGCATTCCGATCTCGCTGGCCGTGCTGTGGATGGAGCTGGCGCAGGGCCTGGGCCTGCAGGCGCGCGGCATCGGGTTTCCGGGGCACTTCATGCTCAAGGTGACGCTGCCCAAGGGGCAGGTGGTGATCGACCCGTTCACCGGCAAGTCGCTGTCGCGCGAGGAACTGAGCGAGCGGCTCGAGCCCTACAAGCGCGGCAACGGGCTGGTGGGCGACTTCGACGTGCCGCTGGGCCTGTACCTGCAGCCCGCCAGTTCGCGCGAGATCATCGCCCGCATGCTGCGCAACCTGAAGGAGGTGCATCACGCGCAGGAAGACTGGCAGCGCGTCATCGCCGTGCAGGACCGCCTGATTGCCCTGCTGCCCAGCGCCTGGGGCGAGTACCGCGACCGCGGCGTCGCGCATGCGGAGCAGGGCAACACGGCCCAGGCGGTGCGCGATCTCGAAACCTACCTCGCGAAGGCCGAGGACGCGCTCGACCTCGACGCGATCGCCGAGCGCGTCGCCACGCTGCGCCGCATGGCCAGCTGAATGAAATGAACACCCGGGCCGGCGTGAGCCCGGCGCCCGACCTGGGCACCCTGCATGAATTCCACGGCGTGCAGCCGGTGCTGCCGGTGTCGGACGTCACGCGCGCCGCGCGGTGGTTTCGCGACGTGCTGGGCTTCGAGCTCGACTTCATCGCCGGCGAGCCGCCCAGCTATGCCCGGGTGAAGAAGGGCGACCGCAGCTACGGCGACCCGGTCTACCTGCGGTTGTGGCAGTGCAACGCGCGCGAGGCCAAGCCCTGGCGCGGCGAGATCGTGATCCACGTGGGCAAGGACATCGACGGCCTGCACGCCGCCTACGTGAAGCGCGGCGTGACGATCATCGAGCCGCCCATTTCCCAGCCCTGGGGGCTGCGCGAATTCGCGATCCGCGAACCCGACGGCCATGTGCTGCGCTTCTGCGGCTACCTGCCGTGAATGCCGTGGCCGGGTCGAATTTCTGAAACACAAAATTACAAATAGATCGACGCAGCCGTGTCGATCCGGCTTGCGCTCGTCCGACGTGTGAACAGGAGCAGGCAGATTCCGAAGCCGCTTCACCACCATCAACCTTCAGGAGAAACGACATGCGATTCATGATTCTGGTCAAGGCCAACGCCGATTCCGAAGCCGGCGTGATGCCCAACACCGAAATCCTCACCGCCATGGGCAAGTTCAACGAGGAACTGGTCAAGGCCGGCGTGCTGCTGGCGGGCGAGGGCCTGCACCCCAGCTCGAAGGGGGTGCGCGTGCGCTGCGAGGGCCCCACCAGGCGCACCGTCATCGACGGCCCCTTCTCCGAGACCAAGGAACTGCTGGCCGGCTTCTGGCTGTTCCAGTGCAAGTCGAAGGAGGAGGCCATCGAGTGGATCAAGCGCAGCCCTTTCCAGGAAGGCGAGATCGAGATCCGCCAGGTGTTCGAGGCTGCCGACTTCGGCGACTCCATGACCCCCGAGCTGCTCGCCCAGGAAGACCGCCTGCGCGCCGAGACCGAGGCCCGCACCAAGGCCGCCGGCTGAGCCGCGGCCAGCACAACCGAACCCAAGGAGAACTGCCATGCGATTCATGCTGCTGATGATTCCCCACGGCTACGAAACAGCCGCGCCCGGCACCATCCCCGACGACGTCGAGGCGGTGTCGGCCATGATGGCCTACAACGAGTCGCTGCAGAAAGCCGGCGTGCTGATCAGCTGCGACGGCCTGCACCCGCCCTCCATGGGGGCGCGCGTGAGCTTCAAGGGCCGCAAGCCCAAGGTCGTCGACGGCCCCTTCGCCGAGGCCAAGGAGGTGCTGGGCGGCTTCTGGATCATCGACGTGCCCTCGCGCGCCGCCGCCATCGAATGGGCCAGCCGCTGCCCCGGCGGCGACAACGAGGTCATCGAGGTGCGCCAGATCCAGGAGATGGACGACTTCCCGGCCGACGTGCAGGCGGTGGCCGGCGAATTCACCTCGATGCAGACGGTGAAGAAGACGGACGCATGAGCCACGGCGAGGGCCGCGCGGACACCGCCGCCATCCACCGCACCATCGAGGCGGTGTGGCGCATCGAGTCCGCGAAGATCATCGCCACCGTCGCGCGCATGGTGCGCGACGTGGGCCTGGCCGAGGAGCTGGCCCAGGACGCGCTGGTCTCGGCCCTCGAGCAATGGAGCGATTCCGGCGTGCCCGACAACCCCGCCGCCTGGCTCACGGCCGTGGCCAAGCGCCGCGCGCTCGACCGCCTGCGCCACCTGCAACTGGCCGAGCACAAGGCCGGCGAGATCGGCCGCGAAATCGACGCGCAGCACGAGATGGCGCAGGACGATTTCGCCGAGGCGGTCGATGCCGCGCTCGACGACGACATCGGCGACGACCTGCTGCGCCTGGTGTTCACCGCCTGCCATCCCGTGCTGTCGACCGAGGCCCGCGTGGCGCTCACGCTGCGGGTGATGGGCGGCCTGACCACAGACGAGATCGCGCGCGCCTTCCTCGTGCCCGAGGCCACGGTGGCGCAGCGCATCGTGCGCGCCAAGCGCACCCTGGCCGAGGCGCGCGTGCCCTTCGAGGTGCCGCGCCGGCACGAGCTCGAAGCGCGGCTCGCCTCGGTGCTGGAGGTGATCTACCTGGTCTTCAACGAAGGCTACTCGGCCACCGCCGGCGACGACTGGATGCGTCCCACGCTCTGCGAGGAGGCGCTGCGCCTGGGCCGCATCGTGGCCGAGCTGGTGCCGAAGGAATCGGAAGTGCACGGGCTGGTGGCGCTGATGGAAATCCAGGCCTCGCGCACGGCCGCCCGCATGGGGCCCTCGGGCGAGCCGGTGCTGCTGCTGGAGCAGAACCGCGCGCGCTGGGACCAGATGCTCATCCGCCGCGGCCTCGCCGCGCTCGCGCGTGCCGAGTCGCTGGGCGGCGCGCTCGGCCCCTACGCGCTGCAGGCCGCCATTGCCGCCTGCCACGGCCGGGCACGCACCGCCGACGAAACCGACTGGGGCCGCATCGCCGCGCTGTACGACGCGCTGGCCGAGCTCACGCCGTCGCCCATCGTCGAGCTCAACCGCGCGGTGGCGCTGTCGATGGCCTTCGGTCCGGCGGCCGGGCTGGAGGTGGTCGATGCACTGCTGGACGAGCCCTCGCTCAAGAGCTATCACCTGCTGCCGACCGTGCGCGGCGACCTGCTCTTCAAGCTGGGCCGGCGCGACGAGGCGCGCAGGGAGTTCGACCGCGCCGCGACGCTCACGCGCAACACCCGCGAGCGCGCGCTGCTGCTTGCGCGCGCCAGGGCCTGTACCCAGCCGGCGAGCTGAACGGCATCTGAAGCATCCGAGGGCCGCGCGGGAGCAGAATGCGCAGCCATGCTGCGTTCCCCCTCCCTCCAGCGCCTGTGCGCCTCCGGCCTCGTCCTGCTGTCGGCCGTTCCGGCGCAGGCGCAATTCGATCCCTCCAAGGCATGGGTCGAACCGCCCGTTATTGCTGCACGCTTTCCCGATCCGCCGGTGAGCTACGCCACGCCGGGCTTTCGCGCCGGGCGCACCGACTTTCCCTCGCATGCCGAAGTGCTCGCCTTCCTGGACGAGTTGGCGCGCCAGTCGCCGAACGTGCGCATCGAGCGCCTGGGCCAGTCGCAGCAGGGGCGCGAGATGCCGCTGGTGGTGCTGGCGGAGCAGGGGCGCATCGATCCGGCCCGGCCGACCGTGATGGTGATCGGCCAGCAGCACGGCAACGAACCGGCGGGCGGTGAGGCGGTGCTGGCGCTCGCGCAGCAGTTCGCGACCGAACCGGGCTCGGCGCTGCTGAAGAAGGTCAACCTCGTGCTGGTGCCGCGCGGCAACCCCGACGGCGCCGAGCGCTTCACCCGCGTCACCGCCAACGGCATCGACGTCAATCGCGACCACCTGCTGCTGCGCACGCCCGAGGCGCGCGTGATCGCGGCGGCCACCCTGCGCTACGCGCCGCAGGTGGTGCTCGACCTGCACGAGTTCACCGTCGGCGGCCGCTGGATCGACAAGTTCGGCGCCGTCATGAAGTACGACGGCCTGCTGCAGCCCGCCACCGTGGGCAATCTCGACGCCGCCATCGCCACCAGCGCGCAGCGCGACTACGTCGATGCCATCCAGGCCGCCTTCGCGCAGGCCGGATTGCAGGGCTTCAAGTACCACACCACCTCCGGCGGCAAGGCGGACGACCGCACCGTGTCGATGGGCGGCGTGCAGCCCGACACCGGCCGCAACGTGAGCGCGCTGCACCAGGCCGTGAGCCTGCTGCTCGAGGTGCGCGGCGTGGGGCTCGGGCGCGCGCACTTCGCGCGTCGCGTGCACACGCAGGTGCTGGCGGCCACCACGGTCATCGAGACGGCGGCGAAGCAGGGCCCGGCGCTGATGCAGCTCACCGCGCAGGCCGGCCAGCGCGCCAAGGCCGATGCCTGCCGTGGCGAGCTGGTGGTCGAGGCCTGGCAGACGCCGACGCGGCAGCGGCTCGATTTCCTCGATGCGAAGACCGGCGAGGACAAGGCGGTCGACGTCGACTGGCGCGCCGCCGAGCCGCTGAAGATCGTCAATGCGCGGCCGCGCCCCTGCGGCTATCTGCTCGCGGCCAGCGAGACCGTGGCCGTGCAGCGGCTGCAGATGCTGGGCGTGCGCGTGGAGCGCATCGACAGCGCGGCGCCGTGGTCGGTGGAGCGCTACGAAATCCTCTCGCAGACCGATGGCCAGCGGCAGGATGCGCGCGGCGCCATCGAGGACGGCGAGGCCATCCGCAGCTTCCGGGTGCGGCTGCGCCATGGCCGCGCGGTGGTGCAGCCGGGCAGCTTCTACGTGTCGCTGGCGCAGCCGCTGTCGCCGCTGGTCAGCGCGGCGCTCGAGCCCGATTCGCAGAATAGCTATGCGGCCAACCGGCTGCTGGAGGTCGGCGACGACAGGCTGCTGCGCGTGCCGGGGCCAACGCCCACGGGCGTCTGGCACTGAGCGGCGTCAGGCGCGGGAAGACGATCCCGCTTCCGAAGGCGATCCCGGCAGCCCGAATTGGTGCCATGCGCGGCGCAGCTGCGTGTCGGAGCCGAAGCCCGATTGCTCCGCCGCCCGCGTGACGCTCGCGCCCGAGGCCAGCGCCAGTTGCGCCGTCGCGAGCCGCAGCCGCCTCAGGTAGGCCAGCGGCGCCACGCCCGCGTGCTCGACGAAGAGCCGCGTCAGATGTCGCGCCGAGGTGTGCGCCACCTCGGCCATGCGCGGTACGCTCCAGTCGGCCTGCGGCTGCTCGCTGACGGCGTCCTGCACGCGATGCAGCGCGGCATGCAGATGGTTGCGGTAGGCGAGGAAGGGCGACAGCTCCGGGTCGTGCGGGCCGCGGCGGAGCGCCACCACCATGGTCTGCGCGACCTGCGCCGCGAGCGCTTCGCCGCACAGCCCGGCGATGCGGTGAAGGATCAGGTCCACGCCGGTGGTCACGCCCGCGCTGCTGTAGAGCGGCGGATCGATCACGAACACGCGGTTGCTCACCACGTCGCAGCGCGGCTCCACCTCGCGCAGTTCGCCCAGGTGATGGTGATGCGTGGTGGCGCGCCGTCCCGCCAGCGCCCCGGCGTGCGCGGCCAGCACGGCGCCGGCGCAGACCGTCACCAGCTCCAGCCGGTCGCGCTCGAAGCGCAGGCCGCGCAGCCAGTGCAGCAGGTCCTGCGTCTCGGTGTTGTCGATGGCGATGGCGTCGCCGGGCAGGCCGACCAGCACGACCCAGCCGGGACCGTCCCATGTGGTCGGCAGCGGCGAGAGCCCGGCCAGCGCCACGCCCACCGAGCCCAAGGCCGTCGGCCGGGGGCTGGCGAACTCGATGGCGAAGCGCTCGGGCTGGCCCATGGCGCGCAGCCGCTGGTTGGCGATGCGCAACGCCTCGGCCGGGCCGGCCCAGTCGAGCACGAGGCTGCCGGGCAGAAGGACGAAGACTACGCGGATGAGGGCTGGCTGGGGTTGCGGTTCCATTCGTAGTCCATCTGGCGCGCGGTGCGCTCGGCCAGCTCGCGCCCGGCCAGCCGCTCGACGAGGTGCAGGCTCATGTCGATGCCGGCGCTGATGCCCGCGGAGCTGACGATGCGGCCGTTGTCCACCCAGCGCACGCCCTCGCGCACGTCGAGCGAGGGGAAGCGTTCGCGCAGCTCGGCGATGTCTTCCCAGTGGGTGGTGACAGAGTCGTTCGACACCACGCCGCTTTCGGCAAGCAGGAAGGCGCCGGTGCAGACCGAGGCGACGATCTTCGCGCGGGCAGCCTGATCGGCCATCCAGCGCAGCGTGTCGGGGCTGGCCATCGGCGCGTCGACCACGCCGCCGGGGACGATCAGCACGTCGGCCGCCGGGCTGTCGGCCAGCGTGTGGTTGGCCAGCAACTGCAGGCCGGCGCGCGCCTGCACGGGCTGGCCGCGCTGCGCATGGGCCACCGAGGCGACATCGAACGGCGCCGCCGTGCCCGGCCGCATCCGCTGGCTGACCCGGCTCGCGGTGGTGAACACCTCGAAGGGGCCTGCGAAATCCAGTGCCTCGACACCGTCGAAGGCGAGGATGAGTACGCGCAGGGGCATGTCGTTCACGCCACGGCCCGTTCGAGCGCCTGCGCCACGGTGCAGACGGTGGCGAAGCGGCCATGCAGCACGGCGGCGGTGCGCGCCTTGATGTCGGCGGCCGCGAGCGGGCTGCCGTCGGGGTGCTTCATGTCGAAGGTGAGGGTGGCGTCGGTGACGTAGTCGACCTCCCAGCCCAGGTCGGAGGCATGGCGGGTGGTGGTCTCGCAGCACTGCTCGGTGCGGATGCCGCTCACGATCAGCCGGCCGATGCCGTTCTGCGTGAGCCACACGTCCAGCCCGCTGTTGACCAGCGCGCTGTGGCGGTGCTTGGTGAAGGTGGCGGCCGCGTCGAAGGCGGCAATGCCGCCGATGGGGCGCACATGGCCCGATTCGACCGCGAAGGGGTTGCTGGCGTCGGAGGGCTCGTCGGTGTGGAAGACCCGCACGATCGGCAGGCCGGCGGCGGCGCAGCCTTCGATCAGCGCGTTCTGCGCGGCGAAGTACGGGGCCGCCTGGCTTTCGTTCCAGTAGGCGCGCTGGCGGAACGACTCCTGGGCGTCGATCACAATCAGACAGGTTTTCATGGCGGGGCTCGCGGGCGAGGGCGGAGTGGATGATGCCGCCTATTCTTCTGGCCTGCCAGCCGTCGGTCCGCTCACGGCCGGACCGGAATCGATCAGATTCGGACCTCGAGGGGCGGCAAAGGCCCCGTCAGACCAGCCGAGCCGCCTGCAGCTCTTTCTTCAGGTACGCGTAGTACAGCGGCGCCGCCACCAGCCCGGCCGGCCCGAACACCGCCTCGGCCACGAACATCACGGCAAGCAGCTCCCACACGCTCATCTGCGTGCGCGCGCCCACCACCTTGGCGTTGATGACGTACTCGGCCTTGTGGATCACGATCAGGAAGATCAGGCAGGCGGCAGCCGTGACCGGCGATACCGACAGCCCCACCAGCGTGATCACCGAGTTGCAGACCAGGTTGCCCACGATGGGCACCAGCCCCGCGAGGAAGGTGAGGGTGATGAGCGCCGGCGTGTAGGGCAGGTGCGCGTCCCACAGCGGCATGACGAAGAGCAGGAAGATGGCCGTCAGCAGCGTGTTGAAGGCCGCGATCCAGAACTGGGCCGCGACGATCTGGCCGAAGGCCTCGCCGAAGGTCTGCACGCGCTGGTGCAGCTGTTCGGCCAGCGGCAGGCGCCGCACCGGCGCATGCGCCACGGCGGCCAGGCCGCCGACGATCAGGCCCACGTACGAAAAGAGGATGCCGTGCAGCCAGGCGCGTCCGGCCACGGCCAGCGAGCCGGCCTGCGCGCGCAGGTAGTTGGCGATCACGCGCTGCACCTCGGCCGCGCCCTCGGGCAGGTAGACAGCGATCTCGACCGGCAGCTTGGAGCGCAGCTCCAGCACGGTGCGCGCCGTGTAGTCGAGCAGTTCGCGGTACTGGTCGGGCGCGTCGACGATGTATTCGCGGGCCTGCGACAGCCCCAGCGTGACCAGGGCGATGGGGGCCAGCAGCACCAGGGTGACGGCCAGCACGCCGGCCCAGCCGTCGGCGCTTCCGGGCCGTTTGGCCAGTGCAGGAATGCGCTGGAACCCTGAAGCCAGCAGGCGCGAGAACCAGCGCGTGACGAGGAAGCCGATGCACACGCACAGCAGGCCCGGCAGCAGGTGCTCCCACATCACCAGCAGCAGGGTTGCCAGCATCAGCAGATAGCTGGCGATGGTCACGCCGCGCGAGGCCGCGGGGCGGATGGCAGGGGCCGTCGAAGCGGCTGTGGTGGCGGGCTGCGGCTTGTTGGCCATCCGGTGCGTCGCGTGCTCGGTTCGTCGGTGCTTGTGGACGGAGCCGCCGGCGTTCAGCCGACGACCACGGCCGCGCCTTCGCCGCGCTCGGCGATCACGCCGATCTCGTGCACCGTTTCACCGGCGGCACGCAGCGTGGCGGCGCAGGCCGTGGCTTCGGCGGCGTCGATGACGACCACCATGCCGATGCCGTTGTTGAAGGTGCGGTTCATCTCGATGTCGTCGATGCCGGCCACCTTCTGCAGCCAGGCGAACAGCTCGGTCTGCGGCCAGCTGCCCTTCTTGAGGTGGGCGGCGGTGCCTTCGGGCAGCACGCGCGGGATGTTTTCCAGCAGGCCACCGCCGGTGATGTGGGCCAGCGCCTTGATCGGGTGCTTGCCCAGCGCCTCGAGCACCGGCTTCACATAGAGGTGGGTGGGCTCCATCACGGCTTCGCGGAAGGGCTTGCCGTCGAGGGTGGCGGGCAGGCCGGAGCCTGCGCGCTCGATCACCTTGCGCACCAGGCTGAAGCCGTTGGAATGCACGCCGGCCGAGGCCAGGCCCAGCACCACGTCGCCGGGCTTGACGTTCTGGCCCGTGAGGATCTTCGATTTCTCGACCGCGCCGACCGCGAAGCCCGCCAGGTCGTATTCGCCGGCCGGGTACATGCCGGGCATTTCGGCGGTTTCGCCGCCGATCAGCGCGCAGCCCGAGAGCTCGCAGCCGCGGGCGATGCCGCCGACGACCGCCGCGGCGGTGTCCACGTCGAGCTTGCCGCAGGCGAAGTAGTCGAGGAAGAAGAGGGGCTCGGCGCCCTGCACCAGCACGTCGTTGACGCTCATGGCCACCAGGTCGATGCCGACCGTGTCGTGCATGTTCCATTCGAAGGCCAGCTTGAGCTTGGTGCCCACGCCGTCGGTGCCGCTGACCAGCACAGGTTCCTTGTAGCGCTTTGGCACCTCGAACAGCGCGCCGAAGCCGCCGATGCCGGCCAGCACGCCTTCGCGCAGGGTCTTCTTGGCCAGCGGCTTGATGCGGTCGACCAGGGCGTCGCCTGCATCGATGTCGACACCGGCGTCCTTGTAGCTGAGCGGGGTGGGCGTGGAGGAAGTCATGGGTGGTCGAGGTCGGGAGGGACGCAAAGAGTGGGGGCGGAAGGGGCGCCGGTAACCATGGTGGCCGGGCCGATAGAATTCCTGATGATTTTAAGGGCCCTCGCGGCCCCCTCCATGAACCTTCCCGGGATGAAACAGCTCGCGCTCGATATCGGCATTGCGACGGGCCCCAGCTTCGACGCCTTTTTTGCCGGCCCCAACGAGGCGGCGCTGCGCCACCTGCAAGTGTGGGTGGGCAGTGCCGGCAGCCCCGCGCTGCACTCGCCGGTGCCCACCTACCTGTGGGGCGACGGCGGCAGCGGCAAGACCCATCTGCTCGAATCGGTGCGCGTCGCACTGGGCGAGCAGGGCGCCAGCGTGGGCTGGCTGCACGCCGGCCTGCTGGAGCCCCCCGAGTTCGACGAGCGCTGGGGCGCCGTCCTGCTCGACGACGTGCACCTCTACACCGCCGTGCAGCAGCACGCGGCCTTCAACTGGTTCGTCAACGCCCAGACGCTGCAGCGCGGCGTGGTCGCCGCCGGCGCATTGCCGCCGGCCGACCTGCCGCTGCGCGAGGACCTGCGCACCCGCCTCGGCTGGGGCCACGTGTTCCACATGCAGGTGCTCAGCGAAAGCGAACGCCGCGCGGTGCTGCGCCAGGCGGCCGACGCGCGCGGCGTGATGCTGTCGGACGACGTGCTCGACTACATGCTGCACCGCTTCAGCCGCGACCTCGGCAGCCTGATGGAGCTGCTCACGCAGCTCGACGGCTACGCCCTGCAGACGCAACGCGCGATCACCATTCCGCTGATCCGCTCCATGCTCGAGAACGAATAAAAGAGCGAACAAGGCTTCCAACCAACAATGATCAAGAAATTCATCGACAAGCTGCTCGGCAAGGGTGCCGGCGGCACGCAGGGCAAGAGCCGCTTCGGCAAGCGCCAGGAGGTGCCGGCCGAAGTCCACGGGATCGATCCGGCCCTGGTCGACGAACGTGCGAAGAACGTGGTCACCACGCTGCAGCAGGCCGGCTACGAGGCCTACGTGGTGGGCGGCGCGGTGCGCGACCTGTTGCTGGGCCTGCGCCCCAAGGACTTCGACGTGGCCACCAACGCCACGCCGGAGCAGGTGAAGTCGCTGTTCCGCCGCGCCTTCATCATCGGGCGGCGCTTCCGCATCGTGCACGTGGTGTACGGCCGCGGGCGCGAGCACGAGGTGATCGAGGTCTCGACCTTCCGCGCCTACATGGACAACGCCGCGGCTGAGCAGGTGGCGGGCAACGAGCGCACCAGCAAGGGCGAACTCGCGAGCATGAAGCACGCGGTGGACGCCAGCGGCCGCGTGCTGCGCGACAACGTCTGGGGCCCGCAGGAGGAAGACGCCGCCCGTCGCGACTTCACCGTGAACGCCATGTACTACGACCCGGCCAACCAGGTCGTCGTGGACTATCACAACGGCATCAAGGACGCCCAGAAGCTCACGCTGCGCATGATCGGCGACCCGGCCACGCGCTACCGCGAAGACCCGGTGCGCATCATCCGGGCCATCCGCTTCTCGGCCAAGCTCGCTGCGCTGGGCTTCAAGCTCGAGGCAAAGACGGCCGCTCCGCTGGTCGAGTCGACCAAGCTGCTGGCCGACGTGCCGCAGAGCCGCCTGTTCGACGAGATGCTCAAGCTGCTGCAGACCGGCCACGCCATCGCGACGGTCGAGCAGCTGAAGAAGCTCGGCCTCGCCCGCGGCATCTATCCGCTGCTCGACGTGGTGGTGGAGCGCGCCGACCAGCCTTTCGTGAAGGCCGCCCTGCAGGACACCGACCGCCGCGTGAGCGAGGGCAAGCCCGTGGCGCCCAGCTTCCTGCTGGCCTGCGTGCTGTGGGCCGACGTGCGCGACGGCTGGGCCCAGCGCCAGGAAGGCCGCAACGGCCAGCGCCCGCAGCCGCCGTTCCCGGCGCTGCAGGATGCCATCGACGACGTGTTCAACGCCCGCATCGGCGACGTGTCGGGCCGCGGCAAGCTGGCCGCCGACATGCGCGAGATCTGGATGATGCAGCCGCGCTTCGACAAGCGCACCGGCTCCACGCCCTACAGCCTGGTCGAGCAGGCGCGTTTCCGCGCGGCCTTCGACTTCATGCGCCTGCGCGCCGACGTGGGCGAGGTGGGCGAGGCCATCGCCGAGTGGTGGCAGGAGTTCAGCACCTCCGACGACGCCCGCCGTACCGACCTGCTGGAGCAGGTGCGCGAGGAGCAGAAGGTGCGCCAGCGCGTGCGGGTGCGCGAGACGCCCCAGTCGCCGAAGCAGCCGAAGCCCCATGGGGAGCCGGCAGGGCGCCGCGCCGCGGATCCGGGCCGGAACGACGATGTCGAGGTCGAGACCCTGGCCGTGCCGCCAGACGGCGAAGCCATGGCGCCGCGCAAGCGCCGGCGCCGCCGCAAGCCGCGTCCAGGAGGCGGTGGTGAGGGCGGCGGGAGCGCCGCAGACGCATGAACAAGCCTGATCGGCCCAAGGGCGACGGCAGGAAGAGCGGCCCGCGGCCCGCTCCGACAGGCAAGCGCGCGGCACCCGCGAAGCGGGCCCAGGCCCGGCCTTCCGGAGGCGGCCAGGCCATGCGCCGTTCGAAGGAGGACTACCCGACCGTGCAGGCCTTCGTCGCCATCGGCGCCAACCTGGGCGACGCCCAGGCGGCGGTGAAGGCGGCCATGGACGCCATCGACACCATCGAGCGAACCGTAGTCACCGCGCGTTCGTCGCTCTACCGCAGCGCGCCCGTCGAATCTTCGGGGCCCGACTACATCAATGCCGTCGTGGCGGTGCGGACCGGCCTGACTGCGGAGGCTTTTCTTTCCGAGCTGCAGCTGCTCGAGGACCAGGCCGGGCGCGAGCGGCCTTTTCCCAATGCACCGCGCACGCTCGACCTCGACCTGCTGATGCACGGCAATACGGTCAAGGACACGCCCAAGCTGAGCCTGCCGCACCCTCGCATGCGGGAGCGGGCCTTCGTGCTCAAGCCGCTGGCCGAGATCGCTCCCGACAAGGTGCCGCGCGCGGCGCTGGCGCGGGTTTCAGGCCAGGTCATCGAACGCATCCGCGGCTGACCGGCGGCGGGGCGGGAGCCCGGCCCGCCGGCCCGGCTTCGCCCTCCCATTACACTTGCACGGTTTTTCATCACCCTGTCACGCGGATGTGGCAGGCAAGTTCCGAGATCCCAGGAGAGCGCCACATGTTCGGCAAGCTGCTGCCCCGCGAGGGGAATTTTTTTGAGATGTTCAACCAGCACGCCGAGCGCATCGTCGAGGCGGCGCGGGCGTTCGAGCAACTGGTGACCAATTACAGCGACGTGCACCTGCGCGAGCAGTACAACCGCGACGTCGACAACGCCGAGCGCGCTGCCGACCGCGTGACGCACGACGTCAACCGGCTGATCCACAAGACCTTCATCACCCCCATCGACCGCGAGCAGATCCACAAGCTCATCAACACGATGGATGACGTGGCCGACCTGATCCAGGACTCGGCCGAGACCATGGCGCTGTACGACGTGCGCCACATGACCGACGAGATCGTGCGCCTCACCTCGCTGAGCGTGAAGTGCTGCGACCGCCTGAAGGACGCCGTCAAGTTCCTGGGCCGCATCGCCGACCCGGCCGTGGCCGAGGCCACGCTGAAGACCTGCGAGGAAATCGACCGCCTCGAGTCCGACGCCGACCGCGTGATGCGCAGCGCCATGAGCAAGCTGTTCCGCGAGGAGCCCGATGTGCGCGAGGTGATCAAGCTCAAGGCGATCTACGAGCTGCTCGAGACGATCACCGACAAGTGCGAGGACGTGGCCAACGTGATCGAGGGCATCGTCCTCGAGAATTCGTAAGCGGGCAGCGACCGATGGCAACGGTTCAGGTCGCCCTCTGGGTGGTTGTGGTGCTGGTCGCTCTGGCGATCCTGTTCGACTTCATGAACGGATTCCACGACGCCGCCAATTCGATCGCGACGGTGGTGTCCACCGGGGTTCTCAGGCCGGGGCAGGCCGTGGTCTTCGCGGCCTTCTTCAACCTGATCGCGATCTTCATCTTTCATCTGAGCGTGGCCGCCACGGTGGGCAAGGGCATCGCCCAGCCCGGGGTGGTCGACGTGCACGTGGTGTTCGGCGCTCTCGTGGGCGCCATCAGCTGGAACCTCGTGACCTGGTACTACGGCATCCCGAGCAGTTCGTCGCACGCGCTGATCGGCGGCATCGTGGGCGCAGTGATCGCCAAGACCGGCACCAGCGGGCTCGTGGCCTCGGGCATCTGGAAGACGGTGGCCTTCATCTTCGTCTCGCCGGTGCTGGGCTTCCTGCTCGGATCGCTGATGATGGTCCTGGTGGCCTGGGGCTTCCGCCGCGCCACGCCCTCGCGCGTGGACCGCTGGTTCCGCCGGCTGCAGCTGGTCTCGGCGGGCGCCTACAGCCTGGGCCACGGCGGCAACGACGCGCAGAAGACCATCGGCATCATCTGGATGCTGCTGATCGCGACGGGGTACGCCTCCTCCAGCGACGCGACGCCCCCGAACTGGGTCATCGTGAGCTGCTACGCCGCGATCGCGCTGGGCACCATGTTCGGCGGCTGGCGCATCGTGAAGACGATGGGCCAGAAGATCACCAAGCTCAAGCCCGTGGGCGGCTTCTGCGCCGAGACGGGCGGCGCGCTGACGCTGTTCCTGGCCACCGCGCTGGGCATTCCGGTGTCGACCACGCACACCATCACCGGCGCCATCGTCGGCGTCGGCTCCGCGCAGCGCGCGAGCGCGGTGCGCTGGGGCGTGGCGGGGAACATCGTCTGGGCCTGGATCTTCACGATTCCGGCTTCGGCGTTCGTGGCGGCGATTGCTTATTGGGTTAGCTGGCAGATCTTCTGACGGCTTTTCTCCCATGAGGAGCGATCGGGGAAGGATGCGCGATCGTCAGCAGGAAGACCGGCACACGCGAAGCGTGTCGTGGCAGACGGCGTCGATTCAGGTCGTCGTGCCCGTCAGCCCCGGCCCCAGCGCCGCGGTTGCGCTGGCTGCTCCTCGTCGATCGAAAGACTGCGCAAGCCGACGCCCAGAGTTCGGGCGTCGCTGCTGAGACCCAGTTCCTTCGGGCTTGCGGGCATCAGCGGGATGAACTCGATCACCATGACCTGGAGCCCGGTACACAAGGTAGCGGGAATCCGGGTGCTGTATTCCGCGCGTCCCCGGCTGTCATGGATCTGGAGTACGGCCTGTCCGTTGACCCTGATCTCGAAGGCGCCCAGCGGCTTGGTGGCTGGATCAACCAGGAGGTTCGCGTCCACGCGGAGCACCAGGTCCCGCTTTACGGGGGCGGCCAGCGGCAGCACCAGCTGAATCGGCCCAGGGCCGCTCCAGCAGCCCCAGGGCTCGGGAGCGAGGAGGCCGGAGTGGGCATACCGGAGCGTCGGCGCTTCGGTGCCGAATCGGATCGCCTCGCCCATGGCGTATGCGTGCAGCGTGGTCGACGTGTCGCCATTCCTGCGTGGTCGGCTCACTTCGCGCTTCAACCCATCGATTGCAGAGGCGAGTGCTGCTGCGCTTGCGGGGCGCGCGCCAGCCAGCCGGTCCAGGACGGGCTGCAGGCATTGCCGGACAACCGCCGCTCTCCGCTCGGGAGCTTGCAGTTCATGCCACCAGCGTGCGAGTTCATCGACCCGCTGGGTCACGGCCAGGCCGCGACGGCTTTCGGACGACAGGTGCAGGACTTCGGGCCACTTGAGGGAAACATATCTGCACCAGGGCTGGCGCAGAAACTGGAGCCAGAAATGCAAGTCGCTCGCCACGTGTGGCGGCGCGGGCATCCAGCCGTCGGGGAGCCTGTGATAGGCGTCCAGCCTGTGGCCGCCGGTGCAGAGCCCGAAGCCGGCTTCCCTTTGCTCCATTTTCCGGATGGCCTGGGGGTCGACGGCGGCATCGAAGATCGACGAGTGGATCGAGCCGTCGGGCGACACCTCGATCTGCATGGTGTGGGCGAGGTCGTGCTTCTCGAGCAGCCCGGCCATTGTCTCCAGGTGCTCGGGCATCCACAGGTCGTCGTCGCTCTGGTAGCACACGAAGCGTCCGCTCGCATGTTGCAGCGCCTCGTGGCGCGAGCGTTCTCCATTGCGCTGGCCCTTGGGACGATCGAAGAAGCGGATGCGCTCGTCGGCGGTCATCAGTTCAGCCACTACTTCGCGAGTGCGGTCGCCTACACCGTCTCCGACGATGAAAAGCTCGAAGTCCTGTCGCGTTTGCCATTGGACGCTCGCCACCGAATAGCGCAGCGTGTCTTCGTGGGCGTGGGTCGGTATCAGGACGGTGAAGTCGGGCGAGGCGGGCATTCAGCGGTCTTCCTCGAGCCCGGCCAACGCGCGAATTTGCGCAACGGCTTCCACGATGCGCAAGCCCTCCTGGGCACTGCTTTTCGGAGCCGGACCCGTACCCGCGACCCACGCGACAAAGCAGGCCAGCTCATCCAGCAGGGGCATGCTTGCCGCGAAAGGCCGTCGCTCCCATTCGGGTGCTGGCCGGGAGGTCGATCGTCCGCGCGTACGCAGTACAGCCACGTGTTCGTCGTAGGCATCGCCCAGCACGGCCACGCCGTCGCGGCAGCGCAGTTCGATCACACGACGGTGTTGCGGAGAACGTACCCCGACTTCGCAATGCATCCACACCGGACCGTCGAGCCAGGCCTTGAGCGTGGTGAGGCCCTGATCATCGGACTCGGCGTGCGCGAGCTTCGGCGTGGGCAGGTCTCCGAGGATCTCGAGCGCGATGCTCAGATCGTGTGGCATCAGGATCCAGGCAGGGTCCACGTCGGTGTGCGGGCATCCCCATTGCACCCGCGTGGCGTGGATGCCCTGCACGGGGCCCAGTTCCTGGCTGCGGGCAATGTCGCGCAGCAGGTGTACGCCAGGGTGGTAGCGCCACTTGTCCATCACGAACACCCGCTCGCCGGCGGCCTCCACGATGCGCCGAGCACTGTCGACATTTGCCGTCAGGGGTTTTTCGCAGAAAAGAGGCCGGCCACGCGCGGCCAGTTCGAGCACAACCTCGCCGTGGGACACCGTTGGCACCGCGACCACGTAGGCGTCGCACTCGGGCAGTTCGCCGACGGTGCCCACTGCATGCGTCGCCCCCGCGGCGAGCGCGGCGCGGCGCCCCTCGTTGCTTGGCACGGCGACCACTACCTCGCAGCCGAGCGCCTGCAGGTCGCGCAGGATCAGCCGGCCCCAGCGGCCGCAGCCTGCGAGTCCGATGCGGATCATGATGTGGCCTCGGCGGCAGCCATCTTCTGCAGCAGCGCATCGAGGCTGTCTGCGTTCCGGTCGCGCGCGGACAGCTCGGGCGAAACGCAGCTTGCCGGCCAGGGGATGTTTAGCCGAGGGTCGTCCCAGCGGCAGCCCAGTTCGTCGGATACCGGGTCCCAGTAGTGGGACATCCCGTAGATTGCGAGGCAGGGGGCGTCGAAGTAGAAGCCGTGTGCCACGCCGGGTGGAATCACCACCATCTTGGGTTCCTTGCCGTCCAGTTCGACCAGCGAGCCGCGTCCGAAGGAGGGTGAATCCGCTCGCAGGTCGCACAGGCCCAGATGCATGGTGCCCTCCAGCACGACCAAGTTGTCGAAATGGGTCAGGTGCACATGCACGCCGCGTAGCACATTGCCGGCCGAACGCAGCAGGTTCCATTGAACTGGAGAGGGTTCGTCCCCCGAACTCCAGCATTCGCGAAACAACTCCGTGACGGAGCCTCGGGCGTCCTCATGGGGGCGCAAGGTGATCTGATGTGTATGTATCATTGCGTAACTCTTTCTTATTCTAAGAGTTGCGCAATGCGTTGCGGCCGGCGTAGGAAGTTACTGGGAGATCTTCCGCCCCTCTTCGATCTGGTGCTCGAAGTACCGCTGGAAGCTGAACACGATGCTGGCCATCAGGATCGTGCTGCCGAAGAAGAGGGCCAGCACTACGGCGCCGATGGTGAACCAGTTGGTGCGGCCGGGTTCGGCGTCGGCCGGTGCGCTGGCGTTGAAGCGGGCGTTCCACTTCTCGGGCGTCATGAGGCCGTAGACGATGGCCATCAGCGCGCAGCCTGCGATGGTGAAGCCCAGCAGGGGAATCAGCGCCCAACTCAGGCCGTCGTCCACGCCGTACATGCGCACGCGCTCGATGCCGTAGACGCCCAGTGCCGTGGGAATGGGCAGCAGCCAACCGAGCCAGTCGCCCATGCCGCGCAGATAGAAGCGATGCAGCCCGAGCGGGCCTCCGAGGAGGGAGAGCCAGGCGGCGAAGGTCTTGTTTTTCATTCGGGTCTGGTGGTGCTGCCTTCGCCGAGCACCTTTTCCATCAATACGACGTCACGCCATTCGCCGAACTTCCAGCCGCAGTCCTTCAGCACGCCGACGTGCGTGAAGCCCTGGCTGCGATGCACGCCGATGGAGCCTGCGTTGGCCGAGTCGCCGATCACCGCGATCAGCTTGCGCACGCCTGCCGCCTCGGCTGCCTGCGACAGCGCTGCCAGCAGCTTGGTGCCGAGACCCTTGCCGCGTGCTGACTCCGACACGTAGATCGAGTCTTCGGCCGAGAAACGGTAGGCTGGGCGCGGCTTGAACCAGTTGCAGTAGGCAAAACCCAACACTTTTCCGTCTTCCTCTGCGACCACGTACGGCAGGTTTTTAGCCAGCACGTCGGCGCGGCGCGATGTCATGTCGGCAGGGGAAGGAGGCTCCGTCTCGAAGGTGCCCGTGCCGTGCAGCACGTGGTGGGCATAGATGGCGGTGATGGCTGCGATGTCTTCTTCGCGGCTGGGGCGGATGGCAAGGGGCATGCGGATGGAAACGGCTGGCGCAGGGCCGGAATTGGGGGAAAACGCTTGTCGGGCTATAATCGCGGGCTTTTCAGCGTGTCGCTGGCCGGGTGGCCATGTCGCGTGTCTCGACGCTGGAAGAACATTGTGAGCAGGCCTTCTTTTCATCCACTAGGCTTGCTGACCACCCAAGGATAAATCATGGTCGTCATTCGACTCTCCCGCGGCGGCTCCAAAGGCCGTCCGTTCTTCAACATCGTCGTGTCGGACAAGCGCGTTCGCCGCGATGGCCGTTTCATCGAGCGCCTGGGCTTCTACAACCCGACCGCCAAGGAAAACGAAGAAAGCATCCGTATCGCCCAGGACCGTCTGGCGTACTGGAAGAGCGTCGGCGCACAAGCTTCGCCCACCGTTCTGCGCCTGATCAAGCAAGCTGCCTCGGCAGCTCCCAAGGCGGCAGCCTAAGCCGCCCGCACGGCGATGTTGCCTGCACTCGAAGCCGCCGAATTGCCGGCGGATGCGATCGAAGTGGGGCGCATCGCCGATGCCTGGGGCATCAAGGGCTGGTTCAAGGTCCTGCCCCACAGCGCCCAACCCGAGGCGCTTTTTTCTTCCAAGCGCTGGTTCCTGCAGGCTCCCGGAGCCTCGGCGAGCACAGCCTTCCGGCTCGCGATCCGCGAAGCCAAGGAACATTCCGATTGCATCGTCGCCACGTCCGCGGACGTGCCTGACCGCAACGCCGCCGAGGCGCTGCGCGGGGCGCGCGTGTTCGTGCCGCGATCGAGCTTTCCTACCGCTGGCGACGATGAGTACTACTGGGTCGACCTGATCGGCCTGTCGGTGGTCAACCGCGAAGGCGTGGTGCTCGGCACGGTGCGCGAGCTGCTCGCAACCGGCCCGCAGACCACGCTGGTGCTGGCCGCCGAGGAAGAGGGCAAGGCCATCGAGCGCATGGTGCCCTTCGTCTCCGCCTTCGTCGACAAGGTCGACCTGCCCGGGCGGCTCATCACGGTCGATTGGCAGCCGGACTACTGACCGGCGCCCCGCGCGACATGCGCTTCGACGTTCTCACGCTCTTTCCCGAGATGTTCGCGCCCTTCGTGGCCAGCGGCGTGACGCGTCGCGCCTACGAATCGGGACAGGTCGAGGTCGTGCTGTGGAATCCGCGCGATTTCGCGCAGGGCAACTACAAGCGCGTGGACGACCGCCCCTTCGGAGGCGGCCCCGGCATGGTGATGATGGCGGAGCCGCTGGCGGCCTGTCTCGATGCGGCGCTCGCGGCGCGTGGTGCCGGCGGCGAAGTGCCGGTCGTGCTGTTTTCCCCTATCGGCGAGGCGCTGCGGCACGAATCGGTCGAGCGCTGGTCGGCCAGCGAAGGGGCTGTGCTGATCTGCGGGCGCTACGAGGGCATCGACCAGCGCTTCATCGACTCGCGCATTACCCACCAGATCAGCCTCGGCGATTTCGTGCTTTCAGGCGGCGAGATCGCGGCGATGGCCCTGCTGGACGCCGTGGCCAGGCTGCAGCCCGGCGTGCTGGGCGACGAGGCCAGCCATGTCCAGGACAGCTTCAATCCTGCGCTCGACGGCCTGCTCGATTGCCCGCACTACACGAGGCCCGAGCAGTGGAACGGGCAGGGCGTGCCGGCGCCGCTGCTCTCGGGCCATCACGCCCAGATCGAGCGCTGGCGCCGCGATCAGCGACTTACGATCACGGCTGCTCGGCGGCCGGAGCTGATCGAGGCGGCCCGCGCTGCCGGGCGTCTTGGCAAGGCCGATGAGGCCGTGCTGAAAAAAAAGCTATAATTCCCGGTTCCCCGATCCTCTGTCCGGCCGCGTCCGGTCTTCTTGCGGTTCTTTCCGCGAAAGCCAAAGGCGCCTTTTGTGTAGCCCGGCACGATCGAATATCAGGAAATCATGAACCTCATCCAGACCCTCGAGCAGGAAGAAATCGCCCGTCTCGGCAAGACCATCCCCGAATTCATGCCCGGTGACACGGTCATCGTCAGCGTGAACGTCGTCGAAGGCACCCGCAAGCGCGTGCAGGCCTACGAAGGCGTCGTGATCGCCAAGCGCAATCGCGGCCTGAACAGCGGCTTCACCGTGCGCAAGATCTCCAGCGGCGAAGGCGTGGAACGTACCTTCCAGACCTACAGCCCGCTGATCGCCGGCATCGAAGTCAAGCGTCGTGGCGATGTGCGCCGCGCCAAGCTGTACTACCTGCGCGACCGCAGCGGCCGTTCGGCACGTATCAAGGAAAAGCTGCCGAGCAAGTCGACGGCTGCATCGGCCGCGTAATAGCTGCCTTCCTGTCGTGCAAAAAGCCGCCGCTCTGGCGGCTTTTTGCATTGTTGCCCCCGCTCAGCGACAACTTTCCCTTTTTCCGCTCTACTTCGTCCACCCGACTCCGGTACCTTTCATCTCTTGACCAACTCGTCCACTTCCCCGCAGGCCGCCTCCGCCGAAATCGTCAACGCCGTGGCGCCGCCCACGCTGCTGCAGTTCGACCCGCGCAAGGTGCCTTTCGTGGCTGGGGAAGTCCAGGGGTTGCCGGCTGTGGCGGCCTCGCAGCTGACGGCACAGGCGCTGCGGTCGCGCTTCGCCACCCCGCCTGCCTGGACGCCCGAGCTGCGCCGTGAGCCGAAGATGACTGACCGCGTTCCCGCGCAGGCCGCTGTGCTGGTGCCCATCGTGCAGCGCCCGCAAGGCGCGACGGTGCTGCTGACCGAGCGCACCTCGAACCTGTCGACTCATTCGGGGCAGGTCGCCTTCCCCGGCGGCCGCGTCGACTCGGAGGACGCCAACATCGCAGCCGCCGCGCTGCGCGAGGCCTGGGAAGAAGTCGGCCTCTCCGCGCAGTACATCGAGGTGCTCGGCAGCCTGCCGACCTATACGACGGTGACTTCGTTCATCGTGACGCCGGTGGTCTCGCTGGTTCAGCCCGACTTCGAACTCACCATCAATCCTTATGAGGTAGCAGAGGCCTTCGAGGTGCCGCTCGCGTGGCTGATGGATCCGGCCAATCATCGCCACCACACCGTGCCCGCACCCGACGGCACGCGGCGCCAGTGGTACTCGATGCCCTATCAGGACGGTGCCGATGAGCGTTTCGTGTGGGGCGCGACCGCCGGCATGCTGCGCAATCTCTACCATTTCCTCGCTGCCTGAGACGAGTCTGAATACGGCCTGAACCTTCGGGCGCTCTCGCTATCATCGAAGGATGAGCTTTTTTGCCATCCTGTGCGCTCTGTTGATCGAGCAGGTGCGGCCCCTGGGCCCGCACAACCCCGTGTACGGCGCGGTGCTGGCGTGGACACGCTGGACCAGCCGCAACTTCGACGCGGGCAAGCCGCATCACGGATGGATCGCCTGGGGGCTCGCGGTCTTCGTGCCGACGATCGGCGCACTTGGCATTCACTGGCTTCTGGTGCTCACGCTGGGCCTGCCGTTCGCGGTGCTCTGGAGCATTGCCGTGCTCTACGTCACGCTGGGCTTCCGGCAGTTCAGCCACCACTTCACCGACATCCGAGATGCGCTCGACGAGGGCGATGAGCCGCTGGCGCGCTCGCTGCTCGCGCACTGGCAGGGCGTCGACGCGGCCGATCTCCCGCGCAGCGAGATCGTGCGCCACGTCATCGAGCACTCGGTGATCGCCGCGCACCGCCATGTGTTCGGCGTGCTCGCATGGTTCTCGATCATCGCGGCCATCGGACTCGGCCCGGCGGGTGCCGTGTTCTACCGCATGAGTGAGTTCGTCTCCCGCTACTGGGCGCACAAGAACGGCGCCGCGATCCAGCCTTCGAGCATTGCCGTTCAGGAGGCCGCCGATCGCGCATGGCACGCCATCGACTGGCTGCCCGCGCGCATCACCGCGCTGGGCTTCGCGGTGGTCGGCAGCTTCGAGGAAGCGATCGACTGCTGGCGCAACGACGCACAGCGCTTTCCCAACGAGAACGACGGCGTGATCCTTGCGGCCACCTCGGGCGCCGTGAATGTGCGCCTGGGCGGCGGCTCGCTGCGTCCGATCCCGGTTGCCGATCCGCTTCCGCGCGCCCAGGCCGGCGAATCGCTGGCCGACGGCCGCCGCACCGACAGCGGCAGCACGCCGGGGCGTGAACCCGAGCCCGGCCACCTGCGCAGCGTGGTGGGGCTGGTCTGGCGCTCGGTCGTGATGTGGATGGTGCTGCTGGCCTTGCTGACCCTGGCTCGCCTGCTCGGCTGAGCGGCAAAGGAACGCACAAGCCCATGACGCAAGAAGGACAACCGGCGCCTGTCTTCTGGAGCCCGCGCATCGCCGCGCTCGAGCCCTACGTGCCCGGCGAACAGCCGCGCATCGAGAACCTCGTCAAGCTCAACACCAACGAGAACCCGTACCCGCCGTCTCCGGTGGCCATCGAGGCCATCCGGCGCGCGGCAGAGAACGGCCTGCAGCTCTATCCCGATCCCACCTCGCTCGCATTGCGCGAGGCCGTGGCGCGGCGGCACGATCTGAAGGCTGAGCAAGTGTTCGCAGGCAACGGCTCCGACGAAGTGCTGGCGCACGCCTTCTTCGCGTTCTTCCAGCAGGCCGAGCCGCTGCTGATGCCCGACGTGAGCTACAGCTTCTACAAGGTCTATGCGCAGCTCTACGGCATTGCCTGCGAGCAGCAGCCCGTGGACGAGGGATTGCGCATCGACGTCGATGCCCTCGCGGCGCGTGCGCGCCAAGGCTGTGCGGGCATCGTCATCGCGAACCCGAATGCGCCGACGGGCATCGGCCTGCCGTTGTCGCGCATCGAGCAATTGCTCGAAGCCTGCACCGATCGCGTGGTGCTGGTCGACGAGGCCTATGTCGATTTCGGCGGCGAGAGCGCGTTGCCGCTGATCGACAGGTATCCGAACCTGCTGGTGGTGCAGACCCTCTCCAAGTCGCGCTCGCTGGCCGGCCTGCGCGTCGGCTTTGCCTGCGGTCAGGCGCACCTGGTCGATGCGCTGGTGCGCGTGAAGGACAGCTTCAACTCTTACCCGCTCGACAGGCTGGCATCCGCGGGCTCGGTCGCCGCGCTCGAAGACGAAGACTGGTTTCGCAGCACCCGGAATAAGATCGTCGACACCCGCGAGGGACTATGCCTCCAGCTCGAGGACCTGGGCTTCGAGGTGCTGCCGTCGCAGGCCAATTTCGTCTTCGTACGCCATCCGCAACGCGACGCTGCGGAACTGGCTTCGCTGCTGCGCCGGCGCGCGGTGCTGGTGCGGCATTTCAGGCAGCCGCGCATCGCGCAGTACCTGCGCATCAGCATCGGCACGCGGGAGCAGTGCAGCACGCTGGTCCGGCATCTGCAGGACATTCTCAATCCATCCCCCTGAAGGACTCTCTGGCATGTCGACATACGACACCGATCCACGCGCCGAGGCCTGCGCAAGCTTCTGGCAGGCCGTGAGCACCCGGCTCGAGAGCCTTCGCGCCTTGCCTGCCCGCGAACTGATGGAGGGGCTCAACGCACTGCTGGAGCCTCACTTTCCGCGACTGGCCGCCGAGGTGGCAGGCGACCCGCCCGTGTTCAAGCTGGTGCTGACGGCGCACGGATCGGTGGACGACTTCGAAGACCTGATGATGCTCGTGCAGAACAGCCCGAAGCTGCCGAAGGTCGAGGTGGAGGCGTTCCGCCAGCGTTCGCGCGATGGCTTCGGCATGCGCATGAACAACTTCGAACTGGCGAGCTCCGAAGTCCTGGTGAAGCACGAAAGCTACCGGGGACGGGTGGCGCTGGAGATCGGCTTCGCCAAGCCGATCCCGATGGACATGCAGGACCATGCTCGCCACATGAGCCTCATCATGCTCGACCACATCCTGGGCGAGTACGACTTCGCGGTGAAGGTCGGCGCCGTCGACTATTGCGATGCCGATGCGCAGGCCGGTTTCGAAGGCGTGCCGCTCGACGATTTCGTGCCCCTGTTCGACGCCTGCTGGCGAGACGAACTCGGCCACACCGGCGTGTTTCCGCCGGGCGAGCATGCGTGGTCCGGCTTGAGCGCGACGCGCACCGCCGAGGACGGCCGCGAGATCGAGATGATCGTCATGCGCAACGACGTGGCGACCGCGCTGGTGGGGCGGGCCGACCTGTGCCATCGCCTGTCGGTGGCGGTGCCGGTCGAATCGGGCGAGGAACTGGAAGAGGCTCGCGCCTATGAAGACCGGTTGACGGCGCGGCTGCAGGTGCATGAGGCCGGCTGCTGCACGCACGTGGTGCTGGAGGAGGGCGTGCGCACCATTCACTTCCAGGTGGCCGATCCCGATGGCGCGATCTCGCAGGCGCAATCGCTGCAGGAAGACATGGATCTGGCGGTGGAGATGGAACTCGTCTTCGATCCCACCTGGCAGTCCTACCGGGTCTGGCTCGGCTGACGGACGAGACGAAGCTGCGCTTCGGTCAGTAGCGCTTCTGGCTCAGCTCGGCGAAGAGCTCGCCATAAATTCTGTAGCGGCTCGCGCTGATTGCGCCCGGCGCCTCGGCCGTCTCCACGTTCGCGATCACGCCGCAGCCCGGCTCGTGCAGGTGGGTGCAGTTGTAGAACTTGCAGTCGCCGGCATGCTCGGCGATGTCGGGCATGAGCCCGGCGAGCTGCATCGGCGCGATGTGGTTCAGGCCGAATTCCTGGAAACCCGGCGAGTCGATCAGGCCGGTGCTGCGGGCTTCGTCGATCCAGTACCAGGTGGTGCTCGTGGTCGTGTGCTTGCCCGAGTTCAGCGCCTGCGAAATCTCCTGCGTCAGCACGTCCGCGCCGGGCACAAGCAGGTTGGTGAGCGTGCTCTTGCCCGACCCGGACGGGCCCAGGACCAGTGTGCACTTGCCGGCGAGCAGCTTCATCAGGGAAGCGTGGTCTGCCTCCGCCGATGCCTTCAGCGAAAGCGGCAGCACGCCGTGGTGCATGCGGCGGTAGGGAGCGAGCCTGGCCCATGCGCGCTCGAAGGGCTCGATCAGGTCGCTCTTGTTGAGCGCGATGATCGGCGCGATGCGCTCGGCCTCCGCGGCGATCAGCGCGCGGGCCAGCTGGTGTTCGGAGAACTCCGGCTCGGCCGCGATCAGGATCAGCACGTGGTCGAGGTTGGCCGCGAACGACTTGGTGCGGATCTCGTCCTGCCGATAGAAGAGGTTGCGGCGCGGCAGCACCTGCTCGATGGTGCCTTCGTCTTCACTGGGCTGCCAGCGCACCCTGTCGCCGACCACCGCCTGGCTCTTCTTGCCGCGCGGATGGCAGATCAGCCGCTCGCCCGAGGGCGTTTCGACGATGCAGTGTCGCCCGTGGCTGGCAACGACGAGACCGTCCTGGAGTGCCTTCGCGGCTGTCGTGGCAGCCGAGGGTGCGGCGCGGCCGGATTTAGCCAAGGGCTCGATCCGTCATCAGGCGGCGGGAGCGGCACCGACCAGCGCGTCGGCCTGGCGGGCGCAGTCGAAATCGGTGACCGACAGGCCGCCCACGTCGTGCGTGTTGAAGCGCACCACGCAGCGGTTGTAGTGCACCGAAAGGTCGGGGTGATGGTCTTGCGTGTGCGCCACGAAGGCCAGCGCGTTCACGAACGCGATCGTCTCGAAGTAGTTGGCGAAGCCGAAGGTCTTTTCGATGGCGACATTGGCGCCGTCGCCGGTGAGCTTCCAGCCGTCGAGGCGCGCCAGGGCGGACACGATCTCGGTGGCGCTCAGCGCCTTGCGGGGAGGGAGGTTCTTCCAGTCCTTGGGCTTGAACATGCTGCTCATGATGGGCTTCTCCGGAATGTGGGGTTGGATCGGATCAGGCCGCCGTCACCATGCGGGCGAGGCGCTCGGAAGCCGGAGGATGCGAGTAGTAGAACTTGACGAACACCGGGTCGGGTGTGAGCGTCGAGGCGTTGTCCTGGTAGAGCTTGAGCAGGGCGGCCGACAGGTCGGCACCGCTGGTCTGCGCCACTGCATAGGCGTCGGCCTCGAACTCGTGCTTGCGCGACAGCCGCGCGGGCAGCGGAGCGACGAAGAAGCCGAACACCGGCACCGCGAGCATGAAAAGCAGCAGTGCCAGTGCGCTGTTGGGCGCCGCCATATTGGGCTGCACGCCCAGGCCCGTGTAGAACCAGACCTGCGTCGACACCCAGCCCAGCAGCGCGAAGCCGGCCAGGCTCAGGGCGAACATCGCGATCAGCCGCTTCACGATGTGGCGGTGCTTGAAGTGACCCAGCTCGTGCGCGAGCACGGCTTCCACTTCGCCGGCATTGAGCTGGCGCAGCAGCGTGTCGTAGAACACCACGCGCTTGCTGGCGCCGAAGCCGGTGAAGTAGGCGTTGGCGTGGGCACTGCGCGTGCTGCCGTCCATCACGAACAGGCCCTTGGCGGCGAAGCCGCAGCGCTTCATGAGCGCCGTCACGCGTTCCTTGAGCTTGGGGTCGTCCAGCGGCTGGAACTTGTTGAACAGCGGGGCGATGAAGGTCGGGTAGATCAGCATCAGCAGCAGGTTGAAGCCCATCCACGCGCCCCAGGCCCACAGCCACCACAGCTGGCCCGCCGCGCCCATGAGCCAGAGGATCAGGGCGGCGATGGGCAGGCCGATCACCGCGCCCAGCAGCGTCGACTTGAGTGCGTCGGCCAGCCAGAGCTTCCAGGTCATCTTGTTGAAGCCGAAGCGCTCCTCGAGCCTGAAGGTCTGCCAGAGCGTGAAGGGCAGCTCCAGCAGGCCGCCGATGGCGGCGAAGAGCGCCAGCAGCACCAGTTGCTGCGCCATGCCGCCGCCGATCCAGTCCAGCAGGAGCTTGTTGAGCACATCGAGGCCGCCGAGCAGGGTCCAGCCGAGCAGCAGCGCGGCGCTCCACGCCATCTCGATCAGGCCGAAGCGTGCCTTGGCGATGGTGTAGTCGGCCGCCTTCTGGTGAGCGGCGAGGGTGATGGTCTGCGCGAAAGCGGCTGGCACGGCGCCGCGATGCTGTGCCACGTGGCGCACCTGCCGCGTGGCCAGCCAGAACTTCACGAGCAGGCCCGCGACGATCGCTGCCGCGAAGGCGATGGTGAAGATGAGCGAATAGGACATGGATCGGCGAGTTTAGCCCTCGCTATCCGGGGCCGCAGCCCTTCGACGACAATCCTGCGATGCCCGAATCCCTTGACCCGACGCCCCTCGCAGCCCCGCCGACACTGAAGAAAAGCGACCAGAACCTGGTCTGGCTGGACTGCGAAATGAGCGGCCTCGACCCCGAGAAAGAGCGCCTGCTCGAAATCGCCGTGGTCGTCACCGGCCCCGACCTCACGCCCCGCATCGACGGCCCCGTGCTCGTCATCCACCAGAGCGACGCCGTGCTCGACGGCATGGATGCCTGGAACAAGGGCACCCATGGCCGCAGCGGCCTGATCGACAAGGTCAAGGCCTCCACCCTCGACGAGGCCGCCGCCGAGCAGCAACTGCTGGAATTCATCGCCAAGTACATCCCGCGCAGCGGTTCGCCCATGTGCGGCAACACCATCGGGCAGGACCGGCGATTCCTCGTCAAGTACATGCCCAAGCTGGAGGCCTATTTCCACTATCGGAACCTCGACGTGAGCACGCTGAAGGAACTGGCCAAGCGCTGGAAACCCGCGGCGTACAACAGCTTCAAGAAGCAGCAGGCGCATACGGCGCTGGCGGACGTTCGCGAGTCCATCGAGGAGCTTGCCCACTACCGCGAGACCTTTTTGCGCCTCGCGGACTGAGTCAAGGTCACGGATTAGGTAAAAACCCGAATCCGTGCCATAATCGCAGGCTTCGCTGACAGGGCAGGTATTTTTGGCCCGGCCAGCGTTTCTTGCATCTCCCTATCTTGCACACCGCGCCCGATCGCATTCGCTGATCGAAAAGGGCCGCAGCCTCGGGCAATCGCCCGGAGTTGAATGTCGTTGGATGGTTGATGTTTTTAACCACCAACGGGGCGCCGCCTACGGCAGCGCTCGCGTTTGAGATTGACATTCATGACCGACGCTTTTGAAGCGCAGGGCGAGTTCGCGCCTGTGCAATCCGCTACCCACAACGAATTCACCGCCGCCACGGACACCGTGTCCGAGGCTCCCATCCTCGAAGCGCTGGACGGCACCGCTCCCGAAGCGGCTGCAGCCGAAGAGCCCGCCGCTCCCAACGGCTTCATCAAGCTGGGCCTCGCGCCCGAACTGATCGCCGCCGTCGCGGACATGGGTTTCACCCAGCCCACCGCCGTGCAGGATAAGGTCGTTCCCATCGCCATGGGCGACCAGGACGGCGCGGCCAAGTCGGCGCGCTTCGTCGACCTGATGGTTTCCAGCCAGACCGGCTCGGGCAAGACCGCCGCCTTCCTGCTGCCCGTGCTGCACACGCTGATCAAGCGTCAGGCCGAAGCCGAAGCCGAAGCCCGGGCCGAGTTCCAGCGCCTGGTTGCCGAAGCCGCTGCCCGCGGCGAAGCCCCGCCCAAGAAGCCGAAGCGCAAGGACCCGACCAACGCCCGCCATTTCAAGGCCGCCACCCCCGGCGCCCTGGTGCTGTGCCCGACGCGCGAACTCGCGCAGCAGGTCGCGCACGACGCCATCGAACTGGTTCGCCATTGCCGCGGCCTGCGCATCGCCAACGTGGTGGGCGGCATGCCCTACCAGCTCCAGATCGCCCGCCTGCAGAACGCAGACCTCGTGGTCGCCACGCCGGGCCGCCTGCTCGACCTGCAGCGCTCGATGCAGATCAAGCTCGACCAGGTCAAGTTCCTGGTGGTCGACGAAGCCGACCGTATGCTCGACCTGGGCTTTGCCGACGACCTGGCCGAGATCAACCAGCTCACCATCGAGCGCCAGCAGACCATGATGTTCAGCGCCACCTTCGCGCCGCGCATCCAGCAACTGGCCGCCCGCGTGATGCGCGAGCCGCAGCGCGTGACCATCGACAGCCCGCAGGAAAAGCACGCCAACATCAAGCAGGTGCTGTTCTGGGCCGACAACGCCCAGCACAAGCGCAAGCTGCTCGACCACTGGCTGCGCGACACCAGCATCAACCAGGCCATCGTGTTCGCGAGCACGCAGGTCGAGTGCGACGGCCTCGCCAACGACCTGCAGCAGGACGGCTTCAGCGCCGTCGCGCTGCACGGCGCGCTGAGCCAGGGCCTGCGCAACCGCCGCCTGATGGCGCTGCGCAACGGCCAGGTGCAGATCCTGGTGGCCACCGACGTGGCTGCGCGTGGCATCGACGTGCCGACCATCACCCACGTCTTCAACTTCGGCCTGCCGATGAAGGCGGAGGACTACACCCACCGCATCGGCCGCACCGGCCGTGCGGGCCGCGACGGCATCGCCGTCACCTTCGCCGAGTTCCGCGATCGCCGCCGGATCATGGACATCGAGCACTACAGCCGCCAGCAGTTCAAGGCCGAGGTGATTCCGGGCATGGAGCCGCAGCAGCGCATGCCGCAATCGCGCCCCGACTTCGGCGGCCGCGGCCGTGAAGGCCACTCGCGCGACCGCAAGTTCGGCGGTGGCGGTGGTGGCTACCGTGGCGGCAATGGCGGCGGCTACGCCGGCGCCAGCGGCTTCAACGACCGCAACTCGCGTGGCCCGGGTGCACCGGGCCCGCGCGGCGGCTATCAGGGCCAGAACGCCGGCTTCGGCGGCGGCCGTGACGAAGGTGGCAACGGCGGCGGCTATGGCCGCAAGCCGGGCTGGGGCGACAGCGCTCCGCGCGGTGGCCATGGTCACGGCGGCGGTCGTGGCGACGGTGGCTTCGCGCCCCGTGGCAATGGCGCCGGCCATGGTGGTCCGGGCAAGGTTTTCGTGCCCCGCGATGCGCAGAAGCGCGCCTTCAAGCCCGGCCGCTGATCCATTCAGGAGCGCAGCCTGACAGCTGCGCCATCCTTGCGAAAGCCCGCGTTCTCACGAGCGCGGGCTTTTTTCATTTCGGTCCGATTGCGGGTTTGCGAGCACGCAGATGTCCTTGGGTTTGATTGACATCTGAATCGATGAAAAGTAATGTAATGGCGCATTGCTTCCCCGGAGTCGCCCCGCGGCCGCCGGTTCATCGACACCTGCTTTTCGACTTTCGACATGAAAATTGCGATTCTTGGGGGTGGTCATGGCGCCTATGCGGCCGCCGCGGACCTGTCTGAAACTGGCCACGAGGTGCGCCTGTGGCGCCGCGACGCCAAGGCGCTCGAGCCGCTGCTGCGCGCCGGCGCCATCACGCTGAAGGACGCAGCATGCGCGCGCGAGGTGCCCATTGCGCTGGCCACTGCCCACATCGGCGCCGCCATGCGCGGCGCCGAGCTGATCGTCATCCCCACCCCCGCCATCGCCCAGCACGACATCGCTCTCGCGATGGCGCCGCACCTGGCCGACGGGCAGGTGGTGTTCCTGCCGCCGGGCACCTTCGGCAGCTACGTGATGGCGAAGACGGTGAAAGAGGCGGGCAGTCGCGCCGATGTCGCCTGGGCGGAGACCGGCACCTTGCCCTACCTGGCGCGCAAGCACGGCGAGCGCGAGGTCAACGTCACCATCCGCGCCATCCGCCTGCCGACCGGTGTCTATCCGGCCCGCAAGGAGGCACAGGCCATCGAAGTGATCCGCAGGGCCTACCCAGCCGTGCATGGTTGCGGCGACGCACTCTCTGGCGCGCTGATGAACGCGGGCCCCGTCATCCACCCGCCGCTGATGGTGATGAACGCAGCGCCGCTGCAGCACTTCGAGCGCTGGGACATCCACAACGAAGGCACGCAGCGCGCCGTGCGCGACGTGACCGACCGGCTCGACCAGGAGCGCGTCGCGGTGCGCGAGGCCTTCGGGCAGGGTGCGCCGCACTATCCGCTGGCCGACCACTACAACAACGACCAGTGGATGTACGGCGATGCCCACAAGCAACTCGTCAAGTCGGGCGACTGGCGGGAGAACATCGACCTGCACTCGCACCGCTATATCACCGAGGACACCGAGCTCGGCCTCGCTTTTCTGGCCTCGGCCGCGCGCCATGCGGGCGTGGATGCACCCATCGCGCATGGTCTGCTGGCCATCGTCGGCGGCTTCCTCGGGCGCGATCTGCGGCGCGGCCCTCGCACCTTCGAGAGCCTGGGCTTCGCCGGCCTGAGCACGGCGCAGCTCAAGCAGAGGCTTCACGATGGCGAATGAAGCGGCCTCTCTGCCACGCTTTGCCGCCGTGGGCGCTGGCCGCATGGGGCGCGGCATTGCCATCGCGTTCGCCTATGCCGGCCATCGCATCTCGCTGATCGACCTGCGCCCGCGCGGCGACGAAGCATGGCAGCGCCTGCGCGACGAAGCGAAGGCGGAGATCGAGGCCAGCCTCTCGGGTCTCGCGCAACTGGGCGTGATCGATGCATCGCAGGTCGGGCCCATCGCAGCGCGCGTGGAGCTCGTCGACGCAGCGGCCGCGCCGCGAGCGCTGGCCGCCGCCGAACTCGTGTTCGAAGGCGTGCCAGAAACCATGGAAGCCAAGCGCGAAGCCTTCGAGCACATCAACCGCCACTGCCGCGACGACGCGATCCTGACCTCGACCACCAGCAGCATCCTCGTGACGCAACTCGCGTCGCTCGTGCGGCTGCCGGAGCGCTTCCTCAACATGCACTGGCTCAACCCGGCCTATGTGATTCCGGTGGTCGAGCTGAGCTGCCACCCAGGTACCGATGCAGCCGTGCTCGCGCGCACCAAGGCGCTGATGGAAGAGATCGGCAAGCTGCCCGTGGTCTGCGGCGCCTCGCCGGGCTACATCGTGCCGCGGCTGCAGGCGCTGGTGATGAACGAGGCTGCGCGAATGATCGAGGAGGGCGCGGCCACCGCCGAGGAAATCGACAAGGCCACGCGCTACGGCCTGGGCCTGCGCTTCGCCGCGCTGGGCGTGGTCGAGTTCATCGATTTCGGCGGCTGCGACATCCTGCATCACGCGAGCCGCGAGATGTCGGCCTCGCTCGACGCCGGCCGATATACCGCGCCGGCCATCGTCGGGAAGATGGTCGAGCAGGGGCGGCTCGGACTCAAGAGCGGCAGCGGCTTCTACGACTACGAAGGCCGCGACGTTTCAGCCTATCGGCGCGACGTGCTCTCGCGCACGCTCGGCGAACTGCGGCACGCCGGCCTGTGGCGCGCGCCTGCCGACCGGACCCTGCCATGAGCATCCGCCGTGCCTTCGCCGACCTGTCGGTGGGGCAGGTGCACTACGCGACCTGCGGCGATCCTGCTTCGCCAGCGGTGTTGCTGCTGCACCAGTCGCCGCGCAGCTGGACCGAATATCGCGCGGTGCTTCCGCTGATCGGCGCGCATCGCCGGGCCATCGCGATGGACACGGCGGGCTTCGGCGACTCGGCCGATGGCGGCGTGCCGGCGAGCATCGAGCAGTGGGCGCGCGTGGCCCGCGAGCTGCTCGAGGCGCTGAACATCACGCAGGTCGACGTGGTCGGGCATCACACGGGCGGCGTCGTCGCGGTCGAACTCGCGGCTGTGTTACCGGAGCGCGTTCGCAGCCTGGTGCTGTCGTCCACGCCGTACACGGACGAGCCCTTCCGCAAAGCACGGGCTCAGCGTCCGCCGATCGACGAGGTCGCACCGAGCGAAGACGGCTCTCACCTCGCTGCGCTGTGGCAGAAGCGCCAAGGCTTCTATCCACCAGGACGCCCCGATCTGCTCGAAGCCTTCGTGCGCGATGCATTGAAGGTCGAGCGCGTGGAGGAGGGGCACCGCGCCGTGGCGTCGTACCGCATGGAAGAGCGTATCGGCCGCATCGTCCAGCCTGTGCTGATCGTGCGCGCTACCGAAGACCCATTCGCGGCACCGCATGCGGCGGAGCTGCAGCATCACCTGCCGCAGGCGCGCATCGTCGACATCGAGGGCGGCATGGTTCCGCTGCCCGACCAGATGCCCGAGGCCTTTGCACGCGTGGTGCTCGACTTTCTGGAGGCGCTGCCTTGAAGGCCGTACGCATTCATGACTTCGATGCGACGCCCGTGCTGGAGGAGGTTGTCGATCCGACGCCTCGCCCTGGCCGCACCATCGTGCGCATGGAGGCCGCGACGGTCGGCCACATCGATCGCACCGTGTGGCGCGGGAACTTCCTGCGCCACCCGCCGCTGCCCTATACGCCGGGCGTGGAGGCTGCGGGTGTCGTCATCGAAAGCGGCCGCTACGAGGCCGGACAGCGCGTGTGGCTGCGCGGCAGCGGCCTCGGCACGCTCTTCGACGGCACCTGGTGCGAATTGATCGACGCCCCCGACGAAGCGCTGGGCCTGCTCCCGGATGCGGTGCCGATGACGCTCGGCGCTGCGTTCTTCTCGCCCACGACCTCCGCATGGGTGGCGTTGCACGAAGTCGCGAAGCTGCGGGCCGGCGAGCAGGTTCTTGTGACGGGTGCGAGCGGCGCTGTCGGCTCGCTCGTGATGCAGCTTGCACGCGATGCCGGTTGCGTGGCGACGGCTGTGGCGCCGGGCGAACCTTCTCCTGCGGTCGCCAGTGCCGACCTGTTGATCGACACGGTCGGCGCAGAGGTGCTTGCCGGAACGCTGCCTTCGGTGCGACCCGGCGGCCGCGCGGTGCTGATCGGCTACACCGCCGGCCCCACGCTCTCGCTCGACATCGCACACTTTCTTCAGCGCGACGTGGCGTTGCTGCCTCTGAACATGTTCCGGCGGGAAGCAGAGGGCCGTGCCGCGGCACCCGAGTTGCTGGCGAGGCTGGCCGACGGCCGCCTGCATCTGGATGTGCGTCCGTTCGCGCTCGCGGATGCCGCTGCCGCGCTCGACTGGATCGCGCAGCGCGGCCATCGCGGCCGCGCCGTTCTCGTGCCCCGCCTCTGAGCGACGGAGCCGGAGAGGCTCACTCTTCTTCCGGTTCGTCGCCCGGCACGCGCACGTGCTGGTCGATCATCTGCCGCAGCGTCTGCTTGAGCTCTTCGGCGCGCCGCAGCCCGAAGGGTTCGAGCACACGACGCTCGTGCTCGCGCGCCAGTTCCATCAGGTGCTCGACTGCCTTCAAGCCCTTGCGCGTGATGCGCACCAGCGTGATGCGGCGATCACTCTCGTGGGGCAGGCGCTCGACCTGTCCTCGTGCTTCCATGCGATCCAGCAGCCGCGTCACCGTGGGCTGCTTGGTCACGGTCACCTGCGCGAGCTGGCCGATGCTGATCGGCTCGCTGCCGGCGAGCGATGCCATCACGCGCCACTCCGACACGGAGAAGCCCTGCTGGCGCGCCACTTCGTGGAACTCCGAGGAGATCAGCTGGCTGGCCTGCGCCAGCAGTGCGGGCAGGTAGTCATCGACGAAGCGATGCGATTCGACGGGTTGATCAGCCATGAAGGCACCTCACAGTCGCCACGGGCACGCTGCTTGCATGTCTAGGGTAATTCATGATTGTGGATACATTCATTTGTCAACATTATAGAAAGCACGATGCAACTCCCAAGTCGCATCGTCCCACGACAGACAACAAGGACCCAGATGGCAGAGCGTTCATTCGTTGAAGAAGTCAAGAAACTGCGGCTTTCTGGTGGGGAAGTCTTCCGCGGCGAGGGCATTCTGGCGGTCACCAAGGCCCTTCTGGAGTCGGGAGTTTCCTACGTGGCGGGCTACCAGGGCGCGCCCATCTCGCACCTGATGGACGTGCTGGCCGATGCGCAGGACATCCTCTCCGAACAGGGCATCCGATTCGAGAACAGCGCGAGCGAAGCCACCGCGGCCGCCACACTCGCAGCCTCCGTCAACTACCCGCTGCGCGGCGCCGTCACCTTCAAGGCCACCGTGGGCACCAACGTGGCTTCCGACGCACTGGCCAACCTGGCGTCGGGCGGCGTGACCGGCGGCGCTCTCATCATCGTGGGCGAGGACTACGGCGAAGGCTCCTCGATCATGCAGGAGCGCAGCCACGCCTTCGCGATGAAGTCGCAGATCTGGCTGCTCGATCCGCGCCCCAACCTGCCGAGCATCGTCGATGCGGTGAAGCAGGGCTTCGATCTCTCCGAAGCCAGCAACACGCCGGTGATGCTGCAGCTGCGCATCCGCGCCTGCCATGTGCACGGCCACTTCGTCGCGGGCGACAACAAGCGCGCGAAGTTCACGCTGAAAGATGCGCTCGAGAACCCGCAACGCGACGTAGGCCGCATCGTGCTGCCGCCCGCGAGCTTCGTGCACGAGCAGGAGAAGGTGAAGGACCGCTGGCCCGCCGCGGTGCGCTTCATCGAGGAGCGCAAGCTCAACGAGTTCTTCTCTGAAGACGCCGACGACATCGGCATCATCGTGCAGGGAGGCAGCTACAACACCCTGATGCGCGCGCTGGAGCGCCTCGAGCTGGCCGACGTCTACGGCAACACCAAGGTGCCGCTGTACGTGATGAACGTGGCCTACCCCGTCATCGAGAGCGAGGTGATCCGCTTCTGCGAAGGCAAGCGCGCCGTGCTGGTGGTGGAAGAGGGGCAGCCCAATTTCGTCGAGCAGAACCTCGCGACCATCCTGCGCCAGGCTGGCTCCGCAACCGTGCTGCATGGCAAGGACATGCTGCCGGTGGCCGGCGAGTACACGGCAGCCGAACTGCTAAAGGGCGCACGCAGCTTCTGCGAGCGCTATGAACGCATAGCACCCTTGCCGGTGCCCGCGCCCGTGCGCAAGGTGATTCCGCTGATCGAGGTCGCCGAACCCGCAGTGCCTTCCACGTCATTGGGCGAAGTCGTTCACGCACGCCCGCCGGGCTTCTGCACCGGCTGCCCCGAGCGTCCCATCTTCAGCGCGATGAAGCTGGTCGAGCGCGAACTCGGCCCGCACCACGTGAGCGCCGACATCGGCTGCCACCTGTTCTCCATCCTGCCGCCTTTCAACATCGGCAACACCACCATGGGCTACGGCCTGGGTGGCGCGGGTGCCGCGGCGCTCAACGCGCCTGCAGGCAAGCGCGCGATCTCGATGATGGGCGACGGAGGCTTCTGGCACAACGGCCTGACCAGCGGCGTTGCCAACGCGGTCTTCAACAAGAGCGACAACCTCACCATCGTCGTCGACAACAACTACACCTCGGCCACCGGCGGGCAGGACATCCTCTCGTCGAATGCCGTCAACAAGACGCGCAGCACCGGCCACGAGATCGAGAGCGCGGTGCGCGGCGTGGGCGTCAAGTGGGTGAAGACGCTGCGCCGCACCTACGACATCGCCGGCATGCGCGATGCACTGAAGGAAGCGCTGACCACCAGGGAGAAGGGCCCGAAGGTCCTGATCGCTCAGTCGGAGTGCATGCTCAACAAGCAGCGCCGCGAGAAGCCGCTGGTGCGCAAGGCGATTGCCGACGGCAAGCGCATGGTGCGCGAGAAGTTCGGTGTCGACTCGGACACCTGTACCGGCGACCACTCCTGCATCCGCCTTTCGGGCTGCCCTTCGCTGTCGATCAAGCCCAACCCCGATCCGCTGCGCACCGACCCCGTCGCGACCGTGCTCGATAGCTGCGTGGGCTGCGGCGTGTGCGGCGAGGTCTCGCACGCGGCGGTGCTGTGCCCTTCGTTCTACAAGGCGCAGATCGTGAGCAACCCCAGCCGCTGGGACCAGCTGCGCGATCGCGTACGCGCGGCCGTCATCGGCTGGCTGCAGCGCGGCGAGGCGCGCCGCCGTGAAGCCTATGCCTTCTGAAGCGATGATGAACACCAAGGCCCAGCCGATCAAGATCGCGATCCTCGCCATGGGCGGGGAGGGCGGTGGCGTGCTCGCCGACTGGATCGTCGACATGGGCGAGGCCAACGGCTACGTCGCCCAGACCACTTCCGTGCCGGGCGTGGCCCAGCGCACCGGCGCGACCATCTACTACGTCGAGCTGTATCCCGTGGCGCAGGCCGACGCCGATGGCGGCACGCCGGTGCTGGCGCTGATGCCGCTGCCGGGCGATGTCGACGTGGTGCTCGCATCGGAACTGATGGAAGCCGGCCGTGCCGTGCAGCGCGGCCTCGTCACGCGCGAGCGCACTACGCTGATCGCCTCCACGCACCGCGTGTTCTCCATCGCGGAAAAAAGCGCGATGGGCGACGGTCGCGTCGACAGCGACCAGCTTCTTGCGCACACCGCCAATGCCGCGAAGCGATTCATCCGCTTCGACATGGCGCAGGCCGCCGAGGCATCGGGCAGCGTGATCAGCGCCGTGCTCTTCGGCGCCCTGGCCGGCTCGGGCGTGCTGCCGTTCAGCCGCACACAGTTCGAGGCGACCATCGAGCGCGGCGGCGTGGGCGTGAAGCCCAGTCTCAAGGCCTTCGGAGCCGCTTTCACCCGCGCACAGGATGCCGGCGGCGATGAGCCCGCGAAAGAAGCGCCGGCCGCCGTCCAGGCCCTGCAGCCGCGCCACCCGGCCGTGCGCGCACTGGTGGAACGCGTGCAGCGCGACTTTCCTTTGCCCGCACAAGACCTGCTGTTCGAGGGCGTGCGCCGCCTTATCGACTACCAGGACCCGGCCTACGCCGGCCTCTACCTCGATCGCATGGCTGCGGTCGCAGCGCTGTCGGGCAGCGACGACCATCGCCTGCTTCGCGAGACCGCACGCCATCTCGCGCTCTGGATGTCCTACGAAGACACTGCCCGCGTCGCGGCCCTGAAGACCCGCGCCACCCGATTCGAGCGCGTGCGCGGCGAGGCCCGCGTGCAGCCGGGCCAGGTGCTCGCCATCAACGAGTACATGCACCCGCGCCTACAGGAAATCTGCGAGACCCTGCCCGGCGGCATCGGCCGCTGGCTGATGAACTCGACGCTGCCGAAGAAGATCGTCGAGCGCTTCACGCAGCACGGCCGCGTGATCCAGACCAGCTCTCTGCGCGGCTATCTCATGCTGCGCGCCGTGGCGGCATGCAGGCGCTGGCGCCTGTCGACCATGCGCTATGCCGAGGAGAACCGCCGCATCGAGGAATGGCTGCAACGCATCGCCGCCACCGCGCAGCGCAATCCCGAGCTCGCCGTTGAGCTGGCCCAGTGCCAGCGCCTCGTCAAGGGCTACAGCGACACGCACGAGCGCGGCATCCGCAACTACGACACCGTGATGCGTGCCTTCGAGCGCGCGGGCGAAAGGCTCGCACCGGCCACGCTGCGCGAGCTGCGCGATGCAGCGCTTGCCGACGAGCACGGCCACAAGCTGCAGGCCGCGCTGGCGCAGCATGCACTGGCCTGAAGAGACGAGACGAAGATGACCGCTCCCACCGCCACCCTCTCGCTGTGCGTCGCCGAGACGCAGACCTTGAACCCGTTGATCCGCATGCTTCGCCTGCGCGCCGAGGACGGCCGCGCGCTGCCCGGCTTCGCTGCGGGCGCACACATCCGCGTGCAGGTATCGCTCGCCGATGGCAAGACCGAATGGCGCCACTACTCGCTCATCAACTTCGACACCGCGCGCAACGCAACCAACGCACCGACCGAATACGTGATCGCGGTGCGCAAGGAGGCTGAAGGCCGTGGCGGCTCGCGCTTCATGCACGAAGGGCTGAAAGAGGGCGACACCATCGCCATCGAGCCGCCGAAGAACGACTTTCCGCTGCACACCGGCCCGGGCGGCACGGTGCTCGTGGCGGGCGGCATCGGAGTGACGCCGCTGGCCACCATGGCCGCGCGCCGCCGTGCCGAGGGCGCGGCCGTGCGCATGCACTACGCCGGCCGCAGCCGCGAGCTGATGGCCCTCCTGCCCGAGCTGCAGGCGCTGCTGGGCGACGACCTGCACGTGCATGCCGACGCCGAGGCCGGCGCGCCGCTGAACATCGACGCGCTGCTCGACAGCGTTCCCGCCGGCGACCGCCTGTATGTCTGCGGCCCCAAGGTCATGCTCGACGCGGTGCTCGAGCGCACGCAGGCGCGCGGCTGGGAACACGACCGCGTGCACTTCGAGCTCTTCACCGAGCCTGTCGCGGAAGAGGGCGACCAGCCCTTCGAGGTCGAGCTTGCCCAGTCGGGCCAGCGCTTCACCGTGCCGGCGGACCAGAGCATCCTCGACTGCCTCATCGAGCACGGCTGCGACCCGATGTTCGACTGCAAGCGCGGCGAATGCGGCGTGTGCGCCGTGCCCGTGCTCGAAGGCGAGATCGACCACCGCGACTACGTGCTCACAGCCCGCGAGAAGGCGCAAGGCAACGTCATGCAGATCTGCATCTCGCGCGCCAAGGGTGCGCGCCTGGTGCTGGACATCTGAAGCAAGGATGAAGCAAGGAGCCACGAGAACCATGACCTCCTACAGAGATAACCCCGAAGCCATCCGCGCACTGGTGCAGAACGACCGCGTGCACCGCGACCTCTACACCAGCCAGGAGCTCTTCGAGCTGGAGCAGCAACACTTCTTTGCCAACACCTGGAACTACGTCGGCCACGAGAGCCAGCTGCCCAAGCCGGGCGACTGGATCAGCAACGAGATCGCCGGTCGCCCGCTGATCGTCGTGCGCCACTCCGACGGCAGCGTGCGCGCGATGATGAACCGCTGCGCCCACAAGGGCTCGCGCCTCGTCAACGGGCCCTGCGGCAACACCGGCAAGTTCTTTCGCTGCCCGTACCACGCCTGGACCTTCAAGACCGACGGCGCGCCGCTGGCGATTCCGCTGAAGACCGGCTACGAGAACACCCAGCTGCACGAATGCGAGTCGGGCAAGGGCCTGACCACCGTGAAGCACGTGCGCAGCCACCGCGGCTTCATCTTCGTGAAGATCAACGACGCCGGGCCGGACTTCGAGGAGTACTTCGGCGACTCGCTGAGCTCCATCGACAACATGGCTGACCGCTCGCCCGAAGGCGAACTCGAAATCGCCGGCGGCTGCCTGCGCTTCATGCACCAGTGCAACTGGAAGATGTTCGTCGAGAACCTCAACGACACCATGCACCCGATGGTGGCGCACGAGTCCTCGGCCGGCACCGCCAAGCGCATGTGGGCCGATAAACCCGAGAGCGAGCCCAAGCCCATGGCCGTGGAGCAGTTCGTGCCCTTCATGTCCGACTACAAGTTCTTCGAGGACATGGGCATCCGCACCTACGACAACGGCCACAGCTTCACGGGCGTGCACTTCAGCATCCACAGCAAGTACAAGGCGATCCCCGAGTACGACAACGCCATGAAGGCGCGCTACGGCGAGGAAAAAACCGCGCAGATCCTCGGCATGGCACGGCACAACACCGTGTACTACCCGAACCTAACGATCAAGGGCGCGATCCAGGCGATCCGCGTGGTCAAGCCGATCTCGGCCGACAGGACGCTGATCGAGAGCTGGACCTTCCGCCTGAAGGGTGCACCGCCCGCGCTGCTGCAGCGCACCGCCATGTACAACCGCCTCATCAACTCGCCGTTCTCGGTGGTGGGCCACGATGATCTGCAGGCTTATCGCGGCATGCAGGCCGGCCTGCATGCCAGCGGCAACGAATGGGTGAGCCTGCACCGCGACTACGAACCGGCCGAACTCAAGGGCGGCGAGATCACCACCGGCGGCACCAACGAGCTGCCGATGCGCAACCAGTACCGCAGCTGGGTCCAGCGCATGACGGAGACGATGTAATGGCCGGCACCGCACCAGAAGTCACGCGCCAGGACCTGATCGACTTTGTCGTGAACGAGGCGCACCTGCTCGACACGCGCCGCTACGAGGAGTGGAATGCGCTCTTCACCGACGACGCCTTCTACTGGGTGCCGCTGATCCCCGACCAGGAAGACGGCCTCAACCACACCTCGCACCTCTACGAGGACAAGCTGCTGCGCGACCTGCGCATCGAGCGCCTGAAGAGTCCGCGTGCCTTCTCGCAGCAGCCGCCGAGCCGCTGCCACCACCTGCTGCAGGTGCCGGTGGTCGAGGAGTTCGACCCGGAAGCCAACCGCTACGTGATGCGTACCTCGTTCCACTACACGGAGTCGCAGGGTGACGAGCTGCAGTTCTATGTCGGCACCTTCTTCCATCACCTCACGGTGCAGGACGGCGCGCTGCGCATGACGCTCAAGCGCGTCAACCTGCTCAACTGCGACGCGGCCCTGCCGGCCGTGCAGCTCTTCATCTGACGGGGACGCGATGTCACGAGCCACCGTCCATCAAGTCTTCGCGGCCACGGCTGCGCGTACGCCGCAGGCCGAGTTCCTGCTCACCGAATCGGTGACCGCTGCCGCCTATGGCATCGAGGCGGGCGCCATTCGCTGGGGCGAGGCCGCGACGCAGATCGAAAGCCTGCGCACGGCCTACGCCCGGGCGGGCTACGGCCATGGCCACCGCGTCGGGCTGCTGCTGGAGAACCGGCCCGCCTTCATCTTCCACTGGCTTGCGCTGAACGCATTGGGCGTGAGCGTGGTGCCGATCAATGCCGAGATGCGCTCGGCCGAGCTGGTCTACCTGATCGGCCACAGCGAAATCGGCCTGGCCGTGACGCTGCCGGAGCGCGCGGCCGACCTGCGCGCCGCGGCGGCACAGGCCGGCATCGCCTTCGAGACGATGGGCCCCAAGGACGCCGTGCCGCCTGCGAAGACCGCGGCGCCGCGTGCTCACGAGCCCGTCGGTGTCGACACCGAATGCGGCCTGCTCTACACCTCCGGCACCACGGGGCGCCCCAAGGGCTGCATCCTGAGCAATGCCTACTTCCTGCGCGCGGGCGAGTGGTATGCGGCGCTCGACGGCGTGTGCAGCATCCGGCCCGACAAGGAGCGCGTCATCACGCCGCTGCCGCTCAACCACATGAACGCGATGGCCTTCTCCACCATGGTGGTGCTGGTCGCGGGCGGCTGCCTGGTGCAGCTCGATCGCTTCCATCCGAAGACCTGGCTGGCGAGCGCGAAGGAGAGCGGCGCGACCATCGTCCACTACCTCGGCGTGATGCCGGCCATGCTGCTGTCTGCGCCTGCATCGGCGGCCGACCGCGACCACGCCATCCGCTGGGGCTTCGGCGCCGGTGTGGACCGAAAGAACCACGCGCCCTTCGAGGAGCGCTTCGGCTTCCCGCTGGTCGAGGCCTGGGCGATGACAGAGACCGGCGCGGCCGCCTGCATCATGGCCAATCGCGAGCCCCGTCTGGTGGGCACCAGCTGCTTCGGCCGCCAGGAAGACTTCGTCGAGATCCGCCTCGCGGGCGAAGACGGCAGCGATGTCGGTGTCGACGCTCCGGGCGAACTGTTGGTGCGCTCGGCAGGCCCTGACCCGAGGCGCTATTTCTTCTCCGGCTATTTGAAAGACGAGGAAGCCACGCACGAAGCCTGGGCCGACGGCTGGTTCCATACCGGCGACCTGGTGCGCCGCGATGCCGAGGGCAACTTCTTTTTCGTCGACCGCAAGAAGAACGTGATCCGCCGCAGCGGCGAGAACATCTCCGCCGTCGAGGTCGAGAGCGTGCTCAACCAGCATCCGGCCGTGAAGACTTCGGCCGTGGCCGCCACGCCCGACGAGGTGCGCGGCGACGAGGTGCTGGCCTGCATCGTGATGCGCGAAGGCGTCGATGCCTCGAAGCCGGAGCAGACGGCGGCCAGCATCGTCGAGCACGCGCTGGCCCAGCTCGCCTACTACAAGGCGCCCGGCTACGTGGCCTTCGTCGATGCGCTGCCGCTCACGCCCTCGCAGAAGATCCAGCGCGGGCAACTGCGCGAGATGGCGCAATCGCTGCCCGGTCAGGCCCGTTGCATCGACACCCGCTCGATGAAGAAGAGGCAGGCATGACGGCGAAGCGGCTTTCCTATGAAGGCGTCGCGGTCGCGGTGCCCGTGACCGTGCCCTATGTGCGCTACTCCACGCGCACCGCGCACTGGTTCATCGGCCAGGCCATCGAGGCGCTGGTGAAAGCCAGCGGCGTGGCCAAGGAAGAGATCGACGGTCTTTGCCTCAGCAGCTTCTCGCTCGCGCCCGATACGGCCGTGGGCGTCACGCAGCACCTGGGCCTGTCGCCGCGCTGGCTCGACCACGTGCCCACCGGCGGTGCCTCGGGCGTGATGTGCCTGCGCCGCGCCGCGCGGGCAGTGCAGGCGGGCGACGCGGACATCGTCGCTTGCGTGGGCGCCGACACCAACCACGTCGACTCCTTCCGCCAGACCCTGGGCAGCTTCAGCAACTTCGCTCGCGACGCGAGCTACCCGTACGGCTCGGGCGGCCCGAACTCGATCTTCGCGTTCATCACCGCCAACTACATGCGCACCTACGGCGCGAAGCGCGAGGACTTTGGCCGCATCTGCGTGGACCAGCGCACCAACGCGCTGGGCAACCCCAATGCGATGTTCAAGAAGGCGCTGACCCTCGACGAGTACATGGCCGCACGACCCATCTCCGATCCGATTCATCTCTTCGATTGCGTGATGCCCTGCGCCGGCGCCGACGCCTTCCTCGTGATGAGCGAGGAGCGCGCGCGCGACCTGGGCCTTGCGCACGTCGTGATTCGCGGCGCCATCGAGCGTCACAACGCCTATGCCGAAGACCCGGTGATGGTGCAGGGCGGCTGGCGCAAGGACCGCGACGACCTCTACGCACAGGCCGGCATCCAGCCCGCGGAGCTCGACTTCGTGCAGACCTATGACGATTACCCCGTCATCGTGATGATGCAGTTCGAGGACCTGGGCTTCTGCGAGAAAGGCGAAGGCCCGGCCTTCGTGCAGGCCAACACCATGACCTTCGACGGCAGCTTTCCGAACAACACCAGCGGCGGCCAGCTTTCGGCCGGGCAGGCGGGTGCGGCGGGCGGCTTCCTCGGCATGGTCGAGGCGATCCGTCAGCTGACCGATCAGGCCGGCCCGCGCACCGTTCCTGATGCCAAGGTCGGCCTCGTCGCCGGCTTCGGCATGGTGACCTACGACCGCTGCCTGTGCACAGGCGCCGTCATCCTCGGGAGACCCGCATGACGATGCCCCTGATGCGCCCCCCGCGCAAGAACCCGGTGCTGCGCACCCGGCAGATGAACCTGCCGCCCGGCGCGCGCGGCCGCGTGGCGCTCGGTCTCACTGCTGCCGCAGCCGAAGGCCGCTTCGAACTCCAGACCTGCGACGACTGCGGCACGGTGCAGTACCCGCCGCGAGAGGTCTGCCACAAGTGCCTCTCGGCCGCGCTGCGCTGGCGCGAACAGAGCGGCGAGGGCGAGCTGCTCGGCAGCACCACGCTGCATCACAGCAACGACCTGTTCTTCCGCGAGCGGCTGCCCTGGCGGCTGGGCCTGGTGCACCTGGATGCCGGCCCCACGCTCATGGTCCACCTGCACGGCGAGGTCGGTGACGCGCCGCAGAGAGTGCGCGTGGGCGCACGGCTCGACCGCGCAGGGCAGGCCGTTCTCATTGGTTTTCCGAACGAAGGGAGTCCCCACATGGCCGACGACAAGATGCTGCGCGAGATGACCAGCGACCCCAAGTTCCGCAAGGTGCTGGTGACCGACGGCAAGACCGAGACCGGACAGGCCATCGTGCGTGCGCTGGTGAAGGCCGGTGCCGACATCGTCTGGGTCGGCCACGCCGAGCCCTGGAAGAAGATGGGCGACGGGCTCGACGACATCTCGGCGCTGCCGCAGGTCACGCTGGTGCCGCTGGACCTGACCAACGGCCGCCAGGTGACGGAGCTTGCCGGCTCCATCGGCGGCAAGGTCGACATCGTCATCAACAACGCGGAGGTGCACCGCACCTTCGGCATCGGTGCACGGCGCGGCACGGACGTGGCCAAGGCCGAGATGGACATCAACTACTTCGGGCTGCTGCGCCTCGCGCAGGAGTTCGGGCCTGCGCTGAAAGGCCGCTCGGCCGATGGCGCGACGGGCGCGACCGCATGGGTCAACCTGCTGTCGATCTACGCGCTGAGCAACTTTCCGCCGCATGGCACCTTCAGCGCATCGAAGGCGGCGGCGCATTCGCTCGCGCAATGCCTGCGCGCCGAGATGCGGCCGGCCGGCATCCGCGTGATCAACGTGTTCCCGGGGCCCATCGACGACGAATGGAACCAGCACACGCCGCCGCCCAAGCTCGCCCCCACCGCGCTGGCCAACGCCATCGTGAAGGCGCTGCGCGACGGCGTGGAGGACGTGTACCCGGGCGACGTGGCGCAGGAGTGGCTGGAGCGCTGGCGCGGCAACCCCAAGGTGCTCGAGCGCGAGCTGGCTGCAGGCGGCTGAGACAGGAGCCACAAGAATGACCACCACGACCGAACTGATGTCCACCGCCGAGATCCTCGGTGGCCTGGTGACTGCCATGGCCAGCGGCCGCATCCGCGTGATCGACCTCACGCAGACGCTGACACCCGAGTTCCCGCAGATCGCGCTGCCGCCCGAGATGGGCCAGTGCTGGCCCTTCCGCATCGAGGAAGTGTCGAAGTACGACGAGCGCGGGCCCGGCTGGTACTGGAACAACTTTTCCTGCGGCGAACACACCGGCACGCATTTCGACGCGCCGATCCACTGGATCTCGGGCCGCGACCTGCCGAACAACTCGGTCGACACCATTCCCGTGCAGCACTTCGTGGCGCCGGCCTGCGTGATCGACTGCTCGCCGCAGGTGAAGGACGACCCCGACTATCTGCTGACCCTCGAGGACATCGAGGCCTACGAGGCTGCGCATGGCCGCATCCCGAAGGGCGCATGGGTGCTGATGCGCACCGACTGGTCGAAACGCACCGACCCCGAGGCCTACCAGAACTTCGACGAGACGGGCCAGCACACGCCGGGCCCAAGCACCGCGGCCGTGCGCTTCCTGGTAGAGCAGCGCGACGTGCTGGGCTTCGGCTCGGAGGCCATCGGCACCGATGCCGGACAGGGCTATCACCTGCGCCCGCCGTACCCCTGCCACTACTACATGCACGGCGCGGGCCGCTACGGGCTGCAGTGCTTGAGCAACCTCGACCTGCTGCCGCCTTCGGGCGCGGTGCTGATCTGCCCGCCGCTGAAGATCGAGAAGGGCAGCGGCAGTCCTCTGCGCGTGCTCGCGCTGGTAGGAGCGCAAGCATGAGCGCAGCCCCCAAGGTCGCAGCCGTCACCGGCGGCAGCGCCGGCATCGGCAAGGCCATCTGCGAAGACCTGCTCGCGCAGGGTTACGAGGTGGTGTCGCTCGCGCGCCGCAAGGCGGAGATCGACCACCCGAAGCTGCACAGCATCGAGGTCGACCTGAGCGACCGCGCCGCCACGGGCGAGGCGGTGCGCGAGCTGGTCGAGCGCTTCTCGCCCACCACCATCGTCCACAACGCCGGCGTGATCCGCGCCGCGCTGCTGCCCGATGTGAAGCTCGACGATCTCGACGCGCTGGTCGACCTGCACCTGGGCTGTGCGATCCAGCTCGTGCAAGGTGCATTGCCCGCGATGCGTGCGCAGCGCTTCGGCCGCGTGGTGCTGCTGTCGTCGCGCGCCGCGCTGGGCCTGGCCACGCGCACCAGCTATTCGGCCACCAAGGCCGGCATGCTGGGCATGGCGCGCACCTGGGCGCTGGAGCTCGCGGCCGAGGGCATCACGGTGAACGTGGTGGCACCGGGGCCCATCCGCACCGACATGTTCTACGACGTGGTCGAGGCCGGCAGCGAGAAGGAACGCGCGCTCGCCGCCTCGGTGCCCGTCAAGCGCCTGGGCGAATCGGCCGACGTGGCACGCGCCGTGCGTTTCTTCGCCGATGCCGACAACAGCTTCGTCACCGGCCAGGTGCTGTATGTGTGCGGCGGCACCAGCGTCGGAAGCCTCGCCCTCTGAGTTCGCAGTTTTTCTCACGTCCAACCAAAACCACCTCTGGAGCATCGCCATGAAAGTCATGAACCGAATTCGCACACTCGCGGCCGTGGCCGTGGGCCTCGGCGCGCTGAGCGCCGCGGGCGCGTGGGCCGCCGATCTCAAGGTCGGCTTCATCACTTCGATGTCGGGGCCGGTGTCGTCGCTCGGCATTCCCTACGACAAGGGCATGAAGGCGGCCGTGGCCTACAAGTCGGAGGTCGGTGGCCGCAAGGTGCAGGTGATCCAGCTCGACGATGCGTCCGATCCGTCCACCGCCGCGCGCAACGCGCGCAAGCTGATCGAGGAAGACAAGGTCGACGTCATCATCGGCACGGCCGGCGCGCCGGGTTCGCTGGCCATCGCCGGCGTGGCGCGCGAGACGAAGACACCGCTGATCTCCATCGCCAACGCCGACCTGCCCGGCGAGGACGGCGCATGGATGGTGACGCTGCCGCAGCCCGCGCCGCTGATGATGGGCGCGATGGTCGAGAAGATGAAGCAGTCGGGCGTGAAGACGGTGGCCTATATCGGCTACTCCGATGCCTGGGGCGACCTGGTGTACGACGCGCTGATGAAGTCGGCGCCCGCTGCCGGCATCAAGGTGGTGTCGAACGAGCGCTATGCGCGCGCCGATTCGTCGGTGGCCGGCCAGGTGCTGAAGATCGTGGCGCTGCGCCCCGACGCGGTGATCACCGGAGCCTCGGGCACGCCGGGCGCGCTGCCGTACCTCGCGCTCACCGAGCGCGGCTACAAGGGAAAGATCTACGGCATGCACTCGCTGATCAACCCCGACTTCATCCGCGTCGGCGGTCCCTCGGTCGAAGGCCTGCTGGCGCCCACGGGCCCCGTGGTGGTGGCCGAGCAGCTGCCCGACAACAACCCGATGAAGAAGATCGCGATGGACTTCCGCGCCGCCTTCCAGAAGGCCAACGGCGCACCGCCCACCGACACCTTCTCGGCCTACAGCTTCGACGCCTGGCTGATCTACCTCGACGCCGCGCAGCGCGCGCTCGCCGGCAAGGCCGAGCCCGGCACGCCGCAGTTCCGCCTGGCGCTGCGCGATGCCATCGTCAGCACCAAGGAGCTGGTGGGCACGCACAGCGTCTACAACTTCAAGCCGACCGACCGCTATGGCTCGGACGACCGCTCGCGTGTCGTCGTGAGGCTCGACAAGGGCCAATGGAAGCTGGTTCCCTGAGACGCCCCGACGTGAAAGCCCCAATGAAAAAGATCACCCGCATCCTCGCCGCCACTGCCGTCGCACTGGCCGCGGCGCAGGCCATGGCCGCCGACCTGAAGATCGGCTTCATCAGCTCGCTCTCGGGGCCGGTGGCCGCGCTGGGCGTGCCGTACGAGAAGGGCATCCGCGCCGCCATCGCGGAGCGTCCGGAGATCGCCGGGCGCAAGGTGCAGCTCATCGTGCTCGACGACGCATCCGATCCCACCACCGCCGGCCGCAACGCGCGCAAGCTGGTGACCGAGGACAAGGTCGACGTGCTCATCGGCACCTCGGGCGTGCCGGGCGCGATGGCCATCGCCTCGGTGGCGCGCGAGCTCAACACGCCGCTGATCTCGCCCACGCCGGTGACCATTCCCGGCCCCGAGGGCGCGTGGACGGTGACGGTGTCGCAGCCCTTCCAGCTCATGGTGGCGGGCGTGGTCGATCGCATGAAGAAGTCGGGCGTGAAGACGGTGGCCTTCATCGGCTTCTCCGACGCGCTGGGCGACCTGGCCTACGACTCGCTGGTCAAGAGCGCCGACGCCGCCGGCATCAAGGTGGTGGCGAACGAGCGCTACGCGCGCAGCGATTCGTCGGTGGCCGGACAGGTGCTGAAGATCGTCGCAGCGCGGCCCGACGCGGTGTTCGCCGGCAACTCCGGCACGCCGGGCGCGCTGCCGTACATCGCGCTGGCCGACCGTGGCTACAAGGGAAAGATCTACGGCACGCACGGCCTCATCAACGCCGACTTCGTGCGCGTGGGCGGTGCTTCCATCGAGGGCCTGCAGGTGCCCAGCGGCCCGGTGCTGGTGGCCGACCAGCTGCCCGACACCAACCCGATCAAGAAGGTGTCGATGGGCTTTCGCAACGCCTACCAGAAGCTCAACGGCGCGGTGCCGACAGATGCCTTCTCGTCGTACACCTACGACGCCTACCTGCTGCTGGCCGACGCGGCCTCGCGCGCCAAGGGCGAGCCGGGCACGCCGGCCTACCGCACGGCGCTGCGCGACGCGATCGTGAGCACGAAGGAGTTGGTGGGCACGCACGGCGTCTACACCTTCAAGCCCGACGACCGCTACGGTTCCGACCAGCGCGGCGTGGTCATCGTGCAGATGGCCAAAGGCCAGTGGAAGCTGGTGCCGTAGCGCCCGTCCAGCCACAGAGCTCACCACCATGACCACCTACCGCAACCGCCCCGATCTCGTCGCGGCGCTGGTGCAGGACGACCGGGTGCACCGCGACCTGTACCTCAGCGAGGAGCTCTTCGCGCTGGAGCAGGAGCACCTGTTCGCCGGCACCTGGGTCTTCCTGGGCCATGCGAGCCAGGTGCCGCAGGCCGGCGACTTCGTCACGCAGGAGATCGCGGGGCGGCCGCTGATCATGGTGCGCCAGCCCGACGGCGATGTGCACGTGCTCTACAACCGCTGCGCCCACAAGGGCACGCAGCTGGTGACGGACGAGTGCGGCAACACCGGCCGCTTCTTCCGCTGCCCGTATCACGCATGGACCTACAAGCTCGACGGCGCGCCGCTCGGTCTGCCACTGAAGAACGGCTACGAGGGCACGCAGCTCAAGGCCTGCGAGTCGGGGCAGGGGCTGTCGGTGGTCAGGAACGTGAAGGTGTACCGTGACTTCGTCTTCGTGCGGCTGTCGGACACCGGCCCCTCGTTCGAGGACTACTTCGGCGAGGTGCTGGGCGCGCTCGACAACATGGTCGACCGCTCGCCCGAAGGCCGGCTCACGGTGGGCGGCGGTGTGTTGCGCAACATCGTCCACTGCAACTGGAAGATGTACCTCGAGAACATCAACGACACGGTGCATCCGATGTCCACGCACGAGTCGGCCACCAAGGCGGCCGAGGCGCTGTGGGAAGGCCATTCGCCTTCCGACCCGAAGCCGATGGCGATGGAGCAGATCCTGCCCTTCGGCTCGGGCTACGAATTCTTCGACAGGATGGGCGGGCGCGTGTTCGCCAACGGCCACAGCGTGCTGGGAGTGAACTTCAGCATCCACTCCAACTACGCGCAGCTGCCCGAGTACGAGGCCGCGATGCGCGCCGCGCACGGCGAGGAGCGCGCTGCGGAGATCCTGCAGCGCTCGCCGCAGAACTCCGTCTTCTTCCCGAGCCTGTCGATCAAGGGTTCGCCGCAGGCCATTCGCGTGATCCGTCCGCTGGCGGCCGACCGCACGCTGATCGAGGCCTGGAGCTTCCGCGCGGCCGGCGCGCCCGCGTTGCTCTTCGAGCGGGCCATGAGCTACAACCGGCTCGTGTTCTCGCCGATGTCGGTGGTCGCGCACGACGACGTGCACCTGTTCGAGAGCATCCAGCAGGGCCTGCGCGCCGGCGGCAACGAATGGGTGAGTCTGCATCGCAACTTCGATCCGGCCGAGAAGCAGCAGTCCACGATCACCACCAACGGCACCAACGAGTTGCTGATGCGCAACCAGTTCCGCGCCTGGGCCAAGGCCATGGCGGCAGGCATGGAGGCCGCGGCATGACGGACCCGCGTGATTTCGTCGCCCACGAGGCGGCGCTGCTCGACGAGCGCCGCTTCGACGACTGGCTGGCCCTGTTCGCGGAAGACGGCCACTACTGGGTGCCGCTGCTCGGCGCGGCGCAGGCCGATCCGTTCTCGCACAACTCGCTGGCCTATGAAGATCGGCTGCTGCTGCAGCTGCGGGTGGATCGACTGAAGAACCCGCGCGCGCATTCGCAACACCCCGCGAGCCACAGCCAGCACGTGCTGCAGCCCTCGCGCGTGGAGCGCGAGGAGGGCGACGAGGCGTGGCTGCGCACGCCGTTCCTCTACGTCGAGGCGCGCGGCGAAGGCCAGATCCTGCTGAGCGGCACGGCACGCCATCACCTCGTTCGCACATCCACCGGCTGGCTGATCCGCGAGAAGCGCGTCGACCTGCTCAACGCGGGGCGTGCCCTGCCGGCCATCCAGTTGTTCATCTGAGTTACCCACCCACCTCTGTCCATTCCAACAATCCTCACCGGAGCTACGACATGAAGAGCCTGATGCAGACCTTGACGCGCGGCACCCTTGCCGCCGCGCTGACCGCCTGTGGCATTGCCAGCGCCATCGCCGCCGACCTGAAGGTCGGCCTGAGCGTGTCGCTGTCGGGGCCGAACTCCTCGCTGGGCGTGCCCTACGCCAAGGGCATGCAGGCCGCGCTGGCCTACAAGCCCGAAGTGAACGGCCGCAAGATCCAGCTGGTAGTGCTCGACGACGGCTCCGACCCCACCACGGCCGGGCGCAACGCGCGCAAGCTGATCGAGGAAGAGAAGGTGGACGTGCTCATGGGCACTTCGGGCGTGCCCGCCGCCATCGCGATGGCGCAGGTCGGCAAGGAGGCGAAGACGCCGATGATCGGCCTCACGCCCATCCTGCTCGACCCCAACGAGAACCCGTGGGTGATGACGGTGGCGCAGCCCACGCAGCTCATGATCGACGCGGTGGTCGAGCGCATGAAGCGCAACAACGTGAAGACGGTGGGCTACATCGGCTTCTCCGACGCCTGGGGCGACCTGGTGTACGAGGCGCTGACGAAGGCTGCGCCCGGCGCCGGCATCAAGGTGGTGAGCAACGAGCGCTACGCGCGTTCCGACGCGTCGGTGACGGGACAGGTGCTGAAGATCGTGGCGCTGCGCCCCGATGCGGTGATGACAGGCGGCGCCGGCACGCCGGGCGCGCTGCCGTTCCTGGCACTGCAGGAGCGCGGCTTCAAGGGCGGCGTGTACGGCCAGCACGGTCTCATCAACCCCGACTTCGTGCGCGTGGTCGGCGCGGCCGGCCAGAACGCGCTGATGCCCACCGGCCCGGTGATCGTGGCCGAGCAGCTGCCGGACGAGTACCCGACCAAGAAGATCGCGACCGATTTCCGCGCCGTGTTCCAGAAGGTCAACAACGCGCCGACCAGCGATGCCTTCTCGGCCTATTCCTTCGACGGCTGGCTTGTGTTCGCCGATGCCGCCTCGCGCGCGATGAAGAAGGCCGAGCCGGGCACGCCCGAGTTCCGCGTGGCGCTGCGCGACGCCATCTTCAGCACGAAGGAAGTGGTGGGCACGCACGGCGTCTACACCTTCAAGCCCGGCAGCCTCTACGGCGTGGACGAACGCGCCCGGGTGATCGTCAAGCTCGACAACGGCCAATGGAAGCTCGCACCTTGAACCTCATGCAATCGACTTTCCGGAGGGCCGCGCGATGACGTGGGACGTAGCCCTGATCCTGATCACCGACGGCCTGGCCAACGGTGCGATCTACCTGCTGGCCGGGCTCGGGCTGGTGCTGATCTTCTCCGTCACGCGGGTGGTGTTCGTGCCCTTCGGCGACATCGCGGCCTTCGCGGCGCTGTCGCTCGCGGCCTTCGAGACCGGCCGCGTCCCGCCGACCATCGGCATGGTCGCCACGCTGGCGGCCCTGGCGCTGGTCACCGAGATCGGCAGCCTGCTGCGGCGCGGCGAGGCCGCGCGCATTCCGAAGGCGGTGCTGACCTGGGGCGTGCTGCCCGCCATCCCGTGCGTGCTGGCATGGCTGGCGGCGCGGCCCGGCGTGCCCGTGGCGGTGCACATCGCGGTGGCGGTGCTGCTGGTGGTGCCCATCGCACCGCTGCTCGCGCGGGTGGTGTTCCAGCCGATCGCGGATGCCTCGGTGCTGGTGCTGCTGATCGTGTCGCTGGCGCTGCACTTCCTGCTGTCGGGCCTGGGCCTGCTGTTCTTCGGGCCCGAGGGCTCGCGTACGACGCCGCTGACCAGCGCCGTCTTCACGCTGGGCGAAGGCTTCACCGTCAGCGGGCAGGTGGTGCTGATGGTGGGAGCGGCCATCGTGCTGAGCGGCCTGTTCTTCCTGGTGTTCGAGCGCACGGTGGCCGGCAAGGCGCTGCGCGCCACGGCGGTGAACCGGGTGGGCGCGCGGCTGGTCGGCATCCGGCCGGTGCGTACCGCGCTGCTGGCGTATGGCTGCGCCTCGCTGCTGGCGGGGCTGATCGGCGTGCTGATCGCACCGGTGACGACGATGTACTACGACTCGGGCTTCATCATCGGCCTGAAGGCCTTCGTGGCCGCAATCATCGGCGGCCTCGTGAGCTACCCGATGACGGCACTGGGCGCGCTCGCGGTCGGCGTGGTGGAAAGCTTCGCCTCGTTCTGGAGCGGCGCGCTGAAGGACGTGATCGTGTTCAGCCTGCTGATACCGGTGCTGATGCTGCGCTCCTTCATGGCCGCGCATGCCGAAGAGGAAGAAGAGGAGGTGGACCAATGAGCGCCGGCAACAGCAACAACAAACGCAAGGTACTGGTCGCCGGGCTCGTCGTCGTGCTGGCGCTGGTGCCGGTGTTCGCGGGCAGCTTCACCGTCTCGCTGCTCAACGACATCGGAATCGGCGCGCTCGTGGCGTTGGGCCTCGTGCTGCTGACCGGCGTGGGCGGCGCGACATCCTTCGGGCAGGCGGCCTTCGTGGGCATCGCGGCCTACGCGACCGCGTGGCTCACGACCACGCAGGGCATGTCTCCCTGGGTGGGGCTGCTGTTCGCGCTGCTGCTCACGGGGCTGTCGGCGCTGGCCATCGGCATGCTCACGCTGCGACTGGGTGGGCACTTCCTGCCGCTGAGCACCATCGCCTGGGGGCTGTCGATCGCGATGCTGTTCGGCAACGTCGACGCACTGGGCCGGCACACGGGCCTGTCGAACATTCCGCCGTTGCAGATCGCGGGCTGGTCGCTGGCCGATCCGCGCGCGATGTACTGCCTGATCTGGGTGGTGGTGGGGTTGGCCTGCCTGTTCAGCCACAACCTGCTGCAGTCGCGGCCGGGGCGCGCCATTCGCGGTCTGCGCGGCGGCGCGACGCTGCTGGCGAGCGTGGGGGCGGATGCGTATCGCGTGCGGCTCTCGCTGTTCGTCACGGCGGCCCTGCTCGCGGGGCTGGCTGGCTGGCTCTATGCGCACATGAACCGCTTCGTGAGCCCGTCGCCGTTCGACGTGCGCGCCAGCATCGAGTACCTGCTGATGGCCGTGGCCGGCGGGCTCGGCCAGCTGGCGGGCGCGCTGGTGGGCGCCGCGCTGGTGCTGGTGCTGAAGAACAGCCTGCAGGACGTGCTGCCCATGCTGACCCAACGCGCGGGCCAGCTGGAGGCGGTGGCCTTCGCGGCGCTCTTCATCCTGCTGCTGCACTTCGCTCGCGGCGGGGTGATGGGGCTGCTGCGCCGCTGGACGAACCGCCGCGGCGGCACGCGCGGGCCTTCGCGCCACGAGGGCCCGGCGGTCGAGCCGCTGCTGCACCGCACGCTGCCCGCTCGCGGCTCGCCGGTGCTGTCGGTGAACGGCGCGGTCAAGCGCTTCGGCGGGCTGGTGGCGGTGAACGACGTGAGCTTCGACGTGAAGGCCGGCGAGATCGTCGGCCTGATCGGGCCCAACGGCGCGGGCAAGTCGACCATGTTCAATCTGCTGACCTGCACGCTGTCGATGAGCGCGGGCAAGGTGCGCTTCCTCGACCACGACATCGCCGGCATGCCGCAGCGCGAGGTGGCGCGGCTGGGGCTGGCGCGCACCTTCCAGCACGTGAAGCTGCGGCCGCACATGAGCCTGCTCGACAACGTGGCGCTGGGCGCGCATTCGCGCACGCGCTCGGGCATCCTGAAGGCGGGGCTGCGGCTCGACCGCACGGAGGAGCAGCAGATCCTGCAGGAGGCGCAGCGCCAGCTCGACCGCATCGGCCTGGGCGACCGGGCGCACGAGCAGGCGGGCAGCCTGCCGCTGGGCACGCAGCGCATCCTCGAGATTGCGCGCGCGCTGGCCGCCGACCCGGTGCTGCTGGTGCTCGACGAGCCCGCCGCCGGCCTGCGGCGCAAGGAAAAGATGGCGCTCGGCGACCTGCTGCGCAAGCTGCGCGAGGAGGGCGTGACCATCCTCATCGTCGAGCACGACATGGACTTCGTGATGAAACTGGTGGACAGGCTGGTGGTGATGAACTTCGGCTCCAAGCTCGTGGAGGGCGTGCCCTCGGCGGTGCGCGCGGACGAGCGCGTGCAGGCTGCCTACCTGGGGAGCGTCGTATGACCGCGATGCTGGAGATTGGGGACCTGCACGTGTCCTACGGGCAGGTCGAGGCAGTGCGGGGCGTGTCGCTCGACCTGCAGCCGGGGCAGATCATCTCGGTGATCGGCCCGAACGGCGCGGGCAAGACCACGCTGCTGGCCGCCGCCATGGGCCTGCTGCCTTGCAAGGGCACGCTGCGCTTCGAGGGCGAGGACCTGCAGGGGCTCGACGTGGAGGCGCGCGTGGAGCGCGGCCTGTGCCTCGTGCCCGAGAAGCGCGAGCTGTTCGGCGAGCTCACCGTGCTCGACAACCTGCAGCTCGGCGCGTATGCCAAGCGGCTGCGCGGCGACGCGATGAAGAAGCGGCTGCAGTCGGTGTACGACCGCTTTCCGCGGCTGGCCGAGCGCCGCGCCCAGCGCGCCGACACGCTATCGGGCGGCGAGCGGCAGATGCTGGCGGTGGGGCGGGCGCTGATGTCGGCTCCGCGCCTGCTGATGCTCGACGAGCCCAGCCTGGGTCTTGCGCCGCTGATCGTGCGCGACATTCTTGCCATCGTGCGCAAGCTGCGGGAGGACGGCGTCTCGATCCTGCTGGTGGAGCAGAACGCGCGCGCGGCGCTCGAGAGTTCGGACGAAGGCTACGTGCTGGAGACGGGCGAGATCGCGCTGTCGGGGGCCTCGGCCGAACTGGCGAGCGACCCCCGGGTGCAGGCCACCTACCTCGGCGGAGGCACGCACGATGACGAATGACCCGCGCGCCGTGCCGCCCGCGCAGCGCACGCTGCCGGCGATGCTGCAGCGGCAGGCCGGGTTGTTCGGCTCGCGCGCGCTGCTGCGCATTGCGGGCGGAGAGTGGACGCATCGCGATGCGGCGCAAGTCGCGGCCGTGCGTGCGGGGGCACTGGCTGCCGCCGGCGTGGCACGCGGCGACCGCATCGCGGTGATGTGCGGCAATCGCGTCGAGTTTCTCGAGAGCTTTCTCGGGGCTGGCTGGCTGGGTGCATCGACGGTGCCGGTCAACACGGCGTCAATGGGGCCGCAGATCGAATACTTTCTTGCCAATAGCCAGGCGAAGCTGCTGGTGATCGAGGCTGGTTTTCTGGAGCGGCTCGCGACGGCGGACCTGGCGCGCACCGGACTGAGAGAGATCTGGGTCGTCGGCGAAGCGGCTGCCGGTGCATGGCAGGCACCGGCCGGCGTGGGCGTGGCGGCCTACCCGAAGGGCGGCGAGCCAGTCGCCCCCGCGGCGGTGCAACCCGGCGACCCGCTCGCGATCCTCTACACCTCGGGCACGACGGGGCCCGCCAAGGGCGTGGTCTGCCCGCACGCGCAGTATTTCTGGTGGGGCGTGAACAGCGCGGAAGTGCTTGGAGTCGGCGCCGACGACGTGCTGTGCACCACGCTGCCGCTGTTCCACATCAACGCACTCAACACATTCGCGCAGGCCTCGCTGACGGGGGCCAAGGTGGTGTTCGAGCCGCGCTTTTCGGCCTCGGGCTTCTGGCCGACGATGCGCGCGAGCGGGGCGACCGTGGTCTATCTGCTGGGCGCGATGGTGCCGATTTTGCTGGCGCAGCCCGAGGGCGAAGGGGAGCGCGACCATCGCGTGCGCACCGGCCTCGGGCCCGGCGTGCCATCGGCCGCAGGTGCCGCGTTCAAGGCGCGCACGGGCGTTTCGCTGCTCGAGGGCTATGGCTCGACCGAGACCAACTTCGCCATCGCCACCGCGCCCGATTCGCCGCGCGGCGGCGTGATGGGCTGGCTGCGCCCGGGCTTCCAGGCGCGCGTGGCCGATGAGGACGACGTGGAGCTACCGGCCGGCGAGGCGGGCGAGTTGCTGTTGCGTGCGGACGAGCCCCATGCCTTCGCGAGCGGCTACTTCAACATGCCAGAGAAGACCGTCGAGGCCTGGCGCAATCTCTGGTTCCACACAGGCGACCGCGTGGTGCGCGATGCGGACGGGGCCTTCCGTTTCGTCGACCGCATCAAGGACGCGATCCGCCGGCGAGGGGAGAACATCTCGTCCTTCGAGGTCGAGCAGGTGCTGCTTAGCCATCCGGGCGTGGCTTCGTGCGCCGTGTATCCGGTGCGCTCGGAGCTCGCCGAAGACGAGGTGATGGCCGCGCTCGTGGCTCTTGAGGGCGCGGCGATCGACCCTGCCGAGCTCGCGCGCTTCTGCGAAGGCCGGCTGCCGTACTTCGCCGTACCGCGTTACATCGACGTGCTGGCCGACCTGCCGCGCACCGAGAACGGCAAGGTGCAGAAGTTCAAGCTGCGCGAACGCGGCGTGGGGCCGCAGACCTGGGACGGACGGCCCGCGAGGGCCTGAGACGATGGCGAGGCCGGCGCTGCTCCCTCTCTCCGGACGCGTGGCGTTCGTGACCGGTGCGGGGCAGGGCCTGGGGGCCGCCATCGCGCGGGGATTGAGCGAGGCCGGGGCGCGCGTGGCCCTGGCCGACATCGAACTCGCGAATGCTGAAGCCGTTGCGGCGGAGATCGGCGGGCTCGCATTGCAGCTCGACGTGCGTGACGAGGCGGCGTTTTCCGGCTGCTTCGACAGGGCCGTCGCGCATTTCGGTGCCGTCGACATCATGGTCAACAACGCGGCGCGCACGCCGACGACCTCGCTCTGGGACATCACGCCCGGGGAGTGGGACGACGTGCTGGCCATCAACCTGCGAGGCAGCTTCTTCGGCTGCCGCATCGCCGGGCGCCACATGCACGAGCGCGGCGGGGGCCGCATCGTCAACCTGAGCTCGATGGCCGGGCAGCAGGCCAGCAGCGCGACGGGCGTGCACTACGCGGCGAGCAAGGCGGGTCTGCTGGCGCTGACGCGTTCCTTCGCGCAGGAACTGGCGCCGCACGGCGTGACGGTGAATGCGCTGGCGCCGGCGGCAATCGGAAGCCCTGCGCTCGACGCCATGGAGTCCGCGCGGCGGCAGACGCTGCAGGCCGGCATTCCGCTCGGCCGCTTCGGGCTGGCCGAGGAGGTGGCTGCGGCTGTCGTCTACCTTGCCTCTCCGGCGGCCGCCTTCATCACCGGGGCGACCCTGGACCTCAATGGCGGCCGTTTCATGCGCTGACAACCTGCCCGGCGCAGGTCGCTAAAATGATTCATAACTAAATCATTCAGGTATGCAATCAAATTCACTCACTGGCCGTCATGCGCTCGTTACCGGCGCGGCGCGCGGCATCGGGGCGGAGATCGCCCGCACATTGGCTGCTGAAGGCGCTGTCCTGACATTGCTCGGGCGCGATCGCGAGGCGCTGCAGCGCGTGGCCGATTCGCTCGCAGGGAGCGGGCACGGAGTGGCCGCCGCCGACGTGGCGAACCCCGAGGCGGTGCAGGCGGCGTTCGCCGAGGCCCGGGCGGCGCGCGGGCCTGTCGCGGTGCTCGTCAACAACGCGGGCGCGGCCGAGAGCGCGCCTTTCCTCAAGACCTCGTTCGAGCTGTGGCAGCGGATGCTGTCGGTCAACCTCACCGGCAGCTTCCTGTGCGCGCAGGCGGCGCTGCCGGACATGCTCGATGCAGGCTGGGGCCGCATCGTCAACATCGCCAGCACGGCGGGGCAGAAGGGCTACGCCTACGTGGCGGCCTACACCGCGGCCAAGCATGGCGTGATCGGGCTCACGCGCTCGCTGGCGCTCGAGGTGGCGCGAAAGGGCATCACGGTGAATGCCGTGTGCCCGGGCTATACCGACACCGACATCCTGCGCAACAGCGTCGCCAACGTGGTCGGCAAGACCGGGCGCAGCGAGGCCGACGCGCTGGCGGAGTTCTCCAGCGTCAATCCGCAGAAGCGCATCGTGCAGCCGGCCGAAGTGGCCGATGCCGTGCGCTGGCTGTGCGGCGCGGGCGCCGCATCGGTCACCGGGCAGTCGATTTCGGTTTCAGGGGGAGAAGTGACATGACGACACGCAACGACGCTTCGCATGCCGTGCTGAGCGATGCGGAAGAGCTGGGCCACGAGGCCCGCGCGGGCCACGACGACCACGCGGTGCTCAAGCTGTGGCTGCGCATGCTGGCCAGCACCACGCAGATCGAGTCCGAGATCCGCCGTCGGCTGCGCGAGCGATTCGGCATTTCGCTGGCGCGCTTCGACTACATGGCGCAGCTCTACCGCTACAAGGACGGCCTGAAGATGCGCGTGCTGTCGCGCTACCTGATGGTGACCGGCGGCAACGTCACCGGCCTGACGGACGAGCTCGAGCGCGAAGGCATGGTGGCACGCTCGCCCAGTCCCGACGACCGCCGTGCGTGGATCGTGAGCCTCACGCCCACGGGCCGCCGCACCTTCGAGACCATGGCGAGCGAGCACGAGCAGTGGATTCTCGAGATGTTCTCGGGGCTCGACATGAAGACGGTCAAGCAACTGCACACGCAGCTCGGCCTGCTGCGCGTGCACGTGATGCGCGGCGAGCCGGCGGGCGAGGAGGGCTGAGCGTGGCCGACGGCAACAACGAGTTCCGCAGGCCGCGGCTGATCCGCTTCTCGGACTGCGATCCGGCGGGCATCGTCTTCTATCCACAGTACTTCGTGATGCTCAACGGCCTGGTCGAGGACTGGGTGAACGAAGGCCTGGGGCTCAGCTATCACGGGCTGGTGGCGCAGCGGCGCATCGGCCTGCCCACCGTGAAACTCGAAGCAGATTTCCGCGCGGTGAGCCGCATGGGCGACCAGGTGACCTTGGGGCTGACCGTGGAGCGCCTGGGTTCGCGCTCGATGACCTTGCGGGTGCGCTGCTTCGAACCGGTGAGCGGCGAAGTCCGCATGCAGATGCAGCAGGTGCTGGTGACCACGTCGCTCGAAACCCATCGCGCCGTTGCCATTCCGGACGACATGCGCGCGGCCATCGTGCGCAACGCGCCCGAGCTGGGCTGAGCCTTCTTCAGGACGCGGGATCGCCGCCGGCAGCGGCGTCCTGCGCCCGTTTCTTCAGCCAGCCGGCGAGCTCCTTCTTTCCCTTGGCGTTGGCGCCGCGCCATGCTTCGCGGGCGGCGGCGATGAAGCGTTCTTCGGCTGCATCGGGCACTTCGCTGGGGCGATCTTCCTTGTCGAGCCAGCCGGACTCGACGCCGCAGTGCCTTTCGATCTGCCTCGCCAGGTTGTCGCCGATGGGGCGGGAGCTCTTGATCTGGCTCCACATGCTGGGGGAGATTTCGATCTTCTTCGCGAACGCCTGGTCCAGCCCCTTGGCTGGCAAACCTGCGGCAACGGCCTCTTCGAGAAAGCGGCGGTGCAGCGCAAGCGCATTGCGGCGGCGCGCGACGGTGGTATTGGGCACTGTTCAAAAACAACAACAAGACAAAAAAAGATTGTCCCGGTTGTTGACGCAGTCGTAAACACTCTTTACAGTTGCCCTCAATCGCGGCCCCAAGCCGTACCTTTTTTCCAACCCCTAACGGCCGACAGCGGCAATTTTTGACTCAGGACCCATCGTGAACACCGCACTGAACCTCACCAGCATTCGACCCGCCTCGGGTCGCTCGCTCGTGCGCGTCTGGGCGTGCGGTGGTTTCGGCGGCATGCCGTCGGTCCGATCGAACCAGCACCAGAACCACGCGTATTCCACGAAAGCCGCAGCCAGCCTGCGTTTCGGAAAAGTCGAGGATCAGGTGCTGCCGGGTGGAGGTTGCGCATAGGCGCACACCTTCCAAGCTCTCTCATGTGGAGGCCCGGACACCGCAAGGTTCCGGGCCTTTTGTTTTGGCTTTTTATTTCGGGTGTGCCTTCACCACACCGCCAGAACCCACCGCGTAGACGGTCTGGCGGGATGTGCAGGAATTGATCACTCCTGTGCGGCGACGTCGTACGGGACAGCGCCCAGCGTGCTGTCCGTCGCGTGAGGACACAACCGAAATGGAAAGCGGGGCACCGTTTTTCGAACAAGACAACAGAACAGAACCCGAGCGGGACAGGGCCATGCAGATGGTCCTCCCGCGGAAACCGGCCGCAAAGATTGGGCGGCGCCGGAACTCGTAACCGGATACTTTTTGTTTACGACCCGCGTTAGCTCAATGGATCAGAGCACTTGCCTACGAAGCAAGGGGTTGCACGTTCGAGTCGTGCACGTGGGGCCATTTCTTCGCCATTTTTCGTTTAGCTGTCACACCACCGAGGAGCCGCCATGCGCAAGCGCAATACCCCGATCCGGATGATCGCCGTCCGCCCGGCACAGCCGCGCGAGCGCGGCACGGTGCTGGGCCTGGCCCTGGCCCGGCGCTTCGGCCTCATGGCCGGTACGCGCTCCTCGAGCTCGTGCGAGCAGAGTCGCGAGTCGCCGCTCGAAGCACTCGATCTCGACCAGCGCGTTCGCGCGGTCGGCGAGTGGTGAGCTGGTCACCCGCCTGTTCTTCATCTTCATGGTGCGCGTAGCTCAATGGCAGAGCCGCGGGTTGTGGTCCCGCTGACGACGGTTCGATTCCGTTCGTGCACCCCATGACTGCGTTTCGCTCGTCAACCTCGCACCCATCGCCGCGAAAGGAGGCGATTCATGCACCCTCACGTCCTGCAACTCGATATTCAGGGCACGCCGCAAGCCTGGATCTCGCTGGAGCAGGCGGTGTTGCACTACGCGACCGGCTCGGTCGCCTGGGAAGACGGCGACCTGCCGCTGGCCACGCTGCGCGGCGGCTTCAATGTGGCGCGCGGTGTGCAGTCGCGCATCGAAGTGGCTCCGATCATCGCGCTGCGCGGTGCGTCGAAGATCAATCTCTTCGACGTGATCCCGAGCGTCACCAAGAGCAAGCTGCTGCGCCGCGATCGCTACACCTGCGCCTACTGCGCGGGCGTCTTCCACGAACGCGAGCTGCAATGCGAGCACGTGCTGCCCGAGTCGCGCGGAGGTCCGTGGACCTGGACCAATCTCGTGAGCGCATGCGCGGTCTGCAACAACCGCAAGGCCGCGCGCACGCCGGAGGAGGCAGGGATGCCTCTGGTCTACCTGCCTTACGTGCCGAGCCGCTACGAGAACTTCCTGCTCGAAGGTCGCAACATCCGCGCGGACGTGCACGAATGGCTGGCGAAGCGGCTGCCCAAGGGCTCGCGGCTTCAGTAGGGGCGGGATCGTGATCCGGTCCTTCGCCCATGAAAAAAGCCCGCTGTCCTCAAGACAGCGGGCTTTTGCTCGTGCGGGAGGGCCCAGGCGGTCAGCGCCCGATGCCGAAGAAGCGATAGGCGATCACGCCAGCTGCTGCCAGGCCGCCCACGATGGCCAGGATCACCTTGGTTGCACGGCCCGAGCCGCGCTTCGAGCGTGGCCAGTGGTCCGGCCCGATCAGGTCGATGGGGACGGTGGGTTTGCCTATGTCGGACGCCTTTTCCATGGGAGGAAATATAGCTCACGCCCGAAAGCGCGGTCCGGGGCCGGACGCATTCCGTGGCCTCGGTGCATTGGCTTCGAATCCGGCTGCGGCCAGGCAAAAAAATACCCGCATGAGCGGGCCGAACGAGCCTTCTGGCTTCGAGTGGGTGTCCCTGTGTCTTTCTTGTTGCGCTGCGTGACAGCGCGTACAAGATGCCATGCCGGACCGGTGTCGTTTGCAACTTGGGTGCAAGATGACTTGCATGTGATGAACAAAACCGTGAAATATTTCCTATGAACAGAAAGATCATCCTCGAAAGCTTGATGCGCGCATTGGATAGCTGGGTTCGCAACGCTTCTGCGGCGCAACTCTGGCAGGTGCACAAGACAGGCGGCCTCGGAGCATTGATCGATGCCGACGAGGAGGTGGTGCAGGTGCGCATCGTCCTCGGCGGCTCGCGCGATGCGTTGTCGAACATCGGCAAGACCGATGGACGGTTGCCCGTCACCGAGGCCTTTCTCGGCAGCGCGGCCTGGGGAGCGCCGCCGGCGCAAGGAAGCCCGGAGCGTGAGCAGTGGTTCCTGTCGAGCGAACTTGCGCAGACGCATGCGCGCCAGTACCTGGTGGCCGAGGTGGGCGAGCGGCGCGACCTGCTCGAGCGCTGCGTCGACGAGTGGATCGCGCAACGGGGAGCCGGGCCCGAAGCGATCCAGTGATCGGAGCAGCCAAAGAAAAAGCCTCCTCAGGAAGACCATGAGGAGGCTTTGACGAAAAAATAGCGCGGAGACCGCGCTATTTTTGGTGTTGGTGGTGGGCCCTGAGTGACTCGAACACTCGACCTACGGATTAAGAGTCCGCTGCTCTACCAACTGAGCTAAGAGCCCTTGCTTTGAAAGCGTTTAGTGTTTTCTGGCAAGACCACGAGTATATCCCAGAATTTCTGACTTTCCAAAAAATTTGTGAGTCGCGGCGTTAGGATTCATCATCACCGACGGGGCAGGGCCCCTCAATCAGGAGAACTTCGATGAGCGACGCACAGACCACCCCCCATGTCCTGATCACCGGCGCCGCAGGCGCACTGGGCCGCGCGGTCGCGCAGCATTTCATCGATCAGGGCGCGCGCCTCGCGTTGGTAGATCACCATGCAGGTCGCCTGGCCGAGGTGTTCCCGGGTCTCGACAACTCCCACCACCTCCTGCTCGCGGGAGACGTGACTTCCACTTCCGAGATGGCGGCTCTCGCGGAGCAGGCACTCAAGTCCTTCGGCCGCATCGACACGCTGGTGCACATCGCGGGTGGTTTCGAGATGGGCGAGGCCACGCATGCACTCACGCGCGCGAGCTGGGACCGGATGATGAACCTCAATGCCTGGTCGTTCGTCGCAGTGACGCAGGCCGTGCTGCCCTCGATGATCGAGCGGCGCGCGGGCAGCGTCATCGCCGTCACAGCCAAGGTCGCTGCGCGCGGCGTGCCGGCCATGGCCGCGTATATCGCGTCGAAGAGTGCGCTGCAGCGGCTGGTGGAAGCCATGGCGGCGGAAGCGGCGCCGCATGGCGTCAACGTCAACAGCGTCGCGCCGAGCGTGCTCGATACACCCGCCAACCGGCAGGCGATGCCGGATGCGAATCCGGCCGACTGGGTGTCGACTTCGGTCGCTGCCCAGACCATCGGTTTTCTCGCATCGCCTGCGGCCGCGGCGCTGCACGGCCAGCATCTGACGCTCGACACCTGAGCCGATCGCGAGAGAAAAAGAAAAAGGCCTTGGCGGATGCCAAGGCCTTTTTCGTATCGGTTGGTGGAGAGGAGGAGGATCGAACTCCCGACCTCCGCATTGCGAACGCGGCGCTCTCCCAGCTGAGCTACCCCCCCAACGCAAGGCGAATTTTAACCGGAACTCCCGTTTTGGCGCATGCCGCCGTGCCAAGATGCGCCCCTCGCGAAACACGGAGCAAGAGCGCATGACCTCGTTCGATCCTGCCTGGCTGGAAGGCATGTACAACAACCTTGCGAGGGTCAAGGATCACCCCGCATATTTCGAGCGCTGGGCGCGTGAATCCGCTGCGGCGCGGGAGGCCCTGCCGGCCCGCATCGACCTGCCGTACGGCCAGGGCGCGAACGAAACTCTCGATATCTTTCCTGCGCCGGTGCCCGATGCCCCGGTGATGGTCTTCATCCATGGCGGCTACTGGCGCGCGATGGACAAGAAGGACCATTCCTTCATCGCTCCAGCCTTCAGCGACCGCGGTATCTGCGTGGTCCAGCCCAACTACGCGCTTTGTCCCGGTACGCCGGAGCAGCCCGTCACGGTGCCCGGAATCATGCTGCAGATGGTGCGTGCACTCGAGTGGACATGGCGCCACATCGCCGCCCACGGCGGCGATCCGACACGGATCACCGTCGTGGGCCACTCGGCCGGCGGACACATGGCAGCGGCGCTGCTGGCCTGCGACTGGAAGGCAGTTGCGCCCGACCTGCCTGCGCACCTGGTGCGCAACGCGCTGTCGATCTCTGGCCTCTACGATCTGCGCCCGCTGCAGCGCACGCCGTTCCTCGAGAACACGCTGAAGCTGACCGATGCCGACGTCCTGCGCGCAAGCCCCGCCTCGTGGCCCGCGCCGAAGCGCGGCCAGCTGTACACGGTGGCCGGCGGCAGCGAAAGCGGGGAGTTCATCCGCCACAACGCGATGATCCGCGACGCGTGGGGCCGCAACACCGTGCCGGTGTGCGAGGTGCTCCCAGGGCTCAACCACTTCGACGTGGTCGATGCGCTCGCCGATCCGGCGCACACGCTGCACCGGCACGCGGTGCAGCTCCTGGAAGCCTGAAGGTCGTTACATCAGCAGGTGTTCGCCTGCGTTGTCGCCGCCCAGCGTGACGTAGTTGACCTTGCGGATGTCCATCAGCGTGCGGCCGCCCGCGTAGCTGATGGAGCTCTGCACGTCCTGCTCCATTTCGACCAGCGTGTCGGCCAGCTTGCCCTTGATGGGCTCGAGGATGCGCTTGCCCTCGACGTGCTTGTATTCGCCCTTGTTGAAGTCGCTGGCGGAGCCGTAGTACTCCTTGAAGAGCACGCCGTCGACCTCGACGGTCTTGCCCGGCGACTCCTCGTGGCCCGCGAACAGCGAGCCGATCATGACCATCGAGGCGCCGAAGCGCACGCTCTTGGCGATGTCGCCGTGGTCGCGGATGCCGCCGTCGGCAATGATCGGCTTGGTCGCCACGCGGGCGCACCACTTCAGCGCCGACAGCTGCCAGCCGCCCGTGCCGAAGCCGGTCTTGAGCTTGGTGATGCAGACCTTGCCCGGGCCGATGCCGACCTTGGTCGCGTCCGCGCCCCAGTTCTCGAGGTCGATCACCGCTTCGGGCGTACCCACGTTGCCGGCGATCACGAAGGTCTTCGGCAGCTTCTGCTTGAGGTAGCCGATCATGTTCTTCACGCTGTCGGCGTGGCCGTGCGCGATGTCGATCGTGACGTACTCGGGCACGAGGCCCTGGGCCACCAGCTGGTCGACAGTGTCGTAGTCGGCCTTCTTCACGCCGAGCGAGATGGAAGCGAACACGCCCTTGCCCTGCATGTCCTTGACGAACTTGACGTTGTCGAGGTCGAAGCGGTGCATCACGTAGAAGTAGCCGTTCTGCGCCAGCCACAGGCAGATCGACTCGTCGACCACCGTCTTCATGTTGGCGGGCACCACCGGCAGGCGGAAGCTGCGTTCGCCCAGCACCACGCTGGTGTCGCACTCCGAGCGGCTCTCCACGCGGCACTTGCGCGGGAGAAGAAGGATGTTGTCGTAATCGAAAATCTGCATGACCAGGCTCCTAGGAAGGAATCGTTGAAGGAAACGAATGAGCGCTTGGTCCGGCCGGCTTCTGCGGTGCGTTTTGCATATGAAACGCCCACAAAAAACCGGGCGCAAGAAACTTGGGCCCGGTGATTGATTTTACGCGGACTCGCGAACGCAGGTCTTCTGCTTCTTCATATAACCCGCATACGCCGTGGTTTCTACAATTGGAGGATGTTGTTTAACGATCCTGCGGCTGACGATGCCCACTCCCCAGCGCTGCCGCTGCTCCAGAACCTGAACGCGGAGCAACTCGCCGCGGTCACGTTGCCCGAAGGCAACGCTCTCATCCTGGCAGGTGCCGGCTCCGGCAAGACGCGCGTGCTCACCACCCGCATCGCCTGGCTGCTGCAGACGGGCCAGGTTTCCGCAGGTGGCATCCTGGCCGTGACCTTCACAAACAAGGCCGCCAAGGAAATGATGACGCGGCTGACGGCGATGCTGCCCGTCAACGTGCGCGGCATGTGGATCGGCACCTTCCACGGTCTGTGCAACCGCCTGCTGCGCGCGCACTGGAAGCTCGCCAACCTGCCTTCCACCTTCCAGATCCTCGACACGCAGGACCAGCTTTCAGCCATCAAGCGCCTGATGAAGCAGTTCAACGTCGACGACGAGCGCTTTCCGGCCAAGCAGACCCAGTGGTTCATCGCCGGCGCCAAGGAAGACGGCCTGCGCCCCGACGCCATCGAGGTGCGCAGCGACGACGACCGCAAGAAGGTCGAGCTCTATCGCCTGTACGAAGAGCAATGCCAGCGCGAAGGCGTGGTCGATTTCGGCGAGCTCATGTTGCGCAGCTACGAGCTGCTGCGCGACAACGAGCCGGTGCGCGAGCACTACCAGCGGCGCTTCCGCCACATCCTGATCGACGAGTTCCAGGACACCAACCGCCTGCAGTACGCGTGGATCAAGATGCTCGCGGGCAATACCGTCGAAGGCCGCTTCGTGCCCGGCCAGCACAACAGCGTGATCGCCGTGGGCGACGACGACCAGAGCATCTATGCCTTCCGCGGTGCGCGCGTGGGCAACATGACCGACTTCGTGCGCGAGTTCGACGTGCGCCACCAGATCAAGCTGGAGCAGAACTACCGCAGCTACAGCAACATCCTCGACTCCGCCAACGAGCTCATCGGCCACAACAAGAAGCGCCTGGGCAAGAACCTGCGCACCGACCAGGGGCCGGGCGAGCCCGTGCGCGTGTACGAGTCGCCCACCGACCTGGCCGAGGCGCAGTGGATGGTCGAGGAAATGCGCCAGCTGGTGCGCGACGGCTACGAGCGCAAGGAAATGGCCGTGCTCTACCGCAGCAATGCGCAGAGCCGGGTGATCGAAACCGCGCTCTTCAATGCCTCCGTGCCGTACCGCGTGTACGGCGGATTGCGCTTCTTCGAGCGCGCTGAAATCAAGCACGCGCTGGCCTACCTGCGCCTGCTCGAGAACAAGGACGACGACACCAGCTTCCTGCGCGTCGTCAACTTTCCGCCGCGCGGCATCGGCGCACGCACGCTCGAAACCCTGCAGGACGCCGCGCGCGCGGCCAACCGTTCGCTGCACGACGCGGTGAGCGTGGTCGGCGGCAAGGCCGGCGCCAACCTCACGGGCTTCGTCGCCAAGATCGACGTGCTGCGCGAGCAGACGCAGGGCGTGAGCCTGCGGGAGATCATCGAACTGGTGCTCGACCACAGCGGCCTCGTCGAGCACTACAAGGCCGACCGCGAAGGCGCCGACCGCATCGAGAACCTGGACGAACTGGTGAACGCGGCCGAGAGCTTCGTCACGCAGGAAGGCTTCGGCCGCGACGCCGTGGCGCTGCCCGTCGACGAGCTGCGGCAGTCACCCGCGAGCCAGGGTATCGACCCGAGCCGCCCGGTGCTCGACGAGCCGCTCGCACCCGATGCCGAGACCGGCGAAACGCTGAGCCCGCTGGCCGCCTTCCTCACGCACGCCGCGCTCGAATCGGGCGACAACCAGGCGCAGGCGGGGCAGGACGCCGTGCAGCTCATGACGGTGCACGCCGCCAAGGGCCTGGAGTTCGACTGCGTGTTCATCACCGGCATGGAGGAGGGCCTGTTCCCGCACGAGAACTCGATGAGCGATTTCGAGAGCCTCGAGGAAGAGCGCCGTCTGATGTACGTGGCGATCACGCGCGCCCGCAAGCGCCTGTACCTGAGTCACTCGCAGACCCGCATGTTGCACGGCCAGACCCGCTACAACGTCAAGAGCCGTTTCTTCGACGAGCTGCCCGAGAGCGCCCTCAAGTGGCTCACGCCCAGGAACCAGGGCTTCGCGCCCTCGGCCTTCGGCTACGGCGGCGGCTATGGCAGCACGCGTGGTGGCTCCGGTGGATACGGCGGCGGCTACGGCGGCAGTTCGGGCGGAAGCCGCGACAAGGACACCTTCGCCAGCCCGCCCGTGCCGCCGCAGAAGACTGCGCCCTCGCACGGCCTGCGCTCGGGCATGCAGGTGTTCCACAACAAGTTCGGAGAAGGTACGGTGACCGCGCTGGAAGGTAGCGGCGACGACGCGCGTGCGCAGGTCAAGTTCGCGCGCCACGGCGTGAAGTGGCTGGCGCTGTCGGTGGCGAAGCTCACGCCGATCTGACGCTGCCGGAAGGGCTGGGGAGCGTCGCCGGCCGCGGCGGCGTTCAGTCCGGATTGAAGGTGTCGCGGAAGGTGAACCAGTTCGACGCCTGCGCCATCGCGGCGAGCGTCATCACCGTGCCGAGCATCAGGATGTTGCCGGCGGTCATCGCGCCGGTGCCCGAGCCCAGCGAGCCCACGCCGATCACGATGGTGCCGACCAGCGCCGCTGCCAGCAGGCCGAGCAGCAGCACGCCGCACCATGCGAGCCAGTACAGCGCGTAGGCGCCGAAATTCCGGAACATCGCGACCAGGCTGAAGAAGATGCTCTTCACCGGCTCCACGCGGTGCCAGTGGACCAGCGCGGGTGCGTGCCACATCGCCGCGACCAGCGGCAGCGCGAGGCACATCTGGAGCAGGTTCGCCATCTGGAAGCGGCTGCTTTCGAGTACTTCCTTCGCCGGAGCTTCGCCGAGGAAATAGCTGCGCATGAACTGGCCGCCGTCGACCAGCGCCGTCAGGAACACCGTCAGGAAGCAGTACACGGCCGAGATCACGCCGAGCACGGCCAGCGAGCGCCATTCCGTGCGCATGGCGCGAGCCACCGACAGGAACATGATCGCGCCCGTCGGCCGCTTCAGGCCGCCCGTGGTGTCCGCAGGGAAGTCGGTGCCGGTGGAGGTGCCGTTGTTGTTGCCGTTGCCTCCCGAGGCGTCGGCCACCGACGCTGCGGCCATGAAGCCCAGCGTGGAGAAGGGCAGCAGCACGAACGGCAGGAACTTGCCGATCAGCGGAAGCTGGGAGATGGTCGAGATCAGCGCCATGAACATCAGGAACAGCGACACGAAGGCCAGCGGCTGTCGCCAGAAGTTCTTGAGCCCGAGGCGGACCCATTCGACGCCGGTTCGCGCCGGCACGAGGTTGAGTTTCATGTGTGAAGGTCAGGCAGCCAGCAGCGGCTCGAGGGCCTGCGCCATGGCATGCGGATGGGTGGCGCGGTCGCGCAGCACGCGCTCGAAGTGCGTGGGGTCATGGGGCTTGAGCATGCTCGCCTCGCGCGGCAGGTGGAAGTCCCAGAGACGGGAGATCCAGAAGCGCAGCGCCGCGGCGCGCAGCATCGCGGGCAGCAGGGCGCGCTCGGCCGCGTTCAGCGTGCGCACGCTCTCGTAGGCCGACAGCAGCGCGTCGGCGCGCTCGGGGTCGTGCCGGCCGGTCGGCAGGTCGATGGCCCAGTCGTTCAGGCACACGGCCAGGTCGAACAGCCAGGTGTCGGTGCCGGCGAAGTAGAAGTCGAACACGCCGGTCAGCCGCGGGGCGTCGCCTGCGTCGCCATCGGTTGCGAACATCACGTTGTCGCGGAACATGTCTGCATGCACCGGCCCGCGCGGCAGGGCAGCGTAGGCTGACGACTCGGCAACGTGGTTCTGGTAGGCCAGCTCGGCGCGCAGCAGGTTCGCCTGCGATTCCTCGATGTACGGCAGCACCACGGGCACCGTCTCGTTCCACCAGGGCAGGCCGCGCAGGTTCGGCTGGATGCGGGGGTAGTCGCGCCCCGCGAGATGCATGCGCGCCAGCATCGCGCCCAGTTCGGCGCAATGCGCAGCGCCGGGGGCCAGCTCGCTGCGGCCCGAGAGCTTCTGCACCACCGCCGCGGGCTTGCCGGCCACGACGTGCAGCAGGTCGCACGCGGCTTCGGCGGGTACCGGGGGCTGCTGGCCCTTGCGGGGCTTCTCGGGAGCATCGGGCGTGGGCATCGCCACGGGCGCAGGCACCGGCAGGCCTGCGCCGGCCAGGTGCTTCATCAGACAAAGGTAGTACGGGAGCTGCTCTGCGCTCAGGCGCTCGAACAGCGTCAGCACGAACTCGCCGGACTCGGTGGTCGCGAAGTAGTTGGTGTTCTCGATGCCGCCCTCGATGCCGCGCAACTCGCGCAGCGGGCCCAGGCCCAGGCTCTGGACGAGCGCGTCTGCCTCGCCGAAGCCGACTTCGGTAAAAACTGCCATGGAGGTACTCAGCGCCGCATTGCTGTCGCGAAAACCGGAAAGGAGACTGCCTCCGTCACGGTCAGAACTTCATCACGTTCCAGACGCGGGGGCCGTTGGCGCCCGTTTCGCTCGAACCCTGGCGGCCCGTGGCGGCGTCGGCCGGCAGCACTTCGTAGCCCGGCATGTTCGACTTGGGCTTGACGTTGATGCTCTGCGTGCGGCCGCCATAGCGGACTTCGTCGACAGAGGCGCCGCTGTCCTCGGTGTGGATGTGCTCGACCTTCTGGTTGCGTCGGCCTTCGGCCTTGGCCTGCTCCTGATTTGGTAGCGCTTCGGCCGGAGCCGCCGCCGGGGCGGGCGCTGCCTGTTGCGCCTGCACGGCGGCAAAGGGGGTTGCGAAGGCCAGCGCCAGCAGGATGCGGCGGGCGACCAGGAGTGTGGAGCTAGGCATGCATGCATTGTAGGCGCGCGCCCGGTTCAGGGGCGTCGGTTGGCACCTCGTGGCGACGTGGTTCCGGGGGCCGTCGCGGGCACGGCAAAATGCCCCGATGACCGACAAGAAAACGCTGCTGCTCGTCGATGGCTCGAGCTACCTCTACCGCGCCTTCCACGCCATGCCCGACCTGCGGGCCGTGCCCGGCGATCCGAAGAGCCCGGCGACCGGCGCCATCCGCGGAATGATCAACATGATGACCGCGCTGCGCCGCGAGGTGCGCGCGGACTACGCAGCCTGCATCTTCGACGCGCCCGGCAAGACCTTCCGCGACGACTGGTACCCCGAGTACAAGGCCAATCGCTCGCCCATGCCCGACGACCTGCGCAGCCAGATCGACCCCATCCACGAAGTGGTGAAGCTGCTCGGCTGGCCCGTGCTCAGCGTGCCCGATGTGGAGGCCGACGACGTCATCGGCACGCTCGCCAGGGTCGCCTCCGCCCAGGGCGTCGAAGTCATCGTCTCCAGCGGCGACAAGGACCTGAGCCAGCTGGTCGACGAGCACATCACCATCATCGACACGATGAACGGCAAGAAGCGCGACGTGGCCGGCGTCACGGCCGAGTTCGGCGTGCCGCCCAACCTGATGATCGACTACCAGACGCTGGTGGGCGACTCGGTCGACAACGTGCCCGGCGTGCCGAAGGTCGGCCCCAAGACGGCGGCCAAGTGGCTGCTCGAATACGGCTCGCTCGACGCCTTGATCGAGCGCGCCGCCGAAGTGAAGGGCGCCGCCGGCGAGAACCTGCGCCAGGCCCTCGGCCAGCTGCCGCTGAGCAGGCGCCTCGTCACCATCCGCACCGACTGTGACCTCGACGGCCACGTCACGGGCCTGCCGTCGCTCGACGGCCTGCCGGTGGGCGCGCCGCAGACGGCCGAGCTGAAGCCGTTCTACGAGAAGTTCGGTTTCAAGAGCCTGGTCAAGGCGCTGGAGGCGCAGGCCGTGCCGCCCGAGCTGATCGAGGAAAGCCTGAAGAAGAAGCCGGGCTCCGCTGCCGCCGGCACCGACCAGGGCGGCCTGTTCGACGAGCCCTCCGACATGCAGGCGCTCGAGGCCGCTTCCCCCGCGAGCAACCTGAAGTACGACACCATCACGACCTGGGAGCAGCTCGACGGCTGGCTCGCGAAGCTCGAGGCGGCCGAGCTCGCCGCCATCGACACCGAGACCACCTCGCTCGACGAGATGGTCGCGCAGATCGTGGGCATCAGCTTCAGCGTCACGCCCGGCGAGGCCGCCTACATTCCGCTCACGCACAACTACCCCGATGCGCCCCAGCAGTTGCCCATCGACGAAGTGCTGGCGAAGCTCAAGCCCTGGCTCGAGAACGGCGCGAAGAAGAAGCTCGGCCAGCACATCAAGTACGACCGCCACGTGTTCGCCAACCATGGCATCGAGGTGCAGGGCTACGCGCACGACACCATGCTGCAGAGCTACGTGCTCGAGGTGCACAAGCCGCACGGCCTCTCGAGCCTGGCCGAGCGCCACCTGGGTCGCAGCGGCATCTCGTACGAAGACCTGTGCGGCAAGGGTGCGCACCAGATCCCGTTCAGCCAGGTCGACATCGCGAAGGCCGCCGAGTATTCGTGCGAGGACAGCGACCAGACCCTCGACGTGCACAACACCCTGTGGCCGCGCCTGCAGGCCGACGAGAAGCTGAGCTTCATCTACCAGCTCGAGATGGATTCGAGCGAGGCGCTCTACCGCGTCGAGCGCAACGGCGTGATGATCGACAGCCCCACGCTGGCCGCGCAGAGCCACGAGCTCGGCAAGCGCATCATGGAGCTGGAGCAGGAGGCCTACGAAATCGCCGGCCAGCCCTTCAACCTCGGCTCGCCCAAGCAGATCGGCGAGATCTTCTTCACCAAGCTGGGCCTGCCCGTGGTCAAGAAGACGCCCAGCGGCGCGCCCAGCACCGACGAAGAGGTGCTCGAGAAGCTGGCGGAAGACTATCCGCTGCCGGCCAAGATCCTCGAGCACCGCAGCCTGTCGAAGCTCAAGGGCACCTACACCGACAAGCTCGGCCAGCTCGCCAACCCGCGCACCGGACGCGTGCACACGCACTATGCGCAGGCGGTGGCCGTCACGGGCCGACTGAGCAGCAACGACCCGAACCTGCAGAACATCCCGATCCGCACGCCCGAAGGCCGCCGCGTGCGCGAGGCCTTCGTGGCGCCTGCGGGCAGCGTGATCGCCAGCGCCGACTACTCGCAGATCGAGCTGCGAATCATGGCCCACATCAGCGGCGACGAGTCGCTGCTGCGCGCCTTCACCGAGGGCATCGACGTGCACCGCGCCACGGCCGCAGAGGTGTTCGGCTCCACGCCCGACCAGGTGTCGAGCGAGCAGCGCCGCTACGCCAAGGTCATCAACTTCGGCCTGATCTACGGCATGAGCAGCTTCGGCCTGGCGAAGAACCTGGGCATCGAGAACAAGGCCGCGGCCTCGTACATCGAGCGCTACTTCGCGCGCTACCCGGGCGTGAAGGCCTACATGGACGAGACGAAGGCGCTCGCCAAGGAGCAGGGCTACGTCGAGACCGTGTTCGGCCGGCGCCTCTACCTGCCCGAGATCAATTCGCCCAACGGCCCGCGCCGCGGCGGCGCCGAGCGCGCGGCCATCAACGCGCCGATGCAGGGCACCGCAGCCGACCTGATCAAGCTCAGCATGGTCAAGGTACAGAACGTGCTTGACGAGGAGAAGCGAGGCACCCGGATGATCATGCAGGTGCACGACGAACTGGTGTTCGAAGTGCCCGAGGCCGAGGTCGAATGGGTGCGCACCGAAATCCCTCGTCTCATGGCCGGCGTCGCCTCGCTGAAGGTACCGCTGCTGGCCGAGATCGGCGTCGGGCCCAACTGGGACAAGGCGCACTGACGGCTTCACTTCATTGAAAAAGCAGAGAACGAGACGAGACAACCAACCGAGAAGAAGCAAGCAGAAATGATCCAATTCCCGCACCGCAAACTCCTGATCGCCGCCGCCTGCGCGGCCTTCCTGGGCACCGCCTTCGCGGCGCCCGACGCCAGCATCGCCGCGCTCGCCGCCAAGGAAAAGCCCGCGCTGCTCGAGACGCTGAAGGAGCTGGTCTCCATCGAGTCCGGCAGCCGCGACCTCGACGGCCTCGAGAAGATCTCCGACCTGATCGCCGCCAGGTTCAAGGCGCTGGGCGGCGAGGTCGAGCTGATCGACCCGAGCGCGGAGGCCTACCGCATGGAAGACACGCCCGAGAAGATCGGCCGCGTGGTGCGCGCCACCTTCAAGGGCACGGGCAAGAAGAAGATCCTGCTGATCGCGCACATGGACACGGTCTACACCGTGGGCATGCTCAACAAGCAGCCCTTCCGCATCGACGGCGACAAGGCCTACGGCCTGGGCATCGCCGACGACAAGCAGGGCGTGGCCGTCATCACGCACATCGTGTCGATGCTGCAGGCGATGAAGTTCAAGGAGTACGGCACGCTCACCGTGCTCATCAACGGCGACGAGGAAATCAGCTCGCCCGGCGCGCGCTCTCTCATCACGCGCATGGGCAGCGAGCACGATGCGGTGCTGTCCTTCGAAGGCGCCTCGGTGAAGGACGACAAGCTCTCGCTCGCCACCGCGGGCATCGCCTCGGTCACGCTGAACGTCACGGGCAAGGCCTCGCACGCGGGCTCGGCGCCCGAGTTGGGCGTGAACGCGCTGTACGAGCTGTCGCACCAGGTCCTGCAGATGCGCGACCTGTCCGACCCGGCCACGGGCCTGAAGATGAACTGGACCATCTCGAAGTCGGGCACCAACCGCAACGTGATCCCGGCCAGCGCCACCGCGGCGGCCGACGTGCGCGTGCTGAAGGTCAGCGACTACGACCGCATCGAGCAGCAGGTGAACGAGCGCGTGAAGAAGCAGCTCATTCCCGAGGCCAAGGTCGAGCTGAAGTTCGAGCGTCGCCGTCCGCCGCTGGAGTCTTCCGAGGCCTCGATCGCCATGGCCCGCCATGCGCAGCGGATCTACAAGGACGAGCTCGGCCTGCCGCTGGGCGCCGACGACAAGGCGGCCGGCGGCGGCACCGACGCGGCCTTCGCCGCGCTCAAGACCAAGGCGCCGGTCGTCGAGCGCTTCGGCCTGCAGGGCTTCGGCGCGCACTCGGCCGATGCCGAATACGTGCTGGTCAACTCGATCGAGCCGCGCCTGTACCTCGGCACGCGCATGGTCATGGACCTGGCTCGCGGCAAGGCTTCCTCCGGCAACTGACACACCAGCCGCCGCTCGCGATGCGCCTGCGCCACATCGAGGTCTTCAACGCGATCATGCTCACGGGCAGCGTGAGCGCGGCGGCGCGGCTCATCAACATCACGCAGCCGGCGGTCAGCCGCACGCTGCAGCATGCCGAGCTGCAGCTGGGCTTTCCGCTGTTCCAGCGCGCCAAGGGCCGGCTCACGCCGACCACCGAGGCGCTCACGCTGTATCCGCACATCGAGCGGCTCTTTGCGCAGCTCGACGAGGTGCAGCGGCTCGCCGCCAACCTGCGCACCGCGGGCGATACGGGCGAGCTGCGCATCCTCAGCGTGCTGGCGCTGAGCTACGACATCCTGCCGCGCGCGCTCAAGGCTTTTCGCGAAAGGCATCCGGGCTACGCGATCACCGTGGAGTCGCTGCATTCGCCGCAGATCATGTCGGCGCTGCTGCTGCAGGAGGCCGACGTGGGCTTCGCCTTCAGCCCCGCGGTGCATCCCTCGCTCACGCAGGAGACGCTGGCCGACAGCCGCATGGTGTGCATCGCGCCCAAGGGCATGCTGCCGCGCGCGCTGGTGCGCAACGGTTCGGCTGCGCTGCACGACCTCGTCGACCGGCCGGTGATCGGCCTGGACAGCCGCGACCCCGTGGGCACCAGCCTGAGCCAGGCCTGCCGGCAGGCGGGCGTGGGCTTCCAGCAGGCGGTGGTCACGGTGCAGACCTACCACGCGGCACTGGCCATGGCGCACCACGGCATCGGCGTGGCGCTGGTCGACGGCTGCACGGCGCGCTCGGCCGACCGCGAGAAGGTCGACGTGCTGATGCTGGAGCCGCAGATCCCGGTGCCGATCCGCGCGCTGCGTTTCGCCGCACGGCCCGACTCGGTGGCGGTGCGCGGCATCACGCGCTGCATGCGCGAGGCGATCGAGCAGACCGTCTAGGAACCGTGGGGCGAAAGCGTGCCGGGCCATAATCCGGCGCCATGCACGCCCTTCGACGCTCCCACTCGCTGTACCGCCTGGTGCTCGCGTGGTTCATGGCGTCGCTGCTGATCGCGACTGCTTCGCCGATCGTGCATCCGCAGGCCATCGAGCTGGTGTGCTCCAGCGCCGGCGCCGTCAAGGCCATCGTCCAGGGCGAGGATGGTCCGGTCGAACTGGGCGCCACCGCCATGGACTGCCCGCTGTGCCTGATTTCCGTGCCGCTTCCCGTAACGGCGCAAATCGCGCTGCCGACGCCGCAGCCGCTGGGGCGCGCGCTGCAGTCCATTCCGGCCGCCCGCATCGCGGCGGCCACGGCTTCGCCGCTTCCTGCGCGCGGGCCTCCGACGCTCTCCTGACACCGTAGCTTCTTCCTTCACCCGCCGCCGTCCGGCCAGGACCCGCGGCGCGGTGAGCTTCCGGTCGTTGCGCGGCCGGCGTCGCCGTCCGGGCGCGCCGCCGCAAAGAGAGATTCCATGTCACGTCGTTCCCTGCTCAGGGGCGGCGCCGTCTTGCGCGGTGCCTTGCCCGTTCTTGTTCCATCCACTTCCACGCTCGGGCTGCTGGCCCTGTTCGGCACGGCCGGCGCGTCGGCCTGGGCCCAGCAATCCGCCACGCCGGTCGCGCCCGCCGTCCATTCCCTGCCGCAGGTCGAGGTCGCCGAGGACGCCATCGCGCCCAACGGCAGGCTCGACCTCGACACGCCTTCGGACACAGCGAGCCGGCTCGGCCTCACGCCGCGCGAGACGCCCGCCTCGGTGACGGTGGTGAACCGCGCCGTCATCGATGCGCGCGGCGCGCAGAACACGCAGGAAATCCTGCGCGCGATTCCGGGCGTGACCGCGCACGACGCGCCGGGCAACCTCGGCGTGAGCTACCGCGGCTTCGGCAGCAACTCCATTGCCCAGCTGTTCAACGGCATCAACGTGCAGTACTCGATCGCGGCCCGTCCGGTGGACAGCTGGATCTACGACCGCGTCGAGGCCATCGGCGGCCCGTCGAGCTTTCTCTTCGGTTCTGGCGCGCTGGGCGGCTCGATCAACTACATCACCAGGATCGCCGAGCGCGGCGACTTCACCGAGGCGCAGCTGCGGCTGGGCACGCAGAACCTCAGGGAGGCCTCGTTCGGGCTCAACCGGCGCATTGCCGGAGACGGCGGCGCCGGCAGCCACTACGCGCGCATCGACGTGAACCGGCGCGAGGCCGACGGCTGGACCGACGGCACGCACGGCAAGGCCACGCAGATGGCGGCCTCGCTGGTGTCCGACTTCGGCGGCGGCCTGAAGCACACGCTGGCCTACGAGTACCAGGACGAGCACGTCGACCGGCCCTACTGGGGAACGCCGGTCCTCAACCCCGTGACCGGCACGATGCGCATCGACCGTGGCATCCGCTTCAAGAACTACAACAGCGCCGACGGCATCTACGCCCAGCGCGTGCAGTGGCTGCGCTCGGTGACCGAGTGGCAGGCCAGCGACGCGCTGCAGTTCAGGAACACCTTCTATGCCTACGACGCGCTGCGCGACTACCGCAACGTCGAGAGCTATCGCTACAACACGGCCAACACGGCGGTGATCCGCTCCGGCGCGCTGCTGCAGCGGCACGACCAGGACCTGGTCGGCAACCGCGTCGAGGGCGTCTACAAGGGGCAGCTCGGCGGCCTGCGCAGCGACTGGGCCTTCGGGCTGGACTTCAGCGTGAACCGGCAGACGCGCTTTCCCAACAGCCTGCCGGCGGTGGTGAGCACGGTGAACCCGTACGTCTTCGCCACCGAGCGCTTCTTCGAGGTGCCTGGCATGGTTCCGGGCTTTCGCCCCGACCGCAGCAACAAGGTCACCACGACGGCGCTCTACCTCGAGAACCGCACCGCGCTGCAGCCCTCGCTGCACCTGGTGACGGCACTGCGCCACGAGCGCATCGACCTCGACCTGGTCAACCGGCGTGCGGTGGATGCCGCGAATCCGGCGACCTTCCATCGCGGCTACAAGCCGACCACCGGGCGCATCGGCCTCGTGTGGGGCGTCGCCCCCGGCGCCAGCCTCTATGCGCAATACGCCACCGCGGCCGATCCGCCCTCGGGCGTGCTTTCCACGGCCTCCTTCGCCGACGTGCGCAACAACAGCGAGCTCACCACGGGCCGGCAGGTGGAGGTCGGCGGCAAGCTCGATTTCTGGCAGGGCAAGGGCACGGCCACGCTCGCGGCCTACAGCATCCGCCGCAGCAACATCGCGTCGCAGGACCCGAACAACAGCGCGCTCACGGTGCTCGTCGGCGAGCAGTCGTCCAAGGGCGTGGAGCTGGCGCTGGGGCTGCAGCCCGCGCCGCAGTGGTCGCTGCAGGGCAACGTCACCTACGTCGACGCACGCTACGAGCGCTTCACGCAGGGCGGCGTTTCGCTCGCGGGCCGCACGCCGACCAACACGCCGGCCGTGGTGGCCAACCTCTGGGCGTCGTATGCCATCACGCCGCAGCTGCAGGCCAGCGCGGGGCTGCGTCATGTCGGAAAGGTCTATGCAGATGCGGCCAACACGACGAGCTGGCCCGCCTACACGTTGCTCGACCTGGGGCTGAGCTGGAAGCTGAGCCGCTCCGTCACCGTGGTGGGCCGCATCCGCAACGTGACGAACAAGGTCTACGCGGCCAACGTGGGCACCACCTTCGCCTACCTCGGCGCGCCGCGCACGGCGGATGTCGCGCTGCGCGTGAGCTTCTAGCGGAAGGGGAGGCGTCATGCATCTCAAGCGCTGGTTGTTTCTTGTCCATCGCTGGCTGGGCGTTGTCGCCTGCGCCTTCTTCGCGATGTGGTTCGTCTCGGGCGTCGTGATGATGTACGTGGGCTATCCCAAGCTCACGGAAGCCGAGCGGCTGCAGCACCTGCCGCCGCTCGACGCGTCGCAGCCGTTCCTGAGTCCCGCTCAGGCGCTTCAGGCGGCGGGCATCCCGGGGCCGCAGCAGTCGCTGCGGCTGGCGGCGGCGAGTGGCGGGCAGGCGGTGTATCTCGCGGTGCCGGCACGGGAGGCCGCAGCCGGCGGGCGCAGGCTCCCACCGGGCAGCGGCACAGTCGTGATCGATGCGCGGACGGGCAGCGTGCTGCGCGAGGTCGATCGCCAGCGGGCGATTGCGAGCGCGCTGGCCTATGCGGGTGCCGGCGTGGCAGCGGACTATCGCGGCACCGTCGACGAAGACGCCTTCACGCATTCGCGCGGGCTCGATGCTCATCGCCCGCTGCATGTGGTCGAGCTCGGCGACGCGCAGGCCACGCGGCTGTACGTGTCGGGAAAAACCGGCGAGGTGGTGCGTGACGCGCCGCGAACAGAGCGCCTCTGGAACTACGCGGGGGCATGGATCCACTGGCTGTACCCCTTGCGCGGTACCGCGCTGGACCCGTACTGGGCCGACATCGTCAACTGGCTCTCCATCGTCGGCATCGCCGTTGCGCTGACGGGAACGGTCGTGGGCGTGATGCGCTGGCGCTTCAGGCGCGTCTACCGCAGCGGCTCGCACTCGCCGTACCAGGGCTTCATGATGCGCTGGCATCACGTCAGCGGATTGCTGTTCGCGATCGTCACGCTGACATGGATCTTCAGCGGGCTTATGTCGATGAACCCCTGGCGCGTGTTCGACGGCAAGGCAGCCGCGCTGCGCATCGATGCGATGAACGGCGGCGCGCTGACGGTGAGCGGGGAGGACGCTCCGCCATCTGCCTTGCTGGCCTCGACGGGCGGCGGCGTGCGCGAGCTGAGCTGGGTGCGGCGCGCCGGGCAGACGTTGGTGCTGGCCAGCACAGCCACGGGCCGGCCCGCGGTGCGCGATGCGCTCACCGCGCAGCCGTACGCGCTCGACGCCGAGGCACTGAAGGGCGCGGTCGCACGCCTGTTGCCAGATGCCGTCGCGCGCATCGACGTGCTGCACGCCTACGACATTCACTACTACGCGCGCGAGGCGCACACCATGACCGGCGGCACCGACAAGCCGCTGCCCGTCTGGCGCGTCGTGTTCACCGATGCGCCCGCGAGCTGGGTGCACGTCGATCCGCTGACGGGCACCGTGCTGGGCCGCATCGACAGCCATCGCCGCGCGAGCCGCTGGCTGTTCGCCATGCTCCACAGCTGGGACTGGCTGCCGCTGCTGGAGCGCCGCCCCCTGTGGGACGTGCTGCTGGTCGCATTGAGCCTGGGCGGCGCGGTGCTGAGCCTGACCGGCGTGGTGATCGGCTGGCGGCGCCTCGGCCGCAAGCTCAGGCTGCCGAAGCCGAAAGGTCCAGAGCCTGCGCGACCCGCAGCGCCGAGCCGAAGGCCAGCGTGAAGCCCAGAGCGCCGTGGCCGGTGTTGAACAGCATGTTCAGTGGGGCGCTGCCGAGCCGTCCGATGATCGGCAGCCCCTTGGGCGTGGCAGGGCGCATGCCGGTCCAGGGATGCAGTTCCTCTAGCCGGCTCGCATGCGGGAAGAGGGCGCGCGTGGCGGCCGCCAGCGTCTCGATGCGGGTGGCCGGAATGCTCGCGTCGTGGCCCACCAGCTCGGCCATGCCCGCCACGCGCAGACGCGAACCGATGCGTGCGAACACCACCTTGCGCGCGCTGTCCGTCACGTTCACGCGCGGCGCGGCGCCGGGCGCGGGATCGACTTCAACCGTGATGCTGTAGCCCTTGAGCGGATACACCGGCAGGTAGGCCCCGAGCGCGCGGCCCAGCTTGTGCGACGCGGAGCCCAGCGCCATCACGAAGGCGTCGGCCTCCACGTCGCCTTCGCCGGTGCGTGCCGCGGCGACGCGGTTTCCGTTGCGCACGAAGCCGTGCACGTCGATGCCCGACATGAAGCGCACGCCGCGCGCGCTCAATGCCTTCGTCAGCTCGATGCACACCTTGAGGCAGTCGGCCGCGCATTCGCTGGGCGTATGAACGGCGCCGGCCATATGGCTGCGGTAGCCGGTGAGCGCGGGTTCGATGGCGACGCATTCCTCGGGCGTCACCAGCCGCTGTTCGCTGCCCATGGTGCGCTGCAGTTCGAGCTGCGCGCGTGCGCCTTCGAGCGATGCCTGGCTGGCGTACAGCACCAACTTGCCGGTGGCCGAGAAATCGCAGTCAGGAGAGAGCTCCGCGCGCATCGCCTCGAATTCGATGCGGCTCGAAGCGGCCAGCTCCAGCAGCTTTGCCGTGGTGTCGCGCGATGTCTGCGCGTTGCAGGCCGCGAGGAATTCCATGCCCCAGCGCCATTGCAGCGGATCGAGCTGCGGCCGCAGCTTGAGCGGCGAGGCGGGCGACAGCAGCAGCTTGGGCAACTGCTTCCAGATCGACGGATCGGCCAGCGGCTGAACGTACGAATAGCTGAGCTGCGCGCCGTTGCCGCCGCTCGCGCCCGAGCCGGGCGCGGCGCGGTCGATCACGGTGACCTGATGACCCCGGCGTTCGAGCTGCCAGGCGGTCGCCAGGCCCACGATGCCGGCGCCGAGCACACACACATGCATGGGGGCGACTTTCCGCAAGGAGATTGATTGAGTGAGAACCGAGGTTTCGACTGTAGGTGCGCGCGGCTCGGGGCGGAAATGCCAAAAGAACCCCCGCCCATAACCTTTGGGCATGGGCCAGGTTTCAATTGGAATTGTCGTTTTGCTTCGCTACTTCCTAAACTGGCCGCCTGTTCAGTTCAACCGAATGAAGGCTCGAATGAAACTCTCCGTCCTGATGTCTTCCCTGGCCGCCACGGTGCTCTTCACCGCCACGGGCGCGCAGGCCGCCGACACGCTGGCCAAGATCGCCGAGTCCGGCAAGATCACGCTCTCCTATCGCGAGTCGTCGGTGCCCTTCAGCTACCTCGACGGCCCCAACAAGCCGATCGGGATGGCGGTCGATCTTTCCAACGCCGTGGTCGAGGCGGTGAAGAAGAAGCTGAACAAGCCCAACCTGCAGGTGGCGCTCATGCCCGTGACCTCGCAGAACCGCATTCCGCTCATCACCAACGGCACCGTCGACCTGGAGTGCGGCTCCACCACCAACAACACCGCGCGCGGCAAGGACGTGGCCTTCGCCATCAACCACTTCTACACGGGCACGCGCCTGCTGGTGAAGAAGTCTTCCAAGATCAAGAACTACGCCGACCTCGCGAAGAAGACCGTGGCCAGCACCACCGGCACGACCAACGCGCTGGTCATGCGAAAGTACAACACCGAGAAGAGCCTCGGCATGGACATCGTGCTCGGCAAGGACCACGCCGACTCCTTCCTGCTGGTCGAGAGCGACCGCGCCGCGGCCTTCGCCATGGACGACATCCTGCTGTACGGCCTGATCGCCAATGCCAAGACACCGGGCGACTTCGAGGTGGTGGGCGATTCGCTGCAGGTCGAGCCCTACGCCTGCATGCTGCCCAAGGACGACCCGGCCTTCAAGAAGCTGGTGGACGACACCTTCGCCGGCATGATGAAGAGCGGCGAGTTCGAGAAGCTCTACAACAAGTGGTTCATGCAGCCGATTCCTCCGAAGAACGTGCCGCTGAACCTGCCGATGAGCCCGCAGCTGAAAGAGAACCTCAAGGCTCTCAGCGACAAACCTGCGACCTGACAACGGCGCGGCGAGAGAGAAAGAAAAGGAAGTTGCAGTGACGCAGGTTGTCGGCATTCTTGGAGGCATGGGCCCCGCGGCGGGCGCCGACTTCGTGCGGCTCTTCGTGCAGGCCTGCACGCAGCAGATGCGTGCGCGGGGCGAGCCGGTGCGCGACCAGTCCTTTCCCGAGCACTGGCTCGCGCAGGTGCCGGTGCCCGACCGCACCGAGGCACTGGCTTCGGCCGGGCAGGGCGCGCACCAGCCGCTGGAGCCGATGCTGCAGGCGCTGGGCCGGCTGGCCGCCCTCGGCAGCCGCACGGTGGCCATCGCCTGCAACACTGCGCACGCATGGCACGCCAACCTGCAGGAGCGCTTTCCCCAGGTCGAGCTGCTGCACATGGCGCGCGAGACGGCACGCCACCTCGCCGCCCAGGGCGCGACGGGCGTGGCGCTGATGGCCACCGAAGGCACCTACCGCATCCGCCTCTACGAGCAGGCGCTGGCCGATGAGGGCCTGGAATGCCACGTGCCGCTGCCCGAGGAGCGCCAGATCATCACGCGCGGCATCTTCGAGGGCGTGAAGGCCGGCAACATGCAGCTCGCCGAGCAATGCTTCTCCGACGTGGCGCTGCGGCTGGCCGGGCGCCACGGCCCGGTCTCCATCGTCATGGGCTGCACCGAGGTGCCCCTGGGCCTGCAGGGCTCGGCCGCGGTGGCGGGGCTCGATCTGGTCGATCCCGCGCAGGTGCTGGCCGCGGCGCTGGCCCGGCGCGCCTACGGGGTGCCGCAACCCCACTGAGACCAGGGGGCATGGAGGCCCCGACCGATTTCGCCTACATTGCGGCGTGCGTTTTTTCATGGCGCAACGTCCCTTGTCCGACGATCCAACCGGAGCCCATTCCATGCCTCTCGACGACAGCCGTTCCGACTTCGACTCGCTTCGCCCCGGCGAAAGCACAGAGCAGGGCGCCACGCGCCGCACCGCCCTCAAGGCCGCGATCGGCGTGGGCTACGCGGCCGCCGTCATGCCGGTAATGGCGCAGACCGCCGTCAGCACCCCGGCCGACGGCCTGAAGGCCGGCCCGGTCAAGTACACCGTCAACGGCTTCGATGTGCCCGCCTACGCCGCAGCGCCCGAGGGCAAGACCGGCCTGCCGGTGATCCTGGTGATCCAGGAGATCTTCGGCGTGCACGAATACATCGCCGACACCTGCCGCCGCTTCGCCAAGCTCGGCTACCTGGCCATCGCGCCCGAGCTCTACGCCCGCCAGGGCGATCCGCGCGGCTACACCGACATCCCGAAGCTGCAGGCCGACATCGTCACCAAGGTGCCCGACGCTCAGGTCCTGGCCGACCTTGACGGCGCGCTGGCCTATGCCAAGGCCAACGGCGGCGACACCAGCAAGGCCGGCATCACCGGCTTCTGCTGGGGCGGGCGCATCGTCTGGCTCTATGCCGCCACCGGCAAGGTCAAGGCGGGCGTGGCGTGGTACGGCCGGCTGGTCGGCCAGGCCAGCGAACTCCAGCCGAAGCACCCCGTCGACATCGCTGCCAGCCTGCAGGCGCCGGTGCTCGGTCTCTACGGCGGAAAAGACCAGGGCATCCCCCTTGACACGGTTGATAAGATGAAAGCAGCTCTGGCAACCGGAACCCCGGCGGCCAAGGCGTCGAGCTTCGTCGTGTATCCCGAAGCGGGCCACGCGTTCCATGCCGACTACCGCCCCAGCTACGTCAAGAGCGCGGCGGAAGACGGCTGGCAACGCGCCACGGCCTGGTTCAAAGCCAACGGCGTCGCCTGAACGGCGCCCGTCAGCCAATCCCCGCCGAAGGCCGTCCACGTGACGGCCTTTCTCTTTTTATGAACGGTATGCGGCCCTGAAATAGTCTCGGGGGCCGTCTTTCTTGCGCAAGCAGCTATGAATTTGATAGTCATCATCGTGGCGACCCTGGTTGCCGGTATCGGGAGCGTCTGGCTCGCGGCCCTCTTGCTGAAGGTGGGCGTGCGAAGCGGCTCCGGCGGCGTGAACCCGCAGCACCTGCTGAGCCTGGCGGCTGGCGCGCTGCTCGCCACGGCCTTCATGCACCTGCTGCCCGAGGCCTTCGAAAGCCGCATCGAGCCCGCGCTGCTCTTCGGCGTGCTGCTGTTCGGGCTGGTGTTCTTCTTCCTGCTCGACAAGGCCGAGCTGTGGCACCACGGGCATGAGCATCACCATGGCGACGGGAAGGACGGGCACGAGGGCCACGACCACCACGGACACGAACACGGTCACGATCACCCCCATTCGCACGACCACGGCCCCCGCACCGGCGGCTGGGCCGTGCTCACCGGCGACAGCGTGCACTGCTTCGGCGACGGCATCCTGATCGCCTCGGCCTTCACCGCCGACTTGCGCCTGGGCCTGGTGGCCGCCCTCGCGGTGCTGGCGCACGAGATCCCGCACCACATCGGCGACCTGGTCGTGCTGCGCCAGAGCTCGGCCAACCAGCGCGCCGCGCTGGTGAAGGTGTCGCTCGCCGGCACCATGACCGCGTTGGGCGGCATCGCGGGCTGGTGGCTGGTCGACCAGCTGCACGGCCTGCTGCCGTACTTCCTGGTGCTGGCCGGCAGCAGCTTCGTCTACGTGGCGCTGGCCGACCTGATTCCGCAGCTGCAGAAGCGCCTGCCCGCGCGCCAGACGGCCGCGCAGATCCTCTGGCTGGCCGCGGGCATCGTGCTGGTTACGCTGGTGAGCCGCCTCGCGCACGGCGAGCACGGGCACGACCACGGCCACGACGACCCGGGCCATGGGGAACACGGCCACGTGCACAAGGATTGAGGGCGGGCCGGGAGGGCTGAAGGGGATCGAAGGCCGGTCGGCGGCCTTCGCCGGAAACGTTCCGACACCGACGCCGCGCGCCGGATGACCCGCAACGCCCGAAACAGGCGCACCATAGGGGACCTGTCAGAAACAAGCTGAGGAGCTGATCATGAGCACCGTCGACGCCACTGCGCGTTCCGCCTCTTCCGCCGACGAAGACGAGGACAACCTGCCCGCCGATGACTTCGAAGAGCCCGATGACGAGATCTCCGACGACCTGTCCGAGGAAACGGGCATCGACCTCACCGACGCGAGCGAGCTCGACGCCGACAACGTGCCGGCCGACGAGGAGTTCGACCGCGTGATGAACGCCCCGGATTGACAGGCTGACCCCCAGGCTCCGCGCACTTCGTGTCGCTTTGCCAACCCCCTTGCAGGGGGCGATACCAGCGGCCCGGCAAAGCCGGTTCCGCGGTATCCCTGGAAGGGATCAGTTCACTCGCGCTTCGCGCCGCGTGATCACCTGCCCGTTGCGCGCTCCGCAGTGCGCTCCGTTGCGCCAGGTCAGGGCGCCATTCACTATCACCGCATCGATGCCCTCGGCCGGCTGCATCGGCGATTCGTAGTTGGCCGTGTCGCGCACCGTCGCGGCATCGAAGATCACCACGTCGGCGTGGTGGCCCGGCTTCAGCGTGCCGCGCTCGTGCAGGCCGAAGTTGCGCGCGGTGAGCCCCGTCATCTTCCATACCGCCGTTTCCAGCGGGAACAGGCCGATGTCGCGGCTGTAGTGCCCCAGCACGCGCGGGAAGGTGCCCCACAGGCGCGGATGCGGCTTGTCGCCCAGCGGGATGCCGTCGGAGCCGATCATGGTTTCGTCGAAGGCGAGGATGCGCTGCACGTCGTCCTCGTCCATCATGAAGTAGATCGCGCTGCCGGGCTGCAGCCGTTTCGCGGCCTCTTCACCCGACACGCCCCATTCGGCGGCGATGTCCTTCAGGTCGCGGCCCGCGCATTCGGGGTGCGGCACGCTCGAGGCGATGAGCACGCGGCCTTCCATCATCCCGCGGTCGGTGCGGATCATGGTGGAGCCGGCCGTGTAGGGATAGCAGTCGAGGCCGATGCACTGGTGCTTCATCGCCTCCTGGATGAAGGGCAGCGTGACCTTCGTCTTGCCAAAGTTGCGCGTGTTCTGCACCTTGTGGTGCGACACCACCACCGGAATGCCGAGCGCGCGGCCGATGTGGAAGGTTTCCTCCAGCGACTCCATCACACGGTCGCTCTCGTCGCGCATGTGCGTCACGTACAGCGCCTTGCGCGAAGTGAGCGGGCGCCCGACCTCGATGATCTCCTCGGTCGTCGCCTTCACTGCCGGCGGGTAGAAGGTGCCGGTCGACAGGCCGATGGCGCCGGCCTGCATCGCCTCTTCGACCATCGCTTGCATGGCCTTGATCTCGGCTTCGCTCGCCGGGCGGTCGAGGTCGCCCATCGCCACGGCGCGCAGGGTCGAATGCCCGACCATCGCCGCCACGTTCACCGACGATGGCGTGGCGCGCAATGCATCGAGGTACGCGGCGAAGCTGGTGAAGCGGCCCTCTGCGGGCGAATCGAGCAGGCTCAGCGGCATGGGCAGGTCCATGTCGGCGCGCAGCGGAGCGGCGCTGATGCCGCAGTTGCCCGCCACCACCGTGGTCACGCCCTGCGACACCTTGAACGGCATCTGTGCCTGCGACAGCACGGCCTGGTCGTCGTGCGTGTGCGAGTCGATGAAGCCGGGCGCGACGATGCGGCCGGTGGCGTCGATCGTCTGCTCGGCCGTATGGTCCGCGAGCTTGCCGATGGCGACGATGCGGTCGCCCACGATGCCGATGTCGGCATCGAAGCGCGGCGCCTTGGTGCCGTCGATCACGGTGCCGCCGCGGATCAGCAGTTCGTAATGGGGGAGCTTTTCGGACACGGGATGAATCCTTTCTTCAGCGGAAATGGCAGGCGACCAGATGGCTTCCGTTCGCGGACGACGACGGCCGCTCGCCCAGCTTCGGCGCCTTCTCCTTGCACACGGCCTGCGCCATCGGGCAGCGGGTGTGAAAGCGGCAGCCCGAAGGCGGATTGGCCGGGCTCGGCGGATCGCCCTGCAGCAGCATGCGCCGCGCGGGCGTGCGCGGATTGGGCACCGGCACCGCCGACAGAAGAATCTCGGTGTACGGATGCAGCGGCGCGGAGAACAGCGTGTCGCGGTCGGCGATCTCCACGATGTGGCCGAGGTACATCACCGCCACGCGATGGCTGATGTGGCGCACCACCGCGAGGTCGTGCGCGACGAAGAGGTACGCGATGCCGAACTCGGCCTGCAGGTCCATCAGCAGGTTGACCACCTGCGCCTGCACCGACACGTCGAGAGCGGACACCGGCTCGTCGCACACGATCAGCTTCGGGTTCAGCGCCAGCGCCCGCGCGATGCCCAGCCGTTGCCGCTGGCCGCCCGAGAACTCGTGCGGAAACTTCTTCACCGCCTCGGGCCGCAGCCCCACGCGCGAGAACAGCCACTGCACGCGCTCGCGCCGCTCGGCCGATGCGCCCATGCCGAAGTTGCGCAGCGGTTCGGCCACGATGTCGCCGGCCGTCAGCCGCGGGTTCAGCGAGGCATACGGGTCCTGAAAAATGATCTGCAGGTCGCGCCGGCGCATGCGCATGTCTTCGGCGGAAAGCGACAGCAGCTCCTGGCCTTCGAGTTCCACCGAGCCCGAGGTCGGCTCCACCAGCCGCATCACCGACTTGGCCGTGGTCGTCTTGCCGCAGCCTGACTCACCGACCAGCGACAGCGTCTCTCCGCGCGCGACATTGAACGAAACGCCGTCCACCGCCTGGATCGATGGCTTGGCCGGCCGCAGCCAGCGCTTGGGTGACGTGTAGTGCTTGCGCAGGTTGCGCACCTGCAGCAATGGCGTTGCAGCGGTTGTCGTCATGCGGCGATCTCCTCGGCACCCGCCCAGTTTTCTTCGACTGCGAAGCAGGCCACCACATGGTCGCCGCCTTGCTGCGCCAGCTTCGGTGTCTCGGCACGGCAGCGTTCGCGTGCCTGGCTGCAGCGAGCCGCGAAGGCGCAGCCGCGTCCCAGTTCGTGCGCGGCGGGCACCAGCCCCGGAATCTCGGTGAGCCGCGTGCTCGCGGTGTTCATCGCGGGCATCGAGGCCATCAGCGCGCGCGTGTAGGGGTGCAGCGGTCGGTCGAACAGGTCGACCACGTCGGCTTCTTCCACCTTCTTGCCGGCGTACATGACCACGACGCGGTCGCAGCTCTCGGCCACCACGCCGAGGTCGTGCGTGATCATCACCACGCCCATGCCCAGCTCTTTCTGCAGCCGCTTGATGAGGTCGAGGATCTGCGCCTGGATCGTCACGTCCAGGGCAGTCGTCGGCTCGTCGGCGATCAGCACCTCGGGGTTGCAGGCCAGGGCCAGGGCGATCATCACGCGCTGGCGCATGCCGCCCGAGAGCTGGTGCGGGTACTCGTTCACGCGGCGCTCGGGCTCGGGGATCTGCACCACGCGCAGCATCTCCACCGCGCGCTTCATCGCGTCGGCGCGGCTGGCCTTCTGGTGCAGCTGCACCGTCTCGGCGATCTGCCGGCCCACGGTGAGCACCGGGTTCAGCGACGTCATCGGCTCCTGGAAGATCATCGAGATGCGGTTGCCGCGAATCTGCCGCATCTCGCGCTCGCTCAGTTGCATCAGGTCGGTGCCGCGCAGCCGCACCGCGCCCATGTGGCGTCCGGGCGGCGTGGGCACCAGCCGCAGGATCGACAGGGCGGTCACGCTCTTGCCGCAGCCCGACTCGCCGACCACGCCGAGCGTTCGGCCCGCGCGCACCGTGTAGGAAACCCCGTCGACCGAGCGCACCACGCCAGCCAGCGTGTGGAAGTGCGTGCGCAGGTTGTCGACCTCGAGCAGCGGCTCGCCGGGTGCGAGCGCGGTGTGGGACATGGTGATCGTCATGGCATGCCCTCCTTCACAGTTGCCGCGCCAGGCGCGGGTCGAGCGCGTCGCGCAGGCCGTCGCCCAGCAGGTTGATGGCCAGCACCGTCGCCGCGAGCAGCAGACCGGGGTACAGGATGATGTGGAAGGCCACGGCCACGAAGTTGCGGCCCTCGGCCATCATGTTGCCCCAGCTCGGCGTCTGCGAAGGCACGCCCACGCCGAGGAAGGAGAGTGCCGCTTCCGTCAGCACGGCGGCGGCCGCGACGAAGGTGGCCTGCACGATCAGCGGCGCCACGGTGTTCGGCAGCACGTGGCGCACGAGGATCACCGGAAGGCGCGTGCCCACCGCATGCGCGGCCTCCACGAAGAGCTGCTCGCGCAGCGTGAGCGCCAGCGAGCGCACCAGCCGCACCACGCGCGGTATCTCGGGCACCGTGATGGCGACGATCACCGTCGTCAGGCTGGCGCGGGTCACGGCCATGAGCGCGATGGCAAGCAGGATGCCGGGGATGGCCATGAGACCGTCCATCACCCGCATGATCGGTCCGTCCGCCCAGCGCACGAAGCCGGCCACCAGCCCGAGCGCGACGCCGAAGAAGGTGGCCAGCACAGCGACCGAGGCTCCGACGATCATCGACACCCGCCCGCCCCACACCGCGCGGCTGAACACGTCGCGGCCCAGCGCGTCGGTGCCGAACCAGTGCTCGGACGAGGGCAGCTGCATGCGCGCGAGCGGATCGATGTCCTGCGGGTCGTGCGTGGCGATCCACGGCGCGGCGATGGAAAGCGCCGCCACCGCGATCAGCAGCAGCGCGCCGACGATCAGCGTCGGGTGCTTGCGCAGCCAGCGCAAGCGCGGAGGAACGAAAGGGGCCTCGACCGGCTGCGCGACTTCGGCTGCAGGCGTCGCGGGCATGTCGATGTCGCTCATGGGAAGTACGGTGGACATGGAGCGGTTCAAGCTTCAATACTGGATGCGCGGATCGAACAGGCGGTAGCTCAGGTCGATCAGCAGGTTGATCAGCACGTACACGCCCGCCGACAGCAGCAGCACGCTCTGGATCACGGGGTAGTCGTGCCGCTGCACCGAATCGATCACCAGCCGGCCCACGCCCGGAATGGCGAACACCGTCTCGGTGACCACCACGCCGCCGATCAGCAGCGCGATGCCAGCGCCCACGGTGGTGGCGATGGGAATGGCCGCGTTGCGCAGCGCATGCCCCAGAACGGGCAGCACGCCGAGGCCCTTGGCGCGCGCGGTGCGGATGTAGTCCTCGTGCAGCACTTCGAGCACCGTGGCGCGCGTCATGCGCGTCACCAGCGCGATGTAGACCAGCGCGAGGTTCACGCAGGGCAGCACCAGCGAGCGCAACCATTCGCCCGCGCCCTCGGCGAAGCGCACGTAGCCCTGCACCGGGAACCACGGCAGCTGGATCGCGAAGCTGTAGACCAGCAGGTAGCCCACCAGGAACACCGGCACCGAGAAGGCCAGAACGGCGAAGAGCATCACCAGCCGGTCGATCCAGCTGCCCGCGCGGTACGCCGCGAGCGTGCCCAGCGGCACCGACACCACCAGCGTGATGAGCATGGTCAGCGCGGCGATCGACACCGTGGGCTCCAGCCGCTGCCCCAGCAGCTGCGTCACCGGCATCTGGGTGAAGATCGACGTGCCGAGGTCGCCGGTGAAGAGCTTGCCGATCCACAGCCCGAACTGCTGCCACAGCGGCAGGTTCAGGCCGAGCGCGGCGCGCAGCTTCTCGATGTCCTCGGTGGTGGCGAGGTCGCCCGCGATGAGCGCCGCAGGGTCGCCCGGCGAGAGGTGGATCAGCAGGAACACCACCACGGCCACCACCGCCATGACCGGAAGCGTCGAGAGAAAGCGTCGAACGATGTAGCCCATGGCGATGCCCTTGAACTGTTGGCTGGCTTGCTGGCGGAATGCTGGCTGGCGGGCTGGCCCTTACCTGTCGAGCGCCCAGACCGTCGGCATGCCGGACCAGAGCTTGTCCAGCCCCTTCAGGTTGGCGCGCGCGGCGAAGGCGGCCGAGTACTGGCCGGCGTTGATGTACGGCACGGCCTCGTAGGCGCGGGCCTGGAAGGCGTCGAGCAACTCCTTGCGCTTGGCCGGCACGGTTTCCTTCAGCCATGAAGTGCGCAGGTCGTCCAGCGGCTTGTCGCAGGGCCAGCCGGGCAGGGTGTTGCCGCAGGCCGCGCTCAGGTAGGCGTTGCTGACGGGCGAGTTGGCATCGAACTCGCCGGCCACGGTGACGTACATGTTCCAGCCGCCGGCGTCGGGCGCATCGCGCTTGGCGCGGCGCGCGCCGATGGATGCCCAGTCCATGGTCTGGGCATCGACGTTCAGGCCGATGCTCTTCATGGTCTGCGCGGCCATCAGCGCCTCGGCGTTCAGGTAGGGCACGTCGCTGGGCACCAGCAGCACCACCTTCTCGCCCTTGTAGCCGGCGTCGGCGAGCATCTTCTTCGCCTTGGCGAGGTCGGCCTTGCGGTAGGACTCGGCGCCGGCGGCCGTGTCGTTGGGGCTGCCGCAGATGAAGTAGGTGGCGCAGTAGGCCATGCGCATGTCGAGCGGGAAGCCCATCGCCGCCATGAAGCGCTCCTGGCTCACGGCCTGCAGCAGCGCCTGGCGCACCTTCGGGTTGTTGAAGGGCGCATGCAGCTGGTTCATCACCAGGAAGCCCTGGTAGGCGCCGCCCGAGCCGATCTTCACGCCCGTGTCGGTGCGCAGCGGCGCGATGTAGTCGGGCGGCAGCTGCTCGATGATGTCGACTTCGCCGCGCTTCAGCGCAGCCACCGCGCTGTTGGCGTCGGGCAGGTAGAGCCACTCGACGCGATCGAAGCTGCTCTTCTTGCTGCCGGCCAGGCCGCTAGGCGGCTCGCTGCGCGCCACGTAGTTCGGGTTGCGCACGAACACGGCCTTGTTGCCCGGCACCCACTCGTCGCGCTTGAAGATGAAGGGGCCCGAGCCGAGCACTTCCGTCAGCGGCGCGGTGGCCGGCATCTTCGCCACGCGTTCGGGCAGGATCACCGGCGGAAAGCCCGAGGGCTTGGCCAGCGCGTCGAGCACCATGCCGAAGGGCTCGGAGAGCGTGAGCGTGAAGTTGCGCGCGTCGGTGGCCTTCCACTCGGCGCCGGCGGCCGTCATCGCGCGGCCCAGGCTGTCGCGCGCTGCCCAGCGCTGCAGCGATGCAACGGCGTCGGCCGAGGTGACGGCGCTGCCGTCGGAGAACTTGAGGCCCGGGCGCAGCGTGAAGCTCCACTGCTTGCCGTCCTTCGAAGTGGTGTACTTCTCGACCATCTGCGGCTGGGGCTTGCCGTTCGCATCCTGCGCGAACAGCGTGTCGTAGACCATGTAGCCGAAGTTGCGCGAGATGTAGGCGGTGGTGAAGGTCGGGTCGAGGATCTTCAGGTCGGCGTGCGCCACCACCTTCAGCGTCTTGGCCTGGGGCGTCTGGGCATGCGCGGGAAGGCTCGCCGCGAAGGCGGTGGAAATGGCCAGGGCGGCGAGAGCGCCAAGCGTCCGTCGTTTCATCGTCGGTTCTCCGGTGAGGGAAGGCAGCAGGAAAAAGAAAGAGGAGAGGCTCAGGCCGCGACGCCGATCGGCCACTTTGGGAGGCGGGCCTTGCGATAGGGCAGCGTGTTCAGGTCGAGCGTGACCGCACCCGGCGCGCCCGCGTAGATGACGTGCTTCGCCACCTTGGAGTACGACGCGTAGAAATGCTGCGACGACTTCACGACGATGATCTTCTTCGCGGCGAGGTCGCAGCCCAGCTGCGTGAAGAGGTCGGTGCCCATCGCCTGGTTGCGCAGAGTGATCAGCACGACTTCGATGCCGTTGGCCTCGACCAGCGCGCAGTCGCCCATCAGCGTGGGCGTGCCGGCAAGGCCGGTCATCACCAGGTCGTGCTTCAGCGCCTTCACGGTGCATTCGAGATCCAGCGGGTCGCCCGACAGCGGGCTGATCTTTCCGCCGATGCGCATCTGCAGCCTGGCGCCCACGCCCGCATCGAAGGCGATGCGCACCGCGATCGGGTCCCACAGCGGGCCCAGCGCCGCATTGGTGATGCCGCGCTCGACCATGCGGCGCAGGATGAAGGTGGAGTCGCTGGCTGCGCCTCCGCCGGGATTGTCGGCGCCGTCGGAGATCACCACGGGGCCGCCGTCGAAGGCCAGGGCCTCGTCGAGCGAGGCGTCGATGCCGGGGTAGTTCACGGTGAGACCGTCGCGCATGGCGATGACCTCGTCGGCGAGCTGGCGTGCCAGCAGGTCGGCCTGTGCCTTGTCGCCGTCGGTGTAGACCAGCACCTTGGTACCCATCTCGGGCACGTCGCCCCACGAGAAGCCGTGCGTGAGCGAGATCGAGAGCACCCCGTTCTTCCCCTCGAGCGACTGCATGCGCTCGACGAAGCCGCGCGCCGGCTCGCGCGAGGTATGGACGGTGACGATCATGTCGCAGTCGACCACCGCGGGCACCGGCCGCACCTTGCCTTCGACCGTCGCCGTGCAGATGTCGACCAGCTCCAGCCCGCGTTCGAGCACGTCGGTGTGCGGGTACTCCTTGAAGGAGATCATCACGTCGGCGTTGGAGATCATCTCCGGCGTGAGGTGGTTGTGCGGATCGAGCTCCGCGCCGATCACCACGTCGGGCCCGACGATCTGCCGCACGCGCGCCAGCAGGTCGCCTTCGCAGTCGTCGTAGCCGTCGGCCACCATCGCGCCGTGCAGGCCGAGCAGCACCATGTCGACCGGCAGCACCGCGCGCAGGTCGTTCAGCAGTTCGTCGCGCAGCGTCTCGTAGGCGTGGCGCGTGGTGGTGCCGCTGGGCTGCGCGCCGGCCACCATGCCTTCGAACAGCGTCCAGCCCTTGTCGGCGCCGCGCATGCGTGCGGCCCACAGCGGGCCCGAGAACAGCGTCATCGCGTCGGGGTGCTTGCCCGCGGGGAAGTAGCCGCGGTCCTTGAAGGAAGCCAGGCCGGTCGGCATCGGACCGAAGGTGTTGGTTTCGGTGGCAAGGGAAGCACTGAAGACGCGCATGGTCGAACCTCGTGGGGTGGGTGTGTCGTTTCTTGTGGTCGCGTGCGTGGCCGGGCTCAGCCCGCGGCCGTGCGCAGCCGCTGCGGGCCCAGCATTTCCGCCGTGAGCCCGAAGGAGGCGATGCGTTCGGGCAGCGGCAGTCCGCGCGCCAGCGCGGCGCAGGCCTCGCCCATGGCGGCCGAGGTCTGGATGCCGTAGCCGCCTTGCGCCGCCACCCAGAAGAAGCCGGGCACGCCGGGCTCGAAGCCGCCGACCAGGTCGCCGTCGGCCACGAAGGAGCGCAGGCCGGCCCAGGTGCGCGTCGGGCGGCGGATGGCGAGCGTGGTCGCCTCCTCGATGCGATGCATGGCGATGGCGATGTCCATCTCCTCGGGCTGGATGTCCTGCGGCTCGACCGGATCGGCGTTGGCCGGCGAGCCGAGCAGCATGCCGGCGTCGGGCTTGATGTACCAGCCCTCGTCGGCGCCGAACACCATCGGCCAGTGCGCGACGCTCTGGCCTTCGGGCGGCGCGAAGATGAATGCGGAGCGCCGGCGCGGCTCGATGCCCAGCGGTGGCACGCCGGCCATGCGCGCGATGGTGTCGACCCATGCGCCCGCAGCGTTGAGCACCACGGGCGCCTCGTACACGGCGCCGCCGGCCTCGACGCGCCAGCGTTCGCCGACGCGCTCGATGGCCGTCACGCCTGCATCGCACACCAGCTTGCCGCCCGCGCGCCGCATGCCGCGCAGGTAGCCCTGGTGGATGGCGTGCACGTCCATGTCGGCTGCGTCGGGTTCGTACACCGCGCCCTGCACCTGCTCGGGGCGCAGCGCCGGCACCATCTCGCGCGCCTGCTCGCCGCTCAGGCGAGAGGCGCCGGTGTCCATGGCGCGAAGCACTTCCCAGTGGGCTTCGAGCTCGGCCATGTGCTCGGCGCCCGCGACCATCATCGCGCCGCGCGGCGTGAGCAGCGGGTGTTCGGAGAAGCCCTCGGGCGGGTGCTCGAGGAAGGCGCGGCTCGCCATGGTGAGGGCGCGCACCTGCGCGGTGCCGTAGCTTTCCATGAAGAGCGCGGCGGAGCGACCGGTGGAGTGGTAGCCCGGTTGCGATTCGCGTTCGAGAAGGATCACGCGTGCGTGCGGCGCGAGCCAGTGGGCCACCGAGGCCCCGGCGATGCCGCCGCCGATCACGAGGAAGTCAGCCACGATGGGCTCTGCAGTGCTGGAAGTCATCGCCGAAAAGTGTAGGAAGAAATTTGCGGATACGCAAATTGATTCGAGGGTACCAAGGGGAAACCATGGTGCACCGCATCGGTGAATTTTGCGTCAACGCAATTTGCGTATACGCAACTTCCGGGCCCGCGTCATGCGGGTTGGCATGGATGGCGCACGCGCCGGCTGGCAGAATCCACCGGCATCACAAGAGAAAGCCAAGCGTGAATCCACACACAGGGACCAAGACGGGGATGAAGCCCAGGGACGAGCCGCCCACGCTGGACCGCGTCACCTTCGGCAACCGCCTGCGCACAGCGCGCAAGCGCTTCGGCTGGACGCTGGCGCAACTGGCCGAGCGCTCGGGCGTGTCGATCACCACCATCTCGCGCGCCGAGCGCGGCCAGCTCGCGCTGGGCTACGAGAACTTCACCGCGCTGGGTCGCGCGCTGGAGATGGACATGAACGCCATGTTCGCGGGCGCCGGCGTCAAGCCCGCGCAGCTCGACGGCCCGGTGGTCACGCGCTCGGGCAAGGGCGTGGTCTACAAGGGGCTTTCCATCGCCTATGAGTTCCTCGGCACCACGGCGGCGGGCAAGCAGATGAGCCCCATCGTCGGCACGGTGCACGCGCGGCAGATCCACGGGCCGGAAGACTTCGTGCGGCACGGGGGCGAGGAGTTCGCCTATGTGCTCTCGGGCGAGATCGAGGTGCACTTCGAGAACGGCGAGGTGGTGCACATGGCGCGCGGCGACTCGCTGTATTTCGACAGCCGCCTGGGGCACGCATACATCAGCGTGAGCCGGCAGCTCGCGCGCATCGTCGGCATGACCATTGGCGAGAGCGGGCACATGAAGTCGGCGCGCGAGGGCGAGGCGCGCAGCCTGCCGGTGCCGGCCGCGAGCAAGCCTGCGAAGGCCCCGAAGCATTCGGTCAAGGCTTCCAGGAAGCCGGGGAAGGCGAAGGGCGGCTAGGCCCGATCGGGTGGCAATCGGGCTTCGTTCGCACAGCCGAAGCCAGGCGCGCAAGCCTCCTCGCAGGGAGGCCATATCGACCCATTCATCCGGCTCCACGCTGCGGTGGTTCGACGTAAAACCTTAGTCCGCGAACTTCCAAAAAAGAGGCGCTGAAAAAGCCTCATTAGATTCTTTCGAATTGAGATCGGAGGCGAGTTGGTCGCGCCCCGGATTTGCCTCTTTCCACCGGAAATAAGCTATTAGTTATATCCGGCTCGGCCCGAATATGAATACCTTGCGGCGACCTGAACACCGCAGCAATGACATGGTGTTTCATTTTCGATTTGACTCGGTTGCCGTCTTCGGTTTGCTCCTCGTGAATCGAGAGGTGTTGCAGCGCCGATCGCGTCGACGCAATGCGCTGAAGTAGAACGGATTTTCGTAATTCGGCGGATCTGCCAATTCCGAAGTTCTAGTCCCCCGGCGTCAGGAAATTTAAATGATGCGTCATTTGTGCAGCCTGCCAATTACTGTGCTGCAGCGCGGAATAATCGTGTATCGCCTCGCGGCTATGCCGCGAAAAAAATCCATCCCGCCACCCGCAGCGCTCGCGCTTTTTTCTACTTTCATCAGTTGACAGCGTGGGCTCCCGGGGAGCGCCCGTTATGCAGGAAGTGACCGTGGAAGCCGCTGCGCCCCCGACCCGTGACGACCCGGCCAGACTGCCGCCGCTGCCATTCCGCCGGCAAGGCGCCCGATCGACGTTCGTGCTCCTTTGGCTGAGCGAAACCGCCTTCGATCTGGGCACCACGCTGGTCAGCTTCGCCGTGGGGGTCTGGATCTTCTCGCGCACCGGCTCGGCGCAGGACTACTCGTTCTCGGTGCTGGCCGCCGCGCTGGCGGCGATGCTGGTCACGCCTTTCGCCGGCGTGCTTGCCGACCGCCACGACCGGCGCTGGGTGGTGCTGTCGTGCGACATCGCCGCCATCGCCTGCACCTTCGCGATCGTGATGGCGCTGCTGTCCGGCCGGCTCGGTGTCGGCGCGCTGTATGCCTACGCCGCGGTCGCGGCGGCGGTGGGGGCGCTTCGGCGTCCGTCGATCCGGGTGGCGGTCAGCCTCTTCGTGCCGAAGGACCGCTTCGCCCAGGTAGGCGGGCTGACCGGCATCTCGCGTGCGCTGGTGCAGGTCGGCGCGCCCGCCGCGGCCGGCTTCCTGATGTCGCTAACGGGCGGCCTGCAGGGCGTGATGGCGACGCAGCTGTGCCTGCTGCTGGCCGCGGCCGCGCTGGTGTTCGCGGCACTGACCCGCGCCGGGGCGGAGGTGCGCGGCGGACAGGGCAACGTCGGCGTCGCCAGGCGCGATGCGTCGCTGTGGCGCGGCGCGGGCGCCAGCTTTTCCGGCGCGCTCGCATACCTGCGCGAGCAGCCGCTGATGCGCGCTCTGCTCGGCTACGGCGCGCTGGTGCAGTGCCTGATGGTGCTGGCCACGGCCATGGTGACGCCGCTGGTGCTGTCCACGCACTCCAGCGGCGTGCTGGGCCTGGTGATGTCCGTGGGCATCGTCGGCGGCCTGCTCGGCTCGATCCTGGTCGCCACCGCGCGGCTTCGGCAAGGGCTGATGCAATGGGTCCTGGCCTGCGACGCGCTGCAATGCGCCGCCGTGCTCGTGGCGGGCTGCGTGACCACGCCGGCCCTGTGGTGCGCAGCGGCATTCGTCTGCCTGTTCTGCGGCAGCACCTCGGTCGCGTGTTCGCACGCACTGTGGATGCGCAAGGCACCGGCGGGCCGGCAGGGCAGCGTGTTCGCCCTGATCGCCGCATCCAACATGCTGGTGATGTGCGCGGTGCTGCTGGCCGGCGGCTGGCTCGCCGACGCGGTGCTGGAGCCGGCGATGCGCCCGGGCGGCGCGCTCGGCGACACCGTGGTGGGTGCCTGGTTCGGCACCGGGCCCGGCCGGGGCATCGGCTTGCTGTTCTTCGCGACCGGCGCGGCCGGCCTCGTGCTGACAGTCTTCGCGCTATTCCATCGGCGCCTGCGCCGGCTGGAAACGCTGGTGCCGGATGGCGGTGAAGCATGAGCGGCCAGATCCTGCACTCCCTGAGCTCGCCCCAGCAGGCTGTCTGGCTCGACCAGTCGCTGGCGCCCGACCTGCCTTGCCACAACATCGGCGTTGCGGCCAGCCTCGACGGGCCGACCGACCTCGACCGGCTCGAAGCGGCGATCCGCGCCGTCGTCGCGCGCCACCAGGCGCTGCGCATCGTGCTCGAGCGCGGGAACGACGGCGAGGCCATGCAGCGCTTCGCCGCGCCCGATGACGACGCCGCCACCGGCACGGTATTGCAGCGCTTTGATTTCAGCGGCGAGGTCGATCCCGGAGCGAGCGCCTGGGCACATCTGCGCGCCGCCTTCCTGGGCCCCTTCGATCTCTATGGCGGGCGGCTGTGGCGCATGCAATGGCTGCAGGTCGCGCCTGAACGCGGCTACTGGCTGGCGTGCTTCCATCACCTGGTTGCCGATGGCTGGTCGGTCTCGCTGACCGGCAACGCCATCGCCGAGGCCTACAACCGTCTCGGGCGCGGCGAGACTGCGGTCGAAGAGGAGGGGGACGGCGACGGTGAGGGCGGTGACTATGCCGGCTTCATCCGCCTGGACGCCGAATACCAGGCCTCGCCGCGCTATGCGAGAGACCGCGCCTTCTGGCTGCAACGCCATGCACGCCTTGCCGCGCCACTGTTCGAGGAAGGGCCCGCCCGGCGCGCCCATGCGGGCCGAAGCAAGGTCGAGCAGGCCGTCTGGCAGCTGGAACGCAAGGACCACGACCGCCTGAGCGAGGTGGCCGGGGCGCAGGGCGCATCGAGCACGCATTTCCTGGCTGCGCTGCTGGCCGTGTACTTCGCACGACTGCACGGGCGCGAAGAAGGCCGCGAAGGTGAAGTCGTGATCGGCATGCCGGTGCACAACCGCACCACCGCGGCGCAAAGGCGCATGCCCGGCATGTTCTCCGGCGCGATTCCCGTCGGCATCGCGGTCGATCCGCGCGAGACCTTCGCGCAGACGCTGCGCCGCGTCGCGGCCGAGCTGAAGCAGTGCTACCGCCACCAGCGCTATCCGCTGGCCGACCTGCACCGCGAGCTGCTGGCCGGCACGGGCGAGCGCCGGGGCCTGTTCGACATGTCACTGTCGATCGAGAGCTTCCAGGGGGACATCCGGCTCGAAGGCATCCGCAGCGCGGTGTTCCCGTTGCACAACGGCTACGAGCGCCAGCCGCTCGCGGTCTATGTGCGCGACTACGAGCAGGGGCGACCGGTGCACATCGAGTTCAACCACGACCCGGCGCTGCTCTCCGCACAGGAGATGGCCGCGCACCTGCGGCGGCTGCAGGTGCTGGCGCGCGCGGCGACCGATGCTCCGGACACGCCCGTGGGCGAGCTGCCGCTGATGGACGAAGCCGAGCGCGAACTGGTGGTGCATGGCTTCAACCGGCCGGTGCTCGATACGGGCGCGCCTTCATTGATCCATGCGCTGTTCGAGCTCCAGGCGCAGCGAGACCCCGATGCCATCGCGGTGCAGTTCGAAGACGAGCGGCTGAGCTACGGCGAGCTCGACCGGCGTGCCAACCAGCTGGCTTATCATCTGCGCGAGCTGGGCGTTGGCCCGGATGCGCTCGTCGCGATCTGCATGGAGCGCGGGCCCGGGATCGTCGTGGCGATCCTGGCCACGCTCAAGGCCGGCGGCGCCTATGTGCCGCTGGATCCGGCGCATCCGGACGAACGTCTCGCCCACGTGCTGCGCGACAGCGCGCCGGTGGCGCTGATCGGTGATGGCGCCTCGCTCGACCATCTGACGGTGTCGGCTTCGTGCCGGCAGGTGCGTCTGGACCTGCCATGGGAAGAGACGCCGTGGGCCAACGCTCCCACCGGCAATCCACGGGTCGAAGGCCTCGCTCCATCGCACCTGGCCTACGTGATCTACACCTCCGGCTCCACAGGGCTGCCCAAGGGCGTGATGGTCGAGCACGCGCAGGTCGGCCGCCTCTTCGCCGCGACGCGCGGCTGGTTCGACTTCGGCCGCGACGACGTATGGACCCTGTTCCATTCCTTCGCCTTCGACTTCTCGGTGTGGGAGCTGTGGGGCGCGCTGCTCCACGGCGGCCGGCTGGTCATCGTGCCGCATGCGGTGAGCCGCGCGCCGAAGGAATTCCATCGCCTGGTGTGCGAGCAGGGCGTGACCGTGCTCAACCAGACGCCCAGCGCGTTCCGCCAGTTCGCTGCCGCATGCCAGTCCGCGGCGAAGGAACCGCCGGCGCATGCGCTGCGCCATGTGATCCTCGGCGGCGAGGCGCTGGAGACGGCCACGCTGGAGCCCTGGTATGCGCAGCAGAGCAACCTGGGCACGCGCCTGGTCAACATGTACGGCATCACCGAGACGACAGTGCACGTCACCTGCCGCGTGCTCGGCCCGGACGATGCGGTGCGCGCCGGCTCGAGCCCGATCGGCAAGCGCATTCCCGACCTCAGCCTCTATGTGCTCGATCCACGCGGCCAGCCGCTGCCTGTGGGCTGCGCAGGCGAGATCCATGTCGGCGGCGCGGGTGTGGCGCGCGGCTACCTGCGACGGCCCGAACTCGATGCGCAACGCTTCGTGCCCGATCCGTTCTGCGGCGTGCCGGGCGCGCGCATGTACCGCAGCGGCGACATGGGCCGCCTGCTCGCCGACGGCAGCCTGGAGTACCTCGGACGAAACGACCAGCAGGTCAAGATCCGCGGCTTCCGCATCGAGCCGGGCGAAGTCGAGGCACGGCTGATGCGGCTCGACGGCGTGGCCGATGCGGCGGTAGTCGTGCGCGAGGACCAGCCGGGCGATCCGCGCCTGGTCGCGTACCTCGTGTTCGCCGATGCCGGTGCCGCCTTCGACTCTTCCGCAGCGCGCACGGCACTTGGCAGAAGCCTGCCCGACTACATGATCCCCGCGGCGTTTGTGCCGCTGGACGCACTGCCGCTGACGCCCAACGGCAAACTCGATCGCAAGGCACTGCCCGTGCCCGAGCTTCACGCCTGGCGCCGGCAACGCGACCATGAGCCGCCGCAGGGCGCGGTCGAACAGGCGCTTGCAAGGCTGTGGGCGGAAGTGCTCGGCATCGAGCAGGTCGGACGCGGCGACAACTTCTTCGAACTCGGCGGGCATTCCATCCTCGCGGTGCGGCTGGTCGAGCGCATGCAGCGCGAAGGGCTGGAGGTCGACATCCGTCAGCTCTTCACCGAACCGACGCTGGGTTCGCTCGCGGCCCGCGTGGCGGGGGAGCGGCAAGCTGTCGCGCCGACGCCCGTTCCGGCCAATGCGATATCCGGGCAATGCGAGCGCATCACGCCGCAGATGCTCCCGCTCGCGAGCCTGACGCAGGCGCAGATCGACCTGATCGCCGCCGGCGTTCCGGGCGGCATGCGCAACATCCAGGACATCTATCCGCTCGCGCCGCTGCAGGAAGGCATCCTGTTCCACCACCTGCTGCAAGGCGAGGGCGAGGGCGAGGGCGAAGGCGATGCCTATGTGCTGCCGGCGCTGCTGCGTTTCGACGATCGTGCGCGGCTCGACCGGTTCGTGGCTGCGCTGCAGCAGGTGATCGCGCGCCACGACATCCTGCGCACCGCCGTGCAGTGGGAAGGGATGGACACGCCCGTACAGGTGGTCTGGCGTAGCGCCTCGCTGATGCTGCAGGAGCAGCATTTCGACCCGGCCGATGGCGATGTGCAGGCGCAACTGCAGGCCCACGCGAACGCGCGGACCGTGCGCCTCGACCTGCGCCGTGCGCCGATGCTGCAGGCCCATGCGGCCTTCGACCCGGCGTCGAGGTGCTGGCTGCTGCAACTCCTGCATCACCACCTGACGCTGGACCACACCACCACCGAGCTGATCCTGCACGAGGTGGTGGCGCTGCTGCAGGGGCGCGGCGAGAGCCTTGCCGCGCCGGTGCCGTTCCGCGACTTCGTGGCGCGCTCGCGCCAGGGCGTGAGCAAGGCCGGGCACGAAGCGTTCTTCGGCGCGATGCTTGGCGATGTGGGCGAGCCCACGGCGCCATTCGGCCTGCTCGATGTGCAGGGCGATGGCTCGCAGGTCGAGCAGGCGAAGTCGATGTTGCCGTCGGGCCTGTCGACACAGCTGCGTGCGCTCGCCATGCGTCACGGCGTGAGCACGGCCAGCCTGTTCCATCTGGCCTGGGCACGTGTGCTGGCCGCTTGCAGCGGTCGCGACGACGTCGTGTTCGGCACGGTGCTGTTCGGACGCATGCAGGGGGGAGCGGGCATCGACCGCGCGATGGGCATGTTCATCAACACGCTGCCTGTGCGCATTGCATTGGGCGGGCGTGGAGCGGTGCAAGGCCTGCGCGAGACGCACGCAGCATTGAGCGAGCTGCTTCGCCACGAGCATGCATCGCTCACGTTGGCGCAACGCTGCAGCGGCCTGGCGCCGAACACGCCGGTCTTCTCCGCGCTGCTCAACTACAGGCACAGCCGCGGCGAGAGCTTTTCCGGCGAAGGCGAAATCGAGATCGTCGAAGGCATCCACTACATCGGCGGCCGCGATCTCACCAACTATCCGTTCAGTCTGTACGTCGATGACCTGGGTGAGGATTTCGTGCTTACTGCCGAGATTCATGTCTCGGTGTCCGCGCAACGCGTATGCGGGTTCGTCGAGCAGGCACTGCGGGCGCTTGCGGCAGCCCTGGAAGAAGAGCCGGGCAGGGCATTGCTGGCGCTCGAAGTCTTGCCGGCTGCTGAGCATCGGCGCGTGGTCCATGGCTTCAATGAAACGCATCGTGCATACGACGCGGCTGCCCTGGTGCACGAGGCATTCGAACGGCGAGCGGTGGCTCATCCCGAGCGCATCGCCTTGGAAATCGATGGCGCGCAGCTGAGCTACCGAGCGCTCAACGAACAGGCCAACCGGCTCGCGCGGCATCTGCGCGAGCTCGGCGTCGGCCCGGATGCCCGCGTGGCGATCTGTGCCGGGCGCAGTTTCGAGATGGTGGTTGCGATCCTCGCCACGCTCAAGGCCGGTGGCGCCTGCGTGCCGCTGGACCCCGCATATCCGCAGGAGCGGCTGACTCACATGCTGCGCGACAGTGGCGCGAGGGTCGTGCTGAGCCAGCGTGGATTGATCGAGCGCCTGATGCCGCTCGACGCGGCCGTGATATTGCTCGACGAGAACGTGCCAGCGTGGGCCGAAGCTTGCTCGGACAACCTGCGTGTCGAAGGTCTCTCATCGTCGCACCTGGCCTATGTGATCTACACCTCCGGCTCCACGGGCGAGCCCAAGGGTGTGGCGATGCCGCATCGCGGGCTGGCCAACCTGCTGGAGTGGCAGCGAGAGCAACTGCCTGAACCAGCGCGCACGCTGCAGTTCGCGGCGCTGGGCTTCGACGTTGCCTTCCAGGAGATCTTCTCGACGCTGGCCGGCGGCGGCACGCTGGTGCTGCTGCGCGAAGAACTGCGCCAGGACCTTCCGGCGTTGGCCGAATGGCTCGCGGAGGAGTCGATGGAACGCCTGTTCCTGCCCTACATCGCGCTGCAGAACCTCTGCGAGCTGTGGTCGCAGCGCGATGCGCCGCTGCCGATGCTGAGGGACGTGATCACTGCGGGCGAGCAACTGCGCATCACGCCGGCAATCCGGCTCATGTTCGTCAAGCACCCGCAGGCACGTCTGCACAACCACTATGGGCCGACTGAGACGCATGTGGTCAGCACGCACACGCTGAGCGGCGCACCCGGGCAATGGGAAGACCTGCCGCCGATCGGCCAACCAGTCGACAACAGCCGCATCTACGTGCTCGACGCGCAGCGCAATCCGGTACCGGTGGGAGTTGCAGGGGAGCTCTATCTGGGCGGCATGCAGGTCGCTCGGGGCTACCTGTCGCTGCCCGGCCTCACCGAAGCACGCTTCCTTCCCGATCCGTTCGACAGCAAGGAAGGTTCCCGCATGTACCGAAGCGGCGACCTCGGCCGCTGGCGTGCCGACGGCAGCATCGAGTACCTGGGGCGCAACGACCATCAGGTGAAGCTGCGCGGCTATCGCGTGGAGCTCGGAGAAATCGAGGCGCAGCTGGCGAAGCTCGACGGAATCCGCGAAGCAGCGGTGGTCGCGCGCGAAGACCAGCCGGGCGACAAACGACTGGTGGCCTATGTCGTCTTCGCCGGTGCCTTGGACGCGTCCTCGTTGCGTACCTCCTTGCGCGAGCGCCTGCCGGAGTACATGGTTCCCTCGGCCTACGTCTCGCTCGACGCACTGCCGCTGACCCCCAACGGCAAGCTCGACCGCAAGGCATTGCCTGCACCTGAGACTCACAGCCAGCGCACTTACGAAGCGCCACAGGGCGAACTCGAACAAGCCCTCGCCGACATCTGGTCCGATCTGCTCGACATCCCGCAGATCGGCCGCGACGACGACTTCTTCGAACTGGGCGGCCACTCCCTGCTGGCCATCCGGCTGCTCGAACAACTGCGTCGGTGCGGCTGGTCCACCGACATCCGCTCGCTCTTCACGCACCCGAAGCTGCGCGCCTTCGCCTCGACGATCCGGCGCGGCGAGGACGCGGCAGCGGTGCCGCCCAACCTGATTCCACCGGGCTGCGAAGCCATCGAGCCCGCGATGCTGACGCTGGTCCGGCTCGACCCGACCGCCATCGCGCGGATCGTGAAAGCCACCCCGGGCGGCGCGGCCAACATCCAGGACATCTATCCGCTCGCACCGCTGCAGCAGGGCCTGCTGTTCCATCACCTGCTGGAGCGCGACACCGATACCTACGTGCTGCCGACGCTGCTCGAGTTCGACAGCAGGCCGCGCATGGACAGCTTCATCGCAGCGCTGTCGCGGGTGATCGAGCGCCACGACATCCTGCGCACCGCGGTCCACTGGGAAGGCCTCGCCGAGCCCGTGCAGGTAGTGTGGCGGCGCATCGAATTCGCGCCCGAGACATTGACGCTGGCGGCAGGCACGCTGCCAGCGCAGCAGCGCCTGCAGGAGCATCCGCGGGTGCGCGGCCTGCGCATCGACGTGCGCCGCGCGCCCATGCTGCATGGTTTCGCCGCACATGACGAAGCCAGCAGGCACTGGCTGCTGCAGCTGTCCTACCACCACCTCGTGATGGACCACACCGCGCTGGAGTTGCTGGTGGAGGAAGTCGCGGCGGTCGAGCGCGGAGATGTTGCCGGGCTGCCCGCGCCGGTGCCGTTCCGAGACTTCGTCGCACGCTCGCGCCAGGGCGTGAGCGAAGCCGAGCACGAAGCGTTCTTCGGCGCGATGCTCGGCGATGTGGACGAGCCCACGGCACCGTTCGGACTGCTCGACGTGCAGGGCGACGGGTCGCAAGCGGAGCAGGCGCGGCTGATGTTGCCGTCCGCCTTGTCGTCGCAACTGCGCGTACTGGCCATGCGCCACGGAGTGAGCACGGCCAGCCTGTTCCATCTGGCCTGGGCACGTGTGCTGGCGGCTTGCAGTGGTCGCGACGACGTCGTGTTCGGCACGGTGCTTTTCGGGCGCATGCAGGGCGGTGCAGGCATCGACCGCGCGATGGGCATGTTCATCAACACGCTGCCGGTGCGCGTCGCGCTGGGTGGGCGCGGAGCGGTGCATGGACTGCACGAAACCCACGCCGCGCTGAGCGCGCTGCTTCGCCACGAGCACGCATCGCTGGTGCTGGCCCAGCGATGCAGTGCGATGCCTGCGCAGGTGCCTCTGTTCTCGGCCCTTCTCAACTACAGACACGGCCGGCTTGCGCGCACCGAGGTGCTTGACGGCGTGCGCCTGCTCGACGTGCGTGATCGCACCAACTATCCGTTCGGCCTGCATGTGGATGACGACGGCAGCGGCTTCGGGTTGACGGTGCAGGTCGATGCTTCGCTGTCGGCCCAGCGCATTGCGGAGTTCATGCAACGGTCTTTGCAATCGCTTTCGCGGGCTTTGGAAGAGGAGCCGCACAGGTCGCTGATGACGCTCGATGTGCTGCCCGCCGGGGAACACCGGCGCGTGGTCCACGGCTTCAACGAAACGCATCGCGCATGCGACGCGGCTGCCCTGGTGCACGAGGCCTTCGAGCGGCAGGCGGTGGCACATCCCGAGCGCATTGCCTTGGAGCTCGATGGCGCGCAGCTGAGCTATCGCGTACTCAACGAGCGGGCCAACCGGCTTGCACGGCATCTGCGCGGGCTCGGCGTCGGACCTGATGTCCGTGTCGCCATCTGCGCCGAGCGGAGCTTCGCGATGGTGGTCGCGACCCTGGCCACGCTCAAGGCCGGCGGTGCCTGCGTGCCGCTGGACCCGGCGTATCCGCAGGAGCGATTGATCCACGTGCTGCGCGACAGCGCAGCTGCGGTCGTGCTGGGCCAGCAAGCTTCGATCGAACGGCTCGCGCCGGACGTCGCTGCGGTACCGCTCGATGAAACCGACGGAGCCTGGGCCGAAGTCTCCGCCGACAACCTGCAGGTCGAAGGACTAGTTGCATCGCATCTGGCCTACGTGATCTATACCTCCGGCTCCACGGGCGAGCCCAAGGGCGTGGCGATGCCGCATCGCGGGCTGGCCAACCTGCTGGAGTGGCAACGAGAGCAACTACCAGAGCCTGCGCGCACTTTGCAGTTCGCGGCGCTGGGCTTCGATGTCGCCTTCCAGGAGATCTTCTCGACGCTGGCCAGCGGCGGCACGCTGGTGCTGCTGCGCGAAGAACTGCGCCAGGACCTTCCGGCGTTGGCCGAATGGCTCGCGGAGGAGTCGATGGAACGCCTGTTCCTGCCCTACATCGCGCTGCAGAACCTCTGCGAGCTGTGGTCGCAGCGCGGTGCGCCGCTGCCGATGCTGAGGGACGTGATCACTGCGGGCGAGCAATTGCGCATCACGCCAGCGATCCGCCGGATGTTCTCCCGGCATCCGCAGGCAAGGCTGCACAACCACTACGGACCGACCGAGACGCACGTGGTCAGCACGCACACGCTGAGCGGCCTTCCCGAAAAATGGAAAGACCTGCCGCCGATCGGAAAGCCCGTCGGCAACAGCCGCATCCATGTGCTCGATGCGCAGCGCAATCCGGTGCCGGTGGGTGTCGTCGGTGAGCTGTACCTGGCCGGAGCCCAGGTGGCTCGCGGCTATCTGTCGCGGCCCGAACTGAGCGCCGAGCGGTTCATGCCCGATCCGTTCAACCACGAAGGCACGCTCATGTACCGAAGCGGCGACCTTGGCCGCTGGCGTGCCGACGGCAGCATCGAGTACCTGGGGCGCAACGACCATCAGGTGAAGCTGCGCGGCTATCGCGTGGAGCTTGGAGAAATCGAGGCGCAGCTGGCGAAGCTCGACGGAGTACGCGAAGCAGCGGTGATTGCCCGCGAAGACCAGCTGGGCGACAAACGACTGGTGGCCTATGTCGTCCTCGTCGACGCCTTGGACGCGTCCTTGCTGCGTACTGCCTTGCGCGAGCGCCTGCCGGAGTACATGGTTCCCTCGGCCTACGTCGCACTCGATGCGCTGCCGCTGACCCCCAACGGCAAGCTCGACCGCAGGGCCCTGCCTGCGCCTGAGGCTCACAGCCAACGCACTTACGAGGCTCCCCAGGGCGAACTCGAACAAGCCCTCGCCGACATCTGGTCCGATCTGCTCGACATCCCGCAGATCGGCCGCGACGACGACTTCTTCGAACTCGGCGGTCACTCCCTGCTCGCCATCCGGCTCATCTCCCAGATCCGTGAACGCCTCGACGCCGAGCTCCCGCTCGCTACGCTGTTCGCCCGGCCGCGCCTTGCCGCGCTGGCCGGTGCCGTGGCCGAGTCGAGCCCCGGCGCGCTGGGCGTGATCGTGCCTGCCGACCGCAGCTGCCCGCAGCCCCTGTCCCCGGCGCAGCAGCGGCTGTGGTTCATCTCCGGTGTCGATGCGCAAGCCAGCGTTGCGTACCACATCGCCGGTGCATTGCGGCTGCATGGCGAACTCGACAGCGCGGCCCTTCGCTCAGCACTGGATCATGTAGTGGCCCGGCACGAGGCGCTGCGCACGCGCTTCGTCGAGTCGGACGGACAGCCTCGGCAGCACATCGACCCGCCGCGCGGTTTCGAATTGCGCGGGCAAGACATCGAGGCCACAGGACCGGCACGCATCGAAGCGCTGTGCCGCGAAGCCGCTTCCGAGCCCTTCGATCTCGCAGCAGGCCCGCCTATCCGTGGCCGCCTGCTGCGCGTCGCCGCCAACGACCATGTGCTCGTGGTCTCGATGCACCACGTCGTCTCCGACGGCTGGTCGCTGGGCGTGCTGATGCGCGAGTTCGCAGCCGCCTACAGCGCGCTGCGCGACGGGCAGCAGCCGCGCCTGCCGGCGCTGGCCATCCAGTACGCCGACTACACCGCCTGGCTGCATGGCCACCTGCAGGGCGCGGCGGCCCAGGCCCAGCTTCGCGATTGGGCCGATCAGTTGCAAGGTGCGCCGGCGCTGGTCGAGCTGCCACACGACCGCCCTCGGCCCGCATTGCAGGACTATCGCGGCGCGAGCATCGAGGTCGGCATCGACGCAGACACCACGCGTGCCCTGCGCGCGCTCGGACCGCGCCACAGCGCGACCCTGTACATGGTCGTGCTGGCAGCCTGGGCCGCGGTGGTGGCGCGCTACGGCGGCCAGCGGCAGGTGGTGATCGGGAGTTCTCACGCCGGCCGCGGCCGCGTGGAAGTCGAGCCGCTGATCGGCTGCTTCATCAACACGCAGGCGATGAAGATCGCGCTGGACGGCGCCCCGAGCGTGGCCGACTTGCTGGCGCAGGTGCGCGAAATCGCGCTGCAGGCGCAGGCACGCCAGGACGTGCCTTTCGAGCGCCTCGTCGAGCTGCTGAATCCGCCGCGCTCGATGGCCCATCACCCGGTGTTCCAGCTGATGCTGGCCTGGCACAACACGCCGCCGATCGCTCTGGAACTCGCGGGCCTCGAGGTCGAGCGGGTCGAGAGCCTGCCGGGCGGTGCGCAGTTCGACCTGGCGATGGATCTGCAGGAAGAGGGTGATCGCATCGTCGGCAAGCTCAACTACGCCACGTCGTTGTTCGACGAAGCCACGGTGCGCCGCCACTGGCAGTCGCTCGTGGCGATGCTGCGCGGCATGGCCGAGGGCGACGGAAGCGGGCCAGTCGAGCGCATCGCGCTGCTCGACGATGCGGAGCGCGACCGCCTGCTGCACGCCTTCACTCAAAGCGCACCCGCATTGCCTGCACATGCGTTCGCCCATGCTGCCTTCGAGAAGCAGGCCGCGCTACGGCCGCAGGCCATCGCGCTGGAACACGATGGCGAACGACTGAGCTATGCCGAGCTCGACCAGCGCGCCAACCAGCTCGCGCACCACCTGCGCGGCTTGGGCGTCGGCGCGGAGGATCGAGTCGCGCTGTGCCTGCCTCGCGGGTTCGACCTGATCGTCGCGGTACTGGGCACGCTCAAGGCCGGGGCCGCGTATGTGCCGCTCGACGCCGCCTACCCCGACCAGCGGCTGGCCTGGCAACTCGAAGACTGCGCGCCGGCGGTGCTGCTGACCCATTCGACCTTGCGCCCGCGCCTGCGTCCGCCGCCGCGCTGCACGACGATCGCGCTCGACGGGTACGAGCCGCTGGCGAACGATCCCGTGCACCCGCCCGAAGCAAGGGATCTGCCCGAAGACGGCTCGCACCTCGCGTACGCGATCTACACCTCCGGCTCCACCGGCACGCCCAAGGGCGTGATGGTCGAGCACCGGCAGCTCTCTCACCAGATCGCGGCACTGCAGGCGCTGTACGGCTTCGGTGCGGAGGACAGGGTGCTCCAGTTCTCCAGCCTGAGCTTCGACGTCGCGGGCGAGGAGATCTTCGGCGCGCTCAGCCATGGCGCGACGCTGGTGCTGCGCACTGACGAATGGCTCGCCGAGCCCGCGCGCTGGTGCGAGCTGTGCAGCGAGAACGGGCTCAGCGTGGCCAATCTGCCGACGCTGTTCTGGCAGCGGCTGGCGCTGTCGTCCGAAGCGATTTTTCCGCCGTCGCTGCGCCAGATCGTGATCGGCGGCGATGCGGTCGGAGCGGCCGCGCTCGATGCATGGTGGCGGCGCGAGGGACATCGCCCCGCGCTGGCCAATGCCTACGGGCCGACGGAAACCACGATCAACGCCACCGTCGCGCGCTGCCGCGCCGGGGATTCGCCGCTCGATATCGGCCGCCCGGTCGCCAACGCACGCGTCTATCTGCTCGATGCGCACGGCGAGCCGGTGCCGCTCGGCGCGGTCGGCGAAATCTGGATCGGCGGAGCCGGCGTGGCGCGTGGCTACCTGAATCGCCCTGAGCTGACCGCGCAGCGCTTCGCAAACGACCCGTTCGTGGTCGCTCCTGCGGGCACATCGCCGCGCATGTATCGCAGCGGCGACCTCGGCCGCTGGCGCGCCGATGGCTCCATCGAGTTCCTCGGCCGCGGCGACCGGCAGCTGAAGATCCGAGGCTTCCGAATCGAGCCGGGTGAGATCGAGGCCGAGTTGATGCGCATCGACGGCATCCGCGAAGCCGCGGTGATCGCCACGCCGGAGCGCGATGAGGAACGGCACCTGCTGGCCTATGTGGTCGTCGACCCGCTCGGCCTGCCGAACGACCCGGCGCAGCTGCGCGCGCGCCTGGCCGAGCGCCTGCCCGACTACATGCTGCCGGCCGCCTTCGTGCCGCTCGACGCGCTGCCGCTGAACGCCAACGGCAAGCTCGACCGCGCCGCGCTGCCCGCACCCGACGACGAAGCCCATGCACGGCGCGGCTACCGCGCACCCGAGGGCGAGCATGAGCAGGCGCTGGCGCTGATATGGGAGTCGCTGCTCGGCGTGGCCCGCATCGGCCGCGACGACGGCTTCTTCGACCTCGGCGGCCATTCGCTGCTGGCGGTGCGCATGATCTCGCAGCTGCGCCAGCGCTTCGGCATCGAGCTGGCGCTCACGACGGTGTTCGCGCGGCCACGGCTCGCGGAGCTTGCCGCGGAGGTGATGCGCGCAGTGCCCGAGGCGGCCGACCCGATCGTCGCCGCGGAGCGCGGCGTGCTGCTGCCGCTCTCGCATTCGCAGCAGCGCCTGTGGTACGTGACGCGCATCGACGCGCAGGCCGGCGCGGCCTATCACCTGCCTGCGGCGCTGCGATTGCGCGGTGCGCTGGACCGCATCGCGCTGCAGCGCGCATTGGACAGGATCGTCGCGCGGCACGAGTCGCTGCGCGCGCGCTTCGTAGTGGTCGACGGCCAGCCGCGCCAGCGCATCGAAGAGGCGCAGAGCATGGCGGTGAGCCTTCATGAGATCGACGGTCTCGACGAACTCGGCAACAGCACCCTGCGTGCGCTGTGCCAGGCCGAGGCCGCCGCGCCGTTCGACCTGGAGCGCGAGCCGCCGTTGCGTGTGCGTCTGCTGCGACTGGCCGCGGATGAGCATGTGCTGCTGCTCACGATGCATCACATCGTCTGCGACGGCTGGTCGCTGGCTGTACTGGCGCACGAGTTCTCTGCGCTGTACGGCGCGTTCAGCCGTGGCGAACCCGATCCGCTGCCGGCGCTGCCGATCCGGTACGGCGACTACGTTGCATGGCAGCGGCGGCGCCTGCAGGGCGAAGCCGCGCAGGCGCAGCTGCGCTACTGGGTGGATCGCCTGCGCGACGCTCCGCCGCTGATCGGCCTGGCCACCGACAGGCCACGCCCGCCGCAGCAGGACTATCGCGGCGCCAGCATCGAGGTCGGCATCGACGAGGCGCTGACCCGCGAACTGGGCGTCCTGGCGCAGCTCCACGGAGTCACCGTCTACATGGTGGTGCTGGCGGCATGGGCGGCGGTGCTCGCGCGCCTGGGCGGCCAGCCGCGCGTGGTGCTCGGCAGCGCCGTCGCGGGGCGCGACCGCGCCGAGCTCGAGCCGCTGATCGGCTTCTTCGTCAACGCACAGGCCCTGCGCTTCGACATCGACGAGGGCCTCGACGTGGGCGGCCTGCTGCTGCAGGCGCGGCAGGTCGCGCTGGAGGCCCAGCAGCACCGCGACGTGCCCTTCGAGCAGGTGGTGGAAGCGCTGAACCCGCAGCGCTCCAGCGCCTTCAACCCGGTCTACCAGGTCCGGCTGGCATGGCAGAACACCCCGCGCCCACGGCTGGCGCTCGAAGGGCTGGAGTTCGACAACCTCGCCAGCCATGCGGGCAGCGCGCAGTTCGATCTCTCGCTCGACCTGGAGCCCGAGGGCGATCGCATCGCCGGCCAGTTCAACTACGCCACCGCGCTGTACGACGAGGCCACGGTGCGGCGCCACTGGCATGCACTGGTGGCGATGCTGCGCGGCATGGCGGCCGATGCCTCCGTGCCGGTGGAGCGCATCGGCCTGATGGCGCCACGGGAGCGCGAGCAGGTGCTGCACGGCTTCAATGCCGCAGCCGGTGAAAGCGGCGAAGGTGAACTTCTGCACCGCCTCTTCGAAGCGCAGGCCGCGAGCCAGCCGCGAACGCTGGCGCTTGCTTGCGAAGACGAAGCGCTGGACTACGCCACGCTCAACGCCCGCGCCAATCGCATCGCCCACCACCTGCGCGGCCTGGGTCTGCGTCCCGACGACCGCGTCGCGCTGTGCCTGGAGCGCAGCGTGGACATGGGCGTGGCGCTGATGGCCACGCTCAAGGCCGGCGGCGCCTGCGTGCCGCTGGACCCGGTGCATCCCGACGACCGACTCGCCCACATGCTGCGCGACAGCGTGCCGGTGGCGGTGCTGACCCAGACCCGCCTGCTGGGGCGCCTGGCGGTGCCCGAAGGATGCGCGGTGCTGGTGCTCGATGGCGCCACGTCTCCATGGACGGATGAGCCAGGGCACGACCCCGATCCCGGTGCTGTGGGGCTGACCCCGGCGCACTTGGCCTACGTGATCTACACCTCGGGTTCGACCGGCGAGCCCAAGGGCGTGATGGTCGAGCACCGCAATGTGCTGAACTTCCTGCGCGGGATGGAGCAGCGCATTCACAGGCCCGCGCCTGACTGCAGGCGCGTGGCGTGGAACTCCTCCTTCGGCTTCGACATGGCCGTGAAGGCCTGGGGCCAGCTGGCCTTCGGCCGCAGCGTGTTCCTGCTGCCCGAGCGCACCCGTCTCGATGCGCAGGCGCTGCTCGATTTTCTGGAGCGCCACGCTATCGAGGCGATGGAGTGCACGCCCTCGCACCTGCGCATGCTGCGCTCGGCCGGCTTTCCGCAGCGGCGCGCCACCTCGCTGCGCAAGCTGCTGCTGGGCGGCGAGGCGCTCGACGCCGATACCTGGCAAGCCCTTGCCGAGACCGACTCGGTGCAGTTCCACAACATGTACGGCCCCACCGAGTGCAGCGTGGATGCCACCTGTGGCCCGGTCGCGGGCGCGGTGCCGCACATCGGCCGGCCGATGCCGGGCGCGCGCGTCTATCTGCTCGATGCGCATGGCGAGCTGGTACCCATCGGCGTCGCGGGCGAGATCCACATCGGCGGCGCCGGGGTCGCGCGGGGCTACCTTGGGCGACCAGAGCTCACGGCGGAGCGCTTCCTGCCCGATCCCTTCGATGCCGGCGGCGGCACTCGCATGTACAGGACCGGCGACCTGGGCCGCTGGCGTGCCGACGGCAGCATCGAGTACCTGGGCCGCAACGACCACCAGGTGAAGATCCGCGGCTACCGCATCGAGCCCGGCGAGATCGAGGCAAGGCTCGCGCGGCTGGACGGCGTGCGCGAGGCCGTGGTGATGGCAGACGCGAGCCAGCCCGGCGAGCCCCGCCTGATCGCCTACTTGCTGGCAGAGCAGGGCATGACACCGGAGCCTTCCGAGCTGCGCGCGCAGCTCGGTGCGCAGCTGCCCGACTACATGCTGCCCGCCGCCTACGTGGTGCTCGCGGCCTGGCCACTGAACGCCAACGGCAAGCTCGACCGCAAGGCACTGCCGCTACCCGACGACAGCGGCCTTGCGCGGCGGATCTACGCCGCGCCGCAGACCGAAATCGAGGTCCGGCTGGCGGCGCTGTGGGGCGAGCTGCTCGGGGTGGCGCAGGTCGGCCGCCACGACAATTTCTTCGAGCTCGGCGGGCATTCGGCGCTCGCGATACAGCTGATCCACGCCATGGGCGAGCAGCAACTGCAGGTCGACGTGCAGATGGTGTTCAACGCGGCAACGCTGGCCGAGCTTGCCGCGGCCACCGTGCAGATCGAGGAGATCGTCCTGTGAGCCATCAGAACGTGACATCGTCGGAGCTGCTCGAAGCGCTGGCTTCGCGCGGCCTCACGCTGCGCCTCGACGGCGAGAAGCTCGCGCTGCAGGGCGACGCGCGGCTGCTCGCCGACACGACACTGGTGCAGGCGCTGCGCGAGCGCAAGGCCGAGCTGATCGCGCTGCTGCGCGAGGGCCGGGGTGTCGATCGGCTCGACTACCGCATCGACGAGTCGGCAGAGGCGATCACGCCGGCGATGCTGCCGCTGCTCGCGCTGGGGCAGGACGAGATCGACCGCCTCGTGGCGAAGGTGCCCGGCGGCGTGCGCAACGTGCAGGACATCTATCCGCTCGCGCCGCTGCAGGAGGGCATCCTGTTCCATCACCGTCTTCACCGCGAGAGCGAGGACGGAGGCGATGCCTACGTCATGCCGACCCTGCTGCGTTTCGACAGCCGCCAGCGGCTCGAGCGATTCGTTGAGGCACTGCGCGAAGTGATCGCGCGCCACGACATCCTGCGCACCAGCGTGCATTGGGAAGAGCTGCAGCAACCCGTGCAGCTGGTGCAGCGCGAGGCGAATCTGGAGATCGCGATGCTGGCCTCGGCGCCCGCCGAAGTGGCGCGGGAACGCCTGCGCACGCTGGCCGATCCACACAGCTATCGCCTCGACGTGCGGCGCGCCCCCATGCTGCGCGGCCACGCCATCGAGGAAGAGGGTAGCGGTCGCTGGCTGCTGCAGCTGCTGCACCACCACCTGATCCTCGACCACACGGCTTCCCAGCTGCTGGTGCGCGAGGTCATGCTGATCCTGCAGGGGCATCGCAACGAATTGCCCGTGCCGGTGCCCTTCAGGCGCTTCGTCGCGCAGGCAAGGCAGGAGGGGGCGGAGGCCGTGCATGAAGCCTATTTCCGTCGCGTGCTGGGCGATGTGGAGGCAACCACCGCGCCCTTCGGGCTGGACGAGGTACGCGGCGACGGCAGCGGCGTGCTGCAGTCGCGCGCCGAGCTGGAACCCGGGCTCGCGCGGCGCCTGCGCGAACAGGCGCGTCTGCGCGGCGTGGGCGCGGCCAGCGTGTTCCACCTGGCCTGGGCGCTGGTGCTGGCGCGTTGCAGCGCCCGGGACGACGTGGTGTTCGGGACGGTGCTGTTCGGCCGCGTGCAGGCTGGCGCCGAGGCGACGCGGGCGATGGGCATGTTCCTCAACACGCTGCCGCTGCGCGTGCGCATCGACGACGACACCGAGATCGCGCTTCGCCGCGTGCACGCCGACCTGGCCGAGCTGCTGCACCACGAACATGCCTCGCTGAGCCTCGCGCGGCGCTGCAGCGGGCTGCCGGCCGATGCACCGCTCTTCACCAGCCTGCTCAACTACCGCTACAGCGAGCGCCAGGGCGAAGACGGTGCCACGGGCGTGCCGGGCATCGAATCGCTCGGCGGCCACGACCGCACCAACTATCCCTTCGTGCTGCACGTGGACGACCACCGCGACGGCTTCGGCATCACCGCCGAGATCGACCGCAGCGTCGATGCGCGGCGAATCCGTGGCTTCGTCGAGCAGGCGCTGCGGTCGCTGGTCGATGCGCTCGAGGCAGAGCCCCGGCGGCCGCTGCGGCGCATCGACGTGCTGCCGGAAGACGAGCGCCGGCAGGTGACTGGCGATTTCAACGCGACTGCTGCTGACTACCCGCACGGCCTGCTGCACCAGCTGTTCGAGCGCCAGGCCGCAAGGAGTCCCGACGCAACCGCCGTGGTGTTCGAAGGCCGCAGCCTCAGCTACACCGAGCTCGATGCACGCGCCGACCGGCTGGCGCGGCAACTGCGCGCATTGGGCGTGGTGCCCGACGCGCGCGTGGGCATCTTCATGCAGCGCAGCGAGATGCTGGTCGTGGCGCTGCTGGCAGTGCTGAAGGCAGGCGGCGCATACCTGCCGCTCGATCCCTCGCACCCTCCGCAACGGTCGCTGCAGATGATTGAAGAAGCCGGCCCGGTGGTGGTGCTGGCCGACGCCGAAATTGCATCTGCCTTGCCGGCGATGGTGCGCACGCTGTCGGTGGATCGCGACGATCCCATGGAGGCATTCGCCGGCACCGGCGCCGAAGCCGATGTACCCGACACAGGTCTTCATGAGCGCCATCTCGCCTACGTGATCTACACCTCCGGCTCCACAGGTCGGCCCAAGGGCGTGATGAACGAGCACCGGGGCATCGTCAACCGCCTGCACTGGATGCAGCAAGCCTACGCATTGACGCCGGACGACGTGGTGCTGCAGAAGACGCCGCTGGGCTTCGACGTGTCGGTGTGGGAGTTCTTCTGGCCTCTGATGGCGGGCGCGCGGCTGGTGCTGGCGAGGCCCGACGGACACAAGGACCCTGCCTACCTCTGCGAGCTGATCCGCGCGAGTGGCGTGACGACGCTGCACTTCGTGCCCTCGATGCTGCAGCTCTTTCTTGCCCGGCTCGATGAGGCCGGCAATGTGGCCGCCTGCGCCAGCCTGCGGCGCGTGGTCTGCAGCGGCGAGGCGCTTTCCGCCGGGCTCGCGCGCCGGTGCCGCGAGAGCCTGCAGCACGTGCAGCTCCACAACCTCTACGGCCCGACCGAAGCGGCGGTGGACGTGAGCGCCTGGACCTGCGGGAGCGACGACGGCGACTCGGTGCCGATCGGCAAACCGATCGCCAACACCCGCCTGTACCTGCTCGACGATGCGCTGCGCCCGGTGCCGATCGGCGTTGCCGGCGAGCTCTACATCGGCGGCGTACAGGTGGCGCGCGGCTACCTGAACCAGCCGGAGCTGACGGCGCAGCGCTTCATCGTCGACCCTTTCGGTGGGAGCGGCCGGCTCTACCGCAGCGGCGATCTCGGCCGCTGGCGCGTCGACGGCGCGATCGAATACCTGGGCCGCGCCGATTCCCAGATCAAGCTGCGCGGGCAGCGCATCGAGCCGGGCGAGATCGAAGCGCGGCTGCGCGCGATCGACGGCATCGCCGACGCCGCGGTGCTGGCGCGCGAGGACCGGTCCGGCACGCCGTCGCTGGTCGCGTACGTGGTGCCGGCCCCATCCGGTGAAGCGCCGGAGCCCGCGCGGCTGCGCAGCCTGCTCGGCGAGCACCTGCCTGAACACATGCTGCCCGCCGCCTATGTGCGCCTCGCCGCGCTGCCGCTGAGCGCCAACGGAAAGCTCGACCGCAAGGCGCTGCCCGCGCCGGGAGACGAAGCCTTCGACCGCCGCGCCTTCGTGCCGCCGCAGGGCGAAGTGGAGCAGGCCCTGGCCGCGATCTGGTCGCGGCTGCTGGGCGTGGAGCGCATCGGCCGCCATGACAGCTTCTTCGCGCTCGGCGGGCATTCGCTGCTTGCGGTGCAGATGCTGGAGCAGCTGCGCAGGCGCGGCTGGGCCATCGACGTGCGCGCGGTCTTCGCCCGGCCGGCGCTGGCAGCGATGGCTGCCGCCGTTCGCACCGCACCGGACGTGGCCGAGGTCCACGTACCGCACAACGCCATCCCGGCCCACTTTGCCCAGCAGGAAGCCGGATGGGACACCGAATCGGAAACTGAGGAGTTCAGACTGTGAATCTGGAAGTCGCGAGCACGCAATCACTGGACGCGCCGGCCCTTATCGGCCTGCTCGAAGAGCGCAGGGTCCTGGCGCGGATCGAGCAGGGCGAGCTGGTTCTGAAGGCGCCGCGCGGCGTGCTGACCCCCGGCGTGATGGCATCGCTGAAGCTGCACAAGCAGGCGCTGATGAGCTGGGTCGCCGCCAACGACGATCGCGTCGCTGCAGCAACACGGCAGCAGGAGCAGCAACCGCGCATCACCCCGCGCATGTTGCCGCTGGTGAGGCTGGAGCAGGCGCAGATCGACCGCATCGTCGCCGCCACGCCGGGTGGTGCGGGCAATGTGCAGGACATCTATCCGCTCGCGCCGCTGCAGGAGGGCATCCTGTTCCACCACCTGTTGCAGCAGCAGGGCGACGCCTACCTGACCCGGCTGCTCATGGCCTTCGACAGCCGTGAGCTGCTGGACCGCTTCGTCGCCGCGATGAACGAAGCCATCGCGCGCCACGACGTGTTGCGCACCGCCGTGCAGTGGGACGGACTGCCCGAGCCGGTTCAGGTGGTGTGGCGCCGGGCGCGGCTGGAAGTCGAGACGCTGGAGTTCGACGGCGGCGATGTGCAGGCGCGGCTGCAGGACCACGCCGACCCGGCCCGCTATCGCCTCGACGTGCGCCGCGCGCCGATGATGCGCGGCTTCGCGGCATTCGATGAGGCAGGTGGACGCTGGCTGCTGCAGATGCTCTATCACCACCTGGCGATGGACCACGTCACGCTGGAGCTGCTGGCCCACGAAGTCGGCCTGGTGATGCAGGGCCGGCGTGCCGAACTGCCGCAGCCCGTGCCCTTCCGCAACTTCGTCGCGCAGGCTCGGCTGGGCGCGCGCGAAGCCGAGCATGAGCAGTTCTTCCGCGCGATGCTGGGCGACGTCGTGCAGCCGACCGCGCCCTTCGATCTGCTCGACGTGCAGGGCAACGGCAGCGGCGCGGTGCAGGCGAAGCTGCGGCTCGAACCGGCGCTGTGCGCAGACCTGCGGCGCGTGGCGCGCGGGCGCGGTGTAAGCGCCGCGTGCGTATTCCACCTGGCCTGGGCGCAGGTGCTGGCGCGCTGCAGCGGCAACGGCGGTGGCGACGTGGTGTTCGGCACCGTGCTGCTCGGCCGCCTGCAGGGCGGCGAAGGCGCCGACCGCGCGATGGGCATGTTCATCAACACCCTGCCGCTGCGGGTGCGGCTGGAGGGGCTCAGCGCGGGGGCGGCGCTCGGCGAGACGGCCGGCGCGCTCGCGGAACTGCTGCGCCACGAGCACGCGTCGCTGACGCTGGCGCAGCGCTGCAGCGGCCTGCCCGCGAACACGCCGCTGTTCTCGGCGCTGCTGAACTACCGCCACAGCCGCGAGCCGGCGGCACAGGGCGAGGAAGGCATCGCCGGCATCCGTCATCTGGAGAGCCGCGACCGCACCAACTACCCCTTCGTGCTGCATGTGGACGACCACGGCCAGGGCTTCTCCATTACCGCCGAGATCGTGAAGCTGGTGGACGCCGCGCGCATCGCCGGCTGGATGCGCGAAACCCTCGAACACCTCGTGCGCGCGCTCGACCAGGCGCCCGACACGCCGATGCGTGACATCGAGACGCTGCCGGCGGCCGAGCGCGAGCAGGTGCTGCACGGCTTCAATGCTACCCGCCGTGACCATGGCGATATCGGCAGTGGTGGCGAACTGGTGCATGCGCTGTTCGAGCGACGGGCCGACAGCGACCCGCACGCGGTCGCGCTGGAATCCGCCACCGAACGGCTGGGCTATGGCGAGCTGGAAGCCCGATCGAACCAGCTGGCCCGTCATCTGCGCACGCTGGGCGTGGTTCCCGACCAGCGCGTGGCGATCTGCCTGGAGGGCGGGGCCGCGGCGGTGATCGCGATCGTGGCTACGCTCAAGGCTGGCGGGGCCTATGTGCCGCTGGATCCGGCGCTGCCCGACGAACGCCTGATGCACATGCTCGCCGACAGCGCGCCGCGCGTGCTGCTGACGCAGGAGCGGCTGGCGCAACGCCTCGCCGTGCCACCGACCTGCGAGCGCGTGCTGCTCGACGACATCGCCGCCGCGCCATGGACACAAGTTGCCACGCCACGGCCCGATCCGCAGGCGCTGGGCCTGCGCGGCGAGCACCTGGCCTATGTGATCTACACCTCCGGCTCCACCGGCATGCCCAAGGGCGTTGCGATGCCGCACGGTGCGCTGGTCAACCTGCTGGCCTGGCAGCGCGAGCGGTTGCCCGACGCGGCGCGCACCCTGCAGTTCGCGGCGCCGGGCTTCGACGTCGCGTTCCAGGAAATCTTCTCCACGCTGGCCACGGGCGGCACGCTGGTGCCGGTGCCCGAGGAGTTGCGACGCGACCTGCCCGCGCTGGCCGACTGGCTCGGCGAGCAGGGTGTCGAGCGGCTCTTCCTGCCCTTCATTGCGCTCAACGCCTTGAGCGAGCTGTGGTCGCAGCACGGGGCAGCGCTGCCGCCGACGTTGCGCGATCTGATCGTCGCGGGCGAGCAGTTGCGCATCACGCCGGCGATACGGCGGTTGTTCGAAGGCAACGGCAAGGCGCGCCTGCACAACCACTACGGTCCGACCGAGAGCCACGTGGTCACGACGTACACGCTCCCAGGCCCCGCTGAGGAGTGGAGCGACCTGCCGCCCATCGGCACGCCAGTCGACAACTGCCGGCTGTACCTGCTCGACGCACAGGGCCGGCCCGTGCCGCGCGGCGTGGCAGGCGAGATCCACATCGCCGGCGCGCAGGTGGCGCGGGGCTACCTGAACCAGCCCGCGCTGAGCGCCGAACGCTTCCTGCGAGATCCGTTCGCGGACGACGAAGTCGCGCGCATGTACCGTAGCGGCGACCTCGGCCGCTGGCGCGACGACGGCACGATCGAATACCTCGGGCGCAACGACTTCCAGCTCAAGATCCGCGGCCACCGCGTCGAACCCGGCGAGATCGAGGCTCGCCTCGACGAGCTGCCCGGCATACGCGAGGCGGCGGTGGTCGCGCGCGAGGACGTGCCCGGCGAGAAGCGCCTTGTCGCCTACATCGTCGCGGACGGCGCGCACGACGCCATCGACCCGGCCGGGCTGCGCCAGCAACTGTCCGCGCGCCTGCCCGAGCACATGCTGCCGGGCGCCTTCGTGTCGCTCGCGGCCCTGCCGCTGACGCCGAACGGCAAGCTCGACCGCAAGGCGCTGCCGGCGCCCGAGGGTCTCGCCTTCGCCCATCGCAGCTACGAGGCGACGATCGGCGAGATCGAGGACACGCTCGCGCAGATCTGGTGCGAGCTGCTCGGCATGGAGCGCGTCGGGCGCAACGACAATTTCTTCGAGCTGGGCGGTCACTCGCTGCTCGCGGTGCGACTGGTCTCTCAGCTGCGCGAGCGGCTCGGCGTGGAGCTGCCGCTGCCTGTGCTGTTCACCCATCCGCAGCTTGCCGACCTGGCGCGCGACGTGGCCGAGGCGAGCCAGAACACGCTGGGTGCGATCACGCGCGCCGACCGCTCGGCGCCGCTGCCGATGTCGTTCGCGCAGCAGCGGCTGTGGTTCATCGCGCGGGTCGATCCCGAGGCGAGCAAGGCCTATCACGTGCCCGACGCGGTGCGGCTGCGCGGCCCGCTGGACGTTGCGGCGCTGCAGGCCGCCTTCGACCGCATCGTCGAACGCCACGAGGTGCTGCGCACCCGCTTCGTCGGCATCGGGGGCGAGGCGCGGCAGGTCATCGACGCGCCGCGCGGCTTCGCGCTGCTGCACGAAGACCGGCGCGGCATCACCAACGAGGCGCTGGAGCGCATCGTGCGCGAGGAGGCGCTGCGCCCGTTCGATCTCGCGCTGGGGCCGCTGATCCGGGGCCGACTGCTCGTGCTGGGGCCCGACGACCACGTGCTGCTGGTGACCATGCACCACATCGTGTCCGACGGCTGGTCGGGCGGAGTGCTGGCGAAGGAGTTCTCTGCGCTGTACGGCGCTTTTCGCGAAGGCCGCTCCGACCCGCTGCCGCCGCTGGCCATCCAGTACGCCGACTTCGGCATGTGGCAGCGCCAATGGCTGCAGGGGCCGCTGCTGCAGCAGCAGTTGGAGCAATGGGTGCGGCAGCTGCGCGGCGCGCCGGCCTTGCTCGACCTGCCGACCGACCGGCCGCGCCCGCCGGTGCAAGACTATCGTGGCGCCAACATCGCGGTCGAACTCGACGCCGAGTTGGGCCAGGGCCTGCGCGCGCTGGGCCAGCGCCATGGCACAACGCTGTACATGACGCTGCTCGCGGCATGGGCGGTGGTGCTGGGCCGCCTGAGCGGGCAGGAGCAGGTGGTGATCGGCAGCTCGCACGCCGGCCGCAACCGCGTGGAGGTCGAGCCGCTGATCGGCTTCTTCGTCAACACGCAGGCGCTGAAGATCGACCTCTCGGACAGCCCGGGCGTGGGCGCGCTGCTGGCACAGGCGCGGCAGACCGCGGTGCAGGCCCAAAGCCTGCAGGACGTGCCCTTCGAGCGGCTGGTCGAGGCGCTCAACCCGCCGCGTTCGCTGGCCCACCATCCGGTGTTCCAGGTGATGCTGTCGTGGCACAACACGCCCGAGGCCGGGCTCGACCTGCCCGGCCTGCAGGCGCAGAGCCTGGGCGGCGGCGCGGACAGTGCGCAGTTCGAGCTCTCGCTGGAGCTGCGCGAGAACGGGGAGGGCATCGCCGGCCAGCTCAACTACGCCAGCGCCCTGTTCGACGAGGCCACGGTGCGCCGCCAATGGCGTTGCCTGGAAGCGGTGCTGCGCGCCATGGTCGCCGACGACAGCCAGCCGGTGGACCGCATCGACCTGCTCGACGCCGACGAGCGCGCGGCGATCGTGGAAGGCTTCAACGAAAGCCATGCCGTCACAGCCCAGCCGGTGCTGGTGCATGCACTCATCGAGGAACAGGCGGCGCGCCAGCCCGATGCGCAGGCGATCGAATACGCGGGCCAGAGCCTGGGCTACGGCGAGTTCAATGCGCGCTCCAACCGGCTCGCCCATCACCTGCGCGCGCTCGGCGTGAAGCCCGACGACCGCGTGGCGATCTGCGCCGAGCGCAGCCTCGAGATGGTCGTGGCGATGCTGGCCACGCTCAAGGCCGGCGGCGCGTACGTGCCGCTCGATCCGGTTCATCCGGACGAGCGCCTGGCGCAGATGCTGGAAGACAGCGGTGCGGTCGTGCTGCTGACCCAGCAGCGCCTCGACGCACGGCTGCAGGTGCCGCAACGATGCGCTCGCGTGCTGCTCGACGCCGAACAGCCGGACTGGGCCACGGCGCCGTCCACCAACCCGGACCCGGCCGCCGTCGGCCTCACGCCCTCGCACCTGGCCTACGTGATCTACACCTCCGGATCGACCGGCGAGCCCAAGGGCGTGATGGTCGAGCACCGCAACGCGGCCTTCTTCCTGCGCGCGATGGAGGCCTGCGTGCACGGCACGGCGCCCGATTGCCGGCGCGTGGCGTGGAACTCCTCCTTCGGCTTCGACATGGCCGTGAAGGCCTGGGGGCAACTCGCCTTCGGCCGCAGCGTGTTCCTGCTGCCCGAGGCGGATCGACTCGGCGCGCAGGAACTGCTCGGTTTTCTGGAAACCCATCGCATCGAGGCGATGGAGTGCACGCCTTCGCACCTGCGGCTGATGCAGGGCGCGGGCCTCCTGCAAGGCCGCGCACCGAGTCTGCGCAAGCTGCTGCTCGGTGGCGAGCCGATCGACGCGGCCACCTGGGGCGCGCTGGCGGCCGTCGAAGGGCGGCTCGTCTTCAACATGTACGGGCCGACCGAATGCAGCGTGGACGCGAGCTGCGGCGTGATCGACGGACGCCGTCCGCACATCGGGCAGGTGATGCCGGGCGCGCGGATCTACCTGCTCGACGCGGCGGGGCAGCCGGTGCCGGTCGGCGTGGCGGGCGAGATCCACATCGGCGGTGCCGGCGTCGCGCGCGGCTATCTCGGCCGGCCCGAACTCACTGCAGAGCGCTTCCCGCGCGATCCGTTCGTGGACGACGCACAGGCGCGCATGTACCGCACCGGCGACCTCGGCCGCTGGCGCGAGGACGGCACTCTCGAATACCTCGGCCGCAACGACCAGCAGATCAAGCTGCGCGGCTTTCGCATCGAGCCCGGCGAGATCGAGGCGCGCCTCGCGCGGCTGCCGGGGGTGCGCGAGGCGGCGGTGGTCGCGCGCGAGGACATCCCCGGCGACAGGCGCCTGGTCGCGTACGTGGTGGCCGGCACGGAGACGCCCGATCCGGTGCAGCTGCGCGCTGGCCTGGCCGCGCACCTGCCCGAATACATGCTGCCTTCGGCCTTCGTGACGCTAGCTGCGCTGCCGCTCACGCCCAACGGCAAGCTCGACCGCAAGGCGCTGCCGGCGCCCGACGCTCAAGGCCTGGCGCTCGGCCGCTACGAGGCGCCGCGGGGCGAGGCGGAATGCATCATCGCCGCGCTGTGGTCGCAGCTGCTGGGCGTCGAGCGCATCGGCCGACACGACAACTTCTTCGACCTGGGCGGCTACTCGCTGATGGTGTTCCAGGTCATCGAGGGGCTGAAGCAGAAGGGCTACGAGGTCGCGCTGCAGGACGTGCTGCTGGCGCAACAGCTCAGCGCGCTGGCCGAGCTGATCGGCAAGCCGCGCGAAGACATCGCGGACCTCGGTCCGAACGCACAGTGGGTGACCATCCGCAAGGGTGGCGCCACGCGGCGCGCGCTGGTGTTCATCCACGAACCCAGCGGCGAGGTGCTGTCGTACGAGCGGCTGGCGCGGCACATCGATCCGGAAATCGGCCTCTACGGCATCCGCGCCGACCGCGACGCGGTGCAGGCCGGAAGCCGCTACGAGGACCTGGCCGCCGGGTATGTGCGCCTGATCCGCGAGGCGCTGCCGCAGGGGCCGTACCGGCTCGCGGGCTGGTCGGCCGGCGGCGTGCTGGCCTTCGAGGTCGCGCGGCAGTTGCTCTCGGCGGGCGAGCAGGTCGAGTTCCTCGGGCTGATCGACAGCTGGCACCGCAGCGAGGGCGAGCGCGGCATTTCCGAACTGGGCGAGCAGGACCGCAAGCTGCTGCTGGTGGCCTTCGCCGAGTACTACGGGCGCAAGCTGGAGGCGGGCGAGATCGAGCGGCTTCTAGCCGCCGACGGGCTGCCCGCCGCGATCGCGCTGGCTCGCGCCGAAGGATGGCTGAAGAAGGACATGAGCCCGGCGGAGTTCGACGCGCGCGCGGGGCTCTGGTTCGAGCTGCGCGCGGCGGCGCATCGCTATCACGCGCGGCCGCTGGAGATCGATGCGCATCTGTTCTCGGCGCTACCGGCAGGCGATGCGGGCGATCCGGCCAACGGCTGGAGTGCCGTGTTCCGCAACCGGCTGCAGGTGCATCCGGTAGGCGGCGACCACTGGAGCATCATGATGGACGGCCGACACGCAGCGCGTGTCGGTGGGGCGATCGACTCGATCCTCGAGCGGCTCGATGGCACGCAAGCGCAGCCGGCCATGGCCAACCGCCCGCCAGCGCCAGGTGCCGTGGTGACCATCAGAAGCAGCGGCAGCAGCTCACAGGCACGCAAGGTGTTCTGCCTGCCGGGTGCGGGCGCCAACGCAACGTCGTTCCTCGACTTCGCTTCGCGCAGCCCCGGCGACGCCAGCTTCATCGGCCTGGAGGCGCCCGCGCTGCTGGGCCGCGATGGCGAGCCGCCGACGCTGCAGGAGGCGGCGCGGCGGCATGTGGATGCGATACGCGCGCTGCAACCGCGGGGGCCCTATCACCTGATCGGCCATTCCTTCGGCGGCTGGGTCGCGCTGGAAACGGCACGGCAGCTGGCCGAGGCCGGTGCCACGGTCGCACCGGTGGTGCTCGTCGACACCGATGCGCCGCGCGCCGAAGGCTTCGGCGACCGCGCCCACGCGTTGCGCGAGTACCTGGCGCTGATCCGGCTGCAGGGCGGAAAGGAGCACGGGCTCGACGCCGGCACGCTGGCCGCGCTGCCTGCCGGCGAGCAGACGGCATCGGTCTTCGAGGCCATGCGGCGCGCCCGCCTCCTGCCGCCCAGCGCGCGGCGCGCGGACTTCGCGCCGGTGCTTGAGATGTTCTGCCGCCAGTGCGCGATCGGCTATCGCCCCGAGGGCGAGTTCACCGGCCTCGCGTTGCTGCTGCGGGCGGTTTCCGATGATGGAGACGAAGCCGTGAGCCTCGACGCCTGGCGCACGCACGAGCCCCGGCTGCGCAGCTTCGACGTGCCGGGCAGCGATCACCTGTCGATCCTCAGGCAGCCGCACGTCGATCGGGTGATCGAGATCGTCGGGCGGCACTGGTACCTGGGGCAGCGCGCATGAGCGGGGCGGCAGCAACCGTCGCGGACCTGCGCGAGGCCGAGGACTTCGACGACGACTTTCCGCATCTCATCCACGCCGATGCCGAGCTGGCCGGCGGCAGCGCGGCCGATGCCGAAGGCTGGTTCGGTGAAGCGATGCCGCGGCTGGAACCCATGCTGCTGCGTGCCGGTGCGCTGCTGTTTCGCGGCTTTCCGTTGCACGAGGCCGAGGACTTCCGGCGCGCGGTCGCGGCGATGGCGTCGCAGCAGCTGCGCGATTACGCGGGCGGCACCTCGCCGCGCAGCAAGGTGGCCGACGGCGTCTACACCTCGACCGAGTACCCGAGGCAGCTGGAGATCCCGCTGCACAACGAGATGTCGTACAGCCTGCGCTGGCCGCAACGCCTCTACTTCTTCTGCGCGACCGTGCCGCAGACGGGCGGCGAGACGCCGCTGGCCGACTCGCGGCGCGTGCTGCAGGCAATGCCGGCCTCCATCGTCGAGGAGTTCGAGCGCCGCGAGCTGATGTACGTGCGCAACCTCGCGCCGGCGCACGCGCCCTACAACGCCTGGAGCAAGGCCTTCGAGACCGCCGACCGCGAGCAGGTCGAGGCGCATTGCCGCGAGCTGGACATCGGCTGCGAGTGGCAGCCCAGCGGCGGCCTGCGCATCCACGAGCGGCGGCCGGCCACGCGCGTGCATCCGCTGAGCGGCGAGCGCGTCTGGTTCAACCAGGTGCACCTGTTCCATGCCTCCAACACGCCGATGGGCGCCAAGGTCGATGCGCGCATCGAGGCCGGGCTGCCGATGGCGGCGTACTACGGCGACGGCGGCCGCATCGACAGCGCAACGCTCGCCGACGTGCGCGAGGTGCTGCGCGCGCAGCGGCGCACTTTCGCGTGGCGCCAGGGCGACCTGCTGGTGGTGGACAACCTCCTCGCGGCGCACGGGCGGCTGCCATTCGACGGGTCGCGCCGCATCCTGGTGGCCATGTCCTGAAGAGATCAACGAACCGAAGGTGTGAACGAATCCATGCAAATCACTTCAGCTTCCCGCGAGCCGCTCGCGCCCTGGATACGGCAGAACCGCGATCGCATCGACGAGGCGCTGTGGAGGGACGGTCACGTGCTGTTCCGCGGCTTCGAGGTCGGCGGCCTGCCCGGCTTCGAGGACTGCGCGGGCTCGGCCTGCGACGCTCTCTACAGGCACTACGGCGACCTGCCGCTGGCCAGCGCGAGCGACAACGTCTACTTTTCCACGCCGTACCCCAGGCACCTGGAGATCCGCTTCCACAACGAGGCCTCGCATACGCAGAGCTGGCCTTCGCGCCAGCTGTTCTTCTGCCTGGAGCCGGCCACCGAAGGCGGCGAGTGGACCCTGTCGGACGGACGCCAGGTGATCGAGCGGCTGCCCGCGCAGATGCTAGAGCGCTTCCGCGAGCTGGGGCTTGTCTACCGGCGGCGCTTCATCCGCGGGCTGGACACCTCGTGGCAGCAGTTCTTCAAGGTCGAGACACTGCAGGAGCTGCGCATGAAGATCGAGGGCAGCGGGCACGAGATCGACGCGATCTCCGAGAACGATCTCACCGTGTCGTACCGCACCCATGCCGTGCTGCGCATTCCCGAGCGCGGCACCGAGGCCTGGTTCAACCAGATCCTGCTGCACCACCCCGACGCACTGCCGGCCGAGGTCGATGCGATGCTGGGCAAGCACTTCCGCCGCGACCAGTTTCCGCGCACGGTGTTCTTCGGCGACGGCAGCCCGATTCCGACCGAATGGGTGCGCACCATCGACCGGGTGCTGATGGAGTGCTCGGTCCGCATTCCCACCGAGGCCCACGACGTGCTGCTGGTCAACAACCTGCTGATGGCCCACGGGCGCCTGCCGTACAGCGGCAACCGCCAGGTGCGCGTGGCGCTCGGCGACATGCGCGAGGTGGCCGCGTGATCCGGCGCCAGCACATCGCCGCCGACTTCTTTCCGGAGGCCGAGGCCATGCGCGCGGCCTACGAGGAGAAGGTCGGCAACGCCTACCGGCAGTCGGTCCAGTGGCAGTACTTCTGCGATCCGCGCATGTACACCTACCTGCGCACGACGCCGCAGCAGGTGTTTCCGCTGCCGCTGTGGCGGCGCTTCGACCGGCACCTGAGGCAGTGGTGCATGGAACACACCGGGCTGGTGCCGACCGGCGAGCCCAACCTGCACCTGATGGTCAACGGCTGCACGCTGGGCCTGCACAGCGACTTCCAGAACGGCACGCTGGGCTTCGTCTACTCGCTCACGCGCTGGCAGTCGCGCAAGTTCGCCGGCGGCGAAACGCTGCTGATGCGCGACGGCGTGCCCAGCTACAAGAAGCACCACGTGCACGGCGAGGCGCTTTACGAGCTGGTGCCGGCGCAGTTCAACCAGCTGCTGCTGTTCGACGACCGCATCGTCCACGGCACGCCCACCATCCAGGGCAGCATGGACCCGCTGGAGGCGCGCATCGCGCTGGTCGGGCATCTGCGCGCCGCTTCGCCCGTGGTGACGGGGCCGCTGGACGAAGCAGCCGCGCGGGAAGTGGTCACCGGATTCCATCGCGCGCTCGCAGAGCCGCTGAAGCCCTTCAGGGACGTGCAGGGCGTGATGAGCTTCCGCCTCGCGGTGGCGGCCGGCGGCGGCGTGGAGTCGGTCGAGGTGCTGACCGACAACTTCGTCACCGCGCAAAGCGGCTACGAGGCCGACGACGAGGTCGCGGCGGCGCGCGCGCTGGTGCTCGATGCGGCGGCGAAGCTGCGCTTTCCGGCTGCAGGCGGGCCGTCGAAGCTCATCGCCCCGGTGCTGCTGCCGTTGCCGGAACTGCGGACGATCGAGATCGCCGTTGCTCATGCCGGACGCCCGGCCGTGCTGCGCGAGGCACTCAAGGCACAGCTGAAGGAAGTAGAGACGCTGGGCTTCAGGATCGAGCCGCAGGGCGACGACTTCGCGGTGCGCGAGCCGCTGGCGGGCACGATCCGGATCGAGAGCCATCGCATCGTCGCCTCCTTCGACGCGCCGATGTGGGTGCCCTCGCAGCGCGAGCATTTCCAGGCCGCGCTGAACGAGAAGCTGGGCATGCTGGCCAGGTACGCCGGCTGACGGACGACAACGGAGCCGGGCGATGTCGATGCTCGATGGCGCGATCGTCCTGGTCGCGGTCGGCCTTGCGCTGATCGCGGCGGCGACGAGGCGGGTGAATGGGCGCATGGTTCTCGCCGTGTCGGCTGCGTTGCTGGTGGCTTGCGTCTTCCAGCTCTGGCGCGAGGGCCTCTATTGGCAATACCTGCCCGTCCACGCGCTGCTTGCGGCACTGCTGGTGCTGGGCTGGAGGCGAAGCCGGTCGTCGCCGCGACGCGCGCTGGCATGGCTGGGTCGTGGCGGCGTGGTGGGGCTGGCCATGGTCACGCTGCTTGCGTGGAGCTTCGTGCCGGTGCCGGAGCTGCCTGCGCCGCGCGGGCCTTATGCGGTCGGCACCCAGGTGTTCCGATGGGTGGACGGCGAGCGGGCGGAAGATGCAACCGCCGATCCGGATGACCGGCGCAACGTCGTGGTCCAGGCCTGGTATCCGGCGGCGTCAGGGCAGGGCGTGGCGCCGCGCTACATCGACGGCCTCGGCAGGCTGCCGTCCTTCGTGTCGCTGATACCCGGACTCGTGATGCAGCGCTACGACCGCATCGACACGCATGCACGCGTCGACGCGCCGGTGGCCACGCAACGGACGCGCTGGCCGGTGGTGCTGTTCTCGCCGGGGTATGGCGCGTCGCGCGCGTTCTATTCCGGGCTTCTTGCCGATCTGGCGAGCCGCGGCTTCGTGGTGCTCGCGCTGGACCATGCGTACGAAGCGCCGGTGGTCGAACTGGCCGATGGCCGGCTCGCGACGCCGGTCGAGCGCTTCCTGCCCGACGATCCGGATCGCCTGCGCTACATGAGCGAGCGGCAGTCGGTGCGGGCGGCCGACCTGCGCTTCGTCGCCGGACAGATCGGCCGGCCTGGCGCCTTCGGCCCGCTGCTGTCGGAGCGGCTCGATCCGCAGCGCATCGCCGCGATCGGCCATTCCTTCGGCGGCGCGAGCGCGGTCGAGGCGGCCATGGGCGATGCGCGCATTCGCGCTGTCGCGAACATCGACGGCACTCTGTACGGCCGCGCTGCCATCGACCCGATGCCGGTGCCGTTTCTTCTGCTGGAAAGCGATCATCGCGAGACGCGGCATTCGCGGCACTACCTGCAAGGCAATCTCTCGCTCGTGCAGCATGCGCGCGCGGGCGGGTATCGCTACCAGATCGCCGAGGCGAATCACTATGGCTTCACGGACGTGCCGCTGTACCTGTCGGCGCCGGCGCGCTTCGCCGCCGTGGTGCTGATCGGCGGGTCGCGCGGCCCCGCGCTGACGCAGGCGGCCGGCAACGACCTGCTGGCTGCGTTCCTCGCGGGGCCGTTGCCGGATGCGCCGGCCGATGTCGCTGCTGCGGCGGCGCGGCATTCCGGGCTGAGCGGCGCAGCACTATCGCCGAGGTCGGGCGAAGGGACTCGACCGTAGTCGAACTGATGCCTTTTCATTGGGCTCCGGCAGCCTCGGGAGTCCTTAGGTTCTCATTCCCGTTCGATGCGATCCGAGCCTGCGAATCTGTAATGGGACGAAATGGATCGACGCATGAAGAGGGGCCACAGTGCCCTGGCCTTCGATTTCCGTCAGGGCGTGAAGGCAGGTGAGTAGTGGGGGAGAAGGAGAGGAGGAGAAGGCGCGCTGACATCCATTCACCCGAGCAAGGAGCACAGCCATGTCTTTCAAGATTCTCTGCTGCGACGGCGGCGGCATTCGCGGTGTCATCACGGCACTGATGATCCAGGACCTGGACAAGAGTTTCGGCATCGTCGCCAACGCGAACGGTTTCGCCGGCACTTCCACCGGCGGCCTGATCTCGCTGGGCCTCGTGAACGACGTTGGCATCGATGCCATCGTCGATCTCTACGAGACCAAGGGTTCCACCATCTTCAAGCCCAACGGCTGGCTGCTGGACGCACAGGCCAAGCAGCAGGACAAGGCACCGGCGCAATCACCCGAGGAACTGCTGGGCAGCGGCCCGGGCATCTTCAAGTGCCAGTACGTCAACACCGGCCTGCAGTCGGTCGCCGAGACGCTGGTGGGCAACGGCGCGCTGTCCTCGGCGAGCCGCTTCGTGGCGGTCAACTCCGCGCGGCTGTGGGACGCGAGCCAGAACAGCTGGGAGCCGTGCACCATCTCCAACGGCCCGAGCAATGCCTATCGCGGCATCAGCATGGTGGAGGCCGCGCTGGCCACCTCGGCCGCGCCGACCTACTTCCCGCCGTACCAGGTGGGCGACTTCGGCTACTTCGCCGACGGCGGCACCTTCGCCAACAACCCTTCGATGACGGCGATCGTGGAAGCCATTTACCAGGGCTACGCCAGCGCCACGTCGGACATCGTGATGTTGTCGCTGGGCACAGGCGCCAACCCGGTGGGCGTGCCGACCAGCGCCGTGCCGAATCCGCTCGACTGGGGCGTCACGCATTGGCTCTGGCCGTTCAGCAATGGCGTGGTCCCGGCCACGGCGCTGCTCAATCTCACGATGGATGCCACCGCGGAACTGGCGGCGACCCAGGCCGGCCAGCTGCTCGGCGGCAACTACATGCGCGCCAACCTGCCGCTCGCCCAGCCGTTCGGCCTGGACGACTACAAGAACGTGGGCGAGCTGGTGAGCGCGACGCTGAACTACATCGAGACTTCGACGCAGTGGGCGCAGGTGCGCAGCTGGGTGCAGGAGAACTGGACCTGACCCGGCCGTTGCCTGCCGCCCGGGCCGGGGCTTCAACGCAGCTCGACGGTCTGGCGCAGCAAGCCTGATTGTTCGGCGCTCGGCCCGACGAGGATCTCGACCTCGCCCGCCTCGAACAGGGGCTGCAGGTCCGGCCCGAGATAGCGCAGCTCGGACGCCGGCAGCTCCAGGCTCACCGAGCCGGCTTCGCCGGGCTTCAGGCGCAGCTTCGCGTAGCCCTTGAGTTCCAGCAGAGGCCGGGTGACACGGCCGAGCTTGCCGCGAGCGAACAGGAAGACAGTCTCCTCGGCCTCGCGCGCGCCGACGTTGCGCAGCCTCACGCCGATCTTCAGCGTGTCCTGCTCGCTCACGTTCCGCGGCTCGACAAGAAGCTCGTCGTAGACGAACCGGCCGTAGGTCAGGCCATGGCCGAAGGCATACAGCGGCGAGTTCTCGACGTCCTGGTACCTGCTCGTGAAGTAGTCGGCAGGGTTCATCGGCCGGCCTGTGGGACGCTGGCCGAAGAAGATCGGCACCTGCCCCACGGCGCGCGGCCAGCTCATCGGCGTGCGACCACTGGGCGACACCTGGCCGGTGACAACGTCGGCGACCGCATGGCCGGCTTCGACGCCGAGGAACCACGCTGCCAGCAGCGCATCGGCGTTTTGGGAGAGCCAGGGAACGACGAGCGGGCGGCCCGAAAACAGGATCGCGACGACGGGGATGCCGAGCGCGTGCGCGCGTGCCGTCACAGCTTCGGCCAAGGCCTGTTGCCGGCCCGGAAGCGCCGGCGTGGCTCGGCTCGCCGCCTCGCCGCTCATCGTTGCACGCTCGCCCAGGCACAGCACGACGGCCTCGGCGCCGTCGCACAGCGCGACGGCGGCTTCGATGCCGCTGTCGTCGTCGCTCTCGATGGCGACGCCCGGCGCGTGGCGTATGTCGGCCTGCGGCAGCGCGGCGCGCAGGCCGGCCAGCACGGTGACGGCTGGCTCGTGCTCGCCGGCACCCCACCATGGGCCTTTCATCTCGGTGACTGCATCGGCCAGCGGGCCGATGACGCACAGCGTCTTTGCCGTCGCAGGCAAGGGCAGGGTGTCGCCCTCGTTCTTCAGCATGACGATGGCCTTGCGCGCGGCGTCGCGCGCCACCGCGTGCCGCTTCACGACGACCTCGGCTGGTTCGGGCGTCGCGCCGCGGCGGTAGGGGTCGTCGAACAGGCCAAGCTGCTCCTTGAGCCGCAGCACGCGGCGCACGCTCGCGTCGATCTCCTCTATGGTCACCCGTCCCTGCTCGATCGCGACCGGCAGGCCCTTGCGGTATGCGTCGGCCATCATGTCGATGTCGACGCCGGCCTTCAGCGCCAGCACCGCGGCATCGACGAGATCGGCTGCCACGCCGTGCCTGATCAGTTCCGCGATCGCGTTGTAGTCGCTGACGATGACGCCGTCGAAGCCCATCTCGCCGCGCAGCCAGTCGCGCAGCAAGGGAATGTGTGCCGTCATCGGCACGCCGTTGAGATCGGTGAAGGCCGGCATCAGCGTCGCCACGCCTGCGCGCACGGCTGCCGCGAAGCCCGGCAGATGCACCTCGCGCAGGGTGCGCTCGGAGATGTCGACCGACGCATACTCGCGCCCCGCATTGACCCCGCCATATGCGACGAAATGCTTCGCGCAGGCGGCCAGCGATTCGGCCGACGACAGGTCGGCACCCTGGAAGCCGCGCACCTTGGCCTGCGCGATGCGCGCGTTGAGCCAGGGGTCTTCGCCGGGCCCTTCCGCGGTGCGGCCCCAGCGGGGATCGCGCGATACGTCGAGCATCGGCGCGAAGGTCATCGCCAGGCCGTCGGCGGTGCCTTCGCGCGCGGCCTCGCGTGCCGTGCGCTCCCAGAGCTCTTCGTCGAAGGCGCCGGCCTCCGCGAGCGGGATGGGGAAGAGCGTGCGATGGCCGTGGATGATGTCCAGGCCGATCAGCAGCGGAATGCCCAGCCTCGACTTCTCGACGGCCAGTCGCTGCATCTCGTGCGTGGGCCCGGCGCCCACCATGTTCAGCAGGTTGCCGACGGTGCCGTCGATGATCGACTGCGTGGAGTCTCCCGCGAGCACCGGTCCGGTGACCGTGTAGCTGGAGGCAGTCATCGTCAGTTGGCCCAGCTTTTCGGCAAGCGTCATCCGGGCCATGAGGGTATCGATGCGACTCATCAGGGATTTCGAATAGAACCCAGGGGACCTAATGATGGCATGCTGCGGGTGAGGACCATCGGCCGTGTGGCGTCGATGCCTCGATGAAACCGGAAGTGACATGCCGGTACAACCGCGAAAGGAAGCGTTCGTGCTGAAGGATGACAAGAGCCCCGGGGCACTGGCTGCCCTGCCCGACGAAGCCTTGATCGACGCCGTGCAGCGCCGTACCTTCCGCTATTTCTGGGAGGGCGCGGATGCCGCCAGCGGCCTGGCGCTCGACCGCCGCACGCTGGTTCGCGCCACGGGCGAAGACCTGGCCGACGAAAGGGTCGCGATCGGCGGCACGGGCTTCGGCATCATGGCCCTGATCGTCGCGGTGGAGCGGGGCTGGGTCTCGCGGGACGCGGCGCTGGAGCGCCTCGGGCGCATGCGCGACGCCCTCTTTCGCGCCAGGCGCTACCACGGCACCTTCCCGCACTTCATGGACGGGGCGAGCGGCGAGACGATCCCGATGAGCCCCAAGGACGACGCGGGCGACCTGGTCGAGACATCGTTCCTCTGCATGGGCCTGCTCTGCGCGCGCCAGTATTTCAACGAGGACACGGCCATGGTGCGACGGCTGCGCGCCGACTTCGACACGCTGTGGCACGAGGTCGATTGGAACTGGTTCACCCAGGGCGGGCGCGACGTGCTGTACTGGCACTGGAGCCCGAACCACGGCTGGGCGATGAACCACGAGGTGCACGGCTGGAACGAGTGCCTCATCACCTACTTCCTGGCGGCTGCCGCGCCGCGCCATGCGATCGACCCCCGGGTCTACCACCGCGGCTTCGCCTCGGGCCCCGACTTCCTCAACGGCCGCTCGTACCACGGCATCGAGCTGCCGCTGGGCCCGCCGAACGGCGGTCCTCTGTTCTTCGCGCACTACTCGTTCTGCGGCCTCGATCCGCGCGGCCTGAAGGATCGCTACGCGGACTACTGGGAGCTCAACAGCCGGCACGTGCAGGTCAACCGCGCGCACTGCATCGCCAATCCCCGGGGCTTCGCGGGCTACGGCGAATCGTGCTGGGGGCTGACCGCGAGCGACGACCCCGACGGCTACCTCGCGCACGATCCGAACAACGACAACGGCACCATCTCGCCGACGGCCGCGCTGGCCAGCCTGCCGTACGCGCCCGCCGAGGTGATGAAGGCGCTGCGGCATTTCCTCACCGCGCATGGCGAGCGCGTGTGGAGGGACTATGGCTTCGTCGACGCGTTCTGCGAGTCGCGCGGCTGGTTCGCGGACACCTACCTTGCCATCGACCAGGGCCCGATCGTCGTGATGATGGAGAACCATCGCACGGGCCTTCTGTGGAAACTGTTCATGAGCGTGCCCGAAGTGCAGGCCGGGCTGCGCCGGCTGGACTTCAGCAGCCCGCACCTGGAGTCGCCTGAGTGAGCTTCGGCGCGGCGAACCGGCAAGACCCGGCCTTCGAGGCCTGGATCGAGCGGCAGCTCTCGCATTCGGCGAGCGCGATGCTGTCGAGCATCTCGCCGGTGTCGATCGTCAAGCACCGCGAAGGTTTCGGCCAGACCGTGCGGCCGGTCGCCGGTGCCATCGTCGCCTCGCCCGTCCTCGGCAACTACGACCCGGACCCGGACTACTTCTTTCACTGGTTCCGAGACTCCGCCGTCGTCATCGATGCGCTGCGCCTGCTCCATGCCGACCGGCGCATCGGCGACGAAGCCTTGCGGCACCTGCGCGATTTCATCCGCTTCAGCCTGGCCCTGAACGGACTCGACGGCCGCACGGTGACCGCGGTGCAGAACCGCAGGGCGCGCGTGGCGCCCGAACTCTTGCAGTACCTGCGCGAGGACGATGAACTCGCAGGCGTCCGCGGCGACGCGGTCGTCGCCGAGACGCGCGTGAACCCCGACGGCACGCTAGACATCCTCCGCTGGGCGCGCCCCCAGCACGACGGACCGCCGCTGCGTGCGCTGGCGCTGCTGCGCTGGACGGCCGGCGGGCATCTCGATGCGGCACTGCTGGCCGAGGTCGCGCCGCTGATCCGCTTCGACCTCGACTTCACGCTGCGCCGCTGGCGCGAGCCGTCGTTCGACATCTGGGAAGAGGAAAGCGGCCATCACTACTACACACTGCGCGTCTCGGCCGCGGCGCTGGCCGAGGGCGCAGCATGGCTGGAGGCGCAGGGCGAGACGGCGCAGGCGCAGCGATGCCGTGAAGAGTCGCAGGCCGTGTTGCGAGTGCTGGACGGGTACTGGGTGGATGAACGAGATGACGACGATCGCGCCCTGGCGCACGGCTACTACCGATCACGTGTTCTCGCGGACGGACAGCCCAGCCCGAAGGCGCTGGACATCGCCGTGATCCTGTCAGCGATCCACAGCCTCGGCGGCGAGTTCGCGCATGGCCCCTCCGATGCGCGCATGCAGGCCACGCTGGAGCGGCTCGACGCGCTGTTCGATGCGGCCTATGCAATCAACCACGGCCGTGCCGCAGGTTGCGGCACGGCGATGGGGCGGTACGCCGGCGACGTGTACTGCTCAGGCGGCGCGTACTACTTCTCGACGCTCGGCGCCGCCGAGTTCTGTTTCCGCGCCGCGGCGGCGGAGGGCGACGACGCAGGCCGCTGGAACCAGTGGATGGCGCGCGGCGACGCCTACCTCGCCACCGTGCGCGCATACACGCCGGACAGCGGCGATCTGTCGGAGCAGTTCGACCAGCACAGCGGCGCGCAGACCTCGGCGAAGCAGCTCGCCTGGAGTCACGCCGCCTTCATTTCGTGCGTCTCGGCGCGCCGCATCGCGGCCGCCGCCTCCAGGGCAACGCGGGGGCGATGAGCGCGAGTCCGGAAAACCATGTCGAGCCGGTCGCGAAGGCCGGCGTCTTCCGTCAGGTCGGCGAATTGCTGGGTGCCTTGCGGGTGTCCCCGGTCGCGAAGAAGCTTGTCGTGCTGATGAGTGCGATCGTCGTGGTGGTCGGGCTCACGGCGTACGGGCAGATCGAGCTCAACAGCTGGAACAAGCCTTTCTACGACGCGATCTCGAGGCGCGACCTGAGCGAATTCATCGTGCAGGTCGGCGTCTTCGCGGTTATCGCGGGCGCGCTGCTGGTGTTGAACGTCGCGCAGAGGTGGCTGGGCGAGACCCTGCAGCTGAGGCTGCGCGAGGCCGTGGTCAACGACCTCGTGGGGCTTTGGCTGCAACCGCGCCGGGCGTTCTGGTTGCAGGCCAGCGGCCCGATGGGTGCCCATCCCGACCAGCGCATGCACGAGGACACGCTGAAGCTGTGCGACCTGTCGGTCAACCTCGGCGTGGGCCTGTTGCAGTCGGCGATGCTGTTCGGCAGCTTCGCGAGCGTGCTGTGGGTTCTCTCCAAGGACTTCAGCATCTTCTTCAATGGCCAGGACCATGTGCTGCCGGGCTTCATGCTGTGGGCGGCGATCGCCTATGCGGTCGCCGGCTCGCTGGTCACCTACTGGGTCGGCAACGGCCTGATCTCGCGCAACGCCGAGCGCTACGCCCGCGAGGGCGAGCTGCGCTTTTCGCTGACGCGCATCAACGAGCACCTCGACGGCATCTCCCTGGCCGGCGGCGAAACCGACGAGAAGCGTCGCGTCGCCGTGCATTTCGGCGACGTGCTGCGCGCCACGTCGCGGGTGGTGCTGGGGCTGACCAACCTGACCTGGGCCACCGCGGGCTTCGGCTGGGTCACCGTCATCGCGCCGACGCTGGTGGCCGCGCCGCTGTATTTTTCGGGCAAGGTTTCGTTCGGCGGCCTGATGATGGCCGCCGCGGCCTTCACGCAGGCGCAGTCGTCGCTGCGCTGGTTCGTCGACAACTTCAGCATCATTGCCGACTGGCGCGCCACGCTGCTGCGCGTGACCGACCTGCGCCGGATGCTGGCGTCCGACGACCTGGAGGCGCAGGCGGGCGGCAGCCGCGTCGCCTACGAGGAGGGCGAAGCCGGGACGCTCGCGATGAAAGCGCTCGAGGTCCGTTCCTGGAGCGGCCACGACCGGCTGGACGTTCCGGCGCTCGTCGTGCAGCGCGGCCAGTGCGCCCTGATCCTGGGCACGCCGGGCACCGAGAAGACCCTGCTGTTCCGGGCGATCGCGGGCCTGTGGCCCTGGGGCTCGGGCGCGGTGCGCCGGCCCGACGGCGAGACGATCCACTACATGCCGCGCGGCACGCCCTACATTCCGCGCGGCACGCTGGCCGAAGTGCTGTCGTATGCGATGGAGCCGACGACCTACCCGAGAGAAGCGATGGTGGCCGCCCTGGAGAGCGTGGGCCTGCAGCGCCTGGAACCGCTGCTGGACAGGACGGCCCGCTGGGAAAGCGAGCTCAGCATGGACGAGCAGCTGCGGCTGGGCTTCGCCCGCGTGGTGCTGCAGGCACCGCCCTGGCTGGTGATGGACGAAGCCTTTGGCGCGTTCGACGACGACACGCTCGAACTCATCGTCAGCGCACTTGGCAAGCTCACGCGCACGGGCATCATTCACATCGGCTCGGCCGGCGGGGCGCACGACCGGCTGTTCACGCAGGTGGTTCATCTGGTCAAGGCGCCGCACGCAGTTCCCGAGGAGCAGCGACCATGAGACGCCCCGTGTCGACCGTCAGCCGCGCGCGCCGCGCCCTCATGCGGGTGGTTCTCGCGCTGCCCGCCTGGCCCACCTGGTCCAGGGCGGCGGACTTCGGCTTCCGGCCGCCGCGCGACCCGGACGATGCCGCCGCCGAGGGCCTGATGCGGGACCTGGCCGAGCGCATCCTGCCGGTGTACCAGGACGCGGACAAGGATGCCTTCCTGGCCAACGTGACGGCCCTGCAGATCGTCAGCGGTGCCTACCGTGCGGCGCAGGACAGCAGTCGCTCCCTTCGCGAGCGCCGCAAGGGCAAGCCCTTCGACGGCCTGGTCGAGCGGGCGATCCTCGACGGCATCTATTCGAACGCGCGCATGCTCGAGGCGGAGGGGCGCGTCGGTTTCGCCGAGGCCTACGCGCGCTCGTTCCGTGAGCTGGTGTCGCCGCTGGACAACGCGCAGGCCCAGGCCATCATGACCCGGCTCGAAACCCCGCTGGCGACCTACAGGGAGCAGCTGCGCCGGGCCTTCGACCTCTGGCGCGCGAAGGGCAGCCTTCCGGAGGCCGACGCCCTGGCGCTCGTGCGGACCTGGCTTTCCTACGATTCGCGCCGCAGCTTCAGTGCGCTGCTGCCCGAACTGTTCGCGGCGGAAAACCGCGGCCGCTACGTGGCGGAGGCCGACCTCAGGATTCCGGTGCGCGGCGGCGTCATCCATGCCAGCCTGGTTCGGCCCGGCCGCGCGGACACGGCCCTGCCGGCGCTGCTGCGCTTCACGCTCGACCCTGCCGAGGACGACGCGCGCCTGAGCGCCGCCAAGGGCTATGTCGGCATCACGGCGTACGTGCGCGGGCGCACGCCCGACGGCAAGGGCGCCGCGTGGCCGTTCGTTCGCGACGGCGAGGACGCCGCCGCCGTCATCGAGTGGATCGCCCGGCAGGAGTGGAGCGACGGCCGCGTCGCCATGGTCGGCGACGGCTACTCCGGCTACGCCGCCTGGGCCGCCGCGCGCAGGAGACCGGCGGCGCTCAAGGCCATTGCCACCATCGCGCCGATGGCGCCGGGCATCGACTTCCCGATGGCGGGGCAGATCTTCCGCAACGCGATGGTCCGCTGGGCGCAGGAGCACGCAGCTGCCGAACCCCTGCCGGCCGCTGCCGGCGCCGACGCCGATGCGGGCCCCGATGCGATCTGGCAGGCCCTCGACGCGCGCTGGCACCGCGGCAATCGCCCCTACTGGGACATAGACCGCGTCCTGCTGGGCAAGCGCAGCAGGCTCGTCCGGACCTGGCTGACGCACCCGAGCCACGACCGCTACTGGCAGAAGTTCCTGCCGTCGGCGGAGCAGTTCGCGCGCATCGACATCCCGGTGCTGAGCTTTGCCGGCTACTTCGGCGCCGACGCCGGCGCGCTCTACTTCCACAACGAGCATCGCCGCAACCGGCCGCAGGCCGACACCACGCTGCTGCTCGGCCCCTACGACGCGATCTCGATCCGGCGCGGCACGGCACCGGCGCTGCGCGGCTACACGCTGGACCCGGTCGCGCGCGTCGACCTGCCCGAGCTGCGCTACCAGTGGCTCGACCACGTCCTGAAGGGCGCGGACAAGCCCTCGCTGCTGCTGGACCGCGTCAACTACCAGGTGATGGGCGCGGACCGGTGGCGCCATGCGCCGGTGCTGGAGGCGCCGGAGCGCACCCGGCTGCGTCTCTATCTCGACACCCGAGGGCGAGACGAGCCGCACGGCCTGCTGCCGTCGCCGTCCGAGGGCGGCGGCAACGCGCGGCTCTCGGTCGACCTGGCCGATCGACGCGACGCGCGCATCCCGTGGCCGGACGCGCTGCGCGCGAGCCAGCTGCCGGCGCGCAACAGCATCAGCTTCGTCAGCGATCCGCTGCCGGAAGACACCGAGATCGCCGGCAGCCTGCGCGGCGTGTTCGACATCACACCCTCGCGGCAGGACATGGACTTCAACGTCTCGCTGTACGAGCAGACGGCGAGCGGCGAATACCAGCTGCTGTTCGACCCCTACGACTTCCGCGCCAGCTACGCCGGCCATCGCGTGCGCCGGCGGCTCCTTCGGGCCGGCGAGCGTCAGCTGCTTGCGTTCACCACCGAGCGCGTGACGGCTTCCAGGCTTGCGGCGGGCAGCCGCATCGTGCTGCTGGTCAGCCTCAACAGGCGCCCCGACCGGCAGGTCAACTACGGCAGCGGCAAGGACGTGAACTCCGAAACCATCGCCGACGCGAAGTGGCCCGTGCGCGTGCGCTGGCATGCGCGCAGCTACGTCGAGATCCAGACCGCCAAGTCCTGATTCCTCAGCGCGTCGCCGGACCCTTGCCGATCACGATGCCTTCGCCGGGTGCCAGCACGAGGGGGCCTTCGATCGATTCGGCGCGTTCGGGGTCGGTCGATGCCAGCACGACCGGCTGGCGCGGCATGTGCGGCATCAGCTCCGGCGGCATCGGCGCCGGGGTGGTGCCGAAGTTCAGTATCACCACCAGCCGCTGTCCTTCGCAGTCGCGCGCATAGGCGAGCAGCTCGTCTCCGGCCTCGAGCGCTTCATAGGTGCCCCGGTGCAGCGCGGGCTGCGCGCGGCGCAACGCGATGAGGCGCCTGTAGAACGTCAGCATGGAGCGCGGGTCATGCGACTGCGCTTCGACGTTGTGCGTGGGCCAGTCGGCCGCCAGGCGCAGCCACGGCGTACCGGTCGTGAAGCCCGCATGTTCCGCGGCGCTCCACTGCATGGGCGTTCTCACCGGGTCGCGTCCGAGGCCCATGCCCGGCTTGTTCTTCTCGAACGGGTCCTGGACTTCGTCGGCGGGGATGGGGACGTCCGTCATGCCGATCTCGTCGCCGTAGTAGAGCGTCGGCGTGCCGCGCAGCGTGAGCAGCAGCATGGCCGCGAGCCGGGCCAGCCGTGGTCCGGCGCGGCTCGCGATGCGGGACTTGTCGTGGTTGCCCAGCACCCAGTTCGGCTGGGCGCCGGGGGGCAGGGCGGCTTCGTAGTCGCGCACGAAGCGGCCGATGTGCGCCGCCTGCCACTCGGTCGAGATCAGCTGGAAGTTGAAGGGCAGCTGCAAACCTTCCGCATCGAGGCCGTAGTAGGCGACCAGCCGGTCGAGCGGCAGATAGAGCTCGCCGATCAGCACGCGCGACGAGCGGGCGTCGCTGAACTCGTCGACCACGCGGCGCATCTCCGCCACGATCGGTTGCACCTCCGGCAGGTCGGTGTTGTAGAGCATCGTCAGGCGCAGAAACGGGTCCTGGCCCTCGACGAAGTCCGGGTTCGGCGGGTTGTCGCGGAACTGCGCGTCCTTGACGATCTGCGAGAGCACGTCGACGCGGAACCCGTCGACGCCGCGCCGGAGCCAGAAGCGCAGCACCTCGTACATCGCGGCACGCACCTCGGGGTTGCGCCAGTTGAGGTCGGGCTGTTCCTTCAGGAACGAATGGGCGTAGTACTGGCCGGTGGCCGCATCGAAGGTCCAGGCCGGGCCGCCGAAGTTGCCGAGCCAGTTGTTGGGCGGGCCGCCGCCCGGCGCCGGGTCGCGCCAGATGTACCAGTCGCGCCGCGGATCGCCGCGCGAGCTGCGACTCTGCACGAACCACGAATGGCGGTCCGACGTGTGGTTGGGTACGAAGTCCAGGATGAGCCTGAGCCCCCTCGCGTGGGCCTCCCGCACCAGCGCATCGAAGCTCTCGAGCGTGCCGAAGCGCGGATCGATGTCGCAATAGTCGGAGATGTCGTAGCCGAAGTCGGCCATCGGCGACGGGTAGATCGGAGAGATCCAGACGGCATCGACGCCGAGCGAGACAAGATGATCCAGCCGCTCGCGGATGCCGTCGAGGTCGCCGATGCCGTCGCCGTCGCTGTCCTGGAACGAGCGCGGGTAGACCTGATAGACGATTCCATGCTTCCACCAGTCGTCGGCTGACATCGCGATCCCCTCATGCCCGGTTTGCATCGGTCCATTGTCTCCAGAAAGCGGGCAGGACATCAGCGGGGGCCCGCTGGCCCCCCGGCGGGCCGATATCGGAAAATCAGGCATGAACCTGCGACAGATCGAGGTATTCCGTGCGGTGATGATCACCGGCTCCGTCAGCGGTGCCGCACGGCTGCTCCACGTTTCCATTCCTGCCGTCAGCCGGCTGCTCTCTCATACCGAGACCCGGCTGGGCTTCCTGCTGTTCGAACGGGTGAAGGGACGCCTGCATGCGACTGCAGAGGCGCGGCGCCTGTACCTGGAAGTCGAGCAGGTCTACGGGGGCGTGCAGCGCATCGGCAGCCTTTCGCACGAGCTCGCGCTGCGGCGGCGCAGCCTGCTGAGCATTCTCTCGAGCCCCAGCATCGGGCAGACGCTGGTGCCGCTGGCCATCGCGCAGCTGCGCAACGCGATGCCCGACGTGCAGGTTCATTTCCACTGCCTCACGCACGAGGCCTTGAAGGAACGCATCCTTCAGCAGCGGGCCGACCTGGGCATTTCCACCTTTCCGGTCGACCATCCGAACCTCGCCACCAAGCCGCTGGCGAGCAGCCGCCTGATGTGCATCTGCCCGCGCAGCCACCCGCTGGCCGGATACGAGGAAGTCGGCCTGGACGAACTGCTGCCCCACGAGTTCATCGGCTATCCGCACGGCTCGCCGCTGGGCCTGCGCATCGACCAGATGTTCGCGACCCGCGATGCCGCGCCGCGCATCAGCGTGGAAGTCACCTCGCCCCAGTACGCCTGTTCGCTGGTGCATGCCGGCGCGGGCATCGCGCTGGTGGACGAGTATTCCCTGCAGGGCTGGCTCGGGTCGCATTTCATGGCGATACCGGTGCGCGACGCGCTTCCGATCGTGGCCGACCTGGTGTACCTGCAGACCGAGCCGCTGTCGACCGCGGCCCAGGCGCTGCTGCGCGCGCTGCACAGCGTCCTGCTGCAGCGCGGGCTGGCCTTGCCGCTCGCGGACGACGACGAGATCCTGCGCTGAACCGCGGCTTTCCGTGCCCTGCGCCGGTGCAGGCCCGCGCGTGCGCACCATCGCAAGGCAGGCCTTTAGCACGCTGTTAAACCCAAGCGACAAATCGGCATTCGACGTCGCGCGAACCGCTTCGAATAATCGATTGCACCGGCAACACGGTAGCAACGAAGAAGGTTCAAATGACATCGCGCCCAGGCTCTCCCCCTCGTTTTCTCGGCCTCGCCGTCGCCCAGATGGGCCCGGTCCACCTGTCCGACAGCCGGCAGTCCGTGGTGGCCCGCCTGGTGGACATGCTGCGCCAGGCCCACAGCCGCGGCGCGGAGTTCGTGACCTTCCCCGAGCTCGCGCTCACCACCTTCTTCCCGCGCTACTGGATGACCGAGGAAGACGCCCACGAGCGCTTCTTCGAGCGCAGCATGCCGGGCCCGGTGACGCAGCCGCTGTTCGACGAGGCCCGCAGGCTCGGCGTGGGCTTCTATCTCGGCTACGCGGAGCTCACCGAGGACGGGCGCGGCTTCAATTCGGCGGTGATCGTGGGGCGCGACGGCAACATCGCTGGCCGCTACCGCAAGATCCACCTGCCGGGCCATTCGGAGCACAAGCCCGAGGCACCCTTCCAGCATCTTGAAAAGAAGTTCTTCGAGGTCGGCGACCTGGGCTTCCGCGCCTTCGACACCGACGGCGTGCGGATGGGCATGTGCCTGTGCAACGACCGCCGCTGGCCCGAGACCTACCGCGTGATGGCGCTGCAGGGCGCCGAGGTCGTGGTGCTCGGCTACAACACGCCCTCGCTCAACATCCACTGGAACGAACCGACGCACCTGCGCACCACCACCCACCTGATATCGCTTCAGGCCAATGCCTATCAGAACGGCATCTGGGTGGCCGCGGCCGCCAAGTGCGGCTCGGAGGACGGGCACCACATGATCGGAAGCTCCGTGATCGTGGCGCCGACCGGCGAGATCGTCGCGCGGACGGTGAGCGAGGAGGACGAGGTGATCTGCGTGCGCGCCGACCTGGCATTGGGCGCGCACTTCCGCGAGCACGTCTTCAACTTCGCCAAGCACCGCCGCCCCGAGCACTACCGCCTGATCGTCGAGCGCACCGGCGCCGGAGATCCGCTGCCATGAGCGGGCTGCCCGCATCCGCGCCGAGGGCGCTGGGCATCCTGGGCGGCATGGGCCCGCTGGCCGGCGCGACCTTCGCGCTGCGGATGGTGCAGCTGACCGAAGCGGCGGTCGACCAGGACCACATTCCCACGATCCTGTGCAACGACCCGCGCATTCCCGATCGCTCGAGCGCCATGCTGCAAGGCGGCGAGAGCCCGCTGCCGGCCATGCAGCGCGGCATCCGCCTGCTGGAGGCGGCCGGCGCCGGCTGCATCGCCGTGCCCTGCAACACCGCGCACCTCTGGTTCGACGACCTGAAGGAAACGACCCGGCTGCCGGTGCTGAACATCGCCGAGGCGGTGGTGCAGAACCTGCGGCGCCACGGAATCCTGCGGGGCACGGTGGGCGTTCTCGGCACGCCGGCCACGCTGGCGCTCGGGCTCTACCAGCGGACGCTGCAGCAGGCGGGGTACGAGGCGATCGTTCCCGAACCCGACGAAGTGCGGCGCCACTGCGTGGCGTCCATCGCCGCGGTGAAGGCCGGTCGCCTCGATGCCGCTTGGGAACCGGCCGCCAGCGGCATCCGCGCATTGGTGGCGCGTGGTGCGAAGGCCGTGGTGCTCGGCTGCACCGAGCTGCCGCTGGCGGTTCCGCACGACAGGCGCGGCGAGTTCGATTGCGTGCTCACGGACTCCATCGATGCCCTGGCGCTCGCGGCGATCGCGCACTGCCGCCAGAAGAACTGAAGCCGCCGCAGCCGGGATCCGCGCCCGCGCATTTCCATCCACTTCCAAGAAAGAACTCCTTCCGATGACTCTTTGCAAGTTCTCCCGCCCGATGGCCGCGCTGGCCGCCGCCTTCGGCCTGCTGGCAACTTCGGCCCCTACGTGGGCCGCATGGCCCGACCGGCCCATCACCTTCGTCGTGCCGTCGGCGGCCGGCGGCTCGCCCGACGTGCTCTCGCGGCTGGTGACCAACGAGGTCTCGAAATCGCTCGGCGTGCCGGTCGTCATCGAGAACCGTCCCGGCGCGGCGGGCAACATCGGCATCATGCAGATCAAGAGCAAGCCGGCCGACGGATACACGATCGGCTACGGCAACGTCAACACGCTGGCGGTCAACCGGACGCTCTTCAGGAAACTGCCCTACGACGTGGAGCGCGACCTGGTTCCGGTGGCCCAGGCGTTCGACCTCTACAACGTGCTGATCGTGCCCAAGGACTCGCCCATCCAGGACGTGTCCGGGCTGGTGGCCGCGGCGCGCAAGCAACCGGGCAAGTTGTCCTTCGGCGCACCCGGGATCGGGACCACCGGCCACATGGGCGGCGAGCTGTTCCGCAGCATGGCCGGCATCGACGTGCTCTTCGTGCCGTACAACGGCGGCCCGGCTGCGCTGCAGGACCTGATGGGCGGGCGCATCGACTATCTGTTCGCCAACTCCTCCGAGGTCGGCCCGCTGGTCGCATCCGGCAAGGTGCGCGCGCTCGCGGTGAGCAGCGCCAGGCGGATCTCCCTGCTGCCGAGCGTGCCCACGCTGGACGAAGCGGGCATCAAGGGCTACGAGACCGTGGCATGGGGCGGCGTGGTCGCGCCGCGCGGCACGCCGCGCGAGGTGATCGAGAAGCTCAATGCCGCGATCAACGCGGCGCTGGCCACCCCCAGCGTGCGCGAGGGCCTCGCCAAGCTGGGCGCCGTGCCGGCCGGCGGCACGCCCGCCGATTTCCAGCGCACCATCGACCGCGAGACCAGGCGTTGGGGCGAGCTGATCGAGCGCAACCGCATCGAGAAGCTCGACTGATGGCGGGCCTCTCGACCCCATCGCGGCCGTTGCTGCTGCTGCGTGGCGGCACGGTGATCGACGGCAGCGGCGCACCGCCGCGCCGTGCGAACGTGCTGCTCGAGGGCGACACCATCGCGGACATCCTGGCACCGGATGCCGAAGTCGCCGGCGCCGAGAGCATCGAGCTCGACGGGCTGGCCGTGGCGCCCGGCTTCATCGACTCGCACACGCACGACGACGGCTACCTGCTGGCCCACCCGGACATGGTGCCCAAGGTCTCCCAGGGCGTGACCACCGTGGTGACCGGCAACTGCGGCGTGAGCCTGGCGCCCGTGCCGCCGGGCTGCCCGCTGCCGCAGCCGCTGGACCTGCTCGGGCCGCCCGAGCTGTTCCGCTACCCGACCTTCTCCGCCTGGATGGACGCCCTGCGGGAAGCTCCCGCGGCGGTCAACGTGATTCCTCTCGTGGGGCACGCCAGCCTGCGCGTGAGCACGATGAACGACCTGCAGCGGCCCGCGACCCCGGAAGAATGCGCCGGCATGCGCCGGCTGCTGGCCGAAGCCTTGGACGCGGGTGCGTTCGGAATGTCCACCGGCACTTTCTATCCGCCCGCGCAGCACGCCACCACCCAGGAAATCATCGACATCGGCGAGACGATGCGAGGCCGGGGAGGGATGATCTATGCGGTTCATCTGCGCGACGAATCCGACCGGATCGACGAAGCGATCGAGGAGGCCCTGGAGATCGGGCGCTCGCTCGCGGCACGCGTCGTGTTCTCGCACCACAAGCTGGCCGGCGAGCGCAACCACGGCCGGTCGGTGCAGACCCTTGCGCGGATCGAGGAGGCCGGTGCGATGCAGCCGGTCTGCCTCGATTGCCATCCCTATCCGGCCACCTCGACCATGCTGCGGCTCGACCGCGTACGGCTGGCGCGCCGCACGCTCATCGCCTGGTCCAAGGGCGATCCCTCGGCCCAGGGCCGCGATTTCGCGGAGCTCCAGCGCGAATGGGGCCTGGACGACGACGCCATGCTGCAGCGGCTCGCCCCCGCTGGCGCCATCTACTTCCTGATGGACGAGCGCGACGTCGAGCGCATCCTGGCGCACCCGCGCACCATGATCGGCTCCGACGGGCTGCCCTTCGACCCGCATCCGCATCCTCGCCAGTGGGGCACCTTCACGCGGGTGCTGTCGCGGCTGGTTCGCGACAAGGGCCTGCTGACGCTGGAAGCAGCCGTCCACAAGATGACCGGCCTGGCCGCGGCCAACTACGGCTTGCGCGACAGGGGCCTGCTGCAACCCGGCTTGCGGGCCGACCTGGTGGTCTTCGATCCGCAGCGCGTGACGGACCTCGCGACCTTCGACAACCCCGTCCAGGCCAGCCGCGGCATCGAGGGCGTCTGGGTCAACGGGCAACGGGTCTGGGACGGACAGCGCGCCACCGGCCTGCGGCCGGGCAGGGTGCTCGAACGGCACTGATCCGGGCTTTCTCTTTCTCCTTCCTTCAAAACCGTCGAATCATGAACCCCAAGAAAATCGCCTTGATGTTTCTGGCAGCCATCGGCCTCCTCGGAGGCGCCGAGCAAGCCACCGCGCAAACGCAGACGCAGACGCAGACACCGGCCAAGCCCAACGTGGTGATCCTGGCCACGGGCGGCACCATCGCCAGCCGGGGCGCGGACAGCCTGGCGCTCACGGACTACGGGCTGAGCAAGGGGCTCAAGCCCGTGGGCATCGAGGCACTGGTGGCCGCCGTGCCCGAGATCGAGAAGTTCGCCAACATCACGGGCGAGCAGATCTTCAATGTCGGCAGCTCCAAGCTGGGCATCGACAACTGGCTCACGCTGGCAAAGCGCACCAACGAAATACTCGCGTCGAAGAACGTGGACGGCGTCGTGATCACCCACGGCACCGACACGCTCGAGGAAACCGCCTACTTCCTCAACCTGGTGGTCAAGAGCGCGAAGCCCGTCGTGCTGGTGGGCTCCATGCGTCCGAGCACGGGCATGAGCGCGGACGGCCCGCTGAACCTGGTCAACGCGGTGGTGCTGGCCGCGAGCCCCGCGGCCAGGGACAAGGGCGTGATGGTGAGCATGAACGAGGTGATCAGCAGCGCGTTCAGCGTCACCAAGACCAACACGACCAACGTCGCCACCTTCAAGAGCCTGGACGGCGGGGACCTGGGGTACATGCAGAACTCCACGCCGTTCTTCGTCGCGCAGCCCCTGAAGCGGCACACGGTGCACAGCGAGTTCGACGTGTCCGGCCTGCAGAAGCTGCCGCGCGTGGACATCAACTACACGACGCTGGGTTCCGACGGCGTGCTCATCGACGCGGCCGTGGCCGCCGGCGCCAAGGGCATCGTCAACGCGGGCGTGGGCCATGCGAACATGCCCGACGTCACGATGCAGAGCCTGAAGGCCGCGCAGCAGAAAGGCGTGGCCATCGTCGTCGGTTCCCGCGCCATGAGCGGCATCGTGACGCCGACCGGGCAGTTCGCCGAAGCCGGCTTCGTGACCTCGATGATGCACACGACGCAGAAGGCGCGGATCCTCCTGATGCTGGGGCTGACCAGGACCAACGACCCCAAGGAACTCCAGCGCATCTTCGAACAGTACTGAGTACCGGGGCGGGACTGAATCCCGGCACCTGACAGTCTCACAGCCTCGCAGCCAGCCGCGGTCGCGGCGTGTCTCCGATTTGCTCGTCATGCGGGGGCTCTTGGCTATGCTGTGCGCCGTCATCCACTCCCGAGAAAAACACCATGACCTTGCGTTTGCCCTCCTTTCCGCTTCGTTCCATGGCCCTGGCCTGCGGCCTCGCGCTCGGCGCCGCCGCCGGTGCGCACGCCGCGCCCGATGCGAAGCTGCTCGCCGCCGCCGAGAAGGCGCAGCCGGCGGTGATCGACAACCTCAAGGAAATGGTGCTGATCGAATCGGGCAGCCTCAACGTCGACGGCCTGCTCAAGATGGCCGACGTGGTGGAAGGCCGGCTGAAGGCCGCCGGCTTCAAGACCGAGCGCCGCAAGGCCACGGCCGGCGCGGGCGCCGACATCGTGATCGGCACCCTCAAGGGCACGGGCAAGCGAAAGATCATGCTGCAGGGCCACATGGACACCGTGTACGCGGCGGGCATCCTGGGCAGCCAGCCGTACAAGGTCGACGGCAACCGCATCTACGGCCCCGGCATCGCCGACGACAAGGGCGGCCTGGCGGTCATGCTGGCCTCGGTGAAGATCCTGGCCGACGCCGGCTGGCGCGACTACGACACGCTCACCGTGCTGATGAACCCCGACGAGGAAGTGGGCTCGGTCGGCTCGGGCGAGCTGATCGCGACCACGGCCGACCAGCACGACACGGTGCTTTCGTTCGAGCCGACGGCCGCGAAGTCGGTGGTCAAGGGCGAGTCGCTGCTGCTAGGCGCGGCCGGCATCGCCACCGCCACGCTCGAGGTGAAGGGCCGCGCATCGCATGCCGGCGCCGCGCCCGAACTGGGCCGCAACGCACTGTACGAGCTGTCGTACCAGATGCTGCAGACCAAGGACCTCGCCAAGGACATCCCCGGCGCCACGCTCAACTGGACCGTGGCGCGCGCCACCGGCCCGCTCAACCAGATCACCGAGAAGGCGCAGGCGCAGGGCGACATCCGCATCACGCAGCCCGGCGCCGAGAAGAAGCTCGCCGAGGCGCTGCAGGCGAAGATCGCCTCGGGCAAGCTGATTCCCGACACCGAGACCACGGTGAAGGTCGAGGTGGGCCGCCCGGCCTTCATCGCGGGCGACAAGGGCCGGGCTCTCGCCGAGAAGGCGCAGGCCATCTACAAGGAAATCGACCGCGACCTCGCGCTGGCGCCGATGACCGGCGGCGGCACCGACGCGGGCTACGCGGGTCGTTCGGGCAAGGCCACGGTGGTCGAGAGCTTCGGCCTCGCGGGCTTCGGCTACCACGCGCGCGACGAGTACATCGAGGTCGACTCGATCGTGCCGCGCATCTATCTCGTCACGCGCCTGCTGACCGAGATCGGCAAGAACTGAGGCTGAGGGTGCGCGCCGCCGCCGGGCGGTAGCGCGGGCGCGCTATTGCTGCTGCTGCCTGGGGTCGCCGGGCCGGCGCTGCTGGTGCTGTTGTTGCTGCTGCTGCCGTGCGGCGGCCGCGGCAGCCATGCGTTGCTGCTGTTGCTCGGCCTGCTGCTGCTGGTGTTGAGCCTGTTGTTGCGCCTGCTGCTGTGCGCGGGCCTGTTGCTGCTGCATCTGCTGCTGGCGCTGTTGCTGCATGGCCTGCATCTGCTGTTGTTGCTGCGCGCGCGCGGCCTGCTGCTGGGCCTGTTGCTGCGCCTGCTGCTGACGGCGCATCTGCTCCTGCTGGGCCATCTGCTGTTGCTGCTGGCGGGCCTGGTTCTGCGCCTGTTGTTGCTGCATGGCCTGCTGGCGCTGGATCTGTTCCTGTTGCCGCTGGGCTTGCTGTTGCGCGCGCGCTTGCTGATCCGCCTGCTGTTGGCGACGCATCTGGTCCTGCTGCGACTGCTGTCGGCGTGATTGTTCGAGCTGGGCCTGCTGCTGGCGTTGTTGCTCCTGCGCGGCCTGTTGTTGCTGGCGCTGCTGTGCGAGCTGTGCCTGCTGGCCTGGCTGCTGCTGCTGCTGCTGCTGCTGCTGCTGGGGCTGCATCAGGCCACGCGCCTGCCGTGCCTGCTGATCGCGCGCCTGTTGCTGTGCTTGCTGCTGGGTCTGTTGCTGGCGGCGCACCTGCTCCTGTTGGGCTGCCTGCTGTTGTTGCTGGCGGGACTGGTCCTGCGCCTGGCGTTGCTGCATTGCCTGCTGGCGCTGGACCTGTTCCTGTTGCCGCTGCTGGGCTTGCTGCTGCGAACGCGCCTGTTGTTGTTGCTGCTGCTGGGCGAAGAGAGCCCGCTGTTGTTGCTGTTGTTGCTGCTGCAACTGTTGCGCGGCGCCCGGGCCCGCGGCGAAATTGGGCGGCGCTCCCGGCGGCAACACGCCGCGCGGTCCGGCATTGTTGTTGTAGACATTGACGTTGCGCACGTTGTTGACCACGGTGGTCGAGCGCGAGACGTAGGTGCTGTTGTTGTAGACCACCGCGGGCCGCGCGAAGGCCGGCGCCACCGGCGCGGGGCCGCGGTCGCGGTCACGCCAGCGCGGCGCACCCCAGTTCATGTTCCACGAATGCCAGCCCCAGTCGTGGCGCTCGAGCGCGGCGCCCACGATCACGCCCGCGCCGAACGCGAGCGCGCCGGCGGCAAGCACCTGGCCGCCGCTGTAGCCCGGCGACACCACCTGGACAGGCGGCGCGTAGGCATAGCCCGGATACACCGGCTGCGGCGCGCCGTAGATCACCTGCGGGTCGTAGGCAGGCACGTACACCAGGTCGGGCTGCACCGGCTCGATGGTGATGAACTCCTGCGGCGGCTCGATCACCGCCGGGCCCGCGTACACGGGCTGCAGGTCGGGGGCGGGCGCGTAGTTCGGAGGCGGCGCGTCGGTGACCACGCGCATCTTGTCGTTGTTCTTGAGCCGGCCCGCCTTCGCGGCGCGCTGGCGCATGACCTGGATCGCGTTCATCACGTCGGCCGGGTCGTTGTAGTAGGCCTGCCCGAGTGCCTGGGTCCACGGAATGTTGCCGGCCATCTGGTCGATGACGGGGCGGAACGCGGTGAGCGACTTCACGCTCGGGTCCCAGGGCTGCTGGTTGGCCGCGTCGGCCAGCGGGCCGGCCTTGAGGTTGCGGTTCTGCGCGAGCCATTCGTGCGCCGCGGTGATCTGGTCGGGATAGGTGGCGCCGGCCAGGATCTGCGCCACCAGCTTGTCGGGATAGAGCGCGATGGGCGCGACCATCTCGTAGAGCTTGTCGGCGCTGGGCGGCGTGTAGGCGGCCGGTACGGGTGCGGCGGCAGGCGGCTGCGTCTGCGGCACGGAGGGCGCGGGGATGGTGGTCGCCGGATCCTGCGCCGAAGCAACGGCCGCGGGGGTGTTCGAGGGGGACTTGTCGCAGCCTGCGAGGACGAGGGCGCCGATGCACAGCGAGATCGTCAACAGCCGCGGGGCGGTGGGGAGATTTGTCATCTGGATTTCCATGAAGACGCCGGCATCGTGCCCGGACTTCTTCAACGGAGCGCGGCGGCAGGCGATGACAGAGCCTGCGCCGCGGATGCAACGGTCTGTGTCGGTTCCGTGCCGTCAAGCCTGTCGGCGCAGAACCACACGGCCCGGAGGCCGCGACCTTCCAGGTCTTCTACTTCGAGCCGCCGGTGTACTTGGTGACGGTGGCGGCGCTCACGTGGTAGCCGCTCACGCCCATCATCGAATCGTTGCGCAGGGTCTGCAGCTTGCCGGTGACCCACACGGTGTCCATGGCGCGGAACTTGGCTCCCTTCTGCGGCACCACGTGCAGGATCTGGTTGGCCGGCGGCGGCGGCGTGTGGATGCATGCGCCGAAGTAGGGCACCAGCAGGAACTCGGTGACCTCGCCCTTGGCTTCTTCCAGCGGCACGATGAAGCCGGGGATCTTGATCTCGGTGCCGTTCATCGCCGGATTGGTCGGCGCGTTGTTCGACACCTCCTGCATCTTCATGAGCAGCTCGTTGGCGCGCGGGTCGCCGTCGTCGAGCGCGCTCAGGTCCATGCCCTTGAACTCCTTGGCCGGGTCCCAGTCCTTGGGCACCAGCTCTTCCCAGGTGATCTGGCGCGGCTGGCCTGGCGTGGCCTTGGCCGCGGCAGCAGGTGCGGCCTTGCCGCCCAGCGGGTTGGCGGCGGTGGTGTCCTTGGGCGCGGGCTCGGCGGCCCAGGCGGCAGCGGCGAGGCCGGCGCCTGCGAGCAGCATTGAAAGCCGCGTGAAAGCTTTGCTCGTGGACAACGTCGACAACGTCTTTTCTTGTGCGAAGGGCATGGTTCAAATCCTCGGCGAGAGGCCGTCTGCAAGGGAGAGGCGATAGGCGCGGATGCCGGGCAAGAGGCTCGCCAGCCATCCGGCGACCAGCAGGCTTGCCATCAGCAGCCATTCGTTCAGTGTAGGTTCTGAGAGGCTCAGTGTCAGCCCGAACTGCGACTGCAGCCATGGCGAGAGCAGGGCGATGCCGAGCACCGCCATCACCAGGCCCAGCGCGACACCAAGCACTGTGACCAGCGCGCCTTCGAGCGCGAGCAATGCCAGCACATGGCGCAGGCCCGCACCCACGGCGCGCAGCACCGCGAGTTCGCGGCGGCGTTCGTTGAGTCCGGCCATCACCACCGACACGAGCCCTGCGAGGCTCACCAGCGCGACCAGTGCCGACATCAGCAGCAGCGCGTTCTCGCCGATGCCGATCACGCTCCACAGTTCGTCGAGCGCCACGCCGGGCAGGATGGCCATCAGCGGCTCGCCGGTGTAGGTCGAGATCCAGCGCTGCACGCCGAACACGGCGGCGCGGTTCTTCAGGCCCACCAGCACGGCCGTCACGTTCTTGGGCGTGAGGTCGAACTTGCGCACCTGCTCGGCCGGGATGTGCACGCCCGGCATCGGCGCGCCGCCCACCCATTCGAGATGGATGGCTTCCATCGCCGCGAGGCCGATGTGCACCGTGCGGTCGACCGGCGTGCCGGTGCGCGCGAGCACGCCGACCACGGTGAAGGGCTTGTCCGCGTGCTCGGCCACGTTGAGCTCGCCGCTGCCGTGCGCGAGCGTGATCTTCTGGCCCACGTGATAGCCGAGCTTGTCGGCCACCTCGGCGCCGACCACCGCGTCGAACAGCTCGCTGAAGGGCTTGCCCTCGCGCAGCTTCAGCGTCTGCCTGTCGCCGTAGCGGAAGTGCGTGAAGTAGTCGGTGGAGGTGGCGAGCACAGCGAAGCCGCGATGCGAATCGCCCAGCGACAGCGGAACGACCCAGTCGACGCCCGGATGCGCGGACAGCGCCTGCACGCTCTTCCACGAGATGTTGTTGGTGGCCGCGCCGATGCGGAACACCGAGTACAGCAGCAGCTGCGTGGAGCCTGTGCGCGCGCCGACGATCAGGTCGGTGCCCGAGACGGACGACGCGAAGTTCTCGCGCAGCTCGGTGCGGATGCGCTCGACGCCGAGCAGCAGGAATGTAGAGAGCGCGATCGAGAACACCGTCAGCGCGAGCGTGAAGCGCCGGTTCCAGGCGCTGCGCCATGCAATGGAAAAGAGTGCTTTCATGCGTCCACCGCCATGGCGCTGGTGGCCGCGCGGTTGATTTCGGGAAGCAGCACGTGCCGCGCGAAGCGCTGCGCGATGCGCTGGTCGTGGCTCACGAACACGAGCGCGCTGTGGTGCTCGGCGCAGGCCGTGAGCAGCACGTCGAGGAAGGCTTCGCGCCGGTCCTCGTCGAGCGCGGAGGTGGGCTCGTCGGCGATCACCACCTCGGGCTGGCCGATGAGCGCGCGCGCCGCGGCCACGCGCTGCTGCTGGCCGACCGAGAGCTGCAGCGCCTGGCGCTTCCACAGGTTGCGGTCCAGGCCCATCTGGTCGAGCAGGTGTTCGGCCTCGCCGCGCGAGCTGCCGCTGCGCGATGCGTTGGCCTCGCGCCGCTGCGAGAAGCGGCAGGGCAGAAGCACGTTGTCGATCACGCTCAGGTAAGGCAGAAGATTGAACTGCTGGAAGATGTAGCCCACGTGCGCCACGCGGCTGCGGTCGCGCTGGGTGTCCGAGAGCTTCGACCAGTCGTGGCCCAGCAGCGTGACGCGGCCTTCGTCGGCCACCAGCACGCCGGCCAGCAGCGATAGCAGCGTGCTCTTGCCGCAGCCGCTCGGGCCGTGCAGGAACACCGATTCGCCGGCTGTGATGCGAAAGGCCTCTATGTCGATGCATGGCGCCTTGGCGCCGGGCCAGCTGAAGCGCAGAGCCTCGGCGGCGAGCACGACGCGCAAGGCCGAGGTTCCGGCCTGTGGAAGGTCGCTCACGGTGTCACTTGCCCCAGCTCAGGCGTGCGGGCTGGGCCGCCTGCGCACCGGCGGGGCGCTTCAGCTGGCGCTTGAACTGGCCCTGCGCGGTGGCGATCTGCGAGTCGATCTGGCGCAGGCCCTTGAATGCACCGAACAGGTTCAGGTCGATGAACTTCGCGGCGGCCGCGTTGGTGCAGTTGAAGGAGAAGGTGGCGTCGAGGTCGGCATGGCCGACGGGCTCGCTGGGATCGGGGTTGCCCAGGCCCAGCGCGCCGGAGCGCAGGTCGACCGGGCCCAGCTTGCAGTTGGCGGCCGGGTCGACGATGAAGAGCTTGTCGGCCGCGCGCAGCTGGGCGACGGCGTCTTCCACGATCTTCTTCTCGGCGTCGGTCTTGGGGGCGCGCTCGAAGCCGACGATGTTGTCGAGCGGGGATTCCATGTCGATCACCACCGTGGGGCCGTCGACGGCCACGTCGAGCTTGAGCTGGCCGTGCACGTGTGCGTGCTGCTGCTGGGCCTGTGCGGTGAGGAACGGGGCGGCCGCGAACATCGCGGCGGCTGCGATTGCGAGACCGGTGGTACGTCGGAGTCGGATGTGCTTCATGGTTCAGCGCCTTGCCGGGTCGGCAGCCCCGGCGTATTGCTCCATTCGCTCCAGCTGCCGGCATAGAGCGCGGTCGTCCCGAATCCCGCGATCTGCATGGCAAGCAGATTCGGCACGGCGCTCACGCCGCTGCCGCACTGGTGGACGACGGTCGCCGCGTCGCGTCCCGCGAGCAGCGCTTCGAACTCGGCACGCAATTGCGATGCCGGCTTGAACTTGCCGTCGGGGCCGAGGTTCTCGGCGAAAGGCCGGTTCAGGGCCCCGGGGATGTGACCGGCGATCGGGTCCAGAGGTTCCACCTCGCCGCGGTAACGTGCACCGGCGCGTGCGTCGATCAGGTTCTGGTCAGGCTGGCCCAGCCGGCGCACCACCGTGTCGGTGGTGACGAGCCTTGCGATCGGCTCGCCCGCGACGAAGTTCGACTGGAAGCGCGCGGGCTCCTCGCGGCTCGTGACTTCGCCGCCCGCGGCCTGCCAGGCCTGCAGTCCGCCGTCGAGCACGGCCACGGCGTCGTGGCCCATCCACTTGAGCATCCACCACAGGCGGCCGCAGTAGTTGGCGCCGTTGCGGTCGTAGACCACGGCCTGCATCTCGTTGGCGAAGCCGACGCTGGAGAGCCACGCCGCGAACTTCTCGCGGCTGGGCAGCGGGTGGCGCCCGCCCGAGGCGGGAGGACCTTCCTCGGTTGCCACGACCACTTCGCCGTGGGCTCCGGGAGCGCCGTGCTTCGCGCTGAGGTCGGTGTCGAGGTTGGCGTAGAGCGCGCCCGGAATGTGCGCGGCCTCGTACTGCTGCGCACCGGCTTCGGGCTTCATGAGGTCGAAGCTGCAGTCGAACACCATGAAGGGCTTGCCGCCGGCCTGCAGCTGCCGGAGTTGTTCGACGGAGATGAGGGTGGTGTACATGGCGCTTGCTCCTTCGAAGTCTCGAGATCTGGAAATGCAGTTGCGTGCTTCAGTGTTCCTCGGCCGGCGCCTTGGGCACCGCCCGCTGTCGCAACACGGTTGCAGCAATGCCGCTGGCGATGATAAGGGCCATGCCGGCCCAGCCGGCGGAGTCGATGCGGTCGTCGAACAGCACCACGCCGTAGAACGCCGCGAACACGATGCCCGAATACTGCAGGTTGGCGACCACCAGCGTGCCGGCCTGCGTCTTGGCGGTGGCGTAGGCGCGGGTCATGCAGAGCTGTCCGAGCGCCGCGAGCAGGCCGATGGGCAGCAGCCACAGCGCATGCTGCCACGTCCAGGAACCTCCGCCCGAAAACCCGGTGAATGCCGTGGCGATGCCGCCGGCCACGGCAGAGCCGACCGCGAAGTAGAAGACCGTGCGCAGCTCGGGCTCGCCGATGCGCGACAGCGCCACCACCTGCATGTAGGCGAAGGCGGCCGTCAGGCCCGACAGCAGGCCCAGCAGCCCCGCGAAGCCTTCGTTGCCGTTGACGGTGGGCTTGAGCATGAGCACCACGCCCACGAAGCCCGCGAGCACCGTCATCGCCAGCGTGCCCTGCAGCGGCGGGCGCTCCACGCGGCCGTCACGCCCGGGCACCGGCACCCAGGCCAGCAGCGCGCCGCCGACCAGGAAGGCCGCGACCCACACGCTGCTCATGTAGTTGAGCGTGACGGCCGTGGCCAGCGGCATGTGGGCGATGGCATAGAACCACGCGCCGAGCGACACCACGCCGATGGTGCTGCGCCAGGCGTGCATGCCCGGGTACTTCGTGGCCAGCGGCACGCCGCGGTTGCGCGCCAGCAGCCAGAGGAAGACGATGCCGATCAGACCGCGCCCGAGCACCATCTCGCCGCTGTTGAACCACGCCGAGGCGACTTTCACGACCACGCTCATCGTGGCGAACAGGAAGGCCCCCAGCACCATCCACAGCGCTTGCATCGTTTCGAATCCGGATCAAGAAAAAAGAAAGCCCCGGCAAATGCGGGGCGGAAAGGGGCTCGGGTTCAGGCCGGTTGCTGCATGGCAGCTCTGTACCACTCGTGGAACTGCTGCATGCCGTCTTCCATCGGGCTCTGGTAGGGGCCGGTCTCGTTGTCGCCGCGCAGCATCAGCGCGCGGCGGCCGGCGTCCATGCGCTCGGCGATCTCGTCGTCTTCCACGCAGGTTTCCATGTAGGCGGCCTGCTGGGCCTCGACGAACTCGCGCTCGAAGGCGACGATTTCCTCGGGGTAGAAGAACTCGACCATGTTGAGCGTCTTCGTCGGGCTCACGGGGTGCAGGGTCGACACCGTGAGCACGTGCGGATACCACTCGACCATCACGTGCGGGTAGTAGGTCAGCCAGATGGCGCCGTACTTCGGCGGCTTGCCCTCGCGGTACTTGAGCAGCTGCTCCTGCCACTTCTGGTAGACCGGGCTGCCCGCGCGGCCCAGGCGGTTGGCCACGCCCACCGTCTGCACCGAATAGCGGGGCTTGAACTCCCAGCGCAGGTCGTCGCAGGTGACGAAGCTGCCCAGGCCCGGGTGGAACGGGCCGACGTGGTAGTCCTCGAGGTAGACCTCGATGAAGGTCTTCCAGTTGTAGTTGCACTCGTGCAGCTCGACGCGGTCGAGCGCGTAGCCGCTGAAATCCAGGTCGGCCTGCGGGCCGAGGCCCGCCATGTCGGCCGCCACGTCGGGGCCGGAGCCGTCGACGTTCTTCTCGAACAGAAGGCCGTTCCATTCGGTCAGCGGATAGTTGTGCAGGTTCAGGCAGGGGTCCTGCTCGAAGTGGGGGGCGCCGATCAGGGTGCCGGTGGTGCGCGGGTCGCTCGCGGCGTAGGTCCAGCGGTGCAGCGGGCAGACGATGTTGCCGCCCGACTGGCTTTCGAGCTGGCCGCGGCCCTGCAGGATGAGGGCCTGGCGGTGGCGGCAGACGTTGGAGATCAGCTCCACGCCCTTGGGCGTGTGGACGAGCGCACGGCCCTGGTGCTCCTGGGGCAGGGTGTGGAAGTCGCCCATTTCGGGCACGGCCAGGCGATGGCCGACATAGCGGGGCCCTCGCGAGAAAAGGTTCTGCATTTCGCGGGCATAGAGCGCCTCGTCGAAATACGCGGAAACTGGAAGTTGGCTCGCGGCCTGCTGCAGTTGAAGACTTAAATCAGACATGGAGGACCTGACCAAGCTCCCCACAGGGAGAAAAGGAAGAAAAGAACGGAAGGCGCCGCCATGAGGATTCGGCGGCCCGGAGCAGTGTTGAACGTCGTCAACGAGAGAAGTTCGCATTGTACCCGGGGCCATTTTTTCGGCCCCCGGGGCTTCCCGCGCCGTTTCGCAATGTGCGATCAGCCTCCGCGAGGGCAGGGGGCGGCCCGCCCGCCATTTGTTCCGGTCCCGGTCCTAAAATGCCCCGTTTCACCCACGTTTCGCTTGCATGCCCAAGGTGCCCCCTCCTTCCTCGTCCAGCCCGGCGGCAACGCCCGACACGGGTCCGCTGCCTGCCAGTTACGAAGCCGGGCTTCAGGAACTGGAGCAATTGGTTGCGGAACTCGAATCGGGCCAGTTGCCCCTGGACCAGTTGCTCGTGAGCTACCAGCGCGGCGCGGCGCTGCTCGCCTTCTGCCGCGACAAGCTGCAGGCGGTCGAAGACCAGATCAAGGTGCTCGATTCGGGCAGCCTCAAGGTCTGGACGCCTGAATGAGCGCCGCCACGCTGAATTCCGGCCACTGGGACGCCCGCACGCTCGCCGGCTGGAGCGAGCCCCACCTGGCGAACGTCGAATCGGCGCTGTCGCGCTGGGTCGGCGTCGATGCCCCGGTGCTCCTGGGCGACGCCATGCGCTATGCCGTGCTCGACGGCGGCAAGCGGTTGCGGCCCCTGCTGGTGCTGGCCGCCAGCGAGGCCGTCGGCGGCAACAAGGCCGCAGCCCTGCGCGCGGCCTGCGCCACCGAGCTGATCCACGCCTATTCGCTGGTGCACGACGACCTGCCGTGCATGGACAACGACGTGCTGCGCCGCGGCAAGCCCACGGTGCACGTGAAGTTCGGCGAGGCCGACGCCCTGCTGGCCGGCGACGCGCTGCAGGCCCTGGCCTTCGAGCTGCTGACACCCGAGGGCGACGAGATTCCCGCCGCCACCCAGGCCCAGCTGTGCCGTCTGCTCGCGCGCGCCGCCGGCAGCCAGGGCATGGCCGGCGGCCAGGCCATCGACCTGGCCAGCGTCGGCGTCGCGTTGAACGAAGCTCAACTGCGCGAAATGCACCGCCTGAAGACCGGCGCGCTGCTGCAGGGCAGCGTCGAGATGGGCGCCGCCTGCGGCACGGTGAGTGCTACGGCGCTGGCCGCGCTGCGCGACTACGGCGCGGCCATCGGCCTCGCGTTCCAGGTGGTCGACGACATCCTCGACGTCACGGCCGATTCGCAGACCCTGGGCAAGACCGCCGGCAAGGACGCCGCGGCCGACAAGCCCACCTACGTGTCGCTGCTCGGCCTCGACGGCGCCCGCGCCCAGGCCCGCCAGTTGCTGGCCGACGCGCTCGCCGCGCTCGAACGTAGCGGCCTGGCTGACACCGCCGCGTTGCGCGCGTTGGCCCACATGGTGGTCGACCGCGACCGCTGAGCAAAGAACAAACCTTCCCCCATGGCTGCACCGCTGCTTCCCACACTCCACGACCCTTCGCCCATCCGCAAATACGACCGGGCCCAGCTGCGCCAGCTGTCCGACGAGGTGCGCGCCTGCGTGCTCGACAACGTCTCCCGCACCGGCGGCCACCTGAGTTCCAACCTGGGCACCGTCGAGCTGACGGTCGCGCTGCACCACGTCTTCAACACGCCGCACGACCGGCTGGTGTGGGACGTGGGCCACCAGACCTATCCGCACAAGATCCTCACGGGCCGGCGCGAGCGCATGCCCACGCTGCGCCAGATCGGCGGCATCTCGGGCTTTCCGCAGCGCACCGAGAGCGAGTACGACACCTTCGGCACCGCCCACTCGTCTACCAGCATCTCGGCGGCGCTGGGCATGGCCATGGCCGCCAAGCAGAAGGGCGAGGACCGCTACACCGTGGCCATCATCGGCGACGGCGCGCTCACGGCCGGCATGGCCTTCGAGGCGCTGAACAACGCGGGCGTGTGCGACTGCAAGCTGCTCGTGATCCTGAACGACAACGACATGTCGATCAGCCCGCCGGTGGGCGCGCTCAACCGCTATCTCGCGCAGCTGATGAGCGGCAACTTCTACGCCGCCGCCAAGAACGTCGGCAAGAGCGTGCTGCGCAACGCGCCGCCGCTGTTCGAGCTGGCCAAGCGGCTGGAGCAGCATGCCAAGGGCATGGTCGTGCCGGCCACGCTGTTCGAGCAGTTCGGCTTCAACTACGTCGGCCCGATCGACGGCCACGACCTCGACTCGCTGGTGCCCACGCTCGAGAACCTCAAGCACCTCGACGGCCCGCAGTTCCTGCACGTGGTCACGAAGAAGGGACAGGGCTACAAGCTGGCAGAGGCCGATCCGGTGGCCTACCACGGCCCGGGCAAGTTCGATCCGCAGGTGGGGCTGGTCAAGCCGGCCTCGGCGCCCAAGCAGACCTTCACGCAGGTGTTCGGCCAATGGCTGTGCGACACCGCCGCCGCAGACGGCCGTCTCGTCGGCATCACGCCCGCGATGCGCGAGGGCTCGGGCCTCGTCGAGTTCGAGAAGCGCTTTCCCGATCGCTACTACGACGTCGGCATCGCCGAGCAGCACGCCGTGACCTTCGCTGCCGGCCTGGCCTGCGAGGGGCTGAAGCCGGTGGTCGCGATCTATTCGACCTTCCTGCAGCGCGCCTACGACCAGCTGATCCACGACGTCGCCATCCAGAACCTGCCGGTGGTGTTCGCGCTCGATCGCGCGGGCCTGGTGGGCGCCGACGGTGCGACGCATGCGGGCGCTTACGACATCCCGTTCCTGCGCTGCATCCCGAACATGAGCATCGCGTGCCCCGCCGACGAGCGCGAAACCCGCCAGCTGCTGACCAGTGCCTACGAGCAGAACCATCCCGTGGCCGTGCGCTATCCGCGCGGCTCGGGCGCCGGCGTCGCGCCGCATCTCACGCTCGACGCGCTGCCCTTCGGCAAGGGCGAGATCCGCCGCGAGGGCCAGCGCATTGCCATCCTTGCCTTCGGCACGCTGCTGTATCCGGCTCTCACGGCAGCGGAGTCGCTCGACGCCACGGTGGTGAACATGCGCTGGGCCAAGCCGCTCGACGTCGAGCTGCTGCTGAAGGTGGCGGGCACGCACGATGCCATCGTCACGCTGGAAGAGGGCGCGCTCATGGGCGGCGCGGGCAGCGCGGTGCTCGAGGCGCTGCAGGCGGCCGGCGTGCAGAAGCCGGTGCTGCAGCTGGGCCTGCCCGACCGCTTCATCGAGCATGGCGATCCGGCGAAGCTGCTCGCATCGATCGGGCTGGACGCGATCGGCATCGAGGCGTCGATCCGCGAGCGCTTCGTTCGCGGCAGCAGCAACAGCGCAGGGTAAACCCGCCCCGGGGCGTGTAAGCGCGTTTTTACAATCCCCGGGACTTACACAAAAGTCCCCAACGCGGTCACAAGCCGCGTTTCGTTTTTTCAAAGAACTCGGAGAGCTATCTAATGGATCGTCGTTCCCTCATCAAAAACGCCGGCATCGCGGGCGTTCTGGCTGCCGGCATCGCCCCCGCGGTTCACGCGCAAGCCACCGTTCGCTGGCGCCTGGCGTCGAGTTTTCCCAAGTCGCTGGACACCATCTTCGGCACCGCGGAGGTGTTCTCGAAGAGCGTCAGCGACATGACGGGCGGCAAGTTCCAGATTTCCGTGCATGCCGGTGGCGAGCTGATGCCCGCGTTCGGCGTGGTCGACGGCGTGCAGAACGCCTCGGTCGAAATGGCCCACACGGCTCCGTACTACTTCTACGGCAAGGACCCGACCTTCTGCCTGGGCTGCGCGGTGCCCTTCGGCATGAACACCCGCCAGCAGAACGCCTGGATGTACGAAGGCAACGGCCTGAAGCTGATGCGCGCCTTCTACGCCAAGTACAACATCATCAACCTGCCCGGCGGCAACACCGGCGCCCAGATGGGCGGCTGGTTCCGCAAGGAAATCAAGTCGGTCGCCGACCTGAAGGGCCTGAAGTTCCGCACCAACCCGTTCGCCGGCAAGGTGCTCGAGCCCTTCGGCGTGATCCCGCAATCCATTCCCGGCGCCGACCTGTACCCCGCGCTCGAGAAGGGCACGCTGGACGGCCTGGAGTGGGTCGGCCCGTACGACGACCAGAAGCTGGGCTTCAACAAGATCGCCCCGTTCTACTACTACCCCGGCTGGTGGGAAGGCGGCCCCGAGCTGGACTTCTACATCAACACCAAGGCATGGGAAGGCCTGTCGGCCGAGTACAAGGCCATCGTCGAGGCGGCTGCCTCGCACGCCAACATCACGATGACGGCCAAGTACGACTCCAAGAACCCGATCGCGCTGAAGCAGCTCGTCGGCTCGGGCACCAAGCTGCGCCCGTTCTCGCAGGACGTGATGAACGCCGCCTTCAAGTCGGCCCAGCAGATCTACTCGGACCTGAACAACACCAACCCCGAGTGGAAGAAGATCTACGGCGACTGGTCGAAATTCCTGGCCGATCAGAACGCCTGGTTCCGCTACACCGAAGGCACCTTCGACCGCTTCATGCAGCAGCAGAAGCTGTAAGAGGCAACGGCGCCTTCACGGCGCCTCGTCTTGAACAGGATGGAAGCCCTGCCGGTATCGGCGGGGCTTTTTTTCGTCGATGCTCCGCTCTCCAATCTCCGGAACACGCCCGATGCCCCGAATGCCGTCTTTCGCCGCGATGCTGTTCATGGCCATGTTCGCTTCGGGCGCCCAGGCCGCCGGCGGCACGGGCGGCTACACGCTGCCGTGGAGCACGCCGGGCGAGGTGCTCGAATACCGCTCGTGCGGCTGCGGCGATTCGTGCTGGGTGGCCGAGCTGCGCAATGCGCGCACCAAGGCTTTGAAGGGGCGGCTGCGCTGCGACTGCGAGCGGCTCCACGCCACGGTGGGGCCGAAGGGCAAGGAGAGGGCGCAGGCGGCCAGTTGCCCGGCTGGCGGCGACGGTGTCGAAAAGCCGCGGGCCATCCGCGAAGCGATGGAGCGGCTGCTCCACCGATAAGGCCCTGCTGCTACGTCTGCGGCGGCGATGGCGGTATCGAGCGCTTCGCCACCTGCTCGCCGAAGGCGACGAGCACGCTTGCGTCGGCCGAGTGGAACCACGTCATGCCGCCGAAGCGCCGGCGCACCAGCAGGCGCGGCGCGATCACGCGCTCCAGCATTCGGATGTGCACCAGCTTGAGCTGCGCCACTTCCTGCGCGCTCACGCGCTTGTCCCAGAGCCAGGTCTGCACCAGCACGTCGCCTTCGAGCCGGGTGCGGCTGTAGACGATCCAGTAGCCGACCCACACCACGCACAGCGCCGCGATGCCCATCACCACCAGCGCACTGGCTGACCAGTCGGCCGTGCGCAGCGAGGGCAGGCTCCAGGCGGCGAAGACGAAGAGATCGATCACCAGCACCACCGCCAGCGTGCGCAGCAGCGGCGGGAAGGCGGGGCTTTCGATGATGGCCCCGGCTGCTTCGTCGCCGGAGCTGTTGTCGTTGTCTTGTTGTTTTGGTTCTTCAGCGGGGCCGCGGGCTTGGTCGCTCACGGCTTGGTGGCTTCACCGGAAGCCGGCGGCGCATCGGTGGACGGCGGCGGCGTGGAGGACTCGTCCTTCTTCTCGTTGCCGAACGGGTCTTCCATGTTCACGCCGTTGTTGTCGGGCGAGCTGGGCTGCTCTTCCACCGGCATGTCGAGGTTGACCTTGTCGATGTCGACGACCTTTTCCTTCTCGAGGAACACGGTGACCGTCTGCGGGAAGAAGATCACGATGGCCACCAGCAGCAGCTGCATCGCCACCCACGGCACGGCGCCCAGGTAGATGTCGCGCGACTCCACCTTCTTGGGTAGCGCCCCGTTCTTGAATAGCGTGTCCGCTATGCCCCGCAGATAGAACAGCGCGAAGCCGAAGGGCGGGTGCATGAACGAGGTCTGCATGTTCACGCACAGCAGCACGCCGAACCACACCATGTCGATGCCCAGCTTGTGGGCCACCGGGCCCAGCAGCGGCAGGATGATGAAGGCGATCTCGAAGAAGTCGAGGAAGAACGCGAGGAAGAACACGAAGATGTTCACCGCGATCAGGAAGCCGACCTGGCCGCCGGGCAGGCCCGACAGCATGTGCTCGATCCACTTGGCGCCGTCCACGCCCTGGAACACCAGCGAGAACACGCGCGAGCCGATCAGGATGAACACCACCATGGCCGTCAGGCGCATGGTGCCTTCCATGGCGTCCTTCAGCAGCTGCCAGTTCAGGCGGCGGTGGATCAGCGCGAGGACCAGCGAGCCCACAGCGCCCATGGCGCCGGCTTCGGTCGGGGTGGCGATGGCCTTGTCCATGAAGGGCAGACCGCCCATGGAGCCGAGCACCGCGAAGATCAGGATGGCCGAGGGAATGATGCCGCGCAGGCACTTGCCCCACAGCGCCCAGCCGTTGAGCGTGCGCGCGCTGGCCGGCAGGCCCGGCACGAAGTGCGGGCGGATGCGCCCGACCATGAAGGTGTAGATCGCGAAGATCAGCACCTGCAGGATCGACGGACCCCAGGCGCCCTTGTACATCTGGCCGACGTCGGTGCCGAGCTGGTCGGCCATGACGATCAGCACCAGCGAGGGCGGCACCAGCTGCGTGATGGTGCCCGACGCGGCGAGCACGCCGGTCGAGTAGCGCATGTCGTAGCCGTAGCGCATCATGATCGGCAGCGAGATCATCGCCATCGCGATCACCTGGCCGGCCACCGTGCCGGTGATGGCGCCGAGGATGAAGCCCACGATGATCACCGAGTAGCCGAGGCCGCCGCGCACCGGGCCGAAGAGCTGGCCCATGGAGTCGAGCATGTCCTCGGCCAGCCCGCATTTCTCCAGTACGGCTCCCATCAATGTGAAGAACGGAATCGCGAGCAGCGTCTCGTTCGACAGGATGCCGAACACGTTCAGCGGCAGGTTGGCCATGAAGCCGGCCGGGAACCAGCCCATCTCGATGGCGAAGAAACCGCAGATCAGGCCGAGGGCCGAGAGCGAAAACGCGACCGGGAAGCCGATCAGCATGATCACCACGAGCCCCGCGAACATGATCGGGGCGAAATTTTCCATGTGCATTTCTACTTATCCTGCGGTGCGGGAGAGGGCGATGGCGGAAGGCGCGCGAAGAACTGCGCCCGTCACTGCACCGGCTTCTCGTAGTGCGTGTCCATCTCGATCAGGCCGCGCAGGTAGGCGATGCGCTTGATGATTTCCGAGACGCCCTGCAGGAACATCGCCGCGAAGCCCACGGGCATCAGCAGCGCGGCGGGCCAGCGGATGAGGCCGCCGATGTTGCCCGACATCTCGCCCGTGACCCACATGTTCCAGAAGAAGGGCCAGGTGAGGTAGGTGAAGAGGCCCATCACCGGCAGCAGGAAGAAGATGAGGCCGAAGAGGTCGACGTAGACCGGCCCGTAGCCCTTGAGCTTGCCGTAGATGATGTCCACGCGCACGTGCTCGTTGAAGCGCAGCACCACGGGGGCGCCCAGCATCACGGTGGCGGCGAACAGGTACCACTGGATCTCCAGCCAGGAGTTGCTGCTGAAGTCGAGCCCGTAGCGGATGAGTGCGTTGCCGGCCGAGATGAGCGATGCCGCGAGGACGGCGTAGCCGGCGATCTTGCCGAGTTTTTCGCTGATCCAGTCCATGCCGGTCGCGAACTTGAGGAATGCAGACAAGGGGGTGTCTCCCACGAATCCCGATGATGGAGCGCCGGCCCCTGGTGGGGGCTGCGCAAAGCCCGCGATGTTACCCCGGTGAACCTTTGTATTGCCTTGCAACCTGGGGAGGGGTTTACCCGGAATGCGGGCCGGGCGGCCGGCGGGGCGGGTGGCCGGTCGCCATAATCTTCCATGTCTTCGCGTCTTCCGCCTTCCACGCCTTCGGGCGCAGCTGGCCAGCCCCATTCGATCGATTCGCCCGACATGTGCCGGGCCGGCAAGGAGCTGCTGTCGCTGGCGCTGATCGACGCGCGCAACCATACGCTGCACCTGCTGTCGCTCTACGAACAGGCGCTGGGCTCCGAGGCGCTCTCCCGGCCGCCGGAGCCCGAGGAAGACGGCGTGGTGCCCGCGGCCTGGCTGGCCGGCCACATCGGCTGGTTCGCCGAATGGTGGATCGGGCGCAACACCCAGCGGGCGTTCGGCGCCGACTGCCCGATGCGGCCCACGCGGCTGGCCGCCATCGACCCGGGGGCCGACGACTGGTGGAATCCGGCCCACTCAGGCCCGGGGCGCCGCTGGCCGCCCGACCTGCCGGACCTCTCGCAGACCAAGGCCTACCTGCTCGAAACCCTGGAGAGCACGCTCGAGCTGCTCGACAACGCCGCAGAAACCGACGCCGGCCTGTATTTCTACCGCCTCGCCCTGTTCCACGAGGACATGCGCGGCGAGCAGTTCGTGGTGATGGCGCAGACCATGGGGCTGCCGCTGGGCGTCGAGCAGGCGCCCATCGCCGTCACGCGCGAGCCGCTGCTGCTGCCGGCCACGCGCTGGGAGCTGGGCATGCCCGAAAGCGGCTTCGCCTTCGCGCAGGAACGCGCGGCGCACCGGGTGGACGTGCCCGAGTTCGAGATCGACGCCCAGCCCGTCACCTGGAACCAGTACATCGAGTTCGTCGAGGACGGCGGCTACGACCGCGAGGAACTCTGGCACGGCGAAGGCTGGCGCTGGCTCTCGGCGCAGATCGAGGGGCGGCGCGGGCCGCGCCATGTCGAGCAGATCGGCGCAGCGCGCAACGGCACCGGCGGCTCGGTGCTGCAGCAGCGCTTCGGCGCAACCGTGCGCGCGGCCGGCCATCACAGCGCGGTGCACCTGAGCTGGTGGGAGGCCGACGCCTGGGCGCGCTGGGCCGGGCGGCGCGTGGCGACCGAGGTCGAATGGGAGATCGCCGCGCACACGGCGGCGCGCCGCGGCTTCCGCTGGGCCGACGTGCACGAGTGGACCGCGGGCACCCTGCAGCCCTGGCCCGGCTACCGGGCCGATCCGTGGAGCGCCGGCACCGAGTTCGATCCGGCCGCCGCCTTCGGACGGGCGCGCGTGCTGCGCGGGGCTTCGTTCGCGACGCGTGCGCGCCTGCGGTCGCCGCGCCGCCGCGACTTCGCCTTGCCCGGGCGCGACGACGGCTTCATCGGCTTCAGGACCTGCGCGCTCTAGCCGCAGCGGAGCAGCTCAGCGCTCGCCGCCGGCCTCCGAGGACAGCGGCGGCGCCACTTCCTCCAGCGGCTTGCGTTCCGCGTCCGCCGCATGGCGCAGCGCCAGCAGTCCCGCCACGATGACCAGCCCGGCGCCGATGCAGTAGCCCACCATCACCGCGCCGCGGCTGCCTGTCTCTATCAGCAGGCCGAACAGCAGCGGCGCCGCGAAGCCGCCCGCGCCCATGCCCACCGCGTAGAAGATCGCGATGGCGATCGCCCGCATCTCCAGCGGAAACACCTCGCTCACCGTGAGATAGGCCGAGCTCGCCGCGGCCGATGCCAGGAAGAACACCGCCGACCAGCACAGCGCCTGCCCGCGCGCATCGAGCCAGCCCTGCATGAAGGCCCAGCCCGTGAGCGCGAGGCCGACGCCCGCGAGCACATAGGTCAGCGCGATCATCCGGCGCCGGCCCACGCTGTCGAACAGCGGGCCCAGCAGCAGCGGCCCCAGCACGTTGCCCAGCGCGAAGGGAAAGATGTAGAGCGCCACGCTGCCTTCGGGCACGCCGTAGAAGCGCGTGAGCACCAGCGCGTAGGTGAAGAAGATCGCGTTGTAGAAGAAGGCCTGCGAAATCATCAGCGCCAGCGCGACCACGCTGCGCTGCGGGTAACGCTTGAACAGCACACGCGCCACCTGGCGCATCGGCGGGCTGTCGGGGCGCGCGGCCGTGTAGTTCACGACGAAGCCCTGCGGCGCCGGCAGCGGCCCGTGCTGCGCCTCGACCTCCGCCTCGATGCGCTCGACGATGCGCTTCGCCTCCTCGGCCCGCCCATGCGCGACGAGCCATCGCGGGCTCTCGGGCACGTGGCGCCGCACCAGCAGGATGGCCACCGCCAGCACCGCGCCCAGCGCGAAGCCGGCGCGCCAGCCCCACACGGGCCCGATCACCCGCGTGTCGAGCAGCACGAGGCTGAGCGCCGCGCCCAGCGCCGCGCCGATCCAGAAGCTGCCGTTGATCGCGAGGTTGACGCGCCCGCGCACGCGCGCCGGAATCAGCTCGTCGATGGCCGAGTTGATGGCCGCGTACTCGCCGCCGATGCCAAGCCCGGTGACGAAGCGGCACAGCGCGAAGAAGGCGAAGTCGGGAGAAAAGGCCGTGGCCAGCGTGCCGACGGTGTAGACCGCCAGCGTGATCAGGAAGAGCTTCTTGCGGCCGAGCCGGTCGGTCATCCGGCCGAAGAGCAGGGCGCCGAGCACCGCACCCGCGACGTACACCGAGCCCGACAGTCCGATCTCGCCGGCCGTGAGCCCCAGCGTGTCGGGCCGCTCCAGCACCGCGCCGATGGAGCCCACCAACGTGACCTCGAGCCCGTCGAGCACCCAGGCCACGCCCAGCGCGATCACCACGCGCCAGTGCCAGCGCGACCAGGGCAGGCGGTCGAGGCGGGCGGGGATGTCTGTTTGCAGCGTTGTCATCGGCAGCCCGGCAGATTCTGGGAACCTGCGGGCCGCGGGGGTGTAGGACCGCGCCGCTCACGGGCCGTCGCCTGGTCGGCGGTGCGGCGGCCCCTGTAGCGCTAAAGGATCAGGCCGTTTCGGCCAGCGCGTCGCCCAGTGCGTTCACCAGGCGGTCGATCTCGGCCTTCTCGGCGATGAAGGGCGGGGCGAGCTGGATGGTGTCGCCGCCGTAGCGCACGTAGAAGCCCTTCTTCCAGCAGTTCATCGCGATCTCGTAGGGGCGGCGCGCGGGCTCGCCCGGCAGTGCTGCGATCGTGAGGCCGGCGGCGAGGCCGTAGTTGCGGATGTCGGTCACGTGCTTGCTGCCCTTGAGGCTGTGCACCGCGTTCTCGAAGTGCGGTGCCAGTGCCTGCACGCGGCCGATCATGTCTTCCTTCTGCAGCACGTCGAGCGCCGCGATGCCGGCGGCGCAGGCCACCGGATGCGCGCTGTAGGTGTAGCCGTGCGGGAACTCGAGCATGTAGTCGGGGCCGCCCGCCGCCATGAAGGTGTCGTAGATGTCCTTGCTCGCGACCACGGCGCCCATGGGCTGCGCGCCGTTGGTGATCTGCTTGGCGATGTTCATGATGTCGGGCGTCACGCCGAAGGCCTCGGCGCCGGTGAGCGCGCCGCAGCGGCCGAAGCCGGTGATGACCTCGTCGAAGATCAGCAGGATGTTGTTGGCGGTGCAGATGTCGCGCAGGCGTTTCAGGTAGCCCTTGGGCGGGATCACCACGCCGGCCGAGCCCGCGAAGGGCTCGACGATCACGGCAGCGATGTTCGATGCGTCGTGCAGCGCGATGATGTCGAGCAGGCGGTCGGCCAGCTCGGCGCCGTTGTCGGCCATGCCGCGCGTGAAGGCATTCGAGGCGAGCTGCGTGTGCGGCAGGTGGTCGGCCTCCACGCCCTGGCCGAAGAGCTTGCGGTTGGCCGCGATGCCGCCGACCGAGATGCCGCCGTAGTTGACGCCGTGGTAGCCCTTCTCGCGGCCGATCAGGCGGGTCTTGCTCGCCTGGCCCTTGGTGCGCCAGTAGGCGCGCGCCAGCTTCAGTGAGGTGTCGGCGGCTTCCGAACCCGAGCCGGTGAAGAACACGTAATCGAGGCCGGCGGGCGTCATGTCCTTGATCCTGTTGGCCAGCTCGAAGGAGAGCGGGTGGCCGAACTGGAAGGCGGGCGAGTAGTCGAGCTTGGCGATCTGGCGGCTCACCGCCTCGGTGATCTCGGGGCGGCCATGACCGAGGCCCGAGCACCACAGGCCCGAGAGGCCGTCGAAGATCTTGCGGCCGTCGGAGTCGGTGAAGTAGGCGCCCTTGGCCTCCACGACGATCCGCGGATCGGCCTTGAAGTTGCGGTTGCCGGTGTAGGGCATCCAGTGCGCGTCGAGCCAGGCGGCGTCGGTGCGCACGGCGGGCGTCGATTCGGTGACGGGCGTTGCGATGGTCATGGCGTTTTCCGCGCTGGCGGGCTCCGGGGGTGATGGGATGCGCCGATTGTTCGCAGAGCCTTCAGTGTGGAGAATGGCGCAATATCAATGTTCACTTGACGTTTCATGCAAGTAAAGGCCAAAGCCCGAACCGGTACTGAAGCCGGTACCCAAAGCGGTGCCCGCAACCGCGCCGTCCTGGGGCAGCTCAGCGACATGGACCTGCGCCTGCTCAAGGTGTTCAAGAGCGTGGTCGACTGCGGCGGCATGGCTGCCGCCGAGTTGGAGCTGAACATCGGCACCTCCACCGTGAGCCGCCACGTGAAGGACCTGGAAACGCGCCTCGGACTGGTGCTGTGCCGCCGGGGCAGGGCGGGTTTCGCGCTCACGGCCGAGGGGCAGCGCGTGTACGACGAGACGCTGCGCCTGCTGGCCTCGGTCGACGCCTTCCGCGGCAGCATCGACGACATCCACAACCGCATGGGCGGGCAGCTCGACGTGGCGCTGTTCGACAAGACCGCGACCAATCCGCAGGCCCGCATCGGCGAGGCGATCGCGCGTTTCACCGAGATCGCGCCCGAGGTGCGGCTTGCCGTGCACGTGGGCTCGATCAACGCCATCGAGCAGGGGGTGCTGGAGGGCAATTTCCAGATCGGCATCATTCCGGCGCACCGCGCCTCCAAGAGCCTCGTCTACGCCGACCTGTTCGACGAGACCATGCTGCTGTACTGCGGCGCGGGGCATCCGCTCTTCGGCGTGAGCCACGACAAGCTCACCTGGGCCCGGCTGCGCGAACATCATTTCGCGGGGCTGGGCTACCACTCGCCCAACATGGAGCTGAGCCACCGCGCGAAGCTGTCGCGCATGGCCACGGGTTTCGACCAGGAGGCGATCGCGACGCTGATTCTCTCGGGGCGCTTCCTGGGCTTCCTGCCCGACCACTACGCGCAGGTGTTCGAAGAGCGCGGGCTCATGAAGGCGGTGCTGCCGGCGCGCTTCAACTACGCGTGCCGCTTCGTCAGCCTGCTGCGGCGCTCGCCGAAGCCGTCGCGGGCGGTGCTGGCGTTCCAGGCGTGCCTGGAGCAGGCGCACCGGAAGTAGCGGTCAGCGGGTCAGCGCTGCCCGCTCGGCAGCAGCAGGTGCTTGGCGCCGATGTGCGCCTCCATCTCGTGCATGTGCTGCTCGGCGTCGACCATGTGCTCGGTCATCAGCCGGCGCACCTCGTCGGCGTCTTCCCTGCGGTAGGCGGCCAGCAGCTGCGTGTGGTAGTCGACGTTCGCTTCGCCGAAGTGATGGTGGTCGAGCGCCTTCTTGTAGACGACGAGGTCGCGCAGCAGGTCGTTGAGAAAGCGGCACATGAATGAGAGCACCGGATTGGGGCAGCTCTCCGCCAGCATGGTGTGGAAGGCCAGCTCGGCTTCGCGCTGGGCGCGCAGTTCGTCCTCGCCGGTCGGCTCGACCGTGCACAGCCGCACGTTCTCTTCCAGCTTCTCGAACTGCTCCGGCGTGAGCTTGCCCACCACGCTCACGGCGAGCTCGGGCTCCAGCGCCTTGCGCAGCTGGTAGATGTGATGGCCGTCGAGATGGTGGAAGTGCAGGAAGTTGCGCAGCGGCTCCGAGGCGTGCTCGACCGACACCTGCTGCAGGTAGGCCCCGCCGCCGGGGCCGGTGCGGATGGAGATCAGGCCGCGCACCTCCAGCGCCTTCAGCGCCTCGCGCACGGTGCTCTTCGAATAGCCGAAGAGCTCGATCAGTTCCTTCTCGTTCGGTAGCCGGTCGCCGGGCTGCTTGCGCTCCGCCACGATCCAGCGCTTGACGTCTTCGACGATGACGTCCGAGAGCTTTTGCCGCTTGGGACGGTTCTGCCCCACTTTCATTTGCTCACCCCCAGGCTGCGCGCACTTCGTGTCGTTTCGCCCATCCCCTCGCCGGGGGCAATGCCAGCGGCCCGGCAAAGCCGGTTCCGCGGCATTTCACGATCAGATGGAGACGAATTCATGCGTTCGGAGCGATGGAAAAACAGAAGGTGACCTGTAAGCAGGTATTGGGCCCCAAGGGGCGCGCCGCAGATTTTGGCACGGCTGTTGCTAGCGGGTTTTTACCAACATATTAATCCAATTTATCCGCTTAAATTCGCCGCGATCGCTGGCGTCCCTTTTCCTTACTTCCCACCACGACCGGAGAACTCATGCAACGCAGACAACTTCTTCAGCTGGCCGCCTTGTCGGCTGCCCCCGCCTCGCTGCTCGCGGGCCGCGCCGCCTTCGCACAATCGGCCGAGGCGATCCGCTTCGGCTGCCCGGTCCCGATGTCGGGCGCCTTCGCGGCCAACGGCAAGTTCGCCGACCTGGGCATGAAGCTGGCCATCGAGCAGTACGGCAGCGTGCTGAAGCGCCCGCTGGCCTACACGGTGCTCGACACCGAGGGCAAGCCGGCCACGGCCGTGCGCAAGGTGCAGGAAGCCTCGCAGCAGCAGGGCGCGAAGTTCTTCGCGGGCGGCATCCTGTCGTCGGAAGCGCTGGCCATGGGCAAGGAGGCCGAGAAGGCCGGCGGCCTCTTCATCACCACCGCCGGCGCGGACGAGATCACCGGCAAGGACTGCAACCCCGCCACCTTCCGCTGGTCGGTGCCCACCTTCGGCGCGATCGAACAGACGGTGCGCCCGCTGATCGCCTCCATGCCGAAGGCCAAGCGCTGGTACACCATCACGCCGCAGTACGTGTTCGGCGACGGCCTGCTGAGTGCCGCCAAGAACATCTTCCAGGAGAAGGGCATCGAGCACGTGGGCAACAGCTACCACTCGCTCACCGAGAAGGAGTTCAGCGGCTACCTCACCAACGCCATGGCCGCCAAGCCCGACGTGCTGCTGCTGCTGAACTTCGGCGCGCAGTCGTCGGCCGCGCTGCGCCAGGCCGTGAGCTTCGGCATGCACAAGAACATGACGATCCTGATGGCGTGGGCTTCGGGGCTCGAGCAGTTCGACGAACTGGGCGCCGACCTGTGCGACGGCGTCTACTTCGGCGCGCAGTACTGGCACACCGCCGACACGCCGCTCAACAAGGACCTGGTGAAGCGCACCGCCGACAAGCTCAAGATCGTGCCCAACTACAGCCTTGCCGGCTCGTACATCTGCACCAAGATCCTGATCGACGGCATCGTGAAGGCCGGCTCGGTCGACCAGAAGGCGGTCATCGCCGCGCTCGAGGGCATGAAGTTCGACGGGCTCACCGGCAGCGAGGAAATCCGCAAGGCCGACCATCAGGTGGTGAAGGACTACTACCTGCTCAAGGGCAAGGCCAAGTCGAAGATGAAGGACGCGGCGGACTACGTCGACGTGGTCAGTTCGGGCAAGTCCTTCCTCCCGGTAGACAAGACCGGCTGCAAGCTGGCCTGACGCCGCCCGGACCGATGCCTTCGCCCGCACCCGCTCGGTGTGCGGCGGGGCCCCGGTCCGCCCGCACGTACCTGCGCGTACCTCTCGACTCCCATGTCCGTCTACCTGCTACAGACCATCAACGGAATCGGCATCGGCATGCTGTATTTCCTGCTGGCGGTCGGCCTGTCCATCGTGTTCGGCCTGCTGCGCTTCGTGAACTTCGCGCACGGGGCCTTCTACCTGCTGGGCGCCTATCTCTGCTTCCAGGCCCTTCAATGGGGCATGAACTTCTGGCTCGCGCTGGTGCTGGTGCCGCTCTTCGTGGGCGCGCTGGGCTGGCTGGCCGAGAAGCTGCTGCTGCGCCGCGTGTACGCCAAGGCGCATGAGTTCCACATCCTCGTCACGGTGGGCCTCGCGCTCGCGGTGCAGGAGATCGTGATCGTGTTCTGGGGCCCGCTGGGCAACAGCGTCGCCACGCCCGACCTGCTGCAGGGCGTGGTCATGTGGGGCTCGTTCGTCTATCCCAAGTACCGGCTCTTCGTGATCGGCTTCACCGCCGTGCTCGCGGTGCTGCTGTGGTGGGTGCTCGAGGGCACGCGCCTGGGCAGCGCGGTGCGCGCGGGCAGCGAGTCGACCGAGATGGTGTCGCTGCTCGGCATCAACGTGTTCCGCGTGTTCAGCCTGGTGTTCGCGCTCGGCGCGGCCACGGCGGCGCTGGCCGGCGTGCTGGCCGCGCCCATCCGCGGCGCCGAGCCCTTCATGGGCGTGGAAGCGCTGGCCGTGGCCTTCGTGGTCGTGGTGATCGGCGGGCTCGGCAGCTTCGGCGGCGCGCTCGTGGGCGGACTGCTGATCGGCATCGTGCAAAGCCTCATGAGCACCATCTGGCCGCCGGGTGCGAGCCTGATGGTCTACATCGCGATGGCGGCAGTGCTGCTGTTGCGCCCGCATGGCCTGCTCGGCCGAAAAGCATGAACGGACAAGCCATGCCGAGAAAAATCACTTTCCTTCTGGCGCTCATCGCCGCGCTGGGCCTGCCGCTGGTGCTGAGCTCGGGCTCGCTCGCGAGCGAGGTGCTGATCTACGCGCTGGCCGCGCTGGGCTGCAACCTGCTGCTGGGCTACACCGGGCTGCTGTCTTTCGGGCAGGGCATCTTCTTCGGGCTGGGCAGCTACACCATCGCGATCCTGCTCACGCGCCTGCACCTGCCCATGCCGCTCGCACTGCTCGCGGCCATGGCCATGGGTGCGATTGGCGCGGCGGTGGTCGGCTGGGTCGCCATCCGCCAGCGCGGCACCTACTTCGTGATGCTCACGCTGGCCTTCGCGCAGATGTTCTATTTCATCGCCTACACCGCGACCGACCTCACGGGCGGCGACAACGGCCTGCTCGACGTGCCACGCCCCGGCTTCATGGACACGCCGTGGAAGTACTACGCCTTCGTCGCGGTGATCTTCCTGATCGCCTTCGGCCTGCTGCTGCGCGTGACCGACTCGATCTTCGGGCGCACGCTGCTCGCCATCCGCGACAACGAGGATCGGGCCGCCGCCGTGGGCTACGACCTCAAGCGCTTCAAGCTGCTGGCCTTCGTGATTTCGGGCGCCGTCACCGGCCTCGCGGGCGGGCTGCACGCCATGATGACCGGCATCGCGCCGCTGTCGAACGCCGAGTACCACACGAGCGAGATGATCCTGGTCATCACCGTGATCGGCGGCACCGGCAATCTGTTCGCCTCGGTGCTGGGCTCGGCCTTCTACGTACTGCTGGCCGACTGGCTCTCCACGCTGTGGCCGCGCTGGCTGCTGCTGCTGGGGCTGCTGCTGATCGGCGTGAGCATCGGCATGCAGCGCGGGCTCTGGGGGCTGGGCGAGGGCGCCTGGAAACGCATCTTCCGCAAGACGCCGGCGGCTCCGGCCGCGCCTGTTGCTCCTGTCTCGCCTGCCGCGCAAGGAGAAAAAGCATGAGCGACGTTCTCATCGAAGCCGTCGGCGTCACCAAGCACTACGGCAAGTTCGCCGCGCTCGGCGGGGTCGACCTGAAGATCCGGCGCAACACCGTGCACTCGGTGATCGGCCCCAACGGCGCAGGCAAGACCACGCTGTTCCACATGCTCACCGGCACCGGCATGACCACCGGCGGGCGCATTTTGTTCGACGGCCACGACGTCACGCGCGAGCCCGATCACAAGCGCGTGCAGCGTGGCATGGCGCGCTCGTTCCAGGTCACGGCGCTGTTCGCGAGCCTGCCGGTGCGCGAGAACCTGCGCGTGGCGGCGCAGGGCATTTCGCCGCGCCAGGCCATGAACTGCTGGCGGGCGCCGGTCGGCGAGCTGGCCCGCACGCAGGTCGTGGACGAGGTGCTGCAGCGCATCGGGCTGGAACGCCTGGCCAACACGCCGGCCGGCGAGCTCTCGCACGGCCAGCAGCGCCGCCTCGAAGTGGGCATGGCGCTGGCCGCAAGGCCGAAGGCGATCTTCCTCGACGAGCCGACCTCGGGCATGGGCATCGACGACCTCGACGACATGAAGCAGCTGATCCGCGGCCTGCGCGACGCGCACACCGTGGTTCTCATCGAGCACAACATGAACATCGTGATGGACATCTCCGACACCGTGACCGTGATGCAGCTGGGCCGCGTGCTCGCCGAGGGGCTTCCGGGCGACATCCGTGCCGATGCGCGCGTGCGCACCGCCTACCTGGGCAACATGATCACCGGAGGCAAGGCATGAACAACATCCTTGAAGTCGAGGGCCTGCACGCGCACTACGGCAAGAGCCACGTGCTGCAGGGCGTGTCGATGACCGTGGGCGAGGCCGAGCTGGTCACGCTGCTGGGGCGCAACGGCGCGGGCAAGTCGACCACGCTCAAGAGCATCGCTGGCGCGGTCGCGCCCACCAGCGGGCGCGTGCGCTTTCAGGGCGCCGACATCGCGGGCATGCCGGCGCACCGCATCGCCACGCGCGGCGTGTGCCTGGTGCCGGAGCATCGGGGCATCTTCAAGCTGCTGACGGTGGAAGAGAACCTGCTGCTCGGCCTGCGGCGCCAGTCGCCCTGGCAGCTGGCCGACATCTACCGCATCTTTCCGCGCCTGAAGGAGCGCCGGCGCAACGGCGGCGGGCAGCTCTCGGGCGGCGAGCAGCAGATGCTGGCCATCGGCCGCGCGCTCATGAACCACCCGCGCCTGCTGATCCTCGACGAGCCGGTCGAAGGCCTGGCGCCGGTGATCGTCGAGGAGATCGTGGTGCAGCTCAAGACCATCAAGGCCGCGGGCGTGGCGATCCTGCTGGTCGAGCAGAACCTCGAAGTCTGCGTGCAGCTGGCCGACCGCCACTACATCGTGGAGCAGGGCGTGATCGTGCACGAGGCCGGCAACGAAGCCTTCATGGCCGACCATGAAGTGAAAGACCGCTACCTGGGCGTGGGCCTTGCTTGAGGCTTCCCGCAGTCCCTTCCTTCTTCCTGGAAAAGCCATGAAAAACTCACACGACGAACTCCGCATCGACGGCCAGCGGCTCTGGAACTCGCTGATGGAACTGGCGCAGCTCGGCGCCACCGAGAAAGGCGGCGTCTGCCGCATCGCACTGACCGACCTCGACCGCCAGGGGCGCGACCTGTTCTCGCGCTGGGCCCGCGAGGCAGGCTGCGAGGTGCGCGTGGACGCCGTCGGCAACATCTTCGCGCGCCGCGCCGGCCGCAACAACGCGCTGCCGCCCATCACCACCGGCAGCCACATCGACACGCAGCCCACGGGAGGCAAGTTCGACGGCAACTACGGCGTGCTCGCCGGGCTCGAAGTGATCCGCACCTTGAACGACGCCAAGGTCGAGACCGAGGCGCCGCTCGAAGTGGCAGTGTGGACCAACGAGGAAGGCTCGCGCTTCGTGCCCGTGATGATGGGCTCCGGCGTGTTCGCCGGCGCCTTCACGCTCGAGCATGCGCTGTCGCAGCGCGACAACGACGGCGTGAGCGTGTCCGAGGCACTGGCCTCCATCGGCTACGCGGGAAGCACGCCGGCCTCGGCAACGGCGTCGCCCGTGGGCGCGTACTTCGAGGCGCACATCGAGCAGGGCCCCGTGCTCGAAGCCAACGAGCGCGTGATCGGCGTGGTCGAGGGCGCGCTGGGCCAGCGCTGGTACGACGTGGTGGTCCAAGGCATGGAAGCCCATGCCGGCCCCACGCCGATGGAGCTGCGCAAGGACGCGCTGCTCGCCGCCTCCGAGCTCGTGATCGAGGTCAACCGCATCGCGCTTGCCCATGCGCCGCATGGGCGCGGCACGGTCGGCTGGATCGACGCGTATCCGAACTCGCGCAACGTGATCCCGGGCCGCGTGAAGCTCAGCGTCGACCTGCGCGCGGCCGACGACGTGGTGCTCTCGGCCCTCGACGCCGCGCTGAAGGAAACCGTGCAGCGCATCGCGGCGAAGGCCAAGGTCGAGATCTCGGTGGAGCAGGTCGTGTACTTCCCGCCGCAGCCCTTCACGCCGAAGCTGGTGTCGGCCGTGCGCGATGCGGCGCAGGCGCAGGGCATGACATGGATGAACGTGATCAGCGGCGCGGGTCACGACGCTGTGTACCTCGCGCGCGTGTGCCCTGCGGCCATGATCTTCGTGCCCTGCCTCGACGGCATCAGCCACAACGAGATCGAGGACGCGCAGCCCGACCATCTCGAAGCCGGCTGCAACGTGCTGCTGCAGGCGATGCTGCAGACCGCGGGAGTCGCGTCGTGAAGGCCTGGCGTCTTGCCCTCGCGGCGCTGACCCTGGCGTGGGCCGCGGCGACGCCGGCCGCCGAGCCCATCCTCGTCGGCCAGTCCGCCGTGCTGACCGGACCGCTGGCGCCGAACAGCCTGGCGTTCATGGAAGGCCAGAAGCTGCTGTTCGACCAGCTGAACAAGGCCGGCGGCGTCGGCGGGAGGCCCGTCAAGCTGATCACCTACGACGATGTCTACGCGCCGGACAAGGCGGCGGCCAACGCCGAGAAGCTGCTCGGCACCGACCGCGTGGTCTGCCTCTTCGGCACCATGGGCACGGGCATCGGCGCGGCCATGGTGCCCGTCGCGGCGAAGTACGACAGCTTCATCTTCGGCGGGCTGACCGGCGCGGCCGTGCTGCGCGGGCCGAAGGTGCCGATCTACCACGTGCGCGAGTCGTACGCCGACGAGGTGCACCGCGTGATGAACCACCTGAAGACGGTGGGCGTGGTGCGCATCGCCGTCGTGTCGAGCGACGACGCCTACGGCAAGGGCATCGAGAAGGACGCGCTGGAGGCGCTGCAGAAGAACGGGCTGTCCCCGGTGCTGTCGCTGCGCTTCGATCCGCAGGAGAAGGAACCGGCGCGCACCGCGCAGCAGGTCATCGCCAGCGGCGCGCAGGCGGTGTACGTCATCGCGGCGGGCATGCCGGCCATCAACGTCATCCGCGCGCTGGTCGCGGCGCCGGTGCATCCGCAGATCTACACGAACTCGGTGGCCAGCTCCTTCCTGCTCTACAAGGAGTTGGGGGACAAGAGCCGCGGCATCGTGCTGTCGCAGGTGATGCCGCCGTTCTGGAAGACCCGCTTTCCCATCGTCGACGAATACCAGCGCGCGCGCAGGAGCGCGGGCAGCGAGGGCGAGGGCTCCTCCTGGGCCTGGAGGGCTACATCACGGCCAAGGCATTCGCGGAAGCGCTGCAGCGCGTGAAGGGGCCGGTGACCACCGAGTCGCTGCGGCGCAGCATCGAGACTTCGCCTCCCATGGACCTGGGCGGATACACGCTCGCCTTCAGGCCCGACAACCGCAACGGCTCCAGCTTCGGCGACATCACCATGCTGGCCAGCGGTGGAAAGTTTGCGCAATGAAAGTACTGATCGCACGTCTCAACCACGAAACCAACACCTTCTCGCCGGTGCCCACGCCGCTCGCGGCCTTCGGGCCCGACGGCCCGACCTTCGGCGAGCAGGCCTACAAGGACAACAAGGGCATGCGCACCGCGATGTCGGCCTTCATCGAACTGGCCGAGGCGGCAGGCGCTGAAGTGGTCACGCCGGTGTCGGCCTCGGCCAATCCGAGCGGGCCGGTCGATGCACGGGCCTACGACCTGTTGACGCAACGCATCGTCGACGCGGCCCCGGGCTGCGACGCCATCCTGCTCGACCTGCACGGCGCGATGGTGGCGCAGAACAGCGCCGACGGCGAAGGCGACCTGCTGCTGCGCCTGCGTGCGGCGGCGCCGGGCGTGCCCATCGGCGTGGCGCTCGACCTGCATGCCAACGTCACGCCGGCGATGGTGGAGAACGCCGATGTCATCGTCGGCTTCAAGACCTATCCGCACGTCGACATGTACGAGACCGGCGAGCACGCCGGCCGCCTGCTGCTCGACCTGCTGGCCGGCCGCAGCAAGCCTGCGATGCGCTGGCACCGGCTGCCGCTGATGGCACACACGCTGCGCAGCGCCTCCTTCACCGGCGCGATGAAGCGCGCGATCGAAGCGGCTTGCGAGGCCGAGAAGTCGGAATCGCTGGCGGTGTCGATCCTGGCCGGCTTCTCGCTGTCGGACATCGAGGCGCCGTGCATGAGCGTGATCGTCGTCGACGCGCATTCGCCCGAGCGCGCGCAGGCCACGGCCGACCGCATCGCCGCGCAGATGTGGGCGGAGCGCGAAGCCTTCGTCTACCGCAGCGAGCCGCTGGCGGAGTCGGTCGCACGCGCCAAGCTGATTGCCGAAGGCGCGACGCGCCCGGTGCTGCTGCTCGACCACGGCGACAACTGCATGTCGGGCGGCAGCTGCGACACCATGGACGTGCTGCAGGAAGCGCTCGCGCAGGGCCTGCACGGCATCGGCGTGGGGCCGCTGTGCGACCCCGAGGCCGTGGCGCAACTCATCGCGGCGGGCGAGGGCGCGCAGGCGACGGTGGCACTCGGCAACAAGGTCTCGCTCGCGGGCATCGGCCTCGAGAAGACGCCGGTGCGCCTGACGGGCACGGTGCGCGCCATCTCCGACGGCGAGTACGTGATCACCGGCCCCACCTACACCGGCCAGCGCAGCAGCATGGGGCGCACAGTGCTCTTCGACACGGGCGCGGCGCGAATCGTGGTGACCGAGCGCACGCAGGAGCCGTGGGACATCGGCGTTTTCGAGTGCGCGGGGCTCGATCCGCGGAATGAACGCTTTCTGCTGCTCAAGTCGCGCATGTACTGCCGGCCCGTGTTCGAGCCGCTGTCGGCCGCGCTGGTGGAGTGCGACAGCCCCGGTGTCACCAGTTCGGATTACAGCCTGTTCCCGTTCAGCAAGGTAAGGAGGCCGGTGTTCCCGCTCGACGCGGTCTGACGGGGTCTTGGCTTCAGGTTCGGCGCCGGAATGTCACTACCATCGCTCGCACAAGACACAGGAAACACCGTGAAGCGATCTCCGTTCATTCCCGCCGCCTTGCTGGCCGCACTGTCGTTCGTCGCGCCGGCGCAGGCACAGACACTCAACTGCAATCGCGACTTCGCGCAGAAGGGCGATTCCAAGTTCACCATCCTGCAGAAGTGCGGCGAGCCGGTGTTCAAGGACAACTTCTGCGCCAAGCCCGACCCGAACCCGCAGGTGATCGTGCCGCCGGCTTCCTCGACCGGCAGCAAGACCGTCATCGTCAACAACAACAGCAATTGCGACCAGAGCGAGGAGTGGACCTACCGGCCTGGCTCGGGGCAGTTCGAGACGATGCTGCTGTTCCAGAACGGCGTGCTCAAGAGCATCCGCTACGGCAGCCGGATCCCATGACCTGAGAGGTCATCGACGCGAATCGCGTGCGACGCGACCATTCCTTCACCCCGCGATGTTGCGGGTCTGAACACCGAAAGGAATGGTCATCATGAACACCGCCGCACACGACGCCACCGCCATTGCCCAACGCTACATCGCCGTCTGGAACGAAACCGACGCGGCGCGCCGCGCGGCGCTCATCGAAGCCGGATGGACCACCGACGCGCACTACGTCGACCCGATCGCGCAGGCCAGCGGGCACGAGCAGATCAGCGCGCTGGTCGGCGCGGTGCACCAGCGCTACCCGGGCTTCCGCTTCAACCTGCTCGGCAAGGCGGATGCGCACGGCGACCACCTGCGCTTCTCGTGGACGCTCGGGCCGAGCGGTGCGGAAGACCTGATCCAGGGCACCGACTTCGCGCAGGTCGACTCGGGCAAGCTGTGTTCGGTGACGGGCTTCCTGGACAAGGTGCCGGTCGGCGCCTGAGCGAAGAAAACTGAACGAGGGATGAACGGCCGGGCCTTCAGCCGCGAGCTCAGTCCGGCGCGCCGGCGGGCCGTCCGCGCCACAGCTTGCGGTAGACCGTCGCCCGGCTGATGCCCAGGGCCCGCGCGGCCTCGGCCACGTTGCCGCGCGCATCGGCCACCGCCTTGCGGATCAGCGCGGTTTCCACGTCGCGCAGCCGCGGCCGGTTGTCGGAAACGTTTGCGGGCGCCGTGCTGCCGTTGCCGCCGCGCTGGGGCCGTACCTGCACCCGCAGGCCCGACCAGAGCGGCACCTCGAGCACGGCGTCGCCGCGGCGGGCCGCGTCGAACATCATGTGAAGCGGCAGCGCGAAGAGGTCGTTGAAGTTCAGCGCATGCTCGCTGCGCGGCAACGGCTGGTGCAGCATCTGCCGCGCCGCCGCGTTGGCGCCCGTCACGTTGCCCACGGCGTCGATGCACAGCAGGCCTTCGGTGGCCTCGCTGCCGGAGTTGCCCGGCCAGGCCAGGCGCAGCAGCAGCTCGCAGGGCTCGCGCATCACCAGCATGTTCTCGATGCTGCGCGCGGAAAGGGTCGCCAGGTGGCGCAGTTCGGGCCGCTCGACCACCTGCACGCCGGTCAGGTCGAGCATGCCGATGCAGTCGCCCCGGGGACCGAAGAGCGGCGCGCCGGCGCAGCTGTAGACGCTGGTGTCGTCGAAGAAATGCTCGCCGCGGTGCAGCCAGACCGATTCCTGTTCGGCCAGCGCGGTACCGATGGCGCTGGTGCCGATGGCGCGCTCCGACAGGTCGACGCCAATGCGCGCGAGGTCGCGCGCATAGCGGGTGGCGGCGTCGGTACCGTCGGGTAGCCTGCCCACGTCGACCACGATGCCGTCGGCATCGGTCAGCACGGCGAAGTAGCGGGTGTCGGCGATGGCGCGGGAGAGCTGGTCGATCACCGGTCGGGCCGCCGAGACCAGCGCCCGGTTGCGCTCGGCGATGTCGATGCTGGCCGACCGGCTCACCGGATCGAAGCTGACGCGCTGCCGCGGGCTGTGCCCGGCCTCGATGCAGCGCTGCCAGGAGCGGGTGATCCACGAATCGATGCAGTCGGCCCCGCGAGCCCGTACGGGCGACTCGCCTTCGATCAGTTCGCGGCGGGCTTGGGCGATGGCCAGGGAACGCTCAGGAGGCGGCGAAACGATTGATACAGACATCGTGGTTTTTCGCGCATGTATGCAGGCTTTTCCTGGCCCGCCGGATGGCAAGCTGTTTCATTTTGAGAATTTCGCGCGGTCTGTGCAAGTGTCAAGGGTTTTGCCTAGGATAGTGCGAAAGGTCGGCATCCAAGATGCTTTCGCTGAAACAGCCATCACCTTTTACGGAGACAGCCAAATGCAGGTCGCTTTCAAGGTCAACGGCCGTCAGGTCACGGTCGACGCTCCTCCCAACACCTTCCTGGTCCACGCTCTCCGAGAGCACCTCCACCTCACCGGAACCCACGTCGGCTGCGACACCGCCCAGTGCGGCGCCTGCACCGTCCACGTGAACGGCCGTGCAGTCAAGTCGTGCAACGTGCTGGTGGCCCAGGCGGCCGGCGCAGAAATCACCACCATCGAGGGCATCGCCGAGGCCGACGGCACCATGCACCCCATGCAGGCGGCCTTCAAGGAATGCCACGGCCTGCAGTGCGGTTTCTGCACGCCCGGCATGGTCATGAGCGCCATCGACCTGTGCACCCACCACCCCAAGTCGAGCGAGTCGGAAATCCGCGAGTTGCTCGACGGCAACCTGTGCCGCTGCACGGGCTACCAGAACATCGTGAAGGCAGTGAAGATGGGCGGCGAGGCGATGGCCTCGGGCACCCCCGTCAAGACAACCGCAATGGCTTGAAGGGAGTGACATCATGGGCGCTTCCGACTTCTCGAACCTGCCGCACATCGGCGAGGCTCTGCGGCGCAAGGAGGACTACCGCTTCCTGACCGGTGCCGGCAACTACACCGACGACATCACGCTGGCCAACCAGAGCCATGCGGTCTTCGTGCGCTCGCCGCACGCCCACGCCGCCATCAAGTCGGTCGACACGGCCGAGGCGCTGAAGATGCCCGGCGTGATCGGCATCTTCAGCGGCAAGGACATCGAGGGAAAGATGGGCGGGCTGCCCTGCGGCTGGCTCATCAACAACCCCGACGGCACCCCCATGAAGGAGCCGATGCACCCGATCCTGGCGATCAACAAGGTGCGCTACGTGGGCGACCACGTGGCCATGGTGGTGGCCGAGACCGTCGAGCAGGCGAAGAACGCGGCCGAGGCGGTGGTGGTCGACTACGAGGTGCTGCCCGCGCTCGTGAGCGTGGCCGACGCGGCGAAGAAGGCCGGCGGCGTCACCCTGCACGACGAGGCGCCCGACAACCAGTGCTACAAGTGGGCGCTGGGCGACAAGGCCGCGGTCGACGCGGTGTTCGCCGGCGCGGCGCATGTGACCAAGCTCGACCTGATCAACAACCGGCTGGTGCCCAACCCCATCGAGCCGCGCGTGGCCATCGGCAGCTACAGCCGGGCGAGCGACGACTACACGCTGTACGTGTCCAACCAGAACCCGCACGTCGAGCGCCTGCTCATGACGGCCTTCGTGCTGGGCCTGCCCGAGCACAAGGTGCGCGTGATCGCCCCCGACGTGGGCGGCGGCTTCGGCTCCAAGATCTTCTTGTATGCAGAGGACGTGTGCCTGACCTGGGCCGCCAGGCAGCTCAACCGCAACATCAAGTGGACGGCCGAGCGCTCGGAATGCTTCCTGTCCGACGCGCACGGCCGCGACCACGTGAGCCACGCCGAGATGGCGATGGACAAGGACGGCAAGTTCCTCGCGCTGCGCGTGCATACCGACGCCAACCTGGGCGCCTACCTGTCGACCTTCTCGACCGCGGTGCCCACCATCCTCTACGCCACGCTGCTGGCGGGCCAGTACACCACGCCGCAGATCTACGTCGAGGTGGATGCCTGGTTCACCAACACCGCCCCGGTCGATGCCTATCGCGGGGCAGGGCGGCCCGAGGCCACCTACCTGCTGGAGCGCCTGGTGTCGCGCTGCGCCTGGGAAATGAACCTGGGGCAGGACGAGATCCGCAAGCGCAACTTCATCAGCAGCTTCCCGTACCAGACGCCGGTGGCGCTGCAGTACGACACCGGCGACTTCCACGCCTGCATGGACAAGGCCCGGGTGCTGGCCGAGGTCGACGGCTACGCCGCGCGCAAGACGGCGAGCGAGGGCAAGGGCAAGCTGCGCGGCATCGGGTATTCGAGCTACATCGAGGCCTGCGGCATCGCGCCGTCGAACATCGCGGGTGCGCTCGGTGCGCGGGCAGGCCTGTTCGAATGCGGCGAGATCCGCGTGCACCCGACCGGCAGCGTGACGGTGTTCACCGGCTCGCACAGCCACGGCCAGGGCCATGAAACAACCTTCGCGCAGGTCGTGGCGGCGCGGCTGGGCATTCCGGTCGAGAACGTCGACGTGGTGCACGGCGACACCGGCCGCGTGCCCTTCGGCATGGGCACCTACGGCTCGCGTTCCATCTCGGTGGGCGGCGCGGCCATCATGAAGGCGCTCGACAAGATCGAGACCAAGGCCAAGAAGATCGCCGCGCACCTGATGGAGGCGAGCGACGCCGACATCGAGTTCGCCAACGGCGAGTTCACGGTCAAGGGCACCGACAAGAAGATCCCGTTCGGCCAGGTGGCGCTCACGGCCTATGTGCCGCACAACTACCCGCTCGACAAGCTCGAGCCGGGCCTGAACGAAACCGCCTTCTACGACCCGACCAACTTCACCTTCCCGGGCGGCACCTACATCTGCGAGGTCGAGGTCGACAAGCAGACCGGCGAGGTCAGGGTCGACCGCTTCACCGCGGTGGACGACTTCGGCACCATCATCAATCCGATGATCGTCGAGGGCCAGGTGCACGGCGGGCTGGTGCAGGGCATCGGGCAGGCGCTGCTCGAGAACTGCGTCTACGACAAGGAAACCGGCCAGCTGCTCACCGGCAGCTTCATGGACTACGCCATGCCGCGCGCGGGAGACTTCCCGCAGTTCAAGCTCGACACCGTGTGCACCCCGTGCACCCACAACCCGCTGGGCACCAAGGGCTGCGGTGAGGCCGGGGCCATCGGCTCGCCGCCGGCCGTGATCAATGCCGTGCTCGACGCGCTGGCGCCGCTGGGCGTCAAGGATTTCGACATGCCTGCCTCGCCCAGCCGCGTCTGGGAAGCGATGCAGGCCGCAGCCGCCAACCCTTAAGTACAACAAAGAAGGAATCACGCCATGTACGCCTTCACACTCGAACGGCCCGCTTCCGTGGCCGACGCGGCCAAGCTCATCGGCGCCGGCGGAAAGCCGCTGGCCGGCGGACAGACCCTGCTGGCTTCGATGAAGCTGCGCCTCTCGGCCCCCGAACAGCTCGTGGACCTGAGCGGCATCAAGGAACTCACCGGCATCGCGAAGAACGGCAATGCCATCACCATCGGAGCCATGTCGCGCCACCTCGACGTGGCGAACAACGCCGACGTGAAGGCCGCCTACCCGGCGCTGGCCGACCTGGCCTCGCGCATCGGCGACCGCCAGGTGCGCGCGATGGGCACCATCGGCGGCTCGGTGGCCAACAACGACCCGGCCGCGTGCTACCCCAGCGCGGTGCTGGCCTCGGGCGCGACCATCGTCACCTCGAAGCGCGAGATCGCCGCCGACGACTTCTTCCTCGGCCTCTTCACCACGGCACTGGAAGACGACGAGCTGATCACCGCGATCCGCTTCCCCGTTCCGAAGCGCGCCGTCTACGAGAAGCTGCGCCAGAAGGCGTCGAATTTCCCGCTGGTCGGCGTGTTCCTCGCGCAGTACGACAGCGGCGTGCGCGTGGCGATCACCGGCGCGGGCAACGGCGTGTTTCGCCATGCCGGGCTGGAAGACGCGCTGAACAAGAGCTTCACCGCCGCGGCCGCCGCTGCCGTGAAGATCGACGCGAGCGACCTGAACAGCGACCTGCATGCGTCGGCCGCGTATCGGGCCAACCTGATCAGCGTGCTGACCCAACGCGCAGTCACCAAGGCCCTGGGCTGAAGAACCCCGGGGGCGCTCTGTTCGCTTGCTGGAAGACGCGACAGCCTCGCGTCTTCCGCTACGCTTCGCCATGATCTTCCCGAGCATCGACTCCCTTTCCGCCGGACTCATGCAGGCCGGCTACTTCGCCGACCGCCGGCTGGCCACGGCCGTGTTCCTCGCGCTGAAGCTGCAGCGCCCGCTGTTGCTCGAAGGCGAGCCCGGCGTCGGCAAGACCGAGCTGGCGAAGGCGCTGTCGACGGCGCTGGGCCGCGAGTTGCTGCGCCTGCAGTGCTACGACGGCCTGGAGCAGCGCGAGGCGCTTTACGAATGGAACTACGCAGCGCAGTTGCTGCACATGCGCGCAGCCGAGGCCACCGGCGCGGCGCGTGACGTGGAGGCCGAGGTCTACCAGCCGCACTACCTGATCCGCCGGCCGCTGCTGCAGGCGCTGCAGACACCGCTGCCCGGCGCCGTGCTGCTGATCGACGAGGTGGACCGCGCCGACGAGCCCTTCGAGGCCTTCCTGCTCGAGTACCTGGGCGAATACCAGGTGAGCATTCCCGAGCTGGGCACGGTGCGCGCGGTGGCGCCGCCCGTCACCATCCTCACGAGCAACCGCACGCGCGAGCTCAACGATGCGGTCAAGCGCCGCTGTCTCTATCACTGGCTCGACTACCCGGAGCGTGAGCGCGAGCTGGCCATCGTGCGCGCGCAGGTGCCCGAGGCCGGCGAGAAGCTGTCGGCCCAGGTGGCGGCCTTCGTCGCGCGGCTGCGCGAGGCGCCTTTCGCCAACGCCTTCCAGCGCGCGCCCGGCATTGCCGAGAGCGTCGAATGGGCGAGGGCGCTGATCGCGCTCGACACCGTCGAGCTTGACCCCGAAGTGGTGGTCGACACCGCAGGCATCCTGTTCAAGCAGCGCGACGACGTGGCCGCGCTGACGCAGGAGCTGGCGTCGGATCTGCTCAAGCCCGAGGCGTGAGCTGTCGATGGCCACCACCGGCGTGCAGCAACTCGGCGACGTCCGCAGCGGCAAGCTCGCGGGCAACATCGCCGCCTTCGGCCGGGCGCTGCGCCGCGCGGGCGTTCGCACCGATGCCATGCGCATCGCGCTGGCCGCCGAGGCCGCCACGCTGGTGGGCGTGGAAGACAAGCTCGACCTGAGCGCAGCCATGGAGGCGGTGATGGTCAGCCGCGAGCAGGACCGCATGGTGTTCCGCGAACTCTTCGATGCCTGGTTCCGCGACCCGGAACTGGCCAACAAGCTGCTCGCCCAGATGCTGCCGAGCGCAGAAGGCAAGGCCGAGCCCTCGAAGCGCCGCCCGCGCGTGCGCGAGGCTCTCAGCGCGCCGCGCACCCTCGCCAAGCCGGTCGAGCCGGCAAAGCCCGATCGCGAGATCGATTTCGATGCCGCCATGACGTCGAGCGACAGGCAGCGCCTGCAGCATGCCGATTTCAATGCGCTCGGCGCCGCCGAATACCGGCTGGTGGAGCGGCTCGCGCGCGACATCCGCCTGCCCATTCCCGAGCTGCCGTCGCGTCGTCTGCGCGTGGCCGGCGACGCGGGCCGGCAGCATGCGCGCATGCACTGGCCGGGCGTGCTGCACGAGGCGGCGCGCACCGGCGGCGAGATCATGCGGCTGCCCCGGCTCGCCCGGCGCGAGCAGCCGTTGCCGCTGCTGGTGCTGGTCGACGTCTCCGGCTCGATGGAGCGCTACGCACGCCTGCTGCTGGCCTTTCTTCATGCCTCGACCCGGCGGGCCGGCCGGCGCGACGTGTTCGCCTTCGGCACCCGGCTGACCGACCTGACGCCGGCCTTCCGGCTGGCCGACACCGACGCCATGCTGGGCGCCGCCAGCCTCGCCATCGACGACTTCGCGGGCGGCACCCGGCTCGGCGCCTCGCTGGCCGAGTTGCGCCGCGCGCATGCCCGCCGCCTGACCGGCCGCCGCACGCTGGTGCTGGTGATCAGCGACGGCCTCGACACCGGCGAACCCTCGCTGCTGGAGCAGGAGCTGCTGTGGCTCAAGCGCCATTCGCGCCGCCTGCTGTGGCTCAACCCGCTGCTGCGCTTCGAGGGCTACGCCCCTCTGGCGCGTGGGGCCGCCGTATTGCACCGGCAAGCGGACGCGATGCTGGCGGTTCACAATCTCAGCGCACTCGAACAGCTCGCAGCGAGCCTGGCCGCCCTGATGCGGTCGGGCCGCTAGCGGCGCACGGGAAGGAAGACAAAGGAAACCCACCATGGAAATGCTCGGAAACCGCCGCCTCGGCGTCACCCAACAACAGGCCTGGGAAGCGCTCAACGACCCGGAAACATTGAAGAAGTGCATTCCCGGCTGCGACAAGTTCGAGCTCACGGGCGACAACCAGTACAGCGTCGCGCTGGCGGTCAAGATCGGCCCGGTCTCGGCCAAGTTCAACGGCAAGGTGCTGCTGTCGGACATCGTGGCGCCCGACGGCTACAAGCTCACCTTCGAAGGGCAGGGCGGCGTGGCCGGGTTCGCTAAGGGCTCCTCGAGCGTCACGCTCAAGCCCGTGGCGGCTGAAGCGCCTGTTGCTGTTGCTGTTGCTGCACCGGCGGACGCTGGCATCGCGCACGAGGCGGATGCCGCCACACCGCCTGCTCCCGCCGCAGGCTGCGAGCTCGACTACACCGTGCAGGCCCAGGTCGGCGGCAAGATCGCCCAGCTCGGACAGCGCCTGATCGATGGCGCCGCCAAGTCCACCGCTGACGATTTCTTCAAGCGCTTCGAGGCCGAGATGCAGAGCCGCTACGGCCCGCCGCCCGCACCCGCGGCGGAAGCCGCCGAGGCGCCTGCCGAGAAGGCCGGGATGATGTCGGGCCTCATGAAGAAGATCGGCCTCGGCAAGAAGGACGACAAGGACGCGCCCGCCGCACCGGGCGGCGACGCTGCCTGAAACTGCGGGGCTTGCCGTCATGGAAAACCTCGACGTCATGGTGCTTCGCACGCTGCGCGACTGGCGGCGTGCCGGCAAGCGCGCGCTGCTGGCGACGGTGGTGCGAACCTGGGGCTCGTCGCCCCGGCCGGTGGGCTCGATCATGGCCCTGGCCGAAGAAGGCGCGGTGGTCGGTTCGGTCTCGGGCGGCTGCATCGAGGACGACCTGATCGCGCGCTACAGCCACGCCCACGGAAAGGCCGAGAACGTACCGCTGGGCTCGCCGCCCTCGCTCGTGAAGTACGGCATCACCGCCGACGAGGCGCACCGCTTCGGGCTGCCCTGTGGCGGCACGCTGGAGCTGCTGCTCGAGTACGCGCCCGATGCCGGCTCGCTCGAGCTGCTGGTGGCGCAGCTGGAGCAAGGCAGGCTCATGCAGCGCACGGTGACGCTCGCCACCGGCGCGGTGAGGCTTGCCGAGGCGACGGCGCCCGACGAGCTCACGGTGAACGACACCGAGCTGACCAACACCTTCGGCCCCGAGTACCGCATGCTGCTGATCGGCGCCGGCCAGCTCGCCGAGTACCTGGCCACCATGGCCAAGTTCAGCGGCTTCGCGGTCACGCTGTGCGACCCGCGCGCCGAGTACCGCACAGCCTGGTCGCTGCCCGGCGTGCAGATCACGACCGAGATGCCCGACGACGCGGTGACCGCCTTCAGGCCCGACCGCCGCAGCTGCGTGGTCGCTCTCACGCACGACCCGAAGCTCGACGACCTCGCGCTGCTCGAAGCGCTGCAGAGCGATGCCTTCTACGTCGGCGCCATCGGCTCGCGCCGCAATGCCGATGCGCGGCGCGACCGCATGATCGAGCACTTCGACCAGACCGAGGAATCGCTCGCGCGGCTGCGCGGGCCCATCGGCATCTACATCGGCAGCAAGACGCCGCCGGAGATCGCGGTGAGCGTGATGGCGGAGATTCTCGCGGTGAAGAACGCGGTGACGCTGCCGCGCGAGATGGAAGTGGCGCAGGCCAAGGAGCGGCTGCTGGCCGCGTGACCTCGCTGCAGCCTTTTTTCGATCAGCCTTCGTAGGGCGGGATCGGTCCCTGGTCCGAAGGCGAGGGCGGCGGCACGTCGCCGTTCTTCTGGCGTTCGCGGAACAAGGCGGCGCGCATCAGGAAGATGGTGGTGACCGGCGTGGTGAGCGCCACGAAGAGCACGATCAGCACGCCGTGCAGCGAGAGGCTGTGGCCCTGCACCGAGAAGTACACGATGGTGGCGACCGTCATCGACCACACGCCTCCGGTGGCGCCCAGCGTGGGTGCATGGATGCGGCGGAAGAAGGTCGGCAGCCGAACCAGGCCGAAGGAGCCGATGGCGGCGAAGGCCGCGCCCAGCACCGCGAAGACGGCGGTGACGATCTCGGCCCACAGCGGCAGCGGGCCCAAGATGAAATCGTTCATTCGATCACCTCCCCGCGCAGCAAGAACTTGGCCATCGCCGTCGAGCTCACGAAGCCGAACAGCGCGATCAGCATCGCGGCGGCGAAGTACACGTCGCTCGCGTAGACGATGCCCAGCACCAGCATCATCAGCATGCCGTTGATGTAGAGGCAGTCCAGCGCCATCACGCGGTCTTGCGCGGAAGGGCCGATCAGCAGGCGCGCGACGGCGCAGAGCATGGCCACCGCCAGCAGGAACAGCGCGAACTTGAGCGACCAGAAAAGGATGGGCGTCATGATTCGAAGATCTCCATCAGCGGACGTTCGTAGCGGCTCTTGATCTGCGCGATGAAGGCCGCCTCGTCCTCGAGGTCGAACACGTGGATCAGCAGGGTGCTGCGATCGAAGGCCACCTCGCCCCAGGCGGTGCCGGGCGTGAGGCACATGATCATCGAGAGCACCGCGAGCCCGTTGGGATCGCGCATGTCGAGCGGGATGCGCAGGAAGCTCGCCTGGATGTGCTCGCTGCGGCGCGTGAGCAGCGCGCGTGACACCGCGAACACCGACACCGACATGTCGTAGAGCACGATGCAGCACAGCCGCAGCGCCACGCCGGGGCGGCGCATGCGCACTGTGGCGGGCCGCAGGCCCTGGGTCAACAGCGGCACGGCAATGGCGAGCAGCACGCCCGACAGCAGCGTGCTCGCTTCGAGCGACTGGTTGAGCAGCAGCCAGATGACGAGCAGCGCCAGCGAAAGCGGCGGGGAGGGAATCAGGCGTTTCATGGCGTGGCGCCCTTTCCTTCGGCCTTGGCAGACGGCACCGGATTCGGAACCTGCCGCGCCTCCATCACTGCCGCGCGGTAGGCCATTGGCGTGCGCAGGCCCTCGGCGGTAGCCATCGCGTGGCGCAACACCGGCTCGGCCCAGACCGTGAGCGCGATGCAGGCGACGATGAGCCCGGCCACCGGCAGCACCTCGAGCGCCGGCAGCGAGGGAAGGTTGCCGTGCGGCTGGGTCCAGAAATGGCGGATGCCGGTGCGGCTCAGCGCGATCAATGCGAGGAAGCCGGAGGCGATCAGCAGCACCAGAAAAGTCCAGCCGGTCGCGCCGATCGCGCCGCTGCCACCCATGAGCCCCGAGAGCATCGCGAACTTGCCGACGAAGCCCGACAGCGGCGGCAGGCCGGTCAGAAGCAGCGTGCAGATCATGAAGCTCAGGCCGAGGAAGGCAACGCCGGCCGGGATCGCCCGCCCATAGAGCGCCTGCGCGTCGTCATCGAGGTTCACATCGCTCAGCGCGCTCAGGTCCTCGGTCAGGAAGGGCGCGGTGCCCGCGGCCTCGTGCGGCGCCACGCTCATGCCGGCATTGCGCCAGCGCTCGATCATGTCGATCAGCAGGAAGAAGGCACTCACCGCGAGGGTGGAGCTCAGCATGTAGAAGAGCGCGCCGGCCCACACGGCCGGCTGCCCCAGCCCCACCGCGGCGAGCAGCGTGCCGGCCGACATCAGCACGCTGAAGCCCGCGAGGTTCGACAGCCGTTGCGTGCCGAGGATGCCGAAGGCCGCCACGAACAGCGTGGCGATGCCCGCGCCCACCAGCACCGGCTGGCCGAAGGCGGCCGACGCGCCGGTGTCGGGCGCGAAGAGCACAGTCCACAGCCGCAGCACGGTGTAGACGCCCAATTTGGTGAGCAGCGCGAACACCGCGCCCACTGGCGAGACTGCGGAGCTGTAGGCCGGCACCAGCCAGAAATTGAGTGGCCACGCGCCGGCCTTGGCGAAGAATGCGGTGAAGAGGATCGCCGTGGCCGCGTGCACCAGGCCGCGGTCGCCCGGCGCGAGCTCGGCGATGCGCATGCCCAGGTCGGCCATGTTGAGCGTACCGGTCACGCCGTAGAGGATGGCTGCGCCGATCAGGAACAGCGAGGACGCCGCGAGATTGATCGCGATGTAGTGCAGCCCAGCCTGCACGCGCAGCCGGCCCGAGCCGTGCAGCAGCAGGCCGTAGGAGGCCGCGAGCATCACCTCGAAGAACACGAACAGGTTGAACAGGTCGCCCGTGAGGAAGGCGCCGTTCAGGCCCATGAGCTGCAGCTGCAGCAGCGGATGGAAATGCACGCCCGCGCGGTCCCAGCGCGAGGTGGAGTAGATAGACGCGGCGAAGGCGATCACGCCGGTGAGCGCCACCATCATGGTCGAGAGCCGGTCCGCCACCAGCACGATGCCGAAGGGCGCGCGCCAGTTGCCCGGCAGGTAGACGCCGATGGAGCCGGGGCCGCCGCCGGTGTCGGGTGCGTTCACCCAGCGCAGCAGCGCCAGCGCCGCCAGCAGGCCGACAAGGCCCGAGACCACGCTCAGGGCCGACTTGGTGCGACGGCGGTTCTCGCCCAGCAGCAGCATGAGCGCGGCCGTGAGCATGGGCACGAGGATCGGCACCGCCACCAGGTGCGGCATGCTGAACTCGAGCAGCCGGTCGAGCAGATGGAAGAGTTCCGTCACTCCGCCTCCTGCCGTTCTTCACCGTCCACGTGGTCGGTGCCGGTGATGCCGCGCGAGGCGAGCATCACGACGAGGAAGAGTGCCGTCATCGCGAAGCCGATCACGATGGCGGTGAGCACCAGCGCCTGCGGCATCGGGTCGGCCGTGTTGGCCAGCGTGGCGGTGAGGCCCTTGATGAGCACCGGCTCGCTGTCGACCTTGAGCCGCCCCATGCTGAAGATGAAGAGATTGACCGCGTACGAGATCAGCGTCAGGCCCATGATGACCTGGAAGGTGCGCGGGCGCAGCAGCATGTAGACGCCCGAGCCGGTGAGCACGCCGATGGCGAGTGCGAGCACGATTTCCATCAGCCGGCTCCTCCCTCGGAGGTGGCGGTGGCGGTCGCCTCCGCCTCTTTTTCTTTTTGCTCGTCGGCCCAGCGGTGGCTTCGTATCGACTGGTGGGCCAGCGCGGTCAGGATCAGCATGGTGGCGCCGAGCACCAGCGCGAACACGCCGATGTCGAAGAAGAGGGCGCTGGGCACGTGCACTTCGCCCAGCAATGGCAGGTGCAGGTGCGCGGTGTGCGTGGTGAGGAACGGGTAGCCGAAGATCACCGCCCCACCGCCGGTGGCCAGCGCCAGAAGCAGGCCGATGGCGATCCAGCGGCGCGGGTAGATGCGAAGGTGCTCTTCCACCCACTCGGTGCCCGACACGATGAACTGCAGCACCAGCGCGACCGACATCACCAGCCCCGCGACGAAGCCGCCGCCGGGCGCGTTGTGGCCGCGCATGAAGAAGTAGACCGACACCAGCACCGAGACCGGCAGCAGCAGGCGCACCAGCACGGCCGGCACCATCAGGTAGCCCACGGCGGTGTCCTTGGCGCGGCGCGGGTTCAGCAGGTCGCTGCTGCCGTCGTCGGCCTGCAGCCGCTGCTGGATCGGCAGCGCCATCGATTCGATGGCGGGGCGGAAGCGCCGCAGCAGCGCGTACACGGTGAGCGCCACGATGCCCAGCACGGTGATCTCGCCGAAGGTGTCGAAGCCGCGGAAGTCGACCAGCATCACATTGACCACGTTGGTGCCGCCGCCCTCGGTGAGCGCGCGCTCGAGGAAGAAGGGCGAGATGCTCTGCGGGAAGGTGCGCGTCATCATGGCCCAGGCCAGCGCAGCCATGCCGCTGCCCGCGATGGCGGCGATCAGCAGGTCGCGGCCGCGGCGGCCCCAGGGCTTGAGCCGTGCGCGCGCGGGCTGCACCACGTCCTTGCTGCGCATCGGCAGCCAGCGCAGGCCCAGCAGGATCAGCACGGTGGTGACGGCCTCGACCACCAGTTGCGTCAGCGCAAGGTCGGGGGCCGAGAACCAGATGTAGGTGACGCACGAGACCAGGCCCGCGCCCGCAGCCAGCATCAGCGCCGCCAGCCGGTGGAACTTGGCCTGCCACGCGGCAGCCACCGCGCAGGTGCCGCCGATGAGCCAGGTCATGGCGAACATCGGCGAGAAGGGCAGCAGCTCGCGCGTGCCGGGCGCGGCGGGCGTGAGCCACAGCGAAGCGCTTGCGCCCGCGACGGCCACCACCACCAGCAGCAGCAACTGCCACTGCATGCGCTTCGTGCCGAAGAGGCGGCGGCTGCGGCGGCCGGCTTCGCTCAGCAGCGCGATGAGGTGCTCGAAGATGACCTGGCCGTCGAAGCGGTGCAGCAGCGGCGTGTTCTCGAGGCCGCCGCGCGCGCGCTGGCGGCGCTGCAGCAGGTACAGCGCGGCGCCGCCCGCCAGCGCCACGAAGCTCATCAGCAGCGGCAGGTTGAAGCCGTGCCACACGGCCAGGCTGTATTCGGGCAGCGTGCCGCCGACGACAGGCGTGGCGGCCGCCGCGAGCATCGGCCCGACGGACCACGCCGGCGCCACCCCCACTACCAGGCACACCAGCACCAGAAGCTCGACCGGCACGCGCATCCAGTGCGGAGGCTCGTGCGGATGCTTGGGCACCTCGTCGCCGCAGGGCGGGCCGAAGAACACGTCGAACACGAAGCGCGCCGAGTAGGCCACGCTGAAGATGCCGGCGAGCGTGGCGATCAGCGGCAGGCTGGAGTCGACCCACGGCGTGGCCTGGATGAACACCGTCTCGGCGAAGAACATTTCCTTCGAGAGAAAGCCGTTGAGCAGCGGCACGCCGGCCATAGAGGCGCTGGCGATGATGGCCAGCGTGCCGGTGATGGGCATGAGCCGCATCAGGCCGCTGAGCTTGCGGATGTCGCGCGTGCCGGTCTCGTGGTCGATGATGCCGGCCGCCATGAAGAGCGACGCCTTGAAGGTGGCGTGGTTCATCACGTGGAAGACCGCCGCCACTGCCGCGAGCGGGCTGTTCAGGCCCAGCAGCAGCGTGATGAGCCCGAGGTGCGAGATGGTGGAGTAGGCCAGCAGCGCCTTCAGGTCGCGCTGGAACATCGCGATGAAGCCGCCGAGCAGCAGCGTGACGGCGCCGGCGCCGCCCACCATCCAGAACCACTGCTCGGTGCCCGAGAGCACGGGCCACAGCCGCGCCATCAGGAACACGCCCAGTTTCACCATGGTGGCCGAGTGCAGGTAGGCCGACACCGGCGTGGGCGCGGCCATGGCGCGCGGCAGCCAGAAATGGAACGGGAACTGCGCGCTCTTGGTGAAGGCGCCGAGCAATATCAGCGTGAGCGCGGCCGGGTAGAGCTCGTGCGCGCGGATGAGATCGCCCGAGGCCAGCACCTTGTCGAGCTCGTAGCTGCCGGTGATGCGGCCCAGCACCAGCACGCCGGCCAGCAGGCACAGCCCGCCCGCGCCGGTGACGGTGAGCGCCATGCGCGCGCCGCGCCGTGCGTCGCGGCGATGGTGCCAGTAGCCGATCAGCAGGAACGAGAACAGGCTGGTGAGCTCCCAGAACAGCACCATCTGGATGAGGTTGCCCGAGAGCACCACGCCCATCATCGCGCCCATGAACGCGAGGAAGAAGGAGAAGAAGCGCGGCACCGGGTCGGAGGCCGACATGTAGTAGCGCGCGTAGAGCACCACCAGCGCGCCGATGCCCAGCACCAGCATGCAGAACAGCCATGCGAAGCCGTCCATGCGGAACACGAGGTTGAGGCCCAGGGCCGGCAGCCATTCGATCTGCTGCCGCAGCACGCCGCCGTTGGCGATCTGCGGGAAGAACCATGCGGCCTGGATGGCGCAGCCCAGCGCGACCAGCCCCGCGAGGGTCGACTCCCTGTTGCGCGCGTTGGACGGCATCAACGCGGCCAGCACGCTGGCGATGAAGGGGAGTGCGACGAGAAAGACCAGGGGCATTGGGGTCGATTCTATCGGCCGACCCTATGGAAAGCCTTATCTATAACCGCAAGACATAAGGCAGTTTTTCACCTGGTTTTCATGCGATTCAGGAGGAGAACGCCTGAACCGTGCGCAGGCCGAGCCAGGTCATGCACAGCGAACCGCCCAGGTGCAGCGCGATGGTGCCCATTGCGAGTCCGACGCGGCCGCTGGTCAGCATGCCCACGACTTCCGCAGAGAAGCTCGAGAAGGTGGTGAGGGTACCGAGGAAGCCGGTGATGACCATCAGCCGCCATGCGGGGTTGATGTCGGGCAGGCCGCTGAACACGCCGATGGCCACGCCGATGAGATAGCCGCCGATCAGGTTCACGGCCAGCGTGCCCCAGGGCAGGATGCCGCCGGGGTTGAGCCAGAGGGCGAAGCCCCAGCGCATGAGGGCGCCGACGCATGCGGCGAGACAGATGACGATGACGTTCAGCAGCATGGCCGCGATTATCCGCAAGCCGCGCGGCGGCCCGGCCGGGCTACTTCTCGCGGCCCATCACGACGTCCGGCAGGATCGTCACGATGCTCGGGAACAGCGTGATCAGCACGATGCACAGCACCAGGCAGAAGAAGAACGGGATCGCCGCCTTCGCGATCACGTTGCTGTCCTTGCCGGTCATGTTCTGCAGCACGAAGAGGTTGAAGCCCACCGGCGGCGTGACCTCGGCGATCTCGACCAGCAGCACGATGAAGATGCCGAACCAGATCAGGTCGAAGCCCGCCTTCTGGATCATGGGCAGCACTACCGCGCTGGTGAGCACGATCATCGAGATGCCGTCGAGCGCGGTGCCCAGCACCAGGTACACCAGCACCAGCGCGCCGATCAGCGCGTAGGGCGACAGGTGCATGCTGTCGACCCATTCCGCCAGCTCGCGCGGGATGCCGGTGAAGGCCATGGTCTTGGTGAGGAAGGCGGCGCCGGCCAGGATGAACATGATCATGCAGCTGGTGCGCGTGGCGCCCATGATGCCGTCCTTGAAGTTCTTCCAGGTGAGGCTGCGGCCCCAGGCCGCGATGGCCAGCGAGCCCAGCACGCCGAAGGCCGCGCACTCGGTGGCGGTGGCCCAGCCGGCCACCAGCACCCAGACGATGAAGACGATCAGCAGCGCGCAGGGAATGAGGTTGCCCGACAGCCGGATCTTCTCCATGAAGGTCGTAGGCGGATCCGCGGGCGGCACCTGGCCCGGGTTGCGCAGGCTCCACCAGCCGATGTAGCCCGAGAACAGCACCATCAGCAGCAGGCCCGGCAGGAAGCCGGCCAGGAAGATGCGGATGATCGATGCATCGGCCGCCACCGCGTACACCACCATGGTGATCGACGGCGGGATCAGGATGCCCAGCGTGCCGGCGGTGGCCAGCGAGCCGATGGCGAGCTTCTCGTTGTAGCCGCGGCGCTTGAGCTCGGGCAGCGCCACCTTGGCGATGGTCGCGCAGGTGGCGGCCGACGAGCCCGAGACCGAGCCGAACACGCCGCAGCCGAGGATGGTGGTGTGCATCAGCCGGCCGGGCACGCGGTTGAGCCAGGGGCGCAGGCCCTCGAACATCTCCTCGCTGAGCTTGGTCCGGAACAGGATCTCGCCCATCCATATGAAGAGCGGCAGCGCCGCCAGCTCCCAGCTCGCGTTGCTCTCCCAGAAGGCCGAGAACAGGTTCTTGCCCGGCAGCGTGTTGGTGAAGAAGGCCTGGCCGACCCAGCCGACGATGGCCAGTGTCATCGCGATCCATACGCCGCCCGCCAGGAGCAGCAGCATGATCGCGAGCAGCAGCGCGCCCATCCAGAGGTTTTCGAACATCGGGTGTCTTTGCTGTTGTTGTCGTTGTGTCGTGTGCGCTCAGACGTCGGATGAGAAGTCGCCCGCCGCGTGGCGCTCCTCGATGGCGCGCTGGTAGCTGGGCTTCTCGCCGCGCACCACGCCGACCAGCTCGTCGATCATGGCGATCAGCAGCAGCCAGCAGCCGATCACGAAGGTCGATTGCGGAATCCAGATCGGAATGACGACCAGGCCTGTCGCCATCTCGGCGAACTCGTAGCTTTCATAAGTGAAGCTGGTGGCCCAGTAGGTGAGGTAAGCCACCGACACCGCGGCGATCAGCAGGCAGGTCACGTCCAGCGCGCGGCGCACCTTGGGCGACACCGCTTCCAGCAGCAGCGTCACGCGCACGAAGTCGCCGTGGCGGAACGCATGCGCCATCGCGAAGAACGCGGCGGCGGCGCACAGCCAGGCCACCACGTCGTTGAGGCCGCTCACATGCCAGTTCATCTGCCGGCCCACGCCGGCCAGGATCATCAGCACGAAGATCAGGAACACGCAGAGCGCGCCCAGCGCGCCTGCACCGTCGTACAGGCGGTCGAGGAATCGGCGCATCGCTCAGGTCTCCCGCCGGGCCGCCCCAAGGGAGGCCTGCGCCCCCTCGGGGGGCAGCGATACGCGAAGCGATGAGCGTGGGGGCGTCATCATTTCTTCTTGTAGGTGTCGACGATGGCGGCGCCGTCGGCGCCGGCAACCTTCAGCCAGTCGGCCTGCATGATGCCGCCGACCTGGCGCATGTCGGCGTCGAGCTTGGGCGAGGGCTTGTGGATCTTCATGCCGCGCTCGGCGAGCAGGCGCTTGTATTCCTCGTTCTTCTCCTGGGCCACCTTCCAGCCGCGTGCCTCGGCATCGGCGGCGGCCTTGGTGACGGCGGCCTTGGTGGTCGCGTCGAGCGCGTCGAAGGCCTTGGCATTCACGAGGATCGCGTTCTTGGGGATCCAGGCCTGCGTGTCGTAGAAGTTCTTGATGTGCTCGTAGGTCTTGGTGTCGTAGCCGGTGGAGCCGGAGCTCATGTAGCTCTCGATCACGCCAGTGGCCATGGCCGCGCTGAGTTCGGCCTGCTGGATCTGCACCGGCTGCGCGCCGATGAGTTCGGCGATCTTGGCTGTGGCCGGGCTGTAGGCACGCCACTTGATGCCGCGCAGATCGGCCACCGAGCCGATTTCCTTCTTGGTGTAGATGCCCTGCGGCGCCCACGGCACCACGAAGAGCACCTTGATGCCCTGGGCCGCGAGCAGCTTCTCCATGGCGGGCTTCGATGCGTCGTAGAGCTTCCTGGCGTCGGGGTAGGTGGTGGCGAGGAAGGGAACGCCGTCGAGCGCGTAGATCGGGTTCTCGTTGGCGAAGTTGGCCAGCAGGATCTCGCCGGCCTGCGCCTGGCCGCTCTGCACCGCGCGCTTGATCTCGGGCGCCTTGAACAGCGAAGCGTTGGCATGCACCGTGATCTTCACCTTGCCGCCCGTGGCCGCGTCGACGTCCTTCGCGAACTGCGTGATGTTTTCCGTGTGGTAGTTGGTTGCCGGGTAGGCGGTGGGGAGGTCCCACTTGGTCTGGGCGAAGGCAGCGGCGCCGAGGGTGAGGCCCGCGAGGGCAATGCCGAACTTGTGATTCATTGACTCGCTCCGGAATGTAGTGAAAGCAAAACGAAAGGAAGCTTACGTGCAAATTCCGGGCCACTTCCTGAGGCTTTTCCCTGCCATCGCGTGCATGCTCGCGCGCATGAAAAAGCCGCCCGAAGGCGGCTTTGCATATTTCTACCTAAGCGGAATCAGGGCTTGGCGGCCTTCGCTTCCTTCGTTCCCTTCTCTCCCTTCGATGGGGTGGGCGCCGCGTCGCCGAAGCTCTTGCCGTTGACGGTCAGGCCTTCTGCCGAGAGCTTGGCCGCCTTCTTCTCCTTCACGCCCTTCACGCGCTGCATGAAGTCGGGCCAGTCCTTGAACTCGCCCGTCTTGCGTGCATCGAGGATGCGCTTGGACATCGACGGGCCGACGCCCTTGATACCGTCGAGATCGGCTTCCGTGCCCTTGTTGACGTCGACGGCGGCGAACGATGCGACCGCGAACAGCATGGCCGTGGTAGCCAGGATCTTCTTGAACATGGTGATTAAAACTCCCTGAATCTTGTTGATGAGTGACAGCCGACGGAAATGTCGGCCCGCGCTCAACGAGACACGAAAGCAGGGCGTTGACGCATGAAGGCCGTGCCGGCCTCCACGTGACCATTGTTCAGAAACGTGATCAGAGTTCTTCGACGCGGCGCGGCGGATAGCTGTCCCAGGCCTGGCAGCCGGGGCAGTGCCAGAAGTACTGGTGTGCCTCGAAACCGCAGGCCGCGCAGCGGTAGCGCATGAGCGGACGCGTGGCCTGGTCGAGCGCGCGCTGCACCTGCGGATGGAACTGCTCGTGCTCGAACTTTTCGCCCGCGAGCCAGCGCGACGCAGCGACCAGCGAGGGCTGCTGCGCGAGATGCGCGATGTAGCCGTCGCGCGGCGTGGGGTCCGGTTCTTCCGTGGTCGCGGACGGCTTGCCGCCGAGCGCCATCAGCGCCTCGAGCACGTCGATGGAAGGCGACTCGACATAGCGCCGCTGCAGCAGTTCGAGCGCATCGGCCTCGCGATGCGCGGCCACGGCGGCCTGCTGCAGCGTGGCGGCATAGAGCGGCAGCGCCAGCGGCGCGGTGTCGCTCAGGGCCACGAGCGTGTCGAAGGCCGCGTTCGCGTCGCCCTTGCGCATCTGCAGGCTGGCGGTGTCGATGGCCGGGCGTGGAGCTTGGGGCGCCAGCTCGACGGCCTGCGCCAGCAGCTTTTCGGCGCCGGGCAGGTCGCCTGCGGCGACGCGTTCCGTCGCCTGCTCGCAGAGGTGGTGCGCGCGGCGCGTGCTGTAGCTGGCCTGGTCGGACTCGTCGAGCTTCTGCGCCACATCGGCGGCCTGCGCCCATTCGCGCGAGCGCTCGTAGATGGCGAGCAGCGCGAGCCGTGCCTCGTTCTCGTAGCGCGTGCCTTCGAGCTTTTGCAGCGCGGCCTCGGCGCGGTCGAGCAGGCCGGCGCGAAGGAAGTCCTGCGCCAGCGCGTGCTGCGCGCGCTCGCGGTCGCTGCGGCTCAGGTCGCCACGGCCCAGCAGGTGCTCGTGCACGCGCACGGCGCGCTGGTATTCGCCGCGGCGGCGGAAGAGGTTGCCGAGCGCGAAGTGCAGCTCCTGCGTGTCGGGGTCGTTCTGCACGGCCTCGATGAAGGCGTCGATGGCCTGGTCCTGTTGTTCGTTGAGCAGGAAGTTGAGGCCGCGGAAGTAGGCCTTGGGCGCCTGCCGGTTCTCCAGCTTGAGCTGGCGGATGTCGAAGCGCGATGCGAGCCAGCCCAGCACGAAGGCGACGGGCAGGCTGATCAGCAGCCAGCTGGGATCAAAGTCCATGTTGACGTACGGCGGGGAGATCGGTGGCGGAGATGGTCGGTGCTGCCGGGGTTGCGGCTGCCGCGGTGGCCGCCGGTGCGGGCGGCTGGGCTTCGGTGCTGGCCGGTGCCTGCGCTGCCGCGGCGCGATGCTTCCACCAGCCCGGCAGCATGCCCAGCGCTCCCACCACGAGCCCGCCCGCAAAGGCCGCGAGCACCACGAGCACCAGCGGCGCGCGCCAGTAGGTGCCGAAGAAGAAGTAGACGGTCGCGTCGTGCTGGTTGTTCAGCGCGAAGGCGAAGAGCGTAAAAAAAATGGCTGCCTTGAGCAGCCACAGGAGGTATTTCATGCACGTTCCCGTTGGCGGGACGATTCTACGTTTGTAACCATCGCGGCAGGCCGCTGGTCCGGTGCGGCTCAGGCCTTGCGGCCCTTGGCTTCCTTGCCGTTGCCGTCGCTCGAGTCGAGCGTCGCGGTGCGGGCATCGACGGCTTCGCGCAGTGCCTTGCCAGGCTTGAAGTGCGGCACCCGCTTCTCGGGGATCTGCACGCTCTCGCCCGAGCGCGGGTTGCGGCCGATGCGCGGCGGGCGCCGGTTGACCGAGAAGCTGCCAAAGCCGCGGATCTCGATGCGGTGCCCGCGTACCAGCGCGTCGCTCATCGCGTCGAGGATGGTCTTGACGGCGTATTCGGCATCGCGGTGCGTGAGCTGTGCAAAGCGGGCTGCGAGTTCTTCGACGAGGTCCGAGCGTGTCATAGGCCAAACATAAACGAAAAACGTGGACGAAAAAAAAGACAGAGCGGCCCCAGGGCCTGCTCTGTCTTCCGGCTCAGCTTACTTGCTGTCGTTGTTGTCCAGCTTGGCGCGCAGCAGGGCGCCCAGGCTGGTCGTGCCCGCGTTCTCGCGTGCCGACTGCTGGCTCAGGCTGGCCATGGCGCCTTGCTCGTCGACCATGTCCTTCTGCTTGATCGACAGCTGGATGTTGCGGGTCTTGCGATCCACGTTCACGACGATGGCCGTGACTTCGTCGCCTTCCTTCAGCACGTTGCGGGCATCTTCGACGCGGTCGCGCGAGATTTCCGAAGCACGCAGGTAGCCGACGATGTCTTCACCCAGGTCGATCTCGGCGCCGCGGGCGTCGACCGTCTTGACCTTGCCGGTCACGATCTGGCCCTTGTCGTTCACCGTGGTGAACGTGGTGAACGGGTCGCTGTCGAGCTGCTTGATGCCCAGCGAGATGCGCTCGCGGTCGACGTCGACTGCCAGCACGATCGCTTCGACTTCCTGGCCCTTCTTGTAGTTGCGAACGGCGGTTTCGCCAGCTTCGTTCCACGAGAGGTCGGACAGGTGAACCAGGCCGTCGATGCCGGCAGCCAGACCCACGAACACGCCGAAGTCGGTGATCGACTTGATCGGGCCCTTGACGCGGTCGCCGCGCTTGGTGTTCTGCGCGAACTCTTGCCACGGGTTGGCCTTGCACTGCTTCATGCCCAGGCTGATGCGGCGCTTGTCTTCGTCGATTTCCAGGACCATGACTTCGACTTCGTCGCCCAGCGAGACGATCTTGTTCGGAGCGATGTTCTTGTTGGTCCAGTCCATTTCGGAGACGTGCACCAGGCCTTCGATGCCGGGCTCGAGCTCGACGAACGCGCCGTAGTCGGCAATGTTCGTGACCTTGCCGAACAGGCGGGTGCCTTGCGGGTAGCGGCGCGAAACGCCCATCCACGGGTCGTCGCCCATCTGCTTCAGACCCAGCGACACGCGGTTCTTCTCGGTGTCGAACTTGAGGATCTTGGCGGTGATTTCCTGGCCGGCCTGAACGACTTCGCTCGGGTGGCGCACGCGACGCCATGCCATGTCGGTGATGTGCAGCAGGCCGTCGATGCCGCCGAGGTCCACGAACGCACCGTACTCGGTGATGTTCTTGACCACGCCGCGCACGACTGCGCCTTCCTTCAGCGTTTCCATCAACTTGGCGCGTTCTTCGCCCATGCTGGCTTCGACCACGGCGCGGCGCGACAGCACGACGTTGTTGCGCTTGCGGTCCAGCTTGATGACCTTGAATTCGAGGGTCTTGTTCTCGTAGGGGGTCAGGTCCTTGATCGGACGCGTGTCGATCAGCGAGCCCGGCAGGAACGCGCGGATGCCGTTGACCAGGACGGTCAGGCCGCCCTTGACCTTGCCGCTGGTGGTGCCGGTGACGAAGTCGCCCGATTCCAGCGCCTTCTCGAGGGCGAGCCACGAAGCCAGACGCTTGGCGGTGTCGCGCGAGAGGATGGTGTCGCCGTAGCCGTTTTCAACGCTGCCGATGGCAACGGAAACGAAGTCGCCGGCCTGCACTTCGAGTTCGCCCTTGTCGTTCTTGAACTCTTCGATCGGCACGTACGCTTCGGACTTCAGACCGGCGTTGACGACGACGTGGTTGTGTTCGACACGCACGACTTCGGCGGTGATGACCTCGCCCGTGCGCATTTCGGAACGCTTCAGGGACTCTTCGAACAGATCGGCAAAAGATTCAGACATTTATGTTTCCTTCCGTCAGGCAGGGTTGGCAGGCGCTCTTGCGAAATTGCGTGCGGCTGCTGTGGGTCTGTAGACGGCGGTTTTGTGGGCGTGAGCCCGGTTGGTTGAACAACCAGCAGGCCGGTGCGCTGTCGCGCGGAAGGAGCCTGCTGGAGCGGTATGCGCCTTATGAATATTTCGGGATATTCCGTCTGGCGCCAGCTTTTCAAGCGGACTTGAAAGGTTGTCACTTCAAACCGCTCAAGCGGGCTTGAACGGCTGAATTTCCTGCCACCAGTCCAACACCGTATCGATCGATTGCTCGATGGACAACTGGGAGTTGTCGAGATGGCGGGCGTCCTGCGCCGGCTTCAGGGGGGCGACGCTGCGGGAAGAATCCCTGGCGTCACGTGCCTCCAAGTCGGAGCGAAGATTGTCGAGTGTAGTCGAAATTCCCTTTGAAATCAACTGCTTATGCCGCCGTTCGGCACGCTGGGCGGCGCTGGCGGTGAGGAAGACCTTGAGCGTGGCGTCGGGGAAGATCACGGTGCCCATGTCGCGGCCGTCGGCAACCAGGCCCGGCAGCTGGCGAAAACGCTGCTGCAGGGTCAGCAGCGCCTCGCGCACGGCCGGCAGCGTGGATACGCGGGAGGCGTCCATGCCGGCTGCCTCGGTGCGAATCTCGTCGCTGACGTCTTCCCCGTCCAGAAGCACCTTGCCCTCGGTGAACTGCAGGGGCAGGGCGGCGGCGAGGGCGGCTATCTGAGCCTCGTGCTGCGAGTCGGCGCTCAGGCCGGCGCGGCGCATGGCCAGGCCGGTCACGCGGTAGAGCGAACCCGAATCGAGGTAGTGGTAGCCCAGCAGGCGCGCCACTTCGGCCGCCAGCGTGCCCTTGCCCGAGGCGGTCGGGCCGTCTATGCAGATCACCGGCACCTCGGCGGTCTCGGCCACCGAGAAGAGCGTCTCGAAATAGTCGGGGAAGGTCTTGGCGACGCAGTGCGGATCGAGGATGCGCACCGGTACGCCGGCCGGGTTGAACGCCGCCAGCGAGAAGCACATGGCCACGCGGTGGTCGTCATATGTGCGGATGCTCGCGGCGTGCCAGCTGGCCTGCGCCAACGGATGCACCCGGATGAAATCGGGCCCGGCCTCGACCGTGGCGCCGAGCTTCTGAAGCTCGTTGGCCATGGCGTCGATGCGGTCGGTTTCCTTCACGCGCCAGCTCGCGATGTTGCGCAGCGTGGTGGGGCCGTCGGCGTAGAGCGCCATCACGGCCAGCGTCATCGCGGCGTCCGGAATGTGGTTCGCGTCGAGGTCGATGGCCTTGAGCGGCCAGGCGCCGCGGCGGATCTCGAGCCAGTTCGGCCCGCTGTCGACCAGCGCGCCCATCTGGCGGGCGGCGTCGATGAAGCGGATGTCGCCCTGGATCGAGTCCGCGCCCACGCCCTCGATGCGGATGCCGTCCTTGCCGGAAACGCCTGTGGCGATGGCGCCGAGCGCGATGAAATAGCTGGCGGACGAGGCGTCGGCCTCGACGTGGATGTCGCCGGGCGAGCTGTAGCGGCTGCCGGCGGGGATGGTGAAGCGCTCCCAGCCTTCGCGCTGCACCTGGATGCCGAATCGCGCCAGCAGGTTCAGCGTGATCTCGATGTACGGCTTGGAGATCAGCTCGCCGACCACCTCGATCACGATGTCGCCGGCCGCCGCGATCGGCAGCGCCAGCAGCAGCGCGGTGAGGAACTGGCTCGACACGTCGCCGCGCACGCGGATCGGGGCGTCGAGCGCCAGCTCGCCATGCGGCACCGGGCGGATGCGCAGCGGCGGGTAGCCGGGGTTGCCGAGGTAGTCGATGCGGCAGCCGAGCTGCGTCAGCGCGTCGACGAGGTCGCCGATGGGGCGCTCGTGCATGCGCGGCACGCCACTGAGTTCGAATTCGCCGCCCAGCAGCGACAGCGCCGCGGTGAGCGGGCGCATGGCCGTGCCGGCATTGCCGAGGAAGAGGGGGAGCAGCGCCTTATTGGGCTTCAACTGCCCGCCGAGGCCGGTGATGCGCAGCGTGCTGCCGTCGGGATCGACGCCGCAGCCCAGGGCGCGCAGCGCGTCGAGCATCACGCGTGTGTCGTCGGAGTCGAGCAGGTCGTGGATGGTCGTGGTGCCGCTGGCGAGCGCCGCCAGCAGGAGCACGCGGTTCGAGATGCTCTTGGAACCCGGCAGCCGTACCGTGCCGGCCGCGCCCGTCAGGGGCGGGAGGTCGAGGAAGGTCGTCGAGAACATCTCAGTTGTCCTGCTGCTGCGACGCGGTGTCGGCGGCCGGCTTCCAGGCCGCCCGCGTCTTGCTGGCCGCGGCGATGGAGAGCTCCAGGCCCTGCAGGTCGCTTGCGGACATCATCGCCTCGAAGTCGTCCAGGGCCTTGCGGAAGGCGCGCGACTGCTCCAGCACGTGCTCGCGGTTGGCCAGCAGCACGTCGCGCCACATGACCGGATCGCTCGCGGCGATGCGCGAAAAGTCGCGGAAGCCCGGCCCGGCGAGGCTCAGGAAGCGCTCGCCCTGCGGCTGCGCGGCCAGGCCGTTGATGTACGCGAAGGCCAGCAGGTGCGGCAAATGGCTCACGGCGGCGAAGGCACCGTCGTGCTCCTCGTGCGTCATCGTGACGACGTTGGCGCCGATGCCGCTCCAGACCTGCGTGGCCCGCTGCACGTTCGAGCGCAGCGTGGTCTTCACGGGAGTCAGCACGACCTGGCGGCCGGTGAAGAGCGAGGCCTCGGCATGCTCGATGCCCGAGAGCTCCTTGCCGGCAATGGGGTGCGCTGGAACGAAGCTCGCGAACTGGCGCTGCAGGCCGTTGCGTGCGGCCTCGATCACGTCGCCCTTGGTCGAGCCCACGTCCATGACCAGCGTCTCGCTCGAGATGCCGTGGCGGATGGCCTTGAAAGTGGCCTCCGACGCGGCCACCGGCACCGCCAGCAGCACGATGTCGGCGCCCGACACCGCCAGCAGCGCAGAGGGCGCCGCCACGTCGATCACGCCGAGCTGGCGCGCCCGTTCGGTGGTGGAGGGCGACTTGCTGTAGCCCACCACGCGTTTCACCAGCTTCGCGCGCTTGAGTGCGAGCGCGAAGGAGCCGCCCATCAGGCCGCAGCCGATCAGTCCCAGTTGTTCGAACATGCTGTCTCTGTGTGTCTGCCTGCCGATCAGGCCTTGACGGGATAGGCGCCCAGTACCTTGTAGAAGGCGCAGAGTCCGCGCAGCTCGGCCAGCGCGGCAGCCACGTTGGGCTGCGAGGGGTGGCCGTCGAGGTCGATGTAGAAGTAGTACTCCCACTGGCCGGTGCGCGCGGGGCGCGACTCGAAGCGCGTCATCGAGACGTTGTTGACCTTCAGCGGCACCAGCAGGTCGTGCACCGCGCCGGGGCGGTTCGGTACCGAGACGATCAGGCTCGTGCAGTCGCGGCCCGATGCCGGCGGCATGGCCAGCGTCTGCGGCAGGCAGATCACCGAGAAGCGGGTGCGGTTGTAGGAGTCGTCCTGGATCGCATGCGCCACGATGTGCAGGCCGAAGCGCGTGGCGGCGCGTTCGCCGGCCAGCGCGGCCCAGTTCGGATTGGTGGCGGCGAGGCGGGCGCCCTCGGCGTTGCTCGACACGGCTCGCCGCTCGGCGTTGGGCAGGTGCTTGGACAGCCAGGTCTGGCATTGCGCCAGCGCCTGGGGATGAGCCAGCACGGCCTCGATGCCTTCGAGCGAGTTGCTGCTGCGCAGCAAGTGATGGCGAACCAGCAGGCTGACTTCGCCGACGACGTGCGTGGGCGAGTGCAGGAAGAGGTCGAGCGAACGCGTGACCACGCCTTCGGTCGAGTTCTCGACGCCGACAACGCCGTACTGGGCGCTGCCCGCGGCGGTGGCGTGGAACACCTCGTCGAAGCTGGCGCAGTAGATCAGGTCGGCGGCGCCGCCGAAGTACTCGATGGCGGCCTGTTCGCAGAAGGTGCCTTCGGGGCCGAGCACGGCCACGCGCTGCGGCGACTCGAGCGCCAGGCAGGCCGACATGATCTCGCGCCAGATGGCGGCCACGTGGATGTCCTTGAGCGGGCCGCCATTGCTCTTCTGCATCTTGTCGATGACCTGCGCCACGCGATCGGGGCGGAAGTACGGCGTGCCCTCGCGCTTCTTGACCTCGCCGACCAGTTCGGCCACGTGGGCCCGCTCGTTGAGCAGGCTGAGCAGTCGCTGGTCGAGCGAGTCGATCTGCACGCGCAGATCGGCCAGGCTTTCGGAATTGTCGGGAGAGGAGGAGGGCGGTGTGGGTGCGGAGGCGGTCATCGGTGCGAGCGGCTGGGCATGCGCCTAGGCATGCGATCGCTCGAATTCTCGCATGTAGGCCACGAGAGCCTGCACCCCTGCCAGCGGCATGGCGTTGTAAATGCTCGCGCGCATGCCTCCGACCGACTTGTGGCCCTTGAGCTGCAGCAGCCCGGCTTCGCGCGCGCCGGCCAGGAAGGCCTCGTTGCGGCCCTCGTCGGCCAGGAAGAACGGCACGTTCATCCGCGAGCGGCAGGTCGGGTCGATACGGTTGGCGTAGAAATCGGAGCCGTCGATGAAGTCGTACAGCAGCTTCGCCTTGGCGATGTTGCGCTGCTCCATGGCGGCGACGCCGGTATGCGAGTCCTCGGTCTGCTCCAGCAGCCACTTGAACGTGAGCCCCGCCATGTAGATGCCCCAGGTCGGCGGGGTGTTGTACATGGAGTGGTTGTCGGCCACGGTCTTGTAGTTGAACGCGCTCGGGCAGATCTCGAGCGCATGGCCGAGCAGGTCGTCGCGCACGACCACGATGGTCAGGCCGGCGGGGCCGAGGTTCTTCTGGGCGCCGCCGAACGCGAGGCCCACGCGGCTCCAGTCGACGCTGCGCGAGGCGACGTGCGACGAGAAGTCGATGACCAGCGGCGCACTGCTGCCGAGCGCGGCCAGGTCGGGCAATTGCTGGAATTCGATGCCGTTGATGGTCTCGTTCGAGCACACGTGCACGTACGAGGCATCCTTCGAGAGCTGCCAGGTCGCGGGATCGGGCAGTTTCGTGTGCTGGTCGTCGGCATTGCTGGCGGCCACGCGAGCGGCGCAGTAGCGCTGCGCTTCCTTGTGCGACTTGCTGCTCCAGCTGCCTGTGATGACGAAGTCGGCGGTCTTGCCGCGCGACAGGTTCAGCGGAACGATGGCGTTCTCGCCGAGCCCGCCGCCCTGCATGAACAGGATGTGGAAGTTCGAGGGAATCGCCAGCAGCGTGCGGAGGTCGGCTTCGGCCTGCGTGCAGATCGAACCGAACTCCTTGCCGCGATGGCTCATCTCCATCACGCTCATGCCGCTGCCTTGCCAGTCGAGCATTTCGGCGGCGGCGCGTTGCAGCACCGCCTCCGGCATGGCGGCCGGACCGGCCGAGAAGTTGTAGGGACGCTTGCCGGTCGGGGTCTGCTGCTGGGTCACGTTGCCCTTACTTCTTGGCTGGAGCCTTGGCAGGTGCCTTGGCGGGAGCGGCACCGTCGGTCGGAGCGCCGAGGGCCTTGGCGACGGCGGTGTCGAGCGCCTGCATCTTGGGCTCGACCGTTGCACGCGTTTCGGACACGAGCTTTTCCGTCAGGGCGGTCTGCATCTTGGGGTTCAGTTCCTGGTACTTCTTGCTCAGGGGCGAGTTGATCCAGGCCAGCAGCTGCTTGAGCTCGTCTTCGTTGAAGTTCTGCTCCATCAGCGGGGTGAGGGCGCCGGGCGCCAGCTGCACTGCCTTGTCGCGCACGATGGGGTAGGTCTCGTCGAAGTACTTCTTCAGCTCGGCGTCGGCTGCCTTGGCGGCGGCTTCGCGCTTGGCTTCGGGCACTTGGGTCTGCAGGTATTGCGAACCCGCCTGTGCGATCGGGGCGCTGGACTGCTCGACCAGGCCGCGTGCCAGCGATTCGATGCCGGGACGCTGGATGTCGATGAACTGCTTGATGAGCGTGGCCTTGTCCTGGGCCATCGCCGCCATCGAGCTGCTTGCCAGGGCGACCGTCAGAAGTGCGAGTTTGATTGTTTTCACTGAGGATTCTCCGTTGAAGATGAGGAAGTATCGTCCGCGTCCGGCTCGGTTTCGCCGTTCGCGTCGTTTTCGACGATACGTTGTAGCCCGCTGAGTTTGGCGCCTTCGTCGAGCCCGATCAGCGTAACGCCTTGCGTCGCGCGACCTAGTTCACGAATTTCGGCAACCCGGGTGCGCACCAGCACACCCTTGTCGGTGATGAGCATGATCTCATCATCGGCGTGCACGAGAGTCGCAGCAACGACCTTGCCGTTGCGTTCACTCTGTTGAATCGCGATCATGCCCTTGGTTCCCCGTCCGTGACGGGTGTATTCGGTAATGCTTGTTCGCTTTCCGTAACCATTTTCCGTGGCGGTGAGCACGCTCTGCTGCTCGTCCTCGGCCACCAGCATGGCGATCACGCCCTGTCCGGCTTCGAGCGACATGCCGCGCACGCCGCGCGCATTGCGGCCCAGCGGGCGGACGTCTTCCTCGTCGAAGCGCACGGCCTTGCCGCCGTCGCTGAAGAGCATCACGTCATGCTTGCCGTCGGTGAGGGCGGCGCCGATCAGGTAGTCGCCCTCGTCGAGGTTCACGGCGATGATGCCGCCCTTGCGCGGGTTGCTGAACTCGTCGAGCGCGGTCTTCTTGACCGTGCCCATCGAGGTCGCCATGAAGACGTACTGGTCAGCCGGGAAGTTGCGCTTTTCACCCGTCAGCGCGAGCGCGACGTTGATCTTCTCGCCTTCCTGCAGCGGGAACATGTTGACGATGGGGCGTCCGCGCGAGCCGCGCGAACCCGCCGGCACTTCCCACACCTTGAGCCAGTAGAGCCGGCCGCGGTTGGAGAAGCACAGGATGTAGTCGTGCGTGTTGGCGATGAAGAGCTGGTCGATCCAGTCGTCGTCCTTGGTGGTGGTGGCCTGCTTGCCGCGGCCGCCGCGCTTCTGCGCGCGGTACTCGCCCAGCGGCTGGCTCTTGATGTAGCCGCTGTGCGAGAGCGTGACCACCATGTCGGTCGGCGTGATCAGGTCTTCGGTCGATAGGTCGTAGGCGCTGTGCTCCACCTGGCTGCGGCGCGCGCCGATCTTCGACTGGCCGAACTCCTGCTTGAGGGTGCCGAGCTCCTCGCCGATGATGGTCGAGACGCGCTCGGGCCGGGCCAGGATGTCGAGCAGGTCGTCAATCTCGGCCATGACTTCCTTGTACTCGGCCACGATCTTGTCCTGCTCGAGGCCGGTCAGGCGTTGCAGGCGCATCTGCAGGATTTCCTGGGCCTGCGTTTCCGACAGGCGGTAGAGGCCGTCGTTGCCCATGCCGAATTCGCGCTCGAGGCCCTCGGGGCGATAGTCGTCGGCGTTGATCACGCCGCCGTCAGCGCGCGTGCGGGTGAGCATCTCGCGCACCAGCTTGCTGTCCCAGCTGCGCGTCATGAGCTCGGCCTTGGCCACCGGAGGCGTCGGCGATTCGCGGATGATGCGGATGAACTCGTCGATGTTCGCCAGCGCCACCGCCAGGCCTTCGAGTACATGGCCGCGCTCGCGGGCCTTGCGCAGGTTGAAGACCGTGCGGCGGGTGACCACCTCGCGGCGGTGCTGCAGGAAGACCTCGATCAGGTCCTTCAGGTTGCACAGCTTCGGCTGGCCGTCGACCAGCGCCACCATGTTGATGCCGAAGGTGTCCTGCAGCTGGGTCTGCTTGTAGAGGTTGTTGAGCACCACCTCGGGCACTTCGCCGCGCTTGAGCTCGATGACCAGGCGCATGCCCGACTTGTCGGACTCGTCCTGGATGTGGCTGATGCCCTCGATCTTCTTCTCGTGCACCAGCTCGGCCATGCGCTCCTGCAGCGTCTTCTTGTTGACCTGGTAGGGGAGCTCGTCGACGATGATCGCCTGGCGCTGGCCGCGGTCGATGTCCTCGAAGTGGCACTTGGCGCGCATCACGACCTTGCCGCGGCCGGTGCGGTAGCCGTCCTTCACGCCGTTGATGCCGTAGATGATGCCGGCCGTGGGGAAGTCGGGCGCGGGCACGATCTCCATCAGCTCGTCGATGCTGGCTTCGGGGTTGCGCAGCAGGTGCAGGCAGGCGTCGACAACCTCGTTCAGGTTGTGCGGCGGGATATTCGTGGCCATGCCGACCGCAATACCGCCCGAGCCATTGACCAGCAAATTCGGCAGCTGGCTCGGCAGCACCTTGGGCTCTTTTTCGGAGCCGTCGTAATTGTCCTGAAAGTCGACAGTTTCCTTGTCGATATCGGCCAGCATTTCGTGTGCAATTTTGGCCAGCCGGATTTCCGTATACCGCATTGCGGCCGCGTTGTCTCCATCGACCGACCCGAAGTTGCCCTGGCCGTCGACCAGCATGTGACGCATCGAGAAGTCCTGGGCCAGGCGGACGATGGTGTCGTAGACCGACTGGTCGCCGTGCGGGTGGTACTTGCCGATGACGTCGCCGACGATACGGGCCGACTTCTTGTACGGCCGGTTCCAGTCGTTGTTGAGCTCGTGCATCGCATAGAGCACGCGGCGGTGCACCGGCTTGAGGCCGTCGCGGGCATCGGGGAGCGCTCGGCCCACGATCACGCTCATGGCGTAATCGAGATAGCTGCTGCGCATTTCCTCTTCGAGACTGATGGGCAGGGTTTCTTTTGCGAAGGAGGTCATGAGCAAGGGGCTGGCGGCAGGAAGGCGAAATTTTACGCTGTGAGGGGTGTCGCACCGCCGCAACACAAGGCGCCTATTCCGCCTCCGTCCTACGCTTCCGGGCTGTCCAGCGGCCTGTTTGCCAAAGACCCTATGGCACAATCGCCTCAACGTTTTGGGTGGTGGTCACTTAAAGCGTCCTTGATTCGCAGCGCGGCTGCGGCTTTTTCCCCAAGAGGAGAACCATGAAGAAACTGAATAAAGTGGCGATGATGTTTGCAGTCGCTGCGCTCGCCACTGCCGCCGGCGCGCAGACCCGTGTCACCGCTGCGGACGGCGGTCCTACGATCGACAACTGGCAAAACGGCACCGGCGAACTGGTTTGGAAGAACGGCACGAACGAACTGTGCTGGCGCGATGCCAACTGGACGCCCGCAACGGCTGCTGCTGGTTGCGACGGCGCTCTGGTTCCTCCCGCTCCGGCTGCCGTGGCTCCGACCCCCGGTACCCCGACTCCCCCGCCCGCTGCTCAAGTCGCTGCTTCGAAGGTGACCTTCGCTGCTGACGCCTTCTTCGACTTCGACAAGTCGGTTCTGAAGCCCGAAGGCCGCGCCAAGCTGACCGATCTGGTCGAGAAGATCCGTGGCGTCAACCTGGAAGTCATCATTGCTGTGGGCCACACCGACTCGATCGGTACGGACGCCTACAACCAGCGTCTGTCGGTGCGCCGCGCCGAAGCCGTCAAGGCCTTCCTGGTCTCGAAGGGCATCGAACGCAACCGCGTCTACACCGAAGGCAAGGGCAAGAAGCAGCCTGTGGCTGACAACCGCACCAAGGAAGGCCGCGCCAAGAACCGTCGCGTGGAAATCGAAGTGGTCGGCACCCGCGCCAACTAATCGATCGATTCCATCGACAATGAAACCCCGCTTCGGCGGGGTTTTTTTATGGCCGCCGAATTCGCGATTGATCTTCGGTAAAGACTGCTCGGTGTTTATCGGACATCGCTCGTTTCATAATCGCTTCATGACAGAAAACCTGAATGCGGATCCGGCCGAACTGGCCAAGTTTTCAGAGCTCGCGCATCGATGGTGGGATTTGGAAAGCGAATTTCGCCCGCTGCATGAAATCAATCCATTGCGGCTGGAATGGATTGACGGTATTGCGCCAATTTCGCAACGTCGTGTGTTGGATATCGGCTGCGGTGGCGGCATCCTGGCCGATTCGATGGCCCGCAAGGGGGCCGAAGTCTTGGGGATCGACCTCGCGGGCAAGGCGCTCAAGGTTGCGCAACTGCATGCGCTCGAGGCCGGCACCAAGGGCGTGAAGTACCGCGAGATCAGTGCTGAAGCGCTTGCTGCGGAGCAACCGGGGAGCTTCGACGTCGTCACCTGCATGGAGATGCTCGAGCATGTGCCGCAGCCGGCCTCAGTGATCCAGGCCTGCGCCTCGCTTGTGAAGCCTGGCGGGTGGGTGTTCTTCTCGACGATCAACCGGAACCTGAAAGCCTTCATGCTGGCGATCGTGGGCGCGGAGTACGTGCTCGGCATGCTGCCGCGCGGCACTCACGAATATGCGAAGCTGATCCGGCCCAGCGAACTGGCCGGCTACTGCCGTGCGGCGGGCCTCGATCTGAGGCAAACCCGCGGGCTGGAGCACAACCCCTTGACCCGCCGCTACTGGCTGAGCAACGACACCAGCGTCAACTACATGTTCGCGACGCAGAAACCGGGATCGCAAGGATGATGGGCGTCGAGACAAAGGCCGTGCTGTTCGACCTCGACGGCACGCTGATCGACAGCGCCCCCGACCTGGGCGCTGCGGCAGACAAGATGCGTACAGACCGCGGCCTCGACTCGCTCCCGCTGGAGCGCTACCGCCCCATGGCCGGAGCGGGCGCACGCGGCATGCTCGGCGTTGCGTTCGGCATCACGCCGGAGTCGCCCGAGTTTCCCGAACTGCGCGAGGAATTCTTCGTGACCTACGAGCGCCGCATGCTGCTCAACACCCAGGTGTTCGACGGTATCCAGGCTCTGATCGAGGCGCTGCGCGAGCGTGGGCTCCTGTGGGGTGTCGTCACCAACAAGTCGATGCGCTTCACCGATCCGCTCACGCGGGCCATCCCGCTGTTCGGGAGTGCAGGTGCGGTGGTGAGCGGCGACACCACGCCGTTTGCCAAGCCGCATCCCGAACCTCTGCATGAGGCTGCGCGTCGGCTCGGCGTGCCGTCCGAAGCATGCATCTACGTGGGCGACGACGAGCGCGACATCATCGCGGGCCGCGCGGCAGGCATGCGCACCGTCGCGGCGACATACGGCTACATGGGAAATCAGGCCGATTCGACGCTCTGGGAAGCAGATGCTTCGATAACTTCACCCCTCGAGCTCTTGAAGTTGCTCGATAGCGCCTAAAATACTCTTCCCTTGGGGCTGCACTGGTTTCGACGTGGGTTCGGAGTCGCAGCGGGGCATGTCGAGCTGAATGCGCTCGTAAAACAGATTCAAACAAACTAACTGCAAACGACGAACGTTTCGCACTCGCTGCTTAATTGCCAGTGAGCCTTGCAACAGTTGGCCGATGGGCTGGGCAAGGGGGTCTGGAGCAATCCTGACCTCCCGGCTGCAAGGATAACTACATGGGCTGGCTCCGATCCGGGTACCTTGGGTCGGGGCGAGAAAATAGGGTGCTGGCGTCCGGTTTAGCGTGTGACTGCGCGACTCCGGAAGCGAGACTCAAAACAGATCACTAAACATGTAGAACTGCGCGATGAAGGCTTGCGGACGGGGGTTCAAATCCCCCCAGCTCCACCATATTCCTTCCTGATGAGGGCAACGCCCTTCATCAGGTGAAGGGCTCATTGAAGAACGTACTGCGGCTGTACGTTTCGAGTCTTCCTCCAGCTCCCTCGTGGCGGCGCCCAGCCGCCCGGCTTCAACTCAGTAGCACTGAAAGAGCACGCCCTGTTCCGCAGGGGCCCTGCCAAGCCAGCGCGGCGTCTTGTCGCGCGCATCGCAGTAGTCCGAGGCCTGGACATAAGTCATGGCGCGCAGCACGCCTTCACGGACTTGCATCACTTCGTTGGGAGGGGTCGAACAGCCGGCCAGGACCAGGAGAGCAAGCGGAAGCAGTGTGCGCCAATTCATCGGGGCATTCTAAGACCGCGGATCGTTCGAACTGCGCCCGCGCTCGGGGTAGAGATACTTGAAGTATTCGCCCGACCGCCCGAACAATTGCCGCGCCAACTGGACCGGATCTTCGCCCTTGTGCTTTTCGTAGAGCACGGGGCCCCAGATGATGAAGCCGTCGATGCTGAGGCTCTTCGGGGAGGGCTCGATCGCCTTCCACGCATGTGCGAACTTCGAGATCCAGGCCAGCGCTTCCTTGAGCGCATGATTGGGTGGGGCGGGTGTTTCTTCGGTTGGGGACATGGCGGGCATCCTTGCTAAAATGCTGTACAAATATACAGTAGACTATGCCCATGGAAAACAAGCTGTTCACAAACCGGTCCTACGGTTCGCTGCCTGCTTGTCCTGTTCATCCGATTTCTCCTTGACGGGTAAACCGTCCCCCGCTGGTCAACCTGTGCGGGGGCCTTGATGCATTGCCAAGCAGATAGGCGTTTCAAGCCCAGCCTCGTGCTGGGCTTTTTTTATGCGTGCGGCGTTCGCGATGCAGCCCCGTGCAGCTGCGCTTCTTTTTGCCTGGGCGCGAGGCTATAGTCGGCAAGCACTGTCACATTGCAGTCACTGCAATCTCCCGCTCTTGCTGCCTGCCCAGATCCCGAAAAGGACGCCCGTGTCGGATTCCCTGACCTCCGAGTTGACGAATTACTACGACGCGGTGCCCTACGACTCGCATCCGTTCCCTCAGTCGGCGATGGAGCATCTGGAAGCGCTGGCTTTTCTCTTCGGTCTCGACGTTCCTCCGCCCGCGCGAGCCCGCGTGCTTGAGCTCGGCTGCGCGGCCGGCGGCAACCTGATCCCCTTCGCGGCACGCCATCCCGAGGCGCGCGCGATCGGCGTCGACCTGTCGACGGTGCAGGTGGCTCAGGGCATGGCGGTCATCGGGCGTGCAGGACTGTCGAACATCGAGCTCAAGGCCTTCAATCTCGCGGACATCGATGCCTCGTTCGGCGAGTTCGACTACATCGTCTGTCATGGCGTCTACAGCTGGGTGCCGGGGCCGGTGCAGGATGCGATCCTGCGCATCTGCCAGGAGAACCTCGCACCCAACGGCGTGGCCTACGTCAGCTACAACGTGTACCCCGGCTGGAAGGCGCGCGAGATCGTGCGCGACGCGATGATCCTGCGCGGCGGCCCGCGCGACACGCCGGAAGAAAAGCTCTCCTACGCGCGCGGCATGCTCGACTTCCTCGAGCAGTCGGCCCGCCCCGACAGCGTGCTCAAGAAGACGCTCGAAGAGGCGATGCCCATCGTGCGCAGCGCCAACAGTTCGTACCTGCTGCACGAGTTCCTCGAGCCCTGCAACGCGCCTTGCTACTTCAAGGAATTCGTCGCACGCGCTGAAGCCCGCGGCCTGGCCTACCTGTGCGATGCCGAGCCGTCGACGATGTTCGTGCAGAACTACGGCGACAAGGTGCGCGACCCGCTGCTGCGCGAATGCGGCGGCAGCCAGGTGATGATGGAGCAGTACCTCGATTTCCTGATCAACCGCACCTTTCGCCAGACCCTGCTCGTCAGGCAGCAGCAGGCCGGAGGCATCCGCTACAAGCTGGACCCAGCACGCATCCGCCGGCTCGAATTCGCCGGCATGTTCAAGACCGACGATGGCGGCGCGTTCACGCTCGATGCCCGCGAGCAGCCTTGCACCGCGATCCGGAATCTGAAGGTCACGATGCGACAGCCCGTGCAGAAGGCCGTGGCGCATCTGCTCGACACGCGCTATCCCGCCTCGATGTCCGTGTCGGCCCTCGTCGAGGCCGCGGCCGGGTTGGCTGGGCAGCCCCCGGCAGCCGCCGAACCGGTCGTGATGGCGATGGTCGAGGAACTGCTGATCCTCGGCGCCTTGCGCATCAGGCGCTCGCCGGTGCCCGCGGCCGATGCGGTCTCCAACCTGCCTCAGGCGTTGCCCGCGGTGCGCAACACGGTGGGCCTCGTGCAGGGCTCCGGTGTCACGATCAACACCTGCAACCAATGGCACGAACACGTGACGGTGTCGCTGCTCGAGCGAAGCCTGCTGCCGCTGCTCGACGGACGGCATTCGCACGAGGCGCTGGCCGAGCATCTCGAGGCTGAAGTGCGCAGCGACCGCCTGCGTTTCGTCAGGGACGACAAGCCGCTGACCGAGCCGTCGGTAATCAGGGAATTCGCTCGCGGACAGGTGGCCGTGGCGCTCGATGCCCTGCGCCGCAAGGCGCTGCTCACGGCCTGAACCGCGCTCGTCCATCCATCCTTCTTTCATTCATCCGCTCACCTTTCCTTCATCACGCTCTAGAGGAGACTCTTACATGCAACAAATCCACTGGACTCCCAAGCTGCGCACCGCCGTCGCGGCCGTGCTCGCGCTGACGGCCGCCGGCGCGTCGACCGCCGCGTCGGTGGCGCCCGTCGCCGCCGAGAACGGCATGGTCGTGAGTGCGCAGCACCTGGCCACCAAGGTCGGCGTCGACGTGCTCAAGCGCGGCGGCAATGCCGTCGACGCGGCGGTGGCCGTGGGCTATGCACTCGCTGTGGTGTACCCCGCGGCGGGCAACCTCGGCGGCGGCGGCTTCATGACCGTGCAGCTGGCCGACGGCCGCAAGACCTTCCTCGATTTCCGCGAGAAGGCGCCGCTGGCCGCCACGGCCAACATGTACCTCGACAAGGACGGCAACGTCATCAAGGGCCTGAGCACCAAGGGCCATCTCGCCGTGGGCGTGCCGGGCAGCGTCTCGGGCATGGAATACGCGCGCGAGAAGTACGGCACCATGAAGCGTGGCGAGCTGCTCGCCCCGTCGATCCAGCTGGCGGACAAGGGCTTCGCGCTGCAGCAGGGCGACATCGACCTGCTCGCTACCGCCACGGCCGACTTCAAGGACGACGCGGCCACTGCCGCCATCTTCCTGAACAAGGGCGAGCCCTACAAGGTCGGCGACAAGCTGGTCCAGAAGGACCTGGCCAAGACCCTGCGCGAGATCAGCTCCAAGGGCACCGACGGCTTCTACAAGGGCTGGGTCGGCAGCGCCATCGTGGCGTCGAGCCAGGCCGGCAAGGGCCTGATCACGCAGGCCGACCTCGACCAGTACAAGACGCGCGAACTCGCGCCGGTGGAATGCGACTACCGCGGCTACCGCGTCGTGTCGGCGCCTCCGCCGAGCTCGGGCGGCGTGATCATCTGCGAGATGCTCAACATCCTCGAGGGCTATCCGCTCAAGGACCTGGGCTACCACTCGGCGCAGGCCGTGCACTACCAGATCGAGGCCATGCGCCACGCCTACGTGGACCGCAACAGCTACCTGGGCGACCCCGACTTCGTGAAGAACCCGCTCGATCGCCTGCTCGACAAGGGCTATGCCGAGAAGATCCGCGCCGTCATCGACCCGAAGAAGGCCGGCGTCTCGAAGGACATCAAGCCCGGCGTCGCGCCGCATGAAGGCAGCAACACCACCCACTACTCGATCGCCGACAAGTGGGGCAACGCGGTCTCGGTGACCTACACGCTGAACGACTGGTTCGGCGCCAAGGTCACGGCCGCCAAGACCGGCGTGCTGCTGAACGACGAGATGGACGACTTCACCTCGAAGGTGGGCGTGCCCAATCTCTACGGCCTGGTGCAGGGCGAGGCCAACAAGATCGAGCCGGGCAAGCGCCCGCTGAGCTCGATGAGCCCGACCATCGTGTCCAAGGACGGCAAGCCGGTGATGGTGGTCGGCACGCCGGGCGGCAGCCGCATCATCACCGCGGTGATGCTGACCATGATCAACGCCATCGACTACGGCATGAACGTGCAGGAAGCCGTCGATGCGCCGCGCTTCCACCAGCAGTGGCTGCCCGACGTCACCAACGTCGAGACCTACGCGCTGAGCCCCGACACCCGCAAGATCCTGACCGACATGGGCCACAACCTGGGCGTGCCGCAGCCGGCCAACCACCTGGCGGCGATCATCGTCGGTGCGCCGTCGCTGGGCGGCAAGCCGGTCGGCAACAACCGCTTCTACGGCGCCAACGACCCGCGCCGCAACACGGGCCTGGCTGCAGGGTACTGATCCTGCGGCAAACTCGAAGGCGGTCGTGCCCCTTGCGGCGCGGCCGCTTTTTCATTTCTCCATGCATCTGCAAGACATCCTCTATACCCAGGGCTTCGGCACGCGGCGCGTGTGCGCGGGGCTGGTCCAGCAGGGCCACGTGATCATCGGCGGCAAGGTGGTGGACGATCCGTTCGCCGACATCGACCCCGAAGGCCTCCAATACACGGTGCAGGGCACCCCGTGGGAGTACCACGAGAAGGCCTACCTGATGCTGCACAAGCCCGCCGGCACCGAGTGCTCGCAGAAGCCCTCGACCTACCCGAGCATCTACACGCTGCTGCCGTCGCCGCTGCGCCTGCGTCCCAACAAGGGCGCGGTGCAGGGCGTGCAGGCCATCGGCCGGCTCGACCAGGACACCACCGGCCTGCTGTTGCTGACCGACGACGGCCAGTTCATCCACAAGATGGGCTCGCCCAAGCACCACGTGCCCAAGGTCTACGAGGTGACGGCCAAGCATCCGGTGGACGAGGCCCAGATCGCGAAGCTGCTGGCCGGCGTGGTGCTCGATGACGACCCGAAGCCGGTGCGCGCCGCCGCCTGCGAGTCCGACAGCCCGCTGCACCTGCGGCTCACGCTCACCGAGGGCAAGTACCACCAGGTCAAGCGGATGCTGGCGGCGGTCGGTAACAGGGTCGAGGGGTTGCACCGTTCGCGCATCGGCGACCTGGCGCTGCCGGCCGACCTTGCGCCGGGGCAGTGGCGCTGGCTGGCCGCCGACGAGGTCGCGGCCCTGCGCGCACCGGCCAAACCCGCCAAATCCGGGAAAGCGCCGAAATAGACGGGAAAAGCGGGGGAAAGGGCACAGTCCCGGTCAGCCAGTCTTAAGGGCGGGCCGTTAACATTTCGAACTCTCTCCCGGAACCTTCCCTTGCGACTTCCTGCCCGATCGAACGGCCGCCGCGTCACGGCCTTCCTGTTCTCCTGCCTGACGGCTCTCGCGATGTATCCGGCCGCCGCCACGGCGGCCGAGCCTCCCCCGATCTTCGTGCTCAACTCGCTGGACGCCAATGTGAGCGTCATCAATCCGGTCGACTGGACGGAAAAGCTGCGCATTCCCACCGGCAAGGAGCCGCACCACATCTACATGACGCCCGACGAGAAGTCGGTCATCGTGGCCAATTCGGCGGGCGATTCGCTGACCTTCCTCAACCCGCGCACGGCGGAAGTGCAGCGCGTGGTCTACGGCATCATCGATCCGTACCAGCTGCAGTTCTCGCGCGACATGAAGTGGTTCGTCACGGCCGGCAACCGCCTGAACCACGTCGACGTCTACCGCTGGGACGGCAAGGACCTGAAGCTGGCCAAGCGCATCGCCAGCGGCAAGACGCCCAGCCACATCTGGATCGACAACACCAGCACCATCGCCTACGTGACGATGCAGGACAGCGACGAGATGATCGCCGTCGACCTGCCCACGCAGACCATCAAGTGGCGCACCACCACCGGCGCCATGCCGGCCGACATCTTCGGCGTGCACAACGACAAGACGCTGCTCGTGGGCCTGACCGGCAGCGACGGCGTGCAGGTGTTCGACGTGGCCGGCACCGAGCCGAAGCTGGTCGGCAAGATCCCCACCGGCAAGGGCGCCCATGCCTTCCGCTCGGCCGGCGACGGCAAGAGCGTGTTCGTGAGCAACCGGGTTGCCAACTCCATCAGCCGCATCGACCTGACGACGCTGAAGGTGGTCGCGACCTACCCGGTGCCCGGCGGCCCCGACTGCATGGACGTCTCGGCCGACGGCAAGACGCTCTACGTGACCTCGCGCTGGGCCAAGAAGCTCAGCGTTGTGGACCTGGCCAGCAACAAGGTCGTGCGCCAGGTCAACGTCGGCCGTTCGCCGCACGGCGTGTGGACGCTGGATCATGCGAAGCGCATCTAGGCACGTCGGAGTCGCCGCCGCGGCCTCCATGGTCGTCCTGGCGGCGGCGCTGTCACCCGGCGCATGGGCTGCCACGGAGCCGGCCGCCTGCGAGAAGCCCGTCTACCTGACCTTCGACACCGGCCACATGGGCATAGCGCCCCTGGTGGCCGACGTGCTCAAGCGGCAGGACGTGCGCGTCACCTTCTTCGCCGCCGCCGAGCGAACCCAGACCGACGGCGACAGCCTCGACGACCACTGGGCGCCCTGGTGGAAGGCGAGGGCGGCCGAGGGCAACGAGTTCGGCTCGCACACCTACGACCACTCCTACTGGCGCGCCGACGTGAAGGGCTCGCCGCCCAGCTTCCGCATCAAACCCTCGGCCGGCCCGCAGAACGGCAAGGAATCGACCTGGAGCGCGGCCGAGTACTGTGCCAACATCAAGAAGGCCTCCGACCGGCTGGCGGCAGTCACCGGCAAGAAGCCGTTGCCGCTGTACCGCGCGCCGGGCGGCAAGACCTCGCCCGCGCTGCTGGCCGCCGCCGAGGGCTGCGGCTACAAGTACGTGGGCTGGGCACCCGCCGGTTTCCTCGGCGACGAGCTGCCGAGCGAGAAATTCAGCAACGCGAAGCTGCTGACGCAGGCGCTCGACACCATCCGCCCTGGCGACATCCTGCTCGCGCACCTGGGCATCTGGTCGCGCAAGGATCCGTGGGCGCCGGCCAACCTCGAGCCGCTGATCGTCGGCCTGAAGGCAAAGGGCTTCTGCTTCCGCACGCTGCGCCAGCACCCTGACTTCAAGGCCTGGATCGCCTCCCACCCCTGAACGACGAGCTTCCTGATCGTGATCGACTGGCTGACAGACGCCTTTTCCGCCATGCAGGGCTGGTTCTTCGAGACCGCCGTGCAGCCGCTGGTCTACGCCGTGGGCCTGGGTGGCTGGACCGAGGACGCCTTCGACGCCACCGGCTGGCTGCTGGTGGGCGTCATCCAGATCCTGGTGCTGATCGCGGTGATCGGCCCGCTGCAGCGCTGGCGCTCGGTGGAGCCCGTGGTCGACCGCCACGCGATCCGCATCGACGTGCTCTACACGCTGATCCACCGGCTGGGGCTGTTCCGGCTGGCGCTCTTCTTCACGCTGCAGCCCTTCTTCGATGACGCCCTGGGCGCGCTGCGCACGGCGGGGTGGGGCACCTTCCACCTCGACGAGGTGTGGCCCGGCGTGACCGACATCGCGTGGGTGGCCTTCGCCATCTACCTCGTGGTGCTCGATTTCGTGGGCTACTGGATCCATCGCGGCCAGCACCAGTTCAACTGGTGGTGGGGCCTGCATTCGCTGCACCACTCGCAGCGCCAGATGACCATGTGGAGCGACGACCGCAACCACCTGCTCGACGACATCGTCCACGACACGCTGATCGTCATCGTGGCGCAGCTCATCGGCGTGGCGCCGGGGCAGTTCATCGCCTTCGTTGCCTTCACCCAGCTCAGCGAGAGCCTGCAGCATGCCAACCTGCGGCTGAGCTTCGGCGCCATCGGCGAGCGGCTGTGGATCAGCCCGCGCTTCCACCGGCTGCATCACAGCATCGGGCTGGGGCATGAATCGAACGGCCGCAGCACGCTCGGTGGCCACAACTTCGGCGTGCTGCTGCCCTGGTGGGACATGCTGTTCCGCACCGCCAACTTCGAGGACCGCTACGACCCGACCGGCATCCGCGACCAGGTCGAGCCCGGCGCCGACGGCCGCGTGCGCGAGTACGGCCGGGGCTTCTGGGCCCAGCAGTGGCTCGGGCTGAAGCGAATGGTCGGTCGCGGCTGAGGGGCTCCGGGCCCTGAGCGGCCCGCCCGAGGCGTTATCCTCGCTGCTTCATGCGCCTGCTCCTCGACTCCTTCTGGCGCGCGGTCGCCTACTGCATGCTGCCGCGCGTGATTGTGCTGTCGCTGCTTCCGCTGGGGCTGATGATCGTGCTGGCCTCGCTGCTCGGCTACTTCTACTGGGACGCCGCGGTGAACTGGACGCGCGGCGCGCTCGACGCCTGGCCGCTGCTGTCGAGCTTCTGGGCCTGGATCGGCCGTCTCTTCTCGGGCGACGTCACCTCGGCGCTGGCTGCGCTGGTCGTGGTGTTCGCCGCCACGCCGGTGATCGTGGTGGTCTGCCTGCTGATCGTGGCCGGCTTGATGGCTCCCGCCCTGACCAAGCTGGTGGGCGTGCGGCGCTTTCCGGCGCTCGAGCAAAAGAAGGGCGCCTCGTTCTTCGGCAGCGTCGCGCGCTCGCTGGGCGCCACCGTCCTGGCGCTGATCGCCCTCGTCGTTTCGATGCCGCTGTGGCTCATTCCGCCGCTGGTGCTGATATTGCCGCCGCTGATCTGGGGCTGGCTCACCTACCGCGTGATGAGCTTCGACGCGCTGGCCGAGCACGCCAGCCCCGAGGAGCGCGCCGCGCTGCTGCGCGCGCACCGGCTTCCGCTGCTGTGCATCGGCGTGCTGTGCGGCTACCTGGGCGCCGCGCCCAGCATCGTCTGGGCCTCGGGCCTGCTGTTCGCCGCCGCATTCTTCGTGCTGGTGCCGATCGCCATCTGGATCTACACGCTGGTTTTCGCCTTCTCGGCCCTGTGGTTCGCTCACTACTGCCTCGATGCGCTCGCGCAGCTTCGCGCCCAGCGCGCGGCGGCCGAAGCACCGGCTGCCGGCGGCGGCACGCCGGCCATCGAGGCCGACGAAGCCAGCAAGGCCGCTCTTTCCCAATGGGGTTCTCCATGACACGCGCATTCGGTCTCATCGTCGTCGGCGACGAGATCCTTTCCGGCAAGCGTGCCGACAAGCACATGGCCAAGGTCATCGAACTGCTTGCCGCGCGCGGCCTTCAACTGAGCTGGGCCGAGTACGTGGGCGACGAGCCCGAACGCATCACCGCCGCGCTCGAGCGGGCCTTCGCCTCTGGCGACATCGTCTTCTCGACCGGCGGCATCGGCGCCACGCCCGACGACCACACCCGCCAATGCGCCGCGAAGGCGCTGGGCGTGCAACTGGCGCTGCACCCCGAGGCCGAGCTGCTGATCCGCGAGCGCATGCAGGACACCGCGCGCGAGCAGGGCCTGCCCTACGAGCCCGACCGGGCCGACAACGTGCATCGGCTCAACATGGGCGTGTTTCCGCAGGGCGCCACGCTCATCTACAACCCGTACAACAAGATCCCGGGCTTCAGCGTCGGCGACGTGCACTTCGTGCCGGGCTTCCCCGTCATGGCCTGGCCGATGATCGAATCCGTGCTCGACGGCCGCTATGCCGGTCTGTTCGCCAGCAAGACCGTCGCCGAGAAATCCGTGATCGTTTTCGGTGCCATGGAGGCCACGCTGACGCCGCTCATGCAGGCCATCGAGGCCACCCACGCCGGAATCAAGGTGTTCAGCCTGCCCAGTGTCGACCATCCGACTTACGGCCGGCACATCGAACTGGGCGTCAAGGGCAATGCCGAGCGGCTCGATGCCGCATATGCTCAGCTGATCGAAGGCCTGCACACTTTTGACGCCAAGCTCGGCCCCGAATTGGTGCGATAAAAATCAATGCACCAAAATAGTGAATTTCCGCCTTCATTTGGGTTCTGCGGCGGCCATCGAAGCCTCATCCGGTGAGGCGACAATGGCACAGAAACTGCATCCCACGTCCCTGTATTCCTAACCACCATCCAACTCAGGAGAAACTGATGGCAAAGACCGTCGCCGATGTACTCAAGCTCGTCAAGGAAAACGAGGTCAAGTTCGTCGACTTCCGCTTCACCGATACCCGCGGCAAAGAGCAGCACGTGACCGTGCCGGTCTCGGCTTTCGATGAAGACAAATTCACCTCGGGCCACGCATTCGACGGCTCGTCCATCGCCGGCTGGAAGGGGATCGAAGCTTCGGACATGCAGCTCATGCCCGACCCGAACACCGCCAACATCGATCCCTTCTTCGAAGAAACGACGCTGATCCTGACCTGCGACGTGATCGACCCCGCCGACGGCAAGGCCTACGAGCGCGATCCGCGTTCGCTCGCCAAGCGCGCCGAGGCCTACATGAAGGCATCGGGCCTGGGCGACACCGCCTACTTCGGTCCGGAACCCGAATTCTTCGTGTTCGACGGCGTGCGCTGGAAGAACGACATGTCGGGCTGCTTCGTGAAGATCGAATCCGAAGAAGCCTCGTGGAACACCGACAAGGAGTTCGAACACGGCAATACCGGCCACCGTCCCGCGGTCAAGGGCGGCTACTTCCCGGTTCCCCCGGTCGACAGCTTCCAGGACATGCGCTCGGAAATGTGCCTGGTGCTCGAATCGCTGGGCATCCCGGTCGAAGTTCACCACCATGAAGTGGCCAACGCCGGCCAGATGGAACTGGGCACCAAGTTCAGCACGCTGGTCCAGCGCGCCGACTGGGTCCAGTTGCAGAAGTACGTGATCCACAACGTGGCCCACGCCTACGGCAAGACCGCCACCTTCATGCCCAAGCCCATCGTCGGCGACAACGGCTCCGGCATGCACGTGCACCAGTCGGTCTGGAAGGACGGCAAGAACCTGTTCGCCGGCGACGGCTATGCAGGCCTCTCGGACTTCGCCCTGCACTACATCGGCGGCATCATCAAGCACGCCCGTGCCCTGAACGCCATCACGAACCCCGGCACCAACAGCTACAAGCGCCTGGTCCCCGGCTTCGAAGCTCCGGTGAAGCTGGCCTACTCGGCCAAGAACCGCTCGGCATCGATCCGCATCCCGTTCGTGGCCAACCCGAAGGGCCGCCGCGTCGAAGCGCGCTTCCCCGATCCGCTGATGAACCCGTACCTGGGCTTCGCCGCGCTGCTGATGGCCGGTCTCGACGGCGTGGAAAACAAGATCCACCCGGGCGAAGCCGCCAGCAAGGACCTGTACCACCTGCCGCCGGAAGAAGACGCGCTGATCCCGACCGTCTGCCACAGCCTCGACCAGGCCCTGGAATACCTGGACAAGGACCGTGCGTTCCTGACCAAGGGCGGCGTGTTCACCGATGCCTACATCGACGCGTACATCGAACTGAAGATGCAGGAAGTCACGCGCTTCCGCATGGCGACGCACCCCGTCGAGTTCGACATGTATTACTCCCTGTAATTGGCTCGCCCCCAGGCGCGCACTTCGTGTCGCTACGCCAACCCCCTTCCGGGGGCGATACCTGCGGCCCGGCAGAGCCGGTTCCGCGGTATCTCCCGAAGGGGCAGTGATTGGGGATGTAAGCCTGATGGGTTATGGAAGGACGGCCTGGCCGTCCTTTTTCTTTGGGGTGGAACATCTGGTCACTTTTACCGTCGAATTGCACGAAAATGCCCCTTTGTCGCCGCTCTCCACCGATACACATGAAGACAGCTTCCCTCATCTTTCTGGCCGGTTCACTGATCGCGCTGCCGGCGCTCGCGCAGGAGCGTGTCTGGCGTTGCGGCAACGAGTACACCAACAACGCCACCATCGCGCAGCAGAAGGGCTGCAAGATCATGGAAGGCGGCAACGTCACGGTCGTGCAGGGCACGCGGGCGTCTGGCGGCGGTTCCGCTTCTTCCTCGTCGTCGGGCGGTTCGTCCGCGGCGCGTTCGCCGGCAGGCAGCCCGCGCGTGGAAGGCGTCGACCAGCGTGCCCGTGACGGCGAGGCGCGTTCGGTGCTCGAGGCCGAGCTCAAGAAGGCCGAGGCGCGTCAGGCCGAGCTGCAGAAGGAATACAACAACGGCGAGCCCGAGAAGCAGGGCAGCGAAGGCCGCAACTACCAGAAGTACCTGGACCGCGTCGCCGAAATGAAGGCCGAGCTGGCGCGCAACGAGAGCGACATCGCCGGCATCCGCCGCGAGATCGCCCGGCTGCCTGCCAAGCAGCAGCCTCAGTAAGACGTCATGGTGTTCGGGAAGAAGGCGGCCGGCGCCAACTCGCGCTTCCAGTCCTTCGACCTGCTGTCCACGATGATCGCCGTGGTCAACAGCAACGGCTCCGTGCTGTTCGCCAACGCAGGCCTCGAAGACGCACTGGGCACATCGCGCCGCACCCTCGAAGGCTCGCAGTTCGGCGCATGCTTCCATGAGCCGCAGGTGCTGCGCACGGCCATCGACGGTGCCAGCAGCAACGACTTCGCCACGCTGCGCTACGAAGCCTTCCTGCGCCGCGTGAACCACGAGCTGATGCCGGTGCAGGTGTCCCTCGCGCACGGCGAGAAGAAGGGCGAGCTCATCATCGAGATGTCGCCGCTCGAGCAGCAGGTGCGCCAGGACCGCGAGGAGCGGCTCATCGACCAGGCGCAGGCCAACAAGGAGCTCATCCGCAACCTCGCGCACGAGATCAAGAACCCGCTGGGCGGTATCCGCGGCGCGGCGCAACTGCTGCAGATGGAGGTCGAGTCGCGCGACCTCATCGAGTACACCCAGGTCATCATCCACGAGGCCGACCGGCTGCAGACGCTGGTCGACCGTCTATTGGCACCGCACCGCCGCCCGCACGTGGTGGGCGACGTCAACATCCACGAAGTCTGCGAGCGCGTGCGCTCGGTCATCCTCGCGGAGTTTCCGCGCGACCTGCACATCGAGCGCGACTTCGACGTCTCCATTCCCGAGTTCCGCGGCGACCGCGAGCAGCTCATCCAGGCCACGCTCAACATCGCGCACAACGCGGCGCAGGCGCTGGCCGAGCGCCGCGCGGCAGGCGACGCGCAGATCACATTCAAGACGCGGGTGGCCCGCCAGGTGATCTTCAACAAGCAGTGGTATCGATTGGCATTGGAATTGCATGTAATCGACAATGGACCGGGTGTGCCGGACACGATCAAGGACCGCATCTTCTATCCGCTCGTATCGGGCAGGGAAGGCGGGACCGGGCTGGGATTGACGCTTGCACAAACTTTTGTGCAACAGCATCACGGCGTGATCGAGTGCGACAGCGTCCCGGGCCGAACCGATTTCAAGATATTGATACCGCTGCCCTAGCGCAGCCACCGGCAACAGAGGAGATGCATGAAGCCGATCTGGATAGTTGATGACGACCAATCGATTCGCTTCGTGCTCGAGAAGGCTCTGCTGCGCGAAGACCTGCCCACGCGCAGTTTCACCAACACGCGCGAGGTGCTGGCAGCACTCGAACAGGCCGCCGACGACGATCAGCTGGCGCCCCAGGTCCTGGTGAGCGACATCCGCATGCCCGGCGGCTCCGGGCTGGATCTGCTCGACAAGATCAAGGCCCTGCATCCGGGCCTGCCCGTCATCATCATGACGGCGTTTTCAGACCTCGACAGCGCCGTCTCAGCCTTCCAGGGCGGCGCCTTCGAATACCTGCCCAAGCCCTTCGACCTGCCGCGCGCGGTCGAACTCATCCGTCGCGCCGTCGACGAGAGCCAGCGCGAGGAAGTGGCGGAAGAGCGCATGGTCGCCGCCCCCGAGATGCTCGGCCAGGCGCCCGCCATGCAGGACGTGTTCCGCGCGATCGGCAGGCTCTCGCAAAGCAACGTCACGGTGCTCATCACCGGCGAATCGGGCTCGGGCAAGGAGCTGGTGGCGCGTGCGTTGCACAAGCACTCGCCGCGCGCCAACGGCCCGTTCGTGGCCATCAACACGGCAGCCATTCCGAAGGACCTGCTGGAGAGCGAACTCTTCGGCCACGAGCGCGGTGCCTTCACCGGCGCGCAGACCATGCGCCGCGGCCGCTTCGAGCAGGCCGAGGGCGGCACGCTCTTCCTCGACGAAATCGGCGACATGCCCTTCGACCTGCAGACGCGCCTGCTGCGCGTGCTGAGCGATGGCCATTTCTATCGCGTGGGCGGCCACAACTCGGTGAAGGCCAACGTGCGCGTCATCGCGGCGACCCACCAGGACCTGGAGCAGCGCGTCAAGCTCGGCGGCTTCCGCGAAGACTTGTTCCACCGCCTCAACGTGATCCGCCTGCGCCTGCCGGCCCTGCGCGAACGCGGCGAGGACGTGCCCGCGCTCACGCGCCACTTCCTGCAGGTGAGCGCGCGCCAGCTCGGCGTGGAGCCCAAGCGCATCTCCGATGCAGCATTGGCCAAGCTCGCAGCGTTCAATTTCCCGGGCAACGTGCGCCAGCTGGAGAACATCTGCCACTGGCTGACGGTGATGGCGCCGGCCCAGCTGATCGAGGCGAAAGATCTGCCGCCGGAAGTGATGGCGGGCGGCGGCAGCGCCGAAGCGCATGCGGCATCCGAAGCACCGGCCGTTGCATCGACCCTGACGGCGCAGCCCGCGCCGTCGTTCCCGGCGTCGGGCGGCGAATCGGCGCCCCTGGTGCATGCCGTTTCCGAACCCGCCGAGGCCCATGCTCCCGCAACCGGCACCAGCAACTGGGAAAGCGGCCTCGAGGCCGAGGCCCAGGCCCTGCTGGCTGCCGGCCGCACCGACGTGTGGGACGTGCTCTCGCGCCGCTTCGAATCGAGGCTGATCCTCACCGCGCTGGCCAACACGCGCGGCCGCCGCATCGAGGCCGCGCAGAAGCTGGGCATTGGGCGCAACACCATCACCCGGAAGATCCAGGAACTCGGCATCGAATGAAAAAGGCCCCTTCAGGGCCTTTTTTCTTTCAGCGGCTTCTTTGCCCCTGGGTCAGCGAATCGATCTGGAACTTGTCGCTGCGGTCCCAGAGCCAGGTGTCCACGTAGGTGTGGCCGCCCAGCTTGCCCGGACTGGGCAGGGGCGACGCGGCCTTGATCATCTCCGCGATCATCGGCGCCACCTCCGGCGCGTGGCTCGGCGTGCGGCTGAAGGTGACGTTCGTCACCTTGCCCGTCGCGTCGATGTCGGTCTCGACCACCACCACGGCGTACACCAGCGGCGGAAGCTTGCCCTTGTAGATGCGGTTCGCGTACTTGTTGTAGATGTGGCGTGCGCCGATCTTGCGGTAGGTGCGTATCGCGGGCGTCTGCGCGGTGATCAGACGCACCGTCGGCACATCGCGGCTGTCGGTCGCCGTCTCGCCGGAGGGCGTGGTCGCGGTGGTGCCCTTGTCGCCTTCCCCGGCCTTGTCGGCCGGCTTCAGCAGCGAGCAGGCCGCGAGCGACAGCGCCGCTGCTGCAAGCGCCAGATGACGGCCGGTCCGAAGGAGCGTCGAGCGCATGGGGTCAGGCACCACGGTCGAGGTCGAGCACCACCGGTGCGTGGTCGCTCGGCTTTTCCCACTTGCGCGGCACGCGGTCGATGATGCAGCCCTTCACGCTCGGCACCAGCGACTCGCCCACCAGGATGTGGTCGATGCGCAGGCCGCGGTTCTTCTGATAGCCCAGCATGCGGTAGTCCCACCACGAATAGCTCTTCTCGGGCTGGTCGAACATGCGGAAGCTGTCCTTCAGGCCCAGGTCGAGCAGCGCCTTGAAGTGGTTGCGCTCCTCGGTCGTGTGGTGGATCGTTTCCTTCAGGCCCACGGGGTCGAAGCTGTCGCGATCCTCGGGCGTGATGTTGAAGTCGCCCAGCAGCACGAGGTCGGGGTTGCTCGCAAGCTCCTGGCGCAGCGCGTCGCGCAGGGCATCGAGCCACTTCATCTTGTATTCGAACTTGTCGGTGCCCGGCGCCTGGCCGTTCACGAAGTAGCCGTTGACCACGCGCAGCGGGCCCGAGGGCGTCTCCACCGTGGCCGCGATCACGCGCGACTGGTCGTCGCTGAAGCCGGTGATGTTCCTCACCACGTCGCGCACCGGCGCGAGGCTCAGGATCGCGACGCCGTTGTACGTCTTCTGGCCGAACACCGCGGCCTCGTAGCCGGCCGACTTGAGCACGTCGAGCGGGAATTTGTCGTCCGTCATCTTGAGCTCCTGCAGGCAGAGCACGTCGACCGGGTTGGCGATGAGCCAGTCGAGCACGTGCTGCAGGCGCGCGGTGAGGGAGTTGACGTTCCAGGTGGCGATTTTCATGAGGCTCTCGGAGGTCCTGATTTCAAGGGGATTTCGTTGTTCTCGATCTCTTGCTGTCACCGCATGCCCAGGCAAGGCACCCGTCTTGGCCGGGGACGCTGCAGTATGGCGGCGGCGCGCGGGCGGCCAGCTTAGCAAAAGCACTGGATTTCCCCGTGGCACGCAGGGTAAGCAGGTGAAACGGAGGGAGAGAGAAGGCAGGGAGGGCGGCATTGCCCGCCGGCCGGTGGTGGACATCTTGTCCCGGGCGAGGCTGCGCACGAACAACATGCCGAGCCTTGAGGAGCAGGGGAGGCGCGGCCGGCGCACGAGGGTGAATGGAGCCGTGATCCCGGAATGCATCCATTCGCCACGCCAGGCGTCTGCCTATTGCGGCAGGAATGCGGGATTCGATGCGGGAAGCTCTCCATCCAGCTCGCGTTCGTAGATTTCCAGTGGCTGTGGCACACCGAACAGGTAGCCCTGGCACAGACCGCAGCCGTGGCGCACCAGGAAGTCGCGCTGCGCAGGCGTCTCCACGCCTTCGGCCACGATCTCCAGTTCCAGGCTGCGCGCCATGCCGATGATGGCCTGGATGATCGATTCCACCTTCGCATCGAGCCCGATGCGGTGCACGAAGAACTTGTCGATCTTCACCTGGCTCAGCGGCAACTGGGTCATGTAGGACAGCGACGAGTAGCCGGTGCCGAAGTCGTCCATGGAGAACCGGATGCCGAGCGCGGCGAGCGCTTCCATCTTTCCGATCGCGTCGGCCACCTTCTCGTGCAGCAGGCTCTCGGTGAGCTCCAGCTTGAGCTTGCGCGGATCGGCGCCGGTGCGTGCCAGCACCTGGCTCACCTGGTCGACGAAATCTCCCTCGCGGAACTGCCGGGCGCTCACGTTGACCGAGAGCTGCAGGTGCTGCCGCTGCGGGTCATCGCGCCATGCCGTGAGCTGCCTGCAGGCTGTCTCCAGCACCCACAGGCCCAGCGGAATGATGAGCCCGGTGTCCTCCGCCACGTCGATGAACTGGCCCGGCAGCAGCAGCCCGCGCACCGGATGGTGCCAGCGCACCAGCACCTCCGCGCCCACCACCCGGTTCTCGCTGGTGACCTGGCTCTGGTAGTGCAGCACGAACTGCCGCGCCGCGATGGCGGCGTGCAGTTCGTTTTCCAGCGCAGCACGCGCGGTGATGCGGGTCTGCATGTCCGCCTCGAAGAAGCGTAGCGCATTGCCACCGTCCGCCTTGGCGCGGTACATGGCGATGTCGGCCTGCTTGAGCACCTCCTCGATCGAGGCCGCATGGGCATCGAACAGGCAGGCACCGATGCTGCACGTGCCGTGATGGTGCTGCGCGCCGAGCTGATAGGGCTGGTTCAGGTGCGCGAGGATGGCAGCGCCCACGGTCTGGGTTTGCGAGGTGGCCACCGCGACCTGGTCGCTCAGGTTCTCCAGGACGACCACGAACTCGTCGCCGCCCAGGCGCGCCACGATGTCCCCCGCGCGCAGACGACTCCTGAGCCGCTGCGCCACCTGCTTGAGCAGCAGGTCGCCGACATCGTGGCCGAGCGCGTCGTTCAGCGTCTTGAAGTTGTCCAGATCGAGAAAGAGCAGCGCGCACAGCCCCGGGTGCCGCGCGGCGTCGCCGGTGGCCTGGTGGAGCCGGTCGAGCAGCTGCCGCCGGTTGGGCAGGCCGGTGAGCGTGTCGTAGAAGGCCAGATGCTCGATCTCGCGTGCCGCGCGCTTGCTCTGCGTGATGTCTCGCAGGATCACGATGAAGCGCGCGCAAGGCGCCTCGGTCTTGCCGGCGGGATCGTCGACCGTTTCATCGACTGTCTCGTCGACCGACTTTCGCGATGCGGAGATCTCGAACCAGGTGCGTTCGCCGTTGTCGCGTCGCTCGAACTGGCGTCCGGCCGAGTAGCCGTTGGCGTGGGCTTCGCGCAGCGCGGCCATCACGTGCGAGGCGGCCGCGGCCGGCAGCAGTTCCTGCAGGGTGCGGCCCACGGGGTTCTCGAAGCCGGCTGCGGGGAAGGGCACGCGCGGCGCGTGATGGCCGTGGCAGCGGCCCTCCAGGTCCACCTCGAGCAGCAGGTCGGGCAGGGCGTCGAGCGTGGCCTGCAGCTGCGCCTTGCTCTCGATGATGGCGGCCGTGTGGCGACGCCTCTCGGTGATGTCGTGGTAGACGCAGACCAGGCCGCCGTCCGGCGTGCGGCTGCGTGTGGCCCGGATCACCTGGCCGTTCTTCAGCAGCGCCTCCTGCTCGGAGTGCGGCTGCGTCATCTGCGGCGCATTCAATGCCGACCAGCCGGCGGGCCCCCGGCCGTGCACCACATGCTGCGCGGTTTCGTCCATGATGCGCCGAAAGGGCAACTGCGGCGCGATGATCGATTCGGTCCACGGGAACATCGCGACGAAGCTGCGGTTCCAGGTAAGCACGCGGTGCTCGGCGTCCAGCAGGATGAAGCCATCGACCATGGATTCCAGCGCCTGGTCCTGCGTGGCCTTGGACCGCACCAGCTCCATGCGGGAGCGCCATTGCCGGCGCAGCTGGACATGGGTGAAGCGCGCCACCGCCACGATCATCAGAGCGATGACCGCACCGGTCCACGCGATCAGGTCCCGCTCGCGACGCCAGTCCCGCAGCGCCGCGCTCAGCGGCATGCTCGCCACGATCAGCAGGTTGCGGTGCAGCGTGGGACGGGCCACCACGATGGCCGGTTCGCCGCTCAGGCGCGCGGCCATGCGCTGCGGCTTGCCGTCGCTGGTCTGCTCGTGCAGGGCCGGCTCGATCTGCCGGCCGCCGAGGTCGTCTCGCGGCGGCAGGCTCGCCAGGAGCGGGCCGGCGTCGCGTTCCAGCGTGACCTCCAGGTCGCGCACGCCGGTGCCCTGCGTCATGATCGTCGCGAGCAGCGACAGCTGCACCTCCGCCACCGCCAGCATGCGCGAGCCGTCCGCAAGCGTTACGGCGCGGGCGAAGTACAGCACCTTCTGCGAGGTCACCGGGCTGATGGCCGGCGCGCTGATCGCCAGTGTCGAGACGGGCTTGGCCAGCACGCTGTCCACGAAGCCCGAGGGCAGGGCGAGCGGCAGGTGGCTGCCGCGCCGGTCCGACGAGGCAGCCACCGCGCCGCGCGCATCGACGAAGGCGACGTGGCGCACCAGCAGGTTCTGCCGCACCATGTTCTCGAGCAGCTGGTGCGGAGCGGGGCTGCCCGCGTCGTCGCCGGCGCTGGCGGCCTTCGAGCCGCGCAGGATTTCGTTGGCGCCCGCGAGCAGCATGTCGACGCTCAGCAGCGCGCGATTGAGTGCGGCCTCGGAGCCGGTCACGAAGCGGACCGTCTGGTTCTCGTGATCGGTGATGGCCTTCTGCCTGGCCTCCCAGACGATCACGGAAGCCACCGTTCCCACGGTGACGAGGAAGGCCAGTGCCACGCCATAGATGATGGCGGTGATGCGGCGGGGGAATCGCGGTGTCACTGTGCCGTAGCCCGGGCCTGGATGCCGACCACCGGTGCGAGCGTCTGGTTCCACGCCGTGGCGCACACCGGGCCGCAGCGCTGCACCCACCCGGGCAGCACGCGGGTCGCGAAGATGTCTCGGCGGCGGGCCTCGTCCTGCGGCGAGGGCCGTACGGCCAGCATGCGCCCCTTGGTGGGCCTGCTGCAGCCCGCGGCGCCCGTGTTGCAGGCGATGCCTTCCTCGGTTTCGCGCTCCGACTGGGCCCACACCGCGGTTTCCAGCCGCGGCAGCTCCTTGCGCAGCAGCGCCTGAAGGTCGGGCGGCAGCGCATCGAAGCTCTCGCGGTTGGCGGCGAAGACCGCCACGCCCCAGTTCAACGGCATGGCATAGAGCACGCTGGTCACCTGATGCAGGCCCAGCGTGTGCCCGGACATGGTGCCGGTGACGGCGCAGTCGGTGTTGCCCGATTTCATGTTCGTCATGATCTGCGAGAACTCTGTGTACACCGGCGTGCCGCCGAGCGCGGTGATGAAGTCGGCCTGCGTCGAGCTGGACACGCGTGTGCGCCTGCCCGCGAGGTCGCCGAGCTGCTGCATCGGCTTGCTGCAGAACACCACCTGCGCCGGATAGATGTAGACCGCCAGCACTTCTACGCCATAGCGTTCGCGCAACGCCTGCGACAGGTAGGGGCGGAATGCACCGACCACCCGGCGCAGCGTGGCGATGTCGGGGTTCAGCCCGGCCATGTCGGGAGCGCCGAGCTCCGGTAACTGGGTGGATATCTGGCTCATCAGCGCCGTGCCGAAGGGCACCACGCCCAGTTGCATCAGGTTCAGCATTTCCTGGCCGGGCACGCCGGCACGGTCGAAGGGCACGATGCTGGCGGTGTAGCGCCCGCCGGACAGCGCCGCGAGATCGCGCGTCCAGAACTGCTCCTCCTGCCCCGTGTACTGCGTGACCCCGGCCAGCCCCCCGACGATACGCAGGCGCTGCACAGGCGCCGTCTGCGCATGGCACAGCGATGCGACGAACATCAGAAGCGCGACGAGGTAGGCCAAGGTGACGCTGTGCGAGCAGGGCGGGGCAGCGCCCGGGTACGGGGGAGGAAGTGGATCGGTGAACTTCATCATGGCACAGGAACGCCGGGCAGCGACATGCCGGGGCGCCACGTGTTGTGTGGCGGGGACGCTTGCATTCGAATGACAACGAGCAGATGCAGTCGCACTCGACCGCGTGGAGGCCGCAGCCTGCTATCCCTGCAGAGTCCACAAGGCAATACCGGAATCGTTTAATGGGCAGTCTGTCCGAAAGCTGCCTGTAATGAGGCGAAATGGATTGGCGTGCCAAGAGGCGTCACAGTGACCAAATTTCAGTCTCTGTTCGCGGACGATCACGCAGCCGCAGATCTGCCCGGACTCCTGAGCAGGCTCACCACGCTTCCTGCCAGAGCCGCCGATGCAGCCATCGCCAGCCCCAGATGCACGGCGCTGTGCGAAGGCAGCAGCCCGAACATCAGGCTCATCGCCAGGCTGCCGAGTGTCAGCCCCGTGAGCCGCGCCGTCCCTTGCGCTCCACCGGCCGCGCCGCTGCGCTCCTTGGGGGCGGAGAGCAGCATGTTCTGGTTGTTGGGTGTCTGGAAGAGTCCGAAGCCGAAACCGGCGAGGCTCGTGAAGAGCGCGATCGGCAAGGCAGGGTTGCCATGGATCGGCCACAGCGCGCACAGCGCCAGGCCTGTCGCGAGAAACGCGCTTCCGGCCGCGCAGAGCCAGGCTGTCGGCACTCGCTGGGCCAGGCGCGCGGACAGCGGTGCGGCCAGCATCACCGCGAGGGGCCACGGCGTCATCAGGAGGCCGGTGGTCGCGGTGCTCTGGCCCAACTCGTGCTGGATGTAGAAGGGCAGTGCCACGTAGCTCGCCATCTGGCCGGTGAAGCAGCAGACGGAGGCGATGACCGAGATGCGGAAGGAGTGCACGCGCAGCAGGTCGAGCGGGACGAGCGGCGCCTTCTTTGTCATCTCACGGCGCACCAGCAGCACCATGCAGGCGATCGCCAGCCCGAGCAGCGCGCCGCCATGCAGCAGGTTCGACGGCAGCCGGTCGCTCCCGAGCACGAAGGAGGCGAACATGATCGCGTTGAGCGCGATGCTCCAGAGGTCGATGCGGTCCTGCGACGGCGCAGGGCGCGGCAACTTCGCGCAGGCGGCCAGCACGAGGATGCCGATCGGAAGGTTCACAGCGAAGAGCCACGGCCAGCTCGACGTGGAGAGGATGAAGGCGCCGATGGAAGGGCCTGCCGCGGTGGCACCCGCGATCGTGAGCGCATTCCAGCCGATCGCGCGCGCGAGTAGTCGGCGTGGATAGGTGAAGCGCAGCAGCGCCAGGCCGAGCGGCATCACCGCCGCCGCGCCCAGCCCCTGAAGGCATCTCGCAGCCACGAGCCATGGCAGCGATGGAGACATCGCGCACAGCACCGACGCCGCGGTGAAGAGCGCGACGCCGCCAGCGAACACGCGGTGATAGCCCAGCCTTGCGCCGATGGCCGAGGCGGGCAGCAGGAACATCACGACCGCGAGCTGGTAGGCCGTGATGATCCAGACCGCATCTGCGGGTGTCGCATGCAATTGCCGCGAGATGCTCGGCAGCGCGACATTGGCGATCGCGCCGTCGAGCACGACGAGGGTGCCCGCGCCCAGGATGGCGGCGACGGCTGCGATGCGCCGCGGCAGCGGCAGGCCATCGGCATCGTCCGCCGCCTGGGTATCGGCGTTGCGAGGGCCGGTGGAAGAGGAGGTACCGGATCGAAGGGGAGGTGAGAGCAGCATGGGAGTGACCTGAAGAGACGCTCGATTGCGTCGGCTCAGAATAGGACGCCATGAGGCGCCGGCCCAGAGCGCGGCGTGCAGGTTGTTCCTGCATGCCGCGCCTGTCGGGGTGTGCGGCTCTGTGCTAGCGTCGGGCATGCCGGACGCCGACCTCAACCTGCTGACCGCGTTGAATGCATTGCTTTCCGAAGGCACCGTTGCCAAGGCCGCCGAACGCATGGGATTGAGCGAATCGGCCATGAGCCGCACCCTGGCGCGGCTGAGGGAGGCGACCGGGGATCCGCTGCTGGTACGCGCGGGACGCGGCATGGTGCCCACGCCGCATGCGCTCGCACTGCGCGACCGTGTGAGGGATCTGGTGCAGGAGTCGCACGCGGTCCTCCAGCCAGCCGACGCGAGCATGGACCCGCGCACGCTCCAGCGCCTCTTCACCATACGGGCCAACGACGGTTTCATCGAAGCCTTCGCGCATGTGCTGGTGGCGCGCGTCGCGCAGGAAGCGCCCGGCGTCCGCCTGCGCTTCGCGCCCAAGCCCGACAAGGACGTTCGTCCGCTGCGGGAGGGGCTGATCGATCTCGATGTCGGTGTCCTGGGCGAGTCGGGGCCGGAAGTGCGCATCCAGGCGCTCTACAGGGACCGCTTCATCGCCGCGGTGCGCGAAGGTCATCCCCTGCTGGCCGAAGCCGAGATCACTCCCGAGCGCTACGCCGCCTGCGACCACGTGGTCACCTCCCGCCATGGCCGCACGGAGGGCCCCGTGGACGTGGCTCTCGCGGCGATGGGACTGGCGCGCAACGCCGCGGTCGTCGTGCCCAGCTTCGGCACCGCCTTGTCGATAGCGGCAGCAACCGATCTGGTCGCGCTGATACCTGCCTCGTACTTCGAGCGCCTGAGAGCGCAGAGCACGCTGCGTTCGTTTCCGTTGCCCGTGCCCGCGGAGCAGATCACCATCTCGCAGATGTGGCACCCCCGTCTCGATCGGGACCCTGCGCATCGATGGCTGCGCGGGATGGTGCTGGAGCTGTGCCGGACGCTGACCGAAGGCGGGGCTGCTTCCTAGCCGGCCGGCTTTTCCTTCTCTGAAGCGCCTGCAAGGCTTCATCCCCATGCCGGGGATCGCGAAGCCCTGACGAGCCGAGGCTGGCGCAGCCTGGCCCGGCATTCGCAGGCTACCGACGCAACGGGTTCGATGCCGGTTCGAGCTGGGGTGTCTCCGCGGCGGCCCCTTTCATGAAGAGCTCGAGGCACAGCGGAGAAACAGGGCGTTGCGAGTGAGCCGGCTCGCTCGCATGTTCCGCCAGCATGGCCCTGCCGACGGCGTGCAGGCTGCGCGCGACGGCCATGGGAGCCAGGCCGGCGCGCAGCTGGCCGCGACGATGGGCGATCGTCATCACGCGGCCCAGGCGTTGCACGGTGCGGGCCATCGTCTCCTCCAGTTGCGCCAGCGGGGCCCCGCCCAGTTCCGACCGCACGCCGTGGCCCAGCACCAGCTGCACCTGCTGCCATTGGTGGGTGGCGCTCACGCATCGCTCCATCTGCCGCCACAGCTGCAGGCGCAGCAGCCGAAGCGGCAGCGGATGCTCGCGATAGCTCTCGATGTCCGGGCCGATGTCGAGCGGCCATTCGAGTCCGGAGATCACTTCCGAGACCAGCGCCGGCTTGTCCGCGAAGTGCCAGTACACGGCGCCGCGCGTCACTCCGGCGCAGGCGGCCACGTCCTCCAGCGTGGTCGCGCGCACGCCGCGCCCGGCAAATGCGGCCAGCGCCGCTTCGACGATCCGCGTGCGCGTGAGCTGTGCATCAAGCTTCGTCTGCCGTGCCACGAGCTGTCCTCATGGCGTTGCCCGGGCACTCTTTTCCGAAGGTGCCGCGGCCACGGGAACGGAGGCGCCCGTGGTCTCGCTCCATCCACCACCCAGCGTCTTGTAGAACGTCACCAGGTTGGTGAAACGCGACAGCCGGGTGCCGATCAGGTCCTGCTGGGCGGTGTAGAGCGAGCGCTGCGAATCGAGCACGCTCAGGTAGCTGTCCACGCCGCGGCTGAAGCGCGCCTGCGAGAGCCGGTAGCTGTCCGCCGTGGCATTCACCAGCGATTGCTGCGCGTCGAGCTGGCGCCCGAGCGTGTTGCGCTGCGCCAGCGCGTCAGAGACTTCGCGGAACGCGGTCTGGATCGCCTTCTCGTACTGCGCCACCGAGATGTCGCGGCTCACCGTGGCGATCTTGAGGTTGGCGCGGTTGGCGCCACCGTCGAAGATCGGCAGCGTGACCTGCGGCGCGAAGCTCCAGCTGCCGGAGCCGCCCTTGAACAGGCCGGAGAGCTCGCTGCTCGACGAGCCCGCCGAGGCCGTGAGGCTGATGCGCGGATAGAAGGCCGCGCGCGCTGCGCCGATGTAGGCGTTGGCCGCCCGGAGGTCGCGCTCGGCCTGCAGGATGTCGGGGCGGCGTTGCAGCAGTTCCGAGGGCAGGCCCGGCGGAATGGCCGCCAGCGGGTTCGTGGCCGCCGTCGCTCCGTCGGGCAGGGCCTGCGGCAGCAGTTCGTCGGGCACGTCCGCGCCCACGAGCAGCACCAGCGCATTGCGGTCCTGCGCGACCTGCGCGGTGTAGCGCTCGACGTCCACGCGCGCGCTGTCCACGCTGGTCTGCGCCTGGCTCAGCGTGAGCGCCGAGGCCGAGCCCAGCTCGAAGCTGCGCTGGTTGAGCCGGTAGGAGTCGCTCTGGTTGCGCAGCGTGTCGCGTGCGAGCTTCAGCCGGTCCTGGTCTGCGGCGAGCGTGAGATAGCTGGTCGCCACTTCGGCCACCAGGCTGATCTGCGTGCTGCGGCGCGCCTCGGCCGTGGAAAGGAACTGCTGCAGCGCCTGCTCGCTCAGGCTGCGCACGCGACCGAAGAGGTCGATCTCGTACGAGCTGAAGCCCAGCGAGGCGCTGTACTGGTGGGCGATGAGGGTCTCGCCGGTGGACGACAGGCTGGCCGGCGTGCGGCTGCCGCTGCCGCCCGCGCTTGCGTTGACGGTGGGGAAGAGCGCCGCGTCCTGCACGCGGTACTGGGCACGCGCCTTCTCGATGTTGAGCACCGCCACGCGCAGGTCGCGGTTGTTGGCGAGGCTCATCTCGATCACGCGCTGAAGCGACGGGTCGGTGAACACGTCGCGCCAGCCGAGGTCGGCCACCGGCGCGGACGTGGAGCCGGCGTCCGTCGTATCGCCGGCGAACTTGCCGGGCACGGGGGCCGCGGGTTGCTGGTAGGCGGGCATCAGGCTGCAGCCGGCCATCAGGGCGGCGATCGTGAGCGATGCCGCGAGCGGTGCAAGGCGAAAGGGATTCATGGCATATGCCTCGTTCAGGATGCGGCCGCGGCCGGTTGCGGGTGCGTGGCCGGCGCGGCTGGCTCGTCGTGCGTGGAGGCGCCGCCCTTGAAGAGCCCGCGCACCAGCACGAAGAAAAGCGGCACGAAGAAGATCGCGAGCACGGTGCCCGACAGCATGCCGCCGATCACCGCGGTGCCCAGCGCGTGCTGCGCGCCGGCCCCGGCGCCGCTGCCCAGCACCAGCGGCAGCACGCCGAGGATGAAGGCCAGCGAAGTCATCAGGATGGGGCGCAGTCGCAGGCGCGCGGCTTCCAGCGCCGACTCGATCAGCCCCTTGCCCTGCGCGTGCAGGTCCTTCGCGAACTCGACGATCAGGATGGCGTTCTTCGACGCGAGGCCGATCGTGGTGAGCAGGCCCACCTGGAAGTAGACGTCGTTCATCTTCCACGTGAGGAAGGCTCCGAGCAGCGCGCCGAACACACCCAGCGGCACCACCAGGATCACCGAGAGCGGGATGGACCAGCTCTCGTAGAGCGCGGCCAGGCACAGGAACACGATGAGGATCGACAGCGTGTAGAGCAGGGTGGTCTGGCCGCTGGAGGCTTTCTCCTGGCGCGAGAGGCCGGTCCATTCGTAGCCGATGCCGGCGGGCAGCTTCGACACCGCCTCCTCGACGATGGCCAGCGCCTCGCCGCTCGATGCGGCGCCCGGCATCGCCATGCCCAGGATCTCGACCGAGGGAACGCCGTTGTAGCGCTCCAGGCGCGGCGAGCCCGAGCTCCAGCCGGCCTTAGCGAAGGAGGTGAAGGGAACCATCGTGCCGGCGCTGTTGCGCACGTACCAGCGGTCGATGTCCTCGGGCAGCATGCGGTACTGCGCGTCGGCCTGCAGCATCACCTTCTTCACGCGTCCCTTGTCGATGAAGTCGTTGACGTAGCTGCTGCCCCAGGCGGCCGAGAAGGTGTCGTTGATGTCGCTCATCGAAAGCCCCTGGGCCTGCGCCTTGTGCGGGTCAATCTCCAGCTTGAATTCCGGCGAGTCCTCCAGGCCGTTGGGGCGCACCGCCACGAGGCGCTTGTCCTTGCCCAGCGTGGCGAGCAGCTGGTTGCGCGCCTGCATCAGCGCCTCGTGACCGAGGTTGGCGCGGTCCTGCAGCATCAGGTCGAAGCCGGTGGCGTTGCCCAGTTCGGCGACGGCCGGCGGCGCGAAGGCGAACACCCTCGCGTCTCGGATCGTGTTGAAGAAGAGGCCGGCCTTCGCCGCGACGCCGGTCACGCTCAGCGCCTCGCCCTTGCGTTCGTCCCAGGGCTTGAGCTTGATGAAGGCGAAGCCCGTGTTCTGCCCGCTGCCTGCGAAGCTGAAGCCGGCCACCGTGAAGAGGCCCGAGACCGCGTCCTTCTGGTCGACCAGGAAGTGGTGCTCCATCTGGCGCATGACCTCTTCCGTACGCGCGTTCGTCGCGCCCGGAGGAAGCTGCACCAGCGCGAACATCGTGCCCTGGTCTTCGTCGGGCAGGAAGCCCACCGGCAGCTTCATGAAGCCGGCCACCACCAGCGCCAGCACCACCGCGTACGCGGCCATGTAGCGCCAGCCCTTGCCGATCATGTGGCGCACGATGCCCTGGTAGCGCCGGTTGCCGCGGTCGAAGCTGCGGTTGAACCAGCCGAAGAAGCCGGTGCTCGCCATCGCGTGGCCCTTGGGCACGGGCTTGAGCAGCGTCGCGCACAGGGCCGGCGTGAGCACCATCGCGACCAGCACCGACAGCGTCATCGCCGAGACGATGGTGATCGAGAACTGCCGGTAGATCACGCCGGTGGAGCCGCCGAAGAAGGCCATCGGCACGAACACGGCAGCCAGCACCAGCGCCACGCCCACAAGCGCGCCGGTGATCTGGCCCATCGACTTGCGCGTGGCCTCCTTGGGCGAGAGACCTTCCTCTGTCATCACGCGCTCGACGTTCTCGACCACCACGATCGCGTCGTCCACCAACAGGCCGATGGCCAGCACCATCGCGAACATCGTGAGGGTGTTGATGGTGAAGCCGAAGGCCGCGAGCACGCCGAAGGTGCCCAGCAGCACCACCGGCACCGCGATGGTGGGGATGAGCGTGGCGCGGAAGTTCTGCAGGAAGAGGTACATCACCAGGAACACCAGCACCACGGCTTCGACCAGCGTGCGCACCACTTCCTCGATGGAGATGCGCACGAAGGGCGTCGTGTCGTAGGGCTTCTGTACCTTCATGCCCTGCGGGAAGAACTTCTCGAGCTCGGCCATGCGCGCGTCGATGGCCTTGACCGTGTCGAGCGCGTTGGCGCCCGCGGCCAGCTTGATGGCCAGGCCGGCGGCCGGCTTGCCGTTGTAGCGGCCGACCGTGTTGTACGACTCGCTGCCCAGTTCGATGCGCGCCACGTCGCGCAGGCGTACCTGGGCGCCGTTGGTCTGCGTGCGCAGCAGGATGTCCTCGAACTCCTGCGCAGTCTTCAGGCGCGTCTGCGAGGTGATGGTCGCGTTGATCTGCTGGTTGGCCGCCGCCGGCATGCCGCCGAGCTGGCCGGCCGACACCTGCGCGTTCTGCGCCTGGATCGCGGTCTTCACGTCCAGCGGCGTGAGGCTGAAGTTGGAGAGCTTGTTCGGGTCGAGCCACACGCGCATCGCGTACTGCGAGCCGAAGAGGGTGGTGTCGCCCACGCCTTCCACGCGGCTGATGGCTTCCTGCACGTTCGCGGCCACGTAGTCCGACAGGTCGGAGCCGTTCATGCTGCCGTCTTCCGAGGTGAAGGCCAGCACATTGAGGAAGTTGGTGGCCGACTTCGTGACGGTGACGCCCTGCTGCTGCACTTCCTGCGGCAGCAGCGGCGTGGCCAGCGAGAGCTTGTTCTGCACCTGCACCTGCGCCGTGTCGGGGTCGGTGCCGTTGTCGAAGGTGAGCGTGATGGTGACCGAGCCCGAGGACTCGCTGGTCGATGCCATGTAGCTCAGCCGGTCCAGCCCCTTCATCTTCTGCTCGATGACCTGGGTGACGGTGTCCTCCAGCGTCTTTGCGGAAGCGCCGGGGTAGTTGGCGGTGATCGCGACGGCGGGCGGCGCGATGCTCGGGTACTGCGCGATCGGCAGCGTGGCGATGGACATTGCGCCGCCCAGCATCACGATGATGGCGAGCACCCACGCGAAGATGGGGCGGTCGATGAAGAAGCGTGCCATGAAGGTCTCTCTCGATCGATCAGTTCGCCGCGCCGGCGTGCCCGGCCGGTGCCGCGCTGGCCGTGTCGGTGCCCGTCTTCGGCTTGGGGCTCCACTGCACCGTCTTCACCGCCACGCCGGGCGCCGCGCGCTGCTGGCCGTCCACCACGAGCTTGTCGCCTGCCTGCAGGCCGCTGCGCACCAGCCACTGGTCGCCGATGGCGCGTTCGGTCTCGAGTGCGCGTCGCTGCAGCTTGTTCTGCGAGTCCACCACGTAGGCCGTCGGCTTGCCGGCGCCGTCGCGCGACACAGCCTGCTGCGGCACCAGCAGTGCCTGCTCCTTCTCACCTTCCTGCAGCACGGCGCGCACGTACATGCCGGGCAGGAGGATGGCATCGGGATTGGGGAACACCGCGCGCAGCGTGATCGCGCCGGTGTTCTGGTCCACGGTGACGTCCGAGAACTCGAGCTTGCCTTCGAGCGCGTAGGTGCTGCCGTCTTCCAGCTGCAGCCGCACTTTCGCGGCATTGGCGCCGCTCTTCTGCAGGTCGCCGCGCGCCATCGCCTGCCTGAGCTGGAGCATCGCGGCGCTGGGCTGGGTCACGTCGACGTAGATCGGGTCGAGCTGCTGGATGGTCGCGAGCGCGCTCGACTGGCTGGCCGTGACCAGCGCGCCGGGCGTGACCGACGACTTGCCGATGCGTCCCGAGATCGGCGCGTCGATGCGCGCGTAGGCGAGGTTGATGCGGCTGGTCTCGACATTGGCCCTGGCCGCCGCGACATCGGCCTCGCCCTGGCGCAGCGAGGCCGCGGCGTCGTCGTAGTCCTGCTGGCTCACCGCCTTGATGGCCACCAGCTCCTTGTAGCGCTCGGCCTTCAGCCGCGTGGTGCCCAGGCTGGCCTCGGCCTTGGCGAGCGCGGCGACATTGCTGTCGTAGGTCGCCTTGTACGTGGCGGGATCGATCTGGTAGAGCGCCTCGCCGGCCTTCACGTCGCTGCCCTCGCGGAACTTGCGCGACTTCACGATGCCGCCAACCTGCGGGCGCACGTCGGCGATGAGGAAGGGCACGGTGCGCCCGGGCAGCTCGGTCGTGATGGCCACGCGCTGCGGCTGCACGGTGACGATGCCCACCTCCGGCGTGCCGGCCGCCGGGGGAGGTCCGCCCGGCGGCTTGCCGCAGGCGACGAGCATGAGTGTGGACACGACGGCCGCTGCGAAGGTCAGGCCGTAGGTGAGAGGGGGGCGCATTGCGGTTCTCCTGGGAAAACGACCGGACGCTGAGAGGTTCAGTCGGCGTTTAAATAGACAGTGCTGTATGGAAATGTATTTTGACTTGAATGACCTGTCAATTAAAATAGTCATACGTGTACAGAAATAAGGAGGGACACGGTATGCGGGTAAAGACCGAAGCGAAGCGCGACGCCATCGTCCAGGTGGCATCGGAAGTCTTCAGGGAGCTGGGATTCGAGGGCGCCTCGATGGTGGAAATCGCCGCGCGCGTGGGCGGCTCGAGGGCAACGCTCTATGGCTACTTCAGCTCCAAGGAGGAGCTGTTCGTCGCGGTGATCCACAACGCGGCGAAGCACCACTTCGAGCCGATCTTCGCGGCGCTGGCGCAGGAGGGCGACGACGATCTCGAACTCGTCCTGCAGCGCTTCGGCGAGAAGGTGCTGGTGGCCGTGTGCTCGCAGGAGGTCATCCAGGCGCACAGGGCGGTGATCGCCGAATCGGGCCGTACCGACATCGGACGGCTCTTCTACGAGGGCGGACCGAAGAAGGGCGTCGCCGAGCTCGCGGGCTTCCTGGAGCGGCAGATGCACAAGGGCCGGCTGCGCACGGCCGACACGCAGGTGGCGGCCCAGCACCTGATGGCCTTGCTGCACTCCGAGACCGTCACGCCCAGCTTGCTGGGCATCCAGGGACCGATGACCCGCAAGGATCTGCGCGAGGCGACGCGACGTGCGTTGCAGGTCTTCCTTGGTGGCTACGCGCCGGTGGAAAAGACCAGCCGGTGAACTGACGGAGGCCGCCGCGGGCGCGCCGCGGCCTCCACTCGGGCTACTTCAGCGTTTCCCGCGAGAACGCTTCCGAGGACGGCTGCGCCAGCATGCCGTGCCTCAGGCTCCACACGCAGGCGCCCAGCCTGAGCAGCCTTTCCACGTTGGCGTCGTGGAACGGGCTCTCCGCATCCTCCTGTTCGATCAGCTCGGAGATGCAGGCGAGCGCATCGGTGGGCGTGAAGCCCAGGCCCGCGCGAGCCATTCCCATCACTGTCACGAGAACATCGGTCTTCTTCATTTCTTCCTGCTTCCGGTAGGCGGGGCGCGTTGTTCGCCGTTGCGGTTCGCCCTCAGCGCGCGCCGGCGATGAGCCTGACTTCGCTGCACAGCCGGGGGCCGTAGTCCTCGCAGCGTACCTCGAAACCGTAAGCGGCGGCCCGGCGCAGCGCGAAGGCGGTCACGTCGCGCAGGTAGGTGCACCCCGGCTTGCGGCCCGCGGCGGCGCGGGCCTCGAAGTCGGCCTGGAAGTCGCGCGCCCATTCCTCGTAGAGCCTGTAGCGGTCTCCATGGGCGTCGAGGAAGCCCGCGCGCGCCAGCGTCTGGGCGATGTCGACCAACGGCACGGTGATGGGGATCTCGTCCTTGCGTTCATGCATGGCCGGCCCCGTCAGAACTTGCCCAGCACGTTCAGGAACCACCCCTTGCTGCGGTAGCTCATGTCGGTGAGGTTGTCGGAGTAGTCGGTGAAGTTGTAGCCGATGCCCACCTTCAGGTTCTCGTTGACGTGGTAGTAGGCGGCGGTGACCCAGCCGCTCTTGCGGTCCTTGAGTTCCTTCGCGCGCAGCGTGCGCCATTCGAGCATCCAGTCCCAGTTGCGCACCAGCTTCCAGTCGACGCGCAGCACCGCGAGTTCGGCCGAGCTCTTGAACCAGGGCGACGAGTTGTCGCGGCTCGCGCGCAGTTCGCCGCGGCGCCAGGCGTACTTGCCGCCCAGCGTCCAGCGCTCGTTCAGGTCCCAGGTGGCGTCGATGGCGAACACGTGGCTGCGCTGCTGGTAGTCGATGCCGGTGGTCGACACGGTGCCCAGGCCCGAGTCGACGCCGCCCGACACCACCTGGCCCGGCGACGAGAGGTCGTACAGGTAGGTGTACTTGAAGAGCAGGTTGAGCTTGTCGTTCAGGGCCGGGCGCAGCGCGTAGCCGAGCATGGCTTCGGTGTACTTGGCGGCGGCCAGCGTGCCGGTGGTGCTGTCGCTGTCGGCCCAGTTGAACTTGCCGATCCAGCGCGAGTCGTCGTCCACCTTCCAGCTGAAGGAGTTCTTCACGAGCCAGCTGGTGCGCGTCTCGGCCGTGGTGCGGTCCTTGCGGTATTCGAGGCCGCCGCTGTACTTCAGGCGTTCGCTCGAATAGCCGCTGGTGAAGGCCACCGCCTGGCGGCGCGTGGCGCCCAGCGTCTCGGCGCCGACCCAGCCGTTCTCGAAGTTCACGCCGAAGGTCCAGCGCGTGTCCGGCGCGTACTGCACGCCGTAGGCATGCGTGAGGCCCGGCTGCGTGCCGGTGGCCTGGCGGTGCTCGGTGAACATGGTGAGGCCGTCGCCCACGCGCGAGCGCACGCCGGTCACCAGCGTGCCGCCGCGGCCGATGAGGTTCTCGTCGGTGCGGCCGGTGTCGGACACGTAGGTCATGTAGAGGTTGGAGCGGTCGTCGTACTGGTAGTCGATGCCCGCCTTGCCCGCGAAGCCGCCGTCGCCGGTGGAGACCTCGCCGCGCAGCGCCAGCTTGTCGTTGACGCGGTAGCGCCCGCCGAAGCCCAGCCGGTCGTTCTCCAGCCGCGTGCCGGTGCGCCGCAGCGTCTTCTGCGCGAAGCCGTAGGCGCTCCAGCGGTCGGCGCCGGTGTATTCGAGCTGCACGGCCGCATCGGCGCGCTCGCCAGATACCGCCTGCGTGGTCGGCAGCGACGGGCTGGTGATGAGCGCATCGCCGGTCTTGTCGTCGTAGCGCAGGCCGAGGCCCAGCTTCCATTCGGGCGACAGGGCCAGCGAGTACTGCGCGTCGAACACGCTGCTGTTGTAGCCGTTGCGCTCGTCGCGGCGGTCGGCCTTCAGGCGCAGCTCGCCGTTCTCCGCCTTCTCGCCGAAGGGCACGGTCGCCTGCACGCCGACCTGGCGCGTGGCGTTGCTCGCGTACTGGCCCGGCGCGGAGAAGCCCGCGTCGCGCGACTGCGCATAGGCGTTCACGCGGCCGCCGCCGCGGATGTCGAAGTCGCCCAGGTCGGCCTGGCCTTCGAGGCGCCAGGCGTTGGCGTTGCCGGTGGGACCGTTGCCCAGGCCGTTGGTCAACGAGCCGTTGCGGCCGGTGAAGCTGAAACCGCCGTCCATCGAGTCGAGCTGCGTGGTGCCCGGGCCCTTGCTGCGCGCGAACTCGCCCTTGAAGTAGGTGTTCTCTGTCTTGCGCAGCGTGAGGTCGACGCCGGCCAGGCGCTGGTCTCCGCCGATCTGGTCCTGGCGCGATGCGGTCACGCCCACGCCGACGTGGTCGTTGGCCCACCACGAGACGCGGCCGCCCACGGCGAGGGTGTCGAGCGAGGTGGTGAGCGGCGTGTATTCGTAGTCCACCACCAGGTAGGTCGGCATGCCAGTGAAGCCGCCGGCGCGAACCAGCGAGCCGTCGTCCGACAGGCTGGGCAACGGCGCCGACAGCAGCACGCGGCCCTGCAGGTAGTCGATCTCGTAGTCGGTGCTCGGCACCAGCTGCGTGCGCTTGAGCACGAAGCCGGAGTCCTTGTCGCGGATTTCCAGCGTCACGCGTTCGGCGCCGCGCGTGATGTCCTGGTTGCGCAGGTAGTAGAGCGAGCCGCCGGTGCCGCGGAATTCTTCGCGCGCCGCCAGCGTGCCGGGCTCGGCCGCGTAGGCGTCGACCTTCAGGCGGGCTTCGCCGAAGGCGGTCGATTCCTCGCCGAGGTAGCGGCCGTGGAAGCCGTAGAGGCCGCGGCTCACGCGGGTGAGCTCGGTGTCGCCGAAGTTGAGCTTGAAGTTGCCCCACATCGCCTGCGAGCGTCCGTCGTCCACGCGCAGGTAGAAGCGGCCCTGCGTGGGCGCGTCCTCGATGGTGGTGGAGTCGTCGCCGAAGGTGCTCCACGAGTCCTCCGGGTCGAAGCGGCGGAAGAGGGAGGTCGGGTCCTTGCGGTCGAGGTTGCGGAACAGCTCCTTCAGCGGGCGCTCTTCGGTGTCGACGCTGGCCGTGAGCGTCCAGCGGTCGTTGAGCTGGCCCTTGGCGTAGCCGGCGATGCGGCCTTCGCTCCAGCCGCCACCGCCATAGCGGTTCTTGTCGTTGGTCATGATCGCGGCCGGGCCGCTCACGCTGTTGCTGCCCACGGTGAGGTCGGCCTGGCCCACGAAGAACCAGTCGCTGGTGGGCAGGTCGAAGTCGCGCCGGTAGACGCGCGTGGCGCCCTGCGCGTCGGTGACGGCGATCTCGCCTGTCTGCACGCGGCGCGGCACCAGCTGCTGGAACACGAAGCGCCCGCTCTCGTCCACCGGCACCGCGAAGCCCAGCGCCCGCACGCTCTCGCCTGGGCGGATGGTCGCGCCGCTGGCGGTGACGGTGCCCGCGCTCAGCGGAATGTTGGCGATGGCGATGTTGTTCTGGCCGTAGCCGCGCAGCAGCTCGCGCGCCGGGTCGGGCGGCGTGCCGGTCTCGGGCTTGTGGTGCTGGACCAGCGTGAGCGAGAGATCGTCGGTCTCGTCGAAGCGGCCCTGGCGGTCGTACACGCGCACGCGGTAGTAGAGCTTGCCGGTCACGCCCTCGGCCACGCGGTTGAGCAGGCCCTCGGGCACCTGCCATTCGCCGCGCAGGCCGGCGTCCAGCGGCACGGTGGCGACCTGGCGGCGCTGCATCGCCTCGTTGGCGGTGTACACGCGCAGCTCTGCCTTCGAGGTGAAGAGCAGGTAGTTGCTGTAGCCGGCGAAGCGCACCGTGTCTCCGGCCACCACGGTGGTGGGCCAGGCGCTGGCGCTCAGCCGGCGCGGCTGCGAGAGGTTGTCGTACTGCAGGCGCAGCTGGTTGCGCTCGAGCTGCACGTCGACGCAGCGCTGGCGGTCGGCGCTGGTGGTGCCATCGGCCGAGGGCTGCTTGCCGTCGGGCGAGAGCAGCTGGCCGTCCACGCTCAGGCGCAGCGGCGCGTCGTCGGTGCCGAAGGCGGTGAAGGTGCGGCATACGCCGGGGTCGGCTGGCGTTGCGACGGGCGTTGCAGCGACGGGCGCGTCGTGCCAGTACACGCGCACCTCGACGCGGCGGTTGGCGGGCCAGTTGGCCGGGTCGGTGGCTGGCGTCGCAACGGGCGCATCGGGGCCGCGCGAGCTCGCGGACGCGGCCGTCTCCGGCAGCCCGAGGCGTTGCGTGAGGTAGCGCGCGGCCTGCTGAGCGCGGGCCAGTCCCAGGACGTGGTTGTCGACGAAGCGTTCGCGCGACTTGGCGCTCAGCGCTTGCGTGTCGGTGTGGCCGACGATCTCGAAGCGCAGGCCGTCGCGGCCCTTGACCTGCTGGGCGATGCGGTCGAGCTGCGCGCGGTCGGCGGGGGAGAGACCGTCCGCGCCGGAGTCGAAATGCGGCGTGGTGGCGTCACTGCGTTCGGCGGGTGCCGCAACAGGAGACACGGTTGCAGCCGCTGGCATTGCACGCTCGTCGCCGAGCACGAATGTGGCCTTGGGCAAATCGCGCTCGCTGCTGCGCGGCAGGTGGCGTGCGCCGTCGATGTCGATCGCGCGCGGGTCGGCCGCGGCGCGGTCGAGCATGCGGCCGCGCACGGAGGTTTCCTGCGCGGCGGCCAGGCCCATGCTCAGGCAGGCGGCGGTCACGGCGCCGGCAATGGCCATGCGCCTGGGCAGCGTCTTCTTCTTTCTTCTCATGTCGGCTCGCTGAATCGGGTTCGGTGTCTGAGGGCGGGGCATGGCGGTGGTGTTTCTTCCTCGCGTCATGGCTTTGCCTCCCCGGAAGAGGCGGCGGCAGGCACCAGTTCGATCTCCACGTCCAGGTTGAAGAGCGGCGACTCGTTGCGCGAGGCGCGCTGCTCGCCGAGCTGCTTCCAGCGCGAGAGCACCGCGGCCTTCACCGCGTCGGTGCGGTCGCGGCCCAGCGATGCGGGTTCGCCCGGCGCGGCCTTGTAGGCCAGCCGCAGCACCGATGTCTTCTCGGCCAGCACGGCCACCGTGCGGTCGAGTTCGCCCGCGAAGGCTGCGCGCAGCGTGGCGGCGCCGTCGTCGAAGGCCGCGCCCTGCAGCGCGAGGCGCACCACGCGGTGCACGGTGGCGCCGAAGTTGATCTTCAGCACCTTGCCGCGCGTGGCGCGCTCGGCCGCCGGGTTCTCGCTGGTGGTGCGATAGCCCGAGGGCAGGGTGCGCTCGTCGAGCTTGAGCACCAGGTTGCTGCCGGTGCCTTCCTTCGGAATGGCGGCGCAGGCGATGTGGTAGCGGCCTTCGGCGTCGGTGGTGGCCAGCACGCCGTTGACGGTGGCGATGCGCACGTTGGCCAGGCCCGGTTCGCCGTCGTCCTGGTAGCCGTTGGCGTTCCTGTCGTCGTAGACCTTGCCGATCACGTCGGTGCAGTCGAAGAGGGCATCGGGCACCACGCGCACGCTGGCGGTGGCGAGGTTCGACAGCGTCCTGCCGCCCACGCCCTGCAGCGCGACGACCTGGTTGACGAACTCGCCTTCACCCACGCCGACACCCACGCCCGCGACCATCAGGTATTCCTTGGTCTCGTTGGGCGCGAAGTTCTGGCCCGGCATCACGATCTGGCGGCCGTTGATCTGCGGGATCACCGGCAGCGCCACGCCGCCCGGCAGCGTGCGCACCGTGAGCGAGCCCTGGATGTAGCGGAAGCCCGGCGGCAGCGTGTCGACCACGGCCACGCCCGGCAGGGCGGTGCCGCGCGTGTTGCGCGCCGTGATGCGGTAGGGCAGCAGCTCGCCCTTCTTCACGCTGAGCTTCGAGGTGGTCTTGCGCAGCTCGATGAGCGTGGCGTCCGACGGGTCCAGCGGAATGTTGTTGGCCACCACGTGCTGGCCGCCGCCGGCCGGCTTCTGGAACAGCAGGTAGTAGCCAGCGCCGGGCACCAGCGCCGCGCCGGGGCTCACCACGCAGGGGTTGGTCTGCGCGGGCGCCGGTCCGTTGGCGGGCGCGGAGCACGACTGCGTGCCCAGCGCGCCGGCCGCGGCCGGGTACATCGACGAGGGCAGGTAGGCGCCCGGCGGCGTGATGACGAGGCGGTATTCGCCCGCCGGCGCGCCCGGCAGCACGAAGAAGTCGTAGTAGCCGTTGGGGCCGGTGGTGTAGCTGTCGCGCTTGTCGAGCAGGTGCTGCGCGGGGTCGAAGCCGGCCGGTCCGACCATTCGCACCACGGCGCCCGGCACGGGCGTGCCGCTCACGCTGTCGTACACCACGCCGCCCGGGTCGTAGGGCAGGTCCTGCTTCTGGATGTTGGCGCCCGCGCTCACGCGCACCTTGATGCTGAAGCGCGGATCGCTCGCCGCGGGCGTCGGGTAGGGGCCGTTCGCGCCGTTCTGCGCGGTGTCGGTCGGCCACACGCCGCCCACGACGCGGCCGTCGGGCGAGCGGAAGCGCACGCGGTACTCGCCGGGCACCAGGTCGCCGAAGCGGTAGCTGCCGTCGGCGTTGGTGGTCACGGTGTAGAGCACGGTGGCCGCGTTCTCGGCGCAGGCGTTGCCGCCGTCTGCGCAGCGCAGCAGCTCCACCGTCCAGCCTTCGCCCTGGCCTTCGCCCGATTCGCGGCTGCGGTTGTGGTTCTGGTCGAACCACACTGTGCCGGTGAGCGATGCGGGCTGGCTGCTGTGCTCGGTGAAGTCGTAGCCGGTGCCGTGGGCTTCCAGGCTGGTGAAGTTCACGCGGATCTGGTTCGAGCTCTGCGCGGTGCCGCCCAGCGTGCCGGGAATGGCGACGCCTTCGTCGTAGCCGGTGGGCTGCGTCTCGGTGACGGTGTAGCCGCCGCTGCCGGGCAGGGGCAGGCCGGGCAGCTCGTAGCGGCCGTTGGAGTCGGTGACGGCGGTGCGCGTCACCGGCTGGCCGGCGGCGTCGGTGCCGGTGAGCGTGATGGTCACGCCTGCGATCGGCAAGTCTTGCGGCTCGCGCTTGCCGTTGCGGTTGGCGTCGTTGTAGACGGTGCCCGCCAGCGATGCGCCGCGTTCGCCGAAGTTGTAGTTGTCGCCGTTGCCGCCGCGGTAGGCGATGGCGCCGATGACGTCGTTGCCCAGCGTGCCGGTGGCCGCGCCCTCGACGGTGCCCACGGCGTCGAGGCCGTCGGCGTACGTCACGGGCTGCGTCTCGCGGATGGTGTAGCCCGCCGCGTCGGCCGGCAGCAGGCCGGTGAAGACGTAGCGGCCGTTCGCGTCGGTGACCACCGTGGCGTTCACCACGAGGCCGCTGGCCGAGCGGCCGGTGAGCGTGAGCGTCACGCCCGGAATGCCGGCCTCGGTGGGCTGGCGGATGCCGTCGTTGTTGGTGTCGACGTACACCCAGCCCGCGATCTGGCCGCCGCGCTCGCCGAAGTTGTAGTCGATGCCCGTGTCTTCCGACACGAGTGCGAGGCCGCCGAAGCGGTCGTTGGTGCCGCCGGGGTTGGCGGTGCCGCGCGGCGCGCCGCCCACGGTGCCGAGCGACTCGGGGCCGTCGGCCACGCCGGCGGGTTGCGTCTCGTCGATCTGGTAGGTGCCGGGCGTGAGCGCGTCCACCAGGTAGCGGCCGTCGGCGGCGGTCTGCACCGTGCGGTCGACCGCGTTGCCCTGGAAGTCGGTGCCGGTCACGCGGATGGTGGTGCCGGCGATGCCGGGCTCGCCGCTGTCGCGCGTGCCGTTGGAAGGCGCCACGTCGGCGTACACGTAGCCCGAGAGGCTCGCCGGCTTCACGGCCGAGAAGTTGTTGCCGGTGGAGCCCGCGCCCGCCGCGCCGAGCACGATGTTCTGGATGACGTTGGCGTTCGAGCCGTTGGGGCCGTTGGTCACGCCGGTGCCGCCGGTGGGAACCGCACCCGGCGTGCTGCCCGCGCCGCTGACGTTGCCGGCGCGCGTGATGCCGGGCAGGTAACCCGCGGGCCGCGCCTCGGTCACGGTGTAGCTGCCGGGCGCGAGGTTCGGGAAGCTGTAGTCGCCGCTGGCGTCGGTGACGGTGGTGCGCGACGCCGGCTGGCCATTGACGTCGGTGCCGGTGAGCGTGATGGTCACGCCCGCCAGGCCCGGCTCGGTGGCCGGCGCACCCTGTGCGCCGTTGCCGTCGCGGTCGTAGTACACGCGGCCCGAGATGCCGCCGGGCAGCAGCTCTCCGAACCAGTACTCGCCCTGCGTCGACGGCACGCTGGTGCCCGAGACGGTCACGCCGGTGATGACGTTGCCGCCGCCTTGCGGCGTGCCGGGCTGGCCGTTGTTGTTGGCCTTGCCGGGCGCGTAGTTTGCAGGCTGCGTCTCGGTGATGGTGTAGCCGCCCGCGCCCGAGGGAGGCACGTTGCGGAACTCGTAGGCGCCCGTGGTGCCCGTGGGCACGGCGAGGATGTTCACCGCGTTGCCCGCGGCGTCGGTGCCCGTCAGGCGCAGCTCGACGTTCGGGATGCCGGTGTCGCCGGCCTGCGGGATGCCGTCGTTGTTGCCGTCGACGAACACGCGCGTCGTGATGCGGGTGAGCTGCTCGCCGAAGTCGTAGCCGGTGCCGTTCACGTTGGAGTGCAGCGCGATCGCGCTCACCACGTCGTTGCCCGCAGTGCCGCCGGCGGTGCCGGCCGCGTCGCTGCCGTCGACGAAGCCGGCCGGCTGCGTCTCGGTCAGCGTGTAGCTGCCGGGCGTGAGGTTGTTGAAGGCGTAGTTGCCGGTGGAGGCGGCCGTGGTGGTGGTCAGCGACACCGGGTTGCCGTACATGTCGGTGCCGGTGAGGGTGACGCTCACGCCGGCGATGCCGGGGTCGCCCGCGCTCGAGGCGCCGCTGTAGTCGGCGTCCTGGTAGACGCGGCCGGCCAGGCTGGCCGCGCGCACTTCGCCGAAGTTGTTGGCCGTGGACGCGCCGCCCGTGCCGAGCACGATGTTGTCGATGCGGTTGGCGTTGGAGCCGTTCGGGCCGTTGCCGGTGCCCGGCGGCACGGTGCCGGCCGCGCTGCCCGCGCCGCTGACGGTGCCCGCGCGGGTGATGCCGGGCAGGTAGGCGGCGGGCTGGTCTTCCACCACGCTGTAGGTGCCGGCGGGCACGGTGAAGCTCCAGTTGCCGGCGGCGTCGGTGGTGGTCGTGAGGGCGATGGCGTTGCCCGAGCTGTCGGTGCCGTTCAGGCGGATGGTCACGCCGGCGATGGCGGGTTCGCCGCTGTCGATCAGGCCGTTGCCGTTCAGGTCTTCGTACACGCGGCCCGAGAGCGCGCTGTTCTGCACCGTGACGCTGCCGTCGTTGAAGTTGTTGCCGCCGTCCGGATCGGTGCCGCCGTTGGTGTCGCCCGAGCCGGTGGTGACGATGTGCGCGCGGTTGGTGAGCACGGTGCCGTTGGCCGGCGCCGCGCCGCTGAAGCGCACCGGAATGCGCACGGTGGCCGTGCCGTTCGCCGGCATCGATGCGATGGCGCAGCTCACTGCCGTGCTGCCGGCCGTGCCGGTGCAGGTGGGCGCGGCGGGCGTGAAGCTGCCGCCGGTCACGGTGAACACCGGCGGGCCGGCCAGCACCAGCGATGCGGGCAGCGTGTCGGTGAAGCTGGTGGTCTCGGCGCTGTCGGGGCCGTTGTTGCGCAGCTGCACGAGCCAGTCGAATGGCACGGCCGACGACACGGTGGTCACCGGCGTGGCGGTGCCTGCGGTGACAGCGGTCTTGGAGACCACCTGCACGTCGGCCTTGAAGCGGAAGGTGGTGTTCTCGGCCACCGCGTTGTTGCCCTGGACGGTGTCGAAGGCGTTGCGCGCGGCGTCGAAGAAATCGACCCTGGCGTTGTTCTGGAAGGTGCCGCGCGAGACGCCGCGCAGCACCACGCGGAACTGCAGCGTGTTGGGCTCGCCGGTGGAGGTGGCGCCCGAGCCGCCCAGCGTCGGGATGGTGAACACGATCTGCCCGCCGGCCGAGCCGATGGCGGCGCCGCTGGCCAGCGCGAAGGTGGTGCCGCCCGGGGCGGTCACCGACACCAGCGTGGGCGGTGCCTCGCCGCCGGGGCCCGGCAGGGGCAGCGTGTCGACCAGGCGCACGTCTTCCGCCGTCGAGGCGCTGTTGTTCGACACCGTGATGGTGTAGCCCACGTCGTCGCCCACGTTCACCGGGTCGACGTCGTCGCGCTTGGTGACGACCAGGTCGTAGGCCGGCGCGGTGACCGTCGCCGGCACGGCGGCGTCGTTGTTGGTCGTATTGAGCTCGGGCGTGCCGGTGGAAACGTGCACGGTGTTGGTCACCGTGGAGCCGTTGAGCACGTACAGCGGCCGCGCGCGCACCGTCACGGTCTGCTGCACGTTGCGGTCGAGCGAGGTCCAGGCGCACTCGAGCTGGTTGTTGGTGACGCCGGTGCCCGTGGGCTGCGTCTTGCTCGGCTCCGTCGAGCAGCTGCCGCCGCCGGAGGCCGTGGCCGAGATGAACATCAGGTTGGCCGGCAGCGTGTCGACCACGTGCACGTCGTAGGCGCGGCTGAGGCTGCCCTGGGCGAGGCTCTGGTTACGCGCGGTCAGCGTGTAGGTGAGCAGCTGGCCCACCGGCACCGAGGCGGGGCTGGCCGACTTGGTGACCGTCACGTCCGTGCGTGCGAGCAGGTAGGCGGTGGCGCTGCCGTCGTTGTTGGCCAGGTTCGGATCGGCCGGCGTGGTCGCCAGCGCATTGGCCGTGTTGTTGATCTGGAAGCCGTGATCGGTGGCCGAGGCGCCGTCGCCGTAGTGCTTGGCGACGACCTGGATGACCGGGCACAGCGGCAGGGCGCTGGCGGGGTCGGTGCTCGCGCGGCACACCGGCAGGGTCGACAGCGTGCAGTTGGAAAGCGACGCCTGCCCGAAGCCGCTGCCGTTGGCCGGCAGCGCGCAGGTGCCCGCGAAGGTGCCGCCGTTGGCCGTCTGTGAGACGCTGCCCGCGCCGATCACCTGCGCGAAGGCGTCGGTGACGACCACGTTCTGCGCCTCGGAGGGGCCGGCGTTGACCACCTCGAGTTCCCAGGTGACGTTCTGGCCCGCGACCTGGCGGTTGCCCGCGCTGTCGCCGATGCCGACCACGCGCTTGAGCACCTTCACGTCGGCTGCGGTGGCGGTGTCGTTCACGCCGGTGCCCAGGCTCACGCAGTCGTTGCCGGTGTTGGCGTCGGGGTCGGCGCCGAGCGTGGGCGCGGCCGCGGGCAGCGCCACGTTCACGCACATGCTGTTGACGATCTGGCCGCCGCCCGAGGGCAGCGCCGGGATGGTGGCGTTCACGATGATGTAGCCGCCGTTGCGCGCGCTGTTGCCGGCGGACAGGTCGACGCTGATGTCGGAAGCGAGCGTGCGCGTGCAGGTCACCGTGGCGGGGCCGGGCACCGGCGTGGCGGGCGTCGGAACGACGGTGGCGCCGCCCTTGGTCACCGTGCAGGTGTAGCCGTCGCGCTGCGTGACGCTGTTGATCTGCACGCCGGCCGGCAGGTCGTCCACCAGCTGAATCGTGCTGCCCGCGAGCAGGCGCGTGCCGCCGAGGTTGGTGCTGCCGACCTGGTAGTCGAAGGCCTGGCCCAGCGGCACGTTGTTCTGCGGCCAGCCGCGGCGCTTGTCGGCGCGGAAGTCGGTGGCCGATACGGCCACGTCGGCCGGCACGCTGCCGGTGGCCGAGTTGGCGATGGGGCCGGTCGCGCTCACGGTGGCTTCGTTGACGACGCCGGTGCCGGCGGTCATGGCCATGACCGGCACCAGGATGTCGCCGAGCGCCACGTTGGCGCCGCCGCTGCCGCCGATGTTGCTGCGCGTGCAGCTCACCGTCTGGCCGCTGACGGAGCAGGTCCAGCCGGCGGCGGCATTGATCGGCGTCTGGATCGCGAAGTTGGCGGGGATGGTGTCGCTCAGCGTCACGCCCGTGGGCGCGGTGCCGCTGAAGCTCGGGCTCAGCCTGAAGTTGAAGCGCTGGCCCACCAGCAGCTGGCCGCCGTCATGGCTCTTGGCCAGCGCGAGCACGTAGCCCGCCGTCACTGTGGTGTTGGCGGTGGCGCTGTTGTTGGTGGAAACGCCGTCGCCCACCGCACCCGCGGGTGCCACTGCCGGCTGGTGCGTGATGGTGGAGCCCGCGCCCGCGGTGACCACGCCGTTGATGGTGAAGGTGCGCGTGTTGCTGCCGGCGCCCGCGGGCGTGGCCGGCACGTTGCAGGTCAGCAGGCTGCCGCTGATCGAGCAGCCCGAGGGCAGGCCGCTGCCCGAGACCGACAGGCCCGTGGGAATCGGGTAGGTCAGCGTCGAGCCCGTGCTGGCGTCGGGGCCGTTGTTGGTGACCGTGAAGACGATCGGCACCGTGGAGCCGCTGGGCGCGGTGGCCGGGGCGCTGATGGCCACGGCCACGTCGGCGCCCTGGTTCACGGTGATCGTCTTGGTCTCGCTGGAGCCGCCGCCGCTGGGCGCGGCGGTCACGCTCAGCGTGCCCTGCGTGACCGTGCGCAGCAGCACCTCGAAGTTGCGCAGCTGGTTCGCCGCGAGCGTGATGCCCGAGCAGGTCAGCGTGCCGGGGCCGGCGGAGCCCACCGACACGGTGGCCGAGCATGTGCCCACGGGAACCGCGCCGGTGCCCATGTAGATGCTGTTCCCTGGGATCGTGTACGTGAAGGACGCACCCGGCGCGCCGATCGGCAGGCTGTCGGTCTCGGCGATGGTGACGGTGCTCGTCACCGTGCCGCCGGCGGGAAGGATGTCCGGCGAATGCACCAGGCTCGAAACCTGCGGCACCGCATGCGCGGCCGTGGCGAAGAGCAGCCCGGCAACGGGTGCGGCAAGGCGCGTGAGGCAACGGCGCCAAAGGCCGTGCCGCAGGCGCGCGGCGTTGGAAGACACGTCGCGCCGCGCCTGCGCGTGCGACAGATTCGATGGGGTCCTGAACATCCCGTCCCTCGTGATGGCTCTGGTGGCCGGGCACCGTTTCTTGTGGCGTCGCGAAGGCGACGGGTGCTCCGGAAAGGGCGGGATTCTTCGGCGGGGCCCCGAAGGGAGCCTTTGCGAATCAGGACGAAAGCTTTGCTAATGATGACATTTGTTTACCAATGCAACATAATGTGAACTGAATGTGAACTAATTCACGCTGCTTTTCGGCGACGCACTCCTACGCTCGACGCCCATGTCCTACTGGTCGACCACGCCGCCCCGGCGCGCGCACATCCTCGTCATCGACGACAACATCGAAGAGCTGCAGTTGCTGCTGGGCGTGTTGCGCGAGGCGGGGCACCGCATCAGCCTGGCGTTCGATGCGCTGGAGGGCTATCGCCGGGCGACCGCGCTGCAGCCCGACCTGGTGCTGCTCGACGTGCGCATGGGCGCCACCGACGGCTACGCGACCTGCCGGCTGCTGAAGGCCGACCGCGCGACGGCGCGCATCCCGGTGATCTTCGTGACCTCCTCCAGCTCGGTGGAAGAGCGCCTCACAGGCCTGCGCGAAGGCGCGGTCGACTACATCCTCAAGCCCTTCGAGCCGGCGGAAGTGCTGGCGCGCGTGGCGGTGCACCTCGCGCTCGCGAGCTGCAGGCACCAGGCGCAGGCCTGCATGGAAGAGGCAGAGAGCGCGCTGGAGCACGCCAAGGGCGAACCAGCCGCCGACCACGCAGACCGCGTGCTCGCGCAGGCGGTCGAACGGCTGGTGCGTTCCGACCTCGCGAACGTGCCGGCGTTGCCCGCATTGGCCGCGAGCGTGGGCACGCACGAGAAGCGCCTGTCGCGCGTGTTCAAGGAACAGACCGGCCGCACGGTGTTCGAGTTCGCGCGAGAGGCACGCCTTGCGGAGGCGCAGCGGCTGCTCGTGAACTCGGCGCTCAGCGTGGAAGAAGTGGCCCTGGCCGTCGGCTTTTCGGGCGCGGCCAATTTCTCGACCGCATTCCGCGAACGCTTCGGCACCACGCCCACCGCCTTCCGCCAGGCGCGGCTGGCTCCGGTCGCGCCGCCGTCGGTGCCTTCGGCCTGACGCGGCACCGGCAAAGGCGGTGACCACCCCGGGCCTTGGCGGCACTCGCGCGCTCCTGCTTTGCGCCGTCTTCTGGCTGATGGCGACGGCGCTTCCCGCCGCCTGGGCGGACGTGCTGCGCATCGACGACGAGACCCGCTGGCCCATTGCGCTCGACACGCGCGTCGAAGTGTTCGAGGACACCGGCGCGCGCATGTCGCTCGACGAGGTCGACGCGCTGCCGGGCGACGGTCCCGACGGTTTCCAGCCCGGCACGCCCGCGCGCATGCGGCCGGGCTTTTCGAAGTCGGCGTTCTGGCTGCGGCTGACCGTGGTGAACGGCAGCGACGCGATCCAGCCGCTGCGGCTGGTGCTCGATGCGACATGGCTGCAGCACGTCGATTTCCATGCCCGCCGCGAACTCGCGGGCTGGGCCACGTGGACGCACGAACAGGCCGGCGTGTCGGTGCGTTCGAGCGCCGCTCGCGACCGCGACCGCGTGCCCACGCTGGACCTCGACCTGCGCCCCGGAGAGCAGGCGCGCGTGCTGGTGCGGGTGCGCACCAACAGCAGCGTCAAGCTCGTGCCGAAGCTGTATTCGGCGGACGCGTGGCGCATGTCGGAAAGCAGCCATGCGCTGCTCGACGGCCTGCTCATCGGCGGACTGCTGGTGCTGTCGGTGTATTCGCTGTCGCTGTGGGTCATCTCGCGCCACCTGGCGATGGCGCTGCAGAGCATGGGCTTCGCGCTGGTGGCGCTCTACGAGAGCACATACCGCGGCCACGCGCGGCTCGCACTGTGGCCAGACAGCATCGAGTGGAGCTACCGCGCGGCGGGCGTCACCGCGGGCTGCTGCGTGCTGTCGCTGATGTTCTACCTTTACACCGTGTCGCGGCGCGGTCCGGTGCGCGTGCCCGGGCTGCGCTGGCTCGTGGTGCTCGCGCTGGCGCAGTGCGTGGTGGTGCTGGGCACGCTCTTCGGGCCCTACGCGCCCTTCGCGACAGCGGGCACGCTGAGCGCGCCGCTGGTGGTGCTGTCGCTCACCGTCAGCACCTTCGTCTACATGCGCCGCGCGGGGCCCGGCGGGCGGCTGGCATTTCCGGTGATGACCATCGTCGCCGTCGGCGTGTGTTTGCGGTTGGTCGAACTGGCGATGCCATCGCACATGATTCCCGGCTTCGACGCCTACGCGCTGGGCTTCCCGGGCATGCTCGTCGGCCTGGTGGCGCTGGCGGTGTGGGCGCACCACCTGTCGCGCCAGCGGCATTCCGCGCAGCGCACGCTGGCGCACTGGCAGGCGGAAGAACAGCAGCGGCTGCAGGACGAGGTGGAGCGCAAGACGCACGCGCTGAACGCGGCGCTGGAGCAGGCCGAGCAGCAGTCGCGCGACCAGACGCAGCTGCTTGCCTACATCAGCCACGACCTGCGCGCGCCGCTGTCGACCATCGTCGGCAACGTGCGCCTGCTCGACGTCGACGGCCCGCCGCCGCCCGAGCGGCTGCAGGCCATCGAGCGCAGCGCGGCCTACCAGCTCGCGCTCATCGACGACCTGCTCGACTACGCGAGGAGCGAGCTGCTTCCCTTCTCGTTCGAGCCGCGGCCGGTGCACCTGCGCGCGCTGATCGACGACATCGCGCAGTACGCCGACACGCTCGCCCAGCGCCAGCGCAACCTCTTCGAGCTGGATGTGCTGGGCGCGCTGCCCACCGCCGTCCAGCTGGACAGCAAGCGCTTCCAGCAGCTGCTGCTGAACCTGCTGTCGAACGCCGCGAAGTTCACGCGCGACGGCAAGATCGGCCTGCGCGTGCAGGCGCGCCCGCGCCAGGATTCATGGCGGCTCGAGTTCGACGTGTGGGACAGCGGCGTCGGCATCGAAAAGGAAGACCAGGCACGCATCGTGAAAGCCTTCGAGCAGGGCGCACCCAGCTCGAACGGCCACGGCTTCGGGCTGACGATAGCGCGGCGCATCGTGCAGCACATGGGCGGGCGGATGCAGCTGGAAAGCCGCCGCAACCTGGGAACGCGCGTGCGCTTCTCGGTGATCGTGAAGGAGGCTCCGAAGGAGCTCGTGCCGGTGGTCGTGAAGCCGCCGCCGCGTCCCGTGCTGCCCGTTCCGGCGCCTGCCGGCAAGGCCAGGCGCATGCCGGTGCCCGCGATCGCGCCGCTGCCCGCGGCGGTGCGCGACGAACTCGAGACGCTCGCACGCGACGGCCGCTGGAGCGACCTGCACGAGTGGGCCGACCGCCTCGCGGCCGATGCGCGCCATTCGGCGCTGGTCGAGGCGGTGCGGCATGCGCTGGACCTGCTCGATTTCGAGCACATCCGGCTGCTGGCCCGCGCCACGCCGAACGCGGGCCAGTGAGTGATCTTCGACCTGGCTGCCGCCGCGGCTATTGCGGCGAGGCCGGTGCCTGTGCTTCCGGTGGCGGTGTCTGTGCCTGCTGCTGGGCCAGCTGCGCGTCGGGCGCGGCGGCCGCTTCGCTTTGGCCGTGATGTCTTATCGCGATGCCCTTGACGAGGTGGCGGGGCAGGTGGTGTGTCTTCCGCAACAGTGCCAGCGCCTCGCTGCGCGCCGGCTCGCATACCGGTAGAAACATGTGCAAAACGCTCATGGTGTCGTCCCGTGGAGTAACCGGCGGACATTGTGAGCGCATGAAGTCCGCAATGGGGGAATCGCCCTCCTGGCGCAGATGGCTTCGCCGGAGGGCCGCTTCACCTGGAGATCACCATGGCAGCGAGTAGGTCTTGGTGTTGGTGAAGCTCTTCATCGCCTCCAGCACGCCTTCCTTGTAGCCAAGGCCCGAGTCCTTGATGCCGCCGAAGGGCGTGAGCTCCAGCCGGTAGCCCGGCACCTCACGAACGTTCACGCTGCCCACGTTCAGTTCGCGGATGAAGCGCGTGATGTAGTCCATGCGGTTCGTGCATACGGCCGACGAGAGGCCGTAGGCCGTGCCGTTGGAGATGCGGATGGCCTCCTCGATGCTCGAGAAGCGGATCACCGGCGAGACCGGCCCGAAGGTCTCGTGCTTCGCGACCGTCATCCCCGGTTCGACGTGGTCGAGCACCGTGGGCGAGTACAGCGCGCCACGCCGCACGTTGCCGTACAGCAGCTTCGCGCCGCCGGCAATGGCCTCGCCGACCACCGACTCGAATTGCTTCGCCGCAGCCTCGTCGATCACCGTGCCCATATCCGTGTGCGGGTCCATCGGGTCGCCGTACTTCAGTGCCTCGGTCTTGCGCACCAGCAGCTCGACGAAGCGGTCGGCCACCGCCTCGTGCACCAGCATGCGCTTGATGGCCGTGCAGCGCTGGCCCGAGTTCTTGTAGGAGCCGCTGGCCGCCAGCGTCGCGGCTTCCTCGACGTCGGCGTCTTCCATCACGATGATCGGATCGTTGCCGCCCAGCTCCAGGATCTGCCGCTTGTAGACCGCCTTGCCCGCGATGTACTTGCCGATGGCCACGCCGCCGGTGAAGGTGACGAGGTCGACGTCGGCGCTGGTGAGCATCTCGTCGGCGATCTCGCGCGGGTCTCCGGTGATCACCGACAGCATCTGCGGCGGAAGGCCCGCCTCGTACAGGATGTCGGCGAGGATGAAGGCCGAGAGCGGCGTCTTCTCGCTGGGCTTGAGCACCATGCGGTTGTTGGTGGCGATGGAAGGCGCCACCTTGTGGATCACCTGGTTCAGCGGATGGTTGAACGGCGTGATCGCCGTGATCGCGCCCTGCAGCGGCTCGCGCAGCGTGTAGACCTTGCGGCTCTTGCCGTGGTGCGTGAGGTCGCAGGAGAACACCTGGCCGTCGTCCACCAGCGCCTGGTTGGCGGCGAACAGCAGCACGTCGGATGCGCGGCCCACCTCGTACAGCGAATCCTTGCGGCACAGGCCCGACTCCAGCGTGATGGTGCGCGAGATCTCGTCCAGGCGCGAGGCGATGATCTCGCCCGCGCGCATCAGGATGCGATAACGCTCGTAGCGCGTGAGCGTCGGCCTGTAGTCGCAGGCGATGCGATAGGCGCGCCGCACGTCCGCCAGCGTGGCCTTCGGCACGGTGGCGATCACTTCGCCGGTGTAGGGATAGGTCACCTCGATGACCTCGTCGCGGTAGACGCGTTCGCCGGCGATGCGCAGCGCTTCGTGATGGATCTCGGCGGGCTTGGGCAGGGCTTGGTTCATGACGGTCTTCAGTAGAGGCGGGCGTTACTGGGCGTGGTTCAGCGCGAGGTCGAGCGCATCGAAGTTGCGCAGCCGGCGGCCGGCCGCGATGCCGGCGACGGGGCGGTTGCAGATCAGCGGCACGCGCTGCTCCGAGACCCCGCCGTGCGAGCGCAGAGGCACCTCGAGCGCCGAGAGGTCGTGCCGGCTCGCCGAGGTGCCGATGACCGTGCTGCGTTCGCTGACGACCACGATGTCGCCGATGCGGTCGGGCGGCAGCTCGAAGCGCTGGGCCGCGTCCTTGCGCGAAAGCACCAGCTCCATGCCCGGCAGGCTCTGCAGCCGGTCGATCCAGCCAGGCACGCGGGCCTCGTCGGGTGCATAGACCGTGGCGAAGGAACCGAGCGCGCCGTGGTGCACCACGTAGGGGTCGGTGATCGGCAGGATGACGCGCGCCTCGTCCTGGCCGTACCAGTCGTCGAGCACGTCCTGCAGGTAGACGACCTTCGGCGCTCCCTGCGCGTCGTGCTTGTCGTTCATGCCATGGTCGGCGGTGAGCACGATGGTGGCGCCCAACGCGTCGAGCCGTGCGAGGTAGGCGTCCATCATCGCGTAGAAGGCATTGGCGGCGGGGCTTCCGGGGGCGGCCTTGTGCTGCACGTAGTCGGTGGTCGAGAGGTACATCAGGTCGGGGCGGCGCGACTCCATCAGCTTCACGCCGGCCGCGAACACGAACTCCGACAGCTCCGCGCTGTACACCGAGGGCACGGGCATGCCGACCATCGCGACCACGCCGTCGATGCCGTTCTCCTCCACGGTGGCCTGGTCGGCCTTCTCCGACGAGAAGCAGATGCCCTTCATGCGGTGGCCCAGCAGCTTGCGCAGCTTGTCCTTGGCGGTCACCACAGCCACTTTGGCGCCCGCATCCGCGAAGGCTGCGAGGACCGTGCCGGCGCGCAGGTACTTAGGGTCGTTCATCATCACTTCCTGGCCGAGCTCGCGGTCGAAGAAGTAGTTGCCGCAGATGCCGTGCACCGCGGGCGGCGCGCCGGTCACGATCGACAGGTTGTTCGGGTTGGTGAACGAGGGCACCACGCAGTCGGCCAGCAGGTCGGCGCCGGTCTTTCTCATGCGCTCGATGTATGGCGCCACGCCGGCGGCGATGGCTGCGTCGAGGTAGGCGGGCTCGCAGCCGTCGACGCACACGACCACGACGGGGCGGCTCATCCAGCGGTAGCTTCGGGCGTTGACTTCCAGCGATTCGGGTTTCATGGCAGAGGGTTCCTTGATGGAGATGGATGGATCGATCGATCGGTTGGATGAAGGGAAGGGCGGCCCGCCTCAGCGCCGGATGAAGACCGCGATGGCGGCGCTGATGAGGCAGCTGGCCGCGACGATCGGGAAGACCATCGACGTGCTGCCCGAGTGGTCCAGCAGCCGGCCGATCAGCGGTTCGCCCAGGCCCGCCAGCAGGTAGGAGAAGAAGTTCATGACGCCGGTGGCCGTGCCCGAGCGCTTGGCTCCCACGAGGTCGGGGCACAGGGCCCAGAAGGAGGAAGCGGGGCCGTAGACGAAGAAGCCCGCGAGGAAGAGCAGCGCCAGCCCGGCGATGCTCGTGGGCGTGAGGTACATGCCGATCGAGGCGGCCGCGCCCAGCAGCATGTAGAGCACGATCGCCTTGTAGCGCTTCGAGCCGAACACGCGGTCGGAGATCCAGCCGTTGGTGAGCGCGCCGAAGGCCATGCCCACCGGCAGAGCCACCGAGATCCAGGCCGGATCGATCATGCCGTCGGCCATCTTGCTCCAGTCCTTGCCGAGGAAGTGCACCGGCACCCAGACGATCAGGCCGTAGCGCGCCGCGTTCTGGAAGCCGATGGCGAGCGCGGCGATGAGCAGCCTCGGGTTGCACAACACCGCCTTGTAGCGGCTCCACGAGCTTTCCTCGGGTGCGGCGTGGCTCGCGGCGGCCGCCTTCGCGTCTTCCGCGTTGGCGATGCCGGTGTCGGGCGACTTGAAGCCCAGGTCCTCGGGGCGTTCACGGGCGATCAGGTAGAACGCGATGCCGCCCACCAGCATCAGCAGCACGGGCAGCCTGAAGATCCAGCGCCAGTCCAGGTGCAGCACGTTGACGACGATGATGGAGGTGACGAACGAGAGGATCGACGCGCACCCCGCCGCGAAGGTGTAGAAGCCGAACACCTTGCCGCGCTCGCTCGTGCCCCACCAGTTCGACAGCAGGCGGCTGCCCGGCGCCCAGCCGAGCGCCTGGAAGTAGCCGTTGACGCCCCATGGAATCGCGAGCGTCTTGAAGCCGACCGCGAAGCTCACCACCCAGTTGGCCGCGCACGAAAGAATGGCGCCCGCGGTCATCACGCGGCGGCCGCCGAACTTGTCGGCGAGGTTGCCGTTGATCGCCTGACCGATGGCGTAGCACCACAGCAGGCTGGCCGAGGCCCAGCCCAGCACCTCCTTCGACAGCCCGAATTCCTTCTGCAGCCCCGGAATGGCGAAGCCGAAAGTCTGCCGGCCGGTGTAGAAGAAGAGGTAGCAGAACATGGCGGCCAGCAGCATTCGCCACTGCGCACGCCGGAATGAAAACTCGTGGGGCTGCGCGTACGCGCCGGCCTGCAAACCCTGGTTCGCCAGTTGCATGTCTTGTCTCCTGTTTTTTCCTGTTCCCGACGGACCTGGGTCCGTGGAACCGGCTGTGGCGCCGGTATCTTTTTCTTGCCGTTCTTCGGTTTCGACCGGCTAGGCCGACACCGCGCCGATGAAGTTCCTGCCGCGTGCCCCGTCCATGGCGCGCGCGATCATGGCCGTGGCCTCGGCGTCCGCCACGCCGTAGTCCGCGAACTCGGTCTTCACGCCCAGCCCCTGAAGGAAGTCGCGCAGGCGCAGGGCACCGGCGCGCAGGTCGGGACCGAAGAGGCGCTGCAGCGTGCGGTCGCGATCGGGCGAGCGCGCCCATGCCTTCTCGAGAACGATCGGCAGCGTGAACGAGCAGGCGATGCCGTGAGGCAGGCCGTAGCGCAGCGTCATCTCGTACGAGATCGAATGGGCCAGCGCCGTCTTCGTGTTGGAGAACGCGAGCCCGGCCTTCAGCGCGGCCATCGCCATGCGCTCGCGCAGTTCGATGCTGCGCAGATCTTTCACCAGGGCCGGCAGGCATTCGAAGATGTCCTGCACGGCGGAGATGGCGAAGGTGTCGGAGACCGGGTTCGCGTTTACGTTCCACACCGACTCCAGCGCATGGGACAGCGCATCGAGCCCGGTCGACACGGTGGTTCCCGCCGGCACCGAGAGCATCAGCTCGGGGTCGACGATGGCTGCCTCGGGCCAGGTGGCCTGCAGGTGCAGCGAATACTTCTTCTGCCGGGCTGCGTCCCAGATCGTCGCCCACGGCGTCACCTCGCTGCCGGTGCCGGCCGTCGTCGGCACGGCGATCAGCGGCTTGACGCTGGCGGGCTCGAAGGACTTGCCCGCCGACAGCAGGTCGACCAGTTCGTCGAAGCGACCGCTCGCGGTGCCCACCATCAGCGCCTTGGCTGTGTCGATGGCGCTGCCGCCGCCGACTGCCACGATCGCGTCGCAGGCATCGGGCGACTGCCAGAAGCGGTCGTACAGGGCGCTCAGGTGCGCCACGTCGGGGTTGGGGCGCACGTCGTCGATCACCTCGACAAGCGAGCCGGGCAGGAGCTTCTCGAGGCGCTCGACCAGCCCGAGCTCGCGCGCCTCGGGAAAGGTGACGACCGCGACGCGGCGGCCGGCGAGTATCGATGGGAGCCGTTCAAGGCTGCCTCGGCCGCTGTGGATGGATACGGGGTTGTGATATGCGTGGGGCATCGGGTTTGTCTCGTGTCGGCGGTTGCTTCGGTGGCTTCTCTTTTCGCTGCTTCTGCATCGCGCTGTGCCGCGAGTTTCTTTCTTGGTGAAGGCAGTGTCGAAGCGGCCCGAAGTTCCGTCCAATCGCATTTCCGGTGTGCGCCTGGTCGAAAACCGATGGATGAACGGCTCGCGCCGGCATTGCGACCCGGGGAAAGCGCCCATTCGCGCGCGGGCGCGCCTGTGAGAGGCTGCACGCCCCCGGGGCCCGAATCCATGTTCCACCAGTACTACAAATCGATCAGATGCTTTCACGCCGTGGCGAAGACCGGGGGCTTCACCTCGGCGGCGCAATACCTGCACATCGGGCAGCCGACGGTGACCGACCAGGTCAAGTCGTTGGAGACCCGCTTCAGCGTGGAGCTCTTCCTGCGCAGCGGCCGCAGCGTGAAGCTCACGGCCGCGGGCGAGCGGCTCTATGCCATCACGCAGGGGCTGTTCGGGCAGGAGGAGGAAGCCATGCTCTTCCTGCAGAGCGCGCGCAAGCTCAAGGTGGGGCTGGTGCGCGTCGGCGCGGTGTCGCCGCCCATCGCGATGGAGCTGGCGCGCAACTTCAAGGAAGCACACCCGCCGCTGGACATCACGGTGTCGATCGGGTCGGAAGAGTCCACCTTGCAGGGCCTGCAGGACTTCAGCATCGACGTCGGCATCGTCGTCGATCCGGCCGGGGCGGAAGGCCTGCACATCGAGCCCTATCGCACGGAGCGCATCGTCGCGGTGGTGCCCGAGGGCCATGCATGGACGAAGCGCAAGTCCATCTCCACCCGCGACATCGAAGGCGAGACGGTCATCATGCGCGAGCCCGGCTCCAAGACCCGGCATCGCGTCGAGCGCGCCTGCCGGCAGCAGGACGTGAGCCTGCACTGCGCGATGGAGATCAACAGCCGCGAGGCCATCCAGCACGCGGTGGCCAATGGAATGGGCGTTTCCTTCGTCACGCAGGTGGAGTTCATTCCGCTGCCGGGACTCGTGGCGGTCGCCGTCGACGACGAGCAGCTGTCGATCAGCTACTCGCTGTGCTGCCTGTCCATCCGCAGGGAACGGCCGCTGATCGACGCCCTGTTCGCCGTCGCGCTCGGATGAGCCCTGGGTGAGGCCCCGGGCGGGGCTCCGGTGGCTGCGGGATTTCACCAAGCTTGCGCTCCAGCCTGAGCGGCGCATACTCCGCCAAAAGCGCCACAAGCCACTCGTCGGCCCCTCCGGGGTTCCGGGCGACAGCCAGGAGACACGTGTTGCAGCGAACGAACATTGCCAACCCGGCCTATTTCCACAAGGTCGTCGATTGCCAGTACGCCTGCCCGGCGCACACTCCCGTCCCCGAATACATACGCATGATCGCGCAGCGCCGATACGGCGACGCGTACATGGTCAACTGGGTCTCCAACGTCTTTCCGGGCATCCTGGGCCGCACCTGCGACCGACCCTGCGAGCCGGCCTGCCGGCGCGGGCGGGTGGAAGAAAGCAATACGCAGGCTCCGGAGCCGGTGGCCATCTGCAGGCTCAAGCGCGTGGCCGCCGACATGAAGGAGGACGTGCGCGCGCGCATGCCGAAGACGGAACCGAGCAACGGCAAGCGCGTCGCATGCATCGGCGCCGGGCCGGCCTCGCTCACCGTCGCGCGCGACCTCGCGCCGCTGGGCTACGAAGTGACGGTGTTCGACGGCGAGGCCAAGCCGGGCGGCTTCATCCGCACGCAGATTCCGCGCTTCAGGCTGCCGGAGTCTGTGATCGACGAGGAAACCGGCTACGTGCTCGACCTGGGCGTCGAGTTCCGCGGCGGCGAGCGCATCGACTCGATGACCGCGCTGATGGGGCAGGGCTGGGACGCGATCTTCGTCGGCTGCGGCGCGCCTCGCGGGCGCGACCTCGACATTCCGGGCCGGCGTGAAGCGGCCGAGAGCATCCACATCGGCATCGACTGGCTGAACTCCGTTTCCTTCGGACATGTCAGCAGCATCGGCAAGCGCGTGATCGTGCTCGGTGGCGGCAACACGGCCATGGACTGCTGCCGCTCGGCGCGCCGGCTGGGCGGCACCGACGTGAAGGTCATCGTGCGCAGCGGCTTCGAGGAGATGAAGGCCTCGCCCTGGGAGAAGGAAGACGCCCAGCACGAGGGCATTCCGATCATCAACTTCCATGTGCCCAAGGCCTTCGTGCACGAGAACGGCAGGCTCGTCGGCATGAGCTTCGAGATCGTGAAGGCGGTCTACGACGACAAGGGCCGCCGCACGCTGGAGCCCACGGGCGAGCCCGACGCGTATTTCGAGTGCGACGAGGTGCTGGTGGCGGTGGGCCAGGAAAACGCCTTCCCGTGGATCGAGCGCGACTGCGGCATCGACTTCGACAAGTGGGGCCTGCCGGTGCTGGACGCGAGCACCTTCCAGTCGTCGGTGCCCAACGTGTTCTTCGGCGGCGACGCGGCCTTCGGGCCGAAGAACATCATCACCGCGGTGGCGCACGGCCATGAGGCGGCCGTGTCCATCGACAAGCTGCTGCGCGCCGAACCGGTCGACGACCGGCCGCCGCCCATGACCAACCTGGTGTCGCAGAAGATGGGCATCCACGAGTGGAGCTACGACAACGACACCTCCAACGACCTGCGCTACAAGGTGCCGTGGGCCAAGGCCGAGGCGGCGCTGGCGAGCATCCGCGTGGAAGTGGAGCTGGGCTTCGACGCCGCCACCGCCTTCAAGGAAGCCGGACGCTGCCTGAACTGCGACGTGCAGACCGTGTTCACCGAAACCGCCTGCATCGAATGCGACGCCTGCGTGGACATCTGCCCGATGGACTGCATCAACTTCGTCGACAACGGCGAGGAAGAAGGGCTGCGCTCGCGCCTGAAGGCCCCGGCGCTGAACCTGGCGCAGGACCTGTACGTGTCCGGCGGACTAAAGACGGGCCGCGTGATGGTCAAGGACGAGGACGTCTGCCTGCACTGCGGCCTGTGCGCCGAGCGCTGCCCCACGGGCGCGTGGGACATGCAGAAGTTCCTGCTGAAGATGTCGCTCGCCGGGCAGGCGCAGGGCCAGGAGGTGCCGGCATGAAGCAGATCGAGGCGGTGAACGACTTCGTCATCAAGTTCGCCAACGTCAACGGATCGGGCTCGGCCTCGGCCAACGAACTGTTCGCCAAGGCCATCCTGCGCATGGGCGTGCCGGTGAGCCCGCGCAACATCTTCCCCAGCAACATCCAGGGGCTGCCCACCTGGTACGAGGTGCGCGTGACCGAAGAGGGCCACCTCGGCCGGCGCGGCGGCACCGACATGATGGTGGCGATGAACCCGCAGACCTGGGACGCCGACGTCGCCGAGCTGGAGCCCGGCGGCTATCTCTTCTACGACAGCACGCGGCCGCTGCCGCCCTCGAAGTTCCGCGACGACATCCGCGTGATCGGCATGCCGCTCACCGAGATCTGCAACGCGGTCTATCAAGACCCGCGACAGCGGCAGCTGTTCAAGAACATCGTCTACGTGGGCGCGCTCTCGATCCTGCTGGGCATCGAGCCCGAAGTGGTCGAGAAGCTGTTCTCCGAGCAGTACAAGGGCAAGGAGAAGCTGCTGGCCTCCAACGTGCAGGCACTGCACCTGGGCTGCGACTTCGCGCGCGAGAACCTGCGTGAGCCCGTCGGGCTGAAGGTGCGGCGCGCCGACCGCGTGGGCGACAGGATCTTCGTGGACGGCAACAGCGCGGCGGCGCTGGGCTGCGTGTACGGCGGCGCGACGGTGGCGGCGTGGTATCCGATCACGCCTTCGTCATCGGTTGCCGAGGCCTTCCAGAAGTACTGCACCAAGTTCCGCGTGGACCCGTCCACGGGCCAGCACCGCTTCGCCATCGTGCAGGCCGAGGACGAACTCGCGTCGATCGGCGTGGTGGTCGGAGCGGGGTGGAACGGCGCGCGGGCCTTCACCGCGACCTCGGGGCCGGGCATATCGCTGATGACGGAGTTCATCGGGCTGGCCTACTTCGCGGAGATTCCGGTCACGCTCATCAACGTGCAGCGCGGCGGCCCTTCCACCGGCATGCCTACGCGCACGCAGCAGGCCGACATACTTTGCTGCGCCTACGCGTCGCACGGCGACACCAAGCACGTGCTGCTCTTTCCCGAAGACCCGCACGAGTGCTTCGAACACGCGGCGGCGGCGCTGGACCTGGCCGACCGGCTGCAGACGCCGGTGTTCGTGATGACCGACCTGGACATCGGCATGAACCAGCGCCTGTGCAAGCCCTTCGAGTGGGACGACAGCAAGGCCTACGACCGCGGCAAGGTCATGAGCGCCGAGGAGCTGGAGGCCGGCCGCGACTTCGGCCGCTACAAGGACGTCGACGGCGACGGCATTCCGTGGCGCACGCTGCCCGGCACGCATCCGACCAAGGGCAGCTACTTCACGCGCGGCACGACGCGCGATGCCTACGCCCGCTATTCGGAGCGCGGCCCGGACTACATCTACAACATGGAGCGGCTGCTGAAGAAGTTCGCGACCGCGGCCACGCTGGTGCCTCAGCCCGTGCTGAAGCCTGCTGCCCGGAAGACCGACCTGGGCGTGATCTATTTCGGCTCGACCAGCCCCTCGATGCACGAGGCGCTGCAGGCGCTGGAAGAACGCGGCATCCATCTCGATGCGCTGCGGCTGCGGGCCTTTCCGTTCCCTGACAGCGTGGTGCAGTTCCTGGCCAGGCACGAGCGCGTGTTCGTGGTCGAGCAGAACCGCGACGCGCAGATGCGCAGCCTGCTGGTCAACGAGCTGGACGCCGATCCGGCGAAGCTGGTGCGGGTGCTGCACTTCGACGGCACGCCCATCACCGCGCGCTTCATCGTCCAGGCGATCGAGGCGCATGTCGGCAAGATGGCGCACACGCCAGGCACCGCCGGTGCGAAGGAGCCCGCATGACCTACCTCGCCAAGCCCAGGCTGCGGCACCCGACGCTGGCCACCAACAAGGTCGGCTACACGCGGCGCGACTACGAGGGGAAGATCTCCACGCTCTGCGCGGGCTGCGGCCACGACTCGATCTCGGCTTCCATCATCGAGGCCTGCTGGGAGCTCGACATCGAACCACATCGCGTGGCCAAGCTCTCGGGCATCGGCTGCAGCTCGAAGACGCCGGACTACTTCCTCGGCGCGTCGCACGGCTTCAACACCGTGCACGGCCGCATGCCCAGCGTGCTGACCGGCGCCAACCTGGCCAACCGCGACCTGCTGTACCTGGGCGTGTCGGGCGACGGCGATTCGGCCTCCATCGGCCTGGGCCAGTTCGCGCATGCGATGCGCCGCGGCGTGCGCATGGCCTATATCGTGGAGAACAACGGCGTCTACGGCCTCACCAAGGGCCAGTTCTCGGCCACGGCCGACCAGGGCTCGAAGAGCAAGAAGGGCGTGGTCAACACCGACAGCCCGGTGGACCTCGTGGCCATGGCGCTGCAGCTCGGCGCGAGCTACGTGGGGCGGGGCTTCTCGGGCAACAAGGCGCAGCTGGTGCCGCTCATCAAGGGCGCGATCAGCCATGGGGGCTCCGCCTTCATCGACGTGATCAGCCCCTGCGTGGCCTTCAACAACCATCCGGGCAGCACCAAGAGCTACGACTACATCCGCGAGCACAACGAGGCGGTGAGCCGCATCGACTTCATCAGCGGACGGGAGGAAATCGCCGTCGACATCGAGCCTGGCGAGGTGATGGACGTGCGCCAGCACGACGGCACGCTGCTGCGCCTGCGCAGCCTGCACCCGGACTACGATCCGGGCGACCGTTTCGCCGCCATGGCCTACATGCAGCGGCATCAGGAGATGGGTGAGGTGGTCACGGGGCTGCTGTACGTCGACCCGCTGGCCACCGACCTTCATACGGCACTCAACACCTGCGACCGGCCGCTCAACGCACTGGGGCCGGAACAGCTGTGTCCCGGCGCGCAGGCGCTGGAACGGCTCAACGCCTCCTTGCGCTGAGCGAGGGCCGGCGGCACCATTCAAGGCTGCACTCACGGAGGGCGCATCATGGCCGAGCGCACCGTTTTCCAATCGATTTCGCGCAAGCACGTGCTCAGCCTGGCACCGCAGGCCAGCGTGCGCGACGCTGCCTGCGCGATGACGCGGGCCAACTGCGGCAGCGTGCTCGTCATGGAGCTGCCCGACACGCTGCTGGGCATATTGACCGAGCGCGACCTCATGACGCGCGTGCTCGCCAAGGGGCTCGATCCCGACGCCACGCCGGTGCGCGAGGTGATGACGCCCAACCCGATCTGCGTGCCGCCGGAGACGCTGGTGTCCGATGCGGTGGTGCTCATGCTCGAGCGCGGCTTCCGCCACCTGCCGCTGGTGGCGGGTGCGAAGGTGCTGGGCGTGTTCTCGGTGCGCGACGCGCTGCCGAGGGAGATCGGCGCGGCGGTCAGCCTGAGCGAGTTCAGGGAGCAGGTGAACGACGCGCTGGGGTGAAAGGGCAGGGAAGCCCTTTCAGGGAATCACGTAGTCGGGATACTGCTTGCAGATCTCGTTCACCGCGCTGAGCGTGCCCGACAGGTGCTTGCGCAGCGCGGCCTGGGCTGCGTCCGGGTCCTTCGCCTCGATGGCGCGCGTGATGGCGCGATGGTCGCGCAAGATCGCCTCTGTCTTGCCGGCGGTCGGCAGGTGCAGGCGGCGCAGGCGGTCGACGTGGCCCGAGACGCGTCCCACCAGGTCCCAGAGACCCAGCACGCCGCCGGCTTCGTACATCAGGCGATGGAACGCGCGATCGGCGTTGACGAAGTCGCCGTAGCGCTGCGACGTCGCAAGCGCGGCCTGCTGGGCGATGACGCCTTTCAGCTGGTCGACAAGGCCCGGTGATTCTTCAACGGCCAGCTGGTGCACCAACTCAAGCTCGATGGAGCGCCGGAGGAAGTGCGCTTCGCGCGCAGCGGAGATGTCGATGCGGCTCACCAGCGTCGCGTGCTGCGGGAACACGTCCACCAGCCCTTCTTCGTTGAGCCTCAGCAGTGCCTCGCGCACGGGGGTCTGGCTCACGCCGAAGCGGTCAGCCAACTCTTGCCGCTGCAGCACGGTTCCGGGAACGAGTTCGAGCGCGAGGATGGCTTCGCGCAGTTTCTCCAGCACCTGCGGCGCGGCAAGGCGGGTGCGGTCAAGTCGGATCTTCGGGGAGGCGCTCATCGCCGGCGATTGTGTCATTGACGCACTAATATACTAGTGTTTTAATTCGCCGAACGACGCCGGCGAAGGCCGGCAAGGCCGCACTTTTCACGCAGCGGCCATGGAGACAACCCCTTGACGAAACGCCCCTACGAATCCCTTCGCAGCGCCCGCTGGTTCGCGCCCGACGACTTCCGCTCCTTCGGCCATCGCTCGCGCGTGCTGCAGATGGGCTACAGCTACGCCGACTGGATGGGCAAGCCCGTCATTGCCATCGTCAACACCTGGAGCGACGCCAACCAGTGCCACTCGCACTTCAAGCAGCGCGTGGAAGACGTGAAGCGCGGTGTGCTGCAGGCGGGCGGCTTTCCGCTCGAGCTGCCGGCGATCTCGCTTTCGGAAAGCATGGTCAAGCCCACGACCATGCTCTATCGCAACTTCCTCGCGATGGAAACGGAAGAGCTGCTGCGCAGCCATCCGATCGACGGCGCCGTGCTGATGGGTGGCTGCGACAAGACCACGCCCGGCCTGACGATGGGTGCGCTGAGCATGGGCGTTCCCTTCATCTACCTGCCGGCCGGCCCCATGCTGCGTGGCAACTGGAAGGGCAAGGTGCTGGGCTCCGGCTCCGACGCCTTCAAGTACTGGGACGAGCGCCGCGCCGGCCGCCTGGGCGAGCAGGCATGGGCCGAGATGGAAGCCGGCATTGCCCGCAGCCATGGCACCTGCATGACCATGGGTACGGCAGCGACCATGATGGGCATCGCCGAGGCCGTGGGCCTGACGCTGCCGGGTGCATCGAGCATTCCTGCGGCCGATGCCAACCACATCCGCATGAGCGCCGACTGCGGCCGCCGCATCGTCGAGATGGTCTGGGAAGACCTCACGCCCGCGAAGATGCTCACGCGCGCCAACTTCGAGAACGGCATCGCCTGCGCGATGGCCATGGGCTGCAGCACCAACGCCGTCATCCACCTGATCGCGATGTCGCGCCGCGCCGGCCACGCCGTGAGCCTCGAGGACTTCGACGCCTTCAGCCGCCGCGTGCCCGTCATCGCCAACATCCGTCCCAGCGGCGATGCCTACCTGATGGAAGACTTCTTCTACGCGGGCGGCCTGCCGGCGATGCTGGAGCGCATCCGCGGCCACCTTCGCACAGAGGCGCTCACCGTCAACGGCCGCAGCATCGGAGAGAACATCGAAGGCGCCGAGGTTTACGACGACGACGTGATCCGGCCGTTGTCCAACCCGATCTATGCGGAGGGCGCGCTGGCCGTGCTGCGCGGCAACCTCGCGCCCGACGGCGTGGTCATCAAGCCCAGCGCCTGTGCGCCGCACCTGCTGAAGCACACCGGCCGCGCGCTGGTGTTCGACGACTACCCGTCGCTCAAGAAAGCGGTGGAAGACCCCGACCTCGACGTGACTGGCGACGACATCTTGGTGCTGCGCAATGCCGGCCCGCGCGGCGCCGGCATGCCCGAGTGGGGCATGCTGCCCATACCGACCAAGCTGCTGAAGCAGGGCGTGAAGGACATGCTGCGCCTGTCCGACGCGCGCATGAGCGGCACCAGCTACGGCGGCTGCCTGCTGCACTGCTCGCCCGAAGCCGCCGTCGGCGGACCGCTCGCGCTGGTGCAGACCGGCGACCGCATCACCGTCGACGTGCCCGCGCGCCGCATCCACCTCGAGATCGACGACGAAGAACTCGCGCGCCGCAAGGCCGCATGGACGCCGCCGCCGCCGCGCTACGAGCGCGGCTACGGCTGGATGTTCGGCCGCCACATCAGGCAGGCCGACGAAGGCTGCGACTTCGACTTCCTCGAGACCAGCTTCGGCAAGCCGGTGCCGGAGCCCGACATCTTCTGACCCGCCCATCAACCCGACTTCATTTCAGCCGACAACGGAGACCACACGTGAATCCCGCCACCCGCGACCAGCTCATGAAGGTGAGCACCGCCACCCTGTGCACGGCCTTGTTCAAGCGCGGCCTGCGCCACCAGTTCATCCAGGACGTGCGCCCGCTCAACCCCGGACTTCCCAACATGGTGGGCGAGGCCTTCACGCTGCGCTACATGCCGGCGCGCGAAGACCTGAACCAGATCAGCGTCTTCCTCGACCGCGACCACCCGCAGCGCAAGGCGGTGGAACAGTGCCCCGAGGGCGCGGTGCTCGTCATCGACAGCCGCAAGGATGCGCGCGCCGCATCGGCCGGCGGCATCCTCGTCACGCGGCTCATGAAGCGCGGCGTTGCAGGCGTGGTCACCGACGGCGGCTTCCGCGACAGCCCCGACATCGCGAAGCTCGAATTTCCCGCATACCACCAGCGCCCCAGCGCGCCCACCAACCTCACGCTGCACCAGGCCATCGACATCAACGTGCCCATCGGCTGTGGCGACGCGCCGGTGTTCCCCGGCGACGTGGTCGTCGGCGACGCGGAGGGCGTGATCGTCATTCCCGCGCACATGGCCGACGAGGTCGCCGCCGAGGCTACCGAGATGACTGCCTTCGAAGACTTCGTGCAGGAGAAGGTGCTCGAAGGCCGCTCCATCCTCGGCCTCTATCCGCCCACCGACGAGCAGAGCCGCACCGACTTCGCAGCGTGGCGCCAGGCCAACGGCCGCTGAGGCCGCATCGACCACAGAAAACCAAGGAGACAAGACATGCGTTTCATCCGCCTCGCCGCGGCGCTGCTTTCGGCTGCGCTCGTTCCACTGGCCGCGTCGGCCCAGACAACAGAATGGCCCGCAGCCAAGCCCATCGTGTACGTCGTGCCGTTCACGCCCGGTGGTTCCACCGACATCGTGGGCCGCACGCTGGCCCAGAAGCTCGGCGAGAGCCTCAAGCAGTCGGTGGTGGTCGACAACAAGCCCGGCCAGGCCGGCGGCATCGGTGCCGCCTACGTGGCGAAGGCCGCTCCCGACGGCTACACGCTCTTCGGCGGAACCATCAGCACGCACGCCATCAACGCCAGCCTCTACAAGAAGCTGTCCTACGACCCGATGAAGGACTTCGAGCCCGTCTCGCTGGTCGCGCGCCTGCCCAACGTGCTCATCGTCAACAGCCAGCTCGGCGTGAACTCGGTGGCCGAGCTCGTGGCCCTGCTGAAGAAGGACGAGAGCAAGCGCACCTTCGCCTCTTCAGGCGCGGGCACCTCGACGCACCTCGCGGGCGAGATGTTCGCCGACCTCATCGGCGTGAAGCTCACCCACGTGCCGTACAAGGGAACGCCTCCGGCGCTCACTGACGTGGCCGCGGGGCAGGTGCCCTTCATGTTCGACCAGGTGACGGCCGCGCTGCCGCTGGTCAAGAGCGGAAAGCTCAAGCTGCTGGCCGTGACCACGGCAAAGCGCATTACCCTGGTGCCCGACTTGCCGACCATGATCGAGTCGGGCATCCCCGGCTTCGAGATGTCGTCATGGCAGGCGGTGTATGCCCCCAAGGGCACGCCCAAGCCCATCGTGCAGCGCCTCAATGCCGAGATCGTGAAGGCGCTGCACCAGCCCGACGTGCAGGCCAAGCTCTCCGGCCAGCTCGCAATGGAACTCGTGGGCAGCACGCCCGAGGAACTGCGCGATCACATGGCCAGGGAGATTCCGCGCTGGGCCGAGCTGGTGAAGAAGTCGGGCGCGGTGGCCGACTGAGCATTCTCGAACGACCATCCAAGGAGACATCCGATGCAGAACAAGACCAACAACGAACGGCGCCGATTCCTGAAGACAGCCGCGGGCGTCGGCACCGCAGCCTTCGGCGGACTCGCCGGCGCGCAATCCTTCGACTTCAAGCCCAGCCAGCGCTATCCCGATCCGGCGGTGCTGATCCTCGACCCCAGCTTCACCAAGTACCGCATCTACAGCAGCACGCTTGAGCAGCTGGGTTCCGGCATGCGCTGGGCCGAAGGGCCGGTGTACTTTCCCGAGCACGGCTACCTGCTGCTGAGCGACATCCCGAACAACCGGCTCATGAAGTACGACGAGAAGACCGGCAAATTCAGCGTGCACAAGACGGGCGTCAACTACGCCAACGGCAACACCCGCGACCGCCAGGGCCGGCTCGTCACATGCGAGCATTCGGTGACGCGGCGCGTGGTGCGCACCGAGAAGGACGGTCGCATCACCGTACTGGCCGACAACTACCAGGGCAAGCGCCTCAACGCGCCGAACGACATCGTCGTGAAGTCCGACGACACCGTCTGGTTCACCGACCCCACCTTCGGCATCAACGGCGAGTGGGAGGGCAGCAAGGCTGCATCCGAGCAGGCAACGACGAACGTCTATCGCATCGCAACGGACGGCAAGCTCACCGCGGTCATCACCGACCTCGTCAACCCGAACGGCATCGCGTTCTCGCCCGACGAGAAGAAGCTCTACGTCGTCGAGTGGAAAGGAACGCCCAACCGAAGCATCTGGAGCTACGACGTGTCACCGGACGGCACGGGCGTCTCGAACAAGACCAAGCTCATCGACGCCGACGGCCCCGGCTCGCTCGACGGCTTCCGCGTCGATCGCGACGGCAACCTCTGGTGCGGCTGGGGCCATTCAGGTGCCATCGCATCCGAGCCCACCGACATCGGCGGCGGCATGAAGGCCTACCTGCCTACCGGCAAGTCGGAGGAAATGGACGGCGTGAAAGTCTTCAACCCCCAGGGCAAGCCCATCGGCTTCATCCGCCTGCCCGAGCGCTGCGCGAACCTCGAGTTCGGCGGGCCGAAGCGCAACAGGCTCTACATGGCGAGCAGCCATTCGCTGTATGCGCTGTATGTGGAGGCGCACGGGGCGGTTTGAGCGGGGCGGGGCTGGCGCCGGTTGCCGGCTGCCAGCCGTCTTCGTCCTAGAGCGCAATCACATCCGCAATCGGCTTGTTCGCCTTGAAGCAGGACAGCGCCTCCATCTGCTTCCACGCCTGCAGCTGCGTGAAGTTCGTCTGGTACTCGATGTAGCAGCTGGTCAGCGCCTCGTCGATGATCTTGTCGGCCCGCTCGAACAGGATCTGGTTGTCCTCCAGGTCGCGGAAGTAGGTGCGCCAGGTATCGCGCTCCTTCGACTGTCCCAGCAGGGTGAGGTAGGCGCTGTAGTAGAGCGAATTGAACGCCCGGCCGATGTTGTCCTGGTACACGGTGAACTCGCCGCCGCCGCCCGCGCCCACGCCGACCGTCAGGTCGGCCTCGATGCCCAGCTTGGAGCCGCCGAACGCCGACGATTCGAATTCCAGCGAGAAGGACGCACCCACGCCCGCCGACAGCGAGCCCTTGGCCGTGCCCTTGATGATGTCGTAGCCGCACATGCGCACGGAGAGCGATGCCTCGCCCTTGATGCGCGCACCGGCAAAGGCCTCGGCTTCCACCTTGAACTTCACGCCGTCGACCGTGGCGTTGAACTCGACCTCGGCCTTGGCCATCGCGCCCGCGAACGCCTCGGCGCTGGCTTCGATCAGGAAGATGTCTGATACGTCGATCTTGGCGTCGAGCTTGATCTTCACGCCGACCATCGCCTCCACGCTCGCCTTGGCCGTCACGCCCTTGCCGCGCTCGTAGCTCGCTTCCGCCTCGGCGCTGGCCGATGCACCGACGAACGCATCGGCCTTGAACTCGGCCCGCAGCCCGGTGATCTCGATCACGCACTCGCCCGTGGCACGCACGCCGTAGCCCACGGAGGCCTCGGCCTTCACGGCCTTCTTGAATTCCTCGTCGGTCCAGGTCACCTTGCTGAACTTGCCGTTCTCGCCGCCGCGCATGAGGCCGGTCTCGACCGTGCCGCTGGTCTGCAGCCACGGACGCGGATCGCCGAACTTGATCTTGGTGAGGTCCTTGCACAGCACGTCGAGGAAGAGGCGCACCTTGGCGGGCTCGTTGTTGCCCATGTACTGCAGCGAGAGCGACACGTCGTCGAGGTGCTCGCCACCGTCGCGCAGGCCGTCCATCCAGAACTTGAGCAACTGCTTCTTGCGCACGATGAGGTCGCGGCGCACCGCGTTCACGGCCATCCTGTCGGCGACCGACGCGAGCTCGTTGGGCAGGCGCAGGATGGGCATGTCCAGCAGGCTGCCGAACTGCCGCTTGTACTCGGCGTTGAAGTCGTTCATCTTCTGCATCACCTGCGCCGGCTCGGGCGAATGCGTGCCGCGCGTGAGCTTCTCCAGCATCTGCTTGTAGACGTAGAGGAACTGCAGGAACTCCTGCGCCAGCGCCTTGCGCTCCTTGCTGGAGGGGCCGCCGATCACCTTGCCGAGCAGCTTGAGCCAGGCCTTGGTCTTGGTGTTGAACTCGGCGCCGGACAGCTCGGCCCAGACGACTTCGTACTTGTGCGTGAATTTGGCGCTCGCGAGCGCATTGAACAGGGGAGTGGAGGTAGCCATGACGTTGACGACGTATTGAAGGAAACGGGTGCGCTCTAGAGGTCCGGCCTGACGCCGATCATCGAGAAGTAGCGATTCAGGTCCCCGTCCTCGCGCAGCACCTCCTGCATCAGCTGGGGCAGCGGCATGCGCCCCCATGCCACCGCGCGGTTGACCAGGTAGGGCGTCGGGCTGTGCGGTTCCTCGCGCATCAGGTAGGCGGCGGCCAGCTCGAGCAGTTGGTAGGCCTCGGCGCGGCTGCCGATGCGGCCGCTTGCCATGGCCTGCGGGAGCGCTTCGGAGGAAAAGGGAGGAAAGGAGGGAGAAGGAGCGTCGCTCATGTGGTTGTCGTCCATCGGGGTTGCGGCTGGCGCAGGTTCGGCGTCCGGCATCCAGCCGGCCGAGGCCGGCATCTCCGGTTTCTCTTCGTCACGCGGATCGCGCCCCTGCAGCAGGCTGCGCAGCGCCTGCCGCATGCGGGCGAGCATCTCCGTCACCTTCGACAGGCTGGGCGCGTCCACGCCCAGCCGCTCGTCGAGCAGGGCTTCCAGGCTGCGCCATGCGTCTGCGGCCACGGCGACGCGATCGTCGAGCGCGGCGAGCGCACGCAGGTCGCGCGCGGCGTGGTCCAGGATGTCCTGGCGCGACACCGTCTGCGCGCTCGGCTCCTCGGCCACTTCGTTCGCCTTTGCCTTGGCGTTGCCCGCCGCCCCGGCGGCGCCGGCGCCGTACTCGCTGGTCAGCGCACGCTGCCAGTCCGCCAGCGTGATGAAGGGCGGGGAGAAGTCCGGCCACTCGAGCAGCGGCACGCGCATCAGCAGCACCTGCGCGATGGTGTCGTTGACCCACACGAAGGTGGCGGTGCGCATGTCGGCGTCGCCGTCGTCGCCGATGCGCGGATGCACGTCTTCCCAGAACTCGCGCGCCAGCCCTTCGATCAGGCGCGCGCCCGCGCCCAGCCCGTCGATCGAATGGCGGTGCACCCAGGCCTCGGTGAGCCAGGCGGCCATCTGCAGGTCCTTGCTGCGGCGCTGCAGGACCTCGGTGCACAGCATCTCGGCGGTGCGCCAGTCGGCCTTCTTCAGCGGGCGGGTCCATTCGCCCATCGGCAGGCTGGCGTCTTCCTCCGTGCGTGCCTCGCGGATGCGGGCGCACACCGGGTCGTAGCGCAGCGGGGGGCCGGCCGGGCCTTCGGGGCCTTCCAGCGGCGAGAGAAAGGTCGTGAGGTCCGGCGCGAAGCCACCGGTGGCTTCGTCGACATCGGCATTCAAGGGGGACAGCAGGGCGGCCATCAGGGCATGTTCCATTCGGGAGCGCGCGTGGGGAAAGCGGTGGGCCAGATCAGGGCGTTCTTCTTGCCGGCGGGGCTGGCGGCGATGCGCAGGAACACGCGTGCGCGTCCTCCGTCGGGCGCCTGGGCAGCGTCGCCGGCCGACTGGGCCATCAGCGGAAACTCGAACTTCAGCAGCTGCGAGCGGCCGTCGGGCCGCTGCGCCGGGTCGCCTTCGCGCTGGCGCTGGGCCAGCGTGAACAGCGCCCACGGGTCCGCGAAGCGGAAGGAGACGGTCTGGCCGTCGGTGATCAGCGCGTGCTGCTGCGGGTCGGCGCGCGCCATCAGCGGCGAGTCCTTCGCGATGCGCAGCACCAGCGCCACCGGCATGCCGTACTCCCAGCGCAGCGTGCGCGGCGCGTCGCGCAGCCGGAGCACCTGGTCGCCGACCTCGAAGGACCAGTCGATGATCTTGCTGCCTTCGATCTCGGCCGTGGTGTTCGCGCGGAAGTCCACGCTCAGGTCGTAGCCCGGCGCGGCACCGTCCTCGGTGGGGAAGAGCGGCAGCAGGAAGTCGCGCGCGCGGCCGAACTGCTCGGCGAAGCGGCGCGCGCCCGCGCCCTGCATGCCGGGGCCGCGCATGCCGCCCGCGTCGATGCCTCGGTTCTCCTTCAGCGCGCGTGCCAGCGGGTCGAAGGCGCGGGCCAGGTCGTTCACGTCCGCCGGGTCCGCCAGCTCGAAGGCGCGGCCGGTGGCCGGGCCGAACGGGTGGCGGCCGGCCAGCGAGCGGTTGAAGCGGGTGGAGAACTGCGTCCACAGCTCCTGCTGGTCGCCGAACTGCAGTTCCTGGCAGCGCGCGAGCAGTGCGCTGTAGATCTGCTGGTGGCGGTCCGCGAAGTAGTCGCCGATGCGCGTGGCCGGCGCCTTGCCGGCCAGCTTCACGCCGCAGGTCTCGCGATCGATCTCGGCGCCGGTCGTGCCGAGGAACTGCTCCAGCAGCAGCAGGCTGCTGTTCGGGTTCTTCAGCCGGTAGCGCTCCAGGTCGCGGTTGATGGCCTGCCAGCGCTGCGCGAGCACCGAGCCGGCGCCCGCGCCGTCGAGCGCCGAGATGTAGCTGTCGGCCAGCTTGCCCAGCGCTTCGGTGCGGTTGAACTGCTGCCCCAGGTAGGCCGCGAGCGAGCCCGCGTCCGAGACGCCGAAGGCCACCAGCATCGGGCCGCGCTCGCCGCGCCAGCCCTGGAAGTCGCGCCCGCGCATGGCGTACAGCTCCGACTGGTTGAAGGCCTCGTCCACGGCCTCGAGGCGCTGCAGCGCGTCGCGCGAGATCATCGCGCGCAGGTCTTCGGCGCGGGCGCCCGCGCCCAGCTCGTACAGCAGCGCCTGGATCTTGGCGAGGCGCTGGCGTGAGGCCTCGTAGGCGGCGGCCTGCGTGTCGGTGGCGCGGCCCCCGTCGCTCATGCCGTTGGCGGCCTCCGCGACCTGGTCGACCACCAGCTGCGCGAAGTGCGCGTTCAACGCGGCCTCGATGCCGGGGCGCAGCGTCGCCGGAAATGCCTGCATGCCTTCGCTCATGTAGCGCTTGCGGATGTCGCCGACCGCCAGCGCCTGGTCGAGCCTCGGCAGGTCCCACGCGGCCATGCCGCGCATGCCGGCGCCGGGCAGTTCTCGGTCGCGCGCGGCGGCCATGAAGGGCTGCGCCAGCAGCGCGGTGAGCGCGTCGCGCAGCGCGATGCGCTCGGGCGCGAGCGCGAAGCGGCCTTCCTTGTCCTGCCACACCAGGCCGGGCTGCGAGCCGCCGAAGCGCAGGTTGAACTCGGCGCGGAACTTCTGGAAGGCGTCCTGCGCGCGCGAGCGCACCGCGTCGGCAGGCTCCAACCCCAGCAGCCGGTTCTGCTCGATGCGCGCGATCGTACGATCGTAGGAGGCGCCCAGCACCAGCACCGGCTGGCGCATCCAGCCGCCCTTGCCCGAGGCGACGAGGTCTTCCTGGTCCTTGATGGCGGCGATCACTTCGCGGTAGCTGGCCGTGGTGCGTGCGAAGGTGCCGGTGCTCGCGAGCGAGGGCAGCAGCCGCGCCAGCGACTGCTCGGACACCAGCAGTTCGTTGTTGACGAAGAGCCGTGCATCCAGCTGCGTCGTGCCCTTGTCGAGCGCGCAGCGCAACGCCGATTGCACGGGAGCAAGCGGAATGGCCAGCGCATTGCCTTCGGCCGCCTGCCTGAAATAGCGCAGGTTGCGGCTCAGGTCGGCCGGCAGCTCGGCACCCAGTGCGTAGCGAACGGCCACGCGCAGGTCGTCGGCATTGCCCGTGGAGGGCTGGCGCAGGCGCTCCACCGCCTGCAGCGCGGCGTCGAGCTGCTCGACGGAACCCAGGTAGCGCTGCAGCGCGCCGAACTCGGGCTGGTCTTCCACCAGCAGGCCGTTCTTGCGCGGCGCATCGCCGATGGTCTTGAAGCTGGGCGGCAGGCCGCAGCTCGCGCCGGTGATGAATTCGCCGGTGGCTTCGTCCTGCTCCACGCCGCTGAGCTGGCTCACGCGCGCCATCAGCTCGCGCCGCAGCGTGCTCACCGCGATGTCGCCGAACTCGCGCTCGATGCGCTCGATCACGCGCTCGTTCAGGTCGTCGAAGGGCTGCCAGGAGCCGGGCATGAAGAACGAATACGTGCCGTCGGTGCGCAGCCGCTCGTTCATTGCCAGCAGCGACAGCGCCTTGTTGCGGTACCACGCGGTGGGAATGGTCTCGCCGCGCTGCAGCGCGCGCATGCGGTACTGCGCGTCGTGCTGCAGCTGCGAGAGGGCGGAAACCAGCGTCGCGTTGTGCCTGTTCAGCTGCCAGGTCGCCACCATCAGGCCGATGCCCCAGCCGCCGAGGAAGAGCACCGCCGCCCAGCGCAGCGCGCGGTGCAGCACCGGGCGCGTGAGCGTCTGCGTGCGCGAGGGCCGCGTGAGGCCGTATTCGAGGAAGATCTTCTTCTCGAACAGATCGCGCAGGAAGGCCGGCTGGCGCATCAGCTGCGCGATCAGGTCGCCGCCGATGGGCTCCAGGTCCTTCTGGCCGTAGGCGTCATGTTCCGAGTCGATGGCCGCGACGGTCTGCGCCGATTCGCCGCTGTCGCCCGTCAGGTAGATGCCGCGGAAGAAGAAGGGTTCGTGGTATGCGCTCGGGCGCATCAGCTCGTCGACGTACAGCTGCAGCTGGCCGCGCAGCGCCTCGATGCGCGATGGCAGCAGCAGCTGCGGGCCGGCGCCCTGCGGCTCGGTGCCGGTGGCGAAGAGCTCGGCCGACACGTCGGACACCGAGCGCACCACGGTGCCCACCGCCTCGTCGACCCAGGCCGGCTGGTAGGTGGTCGACAGGTCGTAGGGCGAGGACCAGCCCAGCATGCTCGCGCGCAGCGGCTCGGGCAGGGCGCTCGCGAAGGCGCTGAAGCCCTCGAGGTGCTCCGCGCCGGTGACCAGCACGTACACCGCGAAGCGCATCGCGAAGCGGTTCTGCGCGAGCCACAGGCGCCGGTGCGCGAGCTTGGCGCGCTTGGAGAGCTCGAGCCGGCCGTCGGTGCTGTCGTCGAGCAGCAGCGCCGCCGGAATGGTGATGACCACCGAGTCGAAGGGCCGCTGCGGCCGGTACGACCGGCACATGCCCAGGAACTCGTCCCACGGCTTCTCCGATGCATCGTCGTCGTCGGGCGAGCCGAGGTAGGCGCCCTGGATGTCGATGACCACGCCGCGGTCGAAGAAGTGCCACGAGATGCCCTGCGTGGTCGCGGCCGAGGCCGATTCGGTGCTCAGCGCGCTCGCCACGCCCGACTGCTCGATGGGCAGCTGGCGGTGGTCGTCGCCCTCGTTGAGCAGCATGATCCACGGGATGCCGTAGCGGTCGGCGCGCGAGGCGATGTTGCCCTCGATCAGCTCCACCGCCTGGCGGAACGAGCTGCGCAGCGAATCGAAGCGGATGCGTGCGACCTTCGGGTCGCTCGAGGGCTTGGCGTGCGAACGGCGTGCCGCGAAGTACAGCACCATGCCGAGCACGAGCAGCACCACCAGCGTCAGCACCGCGATGGAAATGAGGAAGAGCTGGTCTGTCAGCATGTCGACGACCTCCTGATGCTCCTTGGGTGGCGCAGGTCGTTCATCGCTGGTAAGCCCCCGATGCATCGACCGCGCCCGGCTGCAGCACCTGCCGCACCGGCCACGACTGCCACAGCCACAGCAGCTCCGACACCGCCAGCAGCGTGGCGACGCCCAGCATGAACAGCACCGTCCAGCGGCTCAGCGTGGGCAGCTTGCGCGGCGCGATGTGCGAGAGCGTGCTCGCATAGGCCCGCTCGGACACCACGCGGTCGCGGCCCGAGAAGTCGGCTGGCCGCTGGTAGACGAACTGGAACAGCTCCTCGCGGTAACCGAGCAGGCGCGCTTCCTCCCCGCCGCCGCGGTATTTGCCCTGGAAGCCCAGCGCCAGCGCGAAGAGGTAAAGCCGCGCGATGTCGCGCTTCGATGGTTCGCGACCCGAGAGCAGTTCCTCGATGCGGCTGAAGACGAGGTCGCCCGCGATGTTGGTGCGAAAGAGCGAAGACTCCAGCAGGTGCGCCGTCCAGCGCTCGCGCCCGATCCATGGCGTGTGCAGCAGGATCTCGTCGGCCAGCGCGGCCTTGAGGTAGCGCGCGTCGGCCACGTTCTCGAGTTCGAAGCGCGTGCTCTCGCGGCGCGATTCGAGCGACTGCAGCTCCAGCAGGTTCTCCAGGTGGCGGGCCAGCGTCTGGGCCACCATGTCGATGTCGGTCTCGCGCGACTCGGCGGTGCGGTCGCGCGCCTTCACGATCTCGTCGTAGAAGGCGCGGAACTGCCGGGTGATGTGGTCGTCGACGGCCAGCTCGGGTAGGTTGCGTGCCATGGCTTCAGTCCTTGATGAACAGGACGATTTCCTGCGGCGGCTGGGCGGTGGCGCCTTCGTTGGCGTTCGCGATCACCAGCAGCTCGCCCGCAACGGTGAGCGCGGCGCTGGTCTGGATCGCGTAGAGCAGGTAGCCCGAGCCGGGGCGCAGGCCGAGCTCGTCGGCCGATTCGATGGAGCGGCGCACCGCGCCCAGCACGCGGCGCTCGCGCAGCGAGGGGTAGGCCGACTGCGAACCGACGATGGCGCTGTCCATCCAGGCCAGCAGATCCTTGTCGGACTGGCCGCGCAGGCCGACCACGATGCGCGCGCCGGCCACCCATTGCGGCTGCAGCGTGGTCTCGAAGGCGCCCTGGCGGAAATCGAACTTGTGCTCGCGGTACTCCTGGCTCACTTCCGACACCGCGTCGCGCAGCGCCAGCAGCAGCGGCTGGAACACGCGCGAAGGATCGGCATGGTCGTAGTCCATCGGCACCGGCGGCACGCCGCCGGGACGCAGCAGGCTCAGCGAGGCCAGCAGCGCGTACAGCGACCAGTACATCGGCAGCGGATGCAGGTGCGGCGTGCGCAGCACGGCCTCCGCATGCGGCAGGCCCGACAGCAGGCTGCGCAGCCGGTCCTTGAGCTCCAGGTGCGCGAGGCGGTCGTCGATGCGCGAGGAGGGCACGGCCGTCTGCTTGGCCACGAAGGCGGCCTTGCCGCGCAGCTGCCCGAGCAGGGCGGAGGCAGCCGTCCACAGCGGGTTGTCGCGCGCCACCTCCAGCAGCGGCGGCTGCGCGTCTCCGAGCTTCACCACCTCGTTGTCCTTGAACACCTGGCCCAGGCGCAGGTGCACGTGCGTGCCCGGCGGCACCGTGCCGGCGCTGAGCGCGAGGCGGGGCAGCATGCGCGGGATGTTCGCCGGCTCGGCGTCGGACACCGCGTCTTCCACCGGCGCGCCGGCCACCGAGCGGAAGCGCACGGTCGCGGCGCGATGCCGGTTGGGGCCGGTCACCGGCAGCGTGAGGTAGATGTCCAGCGGCTCGTTGGCCAGCCGTTCCGCGTGCGGGGCGAGCGACAGCTCGAGGGCGCCGTGCACGGCCTCGGCGGCCGAGTACTCCACGGCGGTGCCGTCCGGCAGGATGGCTTCGAGCGCCAGCACGCGCAGCAGCCCGGCGGGCAGCAGGCCCTGGTCGAACACCAGGCGGCGCACGCCCCAGCTGAAGGGGGCGGCGGCCAGCGTCTGCCAGGCGACGAGGGAGTCCATGCGCGCGGAGAACTGCTGGAAGTGCTGCGGCGACAGCAGCATGCCTTCGTGCCATTCGACGCGGTCGGTGATGGGGGCGGCGCGGTGCAGGTCAGACATGGCGTTCTCCCGCGCGGCTGTATTGAAGTTCTTTGTTCACTTGAAGGAATCCGTGTTGTTCAGCGTGGCGCGGTGGACACGTCGAAGCTCTGTGCGTCGAAGCGGGCCACGATCGAGCCCTTGAGGTCTTCCACCCGGATGCGGTTCGCGCCGGGCGTTGTGTAGTTCGCGAAGACGAGCACGGCCGCCACGCGCGGCGAGCCGATGGCGCTGGCGGGCACGCGGATCGTCTGGCCCGGCACCAGCTCCCACGAGAGGTACGACAGGCTCTGCGGAAAGGTCTTCTGCAGGTCGGCGCGCGCGCCGAACCACTTGGCGGCGGTGAGCTCGGTGACGCGCGCGAGCATGGCGTCGTCCAGCACCATCACCACGTCGACGGCCACGGGGCTGTTCTGGTTGGCGCCGGGCGCAGCCGACAGCGTGAGCTCGTTCCAGCTCACGCGCGTGCCCTTGGGAAAGAGGCTGCCGCATGCGGCCAGCTGCGAGGCGAGCAGCAGCGCCGCCATCCACTTGAGAAATGTCTTCGTCCGGTTCATCGCGAAATTCCTGGGTTCGCCGCGGCGGCGGTGGTGTGCTGCATGGCCGAGGCCTGCGCCTGGCGCGCACCCACGGCGATGCCCATCAGCAGGATCAGCACGGAGGCCAGCACGCTGCAGCCGGTGAGCAGCATGACGTTGCCGCGCGTGAGCACGAAGCGCAGCGGCTGCGCGGGCGCCACGTCGGCGACCGGAGCGGCCACGCGCTCCGATGGCAGGCCGGCCGACACCACGGAAATCAGCGCGCAGGTGGCCAGCAGCGTCAGCAGGTTGCGCGGGCCCTCGCAGATCAGGTCGATGGCCAGGAACAGCGCCAGCGCCGCCTCGATGGGAAGCTGCAGCATCGACAGCACGATGCCCGCGTAGCCCACGTTGGTGAGGCTGCTGTTGCCCGCGGAGGCGAAGGCCGCGATGGTCGCGCCCGTGCCGATCATCCCGATGTCGGCCGCGCTGAGCGTGCGGTCGTAGAGGTTCGCCACGAAGAGCGCCGCCAGCACGTAGTACAGCGCCGAGCCCGCGCGCAGGAACACCGAGGCCGTGGGCACCACCAGTTCCACGATGCCCCGGCTGAAGCCCAGGCGCGCGCTCATCGCCTCGATGGTGTGCGGAATGCTGGCCGTGGTGCTCGACGACATCAGGCTCACCAGCATCGGCGTCTTCAGGTGCTGCAGCACCTCGGCCAGCGGCTGGTTGCCGCGCCGGTGGATCACCGCGATGGCCAGCGCGCCCAGCAGCGCCACCAGCACGACGAAGTGCAGCAGGAAGCCGCTCATGGCGCGGATGGTCAGCGCGTCGGTCTGCGAAAGCACATGCGCCGACATGCCGAAGGCCACCACCGGAAGCAGGATGTTGGCTCGCGCGATGATGAGCTCGAGCGTGCGGTAGATGCCCTCGAACATGTGATTGAGCGCCGCATGCTGCGTGCGCGCCAGCGCCGCGAAGGCCAGTCCGAACAGCAGTGCGCACGAGAGGATTCCCAGCGAGCGGCCCTCGGCCAGCACGCGGAAGAAGTTGTCGGGCACCACGGTGGCGCGCGGGCGCTCTATGGGCGTGGCCTGCGTGCCGCTGTCGTGCAGGCGCATCTCGATGTCGCCGCCGTCGCCGGCCCGCTGCACCAGTTCGCCGAGGTGCTCGCGCGCTTCGGCGTCCAGGTGCGCGCCCGGTGCGTTCACCCAGCCCAGCGCCAGCCCGGTGGCGGCGCAGCTCACCACCAGCAGCAGTGCGAGGCCCGCGATCATCGCGATGCGCCGTCCCGGAAAGGGCAGCCCCATGGTCTGGCGCAGGCCGAAGAAGGTCGCCACCACCAGCAGCGGAATGGCCGCCATGCTCACGATCGCCAGGTAGACCTGTGCCGCCGTGTACGCAACGTCGCCCAGCGCGGGCGCATACACGCCCGCGACTGCGCCTGCCGCCATGCACAGGAGCAGGGCGAGCAGGCTGTGGGACATGCGCGTCAGGAAACCCATGTCGGCTTGTTCCATCCCTTGTCGAGCGCGAATGCGACCGTGGCGCGAGCCAGCTCCAGCGAGCTGTCGACCAGCGTCAGCGGCGTGTGTTCGGCGGCGTGCGCAGCCTGCGCGGCGATGGGCAGCTCGGTGCAGCCCATGATGACGGCGGTGGCGCCCGTGGCGGCCAGCGCCTGCAGCGCGAGCCCGAACGCGGTCGCGCCAGCCTGGATGTCGCCGCCCTTCACGGCGCGGATGCAGGCGTCCACGTGGTCCTGGCCGGTGTCGGCGTCGGGCACGAGAAAGTCGATGCCGCGCTCGCGCAGCGCATGCTGGTAGAAGCCGGAGGCCAGCGCGCCGCGCGTGGCGAGCACCGCGACGCGCACCGGCCGGTCGTCCGATGCCGTCGCGATGGCGGCCACGCACGACTGCGCGATGTGGATCACCGGCGCGCGGCTGTGCGCCGCGATCTGCGCATACCAGTGGTGCGACGAGTTGCACGGAATCGCGATCACGCCCACCCCGGCGTCGTTGAGCACGTCGATGCCCGCGAGCAGCGCGTCCAGCGGGTCGGGCCCGGTGCCCAGGATGGCGCTGGAGCGATCCGGCACGTGCGGCAGGTTCGCGACGATCACCGGCAGGTGCTCCTGGTCGCGCGTGGCCGGCGTGAGCTGGATGATCTTGTCCATGAAGTCCACCGTCGCCGATGGACCCATGCCGCCGAGAACGCCTATGCGTGACATGAAGGCGCGCTCCCTAGATCTTCAGCGGCCGCGGACACACCACGGCCACGGCTGCGGTGTTGCCGATGACCAGCACCAGCGTGCGCAGCATGTCGCACACCGGGTCCACCGCCAGGAACAGGATGAAGGCCGCCTCGAAGGGCAGGCCCAGGTAGGTGCAGGTCATGCCGATCAGCGACACCGTCACCAGCCCCGTCATGCCGGCCGAGGCGAAGCCGGCGAGCACCGAGGACGTGAGCACGATGCCGATCTCCACCGGCGTGAGCGAGCGACCGTAGATCTGCGCGATGAAGAGCGTGGCGCACACGTAGTAAACGACCGGCCCGATGCGCAGCAGCGACACCGTGAGCGGCACCAGCAGCTCCACCCGCGAGCGCGCGAAGCCCAGGCGCGTGACCAGGCTCTCGATCATGATCGGCATGCAGGTGGCGCTGCTGCGCGTGGCCAGCGCCAGCGCGAAGGGGCCGCGCAGCGCGTTGAGCGTCTGCCCCAGCGTGCCGTTGGAGCGCTTCCAGATGATGATCGCCGCCACCGCCAGCAGCAGCGCCGACACGATGAGGAAGGCGACCACGAAGGCGCCCATCGCTTTCAGCGGCTCTATGCCGGTCTTGCCCAGCTGTGCCGCGCTCATGCAGAACAGCACCACCGGCAGCGGGAAGCTCAGCCACCGCATCAGCGTCTGGCAGGCGTGGTAGACAGTCTCCAGCGCCTGCGTGAGGCCGTCGGAGATGCGCGTGGGCACATGCCCCACGGCCAGGCCGAACAGCAGTGCGAACACCAGCGTCTTCAGCGTGTCGCCGTTGGCCAGCGCCGAGAAGATGTTGGCGGGCACCAGGCTCACCAGCATGTCTGCGAAGCTGGCGGTCTTCTTGACCTCGTCCACGCCGCGCAGGTTCATGGCCGTGTCGCTGGCGCTGAGGTCGCCGCCCACGATCTGCCCGAAGGTCTGCATGGTGCTGGCGGGCAGGTTCTCGCCGGGGCGAAGAATCAGCAGCGTGACCGCGCCCGCGATGGCCACGAAGGCCGAGAAGCCGAGGAACACGAGCGCCACGCGGCCCAGCAGGCTGGCCGTGCCGCCGTCGCGGAACAGGCGCTGCAGGCTGAAGATCACGGCCGAGACCATGAAGGGCAGCGTGATCATCTTCAGCAGGTCGACATAGATGTCGCCAACGAAGGCCAGCGGCGTGGCGAGCAAGGGCGCGAGCATGCCGAAGGCGACACCGGCGCCGAGGCTGATGATCACGACCCACGGGTTGAGGACGAAGGCGTAGATCCTGGAGGTATTCATGATGGTTTGCGTGTCCTGTGCCGTTCAGCGGTCGAGTGCCTGCAGCACCTTCTGGATGTCCAGCTTCTCGGCGCGCTGCGCGAGGAACTGGTTGACGTAGGCCAGCAGCGTGGTGTCGGTCACGGCCACGCCGATGCCCAGTGTGTCCTCCAGGTCCTTCAGCGTCACGGTGCGCAGCACCAGCGAGACGGTGGGGTCGGCCTTGAGCACGCGCTTGACCTCGAACTCGTCGCGGTAGGCGCTCACGATCTCGCCCTTGTGCACGGCCACCAGCACGTCGTTCCAGGTGGGGTACTCCTGCACCTTGGCGTGCGGGAAGTTGGTGCGCGCGTAGTCGGCGAAGGACGACTTGGCGATCACGCCGATGCTGCCGTCGAAGTTGCGGATGACCTCCGGCAGCGGCCGTCCGCGCGAGAGCTGCGCGAACTTCACGCGGTTGAGGATCAGCGAGTGGTTCAGCGTGAGGTACGCGTCGCTGAAGGCGATGGTCTGCGAGCGCGCCAGCGTGCGCGACAGCTTGCTGATGGCCAGGTCGGCCTGGCCGTTGGCCAGCAGGTCGACCACCGCGTTGAAGGTGCCGGCCTCGCGGTTGAAGCGCAATTTCACGCCCAGCTCCTTGGCGAGCGACTGCGCGAGGCCCACCTCGAGACCGGTCCACTGGCCGCCGTCGTCGAAGAAGAAAAAGGGTGGCGTGTCGACCTTGAGCATGGCCACCACCAGCTCGCCGCGCATCACGATGCGGGCGATGTCGGGCGCGAGCAGGCGGCCGTCGGGTACGCGCACGAGGCCGTTGGTGAGAACCGGGGGCGGCGTGGGCGCAGCGGCAGGCTCCACTGCGAAGGTGGCGGCCGCGGGGGCTGCGGGCGCCGCGACGACGGGCGTCGCGACCACGGCAGCGGCAGCAGCAGGTGCAGCGAGCGTGCCCTGCGCCACGGGCCTTTCGCCGGCGGCAAGGGCGCTCGTGCCCGCGCTGAGGCCGGTCAGAGCCAGCAGGGCAGGAAGGGCAAGGCGCCGCAGCGCGTTGTGCATGCCCGTGAGGTGTCGTGCGTTGTTCGACATGCTTGGAGTGGGTTTGGTCATTGGGTGGGGGCCGCGGGAGCGGGTGCCGGCGCGGAAGGCGAAGGGGATTGCGGCAGCGGCTGTTGCTGCTGCTGTGAAGGCGCCACCGCCGCGGGAGCAGGTGCGGGCACCGGCGCGGGCGCCAGCAGCTTGCCGATCTCGACGCCCATCAGGAACAGGAGGACGCACAGCAGCACCAGGCAGGCCGCCGTGATGGCGACCATGCGCGAGCTCATGGTGAAAACGTATTGGGACATGGGGTGGTCGGTGTGTGCCGCTCGTTCGTCGTTCGTGTCAGGGAACCATGGAGGTGAACTGCCCGGGCGCGACCACCTGGATCACGCCGCCCCAGTTGCAGGCGAGCTTCGAGCTGTCCTGCAGCGCGGGCATGTTGCCGACCAGTACCGTGGGCGAGCCGGGCGCCCAGGGCGCGGCAGTCACCGGGATGCAGGGCATGGGCGTGAAGGCGCCGAGCGCGGCGGCGGTGGCCGCGGCCACCATCGGGTTCGACATGCTGTTGCAGGTGCCGAAGGGCAGGATGTTGACGATCGGCTTGTTGTCCATGATGTTGGCGCCCGGCGTGCCACCGGTGAGCACGCTGCTCACGGGCAGCACCACGAGGTTGGACGGCGCCGCGCCGAAGCTGCACTGCAGCGTGGCTCCCATGCAGACGTGCATGCCCATGGCTCAGCCTCCCCTCACGAGCTTTTCCAGGCTCTTCATGAAGCCCGGCGACGCGGCGGTTTCCACGATCTCGCGGCCCGCCTCGTCGAAGCGGCGCGGCTTGCCGTGCGGCTTGCCCTGGCGGTAGGCGATCTCTTCCATCAGCTGCCCGCCGGGCCAGTAGCGGCGCAGCGGGCCGTGCAGCACGTTGGCCACGTAGGTCGACGACTGCGCCACGCCGCCGCCCGGCGCGTAGTCGGTGACTTCGCCGTCGAGCAGCCCGGCGCGGTAGCGCTCGCGCCGCACCATGCGTCCTTCGTGGAAGTAGCTCGCCTCGCCTTCGAGGCGGCCTGCCGCGTAGGGCAGCCGCGCCGTGACGTCGCCCGATTCGGCATACGACACCGCTTCGCCGTGCTGCACGCCGCGCACGTGCTGCAGCGTTTGCATCAGCTTGCCGCTGGGGTAGTAGCTGCGCGTGACGCCTTCGGCCAGGCCGCCGAGGCGCTGCGTTTCCTGCAGCAGCTGGCCGCGTTCGTCGTACATGCGCATCGCGCCGTGGGGCAGGCCGGCCTGGTAGGAGGCGTCGAGCACGGGCTTGCCCGTCGCCGAGAAGACCTGCATCGGCCCGTGCGGCAGCTCGCCCACGAACGAGGCGCGCGCCACCGTCCGGCCGGCGTCGTCCAGCGTCTCGCGCACCACGGCGGCAGGAAGTGCGGCGAGGTCCTTGGCGGGGAGGGAGGAAGGAAGTGCCATGGCGCCGCTCAGTTGATCTTCACCAGCCCGCCCTTGAGCGTGACCATGCCGCCGCCCTCGACGGAGTTCATGCCCGAGGCCTTGCTGCTGATGGAAGGCGCCTCGTTCGACAGCGTGGCACCGCCCTTGGCCGACAGCGCCACGCCGGCTTCTGCCTTGAAGTTGAGGCCGGCGTTGGCGCCCAGGTCGGTGCCGGCCTTCAGGTCCAGCGTCTGGGCCGACTTGATGAGCAGAGTGCCCGACACGTCGATCACCAGGTTGCCCGTGACCTTGAGCTCGTAGTTGCCCGTGACCGTCTGCGTGAAGTTGGCCTTGTTGTCGTGCGTTTCGTTGCCCGTGACGTCGAGCGCGCGCGTGCCCTTCACCGAGTGGGTCTCGTTGCCGGTGTCGACCTTGACGGTGCGATTTCCCTTGGTGACGGTGTGCAGCTCGTTGCCGGCCTTCACGGTGGTGGTGAGGTCGTTCTCGATCTCCACCAGCATGTCTTTCTGCGCGTGCAGGTAGAACTCCTCGGAGCCCTTCTTGTCCTCGAAGCGCAGCTCGTTGAAGCCCCCGCCGCCCTTCGTCGAGTTCGAGCGGATGGTGCTTTGCGAGGAACTGCCCGGCAGGGCGACCGGCGTCGCGTGCGTGCCGTTGTAGACGCTGCCCGAGACCAGCGGCCGGTCGGGGTCGCCGTCTACATAGCTGACGACCACTTCCTGCCCGATGCGCGGCAGGAAGAGCGCGCCCCAGCCTTCGCCGGCCCACATCTGCGAGACGCGGATCCAGCAGGAGCTCTTCTCGTCCTTCTTGCCCAGGCGGTCCCACGGAAACTGCACCTTGATGCGCCCGTGCTGGTCGGTCCAGATCTCCTCGCCGGCCGGGCCCACCACCCGCGCCGTGTGGCTGCCGGCCACCACCGGCCGCGGCGTGAGGCGCGGCGGGCGGAAGGGCAGAGCGGGAGGCAGGGTCTCGAAGCTGTTGCCGTAGTGCTCGAGATCGGCGTGGTGCCGCACGCTGTGGACCATGTGCTGCGCGTTGAGGTCCGCGCGCGGATGCTCTTCCAGCGTGAAGGTGGTGCCGGGCGTGAGGTAGTGGCAATGGCTGTCGCCGCGGCTGGACTGGCTGCCGCTCTGGTGCGCCTCCAGCCGGGTGCGCGCGCGCGGCTCTCCTGCCGACAGCGGCACGCGCGAGGGGTATTCGTAGTCCGTGCCGCGCCCGGTCTTGCCTTCGACCTTCTTCAGCAGGCTGGTGTCGGGCGTGAGGAAGTCGTAGTCGTCCACTTCCTGGCCCTTGGTCACCAGCCGCGCGTCGGACTCGAAGCGGGTGACGGCGTGGGCATGCGCGAAGCCTTCCTCGGAACTGCGCACGACCAGCTTGTCGGCGTGCGGGCACGGCGTGCAGGCCGAGTTGGCGTCGGCCAGCACCAGCGTGTGCTCGCCGTCCGCGAATGTGAAGAAGTAGAAGATGCCTTCCTCTTCCATCAGGCGCGAGACGAAGTCGAAGGCCGTCTCGTCGTAGCGCACGCAGTACTCGCGCGGCGTGTAGGTGCCGCTGAGCTGTAGCGCGAAGCTCACGCCGAAGTCGCCGAGCACCTTCTGCACGATGTCCGGCGTGCTCATGTTCTGGTAGATCACGCGGTCGCGGCCCAGCGTGAGCAGCCACATGCGTGGCACGAGTTCGAGCGTGTAGGTCGCGAAGTCGCGGTTGCTGCCCATGTAGGTGAAGCGCGAGACGATGCCGTTGAAGAAGCGGCTTTCCTTCTCGGGCCGCTGCAGCACGACCGTCGCCGAGGTGCCGATCACGGTGGCGGAATCCAGCGCGTCGTCGGAGGAGCGCATGGTCAGCGAGCAGGCGAAGAGCTGCGACAGGCCCTCGGTGGCCTGGAACGATTCCAGCAGCAGCGTGTCGGGCCCGAACGCGGTCTTCACCGTCAGAAAGGCGGCGTGCTGGGTGAAGCCTTCGCGCATGTTCATTGCTTCGTCGGCTCGGTTCAGCTCAGCGTGGACGGCTCGAAGCCGAAGGCGAAGGCGCCGTCGGCGCCCACGCCCATGTGCACCGCGGTGAAGGCGGCGGCCATCGAGATGCGCTCCAGCACCTGGCGCGAGAGCTCGGGCAGCACCGCGTGGGCCAGGATGTGGTCGATGTTGCGCGCGCCGCTGTCCACCTCGGTGCAGCGCGCGGTGATGGCGTCTTCCACCTGCGTGTCCCAGGTGAACTCGGCGTGATGGTTCAGCGCGAAGCGCCGCGCCAGCTTGCCCAGCTTGAGATTGACGATGGAGCGGATCTGCCCGTCGCCCAGATGGTGATAGGGCACCAGCGCCAGTCGGCCGAGGAAGGCGGGGCTGAACTGCTTGAGCAGCTCGGGGCGCAGCCGCTCCACCAGTTCCTCGGGATCGGGCCTGCGCCCGCCCTGCGATGCCTGCGTGATTACGTCCTGCGCGGCGTTGGAGGTCAGCAGGATCAGCGTGTTCTTGAAGTCGATCTGCACGCCTTCGCCGTCTTCCATGGTGCCCTTGTCGAACACCTGGAAGAACAGCTCCAGCACGTCGGGGTGCGCCTTCTCCATCTCGTCGAGCAGCACCACGCTGTAGGGCCGACGGCGCACCGCCTCGGTGAGCACGCCGCCGCGTCCGTAGCCCACGTAGCCGGGCGGCGCGCCCTTGAGGCTGGAGACGGTGTGCGCCTCCTGGAACTCCGACATGTTCACGGTGATGACGTTGCGCTCGCCGCCGTACAGCAGGTCGGCCAGCGCGAAGGCTGTCTCGGTCTTGCCCACGCCGCTCGGGCCCACCAGCATGAACACGCCCACGGGCTTGCCGGGATCGTCGAGATCGGCGCGGAAGGTGCGCACGCGCCGCGCGATGGCGTCGAGCGCGTCGTCCTGCCCGACCACGCGCTCGGCGAGCTTCTCTTTCAGGTTGAGCACCGTGTGAAGCTCGTCGGTCATCATCTTGCCGACCGGGATGCCGGTCCAGCCGGAGATGACCTCGGCCACCATCGTGCCGTCGACGCACACGGGCACCATGGGCTCGTCGTTCTGCAGCGCCTCCAGGCCTTTCTCCAGCCGGCGCAGCGCGGCGGTGAGCAGGGCGGGCTCGTTCTCCTCGTCGGCCGGCGGCGCGTCGCTGCGCAGGCTGTCGGCGATCTTCCGGCGCAGCGCGACGATCTCCATCACCGCGTGCTTTTCCTCGTCGACCTTGTCGGACAGGCGCTTGTGCTTCTGGCGCAGCGTGTCGAGCCGCGCGGAAAGGGCCGCGATGGCTTCCTGGTGGTCGCCGCCCGTGGCCGCTTCATGGCGCAGCACGCGCAGCTCGCTCTCGCCCGTGGCGATGTCGCGCGCGGCCGATTCGAGTTCGGCCGGCAGCCCGTTCTGCCCGATGGCCACGCGCGCGCAGGCGGTGTCGAGCACGCTGATGGCCTTGTCGGGCAGCTGGCGGCCGGTGATGTAGCGGTGCGAGAGCTTGACGGCCTCGCGCACCGCGTCGTCGACGATCTCCACGCCGTGGTGCTTCTCCAGCGTCTCGACCATGCCGCGCAGCATGTCGATGGCGACTTCCTCGCTCGGCTCCTCGACTTTCACGACCTGGAAGCGGCGCGCGAGCGCCGGGTCGCGCTCAACGTATTTCTTGTACTCGGCCCAGGTGGTCGCGGCGATGGTGCGCAGTTCGCCGCGCGCCAGCGCCGGCTTGAGCAGGTTGGCCGCATCGCCCTGGCCCTCGGCGCCGCCCGCGCCGATGAGCTGGTGCGCCTCGTCGATGAACAGGATCACCGGCGTGGGCGAGGCCTTGACCTCGGCGATGACCGACTTGAGCCGGTTCTCGAACTCGCCCTTCACGCCCGCGCCCGCCTGCAGCAGCGCGAGATCGAGCGAGCGCACAGACACCTGGCGCAACGCGGGCGGCACGTCGCCCTGCACCACGCGCTGCGCGAAGCCCTCGACCACGGCCGTCTTGCCCACGCCCGCCTCGCCGGTGAGGATGGGGTTGTTCTGGCGGCGGCGCAGCAGCACGTCGATGATCTGGCGGATCTCGCCGTCGCGGCCGCGGATGGGGTCGATGGCGCCGTCGCGCGCGAGCTGTGTCATGTCGACCGTGTACTGGTCGAGCGAAGGCGTGGCCGAGCTGCTGCGGCGCGCGGTGGGCATCTGCATCGCGCCGGCTTCGGGCGCGGGTTGCGGCGCGGCAGGCTGGTTCGTTGCAGGGGCGGAGTGGGCGGAGGGCGCCGGTGCGATCGGCGCGGCGGCCAGTGCCGCACCCGCCGCGTCTTCCGGCGAGGACTGCAGCAGGCCGGCCAGCTCGTCGCGCAGCGAGCCGCGCGGAATCTGCAGCAGCGCGGGCGCGGCGTCGACCAGCCGGCCGCGCAGGCGGTCGACCTCGAGCAGCGCCAGCATCAGGGTGCCCGAGCGCACGTGCTGCTGGCCCAGCAGCATCGAGCTCATGAGCCAGGCTTCCTGGAAGAGCGGCGCGAAATCGGGCGCCAGGCTCGGCGTGCGGCCGTTGCCGCGCTTGAATGTGTCGAGCGACTTCTGCAGCTGCGCCTGCACCGCGTCGGGCCGGATGCCGAAGCGGCCGAACACCAGCCGCAGGTCGGGCGCCTCGTTGTCCACCAGCTTTATCAGCAGGTGTTCGATGTCGACGTTGTAGTGCGTCTGCTGCACGCACAGCTCGGCGGCCTGTTCCATGGCGCGCTTGCATTCCGGGTTGAGCCGGCCGAGCAGGGTGCGGATGTCGATGTCCATAGGAGAGCGTGTTCGGATCAGCCGTGGGGCGCGTCGCCGCCGTCGCTGGTCAGGGTGTGTTGAACGGGCGGCAGCGTGCCGCGGAAGCCCGGCCCGGCGACCCAGGAGGTCCAGCCCAGGCGCATGGGGTTGGCGGCGCCGAGCACGCTGCTGCGCCTCTCTGCGGGCGCCAGCCGGAGTTCCATCTCGACCTTCAGGTCCTGCGGGATGAAGCGGCGCACCAGCCACTTGGCGAGCGCGTGGTCGGCACCGCGCGGCAGCAGGTCGCGCAGCCGCTGCTGGCTCAGCTCGCTGAAGACGAGCCGGATGCCCGCGCCCTGGTCCCATACGCGCTTGCCGAGCACGGCGCCGTTGCCCAGCGGCTGGCGCATGTCGAGCCGCGCCGATGCATCGGGCTCCAGCGTCAGCCAGCGGCCGCGGAATTGCGTGCCATCCACCTGCACGCCGAGGCGGTCGCGCAGCAGCGCCAACAGCGCCGTCATGCCGCGCGGCGCACCGCCGAGCAGGCCGGCATGGCGCAGCCACAGCGCGGAGCCGTCGGGTGCGCGCACGCCGGCGCGCAGGCCCAGTGCGCTGGCGGCGTCGAGCGTGGCGGCCAGCGTGGAGCGCGAGGGCGACTGCGGATTGAGCGCGACGTGGTGCTTGCGGCGGCTGCGGTACAGGAAGGCCAGGAAGCGGTGGTTGAAGATGTCGAGGAAGTCCGCCGTGGCGTGGTCGCGCTGCTGGCGGCGTTCCAGCAGCATCTCGGTGAAGGGCATCGGCAGCGGACCGCCGCTGCCGGCCAGCGAGAGCGCGGGCGTGGTGAGCGTCCAGGGCTCGCCGGTGGGCGCGCGGGTGCCCACTGCGCGCACGTCGCTGGCCTCGAAGGCCAGCGAGACGAAGGCATGCAGCCGCACGGCCTCGCGTTCGCGCGGGCCCTGCGAGCGGCCCACGGGCACCGCGTCGGGCGTGGCGCGCTCGAGCAGGCTGATGGCCTGGAACAGGTTGAAGTCCTGCGGGCGGGCGCTGAGTTCCTCGACGATCACAGCACCACCTGACGGCCCGTCATCGGCGCCCATTGCTTGCGAATCTCCTCGCCGCTGCGCACCGCGAGGCGCACGAAGGAGTTGACCGAGGTGTACATCGCGAAGAAGCGCGCGAGCACCGCCGACATCATCAGCGGCGAGCCGCCGACGAAGGCGTCGTCCTCGAATTCGAGCGTGACCTGCGTGCCGCGGCAGTAGCCGCGCCAGGCCTCGGTGCCCACGTGAGCGGTGACGCCGCGCGCCGTGAGCCCGGCGATGCCGCGGATCTGCGCATGGTCGCGCCGGCTGTCGGAGGCGAACAGCAGCAGCATCTCGCGCAGCTGCTCGCGGCCGGTGGAACCATCGACCAGCGACTGGTGGTTGAGCGTGAGCAGCGACACCAGCCGCCACAGCGTCTCGCTGCCCAGCGGCGGGTCGCGCTGGGCGGTGGGTTCGTAGAGGCAGCGCACGTGCGTGGGCTGGGGCGGGCCTTCGGCCAGCAGGCGCGCGCCCACGGGCACCTGCTCGGCGAGGCGGCGGTTGGTGCACAGCAGGTGCGCGTAGACCACGGGCTGCGCGGGCCGGGTGTGCGCCTTGCCCTGGTCGACGAAGGACAGGAAGACGTCGGTGCCGGGAATGTTCTGGCGCAGGCAGGGCTCGCGCCGCGCGGACCAGAACACCGCCTCCTGCGTGCCCCTGGCGCCGTCGACGTGGCCCAGCGCGGCGAAGCCCGGCACGTCGACGGGCTTGTCGGCGTCCGGGTCCGAGGCGACCACCGAGACGATGGAGTGCACCTCGGTGGTGGCGTCGCGCTGGCGGTCGGGCACCAGCAGGTATTCGTAGTGGCGCTGGTCCATCGCCAGCGGCTCGCTCACGCGAGGGAACAGGTTGACGATGGGCGTGCAGCCGAGCTGGAAGTTCTCGGCGTCGATGTAGCGCAGCGCGCGCGTTGAGCGGTCGAGCTGGAACGCCAGCTCGCAGCGCCTGCCGCTGCCCAGGCGCGAGCGCAGGTGATGCAGGTCGAAGAAATGGAACTTGCGCGGGAACGCGAAGTACTCCTGCAGCAGGCCGTAGGCGGGCTGCGCGTTGGCGGGCTGCGGCAGCACTTCCTCGCCCTCGGCGAAGCCGACCTCGCGCCATGCGTCGGCCGGCAGCACCTGCGGCATGCCGCCTTCGGGAATGACGGTAACCGACTTCACGCCCGACACCAGTGCGTCGTACAGCGGCATGGTGGTCATCCAGTCGCCCTGCAGGTGGATGCGCAGGCTTTCGATCTCCAGCGCGGAGAAATCCGCCTCGGCCTCGCATTCGAGCACCAGGCGCAGCACCGCGTCGGCATCGATGGCGGCGTGCGCGATGCGCAGCGGCCACAGCAGCGTGTCCCAGGCGGTGCGGAAGCGGCAGTCCTGCGACGAGGCGCCCGGCGCGTGCGGCGAGGTGCGCGCATGCAGCACGGTGTGGCGCGGCACGCGGAAGCCCGCGGTGACCTTGCCCTGCGCGGGATCGAGCCCGAACTGCGCCACCGACATCGAGGGCAGGGGCTGCACCAGCGAGGGGCAGAGGTTGTCGAGCAGGGCGTAGGCGACGTCGGGAAATTCCTGGTCGAGGTCGCGGTGCACGCGCGCCGACAGGAAGGCCACCGACTCGATCAGCCGTTCGGTGTGGGGGTCGAGCGATTCGCCGCCGTGCAGCGAGAGGCGCGATGCGACCTTGGGATAGCGCTGCGCGAAGTCCGCCCCCTGTCCGCGCAGGTAGGACAGCTCGCGCTTGTAGTACTGCAGCAGGTCGCTGTGCTGTATGTCGGACACGTCAGGCGACTTTCATCAGGCTGTCCGGCGCGCCGAGCAGCATCTCGAAGTCCACGCGGCGCAGGGCGAGCCCGGCGCGCGCCTGCGCGCCGATGCGCACCAGCGCCACCTCGTGCCGGTTGGCCGCGGCGCTCACCTGCACGCTCACGTCGGTGAGGCGCGGTTCGTATCGCGAAACGGCCGTGCGCAGCAGCGCCGCCAACTGCTGCAGGTCGGCTGCGTTCTGTGCGCTGAGCGAGGAAAAATCGGGAATGCCGTACTCCAGCACCGTGCCGCTGCCTTGCGCGTACTCGTCCGCCGACAGCGGCGAGCGCGTGTTGAACAGCCGGCGCAGCTCCCGGCCGATGGAGTCCTGCACGGACTCCATCGTCTCGAGATGCGCGCCTCCACGGGCATGCTCGGACTGCTGAGGCGACGCCAGCCGGTCGAACAGGGGGGCGACGCCCCCTTTGACGAGTTCGGACACGGTGGGCGCCGGGTGTCAGCGTCGGGCCATCATCAGGTGGCCGCGACGTTCTTCGAGATATCCCAGCCGAACGGTGCGACGCCTTCCTGGCCGCCTTCTTCCTTCTGCTTCGTGTACTCGACCTTGATGGCCGCGTAGTTCAGGGAGATGCTTTCAGATGGCAGGTCGCCGCCGCTGGAGACCGAGAAGCCGCTGAGGATCACGTCGGTCAGCGTCACCACCATCAGGGGCAGCAGGCCGCTCTTGTCCTCGCGCGGGAAGGTGATGACGGTGTCGCCCGCCAGCACCTCGCCGCCGGCGAGCTTCTGCAGCAGCTGGGGCGTGGCGGAGTCGGTCGTGCGGGTCACCGTGATTTCGGAGAAGCTGGGCTTGCCCGCGGTGCGTTCCTGGTTGGAGGTGCCCGCGGTCACGGCGAGGCCGGCACCGAACTGGAAGCTCTGGACTTCCATCTGGTCTTCGTGGCCCTTGATCTGGGTCTGACCTTTGACCCCTGGCATCTTGAGATAGATAGGCATGTGCGTGTTCTTTCAGGTTGTCTGTATGTCGACGTAGAAGTTGTGGGGCGTCAGGCCGCTGCGGCCGGCAGGTCGGCCACCAGGCGGATCGAGGCCGAGAGTTCCTCGAGCTGGAAGTGAGGCTTCAGGAAGGCGATGGCGCGGTACGAGCCCGGCTTGCCCGGCACTTCGGTCACGTCGACGCGGGCCTGGCTCAGCGGGTACTTGGCCTTCATTGCCTGCGGCGCGGAGGGGCTCACGAGCACGTAGTTGGCGACCCAGTTGTTCAGGTGCTTCTGCATGTCGGCCTGCGTCTGGAAGCTGCCGATCTTGTCGCGCACGATCACCTTCAGGTAGTGGGCGAAGCGCGACGCGGCCAGGATGTAGGGCAGGCGGGCCGACACGGCGGCGTTGGCGTTGGCCGCGTCCTTGTCGTACACCTTGGGCTTGTTCACGGTCTGGCCGCCGAAGAAGGTGGCGGTGTTCGAGCCCTTGGAATTGACGATGGCGATGAAGCCCAGGTCGCTCAGCTCCTTCTCGCGGCGGTCGGTGATGGTCACTTCCGTCGGCGGCTTCAGGGCGATGTCGCCTTCGTCCGTCTTGTAGGCGTGGGCCACCATGCCGTCGACCTTGCCGCCGCCTTCCACGCCGCGGATGGCGGTGGTCCAGCCGTACAGCGAGTGCGCCTGCGTGATGCGAAGGCCCAGCTGGTAGGCGGCATTGGCCCACAGGTACTTGCCGTGGTCGGTGCCGTCCACGTCTTCCTCGTAGTTGAAGTTCTCCACGGGAATGGTCTTGGCGCCGTAGGGCAGGCGGGCCGCGTAGCTGGGCAGCACCAGCGACACGTAGCGCGAGTCTTCCGATTCGCGGAAGCCGCGCCACGAGGCGAGCTCGGCGCTCTCGAAGGTCTTGGACAGGTCGCGCGGAATGCCCAGCTCGGTGAACGACTTGAAGTCGAACAGGGCAGGAGCGGCCGCGGCGATGAAGGGCGCGTGCGCGGCGGCGGCCACGCGGGAGATGCGCTCCAGCAGTGCGATGTCCTGCGGGTGGCGGCCGAAGTAGTAGTCGCCGATCAGCAGCGAGTAGGGGTGGCCGCCGTAGGTGCCGTATTCCTCTTCGTAGATCTTCTTGAAGAGCACGCTGGTGTCGTGGTCGACGGCGGTCTCCAGGTCCTTCAGCAGGTCCTTCTTGCTCACGTTGAGCAGGCGCAGCTTCAGGTTGCTGCCGGTCTCGGTGCCGAACACCAGGTCGTGCAGGCCGCGCCACGAGGCTTCGAGGGCCTGGAACTCGGCAGCGTGCAGGATCGCGTTGAGCTGGTCGGTCAGCAGGCGGTCGATTTCGGCGACGCGCTCGTTGATCAGCGTGACCACGCCCTTGTCGGGGCTGGTCTTCATGCCTTCGTCGAGGATCTGCGAAGCCAGCTGGCCGATCAGCTTCTTCGCGTAGGCGCCCTGCGAGGGCTCCGTCGTCATGTTGCCTTCGTAGACGATCTTGTCGAGCAGGCTCAGGTCACTGGTCGTGACGGTGGTTGCTGCGCTGCCGGCTTCGGCTGCCTTTGATTTGTTGGCCATCTCTATCACCATTCATGAAGTGCCGGGTCGCGCGCAGGCGCGGCGCCGGCGTGGTTGATCACGCTGCCGGTGCTTCGGCTTCGGGGGACGATTGGGTCTGCGCGGCTTCGGGCGCTGCCGCGGCGGCTTGCGTCGAAGCGGCGCCGGCTTCGGCCCTGGCCTGGCTCTGGACCGCCTTCAGGTCTTCGCTGTTCTGGACCACGCGCTCGAGCAGGCCGTCGAGTTCGTCGTTGCCGTCGAGCTTGGCGAGCAGGTCGCGCAGCTGCTGGCGTGCCTCGAGCAGCTTGGCCAGGCGCGGCACCTGGCTCACGATGGCTTCGGGATGGAAGTCGGCGAACTCCTTGAAGTTCAGCTCGATCTTCAGGTTGCCGTCGCCCTTCATGGTGTCGGGCACGGAGAGGTCGAGGCGCGGCGAGATGTTGCCGAGCACGCCGTCGAAGTTGTCGCGGTCGATCTCGACGAAGCGGCGCTCCTTGAGCTTCGGCAGCGGCTGCTCGGGCTGGCCGGACAGGTCGGCCAGCAGGCCCACCACCAGCGGCAGCTCCTTCTTCTCGACTGCGTCGCCGATCTCGACGTCGTAGGTGATCTGGACGCGCGGCGGACGATTGCGTCCAACCCATTTTTGCAGGCTATTCGACATTTTTCGCTCTCAGAAAAGGTTGATGTGACAAGAACACTCGTTGCGGTTTTCGACGCCCGTCGCCTGGTCGGGCGGCGCGCGGTCCGTTGCCGTTGCAGTCCCGGCAATGCATCAAAGACGGCACGAAAGATACAAATCGAGATATCTGCTAACAATCCCCAGAATTGGGTAGGTACCCCATGTCACGGGTAGGAGCCGATGAAAAAGCAAGAGATTGCGTACCCAAAAACTCCTCTTTTGAGGGTTTCGTCACGTAATTGACATGCAAATGGCTGGCGTGCTACCGAATCGGCGCGCGAGCAGGCGCATCCGGCCGCGCGGATGGCATGAGAGGAGGGGCGTGGAATGTTCGCGAGCCGGTCAGCGCGCGCGAAAAAAGAGGGCTATTTGTAACAGCCGGAATGGGGGCGCCGCAGCCATGGCGGCGGCATGAAAGAGGGGGCTTGCGCGGAGGAAAACGCCGCGGCGCTTTCCGCGTTTGCCTAGAGCTCGATGAATGCCGAGGTGGCCTTGTTGAGCGCCAGCCTGCCCTTGGCCGTGATCGATTCGACCTGGGCGAGCTGTTGAATCGCGCGCACGTCGGGGGCGCGATCCGAAGGCGGGATGAAGGCCGTCACCAACTCCGCCGCACGCAGCACGCGGACCCTGTCGATGTCCGCCGGCGTGTGGATGACATATGGCAATTTCTGCTCGGCGATAGCCCGAAGAAATTCCATGGACATGAGCCGTCTCCTTTTGGTTGAGGGCGTTGCGGACATTGTGCGCACAAACAATTAGCGTTGTCTAAACCCTGCGCTGCGCGTGCCTTTCTTCGCGTGTACCGAAGTGTTCCTTTCGCGCCGTGGAGGCGACGAAGGTGCCAGTTTGTTTCCGGCAACCTGCCTGTGGGCTGACCAGTTTTTCGCGTCGTCGCGCCGCTAGCTGACGGCCTGGACGGGCCACGCGGTGGTGTCGGGCATCACGACATGCCACCGGACCGGATCGATGTCTTCGAAGGTCGCGCGATAGCGATCGGAGGTGCGGCTCTCGCCGGTCACGTCGCGTATCACGATGCTGTCGATGCGCTGCGGATGCGAGCGAAACGTTTGCGCGTAGATCTCGGGATCGGCCTCGCCCGAATCGCCCACCAGCACGAAGCGCCGCTGCGGAAATTCGGCGAGCAGCCGCTCGATCACGCCGAGCTTGTGCCCGCGCGAATCGTCCTCGCCGGGAATCAGCGTGCGCCAGGTCGTGCTCTCGCGCAGGTGCATGCTGCCCGCGGGAAAGTCCGAGGCGCGGATGAAGTCGGAGAGCGCGGGGTAGAGCTGTATGGGGCTCGCCGAGAGATAGTGAAAGCGCGTGTCGGGTGTCTTCGCGAGTTCGCGGTACCAGCCCGCCATGCGCGGTGCCGCCTCGAAGCGGCGCGCGAAGGTGTTGAGCAGCATCTCGCGCCGGTCGCGCACCTGCGTGCGCTTGATGGTGTCGTCGATGTCCGAGATGACCGACACGCCCTGCGCGGGCACGACGAGCGCCTGGCCCCTGAAGCGGTGCAGCAGCTCGCCCGGGCCCGTCACGCCATGGAATTGCACCCACTCGCGCGGCGAGGGCGAGGTGGGCAGCAACGGTGCGCGCGGCACGTCGATCACGATGCGGAGGTTGGTGCGGCCGTCCTTGCCCGAGGCGGGCATCGTTACGCGATCGGAACTGTTGTCGAAGGCGACGTCGATCACCTTGTCTTCTTCCGATTCCGCATGGAACAGCGCTGTGCGCTGGCTGAAGCGCAGGCGCGCGGCGGGCGAGAGTTTCTTCAGGCTCAGGCCGAGATAGCGCGCGAGGGCAGTGTCGAGGCCCCAGCGGCGTTCGCGCTCGAAGATCCAGGCGTGGATGTCGACTTCGAGCCGGCCGTCGATCGTGGGGCGCGCGATGCCCGTCATGAAGAGTGCCTCTTCGTCGGGCTCCAGAGGCTCCGCGGCCTGCAGCGCCCGCATCGGCGCGAGGCCCGCGAGCAGTGCCGCGCCCGCCAACACCGAACGGCGCCGCAGGCCGGGCAGGGTTGGCCGGTGCGCAGCGGGGCCGTTCATCGCTTCACTTCGTCGCGGGGGCGACGCGCTCGTAGGTCACGAAGCTGAAGCCCAGGCCTTCCTTGGCCGAGACATGCGATTCGCGCTGCGTCTCGCGCCAGGAGGCGGCATCGAGTTCCGGTGCGTAGGCATCGCCTTCGTAGTCGCGCGCGACCTCGGTCACCACCGCGCGCTGCGCGAGCGGCTCGGCCTCGGCGTAGATCTGCGCGCCGCCGATCACCCAGGCGGTGTCGACCTCCGGCGATTCGCACAGCGACAGCGCCTCCTGCAGGCTGCCCGCGCGATGCGCGCCCTCGGCCTGCCAGCCGGCTTGCCGCGTGACGACGATGTTGCGCCGGCCCGGCAGCGGGCGGAAGCGCGGCGGCAGCGAGTCCCAGGTCTTGCGGCCCATGATCACCGGCGCACCCGCGGTCTGCTGCTTGAAGTGCGCCATGTCCTCCGGGATGTGCCAGGGAATGGTGTTGTTCACGCCGATCACGCCGTTGGCGGCGCGGGCGAAGATGAGGTTGATGCGGGGCTTGCTCATTCCACTCGCGCCGCTCACACCGCCACCGGTGCCTTGATGGCTTCGTGGTGCCGGTAGTCGAGCACCTCGAAGTCCTCGTACTGGTAGTCGAAGATGGACGCCGGCTTGCGCTTGATGTTCAGCGTGGGGTAGGGGTAGGGCGTGCGGCTGAGCTGCAGCGCCACCTGCTCGGCATGGTTGCTGTAGATGTGGCAGTCGCCGCCGGTCCAGATGAAGTCGCCCACGTCGAGGTCGCACTGCTGCGCGATCATGTGCGTTAGCAGCGCGTAGCTCGCGATGTTGAAGGGCACGCCAAGGAAGATGTCTGCGCTGCGCTGGTAGAGCTGGCAGCTGAGCTTGCCGCGTTCGCCCTCGGCCTGGGGCGGCGCCACGTAGAACTGGAAGAAGGCGTGGCAGGGCATGAGCGCCATCTTCGAGAGTTCGGCCACGTTCCACGCGCTCACGATGATGCGGCGCGAATCGGGGTTGGTCTTCAGCGTCTTGATGACTTCGGCGATCTGGTCGATGTGCCCGCCATCGGGCGTGGGCCAGCTGCGCCATTGAACGCCGTACACCGGGCCCAGGTCGCCGTCCTCGCGCGCCCATTCGTCCCAGATGGTGACGCCGCGCTCCTTGAGCCAGTTGTTGTTGCTCGATCCGGTGAGGAACCACAGCAGTTCCTGGATGATGGACTTCAGGTGCACCTTCTTCGTGGTGACCAGCGGGAAGCCCTCGTTCAGGTCGAAGCGCATCTGGTGGCCGAACACGCTCTTGGTGCCCGTGCCCGTGCGGTCGCTCTTGAAGACGCCATGGGTGTCGACATGGCGCATGAAATCTTCGTACTGGGAGCGGACGGGGCGGGCGGGCGTGGAGGTCATGGGGGAGGGGCTTCCGGGGGGATCTGGCGGGAGGCTTCGAATTTTAAGTGCCCGGGCGTAGCATCGCCCGGATGAGCCCGAACCACCCCCACGACGACCACCAGCATCACGACCACGACCACGACCACGGCCACGGCCACGGCCACGGCCACGGCCACGGCCACGAACACAGCGAACTCGGCGAGATGGACCTGCGCGTTCGCGCGCTCGAGAGCGTGCTCGCGCAGAAGGGCTACATCGACCCCGCCGCGCTCGACGCGCTGATCGACACCTACCAGACCCGCGTCGGCCCGCGCAACGGTGCGCGGGTGGTGGCGAGGGCCTGGGTCGACCCGGCCTTCAGGCAGTGGCTGCTGGCCGATGCCACCGCGGCGATCGCCTCGCTCGGCTACACGGGCAGGCAGGGCGAGCACATGGTGGCGGTGGAGAACACCGACGAGCTGCATCACATGGTGGTCTGCACGCTGTGCAGCTGCTACCCGTGGCCGGTGCTGGGCCTGCCGCCCACCTGGTACAAGAGCGCGCCGTACCGCTCGCGCGTGGTGAAGGATCCGCGTGGCGTGCTCGCCGACTTCGGCACCGCGCTGCCCGAGAGCACGCGCATCCGCGTGTGGGATTCGACCGCCGAGGTGCGCTACCTCGTCATTCCGCAGCGACCCGCCGGCACCGAAGGCCTGGGCGAAGAAGAGCTTGCCGCGCTGGTCTCGCGCGATTCGATGATCGGCACTCGGCTGGCCGGCGCGCCTGCCGAATCGGGGAGCGCCGCATGAGCTACGTGACGAAGGCCGACCTCGGCGGACAGCCGGGATTCGGCAAGGTGGTGCCCGAAGCCGAAGGCGAACTCTTCCACGCCGACTGGGAGCCGCGCGCGCTGGCGCTGGTGCTGGCCATGGGCGCGACAGGCTCATGGAACATCGACGCGAGCCGTGCCGTGCGCGAGACGCTGCCGGACTATCGCGAACTGAGCTACTACCAGATATGGCTCGCCGCGCTGGAGCAGTTGATGCTGCAGCGCGGACAGGTCTTTCCGGACGAGATCGAGAGCGGGCAGATGCGCCACGCGGCCGCGCCCGTGGCCCGCGTACTGCAGGCGGCCAATGTGCCCGCCGTCCTCGCCAAGGGCTCGCCCACCGAACGACCGGCGCCGGCCCCGGCACGCTTCGCGCCGGGCCAGCCGGTGCGCATGCACCTGGGCAAGGTCGACCACCACACGCGGCTGCCGGGTTATGTGCAGGGCAAGCGCGGCACCGTCGTCCACGTGCATGGCGCGCACGTGTTCGCCGACACGAACGCGCAGGGGCTCGGCGAGCAGCCGCAGTGGCTCTACACGGTGGAGTTCGACGAAGCCGAACTGTGGGGCGACGATGCGCCGCGCCAGAACCTCTCGGTGTCGGTCGATGCGTGGGAAAGCTATCTGGAGGCGGTGGCATGAGCGGCATCCCCCTTTCGCCCGGCATGCCTCGCGACGCCGACGGCCCCGTCTTCAACGCCCCCTGGGAAGCGCAGGCCTTCGCCATGACGCTGGCGCTGCACGAGCGCGGCCTCTTCACCTGGCCGGAATGGGCCGAGGCGCTGGCCGTGCAGATCGCGGCGGCACAAGCTGCGGGCGATCCTGATACCGGCGATACCTACTACCGCCATTGGCTCGCGGCGCTCGAGGGCCTGGTGGCCCGCAAGGGCGCCAGCTCCGGCGACGAGCTCGCCCGCTATCGCCACGCCTGGGAGCACGCGGCCGGTCGCACGCCGCACGGCCAGCCGATCGAGCTGCGCGGGGAAGACTTTCCCGGCTGAGGTGCCTGCGCGTATGTAGAGTGCGGGCGGCAGCGCCCGCGCCGCGAGCTTGATCCGTTCGCGAGGCGGGTGGTAGCCTGCCGCGCCTCTCCCGGCTTTCCATCAACAGAACGGACAACATGACGACTCACTCGCGCCATCTTTCCCCGGCTCCCTTTCCGGCTCCTTCGGCCATGAAATCCGCGGCACCCGCCCGCCGCCGCATGCTCGCCGTCGCCCAGTGCGCTGCGCTCGCATGCGCGTTCCTCGCCGGCAGCGCGATGGCCCAGAAGCCGCACCAGGGCGTGCTCGATGCGGCCACGCAGAGCAAGGACGGCGCGCTGAAGATGCTGGAGACGATGGTCAACATCGATTCGGGATCGGCCGACACCGCGGGTCTGGCCAAGGTGCGCGAGCTGGCAGTGGAAGAGCTGCGCAAGCTCGGCGCGCGCATCGAGACCTTTCCGGCCGATCCGCATCCCGGCACCAACGTGGTGGCCACGCTGACGGGTCAGGGCAAGAAGAAGATCCTGATCCTCGCGCACATGGACACCGTCTTCAAGGAAGGCACGGCCGCGGCCAAGCCCTTCTACATCAAGGACGGCCGAGCCTACGGCCCCGGCGTGATGGACGACAAGGGCGGCGTGGTGGCGGGCCTCTACGCGCTGAAGATCCTGCAGCAGATCGGCTTCAAGGACTATGGGCAGATCACCTTCCTGCTCGACACCAACGAGGAGACCGGCTCCGTGGGCACCAGCGCGCTCATCGAGCGCGTGGCCAAGCAGCACGACGTGGCGCTGAACCTGGAGCCGGGCCGCCCGGCCGACGGCCTCGTGGTCGAGCGCAAGGGCTCGGCCACCGCGCTCGTCGAGGTGAAGGGGCTTGCCGCCCACGCGGGCGTGGCGCCCGAGGCGGGCCGCAACGCGGCGATGGAAGTGGCGCACCAGGTGCTGCAGCTGTCGAAGACTGCCGACGCGGCGAAGAAGACCACCGTCAACTTCACGGTGCTCACGGCCAACGGCCCGACCAACGTGATCCCCGCGACGGCCAGCGCCAAGGGCGACGTGCGCGCCGCCACGCCCGAGGAACTCGACCGCGTGGAGAAGGACCTGGTCCGCATCTCGCAGAACAAGCTCATTCCCGAGACCGAGGTGCGCGTGCGCCTGATCCGCGGCCTGCCGCCGATGCCGCGCTCGCCCGCGTCCGACAAGCTGGTGACCATGACCGAAGGCATCTACGCCGAGATCGGCAAGAAGCTCACCATCGAGAGCAGCGGCGGTGCGGCCGACGCTAGCCTGGTGGCGGGCGTCGGCGTGCCGGTGCTCGACGGCTTCGGCATCGTGGGCGGCGGCATCCACACGCCGGAGGAATACGCGGAAGTCGAGAGCGTGGTGCCGCGGCTCTACCTGCTCTCGCGCATGCTGATGGACCTGTCCGGCAGCAGCAACTGAGGCCGCTCAGCCGCGCTTCGGAATGCCCAGCCCCGCCACGACGGCGGGGCGCGCCACGAAGGTCGCGAGCGCGCGCGCGACGTTCGGGAAGTCCTTGAAGCCCACGAGATCGCCCGCCTCGTAGAAGCCGATCAGGTTGCGCACCCAGGGGAAGGTGGCGATGTCGGCGATGGTGTAGCTGTCGCCCATGATCCATGCGCGGCCGGCGAGCCGCTTGTCGAGCACGCCCAGCAGGCGCTTCGACTCGTTCACGTAGCGGTCGCGCGGGCGCTTGTCTTCATAGTCCTTGCCGGCGAACTTGTTGAAGAAGCCGAGCTGGCCGAACATCGGTCCGATGCCGCCCATCTGGAACATCACCCACTGCAGGGTTTCGTAGCGGCCGGCGGCGTCCTGCGGGATGAGCTTGCCGGTCTTCTCGGCCAGGTACACGAGGATCGCGCCCGACTCGAAGAGTGCCAGCGGCTTGCCGCCGGGGCCGTCGGGGTCGAGGATGGCCGGGATCTTGTTGTTCGGATTGAGCGACAGGAATTCCGCCGACATCTGGTCGTTGGTCTCGAAGCTCACGAGATGCGGCTCGTAGGGCAGGCCGGTTTCCTCCAGCATGATCGACACCTTCACGCCGTTGGGCGTGGGCAGCGAGTACAGCTGCAGCCGGTCGGGGTGCTGCGCGGGCCACTTCTTCGTGATGGGGAAGCTCGAGAGGTCGGTCATGAAAGGGTCCTTGAGAGGCAAACTGCAAGCGCAGGATTCTGCCCGGGCCGTCACCCGGGCGTGCGCGTGCGGTCTTGCCCTCGGTCAGATCCCGAGCCAGTTCATCAGCGAGGCCTCGACATCGGCCGAAGGCTTGACGAAGCCCACGTAGCTCGATGCCGCCAGCGCGCGCTTGCCGGCGTCGGTCTGCGCCAGGCCCAGCAGCGCGTCGCGCGCCGCGCTCACCGTGGCCGCGTCGAGCTTGCTGGACGCGAGCCATTGCTTGATCGGCACCGCGCGCGATTCCGCGCAGATCTTGCCGCCGCCGTCCTTCCAGGTCTTGACCACGCTCGAGGCGGCGGTCGCGCCGTAGGCCGCGAAGCCGTTCTGCACGTAGAAGGGCACCGCCTCCTGGAAGCGCGTGTTCGTCACCTTCACGGCCGTCGCGCCCTGCAGGCCCTGCTCGCGCAGCATGGCTCGCGTGATGACGGAGGTGATGGAGTCGGCGTCGGGCATCACCAGCTGCTTGCCGGCCACGCTCTTCCAGTCGGAGATCGGCTGCTGCTCCTTGCACAGGAACGACACCTTGTAGTCGGTGTAGCCGGTGGTCCAGGCGAAGGCCTTGTACTGCCCACTCTTGATGGCGCCGAGCGCCACGTGCGAGGGATGCACGAAGGCGAGGTCGACCTGCTGCTGCTTCAGCGCCTCGCGCGCGCCGTTGTACGAGTTGAGCACCTTGACCGTCACCGGCTGCTTGAGCGCCTTGGAGAGCACCTCGGCGATGGGCTCGAAGCGGGCGGTGATCTGCGCGTCGGACACGTCGTAGCTCACGCCTTCGCTGACGCCGATCACGAAGGCGTGCGCCGAGGCGCTCGCCGCGAGAAGCGCGCCCGCGGCGACGCGGACGGTGGTGCGAAGCGAAGGATGAAGGGGCAGGCGTTGCATGGCGGGGCTTTCTTCGGAGGAGGGTGGTTGTGAATTTTGTAACTAAATTATTACATTGATCCAGTCTGGTGCACCAGTCCCGTGCGATCGATGGCGCGTCGATGGCGGCCGATAGTAGGTTCGTGCTACGGACTGCGCATTGACGCGGGTCAACGGGCCAGCCTCGGGCGGCAGTACGCCCCGCCACCTGTCGGGGGCGGAATACGAGGCGCACCAGCTTTGTCCGATGCGACCGGAGTCCGGGGACACGCAGGCTCCTGCCGTCCTCAACCGGGGGAAAAAGAGATGAGACCTTGGCCATGGGCAGGACCGAGGGCGAGGTGCCGAAGGTGAGCTGCGTGACGGTCAGTGGGAGCTGCCCGCGCCGGGAACGGTCGCCGCGCCGACCGCAGTGCCGGTCAGGCCCGATGGCTGCGTGGCGTGGGTGGGCGACGGCGCATCGGATGGTCTCCATCAGGCGATGAACAAGTGGTTCAGCGCCTGAGCGGAAGCACGGTCACCAGGGCTTCCACCAGGGCCGCTTTCCCTGCCGGTGCTCAAGCGACCGCAAGTCGAGCGTGTCGTAGCCGGGATGGTGGACGCCGGCGCGCCGGCGCAGTTCGGCCTCCAGCTGATGGGCGATGCCGCGGGCGTGCAGTTCGCCTTGCAACGCCCGCCGACGCCACTCCGTGGCCTGCGCACCCAGTTCTTCATCGGGCAGCGTCTCTGTCTCGATCATGGTTCGGATGGTGATAAGGGTCTGGGGCTTCACTGAAAACAACGCGCCCCGTGCAGTCCCGAGCCTACGGGTTTGCCGCATGTCTTCATCGCCAGAACATGGGATGCGCGGAGTCCCCAATGTGGGGCTCCGCTCCCTGAATCGGGGGCTGGTTCGCGAATTGCGCACCACGTTTGTCCTTCTCCTGCGGTGCACGAGTCTTGTATACCACTGGCACGGTTCGTGCGGCTCGTGGCCTGCGCGGCCGGCCTCGGCCGAGCGCTCGACATCAAACCCACAACCACTCGTCATCGTTCAGGCATCATGAAACTCGGCAGACTGCAATTCGTTCTGGGGCTGGCTCTCGGCGCCCTCATGGCAACCGGTGCGGTCCATGCGCAAAGCGCGCTGGACACCATCCTGAAGAACCGGAAGATCGCCATCGCGGTTCCCCCCGATTTCCCGCCCTACGGCTCGATGGACCGCGACTTCAAGATGCACGGCCTGGACATCGACATGGCCAACTACATCGGCAGCAAGCTCGGCGTGGAGGTCGACCTGATTCCCGTGACCAGCGCCAACCGCATCCCGACCCTGCAGAAGAGAAAGGCCGCGCTGGTGATCGCAACCCTGGGCAAGAACCCTGACCGCGAGAAGCAGATCGACTTCACCGCCGCGTACTCGCCGTTCTACCAGGCCATCTTCGGCGCGAAGAGCCTGAACATCAGGAGCTTCGCGGACCTGTCGGGCAAGTCGATCGCGGTCACGCGCGGCTCGGTCGAGGACCAGGAGCTCAACAAGGTCGCGCCCCCGGGAGTCGACGTCAGGCGCTTCGACGACAACACCCGCACCGTCGCGGCGTTCGTTTCCGGGCAGGTGCAGCTGATCGCCACGGGCGCGTCGGTCGCGAACACCATCATGGTCAGCAACCCCGCGCTGGGCACCACGTACAAGCTGCTGCTCAAGGAAAGCCCGAACTACATCGGCGTGACCAAGGGCGAAGACGCGTTGAGGCAGAGGGTCAACGCCATCATCGACGAGGCGAAGAAGAGCGGCGAGCTCGACCGGCTGTCCATGAAGTGGCTGGAGCGCCCGGCCGGAGAGTTGCCGCAGTAGGCCCCTGAAACCGGGCGGGCGCAGATGCTCAGTGCCCGGCCGCCTCGACGATCACCCTGGTGACCGCCTCGGGCTGGGAGGTCATCACGACGTGCGATGCGCCCTTGACCACCACCGTCTTCTGAGCATTCGCGCGCTGCGCCATGAAGGCCATGGCTTGCGGCGGGATGTTCTTGTCGCGATCGCCGTACACGAACCATGACGGCACCGACTTCCATGCCGGAGCCTGCGCCGCCTCGTTCAGCGCCGCTTCGGCGATGGGCCGCTGCCCCACGGCCATCAGGCGCGCCTTGGCGAGCGGAACGTCGGCCGCGAACTGCGCGGGAAACTTGTCCTGCTGGATGTACAGGTCCTTGCCGCCATCGGCGAGAGGCACCGCCGGCGCCAGCGTGGGGCCGAGCGTGCTGCCCGGGAACTTGCCCGTGAGGCCGAGCGCCGTTTCGCCGGCCTCTGGCGCGAAGGCCGCCACGTAGACCAGCGCCTTCACGTTCGGCTTGCCGTTCGCGGCTGCAGAGATGACCGAGCCGCCGTACGAGTGCCCGACGAGCACCACGGGCCCCTTCACCGCATCGACGATGCCGGCGACGTACGCCGCATCGAACGAAGGTCCGCGCAGCGGGTTCGCGGCGGAGATCACGGAATAGTGCCGTGCCTGCAGGCGCTGCACCACGCCGTCCCAGCTCGACGAATCGGCGAAGGCGCCATGCACGAGCACGATCGTGGGCTTGGCGGACGAGGCGGGATCCGCCGGCTGCGCGAACGAGTGCAGGGGCGCCATCGCGGCCAGGCCGAGCGCATGGGCCATCAGGGTCGCGGCGAGACGGCGAGAGAACTTCTTCATGACGATTCTTCCTTGGTTGGACTTGTGAAAACAGGATCGACCCGGGTCGACGGCGCTGAATCTATGGGCGATGCGAAGCAAGTCCGGCCCGGTCTGTATGCCTGTGTGTCCGAGGGGCGTGCGGTGACATTACTTTTCAAGCGGACCGGCCGAAACTGCAGCGGCGCATGCCCGCGCCTAACAACGCCTAACACCAGCCAACGACCGCAGCGCCAATCTCGCGATCGGCGGAGTTCCAATGGCATCCGCACCCGAATGGACCCGGGTGCGCCCGAAGACGGGGAGAAACAAGAACAACGGCGGGCTCCGCTCGCGCCCACGCATTTCGCGGCCCGGCCGGCCGCAGAGGCCCACATCCATGCCCATGCAACATCAGGAACCCGCCGGACAAGAAGACGCAGAGGCAGTCCTGCCGGATGCTCCCGTTGTCGCGCAGCACGGGACCTCGTCGGTGCGATACCGGGACTTTCGCGAGCTGGTCGCAGGCACGCCGCGCCTGGAGCGCGCACGGGCGCACGGCGTGGCCTCCTCGCTCGTGGCCGGGCGCGGCCAGACCACGCCGGCCACCGCCGCGCTGCTTCAGCGGGAGTACTCGTTGCGCCACGTGCTTCGCGACGAATGGGCCGCGGTGCCGGTCGCGCTGGTGCCCCATGGAGAGAGCTTCCTGCTGATCCTGAAGGACCCCGGCGGCGAGCCGCTTCCCCGCGGCGGCGCACCGTGTACCGATGCAGGCGCTTTCGTCGCGTTCGCGCTGCGCCTCACCGCCGCCGTGGGCGCGATGCATGCGGCCGGCGTGCTGCATCGCGCGCTCACGCCCGACCGCATGCTGCTCTGCGAAGACGGCCGGGCCTGTCTCACCGGCTTCGGCCAGGCAGCCACCTTCGGCGGCGAGGACAAGGCCGCGGGCGACGACCAGCTCTCCTGGGACGAGGACAGCTTCAACTACATGGCGCCTGAACTGGGCGCGCGCATGAACCTGCGCGTGGATGCGCGGGCCGACCTCTACGCGCTCGGCTGCATCTTCTATGAGTCGATGACCGGCAGGCTTCCCTTCGAGGGCGCCGACGCCGCCGCGCGCGTGCACGCGCATGCGACCCGCGTCGCCCGTGCGCCCGCCGAGCTGGTGCCGGGGCTTCCGGAGCAACTCTCGCTGCTGGTCATGAAGCTGCTCGAGAAGACGCCGGAGCACCGGTACGCGGACGCTGCCGGCGTGCTGGCGGACCTGCGGCGTTGCGAGACCCTGCTGCGCCAGCACGGGCGCATTCCCCGTTTTGCGCTCGATGCCCATTCGGCCCTGCGCAAGCCCGGCGGCACGGGCCTCGTGCTGGGACGCGACGCCGAGCTGCAGGCATTGCTCGCGCTCTACCGCGAGGTCGCGGACAGCGCCCGTTCGCGCGCGGCCTGGGTCTCGGGCCCGTCGGGCATCGGCAAGTCGACGCTCCTGCGCGAGGCGGTGGCCCGCATGCAGCGCCCGGGCGCGCCGCTGCTGGCCGCGGCCAAGAGCGAGCAGGGGCGCCGCGGCAAGCCGTATGCGCTGCTGGTGGAGGCGCTCGATCCGCTGCTGCAGCACGTGATCGGCTGCGCGAACGAAGAGTTCGCGGTCTGGCGCAATCGCATCGCCGCCGCCGCTAAGCCGGTGGAGCGGACCCTGACGGGCCTGCTGCCTGCGCTCGGCGTCATCCTCGGCGCGCCTTCCGGGCAGCCCGTGCCCGCGCCCCCCGACGCGGCCCCCGCGCTCGAGCGCGAGCGCGTCCTGCAGGGCATGGCGCGGCTGATCACATGCTTCGCCGCGCCCACGCGTCCGCTCGTGATGCTGCTCGATGACTTGCAGTGGGCCGACGTCGAAACCCTGCAGGTGCTCGAGCGCCTGCTGTACCAGCACGACGATGCCGCGCTGTTGCTCATAGGAACCTTCCGCGACAACGAGGTGGATGCGGCTCATCCGCTGCGCGCGGGCCGGCTCGCGGAGGTGCCGCAAGCCGTGCGCATCGAGCTCGGTCCATTGGACGAGGGCGCCTTGCGCGAAATGATCGCGCTCACGCTGCAGCAGGACGCGAGCGTCGTCGGCGAACTGGCCGACCTCATCGGCCGGAAGACCGAGCGGAATCCGCTTTTCGCCCGGCACCTGCTCCATCTGCTGGCCGACGACGGCCTGCTTGCCTACGACGCGGAGACCGCCTCGTGGCGCTGGAGCCTCGAACAGCTCGCGTCCCACCCCGGCGCCGACACCGTCGGCGACCTGATGGCGCGCCGCTTCGAACAACTGCCCGCGGCGACGCAGGCGGTTCTGCGCGTGATGGCGTGCCTAGGCCACCGGACTTCAGGCCAGGAGCTCGCGCTGGCGATGGGCGTGCAGCCCGGAACCGATGCGGACAGGCGCCTGCAGGCTGCACTCGACAGTGCGCGCGAGGCAGGCAGCATCCAGCGCGACGGCGAGGACTGGGGCTTCTGGCACGACCGCATCCGCGAAGCCGCCTACGCCTCGATCCCGCCCGGAGAGCGGCCGCGCATGCACCTGCAGATCGTGCGCCGCCAGCTGCGGCATGCGTCCGACTCCGCGCGGGTGTTCTCGCTCGCCGCACAGGCCGGGCTTGCACGTCCGGCTGTCGAGGCACCGCAGGAGCGACGCGACTTCGCGCGGCTCAACCTGGAGGCCGGCCGGCAGGCGAAGGCCGCGACCGCCCATCATTCGGCGCTCGGCTTCTTCCGCGCCGCGCTCGCCTTCCTGGGCGAAGCCGACACCAGCGAAGACGGCCTGCACGCGCGCGCACTCTGCGGCGAGGCCGAGTTCATGACCGGGGCGCTGGAGGCCGCGGAGGGCCGCCTGTCGGCGCTGGAGGAGGTCGCGGGGGACGGCATCTTCGGGGCCGATCTCGCGCGCCTGCGCGCGGCGCTGTACACCACGCTCGGCAACTTCGACCGCGCGCTGGACGTGGGGCTGGCCTTCCTGCGCAAGTCCGGCATCGTCATGCCGAGGCGGCCCGATGCCGCCGCGGTCGACCGCGAGCACGCGGTGCTGCAGGAATGGATCGACCGGCACGGCATCGGGGCCCTGCGCCAGCTGCCCGTCGTGGCCGACCCGCTGCGCCGTGCGATCACCGACATCTTCGCGGACCTCATCCCTCCGGCGCTGTACACCGACCAGAACCTGGTCGACCTGATCCTGCTGCGCATGATCGGCCTCAACATCGCGCAAGGCCACTCCGACGCTTCGGCGGACGGCTACGTCTGCATGACGCAGGTCTTCGGCGTGCGCTACGGCAACTACGCCGCCGCGCGGGAGTTCGGCGCGCTCGCGCTGCACCTGGTCGACGAGCGCGGGCTCGCCCAGTACCGGGGCCGGGTCTACATGACCTTCGGCACCATGGTGGTTCCATGGACACAGCCGGCGCGCGCGGCGCGCGACTACATCCGGCGCGCCTACGACGTGGCCGTGGCGAGCGGCGACCACACCTTCGCGATCTACTGCGGGCGCAACCAGGCCACGGGCATGCTCTTCGCCGGCGAATACCTCGGCGATGTGCGGGACACGGTCGAGCGCGGGCTGGCCGTTGCGCGCGACGCGAATTTCCAGCTCGTGATCGAGGCGCTGCTGGCCCAGAAGGTGCTGCTGGCGCAGCTGCAGGACGGGACCATCGGCGATCGCGAAGAACAGCCCTGCCCGCCGCGGGAAGACCAGCCCGCAACGCTCGTCGACTTCGCCTACTGGGTCTACAGGCTGCAGGCGGCGCTCCTCGGTGGCAGGCTCGCCGAGGCGATCGAGGCACGCCACCGGGCAGAAGCCTGCGCGGCCTCGGGTCGCACCTTCGCCGAGAGCGGCGACCTGCCGTTCTACGGCGCGCTCGCCTTGCTCGCGCTTTCCGCGCGCGATGCGTCGCAGCAGGCCGCGCTGCAGCGGGACGTGAAGCAGCTCCAGGCCTGGAGCCAGGCCTGCCCGGCCAACTTCCTGGCCCGCTTCCAGCTGGTGCGCGCGGAGATGTGCCGCATCGACGGCGATCCCCTCGCGGCGGTGGAGGCCTATGCGCGGGCGGTGTCGCATGCGCGGCGCCACGGTTTCACGCAGGTCGAAGCCCTGGCGGCCGAGCATGCCGCGGCCTTCCATGCCGGGCGCGGCGACGACCTGTCGGCCCACGGCAACCTGCGCCACGCACGCGGCGCGTGGCAGCGCTGGGGCGCCACGGCCAAGGTGCGCCAGTTGCAGGCCTCGCACCCGGGGCTCTTCGAGATCGAGGACCCGGTGCCGAACACGCGGCGGATGCAGGGGCTCGATGCGCAGGCCGTCCTGCGCATCTCGACGGCGCTCGCCGGCGAGATCGTGCCGGTCCGCCTGGTCGAGACGCTGCTTCGCACCGCGCTCGAGAACGCCGGCGCCGAGTCCGGCACGCTGGCGCTGTTCCGGCACGAGGCGTGGCAGGTGCGCGCCCAGGCGCGGGTGCTCGACGGTGCCGTCACGCTCACGCAGGGTGGCGTCGCCTTCGATGCCGGGACGCTGCCGGTCTCCATCGTCCAGGCGGTCGCGCGCACCCAGCAGCACATCGTGGTGGACGACGCGCGCGAGAGCGCGTCGCTCGCGCAGGACGACTACATCCGCCGCCGGCGTCCGCGCTCGATCCTGTGCGTGCCGCTGATGCGCCACGCCATGCTCGTCGGCGTGCTCTACCTGGAGAACAACCTGGCCTCCCACGTGTTCACGCCCGCCAAGGCCGAGGTGCTGGAGGTGATCGCCTCGCAGGCGGCCTTCGCGCTGGAGAACGCGCGGCTGTACGAGGAACTGATCGACCAGAACCAGCAGCGCGCACAGGCCGAGGAGCAGCTGCGCAGCACGCTCGCCGAGCTCGAGCGTGCGACCCGCCTGAAGGCGATGGGCGAGCTGGTGGCTTCCATCGTGCACGAGGTCGGCCAGCCGATCGCCGCGGTCGACACCTCGGCCAGCGCCGCGCTGCGCTGGCTCGACCGCAGCCCGCCCGACATCGGCGAGGCCCGCGAGATGCTCACGCACATCAGCAGGAGCGCATTGCGCGCCCGCACCATCATCCAGGGCCTTCGCGCCAAGGCGCGCAACGCGGAGCCGCAGTTCGGAGTCTTCGATCTCGGCGAGGCCCTGAGCGAGGCGGCGACGCTGGTCGCCGGGGCGCTGGACACCATGGGCGTCACGCTGGAGACGACGGGCCTGGACGCGCCGCTGGCCGTGCACGGCGACCGCGTGCAGCTGCAGCAGGTGGCGGTCAACCTGCTGATGAACGGGGCCGAGTCGATGGCTTCGCTCCCACCCGGCCCGCGCCCGTTGTCGATGGCCTGCGTGCACGACGACGAGCATGTGCGCATCGTGGTGGAGGACTCCGGGCCGGGCGTCGTCCTCGGGGCGGCGGAGCATCTGCTCAAGCCGCTGTTCACCACCAAGTCCAACGGCATGGGCATGGGGCTGGCCATCTGCAAGTCGATCCTCGATGCGCACGGCGGAACGCTCGAGCTGCGGCAGCGCGAGCCCACGGGCATGCGCGCCGTCTTCAGCCTGCCGCGGCCGGGCCCAGGCCATCGATGAAAGGGCAGGCGACCCCGATGCCCTCACCAACGTTTCGTTTCATGCGTCCTTCCGATCCACTTCAGGCACCCCTTCGTTGCGTATTCATCGTCGATGACGACGAACTCGTGCGCGATGCGCTGAGCAGCCTGCTGCGCTCCATCGACCTGGCGGTGCACGCCTTCGCCACGACCGAGGAATTCCTCGCCGCACCGCGCTCCGGCGAGCCCTCATGCCTGGTGCTGGACGTGCGGCTGCGCGGCCAGAGCGGCCTTTCCTTCCAGCAGGCCCTGCTGGAGCACGGCGAGCCTCACATGCCGATCGTGTTCATGACAGGTCACGGCGACATCGCCATGACCGTGAAGGCGATGAAGGCCGGGGCCGTTGATTTCCTGGCGAAGCCCTTCCGCGACCAGGACATGATCGACGCGGTGATCGCCGCGCTGGACCGCGATGCGCGGCGCCTGGAGAGCGAGCGCCTGATGCAGGCGGCGCGTGCCTGCTGGGAATCGCTCACGCCGCGCGAGTGCGAGGTGGTGCAGCACGTGGCCGGTGGCCTGATGAACAAGCAGATCGCCGATCGCATGGGCATCGCCGAGATCACGGCCAAGATCCACCGGGGCCAGGCAATGCGCAAGATGAACGCGCGCTCGGTTGCCGAGCTGGTGCGCAAGATGGAGGCGCTGGGTGTGGTGGAGAGCGCCTGCTGATGCGGTGCCATACCTATGGATGATGGCGCCGCGCGCCGGCGCCGGTATCCTGCAATCCTGGGCAGGGGCGGGAATGTTCCTGTGCCTTCACCGGAAACCCCCGGGGTAGAGAACGGGCTTCCTCCTTGTCCCTGTCAGCAGCCATCGAACTCGTTTCCATCGTCGACGACGATCCCTTCGTTCGCGCCGCGACGAGCAGTCTCGTTCGCTCGTTCGGATGGGAGGCTCGCGCGTTCGAGTCGGCCATCGACTTCCTTGCGTCCGACGTTCCTGCGCGCACTCGCTGCCTCGTCTGCGACATCCAGATGCCGGCCATGGACGGCATCGCGCTGGTCGAACGCCTCGAGCGCGAGGGGCTGCGCCCGCCCGTCATCTTCATCAGCGCCTTCGCCAACGCCCGCACGCGGGAGCGCGTGCAGGCCAGCGCCGCTCTCTGCCTGATCGAGAAGCCGATCGACGCCGCCGAGCTCGAGGCCTGGATCGGCCACGCGCTGAGCCGGGACTGAAGCGCCAAGGAGGGGCGAACCGGCCTCGCGCCACTCCGGCGCATGGAGAGGGCAAACCTTCGTAGGGGTGCGACAAACGCTGATGCAATGGCGTGCGCTCCCCCTCGCGTGATGTCATCTCTCCCATGCCGGCCCGTGTGCCGGCAGCAGGAGAAAACCAATGACGAAGAAGTCCCGCGCATCCATCAGTTCCTTCCATCCGGCGTGCGCATCCGACGCGCGCGCCGGGGCTGTTTCAAAAACTGCACAACCCGCTCGCCGTTCCCAGGGCCTGGCGTTGGTTGCGGCGCGCGCGATCGCGGTGGCCACGCTCGGGCAGAACGTCCATGCCGCGACGCTGTCGCCGCTGAGCTGCCCGCTCGACGACAGCCTGCGATGGATCGTGTGCGTGTCGGTGCTCGTCGGCCTCATGCTGCTTGCCGTCTTCCTCTGGCTGGAGGCGATGGATCACCGCGCGGGCGCGGCGCGCCTGGCACGCGCCATGGAGCACCGCGGCAACGGCGCCGGCATGCCCGAGCTCGTCGAAAGCGGCCCGCGCGCCATCGTGCGGCTGGCGCGCGCGATCAACAACCTTCGCCGCCGCCAGGCCGAGCGCGACGTGGCGCACCTGGACGTGCAGGCCGCCTATGCGCACGACCTGCGCACGCCGCTGACCCGCATGGGGCTGCGCTGCGAGATGCTGGAGGACCATGCGCTGCGCGAAGCCATGGAGCGCGACCTTGCCCAGATGCGCGAACTGGTAGAGGCCAGCGTGGCCAGCGCACGGATGCAGCGCAGCGTGGCCGAGCCGCTGCAGCGCGTCGATGCCGACGGCCTGCTCGGCAACATGATGCGCGACTATCGCGAGGCCGGCCGGGCGATCGTCCTCGACGGCCGCATCGGACAGCCGGTGATGGCCTGTCCCCTCGCACTGCGGCGCGTGCTCGCCAACCTGATCGACAACGCGTTGCGCTACGGCCGCGACGTGCGGGTCTGCGCCCGCGTCGATTCGACGAGCCTCGTGCTGGCCGTGGTCGACTCGGGCCCGGGCATCCGGCCGGCACAGATGGAGGCGGTCTTCGCGCCATGGGTCCGGGCAGGGCAGGGCGGTTCCGAGGGCAAGGCCGGGTCGGGTCTTGGCCTCGCGATTGCCAGGCGCCTGGCCCGCTCGATGCAGGGCGACCTGCAGCTGCAGAACCGTCGCTGCGGCGGGCTCGAGGCACGGCTCACGCTGCCGCTCGTGGTTGCGTGACACGGGCGGCCGGGTGTGCTTCTCCTTGGCTCAGCGCAGCGACCTGAACGCCGCGCGCACTTCCTGGCTGAACAGCGCCGGCTGTTCCCACGCGGCGAAATGACCGCCGGTGTCGACCTCGTTCCAGTAGATCAGGTCGTGGTACGCGCGGTCGGCCCAACTGCGCGGCGCCTGGTAGATCTCGCCGGGAAACACCGTCACGGCAGCCGGCAGCGAGATGTCGACGGCGTTGAAGTTGTTCGAATGGTCCTCCCAGTAGATCTGCGCGGCCGAGGTCGCGCTGTTGGTCAGCCAGTAAAGCGAGATGTCGTCGAGCATCTCGTCGCGCGCAAGCACCCGTTCGGGCACGCCGCCCGAGTAGGTCCAGGTGGCGAACTTGTCGTAGATCCAGGCGGCCTGGCCTACGGGCGAGTCGGCCAGCGCGTAGCCCAGCGTCTGCGGGCGCGTGACCATCATCGCGGAGTAGCCCGAGCTGTTCCTGTAGAAGTCGTCCAGCTTGTCGAAGGCTGCGCGCTCCTTGGCCGACAGGCCGGCGGGCGCGGGGCCGCCCGCGGCGAGGATCGAGGCGATCTCGGCGGGCACGGTGCCTGGCATGTTGACGTGGATCGCCATCAGGCCCGGCACCTTCTGCATCGCCATGCGATGCGAGATGACAGAGCCGCAGTCGCCGCCCTGCGAGACGAACTGCCTGTAGCCCAGGCGCGCCATCAGCACGCCCCACGCGCGCGCGATGTGGTTGGAGTCCCAGCCGGTGGCCTGGGGCTGGCCCGAGAAACCGAAGCCGGGCAGCGAGGGCAGCACGAGGTGGAACGCGTCCTGCGCGCGGCCGCCGTGGGCGGTGGGGTCGGTCAGCGGGCCCACGACCTTGAGCAGTTCGAAGATCGAGCCCGGCCAGCCGTGCGTCATGATCAGCGGCATCGCATCGGCGTGGCGCGAGCGGATGTGCGCGAACTGGATGTCGAGGCCGTCGATGGTGGTCACGAACTGCGGAACGGCGTTGAGCCGGGCTTCGCCCTTGCGCCAGTCGTAGTCGGTGGACCAGTGGCGCACCAGCGAGCGCAGCGTGGCGAGCCGCACGCCCTGCGAGTCGTCGGCGACGGTCTCGACGCTCGGCCAACGGGTGGCGCCGAGCCGCCGGCGCAGGTCTGCGAGCGCTTCGCGATCGACGCTGATGCGGAACGGCCGCACCGAGGTGTCGTCGGGCCCGGAGGCGCTGGACGGCCGCAACATGGCGAAGGCACTGGAGGCCGCCGACGCCGCGCCGAGGGCGATGGACGTGGCCAGGAGGTGGCGGCGCGAGAGGGATGGATGGAGGGTGTTCATGCAGGCATTTCCGTGAAGTTGAAACGCCTCCATTGAAGACAGCGGATGTATCCCGCGTGTGTGAAGAAACGGCCGAATCGCATGCGCAGGTACCGCGGGGACGGGCCGACACACGGCCATACAAATCGGCCGGCGCGCGGCGTGCAGCGACCCTCGGTTATGCTCCGTCCGCCCGCGCTGCCGAGGCGGCCGGCGGGTTCGCCGGGCCGATCGGATCGATCGCGTCCGGCCTGGCATCGCACCGCCTGCGCGGCACGCCGCAGTTCCCCATCTTCATGAGCGACGACACCTCCTTCAAGACCGCCGGCCCCGTCTCCTTCGGGCCGTTCACCCTGCGCGTCGCGCAGCGGCTCCTCGAGCGCGACGGGGTGCCGGTGGATCTTGGCGGGCGGGCGATGGACGTTCTTCTCGCCCTGGTCGCCAATGCCAACACGATCGTGAGCAAGCGGGAACTCATGGCGCTGGCCTGGCCCGGCATGGTGGTTTCGGACGGCAGCCTGCGCTACCAGATCGCGATGCTGCGGCAGGCGCTGGGCGACGGGCAGGACGGCGCGCGGTATCTGTCGAACGTCGTCGGCCGCGGCTACTGTTTCGTTGCCCGCATCGCCCAGGCGGCCACCGCCCCCGACACGCAGCCGGAACCCGAGGCAAGCCCTGTCGAACCCGGTCTTCCCGCGCAGCCGGTGGAACTGCTCGGCCGTGCGAAGGACCTGGCCGCGATCCCGGCCCAGCTGGCCAGAACGCGGTTCGTCACCATCGTTGGCTCGGGCGGCGTGGGCAAGACCTCCGTCGCAGTCCGCACAGGGCAGGACATGCTCGGCGAATTCAACGGGGCCGTGGTGTTCGTGGATCTTTCGATGCTGCTGGACCCCGGCCTGGTGCCGAGCGCCATCGCATCGATGCTGGGGCTGTCGGTGCGCTCCGCCGACCCGATACCGAGCCTGATCGCCTACCTGCGCGAAAGGCGGATGCTGCTGATACTGGACAACTGCGAGCACGTGATCGCGGCGGCAGCTTCGCTGGCCGAGCGCATCTTCCAGGCGGCGCCGCGCATCCACATTCTTGCCACGAGCCGCGAGGCGCTGCGCGTGCAGGGGGAGCACATCCATCTGCTCGATCCGCTGGACAACCCGCCCGACCAGCCCGGGCTCGCGGCGCGCGACATCCTCATGTATCCCGCCACGCGCCTGTTCGTCGACCGGGCCGGCGCCAGCGGCGCGATGCCAGAGCTGAACGACGAGGACGCACCCGTCATCGCGAGCATCTGCAGAAAGCTCGACGGGGTCGCGCTCGCCATTGAACTCGCGGCCCGGCGCGTTGCCGCCTACGGACTCCAGCAGACGGCAGCCCTGCTCGACGAGCGCCTGTCGCTCTCGTGGCTCGGGCAGCGCACGGCGCAGCCCCGGCACCAGACCCTGCAGGCCACGCTGGACTGGAGCTACGAGCTTCTGGACATGCCGGAGCGCCTGGTGCTCTGCCGGCTGTCGGTCTTCGTGGGCCACTTTTCGCTGGAAGCCGCGCGCGAAGTGGCAGCGGACCAGGAGCTGACGCAGGTACAGGTGGTCGATGCCGTCGCGAGCCTCGCGGAAAAATCGCTGCTCTCCATCCGGCGCTCCGGCACCTCGACCCAATACCGCTTGCTCGAGAGCACCCGCGCGTACGCGCATTCGAAGGCCGGCGCCGATCTGGCCGACTCGGCTGCTCGGCGCCACGCGGTCTACTTCCGCAAGCGGCTGGAGCAGATGGCCGAGCAGGACGACGCCTTCTCGCGCGACACGGCGCGCGCGTCGGATCTCGCGGACCTCGGCAACGTGAGGGCCGCGCTCGCCTGGTGCTTCGATCGCGCCGATGCAAGGGAGCTGGGCGTTTCGCTGGTGCTGGCGGCCGTGCCGGCTTTCATGGCGATGTCGTTGCTGGCGGAGTGCCACGACTGGTCGAAGCGCGCGCTCGCCGAGCTGGGTACGGCCTTTGCAGGCAGCGCCGCCGAGATGCATCTGCAGGCGGCCGTCGGCCTCTCGCAGATGTTCACCCGCGGCCACAGCGACGAAGTGCGGCACGCGCTCGAGCGCAGCCTCCAGGTGGCGGAGGAGCTCGGCGACTCGCGCAGCCAGGTCGAGCTGCTGGGCCGGCTGCAGATCTTCCATGAGCGCATCGGCGACTTCGTCGAGTCGCTCAGCCATGCCAGGCGCTGCGCCGCCGTGGCCGCTTCCATCGACGACGCGACTGCGCAGGCAACAGCCAATTCGCTGGTGGGCCTCTGCCATCACCTGGTGGGAGACCAGCCCCGTGCGCGCCACTTCCTGGAGGCGGCGATCGCCGGCGCCCCGGTGTCGCGGCAGCGCAGCAGCATCCACGCCGGCTTCGATTTCCACAACCGCGCATGCATCGCGCTGGCCAGGACCTTGTGGCTGCAGGGGCAGCCTTCGCAGGCCGTGGTCGTCGCCCAGCGCGCGGTCGAGGAGGCGCGGCACCTGAACCACCCCGTGACGCTGTGCATCGCCCTGATATGGGCCGTGTCGGTCTACATGTGGGTTGGCGACCTCGCGCGCGCCGAGCAGGACATCGACCGGTTCATCGCCTATGCGGAGTCGCATTCGCTGACGCCGTATCTCGCGGTAGGCCGCGGCGTCAAGGGCGAACTCGCCATCAAGCGCGGTGACGCCGCACGGGGCGTGCAGGCGATCCAGGATTCGCTGATCGAGCTGCGTGCGTCGCGCTACGAGCTGCTCACCACGTCGTTCAACATCACGCTCGCCGAAGGCCTGAACGCGATCGGCAGGAACGCTGACGCGCTGGAGCTGATGAACGACACGCTCGCACTGGTGCACGCCAAGGGAGACCTCTACAACCTCCCGGAGCTTCTTCGCGTGAAGGCGCGTGCCCTCTCGGATGCCGTGACGCCGGACGCGGCGAGCGCAGAAGAGTCGCTGCTCGAAGCGCTGGCGGTGAGCAGGCAGCAGGGCGCGCGCTCGTGGGAATTGCGCGTGGCGATGGACCTGGCCCGCCTGTGGGAGAAGGCCGGACGCGGAGGTGAGGGCAAGGAGCTGCTGGCCGGCGTGCTCGCCCAATACACCGAGGGCTTCGAAACCGCGGACCTGCAGGAAGCCGAACGGCTGCTCGACGTGTAGATGGACTAGGGCAGGGCGCGGTCCGCTGCCCTTGCAGCCACGCCGCGCTTCCTTGACCAGGAACGAGCGGCGGGCTGCTGCCGGGAAAGGACCATCTGGATTTCCCGGGCTCAGGAGCGATGGAAGCGGATGCGCATCGGTGGTAGTCGCTTACAGCGTTCCCTCGGTCACGCCGCGGGCCGCCGTTGCGCGTGCCTGCGCACGCACCGTCGCGCGATCGAGCGTGCTGGTGAACGCACGGGGCGCATCGGCATTGGCGCCGTCCGCGTAGATGTTGCCGGCGCGGGCTGCCGCCACGGCTTCGGCACGCGTGTCCGCGCGCATTGCCAAGGTGGGCAGTGCGGGAGCGACGTCTGCCGAAGCACCCTCGCGGTAAGGGTCGGCACCGTGCGAGGCAACGACGGCCTCGGCCCTGACGCTGGCGCGGCTTGCGCTCGAATGGAACTGAAGCACGCCCTGGTATTGCTCGGCGCTCGCGCTCAAGGCGAACAACGAGGAGACTGCGGCGGCGGCGAGGAGGACAGAAGCTTTCATGATGAATCCTTTCGGGTAGGTGATGACGATTCGGAAGAGCGGTTGTCAGTCGGATCGCATGTGCTTTTCCGAACTGATGGAGAGATTGTTCGGCCGCTCAGGCACCTCGTGACCGGTTTGCGTATGCCTCTGTATCCGGGCCGTGTTCGTCAACACTAAATTTCAAAATCGCAGGTGCGAGCCATCGGTTGCGACCCATCAGGGCGCGAGCCGCGTGAACACGTAGTCGTGGTTCTTCACAAGCGACTGATGGCAGGCAAAGCAGGTCTGGTGCTGTGCCAGGTCCGCGGGCTTGCCGTCGATGAATCGGCCGAAGCCCCAGCCGCCGGTGGCGGCGTACTTCTTCGAGTCCTTCACCATCACCTGCACGGTGGTGGCCGCGCCCGGAACGGATGCCGGTGCGAACTCCGGCGACTGCACATGCTTCCAGGCGAGCTTGACGAGCACGGTTCCGTCGGGAAAGGGCAGCGTGCCCTGGTCGTAGGCCTTGATCGCCTTGGCGTTGCCGAGCACGGCGCGCAACTCGTTCAGCGGCTCCGCCTCGATGGCGGGCGCGATCAGCTGCCATTGCCGGTAGCCCTTGGGGATAGTGACGCCGTAGATCGGCGACGCGTCGGAGCTTGCCGCGGCGGTGCGGGTCTCCTTCGCCGCGATGGGCGCGACCGCGAAGGTGGCCAGCGCGGCAGCGAGCGCGAGGAGGCCGAAGCTGGCGAGCTTCGCCGGCGCGCCCTTGAAGGAACGGGACGATGCCTTCGCTGCGTCCGTGCCGGAAGGCTGATGCGTGTGTGGATTGTTCATGGGTGTGCGGTTGTTGGTTGGACAAGGTCGAGATGCCGACGGGACGCAGGGTCGCGCCCCGGGGCGCGCCGATGGTCTGCCGCCTTCTTCCTTGTCCCCGCATGTTGCGTATGCGCGTGTATCGCGCTTCGCCGGTCCACACACTACGTTACGGCGGCCGGTCGCACCTGCGCATCGGTCCGGTGCATTTCCAGCGCGGCGTGCACCGTCTTCGCCGCGTGCACCTGCCTCGCGCATCTCGTTGCGAGATACGCCGATCTTCAATCCATATGAATATTGCGTGGAAACCCGCAGCCGAGCGGCGGGGGCGGACGCGACCATCGCCTGCAGCCGAACCAGGCGAAGGAAAGCGACGCACCCATGAGCACCAGCACCATCGCGCAGCCCTACGAGGGCCGCTTCGACAGCACCTCCGATGCCGTCTACCGCAAGGTCGGATGGCGGCTGATTCCGCTGCTGTTCCTCTGCTACATCGTGGCCTACCTCGACCGCGTGAACGTGGGCTTCGCCAAGCTGCAGATGCAGGGCGACCTGCAGTTCAGCGACGCAGTCTACGGGCTGGGCGCGGGCATCTTCTTCATCGGCTACTTCCTCTTCGAGGTGCCGAGCAACGTGGTGCTGCACCGCGTGGGGGCGCGCCGCTGGATCGCGCGGATCATGATCACCTGGGGCCTGCTGTCGGCGGGCACCATGTTCGTGAGTTCGCCCACGTCGTTCTACGTGATCCGCTTCCTGCTCGGCGCGGCGGAGGCGGGCTTCTTCCCCGGCATCATCCTGTACCTCACCTACTGGTACCCGGCCGCGCGGCGCGGAAAGGCCACGTCGCTGTTCCTCGCGGCGATCCCGTTCGCGGGCATTCTCGGCGGGCCGTTCTCGGGCTGGATCCTGCAGGGCATGGGCGGCGTCAACGGCTGGGCCGGCTGGCAGTGGCTGTTCCTGCTGCAGGGCCTGCCGACGGTGGCGCTGGGCCAGGTCGTGTGGCGCTACCTCGACGACCGCGTGAAGGACGTGCGCTGGCTCACGCCGGCCGAGCGTGAGCTCATCGCCCGCGAGATCGCGGCCGAAGACGCCGGCAAGGCCGAGCCGCGCATCCTGAGCGTGCTGGGCAACGGCCGCGTGTGGCTGCTGGCGCTGGTGTACTTCGCCTACACCTCGGGGCTCTACGGCATCTCGTTCTGGCTGCCCAGCATCATCAAGGCGACGGGCGTGAAGGGCGCGCTGGACATCGGCCTGCTCAGCGCCATTCCGTGGACCTTCGGCGTGGTCGCGATGTACTTCATGGCCCGCAGCGCGGACCGCCGGCTCGAATACCGCTGGCACAGCGCGATCGGCGCTGTCGTCGGCGCGGCGGGGCTGGTGCTGAGCGTGGCCTCGCACGGCAACGTGACGCTCGCGATGGCAGGGCTCACGCTGGCAACCATGGGCATCATGTCGACCTTCCCGGTCTTCTGGGGCATGCCCACGGCCTTTCTGGGCGGTGCGGCGGCGGCGGCGGGCATTGCGCTCATCAACTCGTTCGGCAATCTCTCGGGCTTCAGCGCGCCGTACCTCATCGGGCTCATCAAGGATGCGACGCAGAGCACCGACGCTGGGCTGCACATGCTGGCGGCCCTGCTGGTGATCGGCGCGGTGCTTGTGCTGTTCGTCAGGCCTGGGCGCGTCTCGTCGCAGCGCTGACCGGCATTCAGGAGGCTCCCATGGATTCGGTCGTGAACATTCCCGTGCGTTCGAACACGCGGCGTTCCCCGTCGCCGGAACTGCTTGCGCTGTTGCAAGGCAGGTTCGCTGAGCGCTTTTCAACCAGCAAGGTCGTGCTGCTGCAGCACGGCACCGACGAATCGACCTACCCGCCGCAGCCGCCCGACGCGGTGGTGTTCGTGCGCAGTACCGAGGAAGCGGCTTTCGTGGTGCGTGCATGCGCTCGGGAGCGCGTGCCGGTCATCGGCTTCGGCGTGGGGTCGTCGGTGGAGGGGCATCTGCTGGCCGTCGAGGGCGGCGTGTGCGTCGACTTCTCGCAGATGAACAAGGTGCTGGCGATCCGGCCCGGCGATCTCACGGCCACCGTGGAGGCGGGCGTCACGCGAGGGCAGCTGAACGCGGCGCTGCAGGGCACGGGGTTCTTCTTCTCGGTCGATCCCGGCGCCGATGCGTCCATCGGCGGCATGGTCGCCACGGCTGCATCGGGCACCAACACCGTCCGCTACGGCACGATGCGCGACAACCTCGTGAGCCTGACGGTGATCACGGCCGACGGCGACATAGTGCGCACTGCATCGCGGGCGCGCAAGAGCTCGGCGGGCTACAACCTCACGCAGCTGTACTGCGGCTCCGAAGGCACGCTGGGGTTGATCGCCGAGGCCACGGTGCGGCTGCATCCGCACCCGGAGACGTATGCCGCGGCGGTGGTGCATTTTCCGTCCGTGCGCGCGGCGGTCGACTGCGTGATCGAGTCGATCCAGATGGGCGTGCCGCTGGCGCGCGCCGAGTTGCTGGATGCGCTGACCATCCGCGCGGTGAATGCGCACAGCCGCACCACGCTGGGCGAACACCCCACGCTGTTCCTGGAGTTCGGCGGCAGCCAGGCGCAGGTCGACGAGCAGGCTGCGGTCGTGCGGGAGATTGCTGGCAGTCACGGGGGTGGCGCCTTCCAGTGGGCAAGGCTGCCGGAGGAGCGTTCGCGGCTGTGGACACCACGCCATCACGCCTACTTCGCCTGCCTGCAGCTGAAGGCGGGCAGCCGCAGCCTGAGTACCGACGCCTGCGTGCCGCTGTCCGCGCTCGCTCAGTGCATCGAGGAGACGCAGGCCGACATCGCCGAGCACGGCCTGCTCGTGCCGGTGCTGGGCCATGTCGGCGACGGCAATTTCCATTGCCTGGTGCTGGTGGACCCCGGCAGCGCACAGGAGAACGAGGCCGCCGAGGCCTTCAGCCACCGGTTGGTGCAGCGCGCGCTGCGCCACGGCGGCACGTCGACAGGCGAGCACGGCGTGGGGCTGCACAAGATGAAGTACCTGGTCGAGGAGCACGGCGCGCACGGGGTGGCGCTGATGCGCGCGGTGAAGAAGGCGCTGGATCCGCACGACATCTTCAACCCCGGAAAGGTCGTCGGCCTGGCGGAAGGCTGAGCGCGGCGGGCAGGGTGTGCCGCCTAGAATCTCCGGCCTCGCCCGCACTCCGCGGCGTGCGGCCGGAGGCCTTTCGATGGAGTTGCGCCAGTTCAAGTACTTCGTTGCCATCGTGGATTGCGGCAGCCTGTCGCGCGCCGCGCAGCAGCTCTTCATTGCGCAGTCGGCCCTGAGCAAGCAGATGGCCGAGCTGGAGAGCGAGCTCGGCACACAGCTGCTGCTGCGCAGCCGCAACGGCGTGGCGATGACCGAGGCGGGCAAGGTCTTCTACGAATACGCGCAGGGCATCACCAAGCAGGTGCGCGACGCCAGGGCCGCGGTGCATGTGGCGGCCGAGTCGGTGTCGGGATCGGTGGTCGCGGCGCTGCCGCAGAGCGTGTCGCCCATGATCGCGCTGCCGCTGATGCGCGCGGCGGCACGCCGCTATCCCGACGTGGTGCTGCACCTGAACGAGGAGCTCACCGGCAACATGGCCGACCAGCTGCTGCGCGGCCGGGTCGACGTGGCGATGTTCTCGCCCGCGATGCCGGCGGAGGACATCCAGTTCACTCCGCTGGTGGAGGAAGACTTCGTGTTCCTCGATTCCCCGCAGAGCCCGCATGCGCTGCCGCCCGGCGACGTGAGCATCGAACAGGCCACCGCGCGGCCACTGGTGTGGCCAGCGCATGCGCACGGCCACTGCACGCGCTGGCTGGTCGATACGGTGCTGGAGCGGGCGGGGCATTCCGCGGCACAGGTGGTCGCGGAGATCAACTCGGTCTATACGCTGAAGGCGGCGGTGGAAGCGGGGCTGGGGCCGACCATCATGCCGCTCGGCCTCGCGCAGCGCGAAGTGCAGGAAGGCCGACTCGTTGCGCATCGCATCGATCTGCCGTCGATGCATCGCACGCTGGGGCTGTGCGTGTCCGTGCATCTGCCGGCCACCAACGCCAAGCGCGCGGTGTGCACGCTGATCGCGGATGTGGTGCGCGACCTGTGCGAGAGCGGCCAGTGGGCCGGCGCGCGCGCGCTCGCGCCGGCGAGGAAGGCGAAGTAAGGTCCGTCGCGCTTCAGGCGCGGCGCTTGCGGGGCGCGGCCGCCTTTGCAGGCGGCGTGAAGAGGCGGCCGATGGCTTCGCGCACGTCGGCCTTCATGCTGTCGACGGCCTTCGTATCGCCCGACATGTGCTTGAGCAGCGCCTGCTGGAAGAGCCCGTCGAACAGCGCGTAGGTGGCAGAGGGCGACATGCCGGGCTCCTCGCCCGAGAGCTCGGCGAAGCGGCTCATGATCCGCCAGATCATGTCTTCGAGGCTCTTGTCGATCTGCACGACGTCGGCGCGGAAGGCTTCCTCGAAGAGTGCCTGCGAGCGCAGGTCGTACCAGAGGCGGTGCACGTGGCCTTCGTCGCAAAGGGTGGCGCCGAGGCTTTGCAGGAAGCCTTCCATCAGCTCGTCGTAGGTGGTGGCGCTTTCCACCGCGTGGTCGTAGCGCGTGACGCAGCGGGCCTTGTACTGCTTCACGCTGCAGATGATCAGGTCGACCTTGTCGCTGAAGTAGTAGTGCAGGACGCCGTGCGAGAACTCCGAGTTCTGCGCGATCTCGCGCAGGCTGGTGCGTGCGTAGCCCAGCGCCGCCAGCGTGGTCAGCGCGGCTTCTCCCAGTTCGGCGCGGCGCTCCGAGAACTTGTCGACCCGTGCCTTGGGCACCCGTTCGGCGTGCTTCTTTACCCGTTGATGTGTCGTCATTGAAAAGCCGGGCCGCATGCCTGCCAGCCCCTGTGTTCCTCTTGATCGCAAACCATAGCACGCAAGCGGGAGAACCCGCATCCGGCGTGTCACGGATGCCATTTTATAAAAACTTGACGAGTGCCAAGAAAAATCTTGACAGTCGTAAAGTCGATTTCTAGGATGACCGCTCCATCTCACAACACATCCACAGGAGACAAGTGATGGCCAAGTTCGACTTGAAGGGGCGCCGTGCGCTCGTGACAGGCGGTGCGCGCGGCATTGGCGCGAGCATCGCCGAGGCGCTGGCCGCGGCCGGCGCTTCCGTGATGATTGGCGACGTGCTCGCCGACCTGGGGCGCGAAACCGCCGCCAGGTTGTCGGCGTCGGGGGCGAAGGTGGGCTTCGTCCCGCTCGACGTGACGAAGGACGGCGACTGGGCCTCGGCCGCCGAGACCACGGTGAAGGAGCTCGGCGGCTTCGACATCCTCGTCAACAACGCCGGCATCGAGATCACCTCGCTGGTGGTCGACGTGAATGCCGACGACCTGCGCCGCATGCTCGACGTGAACGTGGCCGGCACGCTGCTCGGCATGAAGCACGCGTTCCGCGCGATGCGCCCCGGCGGCAGCGCGGGCAACGGCGGGGCGGTGGTCAACATCGCGTCGGTCGCCGCCACCATCGCGTTTCCCGCTATCTCCGGCTACTCCGCCACCAAGTCCGCTGTCGACCGCGCCACCCGCGTCGCCGCCATGGAGTCCGGCAAGCTGGGCTACGGCGTTCGCGTCAACTGCATCTATCCGGGACTGGTGCCCACCGACATGGGCATGAAGCTCGCCCACGACATCGTCGCCGCCGGCCTCGCGCCGAGCGTGGAGGCGGCCGTGGGCGACGTGGTCAGCCAGACGCCGCTCGGGCGCCTGGGCGAAGTCGGCGACATGGCCGACGTGGTGGTCTTCCTCTGCTCCGATGCGGCCCGGTTCATCACCGGCGCCGGCATCGCGGTGGACGGCGGCATGGGCATGTGAGCACGTAGAAAAAGGAGACACGACATGAGCAGCAGCAAGAAGAAACCCGTCGTCGTATACGGCGCTTCCGGCTACACCGGCCGGCTGGTGTGCGAATACCTGCGCGAGTACAACATCCCCTTCATCGCCGCGGGCCGCAGCGCGCAGAAGGTGGAAGCGGCGATGAAGTCCAACGTGCCCGGCATCGAGACCGCGAACTACGAGGTGGTGGAAGTGGCGCATTCGGTGGGCGCGCTCACCGAGCTCTTCACCGGTGCCTCGGTGGTGCTCAACACGGTGGGGCCCTTCGCCAGGTTCGGTCCCGAAGTGGTCGATGCTTGCCTGGCGGCCGGATGCCACTACACCGACACCACCGGCGAGCAGGACTGGCTCATCACGCTCGACCAGAAGTACGGCGCGAAGTTCGCCGCCGCTGGTCTGCTGCTGTCGCCGGGCCTCGCGCACATGTACACCACCGGCGAGATCGCCGCGCAGCTGTGCCTGGAGACGCCCGGCCTCGACACGCTGGACATCGCCGTGTTCTGGGGCGGCAGCCCGACCATCGCATCGACCCAGACCATCCTGGTCAACGCGGCCACCTCGAAGGCCTACTACCTGGAGCAGAACGAGTACGTGGAATGGCAGCCCGACGCGGGCCTGTACCACCTCTCGATTCCCGGCCAGCACGAGGCCGCGCTGGCGCTGCCCTGGGGCGGCACCTCGCACCCGGTGTGGTTCAAGCGCGACCCGCGCGTGGCCAACGTGAAGGTGCTAGGCGGCGTCTTCAACAAGCCGCTGATGCAGGGCGTGCCGCACATCGTGGCCGCCGCGCTGAAGGCCACCGAAGGCATGAACGACGAAGACCGCTATGCCGCGCTGGCGCAGACCGCGGCGGGCGTGATGAACACCATGCCACCGCGCGAGAACCCGCGCATCAACAAGTCCGTCGACTCGGTGCACGCCTCCGGTCCGCTGGGCCGCGTGCATTGCGTGATCTTCGGCAACTGCAACTACAAGCAGACCGGCCTGCTGCAGGCCTATGCGGCGGCCTCGCTGCTGCAGCAGCCGCCACGGCGCGCCGGCTTCGCATCGGGCTGCCAGGCCTTCGGGCATCGCGAGCTGCTGGGTGCGCTGCGCGGCTTCGGGCTGGTGCAGGAGCCCGTGATCACCCGGATGGGGTGATCCCATGCGCCTGGTCGACTACCTCGACAAGGGCGCCCAGCTCGGCGCCCATTCGCCGTGCCTCACCATGGGCGGCACCAGCCTGAGCTATGCCCATGTGCAGCGCATCAGCTGTCGCGTGGCGCGGGGCCTGCAGCGCGCCGGCATCCGGCCCGGAGACAAGGTGGCCGTGCTGTCGAGCAACGACGCGACGGCATTCGCCACCGTCTTCGGCATCTCGCGCGCGGGCTGCGTGTGGTGCCCGATCAATCCGCGCAACGAGGCGGGCGAGAACGCCTACGTGCTCGATGCCTTCGATTGCGCGTGCCTGGTCTTCCACGGCAACTACGCCCCCATGGTCGAGCAGATGCGGTCGCAGCTGCCCAAGTTGCGGGCGCTGGTGTGCCTGGATCAGCGACAGCCTTTCGCACCCTCGATGGACGACTGGCTGGAGGGCCTGGACGATTCACCCTTCGACATCGCGCCGCCTGACGACGTCGCGATGATCGCCGGCACAGGCGGCACCACCGGCCAGCCCAAGGGCGTGATGCTGTCGGGGCGCAATCTGGAGGCGATGTCGGCGCTGACGCTGATGGGCTATCCCTTCGAAGGCCGACCCGTCTACCTTGCGCTGGCACCGCTCACGCATGCGGCCGGCGTGCTGTGCCTGCCGGTGATGGCGCTGGGCGGGCAGGTCGTGATCATGCCCAGGCCCGACCTGGGCGAGTTCCTCGGCCTCATCGAGCAGCATCGCGTCACCCACACCTTCCTGCCGCCGACGCTGATCTACATGCTGCTGCAGCATCCGCAACTCGCGCAGACGAAGCTCGATTCGCTGCAGTGCTTCTGGTACGGCGCCGCACCCATGTCGGCCGCGAGGCTCGAAGAGGCGCTGCAGAAGATCGGCCCCGTCATGGCCCAGCTCTTCGGGCAGACCGAGGCGCCGATGATGATCTCGATGATGTCGCCGCGCGAGCACTTCAACGCCGACGGCACCGTCGCGCGTCATCGCCTGTCTTCGGCGGGCAGGCCGGGTCCGCTCGTGCAGGTGGGCGTGATGAACGGCGACGGCGTGCTGCTGCCCACGGGCGAGAGCGGCGAGATCGTGGTGCGCGGCTCGCTCGTGATGCTCGGCTATTACAGGAACCCGCAGGCCACCGAGGAGGCCTCGCGCCACGGCTGGCACCACACGGGCGACATCGGCTACCTCGATGCCGACGGCTTCCTCTACATCGTCGACCGCGCCAAGGACATGATCATCTCGGGCGGCTTCAACGTCTACTCGGCCGAGGTCGAGCAGGTGCTGATGCAGCATCCCGACGTGCAGGACAGCGCCGTCGTCGGCCTGCCCGACGAGAAGTGGGGCGAGCGCGTGGTGGCCGTGCTGCAGCTGCATGCCGGGCGGCAGGTGGACCCGGACGAGATCAAGTCCTTCGTCAAGGCGCGCATCGGCAGCGTGAAGGCGCCCAAGCAGATCGAGCTGTGGCTCGACCTGCCACGCTCCAAGGTGGGCAAGGTGCTGAAGAAGGAGGTGCGGGCTGCGCTGCTGCAGCGCGCGGATCAGCCGCCGCGCTGATAGTGGTCGTGGTGCGCCCGGCGCAGCTCGAACTTCTGGATCTTGCCGGTGGAGGTCATCGGCAGCGCCGATAGGAAGACGACCTGCTTCGGCACCTCGAAGCCACCGAGGTGTTCCTTGCAGTGCGCGATCAGCGCGGCCTCCTCGAAGTCCGCGGGCGCGTCGGGCCTGCGCGTGACGAAGGCGGTGATGGCCTCGCCCCAGCGCTCGTGCGGCAGGCCCACCACCGCGGCGTTGAGCACGGCGGGGTGCCGCAGCAGCACTTCCTCGACCTTGATCGAGGGCACGTTCTCGCCGCCCGACTTGACCATGTCCTTCAGCCGGTCGAGGAAGACCAGCTGCCCGTCCGCATCGAGCTTGCCCAGGTCGCCCGAGTGATGCCAGCCGAAGCGCTGCGCGTTCGCCGTGGCCTCGGGGTCGTTGTAGTAGCCGAGCATCACGTTGGGGCCGCGAAAGACGATCTCGCCGACCTGTTCGGGGCCCAGCAGCTCGCCGTCGTCGTCCATCACCGCGACCTCGTTCACCAGCGTGGCCACGCCCCAGTAGGAGCCGAAGCGCCGGCGCTGTTCGTGCGTCTCGAAGATGGTGGCGCCGGGGTACATCTCTGTCTGGCCCGAGGCCAGCGCGAAGTTGGGGCAGAACTCCTCGAGCAGGCGCAGCAGCAGCGAGCGCGACATCGGCGCCATCGCGTAGACGCAAAGCCTCAGGCTCGAGAGGTCGCGCGTCGCGCGCTGCGGATGCGCGAGCAGCGCGCCGTACATCATCGGCAGGCCGACCGTCACGGTGATGCGGTGCCGTTCGATGGCCGCGAGCATCGCGCCCGGATCGAAGCCGCGCAGCACCACCAGCGAGCCGCCCACTGCCAGCGCCGACATCGCCACCGTGTGCTGGCCGCAGTGGAAGAGCGGCAGCACGGCGCTCCACACGTCGGCGCGCTCGGGGCTGCTGCCCCATTCGACCATGTTGCTCAGCAGCACCGAATGCACCGAGGCGTGCGAATGCATCACGCCCTTCTGGCGGCCGGTGGTGCCGCTCGTGTACATGATGAGCGCGAGTTGCGTGCTGTCGATGTGCACGTCGGGCAGCGTGGTGGGTCCTTGCGAGATGACCTGCGGCACGGTCGGCAGGCCGGCCGGCGGCGTGTCTTCGTCGAGCACGCACAGCATCGGCGCGATGCCGTTCGCATCGAACAGGCCACGCAGTTCGGGCTTCGCGTGCAGCGCGGTGTCGATCACGATGTGGCGCACGCCGGCGTGCGCGAGGATGTAGCCGACGGCCTCCACCGCCAGCGCGGTGTTGATTGGCACCCACACCAGGCCCGCCTTCTGGATGCCCAGCATGGCGACCACCATCTGGATCGAGTTGTTGCACAGCATGCCGACGCGGTCGCCGCTCGCGAGGCCAAGGCCCAGCAGGTGATGCGCGAAGCGGTTCGACGCGGCGTCGAGTTCGCCGTAGGTCATGCGATGCTCGCCCTCTATCAGCGCGGTGCGTGCGCCGAAGCGGCGGGCGCTGCGGTGGATCACGTCTCCCAGCGCGATGCGCGAGATGCGCGAATGAAACTGCGGCGGCACAGGGCCGGTGGCGGCTGCGGGCATGCTCTTCGTCTCCGTTCTTCGATGGTGGGCGCAGCCTAAGGCCGTGCGCCGAACCGCGTCTTGCGAAGACTGGCTGCCGCGGCGCTAAAGTGCCGCCATGCGCAGACACCTTTCCACGACCACCGGTCCCCAACGTCTTCTCTATGGCGCTGTCGCCGGCTGTGCCGTCACGGCCGCGCTGATGTCGGTGCCCATGAGCGGCATGGCGCGCGGGCTGACCGGATGGTGCACGGCGGTGGGCGTGCATCAGGTGCTGGCGTGGTGGCTGGCCTGCACCTTCGACGCGAAGCGCACGCGCGAACGGGCGCAGTCGCTGGACCAGCCCAACGTGGTGATCCTCGTGTCGATGCTGGTGGTGGTGGCGATGAGCGTGGTGGCCATCGCCCTGCTGCTCCAGCAGGTGAAAGGATTGAGTGGCTGGGAGCGCGCCGGGCACGTGGCGCTGGGCCTCGTGGCGCTGGCTGGCTCGTGGCTGACGATGCACACCATCTACGCCTTCCACTACGCGCACCGCTACTACATCGACCAGCGGGACGGAACGCCCGACGGCGGCCTCGACTTTCCGGGCAAGGGCGACGATGCTCCCGACTACTTCGACTTTCTCTACTACTCCTACGTGATCGGCATGACCTCGCAGGTGTCCGATGTGCAGGCGACCTCGAAGGAGATGCGGCGCATCACGCTGCTGCACAGCATGCTGGCCTTCGCCTTCAACATGCTCGTGCTAGCGCTTTCGGTGAATGTCGTCGCGGGCGCCGTCTAGGCGCCCCCGCGATGCAGGCTCAGGCCGGGGCCTTGCGCGGCCATCCGGGCTTGACGATACCGGTCGACAGCGCCACGCCGCACACGATCACCAGCGCGCAGATCAGCATCCACTGCGTGATGTTCTCGCCCAGGAACACCGCGCCGTAGAAGAGCGCGAACACCGGCACCAGGAAGGTCACCGTCAGTGCGCGGGCCGGCCCGGCGCGCTCGATCAGCCGGAAGAACAGGATGTAGGCCACCCCCGTGCAGGCGATGCCCAGTGCCAGCAGCGCGAGCCATGCGCGCAGGCTCGGCATCTGTGCCGGCCAGAGCAGGATGGCGGGCAGGGCGAGGAAGGCGGTGGCGCCGATCTGGCTGCCGGTGGCCGTGGTCAGCGCGGGCACGCCGCCCAGGTAGGCGCGCGTGGCGCTGGCCGAGATGCCGTAGCACAGGCACGCGCCCAGGCAGGCCAGCACCGCGAAGAGCGCGGCATTGCTGCTGGCGCCGGCATGCAGGCCGGCGCTGCGGCTGGCGAGCATCGCCACGCCGGCGAAGCCGATCAGCAACCCGACGAGGCGCCAGTTCGCGGGGCGCTCGCGGAACCAGGCCCAGGCCACGAGCGCGCCGAACATCGGCGTGGTGGCGTTGAGCACCGCCGCGAGGCCGGTGTTGATGGTCAGCAGCGCGAAGCAGAAGAGCGCGAACGGCATGCCCGAGTTGAAGACGCCGACCAGCAGGCTGGCCTTCCAGTGCTTCGCGAGCGACGGCCCCTGTCCGCGCAGCAGCGCGATGGGCAACAGGAACAGCGCGGCGATCGCCACCCGCACCGCGGCCGTCGGCAGCGCGCCGAATTCGGCGGCGCCGATGCGCATGAAGAGAAAGGAAGCGCCCCACAGCGCGCCCAGCAGCACCAGGTCGATGAGCCAGGCGGTGGGTGCGAGGGTTTTGGCGGCTGTGGCGGTTCCGGTTCCGGTTGCGGGGGCGTTGTTGTTCTGCGTTGTGGTCATGCGTCCTCGGTCGTTCTTTTCTGCTGTGCGCCCGGAAGGCTCAGATTGCCTTTTCGAGCTGCAGCAATGCTGTCTTGCGTTCGAGCCCCCCAGCGTAACCGGTCAGCGAGCCGTCCGAGCCCAGCACGCGGTGGCAGGGCACGATCACGCTGATCGGGTTGCGCCCCACGGCCGCGCCCACCGCGCGCACCGCGGCCGGGTTGCCCACGGTGACGCTGAGGGCGCCATAGCTGGTGGTGGCGCCCGCCGGAATGGCCAGCAATTGCTGCCACACGCTCTGCTGGAAGGCGGTGCCGTGCGACAGGTCGAGCTTCATGTCGAAGCTGTCGCGCTTGCCGGCGAAGTAGTCGCGCAGCTGGGCGGCGGCCTCAACCAGCGCGGGGTGGTCTTCCTTGGTGACCCAGCCGCTGGTGTCGGGCCAGTGGCGTTGCTGGTCGAACCAGACGCCGGCCAGCCCCTTGTCGGTGGCTGCCATCGTGATGCCGCCGAGCGGCGTGTCGATGTGCGAGGTGTAGATGACTTTGCTCTTGAACTTCATGACGCTTCAGGCTGCGACGCCTGCCGTGGTGATTGGAGGAGATTCGGTGTCCGCCGTTTCGGCTGCATTGGCGGAGGGTGCCGGGGCGACGGCGGTTGGCGCATGCCAGGCCCGCAGCACCGCGTAGCTGCGCCAGGGCCGCCATGCCAGCGAAGCCTCGCTGGCGGCACGGGCCGTGGTCACGCCCAGCGCCTTCTGCAGCGCGACGTCGCCGGCCGGAAAGGCATCGGGCCAGCGCAGCGCGCGCATCGCGATGTACTGCGCGGTCCAGGCGCCGATGCCGGGCAGCTCCTGCAGCGCGGCGATGGTGGAAGGCACGTCGGCACCCGCATGCAGCGCCAGCTTGCCGGAGGCGACTTCGCGCGCGATGGCGTGCAGCGCGGTCTGCCGCTGCCGCACGATGCCGAGGCGGCCCAGCTCGTCGCCGCTCGCGGCGGCAATCGCCGCAGGAGTGGGAAACAGGCGAGTCAGCCCCTCGACGGGCGTGGCCAGCGGCTCGCCGAAGGCCTCGACCAGCCGCGAGCCGAGCGTGCGCGCCGCGGCCACCGTGATCTGCTGGCCCAGCACCGCGCGCACTGCGAGCTCGAAGCCGTCGACCGCGCCGGGCACGCGCAGCCCGTCGCCATGCGGAAAGGCCGCGTGCAGCGCCGCGTTGATCGCCATCGGCTCCGCATCGAGGTCGAACAGCGCGCGAGCGCGGCTGATGACGATGGGCAGCACCGCGGCCAGCGAATCGCTGACCGACAGCAGCATCTGCTCGCGTTCGAGGTCGAAGCGCAGCTGCAGCCAGCCGGCGTGGGCCTGTCCGCCGTGCTGGATGCGCAGCGTGCGGGTCAGCTTCGAATAGACCGGCGTGCTGCCCTTGGCGGGCTCCTTGCCGTCGGCCGTGGAGACGACCTCGACGCCGCGCAGCGCACGGCGCGCGAAGAAGCCGAGCATGGCATTGGCGTCGTAGGGCGGGCGGAAGCCCAGCCGCACCTCGATGGCCCTGCCTTCGCCGCCCTCGGCGATGGCGCCGCCGGCACGCCGCAGCGCGCTGGGGTTCAGGCCGTAGTGTTCGAGGAAGGCCGCGTTGAAGCGCCGCACGCTCGCGAATCCGCTGGCCAGCGCCACCTGCGTCATCGGCAGGCGGGTGTCGGCGATGAGCTGCTTGGCGGCCAGCAGGCGGCGCGTTTGCAGGTATTGCAGGGGCGAGACGCCGAACTGGGCCTCGAAGATGCGCCGCAGGTGGCGGTCGCTCACGCCCAGGCGGGCCGCGATCTGGGCCGCGCCGGGGCCGTCTTCCGACCAGGCGTCGGGCTCGTCGATCAGCCGCGCCGCCTGCAGCGCGAGGATGCGCGAGGCGTCCTCGGTCGACCAGCTGGCCGCGCGCGGCGCGAGCTCGGGCCGGCAGCGCAGGCAGGGGCGGAAGCCGGCGGCCTCGGCCTGTGCCGCATGGCGGAAGAACCGGCAGTTCTCGCGCCGCGGAAGCTTGACGCGACAGACCGGTCGGCAATAGATGCCGGTGGATGTCACTGCGGTGAAGAACGACCCGTCGAAGCGCGCGTCATGCGTCTTCATCGCCAGGTAGCAGGCGTCGCTCTCGAGCGCTTCGGTGGAGGTTTGGTTGGCGGGCATGAAGAAATGATACGGTTTCGACTCGTTTCAACTGGCCGTTTTCGGACATGTGGGCACCCTGGGCCTTGCCTACAATGCCCCGTTTACATATCCACAGCAGGGAAACGCCTTTCATGCAGCTCAGCGCGTCGATCTTCAAGGCCTATGACATTCGCGGCGTCGTGCCGGTCACTCTCGATGCGGAGGTGGCGGAAGCGCTCGGAAGGGCCTTCGGCAGCGCCGCGCGCGCGGCGGGCGAGAAGTCGGTGGCAGTGGGACGCGACGGCCGCCTGTCGGGCCCCTCGCTGTCCGAGGCGCTGATCAAGGGCCTGGTGGCCACCGGCATCGAAGTGATCGACGTGGGCGCCGTGACCACCCCGATGCTGTACTTCGCGGCCCACACGCTGTGCAAGAGCGGTATCCAGGTCACCGGCAGCCACAACCCCAAGGACTACAACGGCTTCAAGATGGTGCTGGCCGGCCGCGCGATCTACGGCGACGAGATCCAGGGCCTGCGCAGGACCATGGAGGCCGGCTCCGCCCAGCTCGCTGCGGGCGGCAGCGTTCGCAAGGTCGACGTGACCCAGGCGTACATCGAGCGCATCGCGGGCGACATCAAGCTGGCGCGGCCGATGAAGATCGTGGTCGATTCGGGCAACGGCATCGCCGGCGCCTCGGCCCCGGCCATCTTCCGCGCCCTGGGCTGCGAGGTGACCGAGCTCTACAGCGAGGTCGACGGCAACTTCCCCAACCACCATCCCGACCCCAGCAAGCCCGAAAACCTGAAGGACCTGATCGCGGCGCTGGCCAAGGGCGACGCCGAACTGGGCCTGGCCTTCGACGGCGACGGCGACCGGCTGGGCATCGTCACCAAGGACGGCCAGAACATCTTTCCCGACCGCCAGATGCAGCTCTTCGCGCAGGACGTGCTCTCGCGCGTGCCCGGCGGCACCATCGTCTACGACGTGAAGTGCTCGCAGCGCCTGGCGCCGGCCATCGAGGCCGCGGGCGGCAAGCCGATGATCTTCAAGACCGGCCACTCGCTCATCAAGGCGAAGATGAAGGAAATCGATTCGCCGCTGGGCGGCGAGATGAGCGGCCACATCTTCTTCAAGGAGCGCTGGTTCGGCTTCGACGACGGCACCTATGCGGGCTGCCGGCTGCTCGAAATTCTGAGCAAGAGCCCCGACGCGAACGCCGTGCTCAATGCGCTGCCCACGAGTTTCTCGACGCCCGAGTTGAACGTGGCCTGCGCCGAGGGCGAGCCGCACGCGGTGGTCGACAAGCTGGTGAAGGGCGCGAGCTTCGCCGCCCCCGCCAAGGTCTCGACCATCGACGGCCTGCGCGTCGACTGGCCCGATGGTTTCGGCCTGATCCGCGCTTCGAACACCACCCCCGTGCTGGTGCTGCGCTTCGAAGGCCAGACCGATGCCGCGCTGAAGCGCATCGAGGCCGAGATGCTGGCCCTTTTGAGAACCGCGAAGCCCGACGCCAAGCTGGCCGAAGCGGCACATTAGGATGACCCCCAGTCTTCGCGCACTTCGTGTCGCTGCGCCAACCCCCTTCCAGGGGGCGATACCGGTGGCCCGGCAAAGCCGGTTCCACGGTATCCCTGGCGTGAAGGGCCGTGCCGGCTTCACGCGTTGCGGGTTCTGCAACGGTGTGAAGGGGCGCTGAATCGTGCGTTCCCTGCTGCTGCGCCTCTACGGCGTCTTCACCACCGTCGTGCAACCGCTGGTGCGCCGCAAGCTGCGACGCCGCGCGGAGGCCGAGCCGGGCTATGGCGTGGCCGTGGAGGAGCGCTTCGGCTACTACGACGAAGCCACCACCGGCCAGGCCCAGTGCTGGGTGCATGCGGTCTCGCTCGGCGAGACGCGCGCGGCGGCCATCCTGATCGCCGAGCTGCGGCGCCAGTACCCGGGCGTACCGATCCTGCTCACGCACGGCACCGCCACCGGCCGCGAGGAGGGCGCCAAGCTGCTCGAGCCGGGCGATACGCAGGTCTGGCAGCCCTGGGACACCCCCGGCGCGGTGCGACGCTTCCTCGACCGTTTCCAGCCGCGCATCGGCGTGCTGATGGAAACCGAGGTCTGGCCCGAGATGACGGCCGCCTGTGCCGAGCGCCGCATTCCGCTGGTGCTGGCCAATGCGCGCCTCAACGAGAAATCGCTGGCGGCCGCCGAGCGGCTGGCCTGGCTGGCGCGCCCCTCCTACTCGGCTCTCACGGCCGTCTGGGCGCAGACCGAGGCCGACGCTCATCGCCTGGTATCGCTCGGCGCCAAGGTGGCCGGCATCTACGGCAACCTCAAGTTCGACGCCACGCCCGACGCGCGCCAGCTCGCCACGGCCAGCTCGCTGCGCGAGCGCCTGCCCAAGCCGATGGTCGTGCTCGCGAGCTCGCGTGACGGCGAGGAGCGCATGCTGCTCGAAGTGCTCAAGCGCTTCGGCGCGACGTCGCCGGTGCCGCCGGAGCAGGGCGCGATCCGCTCGATCTCCAAGCGGGTGCACGACGTGCAATGGATGATCGTGCCGCGCCATCCGCAGCGCTTCGACGAGGTGGCCGAGCTGATCGAGGCCGAGGGCTTCGCGGTGGCGCGCCGTAGCGCCGCCGGCCAGCCGGCCGAGGCCGAGATCTGGCTCGGCGACTCGCTGGGCGAAATGGCGCTGTACTACGGCCTGGCCGACGTGGCGCTGCTCGGCGGCAGCTTCGAGCCGCTGGGCGGGCAGAACCTGATCGAACCGGCGGCGTGCGGCTGCCCGGTGGTCATGGGGCCTTCCACATTCAACTTCGCCGAGGCGGCGCAGCTCTCGCTGGCTGCCGGCGCATCGCTGCGCGTCGAAGGCATGGAGCAGGCCGTGACGGCCGCGCTGAAGCTGGTGGAGAACCCCGAGCGTCGCGCCGCGATGGCGCAGGCCGCGCTGGCGTTCTCGTCGTCGAACCGCGGTGCGGCCGAACGCACGGCCGCTGCGGTGCTGGCGATCGCGCAGGCGGCGGAGCCAGTGACGGAGCAGGGCGTGCCGGTGGAGGCTGTCGAGCCTGCGCGGGCCGAGCCCACGCTGGACTGATCGAGGCCGGAACTCCGGCGCTCAGCGCACCGGCGGGTTCAGGATCACCGGCGGCACGGGTGCCGTGGGCATCGTCGGCGCCGGCGGATTGAAGGGCTGCACCGGCACGGGCGGAACCACCGGAATGCTCGGCGGCGTCACGGTCACCGCGGGAGCCGTCGTACCGCGATCGGGGCCGATGGCCGGCGGCACGGCCGGCACGCTGCCGTTGCTCGCCAGCGTGGCGTTGATCGCATTCATGTCGTCGGTCGTCAGCGTGCCGTTGGCCTGGCGCAGCTTCAGGTTGCCCAGAAGCACGTTGTAGCGCGCCTGCGCGAGGTCGCGCTTGGTCTGGTAGAGCTGGCTCTGCGAGTTCAGCACGTCGATGTTGATGCGCACGCCGACCTGGTAGCCGAGCCGGTTGGCGTCGAGCGCGCTCTGGCTCGACGCTTCGGCCGCTTCCAGCGCCTTCACCTGTCCCGCGCCGGAAACGAGGCCGAGATAGGCCGCGCGCGTGGCCTGCGCCACGCTGCGGCGCGTGCCCTCGAGCACGCTGCGCGACTGGTCTTCGAGCGCCAGCGTTTCCTTGATGCGGTTCTCGGTCGCGAAGCCGGCGAACAGCGGCATGTTGAAGGTCACGCCCACCGTGGTCGCATTGACTCGGGTGCCGACGGTGCTCGTGCTGGTGCCGGTCGGGTTGCGCGTGATGTTGTAGCCAAGGTTGGCGTCCAGGGTGGGCTTGTGGCCGGCCTTGGCCTTGTCCACCTCGAGCCCGGCCACGTCGAGGCCCAGGCGGGCCTGCTTGATGGCGGGATGCACCTCGTCGGCCTGCGACACCCAGGCGTTGATGTCCGCGGGCGTGGCCGTGGGCAGCACCACCGGCACCGTCAGCGGCACCGGCACGCTGCCGGGCCGGCCGACCAGCTGGTCGAGCACCACCTTCTTCACCTGCAGGTCGTTCTCGGCGGCGATTTCCTGCGCGATCACCAGGTCGTAGCGGGCCTGCGCCTCGCGCGAGTCGGTGATGGTGGAGGTGCCGACCTCGAAGTTGCGCTTGGCGGAAGCCAGCTGCTCGGCCACCGCGACCTTCTGCGCGCGCACGAGCGCCAGGCTGTCCTGGCTCGCGAGCACGTCGAAGTAGGCCTGGCTCACGCGCACGATCAGGTCCTGTTCCGCGATGGTGAGCACCGCCTGCGCGATGTCGGCCTGGCGCTTGCCCTGTTCGTAGGTGGCCCAGTTGGCGGGCCGGTACAGCGGCTGGGTGGCGTTGATGCCGACGTTCTGCGTGGTGAAGTCGCGCGGCGTGCTGGTGCCGCGGCCGGTGCCCGTGAGGGTTTCGATGTCGAGGTCGCTGCGCGTCACGCCGGCCGTGAGCCCCACGGCGGGCAGGATGCCGGCCTTGGCCTGCGCGGCGCGCGCGATGCTCGCGTCGTACTGGGCCCGTGCGCCCTGGTAGGTGGCGTCGAAGCCGCGGGCGGATTCGTAGAGTTCGTTCAGTGTCTGGGCCTGGGTCAGGGCCGGCGATGCGAGCAGGGCTGCGAAGGTGGTTGCGAGCGCTGCGGAAATAGGCGAAAGCCGGGGCCTGGAAGGCATTGAACGTCCTTGGGGGAAAGAATCAGTAGCGCGGGACCGTGGGGTCGTGCGAGGACCAGGCGTCGATGCCGCCCGCCACGTTGGCGAGCTGGTCAAAGCCGTTCTGGTTCAGGAAGGCGGCCACGCGCTGGCTGCGCGCGCCGTGATGGCACAAACAGGCGATGCGTTGGCCGTCATTCAGCTCGGCCAGCCGCCCGGGGATCTCGTTCATCGGAATCGCCACCAGGGTGAAGCCCTGGGGTGCGACGCTCGCCGTCTGCAGTTCCCAGGGTTCGCGCACGTCGAGCAGCACGGGGGCTGCGTCGGCGTTCTGTGCGAACCAGGTGGCAAGGTCGGCGGGGCGGACTTGATCGATCATTCTTTGCTCGACCGTCTGCTCAGAACGAGAAGCGCGAAGGCTCGGGGAAGTTCAGCAGACGCGGGGCCATCGTGTCCCAGGGCTGGATGGTTTCCCACTTGCTTTCGCTGGTGCGGGTGACGAAGTGGGCGCGCATCATGGGCTCTTCGCCCACGATGGCCGAGAGGCGGCCGCCGACCTTGAGCGAACCCAGCAGGTTCTGCGGAATGCGGGCGACGGAGCCGCTGAGCACGATCACGTCGAAGCTCGGGCCGCTGGGCAGGGGCACGGCGCCGTCGGCATTGCGCACCTCGACGTTGGTCACGCCGTTCTGGCGCAGCGTCTCGGCGGCGCGGGCGGCCAGCACGGGGTTGATTTCCAGCGAGAGCACCTGGGCGGCGCGGGCGCCGAGCAGGGCGGCCATGAAGCCGGAGCCGGTGCCGATCTCGAGCACGGTCTCGTGCTTCTGGATGTGCAGGTCCTGCAGCGTGCGGGCCTCGACCTTGGGCGACAGCATGATCTCGCCGGGCACGGAGCCGTCGAGCAGCGGCAGTTCCATGTCGAAGAACGAGAGCGTGCGGTGCGCGTCGGGCACGTAGTCCTCGCGGTGGATTTCGGCCAGCAGCTCGAGGATGTCGTTGTCGAGCACGTCCCAGGGACGGATCTGTTGCTCGATCATGTTGAAGCGCAAGCGCTCGAGGGTAGGGGTGGGGTTCATGGCGTGGCTTTCCTTGTGGGCTCAGGACAAACCTTCAATTTTAGGTGCCGCCGATGACACCCCCGGTTCGGTCGGCCTTCCGGAGCGCACGCTGAGCCCGTTGATCACCACTTCGGCCTGGGTCGTCAGGTATTTTTCGGGGTCCAGCGCCGCGGCGCCGTCGACGCAGACCATGGCCGAATGCTTCCAGAGCATGAGGAAGACCATGGGCGCCACCACCGAGTAGATCGCGTGGTCGACGTCCATCGGCGCGAACTCGCCGCTGTCGATGCCGCGCTGGAAAATGCGCCGCAGCAGATCGTGGCCGGGCCGGACCACCTGCTCGCGGTAGAACTCCGCCAGCGCGGGAAAATTGGCGCCCTCGCTCATCATGAGCTTGGTCAGGCCCGAGGCCTGGGTCTTGCCGACGCGTTCCCACCACACGTTCATGCAGTAGCGCAGCATGTCGGCGGTGGTGCCCTCGAAAGCCTCGAACTCGGCATTCCACTCCGTGAAACGGCCGCCGAGGTTTTCGATGACCACGGCCTTGAACAGCTCTTCCTTGCTCGGAAAGTAGAGAAAGAGGGTGCCCTTGGAAACGCCGGCGCGTGCCGCCACTTCCTCGGAGCGGGTGGCGGCGAAGCCCTTTTCGACGAACAGATCGAGCGCGGCAGCCAGCAGTTCGCCGGGGCGCGCCTCCTTCCGGCGCTCGCGCTTGGCGCGTACCGGACAGATCTTGTCGACGAAGGAACGGGGCGTGGACATGCTCTTAATGACTCGTTGGTTAGTAATGTAGTGACGGGCATCCGCCACGTCAAGCCGCGACAATATCGGGTTCGTCTTTTCAACCTCCTCCGGAGCAGCACCATGTCCATTTCATCGTCGCCCACCGAAACCATCGTTTTGGGCGGGGGCTGCTTCTGGTGCACCGAGGCGGTCTTCGACCGCGTCCAGGGCGTGCTCGACGTCGAATCGGGCTACTGCAACGGCCAGACCGTCAATCCGAGCTACGAGCAGGTCTGCACCGGCCGCACCGGCCATGCCGAGGTAGTGAAGCTCGAATTCGACCCGGCGCAGATCAGCCTGCGCGAAATCCTCGAAATCTTCTTCGTCGTGCACGACCCGACCACGCTCAACCGCCAGGGCAACGACGTCGGCACCCAGTACCGCAGCGGCATCTACTACACGGACGATGCTCAGAAGCAGGTGGCCGAGGACGTCATCCGCGAGATCGAGGCCAGCAAGACCTACCGTTCGCCCGTCGTGACCGAGGTGGCGCCGCTTTCCAACTACTCGGCGGCCGAGGCCTATCACCAGGACTACTTCCTGAACAACCCGAACCAGGGCTACTGCGCGTTCGTCGTGGGCCCGAAGGTCGAGAAGTTCCAGAAGACCTTCGCCTCGCGACTCAAGGCCTGAGCGGCCGGCCGATACCTTTTTTCCGTGCACCTCGCCGTCCGCCAGCACCGCACCCGCTCGACCCGCGCGCTCGTGTTCGCGCTGGCGGTCGCGCTGTGGTTCGCGGGTACGCTGGGGCTGATGCACCGCGCGCTGCACGTGCCGGGCCTTCCGGCCGCGGCGGAGCATGCGTCACAGGTCGTCCACAAGCATGCCGGGCATCAGCTGGCCAGCCTGTTCGGCGATCACACCGATGCCGAGTGCCGGCTGTACGACCAGCTTTCCCACGGCTCCGCCGCGCCCGGCGTGCCGCTGGTGGTGCTGCCGATGCTGCTGCCGTCGGCCACCTTCGCATTCCTGCAGGGCGAGGCCATCGCCCGCTGGGTCGCGCTGTTCGACGCGCGCGGCCCGCCTTCCACTCGCTGAATCCCCCGTTCCCGATTGCTGCACCCGCTTCGCGCGCGGTGGCGGTCGGTCGTCCCTTGATTCACCGAGTGTCCATTCATGACTCCCAATTTCCGTCGCAACGCCATCGGCGTTGCCGTTCTTTCGCTTGCCTCCTTCGCAAGCATGGCCCAGACGCAGGCGCCTGATACCGCCCAGGCCGCCCCGGCCGCCCAGCCCCAACCCGCCGACGCCGCGAGCCTGCGCGAGATCACCGTCACCGGCAACCCGCTCGGCGCCTCCGACCTGATCGCGCCGACCACCACTCTTTCGGGCGACAAGCTGCTGCTGCGCTCCGAATCGACCCTCGGCCAGACGCTGGACAACGTGCCCGGCGTGAGCAGCAGCTACTTCGGCCCCAACGCCAGCCGCCCGATCATCCGCGGCCAGGACGGCGACCGCATCCGCATCCTGCAGAACGGCGGCGCCGCGCCCGATGCCTCGTCGCTGAGCTACGACCACGCCGTGCCCGTCGATGCGCTGGTCACCGAGCGCATCGAGGTGCTGCGCGGTCCGTCGGCGCTGCAGTACGGCGGCAGCGCCGTGGGCGGCGTGGTCAACGTGATCGACAACCGCATTCCCACCGAGCCGATCAACGGCTTCGGCGGCCGCGCCGACCTGGGCTATGCCACCGGCAACAAGGAAAAGAACGGCGGCGTGGTGCTCGAAGGCGGCAACGACCGGGTCGCGGTGCACGTCGACGCCTTCAACCGCGATTCGAAGGACGTCTCGGTGCCGATCACCCTCGAATGCAGCAAGCCCGGCTCGCCGTGGACCGCGCGCAAGATCTGCAATTCGGCCAACGAGGCGAACGGCGGCGCGTTCGGCGGCACGGTGTTCTTCGACCAGGGCTACATCGGCGCCTCGGTCAGCAGCTATCGCAGCAACTACGGCACCGTGGCGGAGGACGACGTCACCATCCGCATGAAGTCCGACCGCTACGCGCTCGAGGGCGAATGGCGTCCGGGCGGTTTCATCAGCAGCATCCACGCGAAGCTCAGCCACACCGACTACCGCCACACCGAGTTCGAGGGCGGCGCGCCCGGCACCACCTTCTCGAACATGAGCAACGACCTGCGCATCGAGGCGCGCCACCAGAAGATCGGCAACTTCGAGGGCCTGGTCGGCTTCAGCAGCGAGACCAACCGCTTCGCCGCCGACGGCGAGGAGGCCTTCGCGCCGCACAGCCGCACGCGCACCAACGCGCTGTTCCTGTTCGAGGAGTACGGCACCTCGTGGGGCCGCCTGAGCTTCGGCGCGCGCACCGAGCAGGTCCGCATCCGCTCGCTGGGCTACCCCGACGATCCGACGGTCACGCGTTTCGCCATCGGCGAGCGCACCTTCAATCCGCACAGCGCGGCCTTCGGTGCGCTGGTCAACCTCGCGCCGCAGTGGCAGCTGACCTCGAACCTCGCCTACACCGAGCGCGCGCCCAAGGACTACGAGCTGCTGGCCAACGGCCCCCACGTGGCAACTGGTGCCTGGGAAGTGGGCGACCCGAACCTGAAGAAGGAGAAGTCGACCGGCTTCGACCTGGGCGCCCAATGGAAGTCGGGCCCCAACACGGCCCGCGTGAACGCCTACGTCACGCGCTTCAGCAACTACATCGGCCTGACGGCGACGGGGCGCAACCTCGACGAGGAAGGCAACGTGGCCGAGGCCGGTGCCACCGACACGCTGGCGGAGTACGTCTACGGCGGCGTGCGCGCGCGCTTCACCGGCATCGAGGCCAACGGCAACCTGCGCCTGCTGGGCTCCGACGGCTTCGCGCGCATGGGCGACGCGGGCACGCTCGACCTCGAATGGCGCGGCGACATCGTGCGCGCGAAGAACCTCGACACCGGCGAGCCGCTGCCCCGCATCGCGCCGCTGCGCCTGGGCGCGACGCTGGCCTACAACAACGGCCCGTGGGGCGCGCGCTTCGGCTTCGACTACAACGCGGCGCAGCGCCGCGTGCCCTCGGTGGGCGCGCGCGAGACCGATGCCTACACGCTGTGGAACGCGGCCATCACGTACCGCATGAAGGTGCAGCGCGCCAACCTCACCTGGTATGCGCGCATGGACAACATCACGAACAAGCTGGCCTACAGCGCGACCTCGATCCTGACGACGACGGTGTATCCGAACGCCCCGCTGCCGGGCCGCTCGCTGAAGGTCGGCCTGCGCGTGACGTTCTGATCCTGCCTTGCTCCCTCCCCCCTCTGGGGGAGGGCAGGGGTGGGGGCAAGCGGCCTTTGAGAGCGCCATGGCTTCTGCCTGCGCCGTCTGCCCCCATCCCGACCTTCCCCCAGAGGGGGAAGGAGCAGGGCGGCTGCACCCCTGGGCTATCCTCGCCGGGTGAATTCCTTCGTCATCTCCTCGCTCGTGCCCGTGGTCGTGCTGATCGCCGTGGGCTACCTGGCCGGCAAGCGGCGCTGGATCGGCGGCGGTGCGGTGAAGGACCTTTCGCACCTCATCTTCCTGCTGCTCGCGCCGGCGCTGCTGTTCCGCGCCATGAGCACGGTGCACGTCGAGCAGCTGAGCCTCAAGCCGGTGGCGGCGTACTTCATCGCCTCCGGCCTGCTGTTCGCGGGCACGCTGGCGCTGCGCGGGTTCAACCGCACGGCGGCGGTGATCGCGCTGGCCAACACCTACAGCAACACCGTGATGATCGGCATCGCGTTGATCGGCCTGGCCTACGGCGAGGAAGGCATGGTGGTGCTGCTCACACTGATCTCGCTGCATTCGCTGGTGCTGCTCACCAGCGCCACGGTGGTGCTGGAGCTGGCCGTGGCGCGCGAGCAGGCCGGTGCCTCCGGCAACGAGAAGCGCCCGTCGATGGCACGCACCGTGATGCGCGCGCTGCGCAACGCCATCATCCACCCGGTGCCGCTGCCGATCATCGCGGGCCTGCTGTTCGCGCAGAGCGGGCTGGTGATGCCCGAGGCCATCGACAAGCCGATCCAGCTGCTGGGCCAGGCCTTCGGTCCGATCGCGCTGGTGATGGTGGGCATCACGCTCGCGCTCACGCCCATCGGGCGGCACTGGCGTGGCGCGCTGGTGCAGGCGTTGGTGAAGAACCTGCTGCATCCGCTGCTGGTGGCAGTCATCGGCTGGCTGCTGGGCGTGCGCGGCATTCCGCTCACGGTGATGGTGGTGGCGGCGGCGCTGCCGATCGGCGCCAACGTGTTCCTGTTCTCGCAGCGCTACCGCACGGCCGAAGACCTGGTGACGGCCAGCGTCGCGGTCTCGACGGTGCTGGCGCTGGCCACGCTCACGCTGGTGATGATGTGCGTGCAGTGGCTGCCCTGAGCCGTTCGGGCTCCTTCCGCTAGCTTCCCGCGCACTTTCGCCTTAGCGCCTTCATGCGGCGCGCCTATGCCGTTCGGCAGGGTGGCCGTTTGGCGAGATGCCGCGCGGCCTTCGGGCCCCTACATTTGCCGGCTGATGATTCACCCGGCGCGCTCTTCGCCCCTTCTTGCTATGGCGGTGGTCGCGACGGTGATCGCGCTGCACGGCCGTCCCGTGCGGGCCGCGGACGCTGCAGAGGCCAAGCCGTGTCGCACGCCGTGCCTGTCGGCGAACGTGCCGCGGGAGCCGGCCGAGCCGCCCGGCGCCGGCAAGGCCGAAAAGGCAGAGAAGGCCGACAAGGCGGAGGAAGCGCCGTCGAGGCCGAAGTCGGTGGTGGCCAGGACGCGCCCGCAGCCGGTCGCGCCGCCGCCGTCGGCACCCCCGCCGGTGCAGAGGGAGGCTGCGGCGGCGCCGCGCCCCGCGCCGTCGAAGCGCTGCAGCGAAATCAACATGCGCGCCGCCGTCGGCGAGCCGCTGTCGGACCAGGACATGAAGACATTGAGGAGCCAATGCTGATGACGACAACCATCCAACGAGCCCGCCTGGCGCTGCGCATGTTCGCGCTGTGTGCCGCCGCCGTGCTCGCCGCGGCCTGCGCGCACCGCCCCGCGACGGGCAACGCCATGCCCTTCGACCAGGCCGTGAACCAGGCGGTCGACGACCTGATGGTGCAGACGCAGAAGCTGCCGGCCTTCCTCGCCAAGGTCGAGTCGACGCTCACGCAGCGCCGCATCGTGATCGACCCGCTGCTCGAAGGCGCGAGCGGCCAGCAGACCGAGGTGACTCGCGTGGCCGAGCAGCGCATCGTCCAGCGCATGCAGGCGCAGTTCAAGCAGTTCACCGTGTCGCCCTTCAACGCCACCGAGATCGGCAACGCGCAGTACGTGCTCAACGGCACGCTGGTGCGCGACAAGGACGCCTCGGGCGCTCCCTACCGGCTGAACCTCGCGCTCACCGAGATCAAGAGCGGCGTGGTGATCGCGCAATCGGTGACGCGCATCAGCGACGCCTCGCTCGACACCCGCCCCACCGCCTTCTTCCGCGACAGCCCGGTGAACGGCAAGGACCGTGGCGTCGAGGGCTACATCCGCACCGCCGAAACGCAGCCCGGCCAGGCAGCCGACGCGCTGTACCTGGAGCGCCTGCCCACCGCCACCGTGCTGCAGGAAGCCACCGCCGCCTACGAGGCCGGCCGCATGAGCGAGGCGCTGAGCCGATACGAGGCCGCGTCGAAGCGGCCCGACGGGCAGCAGCTGCGCATCTACAGCGGGCTGTATCTCACGCAGTCGCAGCTCGGCCGCACGGCCGATGCGGAGAAGACCTTCGGCACCATCGCGCGGCTGGGGCTCGAAACCAACAACCTGAGCGTGAAGTTCCTGTTCAAGCCGGGCTCGACCGACTTTCTTTCCGATCCGAAGATCAGCGCCGCCTATCCGATGTGGCTGCGCCAGATCGCGCGGCAGGCGGCGCAGATCGATTCGTGCGTGGTGGTCACGGGCCACACCAGCCGCACGGGCTCCGAGGCGGTGAACGAGCGGCTGTCGCTGCAGCGCGCGACCAGCGTGAAGACCAGGCTGGTGGGCGAGGCCCCGCCGCTGTCGAAGAAGCTGCGCGAGGCCGGCATGGGCTTTCGCGAGAACATCGTCGGCACGGGCGCCGACGATGCGAGCGACGCGCTCGACCGGCGCGTCGAGTTCAAGGTCGTCGGCTGCGAGGCCTGACGACGATCTGCCTCACGGAGCCAGGCGTTCGCGCACCCAGTCCGCGCCTTCGAGCCTGTAGCGCAGCCGGTCGTGCAGCCGGCTCTTGCGGCCCTGCCAGAACTCCCAGCGGTCGGGCACCAGCCGGTAGCCGCCCCAGTGCGGCGGGCGCGGCGGCGAGAGCAGGTGCTTGGCGGCGAACACGGCGGCGTTCTTCACCAGCACCTCACGACCGCTGATCACTTCGCTCTGCGGGCTGGCCCATGCGCCGATGCGCGAATCGAGCGGGCGGCTCGCGAAGTAGGCGTCGCTTTCCTCGGCGCCGGCCTTTTCCACGCGGCCTTCGATGCGCACCACGCGCTCCAGTTCGACCCAGTGGAACTGCAATGACGCATACGGATTGCCCGAGAGCTCGCGGCCCTTTCGGCTCTCGTAGTTGGTGTACCAGACGAGGCCGCGCGCGTCGTAGCCCTTGATGAGCACGATGCGGCTGGAAGGCCGCAGGTCGCTGCCCACGGTGCACAGCGTCATCGCGTTGGGCTCGGGCACCTGGGCGTCGACGGCCTCGGTGAGCCAGCGCTCGAACTGCTTCAGCGGATCGTCGGCGCTGCGGGTCTCGTCGAGCTCGGCGCGCTCGTAGCTCTTGCGCAGCGCGGCCAGCGCGTCTTTGGAAAGAGGGGAAGTCATGCCGAGATTGTTGCGCACATACTCGGCCCATGACGATGCAGAAGGCGAATTCCCCGGTGGTGATCGTGCTGGCCTCGGGCCGTGGCGAGCGTTTCATCGCGGCCGGCGGCACCGGCTCCAAGCTCGAGGCGCTGCTGGCCGGAAGGCCGGTGCTGGAGCGCACGCTCGACGCCGTGCGCGCCAGCGGCCTGCCCTGGCATGTGGAAGACGCCGGGCACCCCGGAATGGGAGATTCGATCGCGGCCGCCGTGCGCGCCACGCCGGGCGCCACGGGCTGGCTGATCCTGCCGGGCGACCTGCCGCTGGTGCAGCCTGGGACGCTTCAGGTCGTGGCAGCCGCGCTCGGTGGCGCGGTGAATGCAGTCCAGCCGCAATACCAGGGTGAGCGCGGCCACCCCGTGGGCTTCGCCGCGGCGTGCGGCGCGCAGCTTGCGGCGCTGGAAGGGGCGGCCGGCGCGGCGTCGGTGCTGCGAGCGATGCGCGCCATCGGCTCGGTCGCCGACCTCGCGGTGGGCGACGTGGGCGTGGTGACCGACATCGACACACCCGAGGCGCTGGCGCAGGCCGAGGCGCTGTGGCTGGCGCGCGAGGGCGCCTAGCCTTCTTTCTCTCTTCTTTCTCTTCTTCTATCAGGGCTTGGCGATCACCGAGCAGGCGATGCGGGGGCCGGAGTTGCCCGCGGGCTGCGTCGTGAAGTCGTCGGGGTCGCGGTGCACCACCAGTGCGCGGCCGATCACGCTGTTGGCGGCGCCCGGAGTGAGCGAGATCGAGTGGTCTTCCACGCTGAAGCGGGCCACGCCCTTGGCGTCGGCCACCAGGCTGGGCAGTTCGCCGGCATGACTGCCTGGGGCGCCGAACTTGCCGTGCGTGCCGCCGGTCGGGTTGAAGTGGCCGCCCGAGGCATTGCCGTTGTCGCCGCAGTCGCCCTTTTCGTGGATGTGGAAACCGTGCTCGCTGCCCGGCACCAGGCCGCGCACCTCGCCGGCCACGCGCACGCCGTGGTCGAGGGCGGTGAAGGTCACCGTGCCGCGCGTCGGGTTGGGCGTGATCGCGGCGGTCGGCACCAGCTCGACGGCGGTGCTCGGCTTGCCGCCCATGCTGCCGCAGGCGGCCAGGAGGGCCGAGGCGAGGAGGACGGCGCCGGTGGCGATGAGACGACTTTGGTTCATGTGTTTTCCTTGTTGGATCCGGAAGGTTGGGAAGAAGACTTGTCTGCCGACCCCGGAACATATACCGGAGCCTGCGGCGCATCGCAATCAGCCGCGTTCTCCGATGCGAGCTGCTGCCTCACTTCGGCCAGTGCCACCAGCCGAGCCAGCGCGGCATCGTGGATCGAATGGCGCTGCAGTTCCAGCAGCGTCTGCTGGGCGTAGTCGAGCGAACTGCCGTAGCGGCCCACGGCATTGGCGAAGATGTGGCGGTAGCGCTCGTCGCTGAGTTCGCCCGTGAAGTTGGGGCTGCGCCGCGAGAGCGTGAACGCCAGCGCGCGCACATTGCCCTCGGCCGTGCCGCAGCGCAGCCACTTCGGGTCGTACACGCCGGTCGGCATCTCGCGCAGCCAGAGCCGGTGCAGCGTTTCGAGGCCATCGGCCTTCGGCACGCGGAACACCATGCCGCGGCAGCTGCCGCCGGAGAGCAGCCCGAACACGAGGCCGGGCGTCTGCACGCTGCCGCGGTTCACGCGGCTCCACATCTTCAGCGCCCGGTGCCAGCCGTGCACCCAGGCCGGGAGGCGCTCGGTGAAGCCGAATTCGGGCCGCCAGATCAGCGAGCCGTAGCCGAATAGCCAGAGGTCCTCGTGCCCGCCCCAGTCGGCGATGGCCCGCTCGAGCATCGGCTGCGGATCGCGCAGGGGCCTGGGCATGGGATCGAGCCCCGGCGGACCGGGGTTCGGCGCAGGGTCCGACACGGGCGTGACGGAACCGGCACCTACAATTTCCTGATCATGGTTCACCGCACCATTATTTACCGGCCACTTCCCTATGGAGCAAGACCCCCGATGAGTGACGACGACAGCCAACAGAACTTCATCCTCGGATTCGTCATGGCGCTGATCGCCCTGGTGATCTTCTTCGTGGTCGGCATCGTGCTCTGGCACAAGGGCCACAACGTGGCGGCCGCCAAGCTTGCGCCCGCGCCTGCGGCCGTGGTGATCTCGGCGCCGCCGGCCGGCGCGGCGCCCAGGCTGGCCGAAGTCACCGAGACGGTGACGGTGGTCATCCCCGACGGCGCGAGCATCCGCGTGGTCGACGGCGTGGTGAACTTCTATTTCGCGACCGGCAGCGCCGACCTCGCGCCTGGCGCCGCCGAAGCGCTGGCTGCGGTCATCAAGGGCGTCGAGAGTGGCCGCAAGGCGGTGATCTCGGGCTTCCACGACACCACCGGCGATGCCGCCATCAACGAGCAGCTCGCGAAGAAGCGCGCCGAGATGGTGCGCGACGTGCTCGTGGGCCTGGGCGTGCCGGCCGCCAAGGTCGACCTGCAGAAGCCCGCGGTGACGGCCGGTTCGGGCAACAACGCCGAGGCACGCCGCGTCGAGGTCAAGCTGGTCGACTGAGGGGGCTGCGCCCCTCGTTGCCCTGATACCGACTCCAGCAGAAGAAGCCCGGCCATGCCGGGCTTTTTCGCATGTGCTTCGTCACAGGATGCAAATGGGTAAATTCGTATTGCCCTGCGCCCGGATTTCATCGGGCTCGCACACTTGAGTTGTTACCATGGGCCTCCAGGCCCACAGTCGCCCTGGCGACATGCAGCAAGAGCCATCGACCCCCATGAGCAGCAGCACGAACCCCACCGTCCGCGACGTCACCGATCGCATCCGCGAGCGCAGCCACGGGCTGCGCAGCGCCTACCTCTCCCGTCTTGCCGAGATCCGCAGCCGCGACCGCGGCTCCGACCGCATGGGCTGCGCCAACGTCGCGCACGCCGTGGCCGGCATTCCGGCCAACGACAAGTTCCGCGTGGTGACCGAGCGCGCGCCCAACATCGGCATCGTCACCGCCTACAACGACATGCTCTCGGCCCATGCGCCGTACCAGGGCTATCCGGACATCATCAAGAACGAAGCCCGCAGCCTCGGCGCCACCGCGCAGGTGGCCGGCGGCGTGCCCGCCATGTGCGACGGCGTGACGCAGGGCACGCCCGGCATGGAGCTCAGCCTCTTCAGCCGCGACCTCATCGCCATGAGCACCGCCGTCGCGCTCACGCACGACATGTTCGACGCGGCGCTGATGCTCGGCGTGTGCGACAAGATCGTGCCGGGCCTGCTGATCGGCGCGCTGCATTTCGGCCACCTTCCCACGGTGTTCGTGCCCGCCGGCCCGATGCCCTCGGGCCTGTCGAACAGCGCGAAGTCGAAGGTGCGCGAACAGGCGGCGCAGGGCCTCGTGGGCCGCCAGGGCCTGCTCGACGCCGAGATGGCCGCCTATCACACGCTGGGCACATGCACTTTCTACGGCACGGCCAACAGCAACCAGATGCTGCTCGAGGCCATGGGCCTGCACGTGCCCGGCACGGCATTCATCCAGCCCGGCGACGCGATGCGCGAGACGCTCACGCGCGAGGCCGTGCGCACCGTGCTGGGCAAGGCCGGCAGCGCTCCATTCGACTGTCCGCCGATCGGCGAGATGGTCGACGAGCGCTGCATCGTCAATGCCATGGTCGCGCTGCTTGCCACGGGCGGCTCCACCAACCACCTGATCCACTGGGTGGCCGTGGCGCGCGCCGCCGGCATCCTGATCGACTGGGACGACTTCTCGAAGCTTTCCGACGTGGTGCCGCTGCTGACCCGCGTGTACCCCAACGGCAGCGCCGACGTGAACGAGTTCCAGGCCTCGGGCGGCCCCGGCCTCGTGATCGGCGAGCTGGTCGATGCCGGCCTCATGCACGCCGACGTGCTGACGGTGCGCTCGGGCGGCATCCGCGAATTCGCGAACATCCCTTCACTGGCTGGCGAGTCGGAAGAGAAGCGCCTGCAATGGACGCCGGGCGCGGCACTGCAGAACGATGCCGTCACCCGCACCGTTGCCGATCCGTTCAGCGCCACCGGCGGCCTCAAGCTGCTGAGCGGCAACCTGGGCCGCAGCGTCATCAAGGTTTCGTCGGTGCCCGACGACCGCCATGTCATCGAGGCGCCTGCGCGCGTGTTCGACTCGCAGGCCGCGCTGCAGAAGGCCTTCACCGCCGGCGAACTGGAGCGCGACGTGGTCTGCGTGGTGCGCTGGCAGGGCCCGCAGGCCAACGGCATGCCCGAGCTGCACAAGCTCACGCCGCCGCTGTCGGTGCTGCAGGGCAAGGGATTCCGCGTGGCGCTGGTCACCGACGGCCGCATGAGCGGCGCGTCGGGCAAGATTCCGGCCGCGATCCACGTCTCGCCCGAGGCCGCCGCGGGCGGGCCGCTCGCCAAGGTGCGCGACGGCGACCTGATCCGCCTCGACTCGGTAGCGGGTACGCTCGCGGTGTTGTTGCCCGAGGACGAATGGGCCGCGCGCGAGGTCGCGACGCTGTCCGAGGCACAGCGCATCGCCGACGGACACGGCCTGGGCCGCGAACTGTTCGCCGGCATGCGCCGCAACGCACTGACCGCCGAAGAGGGTGCCTGTTCCTGGCTGTGACCAGGGCTGCCCGCGAAGCGATGCGCAATGAATTGGAGCCAAGAAATGACTGAAAAACTCACCCCCCTCGAAGTGATGCGCGATGCCCCGGTCATTCCGGTCATCGTGCTGAACGATGTGAAAGACGCCATTCCTCTCGCCCGCGCCCTGGTGGCCGGCGGCATCCGCATGCTCGAGGTCACGCTGCGCACGCCGCAGGCGCTGCAGTGCATCGAGGCCATCGCCAAGGACGTGCCCGAGGCCGTGGCCGGCGCAGGCACCATCCGCAGCGCCGCCGACGCGCAGGCTGCGGCACTGGCCGGCGCCAAGTTCGGCGTGAGCCCCGGCTACACCCGCGCGGTGGGCAAGGCCTGCCACGACATCGGCCTGCCGCTCCTGCCCGGCGTGGCCACCGGCAGCGAAATCATGACGGCGCAGGAAGACGGCTACACCCAGCTGAAGTTCTTCCCCGCGCTGCAGGCTGGCGGCCTGCCCATGCTCAAGGCATGGCAGGGCCCGTTCGGCGACGTCACCTTCTGCCCGACCGGCGGCATCCATGCCGGCAACGCGGCCGAGTTCCTCGCGCTGTCGAACGTGGCCTGCGTGGGCGGCTCCTGGATCGTGCCGACCGACGCGATCCGCGACGGCGACTGGGCCCGCATCGAGCAGCTGGCACGCGCCGCGAGCCAGCTGTCGCGCTGAGCGTCGGTGCCATGAGCAGCGCGGATTTCGACGCGAGCGACCTCAAGGTCATCGCGTTCGACGTCTTCGGAACGGTGGTCGACTGGCACAGCGGCATCGCCGCCGAGGTCGAGCGCGTGTTTCCGGGCGTGGACGGTGCGGCCTTCGCGCTGGCCTGGCGCGCCGGCTACCAGCCCGCCATGAAGGCGGTGATGGAGCGCATCGCCGCGGGCGAGGGCGGCTTCACGCTGCTCGACGAGCTGCACCTGAGCATGCTCGACCAGGTGCTGCACGACTTCAGCCTGGCCGATCGCATCGACTCCGCCGCAAGGCGCGACCTGAGCCGTGCCTGGCATCGCCTGCCGGCATGGCCCGATTCGGTGGCGGGGCTCGCGCGGCTCAAGAAGAAGTTCACCATCTGCACGCTGTCGAACGGCAACATCGGCCTGCTCACTGAGATGGCCAAGCGCGCCGGCCTGCCCTGGGATTGCATCCTGTCGGCCGAAGTGTTCAAGGCCTACAAGCCCGACCCGCGCACCTACCTCGGCGTGGCGGGCGTGTTCGACGCGACGCCCGGACAGGTGATGCTGGCTGCCGCGCATCACGACGACCTGGCCGCCGCGCGCACCTGCGGCCTGAAGACGGCCTACATCGAGCGGCCCCACGAGTTTGGCCGCGCGAGGCCGAAGGACGTGTCGCCGCAGCCGGACAACAACCTGCACGCGCGCGACATCGACCAGCTGGCCGATCTGCTGGGCTGCTGATCAGTCGCCGAGCAGCTTTTCCACCGTGCGCAGGTTGCGCGTGGTGGTGCTCGTCTTGTAGCGGACCTTGCCGAGCAGCTTGGCCACCGGCGTCTCGAGGCTCTCGCCGCGAGGGCACTGCCAATACAGCACGCCCTTGCCGCGCTTCAGCTGCTCGGTGCCGGCATCGACCGTGCCCGCCTTTTCCATGATCTCGTCGAGCATCGCGGCGTCGGAGCCGAACACGATGTACGGATGGCGTTCCTCGTCGATGCGCTCGAAGGGGTAGCCCGATGCCATCTCCGCCACGGTCTTCTGCGTGAGCAGCACGATCCAGGCGTCGTAGCCGAAGCGCTTGCGCAGGGCCTGCTCGATGCGCGTGCGCAGCGCGGCGGCATCGCTTTCATCGGTGTCGAAGAGCACGTTGCCGCTGGCGAGCACGGTGCGCACCGCGCCGAAGCCCAGCTCGACGAAGAGCGCCTTGAGGTCCGCGCTCTTGATGGTGATGCCGTTGACGTTCACGCCGCGCAGCAGCGCGACATGACGGACCGCGGCCTGCTTCTTCTTCGCGCTGCTCGCCATGGCTCGTCGGGCGTGGTGGTCAGCGCAGGCCGCCGCCGGAGGCGTTCTCGTCGCGCTGGATGAGTTCCACCTTGTAGCCGTCGGGGTCCGTCACGAACGCGATCACGGTGGTGCCGCCCTTGACCGGGCCGGCTTCGCGCGTCACGTTGCCTCCCGCGGCCTTGATCTTCTCGCAGGCCGCGTAGGCGTCGGGCACGCCGAGCGCGATGTGGCCATAGGCGGTGCCGAGTTCGTAGCTCTCGGTGCCCCAGTTGTAGGTGAGCTCGATCTCGGCCTGGTCGGGGTTGCCGTTGCCGTAGCCGATGAAGGCGAGGCTGTACTTGTACTCGGGGTTCTCGGAAGTGCGCAGCAGGTTCATGCCGAGCACCTTGGTGTAGAAGTCGATGGAGCGCTGGAGGTTGCCAACGCGAAGCATGGTGTGGAGGAGTCGCATCTCGTGGTGCCTTGTAGTTGTCCGAAAGGGAGTCCGCTATTGTGGGCCCCCCGGCGAGGCGATCAAGCCGCCAGCGTCAGCAGGTGGGCCTGGTGGCGCTTCAGGAACTCCATCAGGTGCCGCGGGTACTCGGGCACCACCGCGTCGCGCACGCTGGGGCGCGCGGCCAGCGCCTTGCGCCAGGCGTCGACCTTGGGCAGGGCGTCGAAGATGCGCGAGTCGCTGATCGCGTCGAACACCTCGAAATAGCGGAACACCGGCGCGAACACGGCATCGACGAGGCTGAAGCCGCTGCCGGAGAAGTAGGGGCCCTGGCCCAGCGCCGCTTCCACGCGCTGGAACTTGGCGAGCAGCGCCTGCCGCTTCTGCTCGAACACGGCCGCGTCCTGCGTGGTCTCGTAGCCCCAGAGGTCGCCGAGGATGGCCGAGCCGAATTCCATCCATGCGCGGTGCTCGGCGCGGGTGAGCGGGTCTTCGGGGTGCAGGCGGGCGCCGGGCTGGGTTTCTTCCAGGTACTCGCAGATCACGTTGCTCTCGAACAGCACGGCTTCGCTGCCGTCGGGCCGCCGCACTTTCAGCAACGGCACCTTGCCGAGCGGAGAGATGTCGAGGAACCACTGGGGCTTGTCGGCGAGGTCGATCACGACGCGCTCGAAGGGCACGTTCTTTTCATGCAACGCGATCGCGGCGCGCTGCACGTAGGGGCACAGCAGGTGGCTGACGAGGGTGAGGGCTTGTTGCGTCATGGGGCTTTCCTTTGTTGGGCGGTGCAGGTCCGGAACGCCGCGATTCTTGCGAGCCCGAACAACCTTTTCCCGAAAAGCCCATTCGTGAAACGGGCGGCTTGTGCTAAGCCAGCTAGGCCACGGTATCGAGCCAGTGCGTGATCCGGCCGCCGTGCATCACCCCTATGCGGTCGGCCATCGCGTGGGCTTCTGCCTCGTTGTGCGTGACGAGGATGGCGGTCTGACCGGCCTGCTTGAGGATGTCGCGCACTTCCGCCGTCAGCCGCTCGCGCGTGCCGCCGTCGAGGTTGGAGAAAGGCTCGTCGAGCAGCAGCAGGGCCGGCGAGGGCGCGAGCGCGCGGGCCAGCGCAATGCGCTGCTGCTGGCCACCGGAAAGCTCGTGCGGATAGCGCTCGCCCGCATCGGCCAGTCCGACCAGCGCGAGCATTTCCGCAACCCGCGCCTGCTGCGCGGCGCGATCCAGCCGGCGCAGCCCGAAGGCCACGTTCTTCGCGGCCGACAGGTGCGGGAACAGCGCGTACTCCTGGAACATCATGCCCACGCGGCGCTGCTCGGGTGGCAGGTGCTTCTGGCTGGACGACAGCAGCACCTCGCCGAGCCGGATCGTGCCGGCGCGCACCGGCTCGAAGCCCGCGATGGCGCGCAGCACCGTCGTCTTGCCGCAGCCGGAGGGCCCGAACAGGCAGGCGATGTCGCCTGCTTCCAGCGACAGCGAGAAGCCGTCGACAACCGTGTGCGGGCCGCGCGGCGTGTCGTAGGCGAGCCTGATCGCGTCGAGATGCAGTGGGGAGCTCATGTCATGTCTTCTCGGCGGCCAGTGTGGCCGAAGGCGTGCCCAGCTGGTTGCGCGCGAGCAGCACCACGGGCAGCAGGCCGGCCAGCACGATGGCGAGCGCGGCGATCGCGCCTTCCTCGTACGTGCCGCGCGCGGCCTCGGCATAGAGCCAGGTGGCCAGGGTATCGAAGTTGGCGGGGCGCAGCAGCAGCGTGGCCGGCAGTTCCTTCATCGCGTCGACGAACACCAGCAGCGCCGCGGAGGCCATGGCGGGGCGAAGCAGCGGCAGGTGCACGCGGCGCAGCGTGCCGGCGGTGGTTTCGCCGAGCAGGCGCGATGCCTGCTCGATGGCGGGCGGAATGCGCGAGAGTCCGGCCTCGATGCCGCCGACCGGCATCGCCAGAAAGCGGATCGCGCAGGCCACGACCAGCACCACGCCGCAGCTCATGAGCGGCAGGCCCTGCCAGCCGAAAGCCGTGGCCAGCGCCGCGTCGAAAGCCAGCGCCGGCGTGAGCAGCCCGATGGCCAGCACCGTGCCGGGCACCGCGTAGCCCAGCGTCGCGGCGCGCGCCTGCCAGCGGGCGCGGCCGGGGCCCGAGCCCTGGCTGCGCGCGGCCCACGCCACGACCAGCCCCGCCGCCACCGCGACGACGGTGACGCCCGAAGCCAGTGTCAGCGTGTTGCCCAGGCTCGCGACCAGTCCCTGCGAAATGCCGCCGCCCTGGCGCAGCCGCTTGGCGCTTTCCCAGACGAGGTAGGCAGCGGGAGCCACGAAGCCGATCAGCACCGGCAACGCGGCGGCAGCCGTCGCGGCCCAGGCCGCGCCGCCACGCAGCCGGCGCGGCTGCACCGCGCGCATGCGCTGGGCCGAGCCGAAGCGCTGGTGCCGCCGGCCGTTGCGCTCCAGCCAGACCAATGCCACCACCACGAACAGCATCGCGCAGGCGATCTGCGCTGCGCCCGCGAGGTCGGAGCGAGTGATCCAGGTGGTGTAGACCGCCACAGTCAGCGTGTTCACGCCGAGGAATTCGGACGCGCCGACGTCGTTGAGCGTCTCGAGCAGCGCGAGGCTCAGCCCCACGGCCAGCGCCGGCCGCGCCAGCGGCAGCGCCACGCGGAAGAAGGCGCCGCGCCTGCTCTCGCCGAGCATGCGGGCTGCTTCCATGAGGTGCGCCGGCTGCGTCATGAACATCGCGCGCGCCGTCATGTAGACGTACGGATACAGAACGAATCCCAGCACGAAGATCGCGCCGGGCATGGAACGCAGGTCGGGCAGGCGGAACTGGCGCGGGCTGTCGAAGCCCAGCATCCAGCGGATCGCGCCCTGCACGGGGCCGATGGGGTGCAGCAGGTCGAGGTAGGCGAAGGCGACGATGTAGGTCGGCATCGCCAGCGGCAGCAGCAGGGCCCAGTGCAGCACGCCGCGGCCAGGGAAGTCGTGGGCCGTCACCAGCCAGGCGCAGCCGGTGCCGATCAGCAGCACCAGCGTGCCCACGCCCGCGAGCAGCACGGCCGTATTGAGCGCCGCCTGCGGCAGCACGTGGGCGAACAGCGGGCCCCAGTGGCCGATGCCCGAGCCGAACGCGAGCCACGCCAGCGTGAGCACCGGCGCGAGCACGCCGATGGCGATAAGGAAAGACGCGCAGCGCCAAGCCGGGCCTGCGGCTTGCAGGCCCGGCGGCTGGCGCCGCGGGAAGATCATTCAGTCAGTCGCCGGCAGGCATGCCCGGCGCTCGTCGCTGTCACTGGTCGAAGCCAACCTTGTCTACCAGGGCGCTGGCCTGCTTGCGGTACTTCGCGATCTCGGTCAGCGGCAGCGGATCGACCTTCAGCTCGCCGATGGACTGGCCGATGATCGGGTCGAGCGCCACGCCCTTGCGCACCGGGTACTCGTAGTTGGTCTGCGCGTACAGGGCCTGCGCGGGCTCCGACACCAGGAACTCGAGCAGCTTGACCGCGTTGGCGCGCTGCGGCGCGTTCTTCGCCACGGCCGCGCCGCTGATGTTGACGTGCGTGCCGCCGCTCTTGGCGTTGGCGAAGGTCGGGCGCACCACCTTGATGGCGTCGCCCCACTTGCGCGCGTCGGTGCCTTCCTTGGCGCTCTTCATCTGGCCGACGTAGTACGAGTTGGCCAGGCCCACGTCGCAGATGCCGCCGAGGATGTCGCGCGCCACGTCGCGGTCGCCGCCGGTGGCCTTGCGGGCCAGGTTGGCCTTCACGCCGCGCAGCCACTGCTCGGCCTTGGCTTCGCCGTCGTGCGCGATCAGCGAGGCGACCAAGGCGGTGTTGTAGGGGTGCTGGCCGGCGCGGATGCAGACCTTGCCCTTGTACTTCGGGTTGGCCAGGTCTTCGTAGCGGAAGCTGGTGAGCGGCAGGTTCTTGTCGGCGTACAGCACGCGTGCGCGCAGCGAGAGCGAGAACCACTGGCCGTCGGCGCCGCGCAGGTTGGCCGGAATGGCCGACTCGAGCGCCGCCGACTTCACGGGCTGCGTCACGCCGCCGTCGACCAGGTCCATCAGGTTGCCGATGTCCACCGTCATCAGCACGTCGGCGGGCGAGCGGGCGCCTTCGGCCTTGACGCGCTCCAGCAGGCCGTCCTTCACGAAGACGGTGTTGACCTTGATGTTGCTCTGCGCGCTGAAGGCCGAGATGAGGGGCTGGATCAGCGCCGGTTCGCGCGTCGTGTAGAGCGTGAGCTCGTCGGTGGCGGCCAGTGCGGGGACGGCGGTGGCGGCAAGCCAGGCTGCGCTGGCGCCGAGCAGGGCGCGCGCGGCGCGGCCTTGGACGCGTGAGCGTTCGGTCATGAAGATCCTCCAGGAGCGGGTTTTCTAGAAAGCTCCGGCGCCGGCCGCAGGTGTATTGCTGGGTGTTGTCGGTACCGGATGAGAATAATTATCACTGGGGGCCAGGATCAAGATGCCTTTGTACTTACAGATCGAAGGCCTACTGCACATCGTTGCAAACAAGGCGTCCGCGCTGCTCGACAACTCGCGACCGGCCCGCTAAAACGGCCCCAGCTTTTTCTCGAAACGGAGGGAGTGCCGATGAGTGGTAGAGAGTTCTGCGCGCCGGACAACGCCAACTATCCGAAGTGGACGTCGTGGGACGCCTTCAAGTGGCAGATGCTGCCCCAGCGGCTCGGGGGCGGCTTTCCGCACCTGAGCGACTACAAGGACGCCTGGGTGCTCTACAACCGCCTGCGCATCGTCGCGGTGGCGAAGAAGTACCAGATTTCCGCGGTGCTGCTCGGCAGCGTGGCGTGGGCGGAGGTGGGCGGCAAGCCCGACGGGAGCAAGCGGCCCATGTTCGCCCTGCGCAGCTTCGACTGGAGCGGCCCCGACTGGGTCGACCGCAACCTCACGATCACCAAGCCGCCGGGCCAGACCTCGTTCGGCGCGGTGAGCATCCAGATGCGCGCCGCGACGCGCGAACTGGGGCTGGACCCCGACAGCCTGAGCTACGAGGAAGAACTGAAGCTGGTCTCCTGCCTCGAGCAGGACCTCTTCAACCTCGAGATCGTCGCCAGGCATCTGCAGGGGCTGGTGCTGCACGACTACCCCGGGGCGGACACGGAGAACCTGTCCGAGGAGCAGTTCGTCGTGGCCGGCGCGCGCTACAACCGCGGCATCGAGCGCCAGCTCTCCGACATCGTCGATTCGCTGAAGGCCACGCCGGGCAGCTCGGGGCGCGAATACTCGTCCTACGGCCGTGCCATGGTGAAGCACCGCGAGCACGTCGAGTCGCTGCTCGGCAGGTGACCCGGCGCACGCACGCGATTCGATGAGCCTGAAGCGGTCAGTCTTCGCGCTGGTGTCGGCGCTCTATGCGCTGTTCTGCGCCGCGATGCTGTTCGCCATTCCGCGCAACCGCTTCGAGTGGATGCTGGAAGACCCGGCGATGCGCGGCGACGGCCTGACTTTCTGCACCCTGCCCATCGACCACGGACTGGACGCGCGGATCGAGTCCTTCGCCTACCTGGTTCCGCTGCTGGTCGTGGCCGCGGTGCTGTCGGTGCGGCGGCGCAGGCCGCACTGGCTGCTGTGGGTGGGCCTGGGGCTGGTGCTGCTCTGGGGCGCTCGCTTCGTGCTGCTGGCGCCTTCCTGTCCGGTTCGCTAGCGCGCGGCGGGCACCTCGAACACCAGGCAGGTGGTGGTGGCATGCGCGTACAGCGTGCCGTCGGGGCCGTAGAGGCGGGCTTCGGCGGTGGCGAGCTGCTTGCCGCAGTGGATCACCTTGCCCTCGGCGCGCACGCGCTGCACCTTGGGCGTGAGGCCCTTCACGTAGTTCACGCCCAGTTCGGCGGTGGTGTAGGCGCGGCCGGGCGGCATCATCGTGTGGACCGAGCAGCCCAGGGCCGAGTCGAGCATGGTCGCGACCCAGCCGCCGTGGATGGTGCCTAGCGGATTCAGGTGCTGGGGCAGCGGCGTGCCCTGGAAGATGGCCACGCCCAGGCGCGCCTCGATGATCGTGAAGTCCAGCGTCTTGGCGATGGCCGCGTAGGGAATGTCGCCGTTCAGCATCGCCTGCATGATCTCGAGCCCGGTCTTGCCGGCGATCTGGTCGGGGCGGGCGAGGCCGGGGCCCGGGCCGGCCTCGAGGCGGCCGGTGATCTTCTGCTCCTCGGCGATCCATGCGTCGAGCTGGCTGGTGGCTTGTGTCATGCCTGTATTCCTTCTGGGGGCTTTGGTCCGGGGTTTTGATTGCATATGCAATAGTTGCACATACAATAATATCCTATGGACACCCCCACCAAGCCACGCGGCTGCACCAGCTTCAAGGTTCGCCAGCTGTCGCGACGACTCTCGCAGCACTACGACGCCGAGGTCTCGCAGAGCGGCCTCAAGACCACGCAGTACTCGCTGCTGTCGCATCTCGCGCGACTCGGACCCACGCGGCCGGTCGACCTGGCGGCGGAGCTCAAGATGACCGCCTCCACCCTGAGCCGCAACCTCCAGCCGCTGATCGTCGCGGGCTGGATCACCCAGGGCGCGGGCGCCGATGCGCGCAGCCGGCTGGTGCAGCTCACCGAAGAAGGCGAGATCAAGCGGCGCGAAGCCCTCGCGCACTGGAAGACCGCGCAACAGAAGCTGAACGCGCTGCTCGGCGTCGAGCGCGTGCTCGCGCTGCACCTGCTGATCGACGAAGCCATGGAGCTGCTGGGCGGCGAGGACGAGCCCGTCGGCGACGACTGACCCTTCACTTTTCCCTTGCCAACACCCCATTCATTCATCGTGCGGCAAGCCGCGCGAGGGACCCGTTTCGCCTTTTCTTTCCTCCATTCAATTCCAACAGCAGAGGCCCCATGTTCGCCACCCCCGTTTCCGCATGGCTGCAGCGCCGCGGCATCCACTACGGCTGGATCGTCGCCGCCATCACCTTCCTCACCATGCTGACCATGTCGGCCGCGCTGGGCCTGCCGGGCGCCATGCTGCAGCCGCTGGGCAAGGAGTTCGGCTGGAGCACCGAGCAGATCTCCTCGTCGCTCGCACTGCGCTTCGCGCTCTTCGGCCTCATGGGCCCGTTCGCCGCGGTGCTGATGGAGCGCTACGGCCTGCGCGCGGTGATCTGCACCGGCCTCGCGCTCGTCGGCCTGGGCATGGCGCTGGTGACCATGGCCTCGCAGCTTTGGCAGCTGTTCGTGCTGTGGAGCCTGATGCTGGGCCTGGGTACCGGCATGACCGCGCTGGTGCTCGGCGCGGTGGTGGCCAACCGCTGGTTCGTCGCACGACGCGGGCTGGTGGTGGGCATGCTCACGGCCAGCTCGGCGACCGGGCAGCTGGCCTTCCTGCCGCTCGCGGCCTGGATGATCGAGCACTGGGGCTGGCGCTCGGCCATCGTTCCGGTCGTGATCGGCACCATCCTCATCGGTCTGCTGGCGCTGTGCTTCGTGCGCAACCGGCCTTCGGACGTCGGCCTGCTGCCCTACGGCGAAGCGCCCGGCACCCAGCCGGCCGCACCTGCCGCAGCATCGCCGGCAATGAACTTCGCCACCCCGTTCCGCGTGCTGAAGGAAGTCTCGACCAACCGCACCTTCTGGGTCCTGGCCGGCACCTTCTTCATCTGCGGCCTGAGCACCAACGGGCTCGTGCAGACGCACTTCATCTCGCTGTGCGGCGACTACGGCATGAGCGCCGTGCCCGCGGCCTCGGTGCTCGCGATGATGGGCGCCTTCGACTTCGTCGGCACGATCCTCTCGGGCTGGCTGTCCGACCGCTACGACAACCGCAAGCTGCTCTTCTGGTACTACGGCCTGCGCGGGCTGTCGCTCTTCTGGCTGCCGCACTCGGAATTCACCATCTACGGCCTGGGCATCTTCGCGATGTTCTACGGCCTCGACTGGATCGCCACCGTGCCGCCGACCGTCAAGCTCGCGGGCGCCGCCTTCGGCCCCGCCAAGGTCGGACTGGTGTTCGGCTGGGTCTTCGCCGCGCATCAGCTGGGCGCCGCCACGGCCGCCTACGGCGCGGGCTTCGCGCGCACGCTGCTGCTGACCTACACCCCGGCGCTCTACACCGCCGGCGCGGCCTGCCTGGTGGCGGCGCTGATCGTGATGACGATCAGCCGTCCGGCAGCCAAGTCCGGCACTCCGGCCACGACGGCCGCGGCCCGCGCCTGAACCCGCCGAGGCTCCAGCCATGACCGCTCCCCACGGAAACACCGAACTCGACCCGCGCACGCGCCGCCTGCTCGAGGCGCCCATCGTGCCGACGCTGCTGCGCCTGGCCGCGCCCAACGTGCTGGTGATGGTGGCGCAGGCCTCCGTCGGCCTCATCGAGACCTACTTCGTCGGCAAGCTCGGCACCGATGCGCTCGCCGGCATGGCGCTGGTGTTTCCCATCGTCATGCTGATGCAGATGACTTCCAGCGGCGCCATGGGCGGCGGCATCGCCTCGTCCATCGCCCGCGCACTCGGAGCGCGCCGCCGCGACGATGCCGACGCGCTGGTGTGGCATGCCATCGTCATCGCGCTGGGCTTCGGCCTGTGCTTCACGCTGGCGCTGCTGCTGGGGGGGCGCTGGCTCTACGGCGTGATGGGTGGCTCAGGGGCCGCGCTCGACGCGGCACTGACGTACTCGAACTGGGTGTTCGCCGGCGCGACGCTGGTCTGGCTCTTCAATTCGCTCGCGGCCATCATCCGCGGCACCGGCAACATGTCGGTGCCGGCCAACGTCACGGTGGTGGGCGTGGTGTTCCTCATTCCGGCGTCGCCGCTGCTGATCTTCGGCATCGGGCCGCTGCCGGGCATGGGCATCGCGGGCGGCGCGATGGCGCTGCTGCTGTACTACCTGCTGGGCTCCATTGCGCTCATCGCATACTTGCGCTCGCCGCGCAGCCTGCTCAAGCCCACGCTCGACGCGCTGAAGCTGCGCTGGCCGCTGTTCCGCGACATCCTTCGCATCGGGCTGGTGGGCGCGGTCTCGACGGTGGCCACCAACCTTTCCATCGGCATCGCCACCGCGCTGACCGGGCATTTCGGCTCGGGCGCGCTGGCCGGCTACGGCACGGCCTCGCGGCTCGAATACCTGCTGGTGCCGCTGGTGTTCGGCCTGGGCGCGCCGCTGGTGGCGATGGTCGGCACCTGCATGGGGGCGGGGCTGCGCGAGCGTGCCCTGCGCGCGACCTGGGCCGGCGCGGCACTGGCCTTTGCGCTGACCGAGGCGATCGGCCTGGCGGCGGCGCTGTTCCCGCGCCCCTGGCTGCTGCTGTTCGGCAACGACCCGGCGATGCTCGAGACCGGCGCGCACTACTTGCGCGTGGTGGGGCCGATGTATGGCCTCTTCGGCGTCGGGCTGGTGCTGTACTTCGCGTCGCAGGGCGCGGGCCGGCTGCTGTGGCCGGTGCTCGGCAACATCGCGCGCCTCGCGGTGGCCGCCACGGGCGGCTGGCTGGCGCTGCGCTGGGGCGGCGGGCTCACCGGCGTGTTCGCGGCGCAGGGCGTGGCGCTCGCGGTTTACGGCATCGTGATCGCATCGGCCATCGCGGGCGGCGCCTGGTTCGGGCGCGTGGGCTGGCCGCGCACCACCAGCGGGCTGCTGCGGCGCGTGGCGCAGGCCTGAACCGGACGATCAGTTTCCCAACGACGACTTCCATCAACGAAAGACGCATCATGAAAATCAAGGACTCCGTGGTCTTCATCACCGGCGCGAATCGCGGCCTCGGTCTCGCATTCGCCAAGGCAGCGCTGGCTGCCGGCGCGCGCAAGGTCTATGGCGCGGCGCGCGACCCCAAGAGCATCACCCTGCCGGGCGTGACGCCCGTGGCGCTCGACGTGACGCAGCCAGCGCAGGTCGAGGCGGCCGTGCGCGCCTGCGGCGACGTGACGCTGTTGGTCAACAACGCGGGCATCTCGCGCGGCTCGAGCTTCCTCGGCTCGCCCGATGCGGTGGCCGACGCGCGCGCCGAATTCGAAACCAACTTCTTCGGCCCCTGGGCGCTGACGCAGGCCTTCGCACCGGTGCTCGCGGCCAACGGCGGCGGAGGCGTGATCAACGTGCTCTCGGCCCTGGCCTGGACCACCTTCCCGAGCGTGGCGACCTACAGCGCGACCAAGTCGGCCGCCTGGTCGCTGAGCAACGGCCTGCGCAACGAGCTGGCCGGGCAGGGCACGACAGTGACGAGCCTGCACGTGGGCTACATGGACACCGACATGGCCGCGCATGTGCAAGGCGCCCCCAAGGCATCGCCCGACGACGTGGCCCGCCAGGCGCTGGCAGGGCTCGAGGCCGGGAAGCCGGAAGTGCTTGCCGACGAGCCCTCGCGGCAGCTTAAGCAGGGCCTGTCGAGCCCCACGCCGCCTTACGCCGGCACGGCCCCGGCGGCCTGAACGAAAAACCCGGGCTCGCGGCCCGGGTTTTTTCATCAGTAGCGGTAGGGATTGTTGGGCCGACGGTCGTAGCGGTTCGGCACGCCGTCGCCGTCGTTGTCCCGGCGGCCGTAGCGGCGGCGATCGTCCCAGCGGCGGTCGTAGTGGTGGTCGCGGTGGTAGCCGGGGCCGTAGTAGTGGCGCGGCGGAGGCGGCGGCGCGTAGTAGCGGCGCGGAGGCGGCGGCGCGGGCACGACATACACCTGTGCCTGGATGAAGTTTCCGCCCGTCTGGGCCTGGGCCGGCGTGCCCAGCATGGCCTGCGACATCAAGGCCGCGGCGCCGAATGCATAAGTAAGCTGTTTCACGTGATCCCCCGGTTTGTGGTTGGAAGCCTCATCCTCGCGGCCTTTTGTGAAGTTGTTGTAAGGCTGGAGCGAATTCGGATGAAGAGCTGTAAGGCCGTGCGCGCAGGGCGCGGCACGGCCAAGACACAATTGTGAATGGACTTTGCGCCGCGGAACACATCCGCGGGTAGGCCATCGGCTCTATCGGCCGAAGGTTCAGCCGCGCGGCGCGGGCAGGAGGCGGCGCAATGCCTCGAAGAACAAGTCCGACTGCTCGCGTTCGCCCTGGATCTGCGCCGCCACGTGGGCTGCCAGCTTCGGGTTCACAGGCGCCAGCGGCCGGCCGGTGGATTGCGCGATCACCTGGTGCAGGCAGGCGCGCTCCAGGTAGTAGAGGTCGTCGTAGGCATGGGCGATGTTGCCGCCGGCCACGATCACGCCGTGGTTCGCGAGGAAGGCCACGTCCTTGCCCGCCATGGCGCGCGCGATGCGCTCGCCCTCGGCGTCGTCGAGCGCCAGACCGTTGTACTCGGCGTCGACGGCGATGCGGTTCATGTAGCGCATTGCGTTCTGGCTCGCGGTCGGGTCGAGCGCGCGGTCGACCGTGATCGTGAGCGCCGTGGCGTAAGGCATGTGGCAGTGCAGCACCACCGCATGGCCCGTGATCCGGTGCACCGCGCCGTGGATGAACAGGGCGGTGGGCTCCACGCGGTGGCGGCCCGCCAGCACCTCGCCGTGCACGTCGATGAGCACGATGTCGTCGGGGCCGATCTCGCTCCAGTGCAGCCCGCGCGGGTTGATGAGGTAGCGGTCTTGCGTGCCCGGCAGCATCACGCTGAAATGGTTGCAGACGCCTTCGGACAGGCCGTGATGGGCGGCGGCGCGCAAGGCGAGGGCAAGGTCTTCGCGCAGCTTGCGTACGGCGGGGCTGGCGTAGTCGGCATCGGCGGACATCTCTGTGGGGCTCCTCTTTTCTTGTTGCAGGGAAAGGACGTGGCTTGCGGCTCAGGCGGGCGGCAGGCTCTTCCACGCCACGACGAACTTCTTCGCGTCCTCGCGCACCGCCGCAGCCTGCTTGCCGGGCTTGTAGAGCGAGGAGCCGATACCGAAGCCGGCGGCGCCGGCAGCACGCCATCCGGCCATGTTGTCGGGGGAGATGCCGCCCACGGGCATCACCGGCGTGCCGGAGGGCAGCACGGCCAGCAGTGCCTTCACCACGGCGGGCGAGGCCAGCTCGGCGGGAAACAGCTTGAGCCCGGTGGCGCCGGCCGCGAGCGCGCCGAAGGCTTCGGTCGGCGTCATCACGCCGGGCAGGCACACCATGCCGAGGCGCGCGGCCTCGGCGATGACCTCGGCGTTGAAGTTCGGCGAGACGATCAGCTCGCCGCCGGCCGCATGCACTTCGCGCACCTGCTGCGCGCCGAGCACCGTGCCGGCGCCGACCAGCGCCTGCGGAAAGCGCTTGCGCATCAGCGCGATGCTTTCGAGCGGCTGGGGCGAGTTGAGCGGCACTTCGAGCAGGCGGAAGCCCGGCTCGACGATGGCGTCGCCGACATCGGCCGCCTCGGCGGGCGAGAGGCCGCGCAGGATGGCCACCAGGGGCAGCTCGCGCATCGCGGCATCGAATTTTTCGAGGGGAGTGGGGGCGGTCATGCGGGAGTCCTGTCGGAATCGAGGAAGCCGGACAGCACATGCAGCCCGGCCCAGGTGGCTTCGGCGCCGAGCGTGCGCGTGGCGACGCCGGTGGCGCGCAGGGCCAGCGTGTAGCGCTCGGTGAGGTTGGACGAGCCGATCAGGATCACTTCGCCGGACGCCTGCAGTGCCTGGGTGCGCAGCTCCTCGCCGATCAGCAGGCCCGAGAGGTAGCTCGACAGCTCCTCCTTCGGCATGCGCTCGAACAGCGCGAGCGTGCGCGTGCCGAAGGCGTTGTGCAGCAGGCCGTGTCCGTTCTCGGAGCGGGTCACGCCTTCGAGGAAGGCCGCCTCATCGAGCGGCGCCGATGCGTCGAGCGTGCGCGCCAATATGGAGTGCTGGCTCAGCAGCGCGTAGAACTCGCCCGTCATGTAGGTGCGGAAGCCCGCCACGCGGCCCTTCTTCACGGAGGCCCACTTGTTGTGCGTGCCGGGCAGCACGAAGACGCCTTCGCTCAGGCCGGTGAGTTCCATCGCGCCGAAGATCTGCACTTCTTCGCCGCGCATCACGTCGGGCACGCCGGCGTGCTCGTCGCTCAGGCCCGGCACGATCGCGATGCGCGCTCCGGGAATGGCGTCGATGTCGATGATCCTGCGGCCCACTTCCACGCGGCCCGCGGGGCAGGCGCAGTAGGGCGCTTCCACCCAGCCCTGCTTGCTGCCGGCCATGCCGGAGATCAGGCAGCGTGCGCCTTCGAGGCGCATCCAGTCGCCGAACAGCTTGTCGAAGACGGTGGGGAAGCCGCCTTCGGGCACGGTGAGAATGCCGCGCGCATCGCTGCGCTCTTCCAGTACCTTGCCGCCGGCGTCCAGCAGCGCACCGCGCAGTGAACTCGTGCCCCAGTCGATTGCAACCAGTCTTGTCATCTAGTGATTGTCGCGCGGCACGAAGGCACCGCGGCGACCGCGCAGGAAGGCCAGGTCGGCGCCCTGGTCGGCCTGCAACACCGTATCGACATACAACTTCCAGTAACCGGATTCGAGCGGCGCCTTGGGCGCGACCCATTTCTCGCGCCGCTTCGCGAGCTCTTCGTCGCTCACGTGCAGGTGCAGTCTGCGGTTGGGCACGTCGAGCTCGACGATGTCGCCGTCCTGCACCAGCGCCAGCGGGCCTCCCGCGGCCGCCTCGGGCGCGGTGTGCAGCACCACGGTGCCGTAGGCCGTGCCGCTCATGCGCGCGTCGCTGATGCGGACCATGTCGGTGATGCCCTTGCGCAGCACCTTCGGCGGCAGCGGCATGTTGCCGGCCTCCGCCATGCCGGGGTAGCCCTTGGGGCCGCAGTTCTTGAGCACCATGACGCAGTTCTCGTCGATGTCGAGGTTCTCGTCGTCGATGCGCTTGTGCAGGTCGTCGGCGTTCTCGAACACCACCGCGCGGCCCTTGTGCACCAGCAGCTCGGGCGTGGCCGCGCTGGGCTTGATGATGGCTCCGTTGGGCGCGAGGTTGCCGCGCAGCACGCAGATGCCGGCCTTGTCCTTGAAGGGCTCGGCCTGGGTGCGGATGACCTGCGGATTGAAGTTCTCGGCGTCCTTCACGTTCTCCCACACGCTCTGGCCGGTGACGGTGAGGATGTCCTTGTGCAGGTGGTCGGCGATTTCCTTGATGACCACCGGCAGGCCGCCCGCGTAGCAGAAGTCTTCCATCAGGAACTGGCCCGAGGGCTGAAGGTTCACGAGGCAGGGCAGCTCGGAGGCGAGGCGGTCGAAGTCCTCCAGCGTGAGCTCGACGCCCATGCGTCCCGCGATGGCCAGCAGGTGGATCACGAAGTTGGTCGAGCCGCCGATGGCCGCGTTGACCTTGATCGCGTTCTCGATGGCCTGGCGCGTGAGGATCTTCGACATGTTCATGTCTTCATGAACCATGCCGACGATGCGGCGGCCAGCCTGCCGCGCGAGCACATTGCGGCGGCCGTCAACGGCAGGGTAGGCCGCGTTGCCCGGCAGGCCGATGCCCAGCGACTCGACCATGCTTGCCATGGTGCTCGCGGTGCCCATCGTCATGCAGTGGCCGTGGCTGCGGTGCATGCAGCTCTCGGCCTCGAAGAATTCCTGCAGCTTGAGCGTGCCGGCGCGCACCTGCTCGCTCATCTGCCATACGCCGGTGCCGGAGCCGAGCTCCTGTCCGCGCCACTTGCCCGAGAGCATCGGGCCGCCCGACACGCCGATGGTCGGCAGGTCGACGCTGGCGGCGCCCATCATGAGCGCGGGCGTGGTCTTGTCGCAGCCCATGAGCAGCACCACGCCGTCGAGCGGATTGCCGCGGATGCTCTCTTCAACGTCCATGCTCGCGAGGTTGCGATACAGCATCGCGGTGGGCCGCAGCAGCGTTTCGCCGAGCGACATCACGGGGAACTCGAGAGGGAAGCCGCCGGCTTCGTACACGCCGATCTTCACCTGCTCCGCGAGCGTTCTGAAGTGCGAGTTGCAGGGCGTGAGTTCGCTGAAGGTGTTGCAGATGCCGATGACCGGGCGGCCGTCGAACTGGTCGTGCGGAACGCCCTTGCCCTTCATCCAGCTGCGGTAGATGAAGCCGTCGCGATCGTGGCGGCCGAACCATTGCTGGCTGCGAAGTTCTTCGGGTTTCTTCCTGGGGGCGGTGCTCATGGATGTCTCTCTTTGTTGTCGAAACCTGGGCTGGATCGTCAGGGTTTGTCCTGCCGATAGAGCGTTTCAATCATCATATGATAAGCGCGAACAATGCGCCGGACCCTTAGTGTTTTCGAGCGCCGGGATACCAGTTTTCACATCACGCATGATCAAGAACATCCACGGTCGCACGCTCGAACTCCTCGGTGAAGCCGTGGTGTCGGGACGCTATGCGATCGGCGCGTCGATCCCCTCCGAGCCCGTGCTCGGCGAGGAGCTGGGCGTGAGCCGCACCGTGGTGCGCGAGGCCGTCAAGTCGCTGGCGGCCAAGGGCCTGATCGTGACGGGCCCGAAGGTCGGCACGCGCGTGCTGCCCAAGGAGAAGTGGAACTGGTTCGACCCCGATGTCATCACCTGGCAGGCGCGCGCCGGCCTCACGCCCGAGTTCCTGCGCGACCTGCAGGACCTGCGCCGCGCGGTGGAGCCGGCGGCGGTGCGGCTGGCCGCTGAGAGGGCCACCGAGGACGACATCGACGAGATCGAGCGCGCCTATGCCGGCATGAAGGAAGCGGTGGAGAACGGGGGCGACTACGTCACCTTCGACCTGCGCTTTCACAACGGCCTGCTGAGTGCCGCGCGCAACAGGATGATTGCTCAGATGAGCAAGGTGCTCAACGCATTGCTGCGCACCAGCTTCGAGATATCGACCACCAAGCCCGACGGGCCCACGCTCTCGCTGCCGCTTCATCGCGCGGTGCTCGACGCGGTGATCGCGCACGACCCCGACGTCGCGGAGCGCGCGATCCTGCGGCTCATCGACGGCGCCCGCCAGGACATCGAGGATGTGCTGGGCTCGCGCCGCCGGCTGCCCCGCCTGAGCAGGCCGCCACCCAGGCTCAGGGCCAGCTAGCCGCGCGGGCAGCACGGCTCTTGCGTTTCACGTCCGGTTCTTTCACCCCACGCTCGCATGTCGAGCAGATTCCACCCAGAAGAGAAGGAGACAACGTCCATGAAACTCGTCAAGTCGCTGATCGCGCCGACGCTGGTCGCGATGGGCCTGCTGTCGGCAGGCCACGTCGCCGCGCAGGAAAAACTCACCGTCTGGTGGGTCAAGGGCTTCTACAAGGCCGAGGACGATGCGCTGTACGCGGCCATCAAGAAGTTCGAGGAGAAGAACAAGAACGTGAAGATCGAGCTGTCGCAGTACCCGATCCAGGACATGATCCCCAAGACCGTGTCCGCGCTCGACTCGGGCAGCCCGCCCGACGTGGCGTACGCCGACGTCTACGACTTCCAGGTCACCGGCAAGTGGGCCTACGACGGCAAGCTCGAGGACATCAGCAGCGTGCTCACGCCCATGAAGGACCGCTTCGCGCCCAACACGCTCGAGACCACCTACCTCTACAACGACCAGACCAAGAACAAGGCGTACTACGCCTTCCCGATCAAGCAGCAGACGATGCACATCGAGTATTGGCTCGACATGCTGACCGAGGCAGGGTTCAAGGAGTCCGACATTCCCACCGCGTGGAAGGACTACTGGTCGTTCTGGTGCGAGAAGGTGCAGCCGGCCAGCCGCCAGAAGAGCGGCAAGCGCAACTTCGGCATCGGCATGCCGATGGGCGTGGATTCGAGCGACGCGTTCTATTCGTTCCTGACCTTCATGGACGCCTACAACGTCAAGCTGGTGGACGACAACGGCAAGCTGCTGGTCGACGATCCGAAGGTGCGCACCGGCCTGATCGGCGCCATGACCGACTACACCATGCCCTACACCAAGGGCTGCACGCCGCCTTCTTCCACCAGCTGGAAGGACCCGGACAACAACGTCGCCTTCCACAACAAGACGACCGTGATGACGCACAACGCGACCATCTCCATCGCCGCCAAGTGGCTCGACGACTCCAACAACGCCTCGCTCACGCCCGAGCAGCGCGAGGAAGCGCGCAAGAACTACACGGAGCGCATCCGCACGGCCGGCTTCCCCAACAAGCCCGACGGCAGCAAGATGGTCTACCGCACGGCGGTGAAGACGGGCGTGGTGTTCAAGGACGCGAAGAACAAGGCCCGCGCCAAGGAGTTCGTGTCGTTCCTGCTGCAGGAAGAGAACCTCACGCCGTACGTCGAGGGCTCGCTGGGCCGCTGGTTCCCCGTGACCAAGACCGCGCAGCAGCGTGACTTCTGGAAGGCCGACCCGCACCGCCTGTCGGTTTACAACCAGTACGCCGCCGGCACCGTGACCTTCGAATTCACCAAGAACTACAAGTTCACCGTGCTGAACAACGAGAACGTCTGGGCCAAGGCCATGAACCGCATCGTCACCGACAAGGTGCCGGTGGACAAGGCGGTGGACGAGATGATCGCCCGCATCAAGACGGTGGCGGGGCAGTAAGCCGCCCAGGCACGACACCCGTCGACACCGTCAACAACAACAGCAGCAGCACGCCATGAGCGCCACTGCCACCACCGCCGCCGCGCCGAGTACTTCGGCGCCTGTCGTCAATCCCGGAGCGCGGCATGCGCGCTGGCAGTTCTGGGGCGCGGTCATGGTCGTGCCCTACCTGCTGGTGTTCGTGGTGTTCGTGCTGTACCCGGTGGGCTATGGCCTCTGGCTGGCCCGCCATCCGCAAAGCTACGTGAAGCTGGTCGAGGACCCGATCTTCTTCCGTTCGGTGATCAACACGGCCATCTTCCTGGTCGTGGCGATCAACATCAAGATGCTCGTGGCGCTGGTGCTCTCGGGCTTCTTCGTGACCTCGCGCTGGTGGATCAAGATCGTCTCGGCGATCTTCATCCTCCCATGGGCGATGCCTTCGATTCCGACCATCCTGTCGATCCGCTTCATGCTGAACCCGGAGTGGGGCGTGATCAACAGCACCATCTTCCGCCTGACCGGCGCGGACGGCCCCAACTGGCTCAACGATCCCACGCTGGGGCTGGCCTTCGCGATGCTCGTGCACACCTGGAAGTCGCTGCCGTTCTGGACGCTCATCCTCGTGGCGGGGCGGCTGGCCATTCCCACCGAGCAGTACGAGGCGGCCTCTGTCGACGGCGCCTCGTCGTGGCAGAAGTTCCGCTTCGTGAGCTGGCCCGCGCTCAAGACGCTCTACATCACCTCGCTCATCCTCTCGATGATCTGGACGCTGGGCGACTTCAACAGCGTCTACCTGCTGACCGGCGGCGGCCCCGCCGACCTGACGCACGTGCTCGCCACGCTGGGCATCCGCTACCTGCGGCTCGACCAGGTCGACCTGTCGATGGCATCGATCGTGGTGGCATTGCCGCTCGTGCTGCCCCTCGTGTACTTCATGATGAAGAGGCTCTCGAAATGAAGCGCTGGACCCCACGAGCCGTGCTGACCGAGGCCCGGCTGCTGCTCATCGGCATCCCGGTGCTGCTGTGGACGCTGATCCCGGTCTACCACATGGTGCTGTTCGCGATCTCGTCGAAGGACTCCGCGACTTCGGGCCACCTGTGGCCCAAGAACGCGACGCTGGACAACTTCCGCATCGTGTTCCAGCAGAAGCACTTCTACCTCGACCACTTCTGGTTGCAGCTGTGGAACTCGCTGCTGATCGCGGTTTCGGTGGGCGCGCTCACGCTCTTCGTGGCGACCACCGCAGCGTTCGCCATCAGCCGGCTGCGCGTGCGCGGCGGGCGCACGGTGATGAACATGGCGCTGTTCACCTACTTCATCCCGGCCGCCTTCCTCGCGGTGCCCATGTACAAGACCATGGGCAACTACGGCCTGCTCAACAGCCAGTGGGCGCTGATCCTCGCGATGGTGACCATCGCCTCGCCGTACTGCATCTGGGTGCTGAAGCAGGCTTCCGACAAGCTGCCCTACGAGCTCGACGAAGCCGCGCGCATGGACGGCGCCTCGCCGCTGCAACTGTTCCGCCTCGTGTACCTGCCGCTGATGGTGCCGTCGCTGGTGGCCGTGGGCACGTATTCGCTGCTGCTGGCCTGGAACGAGTACCTCTATGCCTTCCTGCTGCTGTCGAACGACAAGAGCGTGACGCTGGCGGTGGCGCTGGGCAACTTCCTGTCGGCAGACGATTCGCCGTGGGAGCTGCTGATGGCCACCGGCCTCATCTACGCGTTGCCCCCGGCAGCCATCTACTACGCATTCAAGCGCTACATGGTCGGCGGCATCACCGCCGGAGCGGTAAAGAGCTAACCCCCAGGCTTCGCGCACTTCGTGTCGCTTCGCCAACCCCCTTGCAGGGGGCAACACCAGCGGCCCGGCAAAGCCGGTTCCGCGGTGTTCCGCGAAGGACCCCAGATGCAACGACACACTGAAGAGAGATTCCCATGGCATCCGTATCCTTTCGCAATATCCAGAAATCCTTCGGCAAGGTCCACATCATCAAGGGCCTGGGCTTCGACATCACCGACGGCGAGTTCGTCGTGCTGGTCGGCCCCTCGGGCTGCGGCAAGTCGACGCTGCTGCGCATGCTCGCGGGCCTGGAGGACATCAGTGGCGGCGAGATCGTCATCGACGGCCGCGTGGTCAACGACCTCGAGTCGAAGGACCGCGACATCGCCATGGTGTTCCAGAGCTACGCGCTCTACCCGCACATGACGGTGGGCGAGAACATGGGCTTCAGCCTGCGCCTGCGCAATGCCGAGAAGTCGGTGACCGACGAGCGCGTGGCCAGGGCCGCGAAGATCCTCAATCTCGACGCGCTGCTGGGCCGCTACCCGCGCGAGCTCTCGGGCGGCCAGCGCCAGCGCGTGGCCATGGGCCGCGCCATCGTGCGCGACCCGAAGGTGTTCCTGTTCGACGAGCCGCTGTCGAACCTCGACGCCAAGCTGCGCGTGGCGATGCGTGCCGAGATCAAGGCGCTGCACCAGCGGCTGAAGACCACCACCGTGTACGTGACGCACGACCAGATCGAGGCCATGACCATGGCCGACCGCATCGTCGTGATGCACGACGGCATCGTCGAGCAGATCGGCACGCCGCTGGAGCTGTACGACCGGCCCGACAACCTGTTCGTCGCGCAGTTCATCGGCTCGCCGTCGATGAACGTGATCGAGGGCACGGTGCGGCGCTCGGGCGGGGAGTGCTGGGTCGAGTCGCAGGGCGCACGCTGGCCCGTTCCGGCCGCCACCGCGGTGCCCGACGGCCAGCCGGTGCACTACGGCATCCGGCCCGGCGACATGACTCTCGGTGGCGGATCGCACGGCGTGGAAGCCAGGGTCATCGTGGTCGAGCCCACCGGCGCCGAGACCGAACTGCTGGTGCAGGTCGGCGAGGCCAGGTTGGTGCTTGCCGTGCACGGCCGCGTCGACGCCCGGCCCGACGATACGGTGCGGCTGGCCATCGAGGCCGAGAGCGTGCACCTGTTCGACCGGCAGACCGGCCGCCGCATGGGTTGAGCCGGGCCGTTCGGCTTCAGGCCGTGCGCAGCCGCAGGAGGGCGCGCACGAAGCCGTGGTCCGAGCGCGAGCGGTCGCGCCCTTCGTGCAGGTGGTCGTTGAAGTAGTCGACGCGCCGCACGTCGCCCAGGCTGTGGCGGCTGGTGGCGACGAATTCCTCGCTCACGAAGATCTGGTCGAGCACGTCCGGGTAGCCCTGGTGGATGTGCGAGTAGGCCACGTCCTTCTTGAGCGCCGCCTCGCCCTGCATCTCGTAGGCGTTGAACAGGGCCACGTCGCGCGCGGCCTTGTCGTAGGCCACTTCGGAGGTGGCCGCCACGAGCTGCGTGGTCACGCTGTGCGGGTTGTCGTTGAAGTCGCCCATCACCACCAGCGGCACGTTCGTGCCCTGCAGCAGGTCGATCACGATGCAGCGCAGGGCGGCCGCTTCAGCGCCGCGCATCAGCAGCGAGCGCAGCGAGGCCATCACGCCCACCTTGCGGTCGTCGCGGTCCTCGAGGTGATTGCCTTGCGCATCCTGCAGGAACTTGGGGCGCTTGGACTTCAGGTGCACCGTGAGCACGTGCACCTGCTGGCCGTGCTTCATCCGCACCGTGGCGAGCAGGGGCGGCCGCTCGAAGCGCGTGTGGGGGCCGAGGCCCGGTACTTCCACGCCGAAGCCCGGGGGGAAGTCGACGAAGGAGCGGACCTCGTCCACCTTCAGCCTCGTTGCGATGCCCACGCGCGGCGTGCCCTGCGCGCCAGGCCGCGCGGGCGTGCCTTCGGGGCTGCCGGGCGGCGGCGTGTTTTCCGCGCCGGGTGCCGAAATGAAGTCGTAGCGCAGGCCGCTGCGCGCGATGCAGGCCTTCAGCGCGGATTCGTCCCACACCTCCTGCACCGCCAGCACGTCGGCGTTGAGCGCGTTGAAGCGCTCGCCGATCCAGTCGATCTTTCGCTCGTACTCGCGCTCGGTGTAGGCGTCCTGGTTCTCGTAGTACACGCGGTTCGGGGCCGCGAGGTTGAGGAGGTTGCAGGTGGCTACGAAGAGGGTCGCGTAGTTGGGTGGGATGTATTGCATGGCGTGACGATTGTGGCTTGAGTTTGCACTCTGCAGCCTTTATGTCGCCGCACTGGGAGGTTCCTCGCGGATGCTGCTGACGTTGGTGATGCAAGGGCCATCACGCCTGTGCGGACTCGCGATGCTTCACGACACAGGTCACCTCGTGACTTCCGGTACTTTTCAACGGATGCTGCGAACTATCCGCCCGCTTCACAGGTTTGACCGTTCCGCTGGGCAAACTTCAAGAGTTCGATGAAGCGCACCAGCTCAAGGTTTGCGATGCAAGGCACCCGGACTCTCCAGGTTCAGGATGTCCCCGCGCATTGCACTCGCTTCGGTGCTCGCGTTGGCTCGCGCCTTCGCGCCAAGCCAATCCACTGCTCCTGATTCCTTCGCGCCGGGCAACTGCGGACGGAGGATCTTCGGGCGTCATTGGCTGCGCCATCGGACAAGAGGAGGGCCGGGTGAATGCGATGCAAGCACATCGCATTCTTCATGGCTTGAAGATCATTAAAAAAGAGAGGGATGGGCATGACGATGCCGATGGTTTTTTCGAGGTACTTGATGGGAGCCTGCCTCGCAGGACTCATGACAGCATGCGGAGGTGGAGGTGGAGGTGGAGGTGGAAGCAATGGCGGTGGCGCCGTCTTCGCGGGTTCGGGCGCAGCGGCGTCCACGGCAACGGCGCCAGGGGCCGGAACAGGGACAGGGGCCAGCGAAGGGGCATCCTCGAATCCGCCCGCGGAGCCAGCGCCGGTTTTCTGTTCGAAGTCCATCGATCTCGCCTTGCGGTCCGGTGATCCGGAGGGGCTGACGGACGCTGCGGCCATAGCCAGGTGCGCGCACGATTTCGCAAAGGAGCTCTCGACCCGGCAAGCGGACTTGCCAGCGGCGCTGTACGGTGTCGAGAGCAGTGAGTACAAGCCGGATCGAAACTCCCAGTTCGTGCTGCCGGCGAACGTCGAGACCGCCCAGCCTCTGGTCGTCGGCGACAAGGGCAAGGTTCTCGCCACCGTGAGCACGGCGGCAGGTGGCCGCAGTGCGGGCTACGGCGCGAACATCCTCCAGCAGTTCGATCAGTCGCAGAACCTCGCGCATGCACCGGCGTTCCGGCGCCTGCTGAGCTGGCTGCTCACGGCGGATGCCTCGAAGCCGCTGCCGGATTCGATCAAGCTGAGCTACGCAGGCATCGATCCGACGGTAGTGAAGAATGGCTTCAAGCGCGCAGGCGTGGATGTGTCCGTGACGGCATGCGACCCTTCGGTCGCCGACAGCTGCGGCAACGGCTCGCAATTGCTTTTGCTGGGATCCGAGGTCACGAACAACCCGGCGCTCGAGACGCAGATGGCCAGGCTGGTAGCCGCGGGCCAGCCGGTCCTGTACGTTCATACGAAGTACTGGAACGAAAACCAGGCGAGTCGCAGGGTGCTGTCCGGCATGGGGATGCTGCTCGGCGGACACGCCGGCAATTTCTTCTACGACGACGCCGTGGCGCAGGGGCGTACCGCCGCTGCAAACAAGGCCGCGCTGGCTCAGTTCGGCGGCGTCGTGCCGCTGCTGCGGAGGATGGTCGAGAACGACTGGCGCACCGACTACGACTGGAGCGCATGCAGGGAGAACGACTGCAGCAGGGTCGTCGACCTCCAGCGCGATGTGCTCGTACCTGCCGAGATGTTCAGGGAAAAGATCGACGCCTTGAGTCTCTCCGGTCGCAATCTCTTCGAGCAGCCGTCGACGAACCTGTCTCGCCTCCTCGTGCTCTGGGCCGACGTTACGCGGCGAGGGATCAGGTACCCGATGAGCAAGGAGAGCCAGGCCGGGGCTTTCATGCAAGCAGCTGTGGCCGACAGCCTGGTTGCCTATGTTCGACCCAAGGGCGGTGCCCAGTCGGATCTCGGCTCGTTCATGAAAGGGACAGCGGCGCGGTTCGAAGTGTCGACCGCCGATGAGGTGGTGACCATCCCGCTGACGCAGGAGTCCGGCTTCATCGCGCTCGGGCGTTTTGCAGTTCCCGGCCGGACGGTGGCCGTGCAGGTTGTCGATGCAGCGGGCGCGACTCTTTCCCTGCAGATCAACACCCAGGACCCCAACACGACGAAGCTGTGGTCCGAGAAGTACGACCGCCCCCGGTTTGTCCGAAGCCCGGCCATTGCGCTGGACGCACAGGCCGTCACCCACATCACGAGCCCGTATGGAGGAACGCTGCAGCTGGTGTTTGCCGGTGCGCCTGCCGATGCCAAGGTCCGGCTGCGCATTCGCGGCGTTGCCCGGCATCCGTTCCTCGATCTTTCCAACGATGGCAGCGTTGCCGACTTCAAGGCGAAGTTCGATGCCACGGACTTCGACTGGGCCGAGATCAGGCTGCCCGGCGTCGAAATTCACACGCGCGTGGACATGATGAAAGAGGCCTTGAAGGATGCCGTCTTCGGTGGCGATCTGGGCCGCTATCTGCAGGAGTTGCGCGGCTACGTGGTCGATGATGCTTACCATCTGGCTGGTCTGGTGGTTCCGGGCAAGACGCTGCCGACGGCAATCCTGAAGAACTGCGCGGCGTGGGGTTGGGACTGCACCAACGACAAGCTGCACCGGACTCCCGACATCCAGCACTTCAACGCGGATTTCCGTGCCAGGTGCGGAATCGGTTGCGCGGGCAACCCTGTCGACATCTCCTGGGGCTTCAATCCGCGCGGCTGGGGTGAGAGCCACGAGCTGGGGCACAACCTGCAGCAGGGCGCTCTCAACGTCTACACCGACCGCAGCGCGGAGGTCTCCAACAACCTGTTCCCGCTGCACAAGAACTGGCGATTGCTGCGCGAGCTTGGTGTCGATCTGGAGAAGGGGCGGGTCGACTATCGCTCGGCGTTCGACATGATCGTGGCCGCTCGCGCCGAAGCGGACCCCGTTCAGGGGGCCTACCGCCGCATCTGGGGTTCGGCTGAATACGCGGCACAGAACGGGGAGCGCCTGGCGTTCTATGTCCAGTGGATCCACTACTGGGCGGAACGCACGGGCGACAAGGCGCGCGGATGGGAGCTCTTCACTCAGCTCTACCTGCACCAGCGCCTGCTCGCCAAGGCCGATTGGGCTGCATACAAGGACAGGCTGGGATATGGGAACTACGCCCTCCGACCGCAGGATTCGAGTGGCAATGACAACCTGCTCATCGCGCTGTCCTGGATGACGGAGCGCGACCAAAGGGCGACGTTCGACCTCTGGGGTATCACCTATTCGGCTGCAGCGGCTGCCCAGGTGAGCAGCTACGGCTTCGCGAAGGAGGCCGCGCTGTTCTATGCCAACGACAACACCAACAACCACGACACCGCCGTCAGGGTCGACATGACGGCATCGAAACCGGCCTGGCCGTTCTAGGTCTTCGGCCCCGGGCTTGCCGGGGCGCGGCGGTGATCGGTTCTCCGGCTCCGCCCGGGCTTGTTGTCGCAGGAAGGGGCGGGTAGCTCGTGCTACCCGCGCATCTCAGCGGCCGAACGAACGGCCGCCACCGCCACCGGAGCGATTGCCACCACCGCCGTAGCCACCACCACCCGAGCGGCCACCGCCGCCCGAACGGTTGCCGCCACCGTAGCCACCGCCACCCGAACGGCCGCCACGCCCGCGGCCACCCATGTGGTCGACGCTGGTGCGAAGCGGATCGGGCTGGCCGGCACCGCCGCCACCGACCGATTCGGCGCGCAGGTGCGCGACCTGGTTGGCCTGCGTCGGGCTGTGGCTGTTGCCGTGGTGGCGCGGCTGGCGCTCTTCATGCGGTGCGTGATGGTGGTGCTGCGGCGCGCGTGCCGGGCCCTGCGGGCCGCGGGCTTGCTGCGGGCGGGGGGCCTGGCCGCGTGGGCCCTGGCCTTGACCCTGGCCGCCGCCATTGGCGTTGCGGCCCTGGCCGTTGCCGCCGCCCTGGCCACCGCCACGGCGCTGGCCACCGTTGCCACCGCCGTTGCCGCCACCCTGGCCGGCCTTGTTCTCGCGGATGCGCTGCAGCATCTCGGTGCGTGCGGCCTTGGCGGCCGCCTGCATCACTTCGCGGCTCGGCGGACGGCCGGCGCCGCCCCAGATGGTCTGGCGGCCCATGGCGATGGGCTCGGCGCGTTCGCCTTCCTCGGGGCCGTAGCCCTCGATGACCTGCACGGGGATCGTCTGCTTCGTGAAGCGCTCGATCTCCTGCATGAAGCCTTCCTCGTCCAGGCACACGAAGCTCACGGCCTCGCCGCTGGAGCCGGCGCGGCCCGTGCGGCCGATGCGGTGCACGTAGTCTTCGCTGACGTTCGGGATCTCGTAGTTCACGACGTGCGGCAGCTCGTCGATGTCGATGCCGCGGGCGGCGATGTCGGTGGCCACCAGCGCGCGCAGCTCGCCGCTCTTGAAGCCGGCCAGTGCCTGGGTACGGGCGCTCTGGCTCTTGTTGCCGTGCAGCGCCATCGCCTCGATGCCGTTCTTGGTGAGGAATTCGGCCACGCTGTTGGCGCCGAACTTGGTGCGCGTGAACACCAGCACCTGGCTCCACTTGTTCTCGTTGATGATGTGCGCGAGCAGCGCCTTCTTCTTGCCGCGGCCCACGGGGTGGATCACCTGGGTGATGCGCTGCACGGTGGTGTTGCGCGGCGTGACCTGGATGCTCTGCGGGTTGCGCAGCAGCGTGGCGGCCAGGTCGCGGATCTCGTCGCTGAAGGTGGCCGAGAACAGCAGGCTCTGCTTTTCCTTGGGCACCAGCGCCAGCACCTTGCGCACGTCGTGGATGAAGCCCATGTCGAGCATGCGGTCGGCTTCGTCGAGGATGAGGATCTGGACCTGGCTCAGGTCGAGCATGCCCTGCTGCTGCAGGTCGAGCAGGCGGCCGGGGGTGGCCACGAGGATGTCGACGCCGCTCTTGAGTTTGCTGATCTGCGGGTTCATGCCGACGCCGCCGAAGATCACGGTCGAGCTCAGCTGCAGGTACTTGCCGTAGGTGCGCACCGATTCCTCGACCTGCGCGGCGAGTTCGCGGGTGGGGGTCAGCACGAGGGCGCGCACGCCGGTGCCGCCGAACTTGTTGGTGGCGCTGCGGGTCATGCTGAGCTTGTGCAGCATCGGCAGCGTGAAGGCGGCGGTCTTGCCGGTGCCGGTCTGGGCGCCGCCGAGCAGGTCGTGGCCCTCGAGCACCGCGGGGATGGCTTGCGCCTGGATGGGGGTGGGGGAGTCGTAGCCGTGTTCGTGCACAGCCTTCAAGATGGCGGGGGCCAGCTTCAGTTCGTCAAAAGTCATTGGAAACAACAAGCGCCATACACGGCGCGGTGGCATCGGCCCGCCAGGCGTCTAAAGACGACGCCGAGCCAGTCAAGGCAGATGAGGGTCAGGGGTGGGAGCCGGAAAGTCCGCCCTTGCGAAAGGGTTGAAATGGCGCTTTCTTCGTCCCCGGCAGAGAGCCGGTGTTGCGGGCAACTGGACCCGGCAACGGGGTCTATTGTCGCATGAGTCGATAATCGGTGGTTTGCCGCGCCCGAATGCCTCCATTCCGGCGACCGCGCATCCCTTCGAATCCCGCTACCCAAGGTAACCAACCACACATGGCTCAATACGTCTATTCGATGAACCGTGTCAGCAAGACCGTGCCGCCCAAGCGGCAGATCTTGAAAGACATTTCGCTGTCCTTCTTCCCCGGCGCCAAGATCGGCGTGCTCGGCCTGAACGGCTCGGGCAAGTCCACGCTGCTCAAGATCATGGCGGGCGTCGACAAGGAAATCGAGGGCGAGGCGCTGCCGATGCCCGGCCTGACCATCGGCTACCTGGAGCAGGAGCCCAAGCTCAACGCCGAGCACACCGTGCGCGAATCGGTCGAGGAATCGATGGGCGCCGTCAACGCGGCCAAGAAGCGCCTGGAAGAGGTCTACGAGCTGTACGCAGCCGAAGACGCCGACTTCGACGCACTTGCCGCCGAACAGGCCGAGCTCGAGGCCATCATCGCCACCGCCGGCACCGATTCCGAGCACCAGCTCGAGATCGCCGCCGACGCCCTGCGCCTGCCGGCCTGGGACGCCAAGATCGGCGTGCTCTCGGGCGGCGAAAAGCGCCGCGTCGCGCTGTGCCGCTTGCTGCTGAGCAAGCCCGACATGCTGCTGCTCGACGAACCGACCAACCACCTTGACGCCGAATCGGTCGAGTGGCTCGAAGTGTTCCTTCAGCGCTTCCCGGGCACCGTGGTGGCCATCACCCACGATCGCTACTTCCTCGACAACGCCGCCGAGTGGATTCTCGAACTGGACCGCGGCCGCGGCATTCCATGGAAGGGCAACTACAGCACCTGGCTCGAGCAGAAGGGCGAGCGCCTGGCGCAGGAGCAGAAGAGCGAGGAAGCCCACGCCAAGGCCCTGAAGAAGGAGCTCGAGTGGTCGCGCCAGAACCCGAAGGCCCGCCAGGCCAAGAGCAAGTCGCGCCTGGCCCGCTTCGAGGAGCTGAGCGACGTCGAATACCAGAAGCGCAACGAAACGCAGGAGATCTTCATTCCCGTGGCCGAGCGCCTGGGCAGCCAGGTGTTCGAGTTCAAGAACGTCAGCAAGTCCTTCGGCGACCGCATGCTGATCGACAACCTGAGCTTCAACATCCCGGCGGGTGCCATCGTCGGCATCATCGGCCCGAACGGCGCCGGCAAGTCGACGCTGTTCAAGCTGCTCGCGGGCAAGGAAAAGCCGGATTCGGGCGAGGTCGTCATCGGCCAGACCGTGAAGATGGCCTTCGTCGACCAGTCGCGCGACGCGCTGGGCGACCAGAAGACCGTGTGGGAAGACATCTCGAACGGCCTCGACATCATCAACGTCGGCAAGTTCCAGATGGCCAGCCGCGCATATGCGGGCCGCTTCAACTTCAACGGCGCCGACCAGCAGAAGAAGGTGGGCACGCTGTCGGGCGGTGAACGCGGCCGCCTGCACCTGGCCAAGACGCTGATCGCCGGCGGCAACGTGCTGCTGCTTGACGAACCGTCGAACGACCTGGACGTGGAAACGCTGCGCGCGCTCGAAGACGCGCTGCTCGAATTCGCCGGCACGGTCATGGTGATCAGCCACGACCGCTGGTTCCTCGACCGCATCGCCACGCACATCCTCGCGGCCGAAGGCGACAGCCAGTGGACCTTCTTCGACGGCAACTACCAGGAGTACGAGGCCGACAAGAAGAAGCGCCTGGGCGAAGAGGGCGCCAAGCCCAAGCGCATGCGCTACAAGGCGCTGAAGTAAGGCTCAGGCGGCTTCGGCTGTTTCGACAAGAGCGCGTGGTTCCGCAAGGGGCCGCGCGCTTTTTTCATCGTCCGCCGCGAACACGTCGCGCGCCGCGAAGATGCCGTTGAGCGCCGCGGGGAAGCCCGCGTACACCGCCATCTGCATCATGATTTCGACCACCTCGTCGCGCGTCACGCCGACGTTCAGCGCGGCCTGGATGTGCACCTTCAGCTGCGGCGCGGCATTGCCCATGGCGGTGAGCGCGGCCACCGTCGCGATCTCGCGGGAGCGCAGGTCGAGGCCGGGGCGCGAGTAGATGTCGCCGAACGGAAACTCGATCACCAGGCGGCCGAAGTCCGGCGCGATGCCGGCCAGGCTCTCGACCACCTTGACGCCGCCTTCGCCGTCGATCTCATGAAGCCTGGCCAGGCCACGCGCGTAGCGCTGGTTGTCGCTTTGGCCCTGGTCTTTTTGCGTGTTCGTCATCGCTCGTCTTTCCTTCCCGGGCCTTGCCCGACTTGGGAGGACGCTTCTGCGTTTTCTCGATCTCGCTGTAGTGGTCGATCTTGAACGACAGCGCCTGCATGGATTGCTGCAGCGCCGCCACCTTGGCCTGAACTTCGACGAGGTGCCGTTCGAGCATCTCGCGCCGTTCGCCGACGCTGGCGTCCCCCTGGCTTCGAAGCCTGACGAAGGCCTGCATGCCCTGGATGGACATGCCGGTTTCGCGCAGGCGCAACAGGAAATCCAGCAGGTCCATGTCGGCGCTCGCATAGCGCCGCTGACCGCCGGGTGCACGGGACACCGCGGCGATCAGCCCGATGCGTTCGTAGTAGCGCAGCGTGTAGGCCGTGAGGCCGGTTCGTTCCGCGACTTCCGCAATGGTCAGACTGGTTTCCATGGCGTTGATTCTCGAAATTAGAGCGCGCTCTAAGTCAAGCGCCTTGCCGAACTATTTTTGAAAGCCGTCCAGGTCGGCATCCAGCCAGCCGCGCAGGCTGTTCACGAAGGCCAGGGCCCGCACCCGGGGCAGATCGTCTACCCGAACGACCGCTTCGGCAAGCTGGCCGCCGCGCACGCGGTTGGCGCGGCCGATGCCGTTCAGCAAACCGCAGTGCAAGGGTGGCGTGACCCAGCGGCCGTCGAGCAGCAGGGCGATGTTGCCGCGCGTGCATTCGGTGATTTCGCGGTCGCGGTTCCACAACAGGGTGTCGAACACGCCCGGGGCGGTGGGCGCGAAGGCTTCGTAGTGGGCGCGGCGGGTGGTCTTGAATCGGGTGAAATCGCCGTGGGCTTCGTCGAATGGCCGCTCTGCGAGTTGCAGGCGCACGCGCGCCGGCGGCGCTTCCATCGCGAAGGCCTCGGCACGCGGCGTGCCCTGCGCATCGAGCAGCAGGCGCACGCGCCACATGCCCGCGGCATGACGCGCCTTCAGTCCGTCGAGGCAGCGGGCGACCGTCTCCTCGTTCCACGGGCGGCCGAAGTGCGCCGCCGCGGCCGCCATGCGCGCCAGGTGCTCGGGCGCGTCGCGCAGTTCGCCGTCCGCCAGCGCGAGCGTTTCGAGCAGGTCGAACGATGGCGTCGAGGCCTGGCCTGCCCGGTCCAGGAAGGCGCGCTTGTGATGCCATTCCTCCCACTCCGCATCGGCCCGCGCATCGGCCGTGATGCCGCTGCCGATGCCGCAGCGCGCCTCGCCGTTTCGCAGCGTCACGGTGCGGATCGGCACGTTGAAGGTGGCATGGCCTCCGGGCCGCACGATGCCCACGGCGCCGCAGTACACGCCGCGCGCCTCGGGTTCAAGCTCGCGGATCATGCGCATCGCGCTGACCTTGGGTGCGCCGGTGATCGAGCCGCAAGGGAACAGCGCCCCGAACACGTCGGCCAGCGTGGTGCCTTCGCGCACGAGCGCTTCTACGTCGGAGGTCATCTGCCACACGGTCGGCAGCGCCTCGGTGTGGAACAGGCGCGGCACGCGCACCGAGAAAGGCCGCGCCACGCGCGAGAGGTCGTTGCGGATCAGGTCCACGATCATCACGTTCTCGGCCCGCTCCTTCGGCACCGTGCGAAGCCGCTGCGCGAGCGTTTCGTCCTCTGCGGGCGTGGCGCCGCGCGGGGCCGTCCCTTTCATCGGGCGCGTCAGGATGCGGTCGCCCCGCCAGTCGAAGAACAGTTCGGGCGACACCGACAGCACCTGCTCCTCGCCGGTGTCGATGAAGGCGGTGTAGCCGTCGGGCTGAGCCTGCCGCAGCGCCATGAACAGGGTCTGCGCGTCGCCATCGAAGCGGGCATGCAGCGCGGCGGTGTAGTTGAGCTGGTAGAGCTCGCCGTCCGTGATGGCGCGGTGGATGGCCTGCATGCGCCGGTCGAAGTCGGCGCGCGAGATGCCGGGTTGCCAGTCGATCGAAGGCGCGGCGTCGTCGCCCGGTGCTTCAGGCCAGGGCAGGGCCTCGTCGTGCACGCCGAACCAGGCCAGCGGCCCGTCCTCCGTGTGCACCGCGAACGCGCGGTCGAATGCCTCGGCTGCCTCGTAGCGCAGATAGCCCACGCACCATCGCCCCTCGCGGGCGAGCGCCTCGACGGCGTCGAGCACGGGGTGTACCTCGGCCGCGGTGCGCGCCACCAGCACGCGCGACGGTGCGCCGAAGCCCAGGCGCAATCTGCGCGCGTCGCCGTGCGGCTGCGCGAAGTCGATCAGCGTGCGCGGGGTCGTGGGCCGGGTCTTGTCAGACGGCATCGTTCGCCGCTGCCGTGGCCGCGCCGGCCACGCCCGCCTGCGGCGCCTTGGCCAGCACCCGCTTGCGCACCGCGTAGATGTTGTTGCGCAGCGCGTAGAGCTCGTCGGCGTACGACAGCGGCACAGCCACCTTGTTGACCACGCGGTCGAGCTGGTCGAGGTCCTCGAGCAGCGACTTCCGCTCGTCCTCCTTCGCCAGCGTTTCCGTATCGACCTTCGCCTCGATGTCGCGCAGCCGCGCATACCAGCGGAACACGCGCCGGCGCACGCGGAACTGGTACAGCGGCGGCACCACGCGGCTCAGCGGCAGCATCAGCACCAGCAGGCCGCCAAGCACCAGCCACATGCGCTCGACGAGGTTGCTGGCCCAGAAGGGCAGGTAGCGCTGCCAGATCGGCGGCGTGCCGTTGATGGCGCGGTCGCCCTCGGGGCTCACCGGCAGTTCGCTGGTGCGGGTGTTGGGGAAGTCGCGCGTCCGGTTGAACCAGCCCGCGCTGCTGTGCACCGACTGCGCCGCCTGCGCGAACAGCTGGCGCAGGGCCGGATGCGTCTCGTCGCGCGACAGCAGCGAAGTGGTGGCCGCGAGCAGCGACACGTCCTGCGGCGGCATGTCCTTCGACAGCTCGATCATCCCGCGCGGCAGTGTCACCGGAGAGAGGAACGGGAAGCGCCGCGAGTATGCGTCGGCCTGCCCGAAGTCCATGAGCTTCACGTCGCCGGAGCGCAGCAGCCGCTGCACCTGCGGAGACTGCGGCGCGGAAGACAGCACGATGGCGTCGAGGATGCCGGCCTCCAGCGCCTCGGCGGCGGAGGCCTGCTCCAGGTTCGACAGCAGCAGGTCGTCCGGGCCGAGCCTGTTGGCCTTGAGCATGCGCTCCATGATGTCGGGCAGCCCGCTGCCCGGCAGGTCGACGTTCACGCGCAGGCCGCGCAGCTGGGCGAGCGAGGTCAGCGTGGCGGTCTTTCGGTCGATCTTCTGGGCCGACTCGGTGCGGTAGAAGAGCCAGATCGGCTCGTAGAACAGGCTGCCCAGCGAGGTGAGCCCGGCTTCCTCGTCGGCCACCGGGTCGGCGCTGCCGCCGCGCACGAAGCCCACATCCGCGCCGCCGGTGCGCAGCAGCTGCAGGTTCTCGGTCGAGCCCGAGGTGGGCTTGAGCTCCACCTCGATGCCGTTGTGCCGCAGCGCCTCGGCATAGCGCTTGCCGAACTGCGCGTAGGCGCTGCCCGTGGGACCGGTGGCCAGCGTCACGTGCTTGGGCGGCTGGGGCTGGAGCCACCAGTAGGCGGCGATCAGCAGCCCGATGACGATGAACACGATCGGCCCTGCCGAAGCGATCAGGTCGCGGATCGACAGCAGTATCAGCTTCAGGGTTCTGGGGAACGCCATGGTGGTCCCTCCTGTTTTCAGCCGCGCGCCGAGCCCAGGTCCGCCGCGCAGGGAATGTGCAGGTCGCCCACCGTCACCGTGCGCGCCGCGTGCACCGCGCGCAGCGTGGCGATGGCGACGGCCTCGGCGGCCATGGTGCTGAGCACCGTCATGCCGGGAGCATCGCCCTCCAGCGGCACGCGGCCGGTGGCCAGCGCGAACAGCGTGTCGCCGTCGCTCATGGTGTGCACCGGGTTGATGGCGCGCGCCAGGCCGTCGTGCGCCACGTTGGCGAGCCGGTTGGCCTGCACCTTGGTCAGTACCGCGTCGGTGGCGATCACGCCGATGGTGGTGTTGGTGCCCGCGAGCAGGGGCTTGGGGCTCAGGCCGCGCAGCAGAGCGCGGCGCGTGTCGAGCAGGGCCTTGCCGTCCTCGGTGCGCGCGCCGGCCACGGGCTGGCCGGTGTCGTGGTCGATCACGTCGCCCAGCGAGTTCACCGCGATCAGCGCGCCTACGGTGATGCCACCGACCTTGACCGAGGCGGTACCGATGCCGCCCTTCATCGCACGTTGCACGCCGAAGAGCTTGCCCACCAGCGCGCCGGTGCCGGCGCCCACGTTGCCCTCGGCGGGTGCGGCGGTGCCGGCGGCCTCGCAGGCGGCATAGCCGGCCGCGGCATCGGGGCGGATGCGCGCGTCGCCCATGGGCAGGTCGAACAGCACGGCGGCCGGCACGATGGGCAGGGTACCGAAGCGCACGTCCATGCCGATCTTGCGTTCCTCCATCCAGCGCATCGCGCCCTCGGCGGCGGCCAGGCCCCAGGCGCTGCCGCCCGCGAGCACCACGGCGTGCACCTGCTGCACGAAGTTGCCGGGCGCGAGCAGGTCGGTCTCGCGAGTGCCGGGCGCCGCGCCGCGCACGTCCACGCCGGCCACGGCGCCGTCGCGCGCCATGATCACGGTGCAGCCGGTGGGGCGGCGGGTTTCGGTGAAGTGGCCGACCTCGATGCCGGCGACGTCGGTGATGGCACCGGCGGAATGTGAGAGTGAAGAAGACGGGGCTGACATGGCGGCCGATTATGAGACCGCACCCCTTACGATTCCCGGCATGACGGTTGCAAGAAGTTTCTCTTCCGCCGCGGGTGCCGCCGACGGCAGGCGCCACGTGGTCGTGATCGGTGCCGGCGCGGTAGGCAGCGCCACCGCCATCGAGGCATTGCGCGCGGGCCTGCGCGTGACGGTGGTGGAGCCCGGCGAGCCGGGCGGCCCGCACGCGACGAGCTACGGCAATGCCGGCTGGCTGTCGTCGCATTCCGTGGTGCCGCCCGCGCTGCCGGGGGCGTGGCTCAAGGTGCCGGGCTGGCTGGCCGACCCGCTCGGGCCGCTCGCCCTGCGCTGGCGCTACCTGCCCCGCGCCATGCCGTGGCTGCTGCGCTACCTGGCTTCAGGCTGGACCGAGGCGCGCGTGCAGCGCACGGCGGACGCCCTGCGCACGCTGCTGGCCGATGCGCCAGTCCTGCACGCGCGGCTGGCCGCAGAGGCCGGCGTGCCGCAGCTCGTCGAGCAGCGCGGTCTGCTGCACGCCTACCTGTCCCGCGCCGAGTTCGACGGCGACGCGCTCGGCTGGCGCGTGCGCCGGCGGACCGGGGTGCAGTGGGAGGAATGGCCGCAGGACGAACTGCGTCGCCGCGAACCCGACCTGCATGCGCGCTACACCTTCGGCATCTTCGTGCCCGAGGCCGGCCATTGCCGCGATCCGGGCAGCTACGTGGCGGCCCTCGCGCGGCATGCGCTCGAGGCGGGCGCCGAACGCATCGCGACCCGCGCGACGGGTTTCCGCATCGAAGGAGGCCGGCTGCGCGCGGTGCTCACCGAAGCCGGCGAGATCGCCTGCGACGGCGCCGCCATCTGTGCCGGCGCGCGCTCGGGCCCGCTGGCCGCCGCGGCCGGCTCCGCGGTGCCGCTGGAGTCGGAGCGCGGCTATCACGTGGTCGTCGAAGACGCCGCTGCCGGACCGCGCACGCCGACGATGGTGGCCGACGGCAAGCTCATCGCCCACTGGATGGACGGCGGCCTGCGCGCGGCCGGGCAGGTGGAGATCGCCGGGCTCGAGGCAGCGCCCGACTGGCGCCGTGCGGAGATCCTGCACACGCACCTTCGATCGATGTTTCCCTCGCTGGCTCGGCCCGCGCCGGGCTCGCCTTCGACGGTGAAGCACTGGCTCGGACACCGCCCGAGCCTGCCCGACGGGCTGCCCTGCATCGGCCCGGCGGCAGCCAGCGCCGACGTCGTGCTGGCCTTCGGTCACGGGCACGTCGGCCTGTGCGGCTCGGCGCGCACCGGGCGGCTGGCGACGCAGCTGCTCGCGGGCATTGCGCCGGAGATTCCGCTAAAGCCCTTCGACCCGGCTCGCTTCTAGCTCCCCGCTAGAACTCGCCGTGCTCCAGCTCGGCAAGCAGCGCGTGCGTCGCGCGGCTGAGAAACGCCGAGCGGCGCACCACGCACGCCACCGGAACGCGCACGTCCAGGTCCGCGACGTGGATCAGCGCGAGGCTTCCCCGCGCGACTTCCTCGGCAATGCCGCTTTGCTGCAGGAACGCCAGGCCGAAGCCGGCCTCGACCAGCCGCTTCTGCGCCGTGAGGCTGTCGACGGCGCTCCAGTCGACCTGTTCCACGCCCCGCACCAGGAACTGCGAAAAGATCGCCTCCGCATGAGGCTCGGTGCGCCGGGGCGGCTGGGGAAAGGCCAGCCACCGCTCCTTCGAGAGCCGCACCAGCGACTTCAACCGCTTGCCCGCAAGCGGATGAGAGGGCGCGCATGCCACCACCAGTTGCTCGTGATGAACGACCTTGCACAGGAGGTCGGGCGACGGGTCTTCGTAGTAGCGCAAGCCCACCGCCACGTCGCTGGCGCGCACCTTCTCGCTGACCTCCGCGCTGGTGGCCGTCTGCAGCCGGATGTCGAGGCCCGGAAGCGATGCGCGCAGCCTCGCGAGCATCGCAGCCAGTCCCGAACTCGCGAGCGTGCCGACGGCCGCGATGTGCACGGTGCCCGCCGCGTCCGACTTCGCGGCCTGCACGGCGGCGACCGCATCGCCCAGCGCCGCGGCCACCTTCTCGGCATGCGGCAGCAGCGCCTCTCCCGCCTGGCTCAGCCGGAGCCCGCGGCCCACGCGTTCGAACAGCACGGCGCCGAGTTCTTCCTCGAGCAGCGCGAGGCGGCGGCTGATGGCCGACTGCGTGCGCGACAGCGCGGTCGCGGCGGCGGAGACGCCGCCTTGCCGGTGGACCATCAGGAATGTGGCGAGTGCTTCCGAATCCATGCGAGGCAATCCATGCAAGAAATAGATGGGTTGGAGAAATATTATGCGTTTGACGCACGCCGAACCGAAATCCACCATCGAGGCCTTTCATCGACCACGACGGAGCCGGAATGGACCAGAAGACACGTGCGGCGCGCGGCCGCGCCTTTCTCGAACTGCACAGGGCGGGCGGCGGCTTCGTCATGCCCAACGCCTGGGACCCGGGCAGCGCGGTCCTGCTCGCATCGGAGGGCTTCAAGGCCATAGGCACCACCAGCGCGGGCATCGCCTTCTCGCTGGGACGGCCCGACTACAACGTGAGGGACGCCCGCCTCTCGGTCGGCCGTGAGGAGATGCTCGAGGTGGTGAGGAAGATCGCCGCGGCGGTGGACATTCCCGTGAATGCCGACCTGGAGGCAGGCTACGGCGACGAGCCCGCGGACGTCGCCGACACCATCCGCATGGCCATCGAGGCCGGCGCGGCGGGCGGCAACATCGAGGACACCGATGCCGCGCGCGGGCGGCTGTTCGACGAGAAGCCGGCCGTCGATCGCATCGCGGCGGCCCGCGGCGCGATCGATGCCGCGGGCGGCGGCTTCGTGCTGAACGCGCGCACCGACGCGTTCCAGTTCCGGTTTCCCGGCGACGACGCGCTGGGCATCGCGATCCGGCGTGCCAACCGTTTCATCGAGGCGGGCGCGGACTGCGTGTTCGTGCCGGGCGTGACCGACCCGGCTCTCGTGCGCACGCTGGCGCGCGAAATCGCGGGCCCCCTCAACATCGTGGTGGGGCTGAACGAGGCGACGGCCGGCGCTTTCGAGTTGATCGAGGCCGGTGCCGTGCGGATCAGCGTGGGCGGCTCGATCGCGCGCTCGGTGATGGCGCTGGTCAGGCGCAGCGCGCAGGAGCTGCACGCGCTCGGAACGGTGTCCTACGCGCGCAGCCAGATCCCGCAGCGCGAGCTCAATGCCCTGTTCGAAGCGGCATTGAGGACGAGGGCGAACGCAGGCCTCAGTTCGACGGCGCGATCGACAGCACCGTGAGCGCGCCGTCGACCTTGTCGGCCGTGAACTGCACCTTGTCGCCAGGCTTCACCTTCGTGAGCAGCGCAGGGTCGCTCACGCGGAAGACCATCGTCATGCCCGTCATCTCGAGGTTGGGAATGTCGCCGTGCTTCAGCGTGATCTTCTTCGCGTCGGTGTCGACCTTGCGGACTTCGCCCTCGACGGAGGGCAGGGCGGCTTGCGCGAAGGCGGCAGCGGCGAGCAGGGCGGCGGAGAGGGCGGTGAGCAGTTTCTTCATGATGGGTTCCTTGGGGGATGAGGGAATGAGAGGTGGTTTCAGCGATAGCTCTGGTAGACGCGCGTGCTGCCGTCGGCCAGCACCAGCAGCACGTCGTAGGGATCGCGCTGGTCGCCGTAGGCGGGGCCGTCCATGCCCGGCGAGCCGACCGGCATGCCGGGCACCGCGAGGCCGACGGCCTTGGGCTTTTCCTTGAGCAGCCGCTGCACTTCGCGCGCGGGCACGTGGCCTTCGATGGCGTAGCCGCCGACCAGGCCCGTGTGGCACGAGCCCAGCTTCGCGGGAATGCCCAGCCGGTTGCGCGCGGCCGTGTTGCCTTCGTCGTGCACGCGAGTGGCGAAGCCGTTCTTGTTCAGGTGCTTCACCCAGTCCTGGCAGCAGCCGCAGTTCGGGGCCTTCCAGATCTCGACCATCGGCGCGGCGGCCAGTGCGGTCGTCGTGGCGAAGGGCAAGGCGGAGGAGGCCAGCGCCAGCAGCATCTTTCTTCTGCGCATGGCGTTCTCCTTCAGGACTTGCCGGCGGCGGGCAGCACGCGCACGCGGCCGGCCATGCCGAGCTCGTAGTGATCCTTCACGAGGCAGGCGAAGTCGAAGTCGCCGGCGCGATTGAAGGTCCAGACCATGCTGCCGGTCTTGCCGGCGGGCACGTGCACCATCCACGGGTCGTCGTGCTCCATGTCGGGAAACTTCTTCATCATGGCCGCGTGGGCCTCGATCTCGGCGGTGGTGCCGAGCACGAGTTCGTGCAGCTCCTTTCCGCGGTTCTTCAGCCGCAAGCGGATGGTGTCGCCTTCACGAACCTCGATGACCGAGGGCGTGAAGGTCATGTCGTCGGCCATCGCGATGTCGATGGTGCGCTTCACCGCGGCGGCCTTGCCCGCGATGCCCCAGGGCTTCTGCTCCGGGGCGAGTTCGGCCGCGCCTTTCGGCTTGGGTTTGTCGTGGGCCTCGTGCGCGAACGAGGCGCTGGCGAGTGCCGCGAGCATGAGGCCGGCGGCGATGGACTTGAGGTGTGTCTTCTTCATGAGGTGAGCTCCGTAAAGAAAGGAGGAGAGGAGAAGGGGTCAGTGGTTGTGCGCGTCGTGCCCCGAGGGCTTGCGCACGGTCGCGTCGGGCTTGCCGCCCTTCGGCGACGCAGGCGTTTCCTTGCGGGTAGCCGGCGGCACGTTCGCGTTCGGCACTTCGCGCGCGACCGTGCCCGCCGGATGCCTGAACCAGCCCGGATCGCGGTAGTCGCCCGGCTTCTGGTCGCGCCGCACCTTCAGCAGCGTGAACATGCCGCCCATCTCGGCCGAGCCGAAGGGGCCGGTGCCGGTCATCATCGGCACGGTGTTGTCGGGAATGGGCATCTCCATCTCGCCCATGTCGGCCATGCCCTTGTCGCCCATCACCATGTAGTCGGGCACGAGCTTGCGGATCTTCTCGGCCACGCCCTTGTGGTCGACGCCGATCATGGTCGGCACGTCGTGGCCCATCGGCCCCATGGTGTGGTGCGACTTGTGGCAGTGCAGCGCCCAGTCGCCTTCCTCGTCGGCGATGAACTCCATCTGTCGCATCTGGCCCACCGCCACGTCCACCGACACTTCGGGCCAGCGCGCGGTGCGCGGCACGGGGCCGCCGTCGGTGCCGGTCACCTCGAACTCGTGGCCGTGGATGTGTATGGGGTGGTTGGTCATCGTGAGGTTGCCCGCGCGGATGCGCACGCGGTCGCCCTTGCGCACGTTGAGCGTGTCGATGCCCGGGAACACGCGGCTGTTGAAGCTCCAGATGTTGAAGTCGGTCATGGTGTTGACCTTGGGCGTGGCGCTGCCGGGCTCCACGTCGAAGCTGCCGAGGAGGAAGCAGAAGTCGCGGTCGACCTTCTCGATCAGCGGGTGCTCGGCCTTCGGGTGCGTGACCCAGAAGCCCATCATCCCCATCGCCATCTGCACCATCTCGTCGGCGTGCGGGTGGTACATGAAGGTGCCGGGGCGGCGCGCGGTGAACTCGTAGACGAAGGTCTTGCCCGGCGGTATGTGCGGCTGCGTGATGCCGCCCACGCCGTCCATGCCGTTGGGCAGGCGCTGGCCGTGCCAGTGCACGGTGGTGTGCTCGGGCAGCCTGTTGGTCACGAAGATGCGGACCTTGTCGCCTTCCACCACCTCGATGGTCGGGCCGGGCGACTGGCCGTTGTAGCCCCACATGTTGACCTTGAAGCCGGGTGCCATCTCGCGCACCACGGGCTCGGCGACGAGGTGGAATTCCTTGACGCCGGCGTTCATGCGCCAGGGCAGCGTCCAGCCGTTGAGCGTGACGACGGGGTTGTAGGGCCGGCCGTTCGGCGGCACCAGCGGCGGCGCGGTGGCGGTGGAGCCCTGGGAGACGGGTTCGGGCAGCGCTGCCATCGACACGCGGCTGACGGTGGTGGCGGCGACGGCCGTGGCCGCGCCCGCGAAGAAGTTTCGACGGTTCATTTCAGTGGCCTCCCGTTGCGGGGGCATCGCCGGCCGCCGCGGTCTGCGGCGCCGTCATTGCACCGGGCGAGCTGCCCGTGAGCACCAGCTGCAGATCGGTGTCCGCCAGCCAGAAATCGCGCTGCGCCTCGATGCCCGCGTTCACCGCGAGCATGCTGGCGCGCGTTTCGCCGAGCAGTTCCCAGACGCTGGCGAGCATGCCGTTGTAGCGAAGGACCATCTCCTCGTTGACCTTCTTGCGCAGCGGCAGCACATCGTCGCGGTAGCGGCGGGCCAGCGCATAGGCCGTGTTCCAGCCCTGCCATGCCTCGCGCGCCTCGCTCGCGGCGAGCACGCCCACGTCGCGCACGCGGGCCGCCGACTGCAGGTACTGCGCCTCGGCACGGCCGTTGCGCGACTGGCCCCAGTCGAAGATCGGGATGGGCAGCTCCAGCTCGAAGCCGCGCTTGGTCTTCTTCGTGCGGTCGGCGTCGTTGTCGAAGGTGGTGTTGCGCACCACGCCGAGTTCCATCGCGTTGATCACGCTGGTGGCGTGCGTGAGGCCGAGCGAGCCGGCCACGGCGGCGTTCTGCGCCTGCGCCGAACGCACGTCGAGCCGGTCGCGCAGCGCCAGCGCCTGTACGTCGCCGAGCTCGGGCGGTGCCTTCGGCAGCGGCGGCAGGCGATCGGGCAGCGTGTAGCTGGCGGCGCGCTCGCCGCTCAGGCCCATCAGCCGCGTGAGCTGCTCGCGCGAAGCCACGGCCGCTTGCTCTGCGCGTGCCAGCTGCGCGGCGGCATCGGCCAGCAGCAGCTGCTCGCGCGTGCGCTGCAGCGCGCTCCAGTTGCCGACCTGGGCCATGCGGTGCGCGAGTTCGGCGCCGGCTTCGGCGGCTTCCTTCGCGTCGCGCAGGTATGCCACGCTTTGCTGCGCCGCCACCGCGCGCACCCAGGCGCGGCGGGTGTCGGCCGCCAGCACCAGAACGCTCTGCGCGGCCTGCAGCTTGGCCGCCTCGTGCCGCTGGCCGGCCCATCGGGCCTGCCAGGGCAGCGTGACGAGGCCCAGCACGTTGAAGCTGAGCATCCGCTCGAACTCGCGCTCGCTGCCCTGCGCCAGGCGGCTGAAGGAGAGCACCGGGTTCGGCAGGCTCGCGGCCTGCACGCGGTCGGCGTCGCTCAGCTGCAGGGTGGCGAAGGCGTCCTGCACGCGCGGGCCGTTGATGAGCGCGATGCGCACCGCGGCCTCGACGTCGAGCGGCCTGGCGAGCAGCGCGTCGACGCTCTTCTGCGAGGCTTCGTCGGGCGTGCGCTGCGCCGTGGCGCCGGCCATCAGCGGGTTGTTGCCGACCAGCGCCTGCACGTCGGCGCTGCCGCCGTCCGGCGAGAGGCTCGCACAGCCGGCGAGCACCAGCGCGGCGGCCAGCGCGGCGCCGGACCTGATGAATGAAAGCGGGGGCCTGCGAACTGCAGGCGAATCCGGTTCGCTACGCTTCCGATAGCGAAGGAGGCCGGCAGGCTGCCGGCGGACAGGGGAATTCACGTTCGATCTCCATGAGCAATACGGCGGACGCGGCGGGCCGGAACGGGCTCACTGCGGACGGACTACGGGCAGGGAGATCAGGAAATGGGTGGCTTCAGGCCCGAAACGGGCTCGGCGCTGACGAAGCGCGCGGCATGCGCCGTGGGCTGCATGCGGGGGACGTCATTCACGGTGTCGGCAAGGGGCAGGCCGCCCAGCGCCACCGTGTGGCAGACCTGGCATGCGGTGCAGGTGCCGCAGCCCTGGTGATCGGAGTGATCGGAGCTGCTGCCGTCATGGCTGCTGCCATGGGAGGACATGTCCATGCTCATGTCGCTGCCGCCGGCATCCATCGCCTCGTGGCAATGGGCTTCGGCCGCCGCGGTCGCCATGGGCGCAGCTTCCTGCGAAGCCATCGCCATCGCCGCCGGCAGCGAATGCCGCACCATCTCGACCGCCATGGCATCGCCGAGCCAGCCGCGAACGGGCAGCAGGACGATCATGATGGCGAGCAGCAGGGTGCGCATGGGGCGGGATGATAAACCGGTGCCTCAATACACCAGCTGGTTCCGGGCCTTGTCCGCCCACACCTGCAGGTTGTCGAGCAGGTCCTTCTGGCTGAAGGAACAGCTTTCCTCGCTGAAGAGCGCGCCCGACTCCAGCCGGTCGAGCAGGTTCAGCAGCACCTCGCCGTAGCGCGGGGGGAGGGCGCCCAGCAGCTCGGTGCTGGCGCGGGCCTCGTTCGACAGCGTGGTGATCGATCCGCCGCCATCGCGCAGGGCCGCGATGCGCACGGCGATGGCGTCGAGTTGCAGCGCGGCGCTCATGACTTGCTGTTCTTTCCCGGTGGCGGCAGCGACAGCCCGCGCTCGCGCATCAGGTCGCGCAGGATGTCGGGGTAGTCGGTGATGATCCCGTCCGCGCCCCAGTCCATCAGCCGCTGCATGTCGGCGCGCTGGTTCACGGTCCAGGGCAGCACCTTCATGCCGATCTTCTGCGCTTCCCTGATGACTTCCGGCGTCAGGTCGGCGAAGGCCGGCGACCAGATCACCGGACTCGGCGCGTTGGCCGACGCCGCCCTGACCATCTGCGGCACCGAGGCGAAGCTCGCCGGGTCGAAGCCGTCGGTCCAGCGCTTGTCCTTCAGCGTGCGGGGCGTCGTGAGGTAGGCGCGCGGCATCTGCGGCGCGAGCTTGCCGACCAGCGTCAGCGTGCGCCAGTCGAAGCTCTGGATGGTCACGCGGTCGGCCATCTTCGCCTTGTCGATCTCGGCGAGCAGCGCGCGCACCATCGGCTCGGGCGCGGCAGTCTCGTCGGGCTTCGACGGATCGATCTTGGTCTCGATGTTGAAGCGCACCGTGGCCGCGTCGGCGCCGCGCGCCTGCACCTGCTCGAAGAGCGAGGCCAGCGTGGGAATGCGTTCGCCGTCGCGCGGAATCTGCAGCGCGAACTGCTTGCCGTAGTTGCTCGCCGGGTCGAGGCGGCCCACGTCGTAGCTCTGCAACTGCGCCAGCGTGAGCGAGCGGATCGGGGCGCCGCTCTTCGGTGCCAGCCAGGCACCGCTCGCGTCGCGCGTGTGGTCGGGGTTGAGCGATGTGTCGTGCGAGATCACGACCACGCCGTCGGCGGTGAGGCCGATGTCGAGTTCCAGCGTGGTCACGCCCATGTCGATGGCGTTGGAGAACGCGGCCAGCGTGTTCTCGGGCGCCAGCCCGCGTCCGCCGCGATGGGCCTCGAGGTCGAAGTGCTGGCGGGCCGTGGGCGCGATGGCGGCGCAGCCGGCCAGGACGAGCGCGCCGGCGAGGAGGGCGGATGTCTTCATTTGAGCTGCACCTTGATCCCGTTGTCCTGCACCGTGATGTCGCCGATCTCGTAGGTCTTGCGCCCGACCGTGAGTTCGTCGGCCGTGAAGCTGCGCAGCACCTGGCCCTGCAGCAGTTCCTGGGCGACCACCGCACCCACCTTCTGCAGCCGCTCGGCGTCGCGGCCCTCGACGCCCTGCAGCTCGAGGCGCTCGGCCTTGGGCTGGTCGAGCCGCAGGGCGCGCGCGTTGGCGTCGTACTTCAGCGCGCTGCTGACCGACACCACGCCCTGCACCGGCGAGGCGGCCAGCAGGGGGCTCGCGATGGTCAGGGTGGCGGTGATGGCCGCGCGGTTGGCCTGCGCGTTCAGGCCCAGCTGCGGGTCGCGCAGGCCGACCATGAAGATCTCGGCGTAGCGCTCGGCCACCGGGAAGCGCTTGGCGATCTGCGACTGCAGCTCGTCGCGGCTGGCCGTGTATTCGCTGGTGAAGAAATTGAAGCCGGCCAGTGCCGCGAAGGGCGCCTGCAGGGCTGCGGCGCCCAGCAGCGCGCGCAGGAGCCGGCGGCGGGAGGTGGGATGCAGGTTACGAATGTTCATGCTTCTCGGAGCTTGCCACAGGCGTGGGCCGCTTCCCTGACGCGGCGAAGAAGGCGGGGGAGGATGGGCGCGGTTTTTTAACGGTTCGTAAAGTTTTCTGTCTGAATTGCAAAGTGCCGTAGTAAATAGTGTCTATATTCCCGCCTGCGCACCAGGCAGCGTTTCCCGCGCGGTGGAAATGCCAACCCATGCGAGCGGCGGAGCAGCCTCGGCGCCTGCCCGTTTCCTCCTCACACGGATGCTCTTCATGCTGCTTCAACCCGACAGCTCCGGGGATGCGGGTGGTCGCCCGACCGGCCTGGAAACCCGCGACGCCCCGGCATCGTCGCCTTGTCGTTCCGCGAACGCCCACCTGCCCGACGCGGTGGCGTGGATGGCGGTCTGGGCGGTGGCCTGGGTTTCGGTCCTCATGGCCCTGAGCTGGTCGCCGCCCACCGACTCGGTCGAGCAGCTCGTCTGGGTGCGCTCCATCGAGTGGGGCTACCACAAGCATCCGCCGCTGCCCACGATGATGATCTGGCCGCTGGTCCAGCTCTTCGGCATTCACGAATGGGTGGTCGGCGCCGCGGGCGCGCTGGTCATCTCGGGGGCGCTGCTGATTTCATGGCGGCTGGTGCGCGAGCTGGCCGGCAGGCATTTCGCGGCCCTGGCCATGCTCGGCTCGCTGAGCATCACCTACTACAGCGGCCGCACCAACTTCTACAACCACAACACGGTGCTGCTCCTGTTCGTGGCGGCGGCCGCATGGTTCTGCTGGCGTGCCTTCGCGGACCGATCGCCGAGGGCCTGGCTCGCGCTGGGGCTGATGCTCGGGCTCGGCGCGCTGGCCAAGTACCAGGTCGTGCTGGCCGCCCTGTGCGTCATCGTCTTCTGGCTCACGCAGCGCGGCTGGCGCGATCCGCTGCACCTGCGCGGCCTGCTGAACGCCGCGCTGGTCGCGGCCGTGGTCTTCGCGCCCCATCTCTGGTGGCTGGTGGCGCACGACTTCCTTCCGTTCCGCTACGCGGCCCATACCTCGCTGGGCGCCGCGATGGCCTGCGCGCAGCGCGCGGCCCACGCGGTGCACTGGCTTGCCGACCAGTGCAACAGGCTGAGTCCGGCGCTGCTGCTGGCGGCCGGCCTGCTGTGGAAGACGAGGCGCGAAACCGTGCCCGCTTCGCCCGACCCGGTTCCAGCCGTCGCTCCGGACGCCCGCGTCTTCCTTCTCATCTGGGGGCTGCTGCCGCTGCTGACCATCGTGCTGATCGGCCTCGTCACCGGCGCCGACCTCCAGTTCCAGTGGGGGACCGCCTTCATGTCCTTCACCTGCGCGGCGCTGATGCTCTTTCTCCCCGAGGGCCGGTGGCACCGCATCGAACGGCGCGACGCCGTGACCGGCTTCCTCGCGGTCCAGATACTGCTGTTCGCCATGACCTGGGTGATGTCGCCGATGAGCGGCCTGGGCCTGTCGAAGAGCAGGTCCGCCGGGTTTCGTTCGGAGCACTTTGCCGCGCGGATCGGGCCGCCGGCTCGTACCGTGCTCGGCGGCCCGGTCAGGATCGTCGCCGGCTCCGCCCGGATCGCGAGCGCCTTCGCGCTGCGCATGCCCGAGCGGCCGCTGGTCCTGCTCGACGGCGACATGACGGCCAGCCCATGGCTGAGCGTCGCGCAGATCCGCCGGCACGGCGTGCTGTGGGTGGGCGACGAGAACTCCGCGCCGCCGCCCGGCCTGGAGCGGCACTGGGTGACGGGCAAGCTGTGGTGGAGCGTGCAGCAGCCCGAGCCCGAACCCGACCCCCCGGCTCAGGAAGACGAGCTGTCGGGCGACTGAACCGCGAGTTCGTAGCGGGCGAAGGACGATTCGCCCTTGCGGATCACGCTGTGCAGCGAGAAGCCGAAGCGCTCGTACAGCGAGCGCAGCGGCGCCCGGTCGGCCACGCAGTCCAGCCGCAGGAAGGGCCGGCCGATGCCGCGGGCGCGTTCGCGCGCGAAGGCCAGCAGCTGCAGGGGCACGCCTTGCCCCGCGGCTGCGCGTCGCACCGCGAGCTTGTGCACGTACAGCGATGTGCCGGCCTCGATCTCGGGCCAGAAGTGCGGATCTTCGAGGTCGAGCCGCATGACGCCGGCCACGTCGCCGTTGCTGCGAGCGATGAAGTAGCTGCCGGCATCGGTGTCGCGCTGGATGCGTTCGAGGGCGACGTCCGCCGCCGACCACAGCGGCCGGCCCTCGGCGGCGATCCATTGCGCGGCTTCGTTCAACACGGCCGCGACGGTGGCGGCTTCGGTGGGCCTGGCTTGTTCGATCTGCATGGGGCACGGAGCATAGCGGCCCTGGGCGTCAGGCATGCCTCACGACGTCGAAGCCTTCCTGCGGCGACGGCGCGGCGAAGTGGCTCGTGATCAGCTCGAACTGCTCGTCCGTCGTCTCGAAGGGATGGGTGCCGCTCGCGTTGCGCGCGCGCAGGCGCTCCTTGCAGACCGCGTCGGGCACGTCGAGGAAGTGCAGCGCGTGCGCCGCGCCGGTCGCCTCGAAGATGCCGCGCATCCACTGGCGGCTGGCCACCGTGTTGGCGGGAAAGTCGAGCACCACCGACACGCCGGCCTGGAGCAGACCGGCCACGTGGGGCGCCATGACCTGCTTCAGTCGGCCCGCGCAGCGCACGTAGTCGGGCAGTTCGCGGATCTCGCCCGGGTAGAGCGCCGCGAGCCATGCGTCCTCGCTGATCAGCACCGTGCCCGGCGCCGTTGCGAGCTGCTTCGTGAGCGTCGACTTGCCGGCGCCGATCTTGCCGCAGACCATGTGAAGCACGGGGGTGGATGTGGCGGTCAATTCGTTTCTCCTGCTGGATGGGTCTTGAAGAGCACCCCGGGAAACGAAAAACCCGCCTCCTGGGGCGGGTCGCGTGGAATGTGCCTGTGAAGCTGCGCGCTAACCCACCATCCTTCTCGGGATGATGCGAATGATCGACGCGATGTACAGGCAGGCCACGGGAGGAGGATAGCCCACGCCGGCCTGCGCGGTCGTCAGTCGTGCAGCGACGACAGGAACTGCTTCAGCTCCGCCGTCTGCGGATTGCCGAACAGCTCCGCCGGCGGTCCCATCTCGTGCACGCGGCCCTGGTGCATGAAGATCACGCGGTCGCTGACCTTGCGCGCGAAGCTCATCTCGTGCGTGACCATCAGCAGCGTCATGCCCTCGTCGGCCAGCGACTCCACCACGCGCAGTACCTCGCCCACCAGCTCGGGGTCGAGCGCGGAAGTGATCTCGTCGCACAGCAGCACGGCCGGCTCCATCGCCAGCGCGCGGGCGATGGCCACGCGCTGCTGCTGGCCGCCGGAGAGCTGGTCGGGCATGGCGTCGAACTTCTCGGCCAGGCCCACGCGCGCGAGCAGCTTGCGCGCCTGCGAGGCGGCTTCGAGGCTGCTGCGCTTCTTCACCAGCGTGGGCGCGAGCATCACGTTCCTGCCGACCGTGAGGTGCGGGAACAGGTTGAAGCTCTGGAAGATCATGCCCACGCGCTGGCGCAGCTCGCGCATGGCCATGGCGCTCTCGTGCAGCAGCGGCTTGCCGTCCACCGTGAGCGAGCCTTCCTGGAAGACCTCCAGGCCGTTGATGCAGCGAAGCAGCGTGCTCTTGCCCGAGCCGCTCTTGCCGATGATGGCGATCACCTCGCCGCGCTTCACGTCGAGGTCGATGCCCTTGAGCACCTCGTTGGTGCCGTACGACTTGCGCAGCGCCGTGATGCGCACGATGGGCGAGCCCACCGTGGTGGCGGGTTGTTGTTGCGGTTCAAGCACGGCGGCCATGGGATTTCCTCTCGAGGTTCTTGGCGTACAGGCTCACGGGAAAGCACAGCACGAAATAAAGCAGGGCCACGCAGCTGAACACCACGAAAGGCTTGAAGGTGGCGTTCGAAATCATGCTGCCGGCCTTTGTGAGTTCGACGAAGCCGATCACCGACGCGAGCGCCGTGCCCTTGATGACCTGCACCAGGAAGCCCACGGTGGGCGCGATGGCGATCTTCACGGCCTGCGGCAGGATCACGTGGCGAAGCTGCTCGCCGAAGCTCAGCGCGAGGCTGCCCGAGGCCTCCCACTGCCCCTTCGGTATCGAGGCCACGCAGCCGCGCCAGATCTCGGTGAGGAAGGCGCTGGTGTAGAGCGTGAGCGCCACGCTGGCGGCGGTCCACGCCGACACGTCGATGCCGAAGAGGGCGATGCCGAAGTAGGCCAGGAACAGCTGCATCAGCAGCGGCGTGCCCTGGAAGAGCTGCACGTACAGGCCCACGACCTTGCCGATCGCCTTGCCGCCGCGCAGCCGCAGGAAGAGCAGCAGCGCGCCCACGATGCCGCCGCCGATGAAGGCGATGAGCGAGAGAACGACGGTCCAGCGCAGCGCCAGCAGCAGGTTGCGCAGGATGTCCCAGAGAGAGAAGTCAGCCATGATGAAAAGGGGCTTTCTTGCCGTGTCCGCTCAGCGGCCGAAGAAGAACTTCGGCCCCGCCCAGTCGAGCAGCCGCCGCAGCGCCACCGACAGCGCCAGGTAGACCAGCGTGGCGACGATGAAGGCCTCGAAGGCGCGGAAGTTTCGGCTCTGGATCAGGTTGGCCGCGTAGCTCAGCTCCTCGGTGGAGATCTGGCCGCACACCGCCGAGCCCAGCATCACGATGACGATCTGGCTCACCATCGCGGGCCACACCTTCTTCAGCGCCGGCGGCAGCACCACGCGCAGGAACACCTGCGAGCGGCTCAGCGCCAGGCTCACGGCCGCCTCGATCTGCCCCTTGGGCGTGGCCTCGATGCCGGCGCGGATGATCTCGGTGGAGTAGGCCCCCAGGTTCAGCACCATCGCGATCACCGAGGCCACCTCCGGCGTGAGCTTGACGCCCGCCGCCGGCAGCCCGAAGAAGATGAAGAACAGCTGCACGATGAAGGGCGTGTTGCGGATCAGCTCCACGTACGTGCCCACGACGGCGCGCAGCCATTTGGGCCCGTCGGCACGCGCCCACGCGCAGAAGGTGCCCACGATCATGCCCAGCACGGTGCCGATGGCGGTCAGGCCGACGGTCCACGCCACGCCGCGAAGCAGCAGCGGCCACTCGGAGAGCACCGCACCGAAATCAAACTCGATGTTCATAGGTCAGTCTGTTCGTGGAACGCCGCGGAACCGGCTTCGCCGGGCCGCAGGCGTTGCCCCCGGCGAGGGGGTGTGCGCAGCGACACGAAGTGCGCGAAGCATGGGGGAGTGCCCGTTCAGACGGGAAGGTCGCCGGCGGCCTTGCCGAGCCACTTCTTGGACATGGCGTCGAGCGTGCCGTCCTTCTTGGCCGCCGCGATGATTTCGTTGACCTTGGTCTTCAGCGCGGTCTCGCCCTTGGCGACGCCGACGAAGCAGGGGCTGTCCTTCAGCAGCAGCTTGAACTCGGCACTCACCTTCGGGTTCTTGGCGAGCATGTCGCCGGCGACCGCGGCGCTGGTCGCGATGGTCTGCGTCTGGCCGGCCACGAAAGCCGCGATGGTCGCGTTGTTGTCCTCGAAGCGGCGGTAGTCGACGTTCGGCGGCGCCACCTTGTTCAGCTCCTGGTCTTCCATCGCGCCGCGCGTCACGGCGACGGTCTTGCCGGCCATGTCGGCGAAGCTGGTGAGCTTCATGCTCTTGGCGGCGTACACGGCCTGGAAGAAGGGGGCGTAGGCCGACGAGAAGTCGATCACCTTCTCGCGCTCCGCGTTCTTGCCCAGCGTGGAGATCACGAGGTCGGCCTTCTTCGTCTGCAGGTACGGGATGCGGTTGGCGCTGGTCACGGGCACCAGCTCGACCTTCACGCCGAGCTTGGCGCCGATGAGCTCGGCCATCTCCACGTCGAGGCCCTGCGGCTTCATGTTCTTGTCGACCGAGCCGTAGGGCGGGTAGTCGGTGGGCACGGCGATCTTGATGGTCTTGGCCTTGAGCACGTTGTCCAGCGCGTTCTGGGCGTGCGCGGCGCCGGCCGAGGCCAGCATGGCGGCGGAAGCGAGCGCCAGGGCGACGCGGCGTTTGGAAGCAGAGAAGGTCATAGCAGGGCTCCTAGGTAAGTCGAAGAATCGGAATCGGGGGACGCGCCGGGCTTGCGGCGCTTGCCCTTGGGCGTGGCGGGCGCAGTGGGCGCGGCCGTGTTCTGCAGCGGCGCCAGCGCGTCGCGCAGCTGGGCCAGCGGATCGGTGGGGGCCTGCACGCGAAGGGCGGACTGCACCGTGCCGATGTGCTCGGCCATCAGCGCCTCGGCGGCGGCGTGGTCGCCGCGCTCCAGCGCCGCGACGATCTGCACGTGGTCTTCGCAGGACTGCACCGCGTCGTGCGTAGACTGGTAGAGCATGGCGATCAGCGTGGTGCGGGCCGTGTAGTCGCGCAGCGTGTCGGCCAGCAGCGTGTTGCCCAGGCACTCGGCCAGGCACACGTGGAAGTCGCCCAGCAGGAAACTGCGGTTGCCGACGTCGCTCTCTTTCAGTGCGGCCTTTTCACGCTGCAGGTGCGCTTTCAGCTGGCGCAGGGCGGTTTTCTCGATCTTGCCGGCGGTGCCCGCGCTGCGGATGAGGCCGAGTTCGATGACGCGCCGCGCCTCGAAGGCCTCGCGTGCCTCGTCCTGCGAGGGCTCGATGACGAACCAGCCGCGCCGCGCGCTCACCGTGACGATGCCGCGCGCCGCCAGCCGGGTGAGGGCCTCGCGCACGATGGTGCGGCTGCAGTCGAACAGCATCGCCAGCTGCTGCTCGCCCAGGCGCGAACCCGGCGCGAGCTTCTGCGCCATCACCGCCTCGACGATGCGTGCACTGATTTCGGATGCGGAAATGGCCATAGGCCTGCATACCAGCAGCTTCTGTGCCAACTGGTATGCAAGATTTGCGCACCTGAATGGAGCACGGCCCCGGTGCGGGGCCCTCGCGGCGTGCGCCGGTTCAGTGCCGGGCGCGGCCCAGCGCGCTGGCCGGCAGCGCTGCAAGCATGAGCAATGCCGACAGCACCAGCGCCCCGCTCAGCACGTAGAGGCTGGGGGTGAAGCTGCCCGTCAGCGTCTTGAGCCAGCCGACCATCATCGGCGCCACCAGCCCGGCGCTGCCCCCGATGGTGCTGATGAGCGCGATGCCCGCCGCCGCGGCGCTCTTCGACATGAAGTTGCCCGGAACCGCCCACAGCACGGTGAATGCCGCCGAGATGCCCATGGCCGCCAGCGACAGGCACAGCACGGCGGCGACGGCGTTGTGCATGAAGAGCGTGGTCAGCGCCAGCCCGGCGGCTCCGACGACGGCACTCAGCGCGAAGTGCCAGCGGCGCTCCTTGCGCCGGTCCGAATGCCGGCCCACGACGATGTTGGCCGCGATGCCCGCCAGCGCCGGAATCACCGAGTAGAAGCCGATCTGCAGCACGCTCAGCCCCATCGACTTGAGGATCGTGGGCTGCCAGAACGACAGCGCGTAGATACCCAGGATGATCAGGAAGGACATGAATCCGATCAGCCAGACCCGGCCGTCGCGCATCGCCGCGCCGAAGGTGTGGCGCCCGGCGGCGCCGTGCGCGGCCTGATCCTCGGCAAGCAGGCGGGCCACGCGCTGTTTCTCGGCCGCCGACAGCCAGGCCGCCTGCGAAGGACTGTTCGACAGCCAGCAGAAGGCCGCCACGCCCAGCAGCACGCTCGGCAGCCCTTCGAGAAGGAACAGCCACTGCCAGCCCCGCAGCGACAGCACGCCATCGAGATACGTCATCGTGAGCCCGGCGATCGGCCCGGCCACGATGGGCGCCGCGCCGAAGGCCATGAAGAAGAGCGCCGTGGCCTGCGCGCGGCGGTGCGAGGGAAACCACAGCGTCAGGTAGAACAGCACGCCCGGCGCGAAGCCGGCCTCGAACACGCCGATGAGAAAGCGCAGCACGTAGAACTGCGTGGGCGTGGTCGCGAACATCATCGCGGCCGACGCCAGCCCCCACAGGCCCATGATGCGCAGGAGAGTCGCGCGCACGCCGATCTTCGCGAGCATCAGGTTGCTCGGAATCTCGAACACCGCGTAGCCGATGAAGAAGATGCCCGCGCCCAGGCCGAACACGGCGTCGCTGAAGCCCAGCTGGTCCTTCATCTGCAGCTGGGCGTAGCCTACGTTGGTGCGGTCCAGGTAGTTCAGCACGTAGCAGGCGCACAGCAGCGGCATCAGGCGCCAGGTGATCTTGCGGAAGAGGGCCGCGTCGTCGCGCGCGCTCGCATCGGTCGAAATGTCCGGCGAGCGCGGGTCGGCGGTGGCCAGGGCGGCGGTGTTCATCGATTTGTCTCCTTCGTTTTTCCGGTCGGCTTCAGGCGACGGTGGGCGTGCCGTGGCTGGTCTCGCCCCACAGGTGGCTGGTGGGCGCGCCCGGAAACAGCCAGTGCGGCGTGCATTCGGCCGAGGGCACCACGTTGCTGAAGCCGTGCGCGGCCGAGGTGCCGGCGAGCGTCTTCTCCAGCACCATCGACAGGTACTGGTCGTTGCTGCTTTCCTGCGTGTTGCCGTTGAGGATCACTTCCGCGCCGGTCGCCTTCGCATAGCGGCGGATGCCGTTGTGTCGCGACTGCAGCGGCGCCCAGCTGTCGGCCGACACGCCGTTCTCGCTGCTCACCCGCAGGCCGTCGCCGCTGCGGTAGACCAGCGAGTGGTTGCCCTCGGTGTGGCCCGGCGTGTGCACCAGCGCCAGCCCGCGGCCGAGCTGGATGCTGCCGTCGAAGGGCACGATGCGTTCGGCCGGGATGCCGTCGAGGCCGTGCGGGCAGTACCACTCTGCCTGTACCGGCAGCAGGCCGTGCACGCTGGCGAGTTCCTGGCGGTGCACCAGCAGTCTCGCGTTCGGCAGCATGCCCGGCATGCCGGCACTGCCCAGCCAGCGGCGCAGGTCCTGCGTGTGCAGGTGGTCGTAGGTGATGTAGTCGATCTGCTCCGGCGAGATGCCGCAGCTCGCCAGCGCCTGCGGCACGGTCTGGTAGACCGGCGCGATCGCCTTGTGCAGGAACTTCGGTGTCTGCTCGGCCAGGCGCTTGAAGTAGGGCGTCTCGTTGCCTGCCTCGAAGTCGGCCGGCGTGAACAGCAGCGTGCGCAGCCGGCCCTCGAAGTCGTCGTACTGGATCAGCACGGTGCGCGCCAGCAGATGCACCATGTGCGGCTTGAGCAACTGCTGCGAGTACACGCCGGTGAAGGCGAACCACGCGGGGTACGGAATGCGCAGCAGGTTGAAGCTGCGCGCGAAGCGCACCGGCGGCGCATCGAGCAGGCGCTCGCGCAGCCCTTCGGCGGCGTGGCGGATGGCGCGCAGGCGGTCCTGCGGCATGGCGGCGTCGCGCGCGCCGTCGAAATCCGCCAGCTGCGCGAGCCCGGAGGGCTCTGGGTCTCGGATCATGTGGGTCTCCTTGTCTGCCTCGAAGGAAGCGAAGCGAAATGGATGGGGCGCGCTCAGTACATCGAGCGTCCGCCCGAGATGTCGAACACCGCGCCGGTGCTGAAGGAACAGTCGTCCGACGCGAGCCAGGCGGCCATGGCCGCCACCTCGTCGACCTCGACGAAGCGCCCCATCGGCACGCGCGAGAGCAGGGCGGTGCGCAGCTGTTCACGGTGTTCGGCAGGAACGGCCGCGAACACCTCGGTGTCGGCGGCCGAGGGCGTGATGCAGTTCACCAGCACGCCCGACGAGGCCAGCTCCTTGCCCAGCGACTTTGTGAGCGCGATGAGCCCGGCCTTCGAGGCGGAGTACGCGGCGTTGAAGCCGTTGCCCTCCTTGCCGGCGACCGAGGCGATGTTCACGATGCGGCCCCGCCGCCGGGCGAGCATCGCCGGCACGATCGCGCGGCAGCACAGCCATGCGCCCGTGAGGTTGATGTCGAGCACGCTGCGCCACTGCGCGGGCGTGTGTTCCCAGGCCGACACGGTCGGCCCGAGCACGCCGGCGTTGTTGACGAGGATGTCGATGCCGCCGAAGCGTTCCTGCGACTGCGCGGATGCGCGGGCGATCTGGTCTTCGTCGCGCACGTCGACGACTGCCGACGTGGCGGTGCCGAGCGGCGCGAGCGTTTCCAGGGCATCGGCGAGCGCTGGCGCATCGAGGTCCCACAACGCGACGCTCGCGCCGGCCGCGAGGTATCGCCGAGCGATCGCCAGTCCGATGCCGCGCGCGCCGCCGGTCACGATGGCATGCCGGCCCACGAGCGCGTCCCCGCGCAGCGCGCTCATGCCGCAGCCGTCTCGGGTGCGCGAGCCGCGGCCGGCTGGCCCAGCAGCCCGCCGACCAGCGCGGCGACATGTTCCGCCGGGACGCCCGCGAGCAGTTGCCGAAGCATCGTCAGCGTGTCGAAGTACACGCGCTCGCACACCAGTCGGTCGCCTTCGAAGATGAAGAAGGCATTCATGCGGCAGCGGAAGCTATTGCCGGTCGGCGGCAGGCCCTTGAGCGGACCCTTGTGCGTGCCCAGCAGCCAGAACTCGACCACCACCGAGTCGTCGGCGTGGCGCAGCTGGATGATCTCGTGGCGCTGGTCCGGGAATGCGCGGCGCGTGTCGATGTAGTACTGGCGCACCTCGGCCATGCCGTCGTGCACCTCCCCGCTGGGAATCAGCTCGTAGTGCGGATGCGGGAAGGTGCCGAGCACCGCGTCGAAGTCTTGCCGGGTCTCGTCGGCGAAGTGGTCGAGCACGAGGCGCTCGCGGTGGGCCTGGAGTTCGGTGCGTGGGGTGTTGTCGTTGCTCATCGGGGTGTGCTCCATGTGACAGGATTGGCTGCTGACATCGGGTTGCCGCGAATGCGGCTATCCGGGCTCGCTGCGTACTATCGGCACGCCCCTGAAACAAGACTGTCCGGTGTTGGCAATCGCCGCTACGGACAAACCCGCGATGCCACGCACGCCCCCTTCATTTCCCGACACGCCGCCGGACGCGCAGCCTTCGCCGGTGCACAACGGCGACATGCGGCTGGCCGAGGACGTGCAGCAGCGCCTGCTCGCGGTGGCGCACCGGCGCACGCTGGCGCGCGGCGAATCGCTCTTCCACAAGGGCTCGTCGCCCGATGCGCTCTTCGGCGTCGTCTCTGGCTCGCTGCGCGTGAGCGTGGTCGCGCCGGGCGGGCGCGAGGCGGTGATCGCGATGCTCGAACCCGGCCACTGGTTCGGCGAGGTGTCGCTGCTGGTAGGGCGGGAGCGTGTCTACGACACCTGCGCGGTCGACACGACCGAGATGGCGGTGGTCGCGGCGGCCGATTTCCATCGCCTGGTGGCCGAGCATCCCGACGTGCACATGGCCTTCACGCGGCTGGTGTGCCTGCGGCTGCGCCAGGCGCTGGCGTGGATCGACGACGTGATCCTGATGCCGCTGCCGGTGCGGCTCGCGCACCGCCTGCTCACGCTCGATGCGCGCGCCGAGGGCACGGGCGAGGGCGGCGGCACGCTGCTGGGCGTGTCGCAGGAAGACCTGTCGTTCATGCTCGGCGTGTCGCGCCAGAGCGTGAACCGGCAGTTGAAGCTGTGGGAGGAAGACGGCACGCTGCGCGTGCGCTACCGCAGCATCGAGCTGCTGGACCGCGTGCAGCTGGAGCGGCACGCGGCCACGTCGCCCTGAGCCTTGCCGGGCGGCGGCGTGGGGCTCAATCCATCCGCGCGCCGGATGCCTTCACCGCCTTTTCCCAGCGCGGGGTTTCCGTCGCCAGGAAGCGCGCGAAATCCTCGCTGCCCAGGAAGGCCGGGTCGGCGCCCTGGCTCACCATGCGCTCGCGCACCTCGGGGTTGTTCAGCACCTGCTTGAAGGCGTCGCTCAGCTTGGCGACCACGTCCTTGGGCGTGTCCTTCGGCGCGAGGAAGCCGTAGAAGCCGACCACCTCGAAGCCCTTGACGCCCGACTCGATCACGGTCGGGATGTCGGGCAGGGCGGGGTTGCGCTCGCGGCTGGTCACGGCCAGGGCGCGCACCTTGCCCTGCTTGTGATAGTTGGCCGCCTGCGGGATCGACTCGGCCATGAACTGCACCTGCCCGCCCATCAGGTCGGTGAAGGCCGGCGCGCTGCCGCGGTAGGGGATGTGCACCATGAAGATGCCGGTGGCGGTCTTGAACATCTCCGGCACCAGGTGGCTGATGCCGCCGTTGCCCGCCGAGCCGTAGTTGACCTGGCCGGGCCGCGCCTTGGCGTAGTCGATGAACTGCTTCAGGTTCTGCACCGGCAGCTTGGGCGTGACCAGCAGCGCCAGCGGCTGCATGGCGGTGCGCGCGATGGGCACGAAGTCGCGCTGCGTGTTGTAGGGCAGCTTGCTGTAGAGCGCGCCGTTGATCACCGCAACGCCGGTGTTGGCCAGCATCAGCGTGTAGCCGTCGGCCGGGCTCTTGGCGACCGCGTCGGCGCCCACCGAGCCGCCGGCGCCGGGCTTGTAGTCGACGATCAGCGGCTGGCCCAGCACGGCCTGCAGCTTGTCGGTGAGCAGGCGCGCGTGCTGGTCGAGCGGGCCGCCGGCCGGGAAGCCGATGACGATCTTGATCGGCTTGTCGGGAAAGGCGGCCATTGCCGCCGTTGCGCCGAGGCCGAGGGAAAGGGCCGCGAGCGCGGTCCGGATGGGCTTGTTCATGATCCGTCTCCTGTTTTTTGTGAGGAGACGATCATAGGCAGCGCCCTCAGCCGGCCAGCGTGGCCTTCAGCGTGATCTCGGGCACGCTCGCCAGCGCCTTCGACAGCGGACAGCCGGCCTTGGCGGCGGCCGCGATCTGCTGGAACTTCGCCTCGTCGAGGTTCGGCACGCTGGCGTCGAGTTCGAGCGCGATGCGGTCGATCCTGAAGCCCTCGCCATCCTTGGCCAGCCGCACGGCCGCCCGGGTGTCGATCTTCGTGGCCGCCAGGCCTTCTCTTTCCAGCGCGAAGGCGAAGGCCATCGTGAGACAGGCGGCATGTGCGGCGCCGACGATTTCCTCGGGGTTGGTGCCGCGCTTGTCGTCCTCGAAGCGGCTGGCGAAGCCGTAGGGGTAGTCCTTGAGGGCGCCGGTCTCGGTGCTGACCAGGCCCTTGCCGGTCTTGCCTGCGCCTTCCCAGTGAACGCTCGCGTGCTTTTCTGCTGCCATGGAAGCTCCTTCGGTGGGGTGAGTGGGTGGATGGAGAGGGGAGGCTGCAGGTATCGCTCGGGAAACGGCGCTTGTCTGTAGTCGCAGGGCGCATCCGGGGACGGCCGGGCATGTGAGAAAAAATGGCGTCGCCTAGGCGACGCCCCCCGGGGGCTTCCCCGATGGGAGCGGCGCACGCGGCGGCTTAGGCTGGCGGGCATCCCTCTTTCCGTCCTCCCGTCCCCCCGCCCGTGCCCATCATGGAACAACGCCCGCATCACAAGTTCTGGCCCAAGCGCCTTCCACACTCCATCACCGTCCCGGCCACCTCGCTGTGGCACAACCTGGCCACCTCGGCAGCGCGCTATCCCGACAAGCCCGCGCTGGTGTTCTTCGGCCGCGTCGTCAGCTACCGCGAGTTCGCGGCCCAGGCCGAGCGGCTGGCCGGCGCGCTGCATGCGCTGGGCGTGAAGCGCGGCGACCGCGTGATCCTGGACATGCAGAACTGCCCGCAGCTGGTGATCGCGCATTTCGCGATCCTGCGCGCCAACGCCGTGGTGGTGCCGGTCAACCCGATGAACCGGGCCGAGGAGCTCAAGCACTACATCACCGACCCGGACGCCAAGGTGGCCATCATCACCGGTGACTTGGCTGGCGAACTGGCCAAGGCCAGCAACGCGCTGCCGCCCGAGCAGCGGCTGGCCCACATGATCGTGACCCAGTTCACCGACGCCTTCGACGCAGACGCATCGGGCGACGACGCCCCGGCGCCCGCCTGGAAGGACTGGCTCACCACTCGCCACCCGCTGCCCGAGCTGGAAGGCGGCAAGGTCGTCGCCTGGACCGACGCGCTCGAGGCCGGCCACACGCCGCCCGAGCACGTGGTGGGCGCCAACGACATGGCGCTGCTGCCCTACACCAGCGGCACCACCGGCCTGCCCAAGGGCTGCATCCACCACCATTCGAGCCTGATGCACAACGCCTTCGCCGGCCTGATGTGGGGCGGCTCGACCTCGGAGACGGTGGTGCTGGCCGTGGTGCCGATGTTCCACATCACCGGCGTGGTGAGCATGATGCACACCGCCATCCTGGCGGCGGCCACGCTGATCATCATGCCGCGCTGGGACCGCGACGTGGCCGGCCGGCTGATCTCGCGCTGGAAGGTCACGGCCTGGACCAACATCCCGACCATGGTCATCGACCTGATGGCCAGCCCCAACTTCGCGAACTACGACCTGTCGAGCATGACCTACATCGGCGGCGGCGGCGCCGCCATGCCGCAGGCGGTGGCGCAGCGACTGCTGGAGCAGTACGGCCTGAAGTACCAGGAGGGCTACGGCCTCACCGAGACCGCCGCGCCCTCGCACACCAACCCCTCGGACCACCCCAAGCAGCAGTGCCTGGGCATCCCGTTCATGAGCACCGACGCGCGCGTGGTCGACCCCGACACGTTGAAGGAAATGCCCATCGGCGAATCGGGCGAGATCATCATCCACGGCCCCGAGGTGTTCCAGGGCTACTGGAAGCGCCCCGACGCCACCGCGGCAGCCTTCGTCGAGTTCGAGGGCAAGCGCTTCTTCCGCTCGGGCGACATGGGCCGCATGGACGAGGACGGCTACTTCTTCATCACCGACCGCCTCAAGCGCATGATCAACGCGAGCGGCTTCAAGGTGTGGCCGGCAGAGGTCGAACTGCTCATGTTCCGCCACCCGGCCATCCAGGAAGCCTGCGTGATCTCGACCAAGGACGACTACCGCGGCGAATCGGTCAAGGCGGTGGTAGTGCTGCGCGCCACGCACAAGGACACCACCGAGCAGCAGATCATCGACTGGTGCCGCGAGAACATGGCGGTCTACAAGATCCCGCGCAAGGTGCAGTTCGTGGACGCGCTGCCCAAGAGCGGGAGCGGGAAGGTGATGTGGAGGCTGCTGCAGGAGGCGGAGAGCGAGGCGAAGTGAGATCGGCGGGAAGCAGGCCGCCCACCCGCCTGCCTTGTCCTTCTCGTTCTATTTGCGCGTCCTGATCCAGTTCAGCATCTCGAGCACGCCATAGGCCGTGGCGGGTATCTGCACGAGGTTCGAGCGGGTCTCGATGCGAGCGCGATCTTCGGCGGTTGTATTGGCTGTGACCCAGCCCTCCAGCAACGCCTGAACGGCGCGCTCGCGTTCGTCGCCGCGTGCCACATTCCTGGCGTAGGGGAAACCGAAGCAACTGCACCCGATGGCCATGGGTTGCCTGTCGGACTCGACGTAAAGGCTCCCCTGGCGGATCGCGAAGAGGCGCTTGCCGTTGGCGCCTTTCAGCGCTACTACCAGCGTTCCGCCATCGGCGAGGAACGACACCTCGTCGATGGATACCGGCTGGGCGAGGTCGCCGGGCTCGACGATGCAGAGCTGGAGTGCAATCAGAGCCAGAACCGCGAGCGACACCAGGAGCGTCAGCGCATACCGTGGAAACTTCACTTGCGGCCCAGCGACTTCAGCAGCTTCCCGGCTTCTTCCCTTCCGTTCGGCGTGACGTACTGCGCCGCCACCGCCTTCGTCAGGTAGTCGACGACCTTGCGGTGGTTCTTGTGCGGGCCTTCCCAGAGGAAGAGGCGGCCCAGCTCGAGCGCCGCGTCGCCGTCGCCCTTGGAGTAGGCGCGCTCGAACCAGTAGCGGGCCCAGCGGAAGTTGCCATCGTCGCGGTAGCAGATGGCGAGGTTGGCGCAGCCCGCCACGTCGCCCGCCTTGGCGGCCTTGCGGTACCACTCGCGGGCGACGGCGCTGTCCTGCTTCACGCCGATGCCGTGGTCGAGAAAGTAGCCGACGCTGTTGAGCGCATGAATCTCGCCGGCGGCCGCCGCCTTGAGGAACAGCGACAGCGCCTTCTTGTGCTCACCGGCGTCCCAGGCGTCGTTCGCCGCGGAAAACCAGTCGTCCCGGGTGGGTTCCTGCATGTGAGGGGTCTCCTTCGAAGCGCCGTTCTGGGAAGAACGCGAGAAAGAAAAAAACTGTGTCCCGATCCCTCCCGGCGCATGGATCACTTAGCCTTGATCGGTTTGGCGATTCTGCCAATCTCCAGGTCTCTCCGGCTCTTTCATGCACTTTCGCGCGCTGCTTTCCAGTCTTCTCCTGCTTGCCTTTCCTCTTCTTTCCCAGGCCGCACCCCGCAACTGCCTCGTCGTCGGCATCAGCGACGGCGACACGCTCACCGCCCGCTGCGGGCGCATCGGCGCCTATGAACGCGTGAAGGTGCGCATCGCCGCCATCGACGCGCCGGAAAAAGCCCAGCCCTACGGCCAGCGCAGCAGGCAGGCGCTGAGCAGCATCTGCTTCGGCGAGCAGGCGCGCATCACCGAGATCGACACCGACCGCTACGGCCGCACCGTGGCGGACGTGAGCTGCAACGGCGAGGACGCCGGCAGCCGCATGGTGGCCGATGGCTGGGCCTGGGTGTACGACTACAACCGCCTGGCCACCAAGCGCGGCGGCGGGCTCTTCAAGCTGCAGGACAGCGCCCGGTCCCGGCGTGCGGGCCTCTGGGCCGATCCCAGGCCGACGCCGCCCTGGGAATGGCGCAAGCACCAGCGCGAGGAGCAGCAGCACTGGGGCGGCAGCCACTGGGGCAGCCTCTTCTGATTGCCCCCGGGGCCTCCGCGACAGGCCCCATGTCACGGCGGATTCACGGGACCGCGGGACCATTTCGGGTTCCCACAATCCCCCGCGACAACAACATGGCCAAAGACTTCGCCCGCATGGAGGACTCCAACCCCTCCGCCAACCCCACCATCCATGAAGTTTCCGATCCGTCCCGGCGCGTGTTCGTGCGCGGCGGCATGGCGGCGGCGGTGGCAGGGCTCTTCGGCCCGCTGGCGGCCGGCACCCTGGCCGGATGCGCCACCACCGGCGGCAGCGGCAATGTGAGCGGCCTGGGCCGTGCCATCGGCTTCAAGAGCGTGCCCATGGCGGCCGTCGACACGGTGGTCGTGCCCGAGGGCTACAGCACACAGGTTCTCTACCGCTGGGGCGACCCGACCGGCATCGCGGGCGCCATGCCCGCCTTCAAGACCGACGGCTCCAATACCGCCGAAGAGCAGGCGCTGCAGGCCGGCATGCACCACGACGGCATGGCTTTCTTTCCGCTCGAAGGCTCCAACCGCGGCCTGCTGGTGCTGAACCACGAATACGTCGACGACGGCCTGCTGCACCCCGACGGCATGAAGACCTGGACGCCCGAGAAGGTGCGCAAGTCGATGAACGCGCATGGCGTGTCGGTCATCGAACTGCAGCGCGACGGCGCCGGCAAGTGGACGCAGCTCGCGCCTTCGCGCTTCGCCCGCCGCGTCACCGCGCTCACGCCGATGACGCTGACCGGCCCCGCCGCCGGCCACGCCATGCTGCGCACCGCCGCCGACCCCTCGGGCACGCAGGTGCTGGGCACCTTCAACAACTGCGCAAACGGCCACACGCCGTGGGGTACCTACCTCACCTGCGAGGAGAACTTCGCCGACTACTTCGAGGGCACCGACACGCCCGACGCCCACCAGAAGCGCTGGGGCATCAAGAAGGGCAACGGCGCCAAGTACCGCTGGCACGAGCACGAGGCGCGCTTCGACGTGTCGAAGCACCCGAACGAGTCGAACCGTTACGGCTGGGTGGTCGAGATCGATCCGCAGGATCCGACCTCCACGCCGCGCAAGCGCACCGCGCTGGGCCGCGCCGCGCACGAAGGCGCCGCCACCGCGCTCACCAACGACGGCCGCGCCGTCATCTACATGGGCGAGGACTCGCGCTTCGAGTACATCTACAAGTTCGTGAGCCGCGACGTGGTCAAGCCCGGCGGCGCCGCAGCCAACCGCGACCTGCTCGACCACGGCACGCTGTACGTGGCCCGCTTCGACGTCGACGGCACGGGCGAATGGCTGCCGCTGGTGCAGGGCAAGGGCGGCCTCGTGGCCGACAAGGGCTTCACCACGCAGGGCGACGTGCTCATCAAGGCGCGCCAGGCCAGCGACCTGCTGGGCGCCACCAAGATGGACCGCCCCGAATGGACCACGGTGGATCCGCTCACCAAGGAGGTCTACTGCACGCTGACCAACAACAGCAACCGCGGCGGCGCCGGCCAGCCCTTCATGGACGCGGCCAACCCGCGCTCCAACAACACGATGGGCCAGATCATCCGCTGGAAGGAAACCGGCGACCTGGACGCGACCAAGTTCGCCTGGAACCACCTCGTGCTTGCGGGCGACCCGAAGCAATCGCGCTACGAGGCGCAAGGCAACATCAAGGGCGACACCTTCGGCAGCCCCGACGGCCTGATGGTCGACGCGCGCGGCGTGCTGTGGATCGAGACCGACGTGTCGACCTCCACGCTGGGCAAGGGCGAATACGCCAACCTGCCCAACAACCAGATGCTGGCCTGCGACCCGACCAAGGGCGAGATCCGCCGCTTCCTGCTCGGCCCGGCCGGATGCGAGATCACCGGCCTCACGGCCACGCCCGACCTGCGCACGCTGTTCATCAACATCCAGCACCCGGGCGAGCCGGCCAACGAGCGCAGCGACCCCGAGCGTCCGCTTGCCGTGTCGAAGTGGCCCGACGGCGCCGGCCGGCCGCGCTCGGCGACCATTGCCATCACGAAGAACGACGGCGGCGTGATCGGGACCTGAACCTGAAGGCGCGCGCTTCAGCAGGTTCCCCAGCATCGCAGCGAGGGCACGAAAAGCCCCGCCGCGAAGCTGACGGCACAGAAGAACAGCAGGATCAGCGCCGCCAGCTTCAGCCCCTCGGCGCTCCAGCGCGGCGCAAAGGTGCTGATGAGGCCCGAGGCGAAAGTGCCTTCGAGCCGCTCGGCACCGCCCCAGCGCAGCACCCAGAGGCAGAACAGCGCCTCGGCGGCGTGCGCGACGGTCCACACGAGGAAGGACAGCATCGCCAGCCTTCCTCCCTCAGGATTCGCTCTTGCCTTGCACGTCGGCTACCACGCGCGCGTTGCGCTGGAAGCTCCAGTACGCGCCGGCCCAGTCCATCATCACGACGACGCGGTTGCGAAAGCCGATCAGGAAATACGCGTGCGCGAACAGCCAGAACAGCCATGCGAGCCGGCCGCTGAAACGCAGAGGGCCGAAGGGCGTGCCGAGGTCGACCACCGCCGAATTGCGGCCGATGGTGGCGAGGTTGCCGTAGTCGGCATAGCGGAACGGCACGGTCGGCTGGCCCGCGATGCGGCGCAGGATGTTGGCGGCCGCCGCGCGACCCATCTGCTTGGCGCCGGGCGACACGCCGGGCACGGGCTTGGGCGGCTTGCCGGGCGCATGGCTCATGGCGGCGGCGAGGTCGCCGACCACGCTGATCTCGGGATGGCCCGCGAGGCTCAGGTCTGGCTCGACCTTGATGCGTCCCGCGCGGTCGCATTCGACGCCCGTGGCGGTGCCCAGCATGCGGCCCAGCGGAGAAGCAGCGACGCCTGCCGCCCACACCACGCAGCTGCTATCGATTCGGTAGCTGTCGACCGGCGATCCGTCTGCGCCGCCACCGGTCTGCACTTCGAGCCCGTTGGCATCGATGGCCGTCACGCGCGCATTCAGGCGTACTTCGACGCCCAGCCGCTCCAGCTGTTCGAGCGCCTTCTGGCTCAGCGATTCGGGCATGGCCTGCAGCACGCGCGGGCCGCCCTCGACCAGCAGCACCTGCGCGCTGCTCGGGTCGATGTGGCGGAACTCTCCCGACAGCGTGTGCTTGGCGATCTCGGCCAGCGTGCCGGCCATCTCGACGCCCGTGGGGCCGGCGCCGATCACCACGAAGGTGAGCAGGGCGCGGCGCTTTTCCAGGTCGGCCGTGATCTCGGCGGTCTCGAACGACAGCAGCACGCGGCGGCGGATCTCGAAGGCATCGGCCAGCGTCTTCAGCCCGGGCGCCACGCTCGACCATTCGTCGTGCCCGAAGTAGCTGTGCGTGGCGCCGGCCGCGACGATCAGGTGGTCGTAGGGCACGCGGTCGCCGTTGGCAAGGTGCACCGACCGGGTGGCCGGATCGATGCCGGCCACCTCGCCCAGCAGCGTCGTGATGTTCGGCTGCTTGCGGAACAGCGAGCGCACCGGCGCCGCGATCGACGGTGCGGCGAGCCCGGCGGTCGCCACCTGGTACAGCAGCGGCTGGAACAGGTGGTGGTTGGTCTTGTCGATCACCGTCACGTCGACGTCCGCCTTCTGCAGCTTGCGCGCGGCTTCGAGTCCGCCGAATCCGCAGCCGACGATGACGACTTTGGGCCTGCCCGATGGGTTGGTCGTTTGCATGCGACGGATGATACGCAGCCGCCCTGCACGCCCCGGCGTCTTGTGCCACAGTGGCTGCCCCTTGCGCCAGTTGGCGCTCTTTGCCGAAGTCGCGGCGGCAGGCCTGCGGCGTTTTGTCCTACGTGCCGCCGCGACCCGGATGGGCTACAACTTGCGGCTGACCCGACTGGAGACTCCATGACGCTTTCCCGGCCGATCACTCAGGCGGCGGGCGCGCTGCGCGACAGGTTCCGCGAGGTGCGCGCCACGAGCCTGGCGCTTGCCGCCCCGCTCTCCGCCGAAGACCAGTGCATCCAGTCGATGCCCGACGCGAGCCCGACCAAGTGGCACCTCGCGCACACCACCTGGTTCTTCGAGAGCGTGCTGCTGCAGCCGCATGCCGGCGGCTACCAGCCCTTCGACGCGCGCTTCCTCTACCTCTTCAACTCGTACTACGAGGCGCTCGGCCCGCGCCATCCGCGTCCGCAGCGCGGACTGCTGACGCGGCCCTCGCTCGACGAGGTGCACGAATACCGCCGCCAGGTGGACGATGCGGTGGTGGCGCTGCTGGAAGAGGGCGGGGCCGACTGGGCCGTGATCGAGCCCATCGTCACGCTCGGGCTGAACCACGAGCAGCAGCACCAGGAGCTGCTGCTCACCGACATCCTGCACGCGCTGTCGTGCAACCCCATGCTGCCCGCCTACAAGCCCGCGAACGGCCCCGCGCTGCGGCTGGCCGCCGTGCCGCCTGCCGTGCGCTGGATCGAGCGGGCCGGCGGCATGGCAGAGGCGGGGCACGAGGGCGCCGGTTTCTCCTTCGACAACGAAACGCCGCGCCATCGCGTGCTGCTGCAGCCCCACGCCATCGCCGACCGACTGGTGAACTGCGGCGACTATGCGCAGTTCATCGCCGACGGCGGCTACCAGCGGCCCGAGCTATGGCTGTCCGACGGCTGGGCCGCGGTGCAGGCGAACGGCTGGCGGCATCCGGCGTACTGGCTCGCGCAGGACGATCCCCGCCTGCGCTTCACCGGCCCCTCGTCGCAGGCGGCGGGCGACTGGCATGTGTTCGGCCTGAACGGCGTGCGGCCGATGGAGGCCGATGCGCCGGTCTCGCAGCTCAGCTTCTATGAAGCCGCCGCGTATGCCGAGTGGGCCGGTGCGCGGCTGCCCACCGAGTTCGAATGGGAAGCCGCGTTCGATGCGCCCGGCATCTCGCAGATGACCGGGCACGTCTGGCAGTGGACGCGCTCGTCGTACGACCCGTATCCGGGATTCCGCCCCATGCCGGGCATCGCGGCCGAATACAACGGCAAGTTCATGGTGGGGCAGCTGGTGCTGCGCGGCGGCAGCGTCGCCACGCCGGCCGGGCATTCGCGTCCCAGCTATCGCAACTTCTTCCCGCCGGCGGCGCGCTGGCAGTTCACGGGGCTGCGGCTCGCGAAAGACATCTGATCATGCGCAATCCAATCCCTTCGTCCTCGCTGTCGTCCTTCGTGCCCGCGAAGGCATCGCAGAAGCCGCGCGCTGCATCGCCGGCGGCAGCCGCCACGCCGCTGTCGGAGTTCGGCCGCGAGATGCAGGCGGGGCTCGCGCGCTCGCCGCGCAGCATCTCGCCGAAGTTCTTCTACGACGCGGCGGGCTCGCAGCTGTTCGACCGCATCTGCGAACTGCCCGAGTACTACCCGACGCGCACCGAGCTGCGCATCCTCGGGGAGTGCGCCGGTGAGATCGCCGGGCAGATCGGGCCGAATGCGGAGATCGTCGAGTTCGGCGCGGGGTCGTTGACCAAGGTGCGGCTGCTGCTCGATGCGCTGGAGACGCCGAAGCGCTATCTGCCCATCGACATCTCCGGCGAGCACCTGGAGGCGGCTGCCGAGCGGTTGAAGGCGGACTATCCGGAGCTGGTGGTGCAGCCCATCGCTGCGGACTACACGATGCCTCTGGTGCTGCCTGCGCCGATGGCCGGGGCGGGGAGGCGAGTGGGGTTCTTTCCGGGGTCGACTATCGGGAACTTCGAGCCTGACGAGGCGCTGGCGTTCTTGCAGCTGGCTGCGCGGATGTTGCGGGGGGGCGGGTTGCTGATCGGGGTGGACCTTGTCAAGGATCCTGGGCGCCTGCATGCGGCATACAACGATGCGCAGGGGGTTACGGGGGAGTTCAACCTCAATCTGCTGCGGCGGGCGAATGCTGAGCTGGATGCGGACTTCGATCTTGATGGGTTCTCGCATGCGGCGTTCTATAACGCGCCTCGGCAGAGGATCGAGATGCATCTTGTGAGCCGGCGGGCTCAGAGCGTTTCTCTGAATGGGGAAGTGTTTGGGTTTGCGGAAGGCGAGACTATTCATACGGAGTACTCGCATAAGTTCACTGTGGAAGGGCTTCGGGCTCTGGCTGTGAGGGCCGGGTTTCGGCCTGGGGCGGTTTGGGTGGATCCGGAGAGGCTTTTCAGCGTGCACTGGCTGGCTGCTTAGCTTCTCTTGTGAGGTGTTTGCTTCCCGAGGCCGGGAGTTCCGCCCGGCGGCGGACCTACTTTCTTTTGCTTCGCCAAAAGAAAGTAGGCAAAGAAAAGGCGACCCCACTGTCTGCGACCCCTTCGCTGTGCGAAGGGGCAACCTGCGGTGCTCGCGTTTCGCGGGGTCTCGCAGAACTCGCTTCGCTCA
>NZ_FOBJ01000003.1:0-584324 GCF_900109805.1 Variovorax sp. YR750
CGCCGAAACCGGCGGCAGCGCGTAGGTTGCCGGCAGCAGCATCGCGATGGTCGCGACCGGGCCGATGCCCGGCAGCACGCCGATCAGCGTGCCCAAGATACAGCCGATCAGGCAGTACAGCAGGTTGGTGAAGGTAAAGGCGACGCCAAAACCGACGGAAAGGTTGTGGATCAGGTCCATGGTGGAATCGGCTTTCGTCTCAACCGGTGATGAAGGTCGGCCAGACCTGGATCTGGAGCTTGAGCGCCCAGATGAACGCGACATAGCTGCCGACGGCCAGCACGGTGGCCAGGACCAGCACGCTGGGCAGCTTGAATTCGTGGCCCGCGAGGCTGGCGATGATCACCAGCGCGTAGATGGCGATGATCATGCCCATGGCCGGGATGCCGACGCTCGGCAGGCCGCCGAGCAGGATGCCGAACGCCAGGTTGGCGCCGAGGATGTACACCACCTGCTTCCAGGCCCACTTGCCGATCTTCTCGCCGTCGGTGGTCTCGACGGTGAGCCCGCTGAACATGATCCCGAGGCCGATGAGGGCCATCAGGATGCCGAGCATCAACGGGAAGTAACCCGGTCCCATCCGGGCCCCGGTGCCCACGGTGTAGGTGGTGGCGCCCCATGCGAACGCCACACCCACCACCGTGAACATCAGACCCGAGAAAAAGTCTTTCTGACTCTTGATCTTCACGAACAGTCTCCTCGAACAAATTTCGATGCGGGATTGTCGAGTCAGCCTCCGGTCAGGCCGATGTGGATTCCACTAACCAAAGTCCTAGGGATAACCCGGGAGTATTCACCGCTCCCGGGGTGGCTGGAACGCAGCGCAGGTCATTCCAGCGGAGGCGTGGCGCTGAGCACCTCTTCGATGGTGGTCACGCCTTCTGCCACGCGCAGCGCGCCGGCCAGCCGCAGCGGCCGCATGCCGTCGATCACGGCCTGGCGGCGCAGCCCGGCGAGGTTGGGCTCCTTCGTGACCTGGCTCTTGAACGGCTCGCTGACGCTCAGCAGCTCGTAGAGCCCCATGCGCCCCATGTAGCCGGTCATGCGGCAGTCGACGCAGCCCACCGGCTTGTAGGCGCGCACCGAGCCCGTGATCTGCCACGGCTTGACGATGGCCTCGAGCTTCTCGCGGGTGACGGTGTCGTCGGGCTGCTTGCAGTTGGGGCACAGCGTGCGCACGAGGCGCTGCGCGAGCACGCCCAGCATCACGGCGTTGATGAGGTACGAGGGCACGCCCAGTTCCATCAGCCGCGTGATGGCGCTCGGCGCATCGTTGGTGTGCAGCGTGCTGAACACCAGGTGGCCGGTGAGCGCCGCCTGCACCGCCATCTCGGCGGTGGCGAGGTCGCGGATTTCGCCGACCATGATGATGTCCGGGTCCTGCCGCATCAGCGCTCGCAGGCCTTCGGTGAAGCCGAAGTCGAGCTGCGGCTGCACCTGCGTCTGGTTGAAGGAGGTCTCGATCATTTCGATCGGGTCCTCCACCGTGCTCACGTTGACCTCCTCGGTCGCCACGCGCTTGAGCGTGGAATACAGCGTGGTGGTCTTGCCCGAGCCCGTTGGGCCGGTCACCAGGATGATGCCGTTGGGCCGGGTGACGAGCTGCTCCCAGCGCTGCGCGTCGTGCTGCGCGAAGCCCAGCGCGTCGAGGTCCTTCACCGCGGTGTCGGGGTCGAAGATCCGCATCACCATCTTCTCGCCGAAGGCGGTCGGCAGCGTCGACAGCCGCATTTCGACCTCGTCGCCGCGCATGTTGCGGGTCTTGATGCGGCCATCGAGCGGACGGCGCTTCTCGACCACGTCCATGCGGCCCAGCAGCTTGATGCGCGCGACCATCGCGTTCATCACGCCCATGGGCATCTGGTAGGCCGGATGCAGGATGCCGTCGATGCGGAAGCGGATCACGCCCTGCTCGCGGCGCGGCTCCAGGTGGATGTCGCTCGCGCGCTGGTCGAAGGCGTACTGCCACAGCCAGTCGACCACCTGCACCACGCTCTGGTCGTTGGCGTCGAGCTGCTTGTTGCTCTTGCCGAGCTCGACCAGCTGCTCGAAGCTCGTGGTGCTGGCGTTGCCGCCGGCCTTCTGCGCGGCGCGCACCGACTTCGCGAGCGCGAAGAACTCGGCCGTGTAGCGCTGGATGTCGGCCGGGTTGGCGACCACGCGCCGCACCGAGCGGCGCGCCTGCCGCTCGACCTCGGCGATCCAGTCGGTGAGGAAGGGCTCGGCCGTGGCCACCACCACCTCGTTGGGCAGCACCTGCACCGGCAGCACCTTGTGGCGCTCGGCATAGGCCGCGCTCATGGTGTCGGCCACCTTGCCCACGTCGACCTTGAGCGGATCGATGCGCAGGTAGGAAAGGCCCGCGCGGCCCGCGAGCCATTGCGTGAGGGTTTCGAGATCGAGCGGCTTGTTGTCGCTCTCGCGCGTCATGGCCACGTTGGCCAGCCGCACCAGCGGGGCCTGCCGGCTCTCGGCCTGCGCGCAGCGGGCGATGGTGCGCTTGGCCTCGACCGGGGAAATCACGCCGTCGGAGGCGAGCCATTCGATCAGGCGCCGCAGGTCGAGCGGGCCTTCGTGGCGCGCGGCCAGCGGGGCGGGGGCGGAAGCAGCGGATACAGCGCTCATGAGCCGGAGGTCGTTCGGGTGAGTGTCGGGTTCTGTGGCTTGAAGACCCGCAGCCATTTCGGCGCGGGCAGGCCCCAGCGAGTCTGGATCGTTTGGGCGCGCTCGGCAAGCGCCTCGCGCTTCGGGCGGCCCGGTGTGCGCTGGGCGAGCACCACCGTGTTGCCTTCGCGCGTCGGCTTGAAGGCCCAGACCGCATCGGCGCCGAACGCGGAGGAGATCTTCTCGAGGCTGCGCTCGTAGCTCGACGAGCGGCCGAAAAGGTTGACGGTCATGCAACCGTCATCGGTGAGCAGCGTGCGGCAGTCTGCGTAGAAGTCCTCGCTGTCGAGCACGGGCGCGGCGGCCTCGTGGTCGTACAGGTCGACCTGCAGCGCATCGACCGTGCCGTGCCATTCGGGCTTGCGGATCTCGGCTGCGGCATCGGCGATCACCACGCGCAGCTTCGGGTCGTCCGGCGGCAGCTTGAACCAGCCGCGGCAGGCCGACACCACCTGCGGATTGAGCTCGATCGCGGTGGTGCGCATGCGCAGGATCTTGCGGCTGAACTTGGTCAGCGTGGCCGCGCCCAGGCCGAGCTGCATCGCGTGGCGGCTGGCCACGGTCTTCGGGTCGGCGAAGAGCAGCCAGGCCATCATCCGCTGCACGTATTCGAGCTCGATCTCGAAGGGCGCGTCGAGCTTCATCGAGCCCTGGACCCACTCGGTACCGAGGTGCAGGTAGCGGATGTCGCCCCAGTCGGAGAAATTGACTTCGGGTAGGGAAATAGGAGTTTTGCTCGATGCCATCGATGCCGTCAGACGACTAGTTTGTGGGCCGCCAGCACCTCGCGCCAGGCCGCGAGCTTGCGCTCGAAGCTCCACGACGCGTTGGCGGGGCTGGTGGAAGGCAGCTGGTAGACCGGCACGCCGAGGGTGCGCGTGTGGCGCGCATGCTTGAAGCTCTCGCCGCCGTTGTGCGCGATGGCCGCGAGCTTCGGCAGGTGCAGGCCGGCGATGTCGTTCGCCACCGGCGCGCGGATGGCCGAATCGAGGCTGCCCTCGCGCTCGCAGGACGCATACACGTCCCACACGCCCAGGCCGCGGTCGAGCAGCCAGCGGCAGCGTTGCGCGTAGCTGTCTACGCCCGACGGCAAGGGGACTTCGGGCCAGACGGCTTGCAAGATCTTCCAGAACTGGTTTTGGGGGTGTGCATAGTACTGCTGCAGTTCGAGCGACCTGACCCCGGGAAAGCTGCCGAGGACCAGCAAGACGGTGCCCGGCGACACGACGGGCGCGAGCCCCGTGAGCATCTGGCTCGTGGCGGTGGCGGATGCGGCGGGTGGATTCATGGGCGGCAATCGTGCCACCGTCCGGCACTCGCCCGGGCCGCCCATGAAAAAACCCGCCGAGGCGGGTTTCCTGGAGAGGGGCGGAACAGCCGGCCGGCATCGCCGGGTCAGCTGAACGACTTACTTCTTGGCGGCTTCGTTCTCGGCCGTGCCGGGAATCTTCTCGCCAATGGCCTTGCCGGTGCTGCGCATGCCATCGGCCGTCTTGTGGCCGGCGTTCTCGACGGCGTCGCCGGTCTTCGCGGCTGCGTTCTTGGTGGCGGTGGTCGCCTTCTTGGTGGTGCGCTTGGTCGCGTTCCAGGCCTTCTTGGTGCCGCGCTCGGTGGCGTTCACGGCCTTCTTGGTGGTGCTCTTGGTGGCGTCCCAGGCCTTTTCCGCTCCGCGCTCGGTAGCGTTCACTGCGTCCTTGCCGGCTTCCTTCACCTTCTCGGTGGTGGAGGGTTCGGTGGTGGCGGCGGTCTGCGCGACGGCCGACAGGCCGACGGATGCGAGCGCCAGGGCGACCACGACGGGAACGGTGCGTACGAAGGATTTGGTCATCGAAAGACTCCTTTTTTGAGTGAAGTATGGGAGTGACGGATGTGCCACTGCACAACCAACGCCACTTCGAACTTCAAGGATGACAGCAAAAAAGGCCCGGCGGCACGCTTGGGCGCAACTCGGGAAATCGGCCTACGCGGAGGGCTTCCGGCCATCCGACGCGGACAGCAGACTTTGGAGCTTCGGCAGGGCCGCGACCGCATTGCCAGTGGTCGCTTCGGCCAGCGCATCGATGGCGATGCCCCGCAGCTGCGCCACCACTTCCGCGATGCGCGGCAGTTCCGCCGGCTCGTTGCGGCCCTGCGCCTCGCCGGCATCGCGCTGGGCCTGCGTGCGGTAGATCCAGTGCGGCTGGATGTCGGGCGCGTCGGTCTCCATGACGATCGATTCCATCGGCAGCGTGGAGGCGAGCCGGCGCAGCTGCAGGGCGCGCTCGAAGGTCACCGCGCCGCCAAAGCCCAGCTTCAATCCGAGCTCGATGCAGGCGCCGGCCTGCTGCTCGCTGCCGTTGAAGGCGTGGGCGATGCCCTGCCACGGTTTCCCGCCCGCCGTCTGCCGCAGATGTTTGAGCACCTTGTCGACCGAACGCCGCACGTGGATGAGCACGGGTAACCCGTGCCTGCGTGCCAGTTGCAACTGAGTGTGAAAGAACCGCTCCTGCTTTTCGCCGTCCAGCCCCTCGACGAAGTAGTCGAGGCCGATCTCGCCGACAGCCACCAGCCTCGGGTCGTCGCGCCGCGTGGCCAGTTCGGCATCGAGCGCCTCGAGGTCCTCGTCCTTCGCCTCGCCGGTGCACAGCGGATGGATGCCCAGGGCGTAGGCATCGCCCTGCGCGTGGGCCAGCTCGCGCACGGTGGAGAAGTTGAAGACGGCCACCGCCGGGATCACGCACATCGCCACCCCCCGTTCGGCGGCGCGGGCGCGCAGGACGGGCATCTCCGCACCGAATTCGGGCGCGTCCAGATGACAGTGGGTATCGATGAAGGTAGCCATCGCTCGATGATGCCCGATGGGATGCGCAGGCGCGGAAAGCGTGCTACTGTGAACTCCTGTACACGCGATTTGCGATTTTTTAGCCGGAGGTACTCCGATGCGCAGGCCCGCCTTCTACAGCCGCTCGCCCCGCACGCTGCCGCCGGCCGCAGACGAGGCGGCCGAACGGGCGGATGCGCCGGCATCGCCCGAAGCCGCCGGCGCGGACCAGCCACCCGGAGCCGCTCCCGCGGGCAAGACCGGCTGGCAACCCGGCCGCCGCAGCTTCGCGCTGCTCATCGTGCTCTCGGCCGCGCTGGTCACGGGCACCGCGTTCTGGATGCCCCGCCCGGGCGCCAAGGCCCTCACACAGAAAGACATCGACGCGGCCGTGCTGCGCTCGCTGCAGACCAACACCCTGCCCTCTCCGGCGGCCAAGGCGGCCGACATCATCCGCCCCTCGGTCGTGCGGGTGGTGAGCTACGGCGAGGAGAAGAACACGCCCGAAGCCAAGACCCAGAAGCGCGGCCGCAACATGGCCAAGGGCAAGCCACCGGAAGCTCCCAACGACGGCGTGGCGCCGGGTGAAGTCGAACGCGGCGTGGGTACGGGGGTGGTGATCGTCGACAAGGGCGTGATCCTCACCAACCTGCACGTGGTCGCAGGTGCCGACAAGATCAAGGTCACCTTCTACGACGGCCTGGAAGCCGCCGCCACCATCACCGGCGTGCAGCCCGAGAACGACCTCGCGGTGCTGCAGGCGCAGAAGATTCCCGACGACCTGATCCCGGCCACCATGCGCTCCACCGCCGACCTGCGCCCCGGCGACCAGGTGGCGGCCGTGGGCTTTCCGTTCGGCATCGGACCCTCGGTATCGGCCGGCGTGGTGTCGGGCCTGAAGCGCTCGTTCCGCTCGCCCGAGGGCAAGCAGGAGCTGGGCAACCTGATCCAGTTCGACGCGGCCGCCAACCCCGGCAACTCGGGCGGGCCGCTGATCAACATGGACGGCGAGGTGCTCGGCATCGTCACCGCCATCCTCAACCCGACGCAGCAGCGCACCTTCATCGGCATCGGCTTCGCGGTGCCCATCGAGAACGCCGCGTCCGCCGCGGGCTCGCCACCGTTCTGATCGATCCTCCTTCGAAAGTCCTTCGCATGAGCACAGAGACCGTCAACCCCACGCCCGCCGGCACCGCCGAACTGATGGAGCAGATCCTCTACGAGGTGAAGCGCGTGGTCGTGGGCCAGGACCGCTTCCTGGAGCGCGTGATGGTCGCCATGCTCGCGGGCGGGCACCTGCTGGTCGAAGGCGTGCCGGGCCTGGCGAAGACGCTCACCGTGAAGACGCTGGCCGACACCGTGCGCGGCCAGTTCAAGCGCATCCAGTTCACGCCCGACCTGGTGCCGGCCGACCTGGTGGGCACGCGCATCTACAACCAGAAGACGGGCGAGTTCAGCACCTCGCTGGGCCCGGTGTTCGCCAACCTGCTGCTGGCCGACGAAATCAACCGCGCGCCAGCCAAGGTGCAGAGCGCGCTGCTCGAGGTGATGCAGGAACGCCAGGTCACCATTGCCGGCGAGACGCACAAGGTGCCCCGCCCCTTCCTCGTGATGGCCACGCAGAACCCCATCGAGACCGAGGGCACCTACCCGCTGCCCGAGGCGCAGGTCGACCGCTTCATGATGAAGGTGCTGGTCGACTATCCGAGCGACGAGGAAGAGTTCGTCATCGTCCAACGCGTGATCGGCCCGGCGGTCAACGCCACGCCGGTCGCCACCACCGAGCAGCTCGCCGCGCTGCAGGCCGAAGCCCGGCGCGTGTACGTCGACCCTTCGCTGATCCAGTACGCGGTGAAGCTGGTGTCGGCCACGCGCACGCCCGAGAAGCACGGCCTGAAAGACCTGCGCCGCTTCATCACCTTCGGCGCCAGCCCGCGCGCCAGCATCAGCCTGACCGAAGGCGCGCGCGCCCTGGCGCTGCTGCGCGGGCGCAGCTACGCGCTGCCGGAAGACATGACGGCACTGGTGCCCGACGTGCTGCGCCATCGCGTGACGCTTTCCTACGAAGGCTTGTCCGAAGGCCTGACGCCCGACAGCCTGGTCGAGAAGATCATGCGCGCAGTCCCCGCTCCACCGAAACCGCTCGAACATGAAAAGCTGGTGGCCTGAAATGAGCACACCCCCAGTCTTCGCGCACTTCGTGTCGCTTCGCCAACCCCCTTGCAGGGGGCAACACCAGCGGCCCGGCAAAGCCGGTTCCGCGGTGTTCCCTGAAATCGCATGAAAAGCTGGTGGCGTAAGGCCCCCTCGGCCGCGAACGACGAACGGCTCGCCGCTGAAGCCGGCGGGGCCGAACGCGCGCTGCGCCGGCTCGAGTGGACCGTGATCCGCCGCCTCGACGGCCTGCTGCAGGGCGACTACCGCACGCTGATGCGCGGTGCCGGGCTCGACCTGGCCGACCTGCGCGAGTACCAGCACAACGACGACGTGCGCCACATCGACTGGAATGTCACCGCTCGGCTGCAGACGCCGCACGTGCGCGTGTTCACCGAAGACCGCGAGATGGCCGCCTGGTTCGTGCTCGACCTGAGCCGCTCGGTCGACTTCGGCTCGGGGCTGAAGGCCAAGCGAGAGATCTCGGCGGGCTTCGTCGGCGTGCTGGCCCGTCTGCTCACGCGGCACGGCAACCGGGTGGGCGCGCTGGTCTACGGCAGCGACCTCGAAGCCGTGATCCCGCCGCGCAGCGGACGGCGCCATGTGCTGCATCTGCTGCACGCGATGGAAAAGCGCGCCGGCAAGACCGAGTCCGCGCCCACGCAGAAAGGCATGACGCGCCTGGCCGACCTGCTCAAGTCGGCCGCCACGCTGATGCCCCGGCGCTCCACCGTGTTCGTGGTGTCCGACTTCCTGAGCGAGCCCGGATGGGAACGCCCGCTGGGCCAGCTGGTGCAGCGCCACGAGGTCGTCGCCGTGCGCCTCTTCGATCCGCTCGAACTCGAGCTGCCCGACCTCGGCCTGGTGCCGCTGCGCGACGCCGAAACCGGCGAGCAGCTGTGGGTCGACACCCACGACGCGGGCTTCCGCAAGCGCTTCGCCCGGCTGGCGGCCGAGCGCGAGACCGCATTGCGCGAGGCGCTGGCCCGGGCCGGCGTGGACGCGCTCGAACTCTCTACCGATGACGATCTGGTGGAAGCCATCGTCCGTTTCGCCGATCTGCGCAAGCGCCGCGCGCGCATCGGCCAGGCTGGTCTGAAGGCGGTGGCAGCATGACTTTTCTCTGGCCCCAATTCCTCTGGCTGCTGGCGGCGTTGCCGCTGCTGATCCTGCTTTATCTCTGGCTGCTGCGCCGCAAGAAGAAGCTGGCGGTGCGCTACGCCAGCCTGTCGATCGTGCGCGAGGCCATGGGCGCCGGGCAGAGCGTGCGACGGCACCTGCCGCCCCTGCTGTTCCTGCTGGCCATGGCCGCGATGCTGGTGGCCGCGGCACGGCCGATGGCGGTGGTGGTGCTGCCGTCGAACCAGCAGACCATCATCCTGGCGATGGACGTGTCGGGCAGCATGCGCGCGGCCGACGTGCAGCCCAACCGGCTCGTGGCGGCGCAGGAGGCGGCCAAGAGCTTCATCAAGGACCTGCCGCGCACCGTGAAGGTGGGCATCGTCGCCTTCGCGGGCAGCGCGCAGGTGGCGCAGCTGCCCACCACCAACCACGAAGACCTGGTGACCGCCATCGACAGCTTCCAGCTGCAGCGCGCCACCGCCACGGGCAATGCCATCGTGGTGTCTCTGGCCACGCTGTTCCCCGATGCGGGCATCGACGTCGAGCAGTTCAGCTCGCCCAGCCGCCAGCGCGGTGCGGCCATCGACCAGAACGAGAAGAAGCTCAAGGAGTTCACGCCCGTGGCGCCCGGCTCGTTCACCTCGGCGGCGGTCATCATGCTGACCGACGGCCAGCGCACCACCGGCGTCGATCCGCTCGACGCAGCCAAGGCAGCGGCCGACCGCGGCGTGCGCATCTACACGGTGGGCGTGGGTACGGTCGACGGCGAGACCATCGGCTTCGAAGGCTGGTCGATGCGCGTGCGACTCGACGAGGAGACGCTCAAGGCCATCGCCAACAAGACCAACGCCGAATACTTCTACGCAGGCACCGCGAACGACCTGAAGAAGGTCTACGAGACGCTGAGCTCCAAGCTCACGGTGGAGAAGAAGGAAACCGAGATCTCCGCGCTCTTCGCGCTGTGCGCTGCCGTGCTGACGCTGCTGTCGGCGGGCCTCTCGCTGCTCTGGTTCAACCGGATTCTCTAGCGCCTCGCGGGGCGGCGGCCGCCTCGGGCGACCTCACCGCGCCGATCCCGCCCAGGAACAGGTCGGCCACGATCGGCGCGATGGCCGCGTGGTCGAGCCGGCCGTCGGGCTTCATCCAGGTGAACATCCAGTTGATCATGCCGAACAGCAGCATGGTCAGCGGCTTGGCCAGGTCGTCGCTCGGTGCGCCGGGCCGCAGCGCCGACACCGCGCGCGCGAAGCCCGCGACCACCTCGCGCTCCTTGTCCAGCACGCGCTCGCGGTCGGCCTCTTCGAGAAAGCGCACGTCGTCGGTCAGCACGCGGTGCGCGTCCTGTGCTCCGGCGTATTCCTCGACGATGCGGTAGATGAAGCGGCGCAGGCGCTCCTCGTCGGTGTGCGGCGAGGCCTCTTCCTCGGCCACCAGCGCGGCGAGCTTGGAGACGTGCGTCTCCGCGATGCTGATGAGCAGGCTGCTCTTGTCCTTGTAGTAGTGGTACAGCGTGGCCTTCGAGAGGCCGCAGGCCTCGGCCACCTGGTTCATCGAGGTGGCGGGATAGCCGCTGCGCGCGAACAGCTGGGCGGCCTGCGCGAGGATGAATTCACGCTGGTCCTCGTAGGTGGCGGATCTTCCACGCGGCATCGGTTGCTGTTCCTCGGTTGTTGTTCGGTTGAAGGAAACGGGCGATCTTGCACGAAGCGCGAAGGCGGTCGTCAGCCCCGCTTCGTGGCGATGAGCGAGCGCACGTCGGTGGCCGGCAGGCTCGGGCGGTTCTTCTCCACGCTGGAAAGCGGCTCCACCTCGCGCAGGCTCGCGAGGCTGCGCACCGTGAGCGCCTGGTAGGTCTGCGTGCCTTCGAGCTTCCACGCGATCTCGTCCTCGCTCAGCTCGCGCTTCACCTTCGCCGGAATGCCCGCCGCCAGCGAGCGCGCCGGCACCTTCATGCCGGCCGGCACGAAGGCGCAGGCCGCGACGATGGCCTTCTCTCCGATCTCGGCCTCGTCCATCACCACCGCGTTCATGCCCACCAGCGCGTCGCGCCGCACGATGCAGCTGTGCAGGATCGCGCCGTGGCCGATGTGGCCGTTGACCTCGACCACCGTGTCGTTGTCGGGAAAGCCGTGGATGCAGCAGTGGTCCTGCACGTTGGAGCCCTCCTCCAGCACGATGCGACCGAAGTCGCCGCGCAGGCTGGCGCAGGGGCCCACGTAGCAGTTCGGGCCGACGATCACGTCGCCGATCAGCACCGCGCTGGGATGCACGTAGGCGCTCGGGTCGACGACCGGGATCACGCCGTCGATGGAATAGCTGGGCATTCGCTCTGTCTCCTTGTTTGACCGACTTGTCACGGGTATCAGGGTTTGCCCTGAATCAACCCTGCTTGTGTCGTCGTCTGGGTCGATCCTAAAATCAACCGAACGGTCGGTCAATAGTGTTTGCACGCCGGCCCGTACCCACAAAGGATGAAAGAGACACTCGATGACTGAGCCTTTGGTACTCACCAGCAACGCCGGCGCCGTCCGCACGCTGAGCCTCAACAGGCCGGCCGCCCTCAACAGCTTCACGACGCAATTGCACGAAGCGCTGATGGCGGAGTTGGAAGCCGCGGCGGCCGATGCGAGCGTGCGCTGCGTGGTGCTCACCGGTGCCGGCCGCGCCTTCTGCGCCGGGCAGGACCTGGCCGACCCGTCGGTCGCACCCGACCCGACACCCGGCGCCGCGCCCAAGGACCTGGGCCACGTCATCTCCACTTGGTACGCCCCGCTGGTCGCGCGCCTGCGCTCGATGCCCGTGCCGGTGATCGCCGCCGTCAACGGCGTGGCCGCGGGTGCCGGCGCGAATCTCGCGCTGTGCTGCGACCTCGTGGTGGCCGCCCGCTCGGCGAGCTTCATCCAGGCCTTCACCAAGATCGGCCTCGTGCCCGACACCGGCGGCACCTGGCTGCTGCCGCGCCTCGTGGGTTCGGCGCGCGCGCTGGGCATCGCGATGCTCGGCGACAAGCTGCCCGCCGAGGAAGCAGCACGCATCGGCCTGATCTGGCAGTGCGTGGACGACGCAGCGCTCACCGAAACCGCAGCAGCCCTCGCATCGAAGCTCGCCGGCATGCCCACGCGCGCCCTGGTCGCTACCCGCGAGGCCATGGCCGCCGCACAGGACATGGACCTGGGCGCGGCCCTCGCCGAGGAAGCCCGCATCCAGCGCGACATGGGCAACGCAGCCGACTACCGCGAAGGCGTCGAGGCATTCCGCGCCAAACGCGCCCCCGTTTTCAAGGACCGCTGAGCCATGGCCGACACCGTTTCTTCTTCCCGCACGCCCCAGCAGACGGCCGAGTACGTCCGCGACGGCATGTTCGCCAACGACAACGCCAGCAAGGGCCTGGGCATGCGCATCGTGGAGGTCGGCCCCGGCCAGGCCACCATCGAGATGCGCGTGCGCACCGACATGCTCAACGGCCACGCCATCTGCCACGGCGGCTTCATGGCCACGCTGGCCGACTCGACCTTCGCCTTCGCCTGCAACTCGTACGACGAGCTGACCGTGGCCTCGGGCTTCGCCATCGACTTCATCGCGCCGGCCCGCGAGGGCGACGTGCTCACCGCGCGCTGCCACGAGGTGTCGAAGGCCGGCCGCACCGGCGTGTACGACACCGAAATCACCAACCAGCGCGGCGAGCGCATCGCGATCTTCCGCGGCCGCTCCTACACGGCCAAGGGCCGCCCGGCCGTTCCGAACGCCGCAGCCGCCTGAGGAGACAACACACCATGACAGTCAAACGCCCCGCCCCCGGCGAACTCGAACCCATCGAAACCGCCAGCCGCGACGAGATCGCGGCGCTGCAGCTCGCCCGCCTGCGCACCACGCTGCAGCGCGCCTACGAGAACGTGCCCCACTACCGCCGTGCCTTCGACGCCAAGGGCGTGCACCCCGACGACCTGAAGTCGCTGGCCGACCTGTCGAAGTTCCCCTTCACGGTGAAGAGCGACCTGCGCGACAACTACCCCTTCGGCATGTTCGCCGTGCCGCGCGAGAAGGTGGCACGCATCCACGCATCGTCTGGCACCACCGGCAAGCCGACCGTGGTGGGCTACACGCTGCAGGACATCGACACCTGGGCCGACCTCGTCGCCCGCTCCATCCGCGCGGCGGGCGGCCGTCCCGGCGACATGGTGCACGTGTCGTACGGCTACGGCCTCTTCACCGGCGGCCTGGGCGCGCACTACGGCGCCGAGCGCGCGGGCTGCACCGTCATCCCGATGTCGGGCGGCCAGACCGAGAAGCAGGTGCAGCTCATCCAGGACTTCAAGCCGAACATCATCATGGTCACGCCCAGCTACATGCAGGTGATCATCGAGCAGTTCGAGCGCCAGGGCCTCGACGCGAAAGACAGCTCGCTCAAGGTCGGCATCTTCGGCGCCGAGCCGTGGACCGAAGCCATGCGCCGCGACATCGAGGCCAGGGCCGGCATCGACGCGGTCGACATCTACGGCCTCAGCGAAGTGATGGGCCCCGGCGTGGCCAGCGAATGCGTCGAGAGCAAGGACGGCCCCGTCATCTGGGAAGACCACTTCTACCCAGAGATCATCGACCCCGAGACCGGCGAGCTGAAGGCCGACGGCGAGGAAGGCGAACTCGTCTTCACCTCGCTGAGCAAGGAGGCCATGCCGATCGTGCGCTACCGCACGCGCGACCTCACGCGCCTGTTGCCGCCCACCTCGCGCTCGTTCCGCCGCATGGGCAAGATCGTCGGGCGCAGCGACGACATGATGATCATCCGCGGCGTCAACGTCTTCCCCACGCAGGTGGAGGAGATCGTGCTCGCGCACCAGGCGCTCTCGGGCCTCTACCAGGTGCACGTGAGCCGCGCCGACAAGCTCGACCAGGTCGAGATCCACTGCGAGCTCAAGCCCGCCGACGTCGCATCGGCCGACCGCGCCGCCATCGGCGACTGGCTGCAGCACCGCGTGAAGACGCTCATCGGCATCTCGACGCGCGTGGTGGTCCACGGGCCCGACGAGATGGAACGCACCCAGACCGGCAAGGCACGCCGCGTGATCGACACGCGCCCGCGCTGACCAGGCCACTTCCAACATCCACCGAAAGGACACGCACATGTACACCCAGGCAATGGACACCATGGGCAAGGACGCGGGCGACGGCAAGCAGAAAGTCGTCCGCTCCGCCGAGGAGATGCAGCTCGAGGAGCGCTTCGACGCCCACATCGACGCCGGCGACTTCATCGAGGCGAAAGACTGGATGCCCGAGCACTACCGCAAGACGCTGGTGCGCCAGATCAGCCAGCACGCGCACTCGGAAATCGTCGGCATGCTGCCCGAGGGCAACTGGATCAGCCGCGCGCCCACGCTCAAGCGCAAGGCCATCCTGCTGGCCAAGGTGCAGGACGAAGGCGGCCACGGCCTCTACCTTTATGCAGCCGCCGAAACACTGGGCACCTCGCGCGACCAGATGTTCGAGGCGCTGCACAGCGGCAAGGCCAAGTACAGCTCGATCTTCAACTACCCCACGCTGACCTGGGCAGACATGGGCACCATCGGCTGGCTGGTGGACGGCGCGGCCATCATGAACCAGGTGCCGATCTGCCGCTGCTCGTACGCGCCGTATGCGCGCGCCATGATCCGCATCTGCCGCGAGGAGAGCTTCCACCAGCGCCAGGGCTACGAAGCGCTGCTGACCATGATGACCCACGGCACCGAGGCGCAGAAGGCGATGGTGCAGGACGCGGTCAACCGCTGGTGGTGGCCCTCGATCATGATGTTCGGCCCGCCGGACGACCAGTCGCCCAACAGCGCGCAGTCGATGCGCTGGGGCATCAAGCGCTTCAGCAACGACGAGCTGCGCCAGAAGTTCGTCGACGCCACCGTGGAGCAGGCCCGCATCCTCGGCGTGACCCTGCCCGACCCCGACCTCAAGTGGAACGAAGAGCGCCAGGCGCACGACTTCGGCGCCATCGACTGGAGCGAGTTCTGGCGCGTGATCGGCGGCGACGGCCCCTGCAACCGCGAGCGGCTGCAGGCCCGCGTCGACGCCTGGGAAGACGGCGCATGGGTGCGCGAAGCCGCGCTGGCCCACGCCAACAAGCAACAACCAATCAAGGAAGCAGCATGAGCACCGAAACGAAACAGGAATGGCCTCTGTGGGAGGTGTTCGTGCGCAGCAAGGCCGGACTCGACCACAAGCACTGCGGCAGCCTGCACGCGGCCGACCCGAAGATGGCCATCCAGATGGCACGCGACGTCTACACCCGCCGCCAGGAAGGCAGCAGCATCTGGGTGGTGCGCTCCGACCAGATCGTGGCCAGCGACCCGGGCGAGAAGGACATGTTCTTCGACCCGGCCGAAGACAAGGTGTATCGCCACCCGACCTTCTACGCGCTGCCTAAGTCCGTCGACCACATGTGAGCGGACGGAACGTCATGCAAGCATCGATCGAACTGAACCGCACGCCCGCCGTGCAATACCTGCTGCGCATCGGCGATACCTGCCTGGTGCTCGCGCAGCGCCTGGGCGAATGGTGCGGCCACGCGCCCGTGCTGGAGGAAGACATCGCGATGGCCAACATCGCGCTCGACCTCGTCGGCCAGGCCCGCGCGCTGCTCACTCACGCGGGCAAGCTCGAAGGCGAAGGCCGCGAGCACGACGAGGACCAGCTCGCCTACCTGCGCGACGAGCGCGACTACTTCAACCTCACCATCGCAGAACTGCCGCGCGGCGACTTTGCCTTCGCCGTCGTGCGCAACACGATGGTGTCGACGCTGCTGAAGCTGCTGTGGCAGCGCCTCGCGGCGTCCAACGACAGCGAAGTGGCGGCCATCGCCGGCAAGGCGCTGAAGGAAGCGCGCTACCACCAGCAGCACTCGGGCGACTGGGTGGTGCGGCTTGGCGACGGCACCGACGAATCGCGCCGCCGCACCGAGAAGGCGCTGAAGCAGCTGTGGCTCTACATGCCCGAACTCTTCTTCAGCGATGAGGTGGATGCCGCGGCCAGCGCCAGCGGCCTCGGCCCCGCATGGAGCGAACTGCGCGAACCCTGGCTCGCCGAGATGCAGCAGGTGCTGGACGCGGCCGGCCTCGCCATGCCGAAGGAGGCCGCCTTCCGCAGCACCGGCAAGCACGGCGTGCACAGCGAGCACATGGGCTACATCCTGGCCGAGATGCAGCACCTTCAGCGCTCCTACCCCGGAGGCGTGTGGTGATGAACGCACTGGCCTCGCGCGTCGATGCGGCATGGGCCGTGCTGAACACGGTGCCCGACCCCGAGGTGCCGGCCGTGTCGGTCTGCGACCTCGGCATCGTGCGCGACGTGATCGAGCATGACGACGGACTGGAGATCGTGCTCACACCGACCTACTCCGGCTGCCCCGCCACCGAGGCCATCGAACACGACGTGCTGGCCGCCGTCGAGCAGGCCGGCCTGGGCCGCGCACGCGCCACGCTGCGCCGCGCGCCCGCGTGGACCAGCGACTGGATCAGCGACGAAGGCAGAGCCAAGCTCAAGGCCTACGGCATCGCGCCGCCCGCGCACCTCACGCCGGAAGTCGCGGCCAACACACCGATGCCGATCAAGCTCTTCGGCCGCATCGCCGGCGAGCGCATCGCCTGCCCGCGCTGCGCGAGCGAACGCACCGAGCGCCTCTCCGCATTCGGCTCCACCGCCTGCAAGGCCCTGTACCGCTGCATGGCCTGCCGCGAGCCCTTCGAACATTTCAAGCCCATATGAAGAAACACCCCCAGGCTTCGCGCACTTCGTGTCGCTTCTCCTCCCCCCTCAAGGGGGCGTTGCCAGTGGCCCGGCAAAGCCGGCTCCACGGCAACCCTGGAAAAACGCTTGGTAATCCGGAGCACCTGGCATGAGCACCCTCTTCCACCCCTTGCGCGTGAAGGCCATCGAGCCCGACACGCACGAGGCCGTCATCGTCTCCTTCGAGGTGCCGGCCGACCTGCAGCAGGTCTTCGGCTTCACGCAGGGCCAGTACCTCACGCTGCGCCACGACATCGACGGCCAGGACCTGCGCCGCTCCTATTCGATCTGCGCCGGCCTCGACGACGGCGAGCTGCGCGTCGGCGTGCGCAAGGTGCGCGGCGGCGTGTTCTCCAACTGGATCAACGCGAGCCTCAAGCCCGGCGACACCCTGCAGGTGATGGCGCCGCAGGGCCGCTTCTTCGTGCCCATCGAGCCGGCATCGGCGCGCCACCACGTCGGCATCGCGGGCGGCAGCGGCATCACGCCCATCCTGTCGATCATGAAGACGGTGCTGGCGCGCGAGCCGCAAAGCCGCTTCACGCTGATCTACGGCAACCGCCAGCTGCAGTCCACGATGTTCAAGGAAGAGATCGAGGACCTGAAGAACCGCTACATGACGCGCCTCGTGCTGCAGCACGTGTTCTCCGACGAGCACACCGATTCGCCGCTGGGCTTCGGCGTGATGAACCGCGAGAAGATCGGCGAGTTCCTCGCGAGCGTGGTGCCCGCGGCGGACATCGACCACGTGTATGTGTGCGGCCCCTTCCAGATGAACGACGAGGCCGAGGCCGCGCTGCTGGCGGCGGGCGTGCCGGAAGACCGCATCCACATCGAGCGCTTCGGCGTCGCGCTGCCCTCGGCCACGCAGGTGGGCGCGGTGGTGCACGAGGCCCAGCCCGGCGACGCCAAGCAGTCGCGCATCACCATCGTGCGCGACGGCCTGCAGCGCGAGATCACCTTCACCGAAGGGCAGCCGAGCATCCTCGACGCGGCATCGGCCGCCGGTCTCGAGGTGCCGTTCTCGTGCACCTCGGGCGTGTGCGGAACCTGCCGCGCGAAGTGCGTGGACGGGGAAGTCCGCATGGAAAGAAACTTCGCGCTCGACAAGAATGAAGTGGCCGCGGGTTTCGTATTGACCTGCCAGGCGCACCCCCTGACCGAACGCGTCACGCTGTCGTTCGACGAGCGCTGAGATACTTCAGGCCTCAACTTTTCATTTCAACCGGAGACAAGCCAACCATGAAATTCTTCAAGCCCCTGCTGACCGCCGCCCTTTGCGCCTCGGCCCTCGCGGCCTGGGCCGACGTCAACGTCGGCGTGACCATCTCGGCCACGGGCCCGGCAGCCTCGCTGGGCATCCCCGAGAAGAACACCATCTCGCTGATGCCCAAGACGATCGGCGGGCAGAAGATAAACTACATCGTGCTGGACGACGCCTCCGACACCACCGCGGCCGTCAACAACACGCGCAAGCTCATCGCCGAGAACAAGGTCGACGTGATCCTGGGCTCGACCACCACGCCGGCATCGCTCGCCATGATCGACGTGGCCAGCGAAGCGCAGACGCCGATGATCTCGGTGGCCGCCTCGGCCCGCATCATCGAGCCGATGGACGCCAAGAAGAAGTGGGTGTTCAAGACGCCGCAGAACGACATCATGATGTCGCTGGCGATCGCCGAGCACATGGCCGCCAACGGCGTGAAGACCGTCGCCTTCATCGGCTTCTCCGACGCTTATGGCGAAGGCTGGTCGCAGGAGTTCGCCAAGGCCGCCGACCTGAAGAAGATCAAGGTCGTGGCCAACGAGCGCTATGCCCGCACCGACACCTCGGTGACCGGCCAGGCCCTGAAGATCATGGCCGCCAAGCCCGACGCGGTGCTGGTCGCCGGCTCCGGCACGCCGGCCGCGCTGCCGCAGAAGACGCTGAAGGAACGCGGCTACACCGGCAAGATGTACCAGACCCACGGCGTGGCTAACGCCGACTTCCTGCGCGTGGGCGGCAAGGACGTGGAAGGCACCTTCCTGCCCGCCGGCCCGGTGCTCGTGGCCGACCAGCTGCCCGCCAGCAACCCGGTGAAGAAGTCCGCCCTCGCCTACGTGGCCGCATACGAAGCCGCCTACGGCAAGGGCTCGGTCTCGACCTTCGGCGCCCACGCCTGGGACGCCGGCCTGCTGATGAGCTCGGCCGTGCCGGCCGCCCTGAAGAAGGCCCAGCCGGGCACGCCCGAGTTCCGTGCCGCGCTGCGCGACGCCCTGGAGCAGACCAAGGACGTGTCGGGCGCGCACGGCGTGTTCAACATGACCGCTGCCGACCACCTGGGCCTCGACCAGCGCGCCCGCGTCATGGTCAAGATCGAAAACGGCACCTGGAAATACCAGCCCTGATCGAACGGGCTTGAACGACGGACACCGCGGGCTGGTGCGACCGGCTCCGCGGTGTTCCTGCAAAAGGGGCATGGCTTTTTCGCGCCCCGGGTTTTCTGAAGGAAAGTTGGTCGTATGGATTTGCAGATCGCCCTGCTCCTCGGGCAGGACGGCATCGTGAACGGCGCGGTCTACGGACTGATGGCGCTCGCGCTGGTGCTGGTGTTTTCGGTCACTCGCGTGATCTTCATCCCGCAGGGCGAGTTCGTCGCCTTCGGCGCGCTGTCGATGGCCGCGCTGCAGGGCGGTCGCGCGCCCTCGACGTTGTGGCTGCTGCTGGCGCTGGCTGTGATCGTGCTGGTGGTTGAGGCCTGGCGCTGGAAGCGCGGCGCCATGGTCGACTGGCGCTCGGCGCTGACCTGGTGCGTGGCCTTCCCGGCCATCGCCGCCGTGCTGGTGCTCGGCTTCAAGCCCACCTCGCTCGCGATGCAGTCGCTCACCACGCTGGTGCTGATCGCGCCGCTGGGCCCGCTGCTCTATCGCATCGCCTACCGTCCGCTGGCCGATGCCAGCGTGCTGATGCTGCTGATCGTCTCCGTGGCGCTGCACGGCGTGCTGGTCGGCCTGGGCCTCTTCTTCTTCGGTGCCGAGGGCTCGCGCACCAGCGCGTTCTCCGAGCTGCGCCTCGACCTCGGTGGCATCCCGGTCAGCGGCCAGTCGCTGGTGGTGGTCGGCGTCACGCTGGTGCTGGTGATCGCGATGTTCTGGTTCTTCGGCCGCTCGATGATCGGCAAGGCGTTGCGCGCCACCGCCATCAACCGCGTCGGCGCACGTCTGTCGGGCATTCCCACCGAACTCTCGGGCGACCTGAGCTTCGCGCTGGCCGCCGTGATCGGCGCCATCTCGGGCCTGCTGATCGCTCCCATCACCACGGTCTACTACGACACCGGCTTCCTGATCGGCCTGAAGGGCTTCGTGGCCGCCATCGTCGGCGGGCTCGCGAGCTATCCGCTGGCGCTCGCCGGCGCGCTGCTGGTCGGCCTGCTCGAGGCCTTCTCCTCCTTCTGGGCCAGCGCGTACAAGGAAGTGCTGGTCTTCACCCTGATCATTCCTGTGCTGCTGTGGCGCTCGCTGAACAGCCATCACGTGGAGGACGAGGAATGAACCCGTCGTCTTCACCCGCAACCGCATCCACCGCCGCGAACGCGGCGCCCGAGGGCCGTCCGCTCGTGACGCCGCGCGTGCTCACGCTCGTCTTCATCGTCGCACTCGCGCTGGCCTGGGGCTGGCTGCCCGAGTTCACCGTTTCCGTGCTCAGCAACATCGGCCTGTACGCCCTGGTGGCGGTGGGCCTGGTGCTGCTGACCGGCGTGGGCGGCATGACCTCCTTCGGCCAGGCCGCCTTCGTCGGCATGGGCGCCTACGCCACCGCATGGATCTGCACCTCGCCCACGGCCGCCGGCTGGCTCGGCGGCATCGCCGGCTCGGCACTGGTGCCCTGGCTCGGCCTGCTGCTGGGGTTGGTGCTGACCTTCGCGCTGGCCTGGGCGCTCGGCGCGGTCACGCTCAAGCTCTCGGGCCACTACCTGCCTCTGTGCACCATCGCCTGGGGCCTGAGCCTGTACTTCCTGCTCGGCAACATGGAGTTCCTCGGCGGCCAGACCGGCATCACCGGCATTCCGCCGCTGGTGGTGGCGGGCGTCTCCTTCGCCACGCCGCGCATGCTGGGCGTTGTGATCTGGGCCGTGCTGCTGCTCGCGCTGTGGGCCATGCACAACCTGCTCGACTCGCGCGAAGGCCGCGCCATCCGCGCGCTCAAGGGCGGCCGACTGATGGCCGAATCGATGGGCGTGGACACCGCGCGCCACCGCATCAAGCTCTTCGTGCTGGCAGCCCTGCTCGCGGCCATCTCGGGCTGGCTCTATGCGCACATGCAGCGCTTCGTGAACCCTACGCCCTTCAACCTGAACATCGGCATCGAGATGCTGTTCATGGCGGTGGTCGGCGGCGCAGGCCATCTCTGGGGCGCTGTGCTCGGCGCCACGCTGATCACCCTGCTCAAGGAGAAGCTGCAGGACGTGCTGCCCGCGCTGCTGGGCACCAGCGGCAACTTCGAGGTGGTGGTGTTCGGCCTGCTCATGTTGTTCGTGCTGCAGCGTTTTGCCGACGGCCTGTGGCCCACGATCGCGCGGCTCGCTCGCCGCTGGGTGCGCGAAGTGCCCCGCGCCGCCGGTGCCGGCCCCGCCGCATCGACCACGGCCCAGCTCGCGCAGCGCGCGGTGCCAGCAGCCGGCACCCTGCTGCTGCAGGCCGACGGCGTGAGCAAGCGCTTCGGCGGCCTGGTGGCCAACAACGACATCTCGATGACGCTGAAGGCCGGCGAGGTGCATGCGCTGATCGGCCCCAACGGCGCCGGCAAGAGCACCTTCTTCAACATGATCTCGGGCGTGGACGACCCGACCACGGGCGAAGTGCGTCTGGTGGGCCAACCGATGTCGGGCAAGCCTTCGCGCGCCTTCGCGTCGCTGGGCCTGGGCCGCACCTTCCAGCACGTGCGCCTGCTGGGGCAGCGCAGCGTGGTGGAGAACGTCGCGCTCGGCGCCCACCTGCGCGCAAAGCGCGGCTGGCTGGCAGCCATGCTGCGTCTGGATCGCGCCGAGGAAGCCGCGCTCATGGCCGAAGCCCGTCGCCAGATCGAACGCTGCGGCCTCGGCGCGCATGCCGACACGCCCGCCGCGTCGCTCTCGCTCGGCCAGCAGCGCGTGGTGGAAATCGCCCGCGCGCTCGCCGGGCAACCGTCGGTGCTGCTGCTCGACGAGCCCGCCGCCGGCCTGCGCCATCTCGAGAAGCGTGCGCTGTCCGAGCTGCTCGCACAGCTGCGCGCCGAAGGCCTCGGCATCCTGGTGGTGGAGCACGACATGGAGTTCGTGATGAACCTCGCCGACCGCATCACGGTGCTCGAGTTCGGCACCGTCATCGCCACCGGCACGCCCGCCGAAGTGCAGGCCAACCCGCGCGTGCTCGAGGCCTACCTGGGCGGCGCCGACGACGAACTGCTGGAAGACGCACGATGAGCCACCCTTTGCTTCAACTCGACGGCTTCTGCGTCGCCTACCGCACCGTGGAAGCGGTGCACAGCGTGCGCCTGCAGGTGAACGAAGGCGAGATCGTCACCGTGATCGGCCCCAACGGCGCCGGCAAGACCACGCTGCTGTGCGCGGCCATGGGCCTGCTGCCTTCCACCGGCCAGCTGCTGCTGGACGGCGAGCGCGTCGCGCGTCCCAGCGTCGAGACCATGGTGGCGCGCGGCGTCGCGCTGGTGCCCGAACGGCGCGAGCTGTTCGGCGAGATGTCGGTGGAGGACAACCTTCTGCTCGGCGGCTTCTACCAGTGGCGCAAGGGCAAGCGCGACCAGCGCGCGCGCATGGACGAGATCTTCGCCATCTTCCCGCGCCTGCAGGAGCGCCGCGCGCAGATGGCCTCCACGCTCTCCGGCGGCGAGCGTCAGATGCTGGCCATCGGCCGCGCACTCATGGCACGCCCGCGCCTGCTGATGCTCGACGAACCCTCGCTAGGCCTCGCCCCGCTGGTGGTGCGCGAGGTGCTGCGCGTGGTGTCGCAGCTGCGCAGCCACGGCGTCTCGGTGCTGCTGGTGGAGCAGAACGCCCGCGCCGCGCTGCAGGTGGCCGACCGTGCCTATGTGCTGGAAATGGGCGCCGTGGCGCTCGAAGGCAAGGCGCGCGACCTGCTGCACGACCAACGAATCATCGACACCTATCTCGGCATCGGCAAGAAGGAGTGACTTGACTTCACCCTCCCCCGCTGGGGGAGGGTAGGGGTGGGGGCACAGCGGCCTCCACCGCCGCGCAGCCTTCGAGGACGGGGCTGCCCCCATCCCAGCCTTCCCCCCAGCGGGGGAAGGAGCAACACGCAAAGGACTCGCACCATGACCACCACTCTCCAAAGCTACATCGCCGGCCGCTGGATCGGCCAGCAGGCCGCGCAGCAGCTGCGCAGCGCCGTCAACGGCAAGCCCGTGGCCGCGACGCACGCCGAGGCCATCGACTTCGCCGAGGCGCTGGCCTACGCGCGCCGCACCGGCATCCCGGCGCTCATGAAGCTCGACTTCCAGCAGCGCGCCGAACGCCTGAAGGCGCTGGCCAAGTACCTGGCCGCGAACAAGGAAACGCTCTACGCCATCTCGGCCCACACGGGCGCGACTCGCGCCGACAGCTGGATCGACATCGAAGGCGGCGCGGGCACGCTGAGCGCGTACGCCGGCATCGGCACCAACGAGCTGCCCTCGGGCAACCTGGTGCATGAAGGCCCGGCCTTCCCGCTCGGCAAGAAGGGCGGCTTCGCGGGCACGCACATCCTGGTGCCGCGCGGCGGCGTGGCGGTGCACATCGACGCCTTCAACTTCCCGGTGTGGGGCCTGCTCGAGAAGTTCGCGCCGAGCTTCCTCGCGGGCATGCCCTGCATCGGCAAGCCGGCCACGGCCACCAGCTACCTCACCGAGGCGCTGGTGCGGCTCATCGTGCAGTCGGGCATCCTGCCCGAGGGCTCGCTGCAGCTGGTCATCGGCAGCACGGGCGACCTGCTCGACCGGCTCGAAGGCCCCGACGTGGTCACCTTCACCGGCTCGGCCGACACCGCCGCGAAGCTGCGCGTGCATCCGAACATCGTGCGCCAGTCGATCCCGTTCAACGCCGAGGCCGATTCGCTCAACTGCGCGATCCTCGCGCCCGATGTGACGCCCGACGACGAGGAGTTCGATCTCTTCGTGAAGGAAGTGGCGCGCGAGATGACCATCAAGGCCGGCCAGAAATGCACGGCCATCCGCCGCGCGATCGTGCCGCGCCAACACCTGGACGCAGTGGCCGAGCGGCTGCGCGCGCGGCTGGCCAAGACCGTGGTGGGCGACCCTTCGCGCGAGGAAGTGCGAATGGGAGCGCTGGCCTCGCGCGACCAGCAGGCCGACGTGGCCGAGCGCGTCGCCACGCTGCTCAAGGGCGCGGAGCTGGTGTACGGCGAGCGCGACGGCTTCTCGCCGGTGGGCGACGGCGTGGGCGAAGGCGCCTTCTTCGCGCCCACGCTGCTGCTGAGCCGCAAGCCGCTGGAACACGACGCCGCGCACGACGTGGAGGCCTTCGGCCCCGTCAGCACGCTGATGCCCTACGACGGCATCGACGAGGCGCTGGCACTGGCCGCACGCGGCCGGGGCAGCCTGGTCGGCACGCTGGTCACGCGCGACCCGGCCACCGCGGCCAAGGCCATTCCCGTGGCCGCCGCATGGCACGGCCGCCTGCTGGTGCTCGACCGCGAGGCCGCCGCCGAATCGACCGGCCACGGCTCGCCGCTGCCACAGCTCAAGCACGGCGGCCCCGGCCGCGCGGGCGGGGGCGAGGAACTCGGCGGCCTGCGCGCGGTGAAGCACTACCTGCAGCGCACCGCCGTACAGGGCTCGCCCACCATGCTGGCTGCCATCACCGGCGAACACGTGCGCGGCGCGGCCGTGCGCGAGAGCGAGGTGCACCCCTTCCGCCGCTACTTCGAGGACCTGCGCATCGGCGACTCGCTGCTTACGCACCGCCGCACGGTGGGCGAGGCCGACATCGTGGCCTTCGGCGGCATCTCGGGCGACTATTTCTACATGCACTTCGACGAAGTCGCGGCCAAGGAGTCGCCCTTCGGCAAGCGCATCGCGCACGGCTACTTCGTGCTGTCGGCGGCGGCGGGCCTGTTCGTGTCGCCCTCGCCGGGCCCGGTGCTGGCCAACTACGGCCTCGACACGCTGCGCTTCACCAAGCCCGTGGGCATCGGCGACACCATCCAGGCACGCCTGACCTGCAAGCGCAAGATCGACCGCAACAAGAAGGACGCGAGCGGCCAGGGCCAGGGCGTGGTGGCATGGGACGTGGAAGTGACGAACCAGGACGGTGAACTGGTCGCCAGCTACGATATCCTGACCCTCGTTTCCAAGAAGCCCGAACCGCTCTCCACCTGATGTTCACCCTCTTCGACCTCACCGGCAAAGTCGCGCTCGTCACGGGCGGCAACGGAGGCATCGGCCTCGGCATGGCCCAAGGGCTTGCAAAGGCCGGCGCGCGCGTCATCGTGGCCGCGCGCAACGCACAGAAGTCGGCTGCCGCGGTCGAGGCATTGAAGGCACTGGGCAGCGACAGCTTCGCGCTCGAGGCCGACGTAAGCGACGAGGCCTCGGTGAAGAAGCTCTTCGACGATGCCGCCGCGCGCTGCGGCCGGCTCGACATCCTCGTCAACAACGCCGGCACCACGGTGCGCAAGCCGGTCGACCAGCTCGCGCTGGACGAGTGGCACAAGGTGATGGACACCAACCTCACCAGCGCCTTCCTGTGCAGCCGCGCCGCGCACCCGCACCTGAAGGCCGCTGGCGGCGGCAAGATCATCAACATCGGCTCGATGATGTCGATCTTCGGCGCGGCCTACGCACCGGCCTATGCGGCGAGCAAGGCTGGCATCGTGCAGCTCACCAAGTCGACGGCGCTCTCGTGGGCGCCCGACAACATCCAGGTCAACGCGATCCTGCCGGGCTGGTTCGAGACCGAGCTGACCGACGGCGCCCGCAGCCAGGTTCCGGGCCTTTACGAGCGCGTCACGGCCCGCGCCGCGGCCGGCCGCTGGGGTCAGCCGGCCGACATCGCCGGCACCGCCGTGTTCCTCGCCAGCGCCGCCTCCGACTACGTGACGGGCACGGCAATTCCCGTAGACGGCGGCTTCTCTATTTCGGGCTGAAGCCCGCGGGCCGTGTAAATTCGCCCGCCATGCTCTTCTGGATCCAGCTCTTTCTTCTCGTCGCCGGCTCGGCCGCGCTGGTGTACGTGTCGCGCGGCCCCCTGAGCCAGCCGGGCTCGCACGGCTTCTACCGCTTCTTCGCATGGGAATGCATGCTGGTGCTGATCGTGGTCAACCTGCCCGTGTGGCATGACGACCCGTTCTCGCCGAAGCAGATCATTTCCTCGCTCTTCTTCGTACTGTCGATCTGGCTGCCCATACACGCGGTGCGGCTGCTCAAGGCACAGGGCAAGCCGAGCGATGCACGCAGCGACGACCCGGCGCTCTACGGCTTCGAGAAGACCTCGGCCATCGTCAGCAGCGGCGCCTTCCGCTACATCCGCCACCCCATGTACACGGCTCTGCTGCTGCTGGCCTGGGGCGCCTTTCTCAAGCAGTTCACCTGGCTCACGCTGGCGCTGGTGCTCGCGGCCACGGTGCTGCTGATCATGACGGCGCTGCGCGACGAGCAGGAATGCATCGCGCATTTCGGCGACGACTACCGCGCGTACATGCGCGGCACGCGGCGCTTCATTCCGTTCGTGTTCTAGGGCCTGTTCGCCCCATTCAAGGGGGCGCCAGGCCTTCCGCCGCGCCAGAGAGACAGCGCCCCGCGAGGGGCGCTTTTCACGTTGCCTCGATGCTCAGCACGCCTTGCCGTGGGCGACGTGCGCGCCCTTGGCCTTCGCATCGGCTTCGGACATGTACGAGCCGCGCTTGGTCTTGCCGAAATACTTGTCGTTGGCGCAGTGATAGACCTTGCCGTTGACCCACACCTGGCCGGCGGTGGGCACCGCTGCGGGAGCGGCGGCAGCAGGCGCGGCGGCTGGCTTGGTCGCTGCCGGCGCGGGTGCAGCGGCAGCAGGCGCAGCAGCGGGCTTTGTCGCTGCCGGAGCAGGCGCAGCGGCGGCAGGTGCTGTAGCAGCCGGTGCCGCGGGGCTGGTCGTCGCGGGAGCGGATGGCTGCTGTGCAAAAGCAGAGACGGCAAAGACGGAACTGGCCGCCAGCAGGAAAAGGGTCTTCTTCAAGATCGCTCCTTGTGAATCGCACGAAAGCACGTGCATGTTGCGACCAACGCCTCCGCGGCAACGCAGTTGACGAATGTCTCTCCCGATATGTGACGAGCCGTACGGCGCGAGACCTATTTCACGTATGCAAGGAAGAGATGAGGCTTCGCGGCTTCTGCGAGGCCTTCGCTGTCGGCGCAAGCGTGTGCGCACGAGTTGTTCCCTTCGGATCGAGCGCCAGTGCGGGAGATCGCAGGCGCTGCCGATCCGGATCCGAACCATCGAAAAGGGAAGAACATGAAGATCACGCTGACCTCTCTCGCCATCGCCGCCGCGCTCCTCGCAGGCTGCGCATCCGAGCAAGCAACCCATACGGCCGTAGGCACCGGTGCCGGCGCGGCAGTCGGCGCGGGTGTGGGCAACCTCATCGGCCGTGACAAGAAGAGCACGGCCATCGGAGCGGCAGTCGGTGCTGCCGTCGGCGCGGGCGTCGGCTACAACTGGACCAACATCCGCAACAAGCTCAGCAACCAGACCGCGGACACCGGCACGCAGATCATCGATCAGCCGGACGGCTCGCTGAAGCTCAACATTCCCAGCCAGGTGACCTTCGACACCGACAGCGCCACCATCAAGCCATCGTTCCGCAACGTCCTCGACGGCGTGGCCCAGACGATCGCGCAGGAGCCCAACATCAATGCGCGCGTGGTCGGCCACACCGACAGCACCGGAAATGCCGAGCACAACATGGCGCTGTCGCAGCGTCGCGCGCAAAGCGTGGGCGCCTACCTGGTCGACCATGGCGTGAAGAGCGCGCGCCTCTCGACCGAGGGACGAGGCCAGACCCAGCCAGTAGCGAGCAACGCCACCGAAGACGGGCGCACGCAGAACCGCCGCGTCGAGATCTACCTGAAGCCGGTCTCGCAGTAAGCGAAGGCCAAACGCGGCGCGCACCGGGCCGTTGCCGGCCGGTGCGGTCCCGTCAGGCGACGACGGCCTCGCCGGAAGCCGCCTGCACCGGAACATGCGAGCGCTCTTCCTTGATGCGATTGGCATCGTCGACGAACACCAGCCTGGGCTCGTGGTTCGCCACCTGGTCCTCCGGCACCAGTCCGAACGCGGCGATGATGATCAGGTCGCCCACCGATGCGCGGCGCGCAGCCGATCCGTTCACCGAGATGATGCCGCTGCCGCGCTCGCCGCGAATCGCGTAGGTCACGAAGCGCTCGCCGTTGTTGATGTTCCAGATGTGGACCTGCTCGTTCTCGGCCATGTTGGCGGCATCGAGCAGGTCTTCATCGATGGCGCAAGAGCCTTCGTAGTGCAGTTCGCAGTCGGTCACTGCGACGCGATGGATCTTGGACTTGAGCAGGGTACGGAACATGGAGCGGGTTCTTTCTCTCTGGCAAAGGACAGGGTTGACTGTCGTTCATCGATGAACGGCGCGCCGGCTCACTGAAGGCCACGGGCACGCGGGGGCGAAGAATAGCCGAGGCACGGTCAGCCTCCGGACAGGCAACCGACGAGCGCCCTCGAAGACCCTTTCATACGCGCGTCATCTTCAACCTTGCGGGATGCTGACCCGCACGATCAGGTTCCGTTCACACGAGCCTCCTAGCATTCCCTCATGCTGTTGCTGCTCGCGCGCGTTCGCCGTTTTGTCGAGGCACACCACAAGGCGTGGTGCGTCGCGGGCATCCTGCTGATTTTTCTGCAGCCCTTCATCGCAGTGCATTTCCGCTGCGACGGGCTGGAAGACGAGCCGATGCTGCGGGTGCGCAGCGCGAGCGATACCACGCAGTTCGAAGCCGACGATCGCGCGGACCATCCGACGGACCGCGAGACCACCGTGTTCGCGCAGGCACCTGCAAGCATCGATCACCCCGATGCATTCGACCTTGCGCTGAGCGCGTTGATGGCAATGGTGCTTGCACTGCTGCCGCTGGCGGTGGCTGTCTCACGGCTCGCCGTTCCCATCGTGCGCGAAGCGCCCGAACACGTGCCGCCGCATGGCGGTGCACCGCCTCCGGCGCAACCCTGGCGGCGCCTGCCGCCGACCGTCGCCCCGCCTTCCGCCAGCTGAGACACGACGCCTCGCGCGTCGGGCGGTCTGCTGCGTCACGCAGCGGGCTTTCTCTTCCCTGTCGAAAGGTCCGACATGTCCGGTTTCCATTGCTGCGCCCGTTGCGCCGCGCGGCATCGCACGTCCTCTGTTTTCCAGAACCCGCCGAAGGTGGCGTCATGAATGCGCTGAACCTCTCGCTCTTCCAATGGCTCACGGCCGGCAGCCACCCGACCGCGTGGGTGCTTTTCGTCGCATCGGCCTTCGCGCTCTGGGGCGCCTGGCTGTGCGCTGGCGTTCTCGTCTACGCGCTGTGGCGGCATCGCGCCGACCGAGCCTATCTGTTCATCGTCGCGGCCCTCTCGGGCTTCGCGTCGATGGTCTCGCATGCGATCGCGACCTCGCTGAACACGCCGCGCCCCTTCATGCTGGGGCTGGCTCCCTCGTACATCGAGCACGCGGGCCGAGGCTCGCTGCCGAGCACGCACGCGACCGTGATGTTCATGGTGGCGCTGGCCTTCCTGCTGCGCCCGAGCCTGCGCAGGTTGAGCGTGCCGCTGCTGGTGCTGGCCGCTGCCACTGGCTGGGCACGCGTCTACGTGGGCGTGCATTTCCCCATCGACATCGCGGCCGGGCTGCTGCTCGGAGCCGTGATTGCCGGCCTGGCCGCCGTAGCGCAACGGCTCGCGCACCGATTCGTTTCTTTTCCAACGTCGCCAGCCGGCCGCACTCGCGACAACACGAACGCGGCCGCTTCGCCATGGAGGCTTCCATGATCTCTTCGACCGACAGCAGCAGGCATTCGCGACCGCCGATCCGCCTGCCGCAGGCCGACACCCCCGCGCCGCTCGCGGACACCGCCGTGGCGTCCGCACCGCCAGCCGGCGCGCGCAGCATCTCCTGCGTGATCCCGTGCTTCAACGAGGCGGCGAACCTGCGCCACCTGCTGCCGCTGCTGGAGGACATCCTCTGGGCCACGCACATGCGCTGGGAGATCATCGTGGTGGACGACGGCAGCACCGACGACACCGCCGCCGTGGCCGAGGCGTGGTGCGAGCTCTCGGGCTTCCGCTGCATCTCGCTGTCGCGCAACTTCGGCAAGGAAGCCGCGCTCACCGCCGGCCTTGCCGCCGCCACGGGCGATGCGGTGGTACTGCTCGACGGCGACCTGCAGCACTCGCCCGAGCTCATCCACACCATGATCGCGCAGTGGGCGGCCGGCGCGGAGGTGGTGTACGCGGTGCGCCGGGAACGCAGCGACGAAAGCCGCTTCAAGCAGGTCGGCAGCAGGCTCTTCTACAACCTGCTCAATGCGTCGGACCGCTTCGCCGTGCCCAGGGACGCGGGCGACTTCCGGCTGATGGACCGCAAGGTGGTCGACGCGCTCATGAGCCTGCCCGAGCGCAGCCGCTTCATGAAGGGCCTGTACGCCTGGGTGGGCTTCCGCGCGGTGGCGCTGCCCTACACGCCCGCGCCGCGCGCCGAAGGCAAGAGCACCTTCAACGCGCGCCGCCTGGTGCGACTGGCCATCGATGGGCTCACGGCCTTCACCACATGGCCGCTGCGCGCGGTCAGCGTGGCCGGCCTGATGCTGGCGGTGCCGGCATTCGCCTACGGCGCCTACGTGGCCATCGACTACCTGCTGTTCGGCAACGAGGTCTCGGGATGGACCACCATCGTCGTGAGCCTGATGTTCTTCATCGGCATCCAGATGATCTCCACCGGCATCGTGGGCGAGTACATCGCGCGCATCTACGAGGAGGTCAAGGGACGCCCGCTGTACGTGGTTCGCCACGAACGCGGCACGGGACTCGAGACCGGGAAGACATGAAACGGTCGACCTCCGCATCGTGGACTGTCCCTCAACCGTCATGGCTCATCGTCGCTCTCCTCACCTGGCTGCTGGCCACGGCATGGATCCGCCCGCTGATGGCGCCCGACGAAGGCCGCTACGGCGGCGTCGCCCTGGCAATGCTGCACTCGGGCGACTGGCTGGTGCCCCGGCTCGACGGACTGCCCTTCTTCCACAAGCCGCCGCTCTTCTACTGGATCGGCGCGGCCGCGATGGCGGTCACCGGTCCGGTCGAGTGGGCGGCACGACTGCCTTCGATCCTCGGCGGGGGCGCGGCGGCGGCGGCGCTCTTCCTCTTCCTGCGTCGGTGGTCGACGGCGCGGCTGGCACTGCTGTCCACGGTGGTGCTCGTGACCACGCCCTTCTTCTTTCTCGGCGCGCAGTTCGCGAACCTCGACATGCTGGTGGCGGGCTGCATCTCGGGCACGGTGCTGCTGGCGGCCGGCGCGGCGCTGGCCAGGGAGCGCGAGGAGCCGTGGCGCGCGCTGCTGGCCGGCGCCTATCTGTTCGCGGCGGCCGGGCTGCTGGCCAAGGGGCTGATCGGCCTCGTGCTGCCCGCCATGGTGATCGCGGCCTGGTGCGCGGCAACGCGCAGGCTCGCGGCGCTGCGGCTCGCGCTGTGGCTGCCGGGCTGGGCCGTCCTGCTGATCGTGGCCGGTCCGTGGTTCGTCGCCATGCAGATGAAGTACCCGGAGTTCTTCGACTACTTCGTCGTCACGCAGCACTTCCGCCGCTTCGCGTCCTCGGGCTTCAACAACGAGCATGGCTTCTGGTTCTACCTGCCGGTGCTCGCCGGTCTCACGCTGCCATGGTTCGCATGGGTGTTCGTGCCTCGCGGGGCGGACGACTCCGCGCGGCACCGCCAGCCCGACATCGACCGGCTGATGTGGATCTGGCTCGCGGTGATCGTGGTGTTCTTCTCGCTGCCGCGCTCCAAGCTCGTCGGCTACGTGCTGCCCGCGCTGCCGCCGCTGGCGTACCTGATCGCGCAGCGCGTGCTGGCGGGCCGCTCGCTGGAGGCTCTGCTGCCCAAGGTGCGCGCGACCACCCTGGCCGCGGCGGTCGTGTGCATCGGCTGCGTGATCGCCGTCGCGATGTATGCCTCGCCGCCGGGCACGCGGCTGAAGCTGCCGGCTGGGCAAGCGGTGGCACCGGGTGACCAGGTGCTGATGCTCGACAGCTACCACTACGAGATCCCCTTCTACTGGAACCTGCGCGAGCCGGTGCTGGTGTCGGACGACTGGAAGGCCGCCGCCCTCGACACGCGCGACAACTGGCGCAAGGAGATCTCGGATGCCGCCCGTTTCGACCCGGCGCACGCCGCGCGCACGCTGGTCGATCGCACGCAGCTCGCGGACACGCTGTGCGTGCCCCGCACCACCTGGCTGGTCGGTTCGAACACGGCGCAGCTCGCGAACCCCTGGCTCTTCCGTGCGCAACTGGTGGCGGTGAACGACGGCCTCGCCGCCTGGCGCTTCGCGGGCAGCCCCGCCGGCGATCCCCACTGCCTGGATGCACCGCTCGCGCCGGCCCCCGCTTCGGCACAGTCCCCGGGAACGCACGGCGATGAGTGAGCCGCCTCGCTACCTCTGCATCTGCGCCGATGACTTCGGCATGAGCGCGGGCATCAACTCGGCCGTCCTCGATCTCGCCGAAGAGGGAAAGATCTCCGCGACCGGCGGCATGGTGCGCCGAGAAGCCTGGCTGGCCGGCGCAAGGATGCTCAGGCGCCTCGACCCTGCACAGTTCGACACCGGCCTGCATCTGGACCTTACCCGGCCCGCGCGTGCCGGCGCCCCCGAGCCCGGACTGGGCGGACTGCTCGCGCGGACCTACACGCGCACGGTGTTCGCACCCGGCCTGCAAGCCGACATACGCGACCAGCTGACACGCTTCGAGGACGCCATGGGCCGTGCGCCCGCCTTCGTGGACGGGCACCGGCACGTGCACCAGTTCCCGGTGGTGCGCGAGCTGCTGGTGGAAGAGATCGCGCGGCGCTATGCGGGCGCGCCGCCGTGGATACGCAGCACGGCGCCGGGCTGGCGCCACGGCCCCGATCGGCTGAAGGTCCGGGTCATCCATTCGCTGGGCGGCTCTCGGCTCAATGCATTGGCCGCGAAGCGCGGCATTCCCACCAGCAGCCGGCTCCTGGGGGTCTACGACTTCTCCGGGGACATGGAACAGCACGAGCAGCGCCTGTCAGAGTGGCTGTCGGCCTGCCGCACCGGCGACGTGCTCATGTGCCACCCCTCAACCGGCATCGTGTCCGGCGATCCGCACGGCAGCGCGCGGCAGCGCGAGTACACGGCGCTGCTCGGGTTGCAGCTCGCAGCGGCCGGCGGGAGCGGGAGGATCGAGCTTGCGCCGCTGTCGCAAACCCTGCGGCAGGCTCGATGAAAACCTCATCAAAAAATTTCATGACCTGTTAGCAGCCTGCAATATCCACCGAATGGATACGAATTCGCTATAGCGCCGGAACGCATGGGCAGCACAGGTTCACACTTCCGTATCAACAAGGGCAAGAACAGGGCCGAAGCCCTACTGAAGCCGCTCTTTCACGCAGGTAGCGGTGCTTAGAATCGCCGTCGGCTCAGGTTCACGCCCAGCCTTCACTCCCCGGAGAAACGCGATGTCCTTGTCGTTCGGTGCAGTCGTCGTCACGTACTTCCCCACCGACGGGCAGCTGGCCAATCTCCGTACGCTCGCGCAATCGTGCCCGCGCCTCTGCGTGGTCGACAACACACCCGAAGCAGGCAATTGGCACGGCGCGCTCGCCGGCCCGGGCATCACCGTGCTGCACAACAGCAACCGCGGTGGCATCGCGGGTGCGTTCAATTGCGGCATCACCGAACTCGAAGCGCAAGGCGCCGAACTCTTCTTCCTTCTCGACCAGGACTCGGTGCTGCCGCCCGGCTACTTCGACGACATGTGCAAGGCCGCGGCAGTGGCCAGCGAAAGAGAAGAGGGAGCGGCCTTCCTGATCGGCCCGCTCGTGTACGACACCAACCTCGATGCGCTCATTCCGCAATTCGGCCTCGAGGGCAAGCGCGTCTACCAGTTCGACCTGCGCAAGCCATTCACCGAGCCGCTGGTCCGCTGCGCCTTCATGATCTCTTCGGGCTCGCTGATTTCGCGTGCCGCGTGGACCCAAATCGGCCGCTTCGACGAACGCTACGTGATCGACCACGTCGACACCGATTACTGCATGCGCGCGCTGCGCAGCGAAGTGCCGCTCTACCTGAATCCGGCCGTCGTGCTGCGGCACCAGATCGGCGACCTCCAGGCCCGGTCGCTGTTCGGCTGGAAGATCTACGTCATCAACTACCCGGCCGCGCGGCGCTACTACCTGACGCGCAACGCGCTCGACCTCTCGCTCGCTCATGTGCGTGCCTTCCCCGCGATCCTGTTCATCAACGTCTATACGCTGAAGCAGATCCTTCCCATGCTGATCTTCGAGCGCGACCGCCTGCGCAAGAGCCTCGCGCTGATGTTCGGCGTGCTCGACGGCCTGCTCGGCCGGCTGGGAGGCATCCGCGAGGCGCGTCCCCGCGTGGGCGAGTACCTGAGCCGCAACAACGGCTGAGCAACGGGCCGAACAAACCCGCGATGAACTCGCCCCTTCAAGCACCACGAGCACGCCGCGCCGCACTCGTCTTTATCTTCGTCACCGTCCTGATCGACTTCCTGGCGTTCGGGCTGATTCTTCCCGGCCTGCCGCACCTGGTGGAGCGCCTCGCCGGCGGCAGCACCGCGACGGCGGCGTACTGGATCGCGGTGTTCGGCACGGCGTTCGCGGTGATCCAGTTCATCTGCTCGCCCATCCAGGGCGTCCTGTCCGACCGTTTCGGGCGGCGGCCGGTGATCCTGCTGTCGTGCCTCGGGCTGGCCATCGACTTCGTGTTCATGGCCCTGGCCGACAGCCTGCCGTGGCTCTTCATCGGCCGGGTGGTGTCGGGCGTGTTCTCGGCCAGCCTCACAGCGGCCAACGCCTACATCGCCGACGTGACGACGCCGGAAGAGCGCGCCAAAAGCTACGGCATCGTGGGCGCGGCGTTCGGCGTGGGCCTGGTGCTCGGGCCGGTGCTCGGCGGGCAGCTGAGCCACATCGATCCGCGCTTGCCGTTCTGGTTCGCGGCCGGCCTGACGATGCTCAACGTCTGCTACGGATGGTTAGTGCTGCCCGAGTCACTGCCGCCTGAGCGGCGCAGCCACCGGTTCGACTGGTCGCACGCCAACCCGATCGGCTCGCTCGTGCTGCTGAAGCGCTATCCGCAGGTGTTCGGCCTCGCGGCGGTGATCTTCCTCATGAACCTCGCGCAGTACGTGTACCCGAGCGTGTTCGTGCTGTTCGCCGACCGGCAGTTCGGCTGGAAGGAAGACACCGTGGGCTGGGTGCTCGGCCTCGTGGGCGTGCTCAGCGTGCTGATCAACGTGCTGCTGATCGGGCCGGGCGTGAAGCGCTTCGGTGAGCGAAGCGCCCTGCTGTTCGGGCTCGGCTGCGGCGTGCTCGGCTTCGTGATCTACGGCTTTGCCGACGTGGCCTGGATCTTCCTGGCCGCGCTTCCCTTCGGCACGCTGCTGACCTTCGCCGCACCGGCGGCGCAGGCCCTCGTCACCCGGCAGGTAGAGCCCGCCGAGCAGGGCCGGGTGCAGGGCGCGCTGACGAGCCTCGTGTCGGTGGCCGGCATCGTCGGGCCCGCGATGTTCGCAGGCAGCTTCGGCTACTTCATCGATGCTGGCTCGCCTGTGCAATTGCCGGGCGGGCCGTTCTTCATAGCCGCGGTGTTCCTGGGCATCGGCGTGCTGATCGCGTGGCGCTACACGCGGCCGGCGGCGCAGGCGCGCAGCACGGCCGTGGCTGTCGAGCCGACCTGATGCAGCCGGTCGCGTAACATCCGCGCCACCCTCCTTCCGCGCCCTCCCGCCCGTCCCATGCCTTCCCCGAAAAGCGCCGCCTTTCCCTCGGCGACGCAGGCCGTCCTCTTGTTCGTGGCGCTGTTCCTGGTCGAGCTCGTCATCGGCGCCGCGCTGCGCGACGCCAACGGATGGCTCGACCTCAGCAGCATGCAGATCGGCGTGCTCGCGGCCGTGCTGGGCAACGGCTGCGTGTTCGCGGTGCTGATGCACTCGCAGAAGCTCACCTACCGCGAGCTCTTCCATCAATCGCGGGCCTCTGCCGGCGCGACGCTGATGCTGGTGGTGCCGCCGGCGCTGCTGCTCGTGCCCGCGCTGCTGCTGACGATCACCTCGGCGCTCAACCTGATGATGCGCATCCTGCCGCCCTCGGCATGGGAAGAAGCCATGTTCAGCCGCATGGCCGACGGCAGCGTCGCCGCCGTGCTCGCGGTGTGCGTCATGGCGCCGCTGCTCGAGGAGATGCTGTTCCGCGGCATCGTGCTGCGCGGCTTCCTGCAGCGCTATCCGCGATGGCAGGCGATCTTCATGTCGGCGCTGCTCTTCGGCGCGGCGCACATGAACATCTACCAGTTCGTGGTGGGCCTCGTGATGGGCACGGTGCTCGGCTGGCTCTACGAACGCACGCGCTCGCTCATTCCGTGCATCGCGCTGCACGCTGCCTACAACACCACCACGCTGCTGCTGGCCGACTGGCTCGATGCGGCATCGCCGTCGCGCCTGCTGTGGATCGCGCTGCTGGCGCTGGCCGCCGCCACGTTCGGCACGCTGGTGCTGCGCGCGATGCTGGTGGCGCGCACGGCGCGCGGCGGCACCTCGGCCTGAACCGTCCCTGCTAGCGAGAAGGCGGCGCGAGTGGCCGCGCGTCGACCGCCTCGCCATCGACGATGAAATGCCCGCCCGCCACGTGGTGCAGCGTGCGCAGTTCGTCGTGTCCGTCGAAATGCCAGCGCCCGTTGGAGAACACGCGCTCGTCGGCCTGCGCGGCGATCACCTCGCCCAGGAACAGGTCGTAGCGCTGCTGGATGGCGGGCTCGGGCAGCAGCCGGCATTCGAGCCAGGCGGCGCAGCCTTCGAGCAGGGGCGCGTCGGTGGCCGTGCCCGCGAAGGTCGAGAGGCCGTAGGCGGCGAACTTGTCCTGCCCCGACTTCTCGACGATCTCGCGGCCGGAGCTGTTGCCCAGCGCCTCGGTCAGGTCGAGCTGCGCGCGCACCGGCACCTGCAGCGCGAAAGTGCCGGCGCCTTCGAGCAGCTCGCGCGTCCAGGTGCTCTTGTCGAGCACCACCGCCACCTTGGGCGGATCGAAGTCCAGCGGCATCGCCCAGGCCGCGGCCATGATGTTGCGCCTGCCGCCGTGCGAGGCGCTCACGAGCACGGTGGGGCCGTGGTTCAGCAGGCGGTAGGCCTTGGTCAGCGCGACGGGTTGGCGATGCGATGCGGTCATGGTAAGGAGCGGACGTCAGGTTTCGGGTTCGTCCACGGGCAGCCGGCGGACGGCGACCGTGCGGATGCGCTGCGCATCGACCTCGGTCACCACGAAATCGTACCCGTCATGCGTCCAGCGGGCATCGCGCGGGGGCAAGCCGCCGAAGCGCGCCAGCAGCAGGCCGGCGACCGAGGTGTAACTGTCGTCGTCGCCCACCAGGCCGTGCGTCTGCAGCGCCTGCTCCAGCAGGTGCAGGTCGGCGCTGCCGGACACGGTCCAGGCATCGGGCGCGGTCTGCAGGATCTCGAGCGTCTCGTCCTCGTCGGGGAATTCCCCCGCGATGGCCTCCAGCACGTCGATGGGCGTCACCACGCCCGTGAGCGTGCCGTGCTCGTCGCTGACCAGCGCGAGCTGGCCGCGCGCGCCGCGCAGCGTGTCGATGAGCCGGATCGCGGTGGTCGACTCGGGCACGTAGATCGGCGCGCGCAGGCCGGAGCTTTCGTCGATTTTTCCGTGGCGCAGCAGTTGGCCCAGCAGGTCCTTGGCGCGCGCCACGCCCACCACTTCGTCGAGCGAGCCTCGGCACACGGGGAAGATGCCGTGCGGCGTATCGAGCAGCTGCTCGCGCACCGCCTCGGGGGCGTCGTTGAGGTCCACCCACGAGATGTCGGCGCGCGGCGTCATCACCGAACGCACCGTGCGCTCGGCCAGCGTGAGCACGCCGCTCACCATGTTGCGCTCTTCGAGGGCGAATGCCGGTTGTTCCGCTTCTTCCGGCGCCGCGTCGGCCGCGCCCACGCCGACCAGCGCAGGCTCGCCGGGCGCCCTGCCGCCGAGCAGGCGCAGCACGGACTCGGCCGTGCGCTCGCGCAGCGGACGGCGCGCCTCGTGCTTCAGCTCGTTGCGCCGCGCCCACTGGTTCAGCGCCTCGATCATCACGGAGAAGCCGATAGCGCCATACAGGTAGCCCTTGGGAATATGGAAGCCCAGGCCCTCGGCCACGAGGCTCAGGCCGATCATCAGCAGGAAGCTCAGGCACAGCATCACCACCGTGGGGTGCGCGTTCACGAAACGGGTGAGCGGCTTCGAGGCCCACAGCATGATGCCGATGGAGATGATGACCGCAGCCATCATCACCGGCAGGTGATCGACCATGCCCACTGCGGTGATCACCGCGTCGAGCGAGAACACCGCGTCGAGCACCACGATCTGCGTGACCACCAGCGAGAAGCTCGCATAGGCCGCCGTGCCGGTGCTCGCGCGCGCCGTGACGCCTTCGAGCCGCTCGTGCAGCTCCGAAGTGGCCTTGAACAGCAGGAACAGGCCGCCGCCCAGCAGAATTAGGTCACGCCCCGAGAAGCCCTGCCCCCACAGCGAGAACAGCGGCGTGGTCAGCGTCACCAGCCACGAGACGATGGACAGCAGCGCCAGCCGCATGATGAGCGCGAGGCTCAGGCCGATGAGCCGCGCCTTGTCGCGCTGGCGCGGCGGCAGCTTCTCCGCGAGGATCGCGATGAAGATCAGGTTGTCGATGCCCAGCACGATCTCCAGGACGACCAGCGTCAGAAGACCGAGCCAGACGGCCGGGTCGGAGAGCAGTTCGATCATGATCCGGAGAAGCGTGCAACGTCGCGCGCGCAGGCGCGGCCCGGCATAGTGCGGGCCGCATCGGACGGCATGGGAAAGAAGATGCGGGCTGGTGCCGCGGGAGAAAAGCTGGCGCAGGCCAGCGGCCTACTGGGAGGCTCGGAGGATGAGTTCACCCGCGCAAGTCTATCGGACGCGCTGTGACAGCCTTCGTTTAACAGCCTGCCTCCGTGGGGCTTCTTCCATGTCCAGGCCCACATCTACGGCGCATGAGCTGACCTGCGGCTTACCGCACCGACGGTTTCGTAAATTCAACGCAGCTTTACGGCTTGTTCATCAAAGTGCCGTGGCAACGGTACGAACATGCGGGTTCCGGCAGCAACAACCGATGTCGCGACTTCTTTTTCCCCGACCGGTGCCGCCGGGCCGCACGACGCAAAGGAAGAACACGCCATGGCATCCAACGCATTGCAACCCTTCTCCTCCTCTCCCTCCTCCGCATCCCCCGAACCCGTGTCCGAAACCGAGATTCCCGCGCTGGTCGCGCAGGTGTACGAGTCGGCACCCGTCGCCGACCGCTGCCATCTCGTCGAGACACTGCTGCGCCCGCTGGGCGTGCTCTCGCTGGTGGCGATAGCCAACGGCATCTTCGCGAAGATCCGCTTCCAGAACGCAGGGCATGACCTGAACGTGCGCATGGAGGATCTCCAGAACGTGCGCGGCGCCGACATGGCCGCACTGGTCCATCACGCGCAGCAGGTCAGCGTGGAGACCGTGGACAGCCTCGCGCAGTTGCTCGGAGGCTCGGGGGCGCTGGCGGGCTCCGCAGCGGCGGCGCTGTTGATCGGTCTGCTGGTGCGGCGTGCGCGTGCGCGGAATGCCGTGCAGGCGCGGCAGCCGGTGGACGATGCCTCGCTGGATCCGCTCTGAGCGGGCTGAGGCAATCGTCTGCTTGACGGCTTGCCTTCTAGCTCGCCAGCGAGCCCTCGACGCATGTGACGCATGAGCCGCCGATGCGGATGCTCCCGCCCGAGTCCACATTCACCTCTATGCGTCCATTGCGGCCGACACAGCGCCCCTGGGTCGCAAGGTAGTCCCGCCCATCAGCAGGCAGCAGCCCTCGCGCCCACAGGAACGCGGCCACGCTGCCGTTGCCGCTTCCGCACACCGGGTCTTCCGCGACGCCACACGAAGGAGCGAATGTGCGGACCTCTATCGCGGCATCTCCGGAGCGATGCGGCCCGAACACCGTCAGGCCCGTCACGCCAAGTCGACGCTCCAGATCGGCCAGCCTTGCAAGATCCGGCTGCAAGCCGATGACGCTGTCCGCATCTTCCATGTGCGCGACGAGCCAGATGGGACCCACGTTCACGACGGCCGGTTCGATCTTCAACCTGTTTCCGAGAATCGACTCCAGCTCTGCCAGGCCTGCCTCGTCCAATGCATCCAGCCTTGCCGGTGGCAGCGCGAAGCTCAGGCGACGCTCGTCGCCCGTTTGCGCGACAGTCAGCTCGACAAGGCCGATCCCGCACTCCTGGATCAACTGCCCGCCTCGGCGCGGCACGACACGCCCGGCCTCGAGGACCGCGTGGGCGCTGCCTAGCGTCGGATGACCGGCGAAGGGAAGCTCGCTGCGTGGAGTGAATATCCGCAGGCGGTAGTCGGCCTCGTTCGACGAGGGTGGAAGCACGAAGGTGGTTTCCGACAGATTGGTCCAGCCTGCGATGGCCTGCATCTGGGCGGTATCGAGTCCGTCCGTGTCGAGAACGACGGCGACCGGGTTGCCCAGGAAGGGCCGGGAGGTGAAGACATCGACCACCTTGTAGGCTCTTTTCATGCTTCGTCTCCCCGACGCTCGCCTGCGACCACGGCGTCGATTTCTGCAGCCTCGATGCCGTACTTTGCCATCCTGGCCCGATGGTCGGCCGTGCCCAGGTACATCCGGAGTTGCCTGTTCACTGCCTGCACGAGCTCCTGGCTCTGCTTGTTGAACGAGAAGGCTCCGACCGGGAGCCGTCCACCCGCGCTGCTTTCGTTCGCAACCACCTCCAGGTCCTCGTGGATCGCTGCGAGAGCGCGATTGCCGACCGTGGTGCTCACGTATGCGTCGATCTTCCCCGCCAGCAGCGCGGCAACTGCAGCGGGCTGGTCCTTGAACGTCACGATCCGGTCTTCGGCGACTCCCGCAGACCTTGCCGAGTCGATCTGCACGGTGCCGACGACAGCGCCCAGCCGGGCATCGCCGCGGGATGCGACTGCCTTATAGCCTGCAAGCGCCTTCGGGTTTCCGCACGGCACCAGGAACCCGTCGCCGATCGCCCAGACCGGCTCGCTGAACGCGACCTGCTTAGCCCGCTCGGGCGTCACGAAGATCGGCACGTTCATGTCCCATCGCCCCTCCTGCACACCGGGCAGGAGTTCGCCGAAGGAGGTGAGATGGTGCTCGATGGCCGAAACCCCGATCGCCCGAAGCACCACCTCGGCCAGTTCGATGTCTGCCCCGGTCGCGGCCTGGTCCGGGCCTGTCCAGTAGAAGGGCGGCTCTTCGATGTATGCGATTCGTACTTTCATGCTCTGCTCGACTTTCCAGAAGGGAAACAAACGGCTCTCGTGTCGATGTCGATCACGCCGCGGCGGCATCGAGGCTCGACGAAAGAGCGGCCAACGCAGCCCCCAGGCGCGCGGGAGGCAGATACCCGAAGCCCAGCCGGAACACCCTGTCGCTCTCGCCGAACCATTTGCCCGACGCAAGCTGCAGGTCGTGGTCGGGCAGCAGCTGCCAGAAACGCGAGACGGCGGCATCGTCGAACACATCGGCACGCAGCCTGAGGCAGCACAGTGCTCCGCCCTCCGGCCTTATCCACTCGATGCGCTCCTGCTCGCCCCGGCACCAATCCGAAAGCTCCTGCAACGCACCGGCAAGAAGCCGGCGGCGCGGCACGAGCACGCGCTCCCTGTGACGCAACAACGCCGCGGCGAGCGTTTCATCGAGAACCGATCCGGAGATCACGGTGTTCATCTTGGCGATGGTGAGCCGTGACCTGAGATCGGCGTCCGCCACAGTGAGCCAGCCAGTCCGCAGCCCGGGCGCGCCGAGCGCCTTCGAAACGGACGAGCCGGTCACGATGCGTGGATCGAGACTCGCGAAGCTCTCGACCACCGCGCCGTCTCCGTAGGTGGCCTCGCGATAGGTCTCGTCGATGAAGAGAAGCGCATCCGGGGACAGCCGCGCCATCGATCCGAGGAGCTTCTCGACATCGGCGCGAGAAGTTCGCACACCGCTCGGGTTCTGGGGCGAAGCGATGCTCACCAGCTTCGTCTTCGAGGTAAGGCTCTCCTCGATCCGGCCCAGGTCGAGCCGGTAGCCGCTCTCGAACGAAAGCTTCACTTCACGTACGGTCACGCCGGCTCCAAGCAGGCAGTCTCGGCTGGGCGGAAAGCATGGCGTCGCCAGGACCGCCTCGTCGCCGGCACGGCAGACCTCGAATGCGAGCAGGAAGAGCCCCAGCGCCGTGCCCTGGGTCGTGATGACGTGCTCCGCCGGAACATTGCATGCCGCCGCGATCTCCCGACGCAGGGCGAGCGCGCCGGCAGACGTGCCGTAGCCGAGCTTCAGGTCGCGAATGTTCTCCAGGCCCGGGAGATCGAGCAGCTCGCCGAGGCTCAGGTCCTGCGACGTGCTTTCCGCCAGATTGAACGGGCGGTTCACATCGAGAAGGGAAATGATCTCGTTGTAGGGAAACCTTCCGCGCCACGCGGAAGAAGAGTTGGAGGAAGAGGAGGAGGAGGAAATCGCCTCGCGCAGGCTGGCTTGCCGCCCATCGGAAAGACTCTCTTGAACAGCTGCCATTCTTTCGCCTCGAATCCGTTGTCAATGCTGGAACGGAAGAATCGTATAGAGCGAAGAGCAACCGCAACAGCCACAGTTTTGCGCTTTTTCGACCATCACAGTTTGCTTGTCGATCCGCACCCCTGCGATCGACAATCGCGCTCGTCATCACGCTGAACGCAACCATGGACGTGCACGCCCCCTACCGATACGAACAGCTGGCCGACCTCGTCGTCGACATGATCGACAAGGGCACGCTTTCCGCGGGAATGCGCGTTCCGTCCGTGCGTGCCATCAGCGAGCAGCACCGGATCAGCATCGCGACCGCGCTGCAGGCCTATCGCATGCTCGAAGACCAGGGGATTCTTGTCGCAAGGCCTCAGTCGGGCTTCTACGTATCGAATGCGCGCCATGCTGCATTCGCATTGCCCTCCACTTCAAGGCCTCGCGCGAAGGCATCGACCGTTTCGATCAGCGGCGTTGTCGCGACCCTGCTCGAGCATGCCTCGAACATGTCGCTCGTTCCGCTCGGATGCGCCGTGCCCGACGTGGGCCTGCTGCAGTCGAAGCGGCTCGACTTCACCCTCGCACGCCTGGCGCGCCAGCACGGCTCGCGCCACAACGTCTACAGCCCGCCGCGCGGCGAGCCCGGTTTGCGCCGCGAGATCGCGAAACGGTCGATGCGCATGGGGCATGCGCTTTCGCCGGAAGACGTGCTCATCACCAGCGGCTGCACCGAAGCGCTGACGCTCGCACTCAGCGCCGTGGCCAAACCAGGCGACACGATAGCCGTCGAGTCGCCCACCTATTTCGGGCTTCTGCACACCCTCGAGGTTCTGGGCCTGAAGGCACTGGAACTGCCGACGGACCCGGCCCGCGGCGTCGACATCGCGGCACTGGCACGGCTGCTGGGCAAAGAGCCGGTGGCGGCATGCGTGCTGTCTTCGAGCTTCAACAATCCGCTGGGGTCGGCGATGGTCGAAGCCGACAAGCGCTCGCTGCTCGGGCTGCTGTCGGAGCATTCCATTCCCCTGATCGAAGACGACGTCTACGGCGACATCCACTTCGGCCGCGACCGGCCCAAGCCCTTCATCGCGCTCGCTCAAGGTGCGGGCAAGGTCATCTACTGCAGCTCCTTCTCGAAGAGCCTCGCGCCGGGATACCGCGTCGGCTGGATCGTGCCGGGTGCCTATTCGCAGCAGGTGTTGGCACGCAAGCTGGCATTCAGTCTTTGCAGCCCGGTCCTGCCGCAGGTCGCGGTCGCGGAGTTTCTGGCGAGCAACGCCTATGACATCCACTTGCGCCGGGTCCGGCGCGTTCTCGAAGAAAACCTTACGCGCATGGTGCGCGCGATAGAGGCCAGCTTTCCGCCTGAGACCAAAGTGAGCAGGCCTGCCGGCGGCTTCATGCTCTGGCTCGAGCTCCCGAAGCAATTCGATTCGCGCACGCTGTTCGAGGAAGCGCTGGAGCACGGCATCTGCTTTGCGCCTGGCGATGTGTTCTCTGCAAGCCGGCGCTTTCGCAACTGCCTGCGGCTGAGTGCGGGGCATGCGTGGACGGAGCGGATCGATGCCGGTGTGCGGCGGTTGGGAAAGCTTGCGCGGGCGCAGCTTGATCGGTGAAGCTGGCCGGTAGCGCACGACCATTTCGTGCCTGCATGCATGCGGGCACCTCACGAAGCCGACCTGGCGGCGCTGCGTGACATTGCCGCGTGCACGTCGTCGGGCCACAGCGAACTGGTCTTCACCTACATCGACCAGGCCATGCTCGATGACCGCCGTGCGGACGCGGGCAACGAAGCCTTTCGCAAGTTGCGCGTGGAAGCTCCTGCGGAGCTGGAAGACCTCGATGGGCGCAAGGCCGGTGCGCGACCATGACCAGCAGGGAGTCAATGGCCTACGGCCGGCCGGTGCTTCGCATATTGCACATGCGTAGGTTGTGGGTTGTGGGTTGTGGGTTGTGCGTGGCTGAGTGTGCGTAGAGCCGTTTGCTGCGTGGCTATACTGCGCCCGTCACGTCAAAAAGAGGCGTGATCGGGATTGGACTCCCGTGCAATCACTGCGACGAAAGCCGCAGTCACCCCGCAGGGTCTGCGGCTTTGTCGTTCGTGCCTCCAGTTTTGGCGGCTCGACGGGCGGGCGCGAGCCCGGCCGGTTTCACGCAAGTGGTTGCCCGGTAGTCCAACCCGTCGAGCCGCCGCCCCCGCTTGGACTCGGGTGCGGTGGTTTCAGCAAACCGCAATCACTTGGAGGCCTTTCATGGCTGCATCTTCTCGCGCGTCCGCGCAAGTCTCCCCATTTCCCGAATCAACTGAAGCCGCCAGAGTTGAATCGCTTGCACTGCAGGCATGCGATGACATCGACAACCTGCACGAACTGCAGCGTGCGTATGCAGGACTGGAGAAGCTCATCGTTTCACAGAGCGTGAACGATACGGAAGAGATCTATCCGACTCGCACTGAACTCGGAGCGCTGGTGCGAGTGGTCAACGAGGAGTTGAAGCGGCGGATCGAAACGGCTGACTCTGCGCTTCAGTCGTTGCGTGCTGCCTTGAGCGAAAGCGGTACGCGATGAACACTCTTTCTTCGCAACTCACCCATTCCCTTTGTCTTCGGTTTGACCCCAAGTCAAGAAGCCTTCGGTCCACGTGCTCTTGTCGATCTGATACTTGTCGACACTGAAACCATCGGGCGCCTCCGAGAAGCCTGGCAGATTGCGGGCGCGGTCAATCGCAAGCACTGCCCTTGCCTCGGATGAAAAGACACCCAGCAGCTTGACGTCTTCCTCCGAATCAGGAAGTTGATGGACATGGTGAACAAGAAAGACATCAGTCATTCATTTCGCTTCCCGTCGACTCAACATGCTCGGCCGAATGAATCAGATGGCCCACTGACTCGATCTGCCTAGTCTCGACAAGATCCTGGGCGACTCTTCTTATCACCGCTTGCGAGATTTCCTGTACCACGATCATGTTCGTCGCCCAGACATACAGGCCGTGTGCGCACTCCCCGGTCCGTCCCCAGCGAGCCATGAGTGTTGTCAGATTGGAGACGGTGAAGAAGGTCACGGCAAATGCGCGGCCGTCTCGCAGTTTGATATGGACGTCGACGTTGTCGTCCAAGGTCGGCTCGGCAAGACCGGTTGGGAAGTGAAGAGAAAAATCGGTCATCTTGAAAGACTGCAAGACAGAGGGAGTCTTCGGACCTAGAGTGATTGATCAACGAACTTGCTTCGGCCTTTGCAGCGTGGGGATCACTTCAATGCCTATGCGAACACCCAAGCTTGCAGCCAAAGACATAAGTTCAGGCGCGAGATCGCTTCCTAGATTGATAGCACCAGGCAGTTGAACGATCACATGCAGCTCGGCGCAAGAACTGACCTTGATCCTCGCTAACTGCTGTATTCGAGAACTGGCTTCCGGAGTGCAGCAAGGTACAACTCGCAGTTGGCTCGTAGCTCTTCAACGGTTTCGCCCGCAGGAAAAGTTGGTTCCGCGCTGTGACCCTGCACCCTACCGTCTTCATAGTAGTAGACCTCGTAGATAGCGACCTCGCCACCTCGGTTCATTACTCGATATTCCCAAGTCATAAAATTAACGGAAGTCTGACTCCGATTCCCCCTGCGCCTATTTGCGCTTCATATTGGTTAGCAGATTCTTTGCCTCCACGCGCTCATCTTCGCTGATGTATTTGGATTTGGCGGCGGCAGTCAGATACAGCAATGCTCGCTGGGCACTAGCACTCGAACGCTTGTGCAGGAAGATCTTTCCGAGTTCGTATGCTGCTGACCCATCGCCTTGCGCATATGCCCTCTCAAACCAGAACTTCGAGCGGCGTAGATTATCGGCGTCGCGATACCACACGCCCATATTGAGGCATCCTGCAAGATTACCTCGCATGGCCGCGCGTCGATACCACCGATATGCACCTGCTGGATCCTTCTTGACGCCAATCCCATGATCGAGAAAGTAGCCCACACTATTAAATGCATCCTCCTCCCCGTTGAGCGCTGCAGCTAAAAAGAGTTGAAAGGCTTTTTTCCTTTCGCCTGCATCCCATGCTTCGTTGGCCTCATCAAAGAGGCTTGTGTATTCATTGCTATGCCCATCCATGGATGACTCCTTTCAACGTGTAGGCCAATCAGCAGGTTTTTTCTTTTCGTTGGTCTTGTCCGTTTGGTGGTCTTTGCAAATGATCTTATTCGGGTCGGTTGGATGATCTCTGCAATGCTTGTAGGGGTTGTTCGTCCCCTTCCCTGAAGTACCTCCGGTGGCGCCACGCTCTCCACGCCCGCGACTTTCCATACACCAGTCGATAAACCTATCCCAAAGGCTCGGGCTCGGCTCTGGCTGGACTGGAATTAACGGGGTTCTGACCCCGATTCCTCCGGCATGAGACGTGACCTGATCAGATATCCGACCACTGCAACCCGTGGTCAGAAATCAAATCAGAAAGCCCCAACAATCGGTAGCCTTGGGGTAGCACCCCTCCGCGATCTTGAATGCCAAACCAATATCCGTCAGACAGGGACGCAAGCTCGCATTCGAGCTTCTCAGTAGGTGACCAGATCACTTCAAAACGGGACAGGGGTCCAAACTCCGCATAGCGCTCCACATGCATTCCATCGGTAGGCAGAACAAGGCGCGCATGCTTTGAATCACTACATAGTCGTTGCGCGACATGCTCATTTCCGGAAATCACCGCGAATGACAAACCGACGAATTTTCTTGTGCGACTTGACAGAAGAACGTCTGGCAACAAGCACCAGGAGACGTCTGGCAAGTCTTGCGCTCCCGTACGCAATGGCGTCGCCGCGTCCAAGCCCCGAACATCGAATGGAAAGAAATGAACATCGATTCCAAATGGCGTTGACATCAGGAGCCTCCCTTCTCAGGCAAAGACAAACCGTTAGGGATGCCAGCGTGCGCCGCTGCAGTGATCAGCAGCAGCGTTACACAGGCGGTAGTGCGAATAGAAGGACAGAACTGAGTACGCCAAACCGTTGACCGTACCCATTGATATGCCACCCGCAATAGCAGGCCTAGCCGAGTCCCACCGAAACATGTCATCGCTTTCTCCCCTCGTTTTCTTCATCCTGCTATCTGCATCCATGGCCATCTTGTTAGTCATGCCCACAATGCTTTAGCCCTGAACCGTCAATCACCCATCAGGCAATGCGCACTACCAAATAGTGCATTCTGTACAAGTAATCTCAGACTGGTGAAAAGGCTACGTGCAGACAACGACAGATTGATGGCACCCGAACTATTACCACCAACGGCATCGCGCAGCGCGATCAAGCTTACCCAGCCCACGTCGTTATACCTGGGCGCGAGACGCCATCACCTCACCTAGAGCAAGCAAGCTCTGTCACCGGTAATTGATCGACAGCATCGATAACATTGCGCAGACAGTCGAGGAGGCGCGTTTGGAATTAGCGGGAGTCTGACCCTGATTCCTCCGCGAGGAACACCCTTTATTCGCAGCTCACCCATTCTCTTCGTCTTCAGCTTGGCTCCTGGTCAAGAAGCCTTCAGTCCACGTGCTCTTGTCGACCTGATACTTGTCGATACTGAAACCATCGGGCGCCTCCGAGAACCCTGGCAGATTGCGGGCGCGGTCAATCGCAAGCACTGCCTTTGCCTCGGATGAAAAGACACCCAGCAGCTTGACGTCTTCCTCCGCATCAGGAAGTTGATGGACATGGTGAACAAGAAAGACATCAGTCATTCATTTCGCTTCCCGTCGACTCAACATGCTCGGCCGAATGAATCAGATGGCCCACTGACTCGATCTGCCTAGTCTCGACAAGATCCTGGGCGACTCTTCTTATCACCGCTTGCGAGATTTCCTGTACCACGATCATGTTCGTCGCCCAGACATACAGGCCGTGTGCGCACTCCCCGGTCCGTCCCCAGCGAGCCATGAGTGTTGTCAGATTGGAGACGGTGAAGAAGGTCACGGCAAATGCGCGGCCGTCTCGCAGTTTGATATGGACGTCGACGTTGTCGTCCAAGGTCGGCTCGGCAAGACCGGTTGGGAAGTGAAGAGAAAAATCGGTCATCTTGAAAGACTGCAAGACAGAGGGAGTCTTCGGACCTAGAGTGATTGATCAACGAACTTGCTTCGGCCTTTGCAGCGCGGGGATCGCTTCAATGCCTATGCGAACACCCAAGCTTGCAGCCAAAGACATAAGTTCAGGCGCGAGATCGCTTCCTAGATTGATAGCACCAGGCAGTTGAACGATCACATGCAGCTCAGTGCAAGAACTGACCTTGCTCCCCGCTAACTGCTGTATTCGAGAACTGGCTTCCCGAGTGCAGCAAGGTACAAATCGCAGTTGACTCGTAGCTCTTCAACGGTTTCGCCCGCAGGAACTGCCGGTTCCGCGCTGTGCCCCTGCACCCTACCGTCTTCATAGTAGTAGACCTCGTAGATAGCGACCGCGCCATCTCGGCTCATTACTCGATACTCCCAAGTCATAAATTAACGGGAGTCTGAACCCGATTCCTCTGGCCCCGATTCCTCCGGCCCAGCGAGGAAAGCCGGGCTTGAAGCTACATTCATCTCGTCAAATCATATTCAGGCGGAGACTTGCTTGTTGGGCTGAGGCGTTGCCCTGCATCAAGTAGTCGGGCTGCATCGGGTCCCACGTAGTAGGACTTGATTTTGACGAACTGTTTCTTGACCTCTGACAGAAACGATTCGTACAAGTCTTGTGCAGCTTGTTCGGTGCGAACAGTGCCGATCTGCCCCGCTACCAGCCGGTCTACCTCCATGCCACCAATCTGGAGCACAACCGACCCAGGGTTATCGAGCTGATCTAGCGCATGCTTTGTTCCTCCGCTGCGTTGTGCCACTGGGCGGGTCGCTAGCCTATTGGGCCTGCCCAGTACGAGGTAGCTTGCGAAAGGTTCGAGACTTTTTCCGTCGTCAAGCTCCTCTACGTCGGGGGTATCAAACACCCCTGTCTTCGAGAAAGTGAGAGCGCGCTTTGCTAAAATATTTGAAATAACATTCACCCAATCGGCTGATGTTGCAAATACTGAAGTTTGAGACTTCCTCATTTCGATCCAATCTTGTGGCTTCGGCATGAGCAGGAATTAAAAAGAGTTTGGCCCCGACTCCTCCTTACCACTCATATTTCTGAGTTTTCAGGGCATCCACCCAATCCACAAGTTTGTAGTCGCGACGGATAAGCTCTTCAAAAAACCTCAAGAAATTTCTTGATATTTCCGCGAAGACAGGCTCGGATCTGCACAAGTAGAAGATGCACCCGCTGGAGTCGAATGCGTAGAAATTTCCCAGGACGTCCTGGGCAAATCGAGCGCCGCCTTTTAGTTGGCCGCTCTCGATTTTCGCCAGCCAATCCCGTCGAAAGCTCAGCTCGTCATCAATGTCTCCAAAACCAACAGCAAGGAGCCAGTCGCGAAGATCACAGGGCATAGCCGTGCCAATTTCCTGCTCCACTTTGCTCAACTCGTTGGAGGAGGTTGCTGCGTAAGGCTTAAATATTGGCTTCTTTCGAAGCAAGCCTTTCCGACTCGCAGAGAGCACCGTCTTGGTAAGTCCATCGATGTCTAAAGTCATTCTCCACATCCGCAACTATTCACGGCCGCTGAAGCGCCTTCATACAAGGTAGCCCCAAACGGGTAGGATATCCGGTCAAATATTTATCCGATCAAGCGTTTTAGTTCTTCGATTTCCGACTTGATACCAAGTAAAGCCTCCGCTCCTTGGGGCTTGCGGTGCTCATGTGCAGACAAGGCGCGATGGAGAAGGTTCATGGCTTTTTCGAGGTGGCCGGCGTCTTTATGAAGATTTGCTAAGTCACGTAGAGCTTCTGCGTTCCCAGGAGCTCTTGCCAAGATCATTTCGTAGCACGCTTTGGCCTCCGAAAGCAATGGGCAGTTCTCAAAACTCATATCGTCCACGTTTGACTCTGCGTAGGCTTGGACTTCGAGCGCATTGCCTTTCAATAGAAGTGCATCGACGTTGTCTGGCCGAACCCGAAGGAGTTCGCTCAACACGGTCAGCGCTGACACATAGTCTCCCAAGAGAACATCCCGTCTAGCGTTCTCTATCAGTTCGTGTGTATCAGTCATAGTCAGGCTTTCCTTCTTCACCACGCATCTGCGCACAAATCACGCAGCTATTCAAGTCGCCTTGTGAACACAAAGTGCACGCAACACCCTCGACGATATCTTCAAGGAACGGAGGGCAAAGGGCCTTTGTGAATCCCCTCTTTGCGACTTTGGCCCACCCTTTCAGGAACCGCTTCCGCGCTGGACTTGCTTTCGGGTCTTTGAGGACTTCCTCCGCTCGCTTGATTGCCGCCTCGACTTCCGCCTGCGTGCTTTTTTTTGTAATACCTGAGATGGCTGAATCGCTACCTCCAATGCTCGACTGTCCTTGCACCTTGCTGAGTCCGAAGTAGTCTGAGTAGATCAGCGGATTCGCATCCACGTAGCCAAAGCGATTCCATCCTCCGTCAAGTCCAATAGGGTCAGGCTGGCTGTAGCGCCCGGTCCTGGCGTCATAGCTGCGGAAGTAGTTGTAGAACAGCCCGGACTCATCGTCCGCATACTGCCCCGGATACCTCAGGTTGAACTTCACCTCAGCAACGTTTGTGGTGCCCGGGTTCGGTGTCGTCTCCGTGTTGGCAAACCGGTACCTCGCTGTGGTGGGCTTGTCCTCGCCGAAGGCGCTGTAGCCCCACTGCCAGACCGCCTGCCCGTCCGCGTTGCTCAGCTTCCTCGGGGTGTTCAGGTGATCGCTGTGGATGGCGTAGGTGGTTCCGTTGATCACCGCCGCAATCGGCATCGGCCCATTGCCCGTGGGCAGGTAGATGTACTGGCCCTGCCCCGCACTTGCCGTGCCCCCGCTGCCCACCTCCGCGATCAGCGTGCCCCGCTCGTCATAGACGTAGGCGTAGCCCAGCTGCTCCGCCTGGTTGGTACTTGGGGACCACAGCTTCGTGAAAAACGCGATCAGGCTGGCCATGAAGCCCGGATCGGCCTCGTCACCCTGGCTCGGCGGGTACAGCGGCTCCGTCTTGAACACCCGCTGCCCCAGCGCGTTGTGCGCGTAGCGCGTGGTCGGGCTGACATCCGTAGCTCCGGTGGTCGCAGCCGCCAGCCTGCCTTCGGCATCGTAGGTGTAGCTGCGCAGGCCATCGGTCAAGAGGTCGCCGTTGGCGTTGTAGCCGTAGGTGACGCTGGTGTTGCTCGCTCCGTTGATGCTCTGGGTGAAGCCCGTGAGCTGGTTGCTGCTTGAAGCGACCGTGTAGGTGCGATTCGTCGTCTGGCCGTTCAGCACCCGGGTGCTGCTCGATCGGTTGCCGTTCGCGTCGTAGCCGAAGCCTGCTGTGTTGCCCGTGGCGTTGAAGCTGGTGATGCGCCCCACGGCGTTGTAGCCCACGCTCCAGGTGACATTCGCATTGGCGATGGTGCTGTGGGTCGGATCCGTGTCCCCGGGCTGCCAGAGGTTCTGCGTGAGGCTCGTGATGCGGCCTGCGGCGTCATAGCCGTAGCTGCTGAACTCGGTGCTCGTGAGCCGGCCTGCGGTGTCGTAGCTGCGGCTGGCCGTGAGCTGCGGGCTGCTGGTAGTGAAGGCCCAGGTCCATGCGGTGGGCTGGCCCAGCGGGTTCCATGCGATGCCGCTGACCAGCGGGGTGCCGTTCCAGTTCAGGCCCGTGAGGCGGCCGGTTGCATCGTAGACGTGGCTGAGGGTGCCGCCGTTGGGATAGCCGATGCTCGCGAGGGTGCCGTTGGGGTTGTAGGCGTAGCTGACCTGCTGGACGCTGCCCGTACTCGTGCCTGTTGCGAGGGTCTGCTTCTTGAGCGTGATGCGGCCGAGGGCATCGCGGGTGTACTCGGTGGTGCCGCTGCGGTCGATGATCTCCGACAGATACCCCTTGCTGTTGGCCGTGAGGTCGTAGCGCAGAGTGGTGGTCTTGCCGTCGGCGAAGACTAGGCCGGTGGGGCGGCCCAGGGCATCCCGGGTGATGGTGGTCGCCTGGCCCAGCGCATCGATGACCTGGCTGGGCAGGCCGAGGTTGTCGTACTGGGTGCTGGAGCCTCCCGTGTCTGCGCTGCTCTCGGTGGTGGCATTGCCTTGGGCATCTCGGCCATAGGCGGTCACCACGCCCTTGAAGTCCTTGGCCTCGGTGACGGCGTCCAGGGCGTTGTACTTCAGGGTAGCGCTGGCGTTGGCTGCGTCGGTGACGCTCTTGACGCGGCGCAGGCTGTCCAGGCCGTAGTTGGTGCTCTGGTTCAGGCCGTTGGTCGAACTGGTCAGCTCGCCGTTGGCGTCGTAGCCGAAGGTGCTGCTCTGGTTCGCGCCTTCGGTCCTGCCCGAGAGGCGGTTGATGTTGTTGATGGTGCGCGCCACGCTCCAGGCGACGTTGCCGGCGCTGTCCTTGATCTGCTCGGCGGTGCGGTTGCCCATGCCGTCGAGGGTGTAGGTGCCACTCTCGCCTCGGTTGTTGCTCCAGCCGGTCAGGCGGTGGGCGGCGTCGTAGGCGTAGGTCAGGACGAGGCCCGAGGGCAAGGACACCGTCTCGACCGTGCCGTAGGGCCTGTAGGTGAGAACGGTGGTCTGGCCGCCCACCGTCTGGGTCAGCAAGCGGTCGCGCTGGTCGTAGGTGTAGGTGGTGGCCAGGCCGTTGGGGGCAATCGAGCTGACGACGCGGTTGGCGAGGTCGTAGCCATACTGAGTCACATGACCCAGGGCGTTGGTGGAGGTGAGGACGTTGCCTCGGGTGTCGTAGGTGTAGCTCGTCACCGCGCCGTTGGGCTCGGTGGCGGTATCAACCAGCTGCGACGCGTTGTAGGTCCACTGCCACAGCTGGGCCTTGTTGGTCGCCGTGTCCGTGACGGTCCGGGTCAGGACATTGCCGACGGTGTCGTAGGTGTAGGCGGTGGTGCGGCCAGGTTCGGTGATCAGTACGGGCAGCGAGAAGGTCGCGTGCCATTGCGTCGTGACCGTGCGGGCATCGGTGCCAACGGCTTCAGTGACACTGGTGGGCAGACGGCGGGCTGTGTCCCATACATAGTCGGTACGGAAGCCCAAGAAGTCGATCTCACTGCTGACGAGGCCGTTGACATCTTGCACACGACTGGCCGCATCGGGTTCGCCTTCCCCAGAAGGGAGACTGCCAGCAGTCACGGCCAGCTTGCCCTTGATGATGCTATAGCCGTAGCCTCGGCTGGTGTTGAGTGGATCGACCACCGTCGCCGAGCGGCTGGAAGGGTAACTAGCCTGGTAGCGCGAGACGCCGCCAGCCAGTTCACTGGCGATGGCTCTGCCCTGGCTGTCGTAGCTGAACGTGCCCCAACGTGCGCTTGCCTCGTCGAGGATGCCGGTAAGGGCTAGCGGGTAGGTGCTGTTTTCGTAGAGAAAGGACCGACTCTTGCCATCGGGGTAGGCCACAGTGACCAGACGACCTGAAGCATCGTAGGTGTAGCCGATGACGCGGCCATCGGGTGTAGTGACGGAAGCCAATTTGTCGTTGGCATACGAAAAGACCAGGGAGCGCCCAAAGGAATTGCTAACGGTGCCAAGGTGTCCAGCACCGTCATAGCCATAGGTGGTGACAAAGCCGTTTCGCTCAGTCGTGGTCTGAGGCTTGCCGTCGGCAGTGAAGGCCGTGACGGAGTCGTCGTCAGCACGCTTATAGAACCAGACGCCCCCAGCTTCGATCAGAGTATCGGCACCGTTGGCGGCGCTCCAAGTCGAGGTCCCTGCCGCCTTGATGAAGCTGCGCAGGTAGCCTTCGGGGCTGGTGATTGTGGCCGTGCTCGGCGAGTTAACGGGGGTCAGCTTGAGGTGGATGGCATGGTTGTGGGTCCACACTCGACCCAACTCGCTATTGGGCCGTGAGGTGTCATTTCCCCAATTGCTGCGATAGGTACGGATCAGAGTTAGGGGCGCTGGACCCGAATCGGCCCAGTCAAGTTCTGAGCGGTACTTTTCTGCAGACGCTAGCGCGATGGGAAATGGCGTCCATATACCGGCAATAGGCGCCTTGCACAATGGACCGGCTAACTGTTTAGGCTCGGGGGCAGCAGCTTCGCAGGCCGTAGCGCCGGCATTCTCCAAAAAACCGGGCCTACATTGGCATGCCATCCCGCCGCTGGGGGCTTGTTCCTCTACGCTGTTGCTGGAACACTGGCCATTAGAAACTGCCGAAACGATAAACGTCATCGTGTTTTCGATGCCATTTGTCATGGTGTACCGCAACGAACATCTCGCGTCGGATCCGATGCTTGATGACAGGTAGCGAGAAGGATCTCCGAGCCAAGCCTTAGATCCAACCTCGCAAGCTTGCTCTGGTGATTCCGACAGCGGGTGCCACACCCCTATATCGAGACGGTATCCCACCTCGTAAGGCACGTAAGCCGAAGCAAGAGATGGCCAGCAGAAAAAAAACGGCACAAAAAGGATCATTGCCGCCTTGCATAGCCACCCGAACACACGATGCGCATGACGACTCGATGAAAGCCATGCATGCAAAGACCTCTTCCCCTCCCTCATCGCACTCTCCCTCATGCTTTCTCGGTTATGTACCTGAATAGCTCAGACCAATGCCCATCGCCTGCAAAGATCAGCATCTTTTTAGCAGCTGACTAATCCCTCAAGTGACGCATGCCGTCGCGACGCACACTCTGTACAAGCTTTTTCAGCCTAGCTGAGAGCCTGCACACCGACAACGACAGCCTGATGGCATGCAGAACCGAATTCCGCCGCCCACATCATTCAGCGTAGGCACATACATTCGGCCCACGCTGCCCTACCTATACGTGCACCGCCGCCAGCCCACCCACAGCCAACCCCGCCACAGCCACCCCAAACATCGCCCTCTCCAACCACTTGTTCTTGGTCAGTAGAGCAATAGCCGCCAACGCAATGGAAACCTGCAACACAGTAGTAGCCTGAGCCCACCGATGATGCTGATGCATCTGCTCATCCGACTGCGCATCCCACTTGCTCGCTTCCGCCTCCAGCTTCTTCGCCTCGGTCTGGATCTCCGTCTTCTCCTGCTCGTAGCGCGTCACCTTGGCCTGCCAGCCCTGCTTGCGTGCGTCGTCGGTCGCGGTGTCGCGTGCGAACTCGGCGAGGGCCTGCTTGGTGCTCTTCGACTGGAAGTAATTCCATTGATTCGACGCCTCGGTCTTCTTGATGGCGGCGTTGTTCTTGTAGATGCCTGCATTGGCCTGCGTGGCGCCGCCCATGTACGCGAAGATGGCGCCGAAGGTGGCGATGACCGCGGTGCACATCGCGATCTTGCTCGTGCTGCTCATTCCGCCGGAATGCTCGTGGTCTCCTGACGATTCCGAATGGCCGTGGCCGCCGTTCGTTGCGTGTTCGAGTTCGTGGTCGTGCGGGCCGTGCACGTGAAAGCCGTGTCCTGACATGGGGTCCTTGCTTGTCGTTGAAATATGGGTTTTCGGGGCGCGCGCGAGTATGCCCTGTTGCGCGGAGTCAGCTTCCGGTCCGCGAGCCATTGCCAGCATCGTGCGGCAACCGCACACTTGCCTGCCTGCCATGGCCACCGAAACCTCGCCGACACCGACTGCCAACGCCCGCCGCCCCGGCTTCGCCGACATCGTAGCGGGTGTTTCCATCGCGGGCCTGCTGTTGCCCGAGGCGGTGGCCTATTCGGGCATCGCAGGGCTGCCGCCGCAGGCGGGCGTAATCGCACTCTTCGCGGGCCTGCTGGTCTACGGGCTCTTCGGCAGCAGCCGCTTCGCAATCGTTTCCGCCACTTCTTCTTCCGCCGCCGTGCTGTTCGCGGCCACCATGTCGGTGACGGGCGCGGACACTGCCACGCGGCTCGCGATGGGCATGGGCATCGTTCTGCTGGCGGGAGTGTTCTTCGTCATTGCCGGCGTCGCGCGGCTGGGCGCAGTGTCGAGCCTGATCGCCAAGCCGGTGCTGCGCGGCTTCGCACTGGGGTTGGCGCTCACCATCGTCGTCAAGCAGCTGCCGAAGGTGCTGGCTGTGCATCCGGCGCACAGCGATTTCTTCAGACTCGTCGCCGGGCTTGCGGCCGAATGGCGGCACTGGAACATCGCCGGCGCGGTGATGGCGCTGGTGGCTCTCGTGCTGCTGCGCGTCCTTGCGCGCTGGCGTGCGGTGCCGGCCGCGCTGCTGGTGATCGTAGCCGGCATCGTGCTCGACGTGAATGGCCTGTGCCAGGCCTGGGGCGTGGCGGCTGTGGGGCCTATCTCGCTCGACTTCTCGCACCCGACCGTGCCGCAGCTCGACCGCGCGCAGTGGCAGACCCTCGGCGGACTGGCCTTCGCGATGGCGTTGATCCTCTATGCCGAGTCGTACGGCTCCATCCGCACTTTCGCCATGCGCCACGGCGACAACGTGTCGGCCAACCGTGACCTGCTGGCGCTCGGAGGAGCGAACCTGCTGTCGGCGCTCTTCCAGGGCATGCCGGTGGGCGCGGGCTACTCGGCCACGTCGGCCAATGAATCCGCGGGCGCGAAAAGCCGCGCGGCCGGCATCGTGGCGGGGCTGGTGGTGCTGCTGGCGGTGCTCACGCTGCTGCCGTGGATCGCGCACACACCCGAGCCGCTGCTGGCGGCCATCGTGATCCACGCGGTAAGCCACACGCTCAACCCGGCGGCGCTGCGGCCCTACTTCGAGTGGCGGCGCGACCGGCTCGTCGCCCTGGTGGCGGTCGCGGCGGTGCTGGTGCTGGGCGTGCTCGACGGCCTGCTGGCGGCCATCGGCGTGAGCCTCCTCTTGCTGCTGCGCGGCTTCTCGCGCACCACCGTGAGCTGGCTCGGGCGGCTGGGCCAGAGTCACGATTTCGTCGACATCGCACGGCACCCCGAGGCGGTGGTGCCGCCGGGCGTGCTGATCGCGCGGCCCGAGGTGCCGCTCTTCTTCGGCAATGCGGATGCGGTGTTCGCGTCGATCCGCGCGCGCATCGACGCCACACCGGGGTTGCAGCGCATGGTGCTGAGCCTGGAAGAGTCGCCCGACCTCGACGCGACCAGCATCGAGGCGTTGTGCGACTTCGCTGCCTACGTGCGCGTGCGAGGCCTTCGTCTCTCGCTGGCGCGCGTGAAGGACGACTTGCGCGACCTGCTCGCGAAGGTGAATTCGCCCGACCTGCATGCCGAGGTGTACGCGCCGTGGAGCGTGGACGATGCTGTAGTGCAGCCGGTCAGCGCAACGCCGCCTGCCGCCTGAACTCGCTCGGGCTGCCGCCCGTGTGCTCGCGGAACACGCGGCTGAAGTGCGAGAGATTGCCGAAGCCCGAAGCGAGCGCGATGTCGGTGATCGACCTCGCCGCGTTCGCCGGATCGAGCAGTTCACGGATGCTCGCGGCCAGCCGCTGGTGCTGGATGTAGCCGTTGAGCGTCTCGTCGTCGTCGGCGAAGGCGCTGTGCAGCAGGCGCTTGCTGCAACGCAGGGCCAGCGCCATGCTGTCTATCGAGAGCGAAGGGTCGTGCAGGTTCTGCGCGACGTGGCGGCGGATGCGGTCCTTCAATGCTTCGCGCTGCGTCTGCGGCGTTTCCTGCCCTGCCAACTCCATGAGTGAAAGGCGCACCAGCTGTATCAGCAGCTCGCCCGCGCCGCGCGCCGCCGCTTCGCTCATGAAGGGCAGCTCGAGATACGTGTTGCGCATGGTCTCCAGCGCCACGCGAGAGATGCCGCTGCCGCCGCCGATGCGCCGCGCCACCAGGTCGTTGAGCGGCAGCGCGGGCGATGCGATCTGGTCCTTCGGCAGCATCACGATCAGGTGGTCGCTGCGCTCGGGGTTGGCCACGGTGTAGTCGGCGGTGGTGTCGTAGAGCGTCCAGCCGCCCGAGCGCACGGCGGCGGCGCGGCCGCGCTGCGTGACCTCGGCGGAGCCCTGCCAGGGCGCGACGATCTTCAGGTACGGGGCCTCGCTCATTCGCGCCATCTGCGTAGTGCGCAGCACGCGGTGGCGGTTGGCCTCCAGCCGCGTGAGGATCACGTCGCCCGCGTGCGATGCCGCGAGGTGGCCGTCGAATTCGCTGTCGTCGTACAGGTCGGAGCCCAGGCCGCCGAAGTGGCGCCACACCCATTCGCACCACAGCGGCCCGCGCTCCTTGGGCGGAATCTGGTCGGTGGACAGGAGCAATGAGGCGGTCATGCAGGCTGGGCGACGAAGACAGGGACGGGTCGGAACGACGAGAACAAAAGATTTCAGCACGAAGCCGGGTTGCCGCGCATTGTGAAGCGCCTTCAGGGCGCAAGGGATTGCGGGTTAACCACTAGGCGCCTGCACGCAGCGACAAGTGCTTTGTGCGCGGCTGGCACAGCACCCGAAGTCCTCCGTTTCTACGATTCCGGGCAGCGGGCGCATACCGACGCCCGGAGGAGACCCCAATGCTTGGACCCAATCGCCGCCACTGGATCAAGGGCACCGCCACCGCCCTGGGCGCGGCCGCCGTCGCGCCCCGACTTTTCGCGCAGAGCAGCCCCGTGAAGATCGGCTACGCCATCGCGCGCACCGGCCCGTGGGCCGCCGGCGCGCAGGTGAGCCAGGAGCCCAACTACCTGCTGTGGGCCGAGCAGGTCAACGCGGCGGGCGGGCTTTCGGTGAAGGGTGCGAAGCGGCCCATCGAGCTGATCGGCTACGACGACCGCAGCGAGACCGAGACCTGCGTGCGGACCTTCGAGAAGCTCATGGGCAGCGACAAGGTCGACCTCGTGCTGCCGCCCTGGGGTTCGGGCGCCAACTTCGCTGTCGCGCCGCTGGCCAACCGCTTCGGCTATCCGCTGCTGGCGCCCACCGCCCTCTCGCGCAAGCTGATCGACATGCGCCTGCCCTTCTTCTTCTCGTTGCTGCAGCAGCCCGACAAGATGATGGGTGCGCTGGTCGACATGCTGGTGGCGAACAACGTGAAGACCATTGCCATCGTCTACATGGACGACCTGTTCGGCCTGGAGAACTTCGTGGCGCTGAACAACGCGCTGAAGAAGACCAGCATCCAGGTGGTGGAGCGCAAGAGCTACCCGCTGGGCGTGAAAGACCTCGCGCCGGTGCTGCGCACCATCAAGGACCTGAACCCCGACGCCTTCATCGGCATCACCTACCCGCCCGACACCATCCTCGCGAGCCGGCAGGCGCGCGAGGTGGGCTTCAACCCGAAGTACTTCTACGCCTCGGTGGGCACGGCCTTCCAGCTCTACAAGAACGTGATGGCCGCCAACACAGAGGGCGTGATCGGCATGGGCTCGTGGAACGGCAAGACCAGCCCCGAGGCCAAGGCCTACTTCGACGCTCACACCAAGAAGTTCGGCAAGGAGCCCGACCGGTGGGCCAGCGGCCATGCGTGGGCGGGGCTGCAGATCCTGCAGCAGGCGGTGGAGAAGATCGGGCTCGACCGCAAGGCGCTGCGCGAGCACATCGCGAAGACCGAGTTCAAGACCATCCTGGGCCCGATCCGCTTCGAGGGCAGCGAGAACGCATCCATTCCGGGCACGGTCTCCCAATGGCAAGGCAGCGACTTCGAAGTCGTCTGGCCGAAGGACCGCGCCACCGCGCAACTTAGCCCCAAGCCGGCCTGGAAATAACGACGTGTCTTTCTCTGGATGGGCCGAGCTCCTTGCCGGCGGACTGATCACGGGCGGCATCTACGCGCTGGTGGCCATCGGGCTGAACCTGCAGTACGGGCTGATGCGCATCATGAACATCTCGCACGGCGAGTTCCTGATGCTGGGCGCCTTCGCGACGTGGTGGGCGCACACGGCGCTGGGCGTTTCGCCGCTGCTCTTCATGCCCATTGCCTTCCTGCTGCTGATGGCGCTGGGCATGGCAGTGCACTGGCTGTGCTTCCGCCAGGTGGCGGCGCGCGCGCCGAACGTCGACGTGTTCGAGGCGCGCAGCCTGATGGTGGGCTTCGGCCTGATGTTCCTGGTGCAGAACACCGCCCTTCTCGTGTGGGGCGGCGACCTGCGCGGCTACGACTACCTGGCCGATCCGGTGCAGGTGGGCGAGATGCGCTTCACCGCCAACAAGCTGGTGCTGTTCGGCGTGGCGCTGGCGCTGAGCCTGGTGCTCATCGCGCTGCTCAAGCTCACGCTGCTGGGCAAGGCGGTACGCGCGCTGATGCAGTCGCCCACCGGCGCGCAGCTCGTGGGCATCAACACGAAGCGGCTGCATCCGCTGATGTTCGGCATCGGCCTGGGCCTGTCGGGCGTGGCGGGTTCGCTGCTTTCGATGACCTATGAGATCTCCCCCTCGATGGGCGAGCCCTACACGGTGACGGCGCTGATCGTCATCACCCTCGGCGGCTTCGGCAGCATCGCGGGCAGCCTGGTCGGCGGCCTGCTGCTGGGCGTGGTGGAAGCGCTGGGCATGCACTTCACCAGCCCCTCGCTCAAGATGCTGCTGTCGTACGCCGTGTTCATCGGCGTGCTGATCTGGCGGCCCAACGGACTGTTCTCCAGAAAATGATTTCCTCCCCTTCGACAATGAGGCCCTGGTGGGTGCTGTGCATCGGCCTCGCGCTGGCGGCCGCCGTGCCGTGGGTCGCGAGCGAGTTCGTGGCCTCGGTGGCACTCGGCTGCCTGATGTACATAGCGCTGGCCACGAGCTGGTCGCTGTTCTGCGGCGCCACGCGCTACCTCTCTCTTGCCACATCGGCCTTCTTCGGACTCGGTGCCTATGCAAGCGCGACGCTGCTGGATGTGCTCCCTTGGCCGCTGGTCATATTGAGCGGCGCGGCCATTGCCAGCGCGGTAGCGGTGCTGATGGGCGCGGCAGTGCTGCACCTGCGCGGCACCTACTTCGCGGTGCTGACCTTCGGCATGACGGAGCTGATCCGCCATGCCGTGACCTTCGTCGAGAAGCAGGTGTCGGGCACGGTCGGGCGCGTTCTGACGGTGGTGCCGTCGAACGAGACGGTCTACCTCACGGTGCTCGCGATCGCGGGCGCAGCGATCGCCACGGCCCTGCTGGTCAAGCGCAGCCGCTTCGGCCTCGCGCTCTCGGGCATCGGCGCCGACGAGCAGCGCGCGCAGACGCTGGGCGTGGATACGCGCCGCGTGAAGGTGATGGGCTTCGCGCTCACCGCCGCCTTCGCCGGCGCGGTCGGCGCGGCCATGGCGGTGCGCTGGACCTACATCGATCCACCCGCAGTGTTCAGCCCCTTCATCGGCTTCCAGACGGTGCTGATCGCGATGATCGGCGGAGCGGCCAGCATCGGCGGGCCGGTGGCTGCCGCCATCGTGTTCAGCCTGCTGTCGGAAACGCTGCGCCTGCAGCTGCCCTACGGCTACATGATGGTGCTGGGGCTGCTGCTGATCCTGTGCGTGATGTATCTGCCCAACGGCCTCGCGTCGCTGTGGCGGCGCAAGGCAACGGCAACGCCGCGGGAGGCACGGCCATGAGCACCCCTCAACTCCTGCTGGAAGCCCGCGAACTCACGGTTCGCTTCGGCGGCCTCACCGCAGTGGATGCGGTCAGCGCCACGCTTCATGCGGGCGAGATCGTCGGCATCATCGGGCCGAACGGCGCGGGCAAGACGACATTCTTCAATGCGATATCGGGTGTGGTCATGCCCACCTCGGGCACGCTGCTGGTCGAGAACGGCATCGACCTCACGCGCCGCGGTCCGCACCTGTACGCGGCCCACGGCATCGCGCGCACCTTCCAGACGCCACGCGTGATGGCCGACATGACGCTCGAAGACAACGTGCGCTTCGGCATGCAGTTCGCCGGGCGGCACCGCGAGCCCATCGCCGGGCTGGGCAGCACGGGCGAGATCCTCGACATGCTGGGCCTCGGTGGCCTGGCTAGGAACATCGCCGCCGACATCACGCCATCGCAGCAGCGGTTGCTGGAGATCGGCATGGCGCTCGGCACCCGGCCGCGCGTGCTGCTGCTCGACGAGGTGGCTGCGGGCCTGACAGAAGCCGAGGTCGACGCGATGGCGCGGCGCATCCGCCGGCTTCGCGACGAGCACGGACTCACTGTCGTGTGGATCGAGCACGCGGTGGCCACGCTGCTGAAGTACGTCGAGCGAGTGCTGGTGCTGCACCAGGGCCGCAAGATCGCCGACGGCACGCCGGCGGAGGTGGTGCGCAACGCGGAGGTGGTCGAGGCCTACCTCGGCGACGAGATGGAGGCGACGGCATGAGCGAGCGCGACAACAGCCACATGAGCGTGCGCGGGCTGTCGGCCGGCTATCACGGCTTCCAGGTGATCCAGGACATGAGCCTGGACGTGCGGCCCGGCGTGACAGTCGTGCTGGGCCCGAACGGAGCGGGCAAGACCACGCTGCTGAAGGCACTGGCCGGACTGCTGCCTCGAGCCGGCGAGGTGCTGCTCGATGGCGCAGCGCTGCCATCGGCCGACGCCACGGCCTGCGTGCGGCGCGGCTTCGCGCTGGTGGCCGAGGGGCGCCAGCTCTTTCCGCAGATGACGGTCACCGAGAACCTCGAGCTCGGCGGCTGGCTCATTCCTGCGCGGCTGCGCGCCGAGCGGCTCGCGCGCGCCTTCGACGACTTTCCGCGCCTGAAGGAACGCGCCGCGCAGCTCGCCGGCACCATGAGCGGCGGCGAGCAGCAGATGGTGGCGGTGGCGCGCGCCATGATGAGCGGGCCGCGCCTGCTGATGCTCGACGAGCCCTCGCTGGGCCTCGCGCCGCGCATGGTCGACGAGCTGCTTTCCATCGTGCGCCGCATCGCCTCGCAGGGCGTGACGGTGCTGATGGTCGAGCAGAACGTGCGCAAGGCGCTGCAGGCCGCCGACCGCGGCTATGTGCTCGAACGCGGCCGCGTCGTGGCCTCGGGCGAGGCGCAGGCGCTGCTGAATTCCGACGCGGTGCGACAGGCCTACCTGGGCGTCGCCTGATCCGCCCTCTTTCCTTCCTCCCCCTTCTTCCTTCCCTTGTTTGCAAAGGACACCTCATGACCGACATCTCCATGCTCATCGACGGCGAGCGCCGCGCGGCCACCGGCGGCGCGACCTTCGAGCGCCGCAACCCGCTGGACGGCGGCATCGCCACGCGTGCGCCGGCCGCCGCGCCGGCCGACGCTGTCGCCGCGGTCGAGGCCGCGCACCGTGCCTTCGCCGCCTGGTCGACCACCGGCCCCAACGAACGCCGCGCCGCGCTGCTGAAGGCCGCGCAAGCGCTGGAGGCACGCGCCGACGCCTTCGTGCAGGCGATGGCGCGCGAGACCGGCGCCTCGGCACTGTGGGCCGGCTTCAACGTGCATCTGGCGGCCGGCATCCTCACTGAGGCCGCATCGCTCACCACGCAGATCGCGGGCGAGGTCGTTCCTTCCGACGTGCCCGGCAGCCTCGCAATGGGCGTGCGGCAGGCGGCGGGCGTGGTGGTCGGCATCGCGCCATGGAACGCGCCAGTGATCCTCGCCACGCGCGCCATCGCCACGCCGCTGGCCTGCGGCAACACGGTGGTGCTGAAGGGCTCGGAGCTATGCCCGCAGACGCACGCGCTCATCATCGAGTCGCTGATCGAAGCTGGCCTGCCCAGGGGCGTCGTCAACTTCGTGACCAATGCGCCCGCCGATGCCGGCGCGGTGGTCGAGGCGATGGTGGCCCACCCTGCCGTGCGGCGCGTCAACTTCACGGGCTCCACGCGCGTGGGCCGACTGATCGCTCAGACCTGCGCGAAGTACCTCAAGCCCGCCGTGCTCGAACTCGGCGGAAAGGCCCCTTTCGTGGTGCTGGACGACGCCGACATCGACGCGGCAGTGAATGCCGCCATCTTCGGCTCCTTCGCCAACTCGGGCCAGATCTGCATGTCGACCGAGCGCATCGTGGTCGACAACGCGGTGGCCGACGAGTTCGTCTCGAAGTTCGCGGCGCGCGCGCAGGCGCTGCCTCTGGGCGATCCGCGCGAAGGCCCTGTCGTGCTCGGCTCGGTGGTCGACATGAGCACGGTGAAGCGCTGCAACGCGCTCATCGACGACGCGCTGGCCAAGGGTGCGAAGCTGGTGTGCGGCGGCAAGGCCGAGAACACGCTGATGCCCGCCACCGTGCTCGACCACGTGACGCCCGCGATGGAGATCTACCGCGAGGAATCCTTCGCGCCGGTGAAGGCCGTCGTGCGCGTGAATGGCGTGGAGGAAGCCGTGACCATTGCCAACGACAACGAGTTCGGCCTGTCGTCAGCGGTGTTCGGCCGCGACGTGGCGCGCGCGTGGAACGTGGCGCAGCGCATCGAGGCCGGCATCTGCCACGTCAACGGCCCCACGGTGCACGACGAGGCGCAGATGCCCTTCGGCGGAGTGAAGGCCTCGGGCTACGGGCGCTTCGGTGGGCGCGCTGGCGTGGAGGCCTTCACGGAGCTGCGCTGGGTCACGGTGCAGACTACGCCGCGGCACTACCCGTTCTGAAGGGGCGCATTCAGCCCGCGAGAAAGTCGGGCTGGCGGAACTTCTTCTCGAGGAACTGCCCGTTGGCCACCAGCGCGGCGGCATCGCTCGAAGCCACGTTGGCGACGATCTCGCGCAGCTTGGCGTCGAGCAGGCCGAGCTGCTCGCCTAGCAGCTGGCGCGCGGTCTTGCCGTCCTTCACCGCATGCGTGATGCGAAAGGCCGGCGGCAGCGCGACGTAGTTGGCGAGCGTCTCGGGCAGGTAGCGCAGCACCGTCTCGCGCACGGTGAACAGGTCGTCGCCATGCGAGCCCGCGCCCACCAGGCGCGGCAGCACCTCGCCCACCGAGCCGCGCACGTTGTCGAGGCTCTTGCGCATGTCCTCGGTGAGGTGCGGCTGGGCCTGAGCGACCACGTGATCGAGGCGCTCCAGCGTCTGTTCCACGCTGAGGCTGTCCTCGATGCGGCGTTCGAGTTCAGGCGCCTTGCGGCCCAGCAGGCAGCCGGCCACGTACAGGCCGGCGGTGATGAGCAGCCAGCCCTTGTCGATGACACCAGCGAAAAGCAGCGCCGGCCCGAGGAGTGCCAGCGCGCAGCCCAGGATGTTGCCGTTGCCGTAGAGGAACAGCAGCGCGCGCAGCTTCAGCGAACGCCGGGGCATCACTGGTAGCCCCGGATTTCCTTGAACACCTGCCCGAGCTGCAGCTTGCGGCCGTCGAACTCGCGCCCGCCCGAGAGCTGCGCGATCTCCTGCATCTCGCTCACGTTGGCCTCGCCGAAGAGGATGGGGAAGATGCGCGCAGGCAGGCCGCCCGCCGCGTAGCGCTCGCGGAACTCGCGCAGTTTCAGGCCCGAGTTGTTCTCGCCGTCGGTCAGCAGGACGATGCTCACGAAGCGGTCGGGCTCGCGCTGCTGCTCCTTTCGCGCAAGATCCTCGGCCGCAGCCAGCGCGGAGTAGATGGCGGTGCCGCCGTTGGCCGACATTCCATCGGCCAGCCGGCGCAGCTCCTCGCGCGCGGCGGCGATGTGGTCGGCGTCGAAGCGCACCCACACCGGCTCCTGCACGTCGGTGGAGAAGGTGATGAGCACCACGCGCTCGCGGCTCTGGAAGGCGCTGTAGCGTGCGCTTGCGGTGGCGGACTCGTCGGCACCCGAGAGCAACTTGAGAGCCTCGCGCATCGACGCCAGGCGCTTGCCTGCCATCGAGCCGCTGAGGTCGAGCACGAAGATCGAGGTGGCGGGCTTGCGCCATTGCGACTGGTAGGTACCGAGCACCGCATCGATCACCTCCAGCCGGTTGGGAAAGCCCAGCTCGGCCACGGCGGCGGTGGGCAGCGCGACGACGGCCGCGACCTCGGGGTTGGCGGGGCGCAGGAAGGCGGCCGAGAGCGCATCGCGCTGGAACGGTGCAGCCTTCAGGGTGCCGACGAGCTTCGTGTACGCATCGCGCTTGTCGGCGTTGAGCAGCATCAGCGGGTAGTCGGCCGAGATCATGCCGTCGCGCGGGTAGATCAGCGTGAGCCTGTCGGCCGCGGGCAGCTTCTCGTTGGCGCGCAGGATCACGGCCTCGTAGTTGACCATCGCGTCGATGGCGGACGGGTCTTTCACATAGGCGTCGGCCAGCCAGCCGGAACTGCCTGCCGTGAGCTTCTGGCCCGAGAGGAAGGCCTTGAGCGTCTTTTCGTCGACGTCCTGAGCCGTCAGGTCTTCGGTCTTGCCGGCCAGTGCCGAGGCCACGGCGAACAACGCGCTCATGCCGGTGTTGGAGCTGGTGGCGTTGGTCATGCCGTAGCGCAGTTGTCCGGCGCCGGCTGCCTTGGCGATCTCGGCCCAGCCGGGCGCCTTCTTGTTCCACCCGAGCTGCGCGGCCTTGGCGCTCTTCACCCCGAGCGCGATGCGCGAGTAGAAGAGCTTGTCGCGCGCCAGCGGCTTGATCTGCAGCGCAAGCGCAGGGTACGCGCCGTTGGGCGGCAGGATCGCGTCGAAGCGCTCACCGGCGTTGATGCGTTCGACGATGTCGAGCGTGCCGGCGTAGGAGAGCTTCACTTCCACGCCGGCCGACTGCGCGGCCGCGACGATGGGGGCTTCGAGGTCCTTGAGTTCCGAGCCGGCAAGGATGGTGAAGACCGCACTGGCTGCCGGAGCCGGTGCGGCGTTCGTGACCTGTGCCGGCTCCTCCTTGCCGCATGCCACGAGGCCCAGTACCAGGGCCGCCAGCAGCATCAGCCGCGACAACAGGCTCACAGCGCGACCTCGCCGCGCGGCGACTGCAGCGCCTCGGTGGTTTCCTGCCGGCGCACGCGGTCGAGGTAGGTGCGGCTCTTCTCGATTTCGCTGCTCAGCGTGTCCACCGTGGTCTGCATGGAATCGAGCGCCCGGCTCTTGAAGTCGGCGATCGTGTCCATGGTCTGGTAGATGTTGGCGAAGGCCTGCTGCAGCTTGGCGATCTCGATGGTGCTGGAGGCCGCCTGCTGGTGGATGGCGCTGCTCTGGTCACGCAGCATCTCGCTGGTGCTGGCGATGAGGTTGCCAGTGGTGGCGTTGAGCGCGCTGATCTGGTCGAGCACCAGCTTCTGGTTGGACAGCGCCTGCGCCACGATGACGGCGGTGCGCAGCGCGGCCACGGTGGTGGTGGTGGCGCGGTCCACGCCCTTCATGAGCTCCAGGTTGTTCTTGCGGATCATGTCCAGCGCGAGGTAGCCCTGGATGTTCACCGCGAGCTGCGTCAGCAGGTCGGTGACCTTCTGGCGCGAGTAGAAGAGCATTTCCTCGCGGATCACGCGGGCCTTCTCGGGGTCGGTGGCTTCCAGCGCGCGGGCCTTGGCGTCGAGTTGGCCATCGAGGGCCTTGCCGATGTGCACGTACTTCTCGAGCCGCTCCATCAGCGTCCAGAGATTGACCTTCTCCTGCTCGATGGCGGTGTTGTCGCGCAGCAGCTCGTCCTTGCCGCGCTTGAGCGACTCGATGATGGCGTTGAGGTGCGTCTGCGACGACTGGTAGCGCTCGAAGTACGCAATGAGCTTGTTGCCCAGTGGGATGAGGCCCAGCAGCTTGCGCGCGGAGAACAGGTCGCCCTGCTTCGAGGGATCGAGGTCTTCCACCTGGTGGCGCAGGTCGATGAGCGACTGGCCGATCTGCGCGCCGTTGTCGAACAGGCCGTTGCGCAGCGAGCCCACGGGGCGGTCGAGCATGCGGTTGGAGACAGACGCCGAAGCCTCGATGTCCTTGCTGCCCATCGAATGGATGCGCTCCACCGCTTCCTTGAACTGCGGGTGCTGGCTGTCGTGCGCGGTGATGTCCTCGATGAAGCGCGCCACCTGCGCGTCGAGCTCGGCCACGTCCTCGGGCTTCAGGCGCACCTTGCCGCTGGCCGACTCGACCGGCACCGGCGCCACGGGCGCGGGCGGCTCCAGCGTGAAGGCCTGAGGCGGCTGCAGGTCGATGGGGGCGGATGCGGTGGTCGTGGTGGTGACGGGTGCGTTCATGGTGTTCCTGTGTTCGTTCACTTGAAGCGGGCTTCGATGCCCGTGGTCATTCGTTCGAGCCACTCGAAGCTCGGCGGATCGATCACGTCGACCAGCACCTCGGGCACCTTCACGCCACGCGCAGCCCAGGTCTCGGGGCCCTTGGTGTCGCCGCCGGTGCGGTAGCCGTATTCGTGCGCGAGTTCGCGCAGGGCTGGGTCGTTCTCCAGTGCCGCGCCGAGGCGCGCGCCGCCGGGCGTGTAGGGCACCAGCACGTGCTTCGAATAGACGGTGGGCTTGGGGTAGAGCAGCACCATGTCGCTCTTGAGGCGGTCGGGGTTCTTCAGCCAGAACTCGACCATCTGCGACTCGTAGGCCACCAGCAGCGGCGCCTTGCCCATGCCGAGCGCGAGATAGTCCTCGAAGGGCCCGGCCGACGACTGTTCCTGGAAGCCCTGGCGCAGGAAGAGCGGTGCGACCACCGGCATGACGCGGTCCACGTCTTCCTGGCTCTGCACGATCTGCTGGCTGTTGGCGAGGTAACTCGCGAGCGCGAGGTACATCGCCGCCGAGTTGGAGGTGCGCACGTCGGTCGAGTTGATGAGCATCGACTTGCTGGTGGAGAAGGCGCTGCTGGCCTTGAGCTCCTTCCAGCGCGTGCCCTTCTCGATCATGGCCATGAGGCCGGGCAGGTCGACCACGTAGTAGAAGTCGCCCTGCTTCTGCGCGATGCCGTTGGCCACGAGGATCTCGGCGATCGGCCGCCAGCTGGCCAGCACGATGGGCGTGTAGAACGGGTTGAAGACGCTCGGCGCCTTGGCCAGCGTCTTGAGCTGCGCCGCGGCGGGCGCGCCCGAGGGAAAGCCGAAGTCGAACTTGCTGGCGTCGTAGCGGCTGGCGATGGCGCGAGAGCCGGCCTTCTCGACGGTGACGGTGATGCCCTGCGCGGCCAGTGCCTTCTGCACGCGCGGGTCGGCGAAGAAGGTTTCTTTCTCGGAACCGATCAGGCCGCGCAGCGTGACCTGCTTTTCCTGTTCGATACGGGCCGCCGTTGCGGTGGCCGACTCATCGTGCAGGCGGGTGTTCGAATACCAGACGCCTGCCCCGACCGCCGCCAGCAGGACGACGGCCAGCGCTGGTGCGATCAGCTTGCGGATTTCCAAATCTCATGCTCCTCGCCCCCTGTGCGCGGGGGTCGAGAAACATACTAACTACTGAATATGACGGTTTATGACAGTCAGATGTCGGCAGCGATCTCGCGGGTGATGCGCAGGAACTTCTCGATGTCGCCGACCGAATTGCAGTGCAGCGGCGACACGCGCACCGTGCCCTCGAGTCCAAAGGATTCGAGCATGCGCTTCGAGTAGATGCTGCTCGCCACCCGCTCGTAGACCGTCACGCCGCGCTTCGCGTACTCGACCACGGCCTGCGTGCAGTCGATGCGGTCGAAGCCGATGCCCAGGATCAGGTCGCGCTTGCTCAGGTCCTCGTAGTCGAGGAAGACGTTGACGCCCTCGAGCTTGCGCATGCCCGTTGCGTTCTCGTTGCCGTCGAGCAGCACCGAGAGCAGCGCGCGCTCGTGCAGCTCGATGTGCGTGATGCCCGCGACGAACAGCGCGCGGCGATCGGTGGCATCGGTGGCGTCGATGAAATGCCCACCGAGCCAGCACACGTAGTCGACGATTTCCGTGAGCACCGCGAACTGCCACGGCGCCGAGCTTCCAAGGTCCCAGTAGTCGGGCTTCTTGCCTGCGAGCTTGTGGTGCGGCAGCACGGCCGCGCGCTCCGACACCCATGACAGCCCCGAACCCCGGCAGCCGAAGAACTTGTAGGGTGCGAGGTTGATGCCGTCCACCGGCGCCTTCTGCAGGTCGATGAGGCCGTGCGGCGCATGCTGCACGGCGTCCACCAGGATGTAGAGGTCGGGCTTGATCTCGCGCGCGCGGCGCACGATGGCTTCCATGTCGAGCTTGGCGCCCGAGATGTTCGACGCGTGGATCACGTTGAGCAGGCAGGTGTCCTTGTCGACCAGCCGCACGATCTCGTCCACGTCCACGCCGCCGGTGACGGGGTTGCTCTTCGCCACGCGCAGCTCGCGGCCCAGGCGCTGGGCATAGAGGCTCATCGCGTCGAAGGCCGAGGGGTGTTCGAGCACGGTGGTGACCATGTTCGTGCCCGGCACGTTCTCGGCGATGGCGCGCACCATGTCGAACATGGCGCCCGAGGCGGTGAGCGACGCGTACACGCTGCCGCCGGTGGCGTTGAGGATGGTGCGCAGGTCGGCGCAGCCCTTCGCCTGGATCTGCTGCAGCTCGACGGCCGTGGCGTGGATGCGCTCGGCGTTGTCGGGAATGGCGTCGACCTGCGCGAAGCGCTCGGCCGCGGCCTTCAGGCGGAACGAGCCGCCGGCGTTGTCGAAGTAAAGGCGTTCGCGGCCGTGGTGGTCATGGTCGACCTGCAGGAAGCGCGCCTTCACCTCGCGCATCAGCGCGTCGGGGAAAGCCAGCCCGCGGGGATGGTTGGAAGACAGCTTGGAATCCATCGTTCAAACGCCCTTGTTGTTCGGGTTCTTGAAGATCTCGCGCACCGCGTCCGTCATCGGGAAGTTGAGGTTCGCGTTCTTCGGCGGGATCGGCGAGAGGAACCACTTGGTGTAGAGCTGCTCGATGGCGCCCGACTTCATCAGGCCGTTGACAGTCTCGTCCACCAGCGCCTTGAATTGCGGGTCGTCCTTGCGCAGCATGATCCCGTAGGGCTCCTGGCGCAGCGATTCCTTGAGGATCTTGTAGTCGCCGGGGTTGGTCGAGCTGGCGATCATGCCGGCGAGCTGCACGTCGTCGAGCACGTAGGCGTCGGCGCGTCCGGTGGACAGCAGCAGGAAGCCGTCGGAGGTGTCCTTGCCCGCGATCTCGTTGACTTCGATGGTGCCGCTCTTGCGCGCGCCGCGCAGCAGCTGGATCGAGGTGCTGCCCGAGACGGTGGCCACGTTCTTGCCATTGAGGTCGGCGAGAGTGTTGATGCCCGAGTTCTTGCGCACAGCGGCGGTGATGTTGGTCACGAAGTGGCTGGGCGCGAAGTCGACCTGCTGCTGGCGCTGCGTGGTGTTGGTGGTGGTCGCGCAGTCGAGGTCGACGGTGCCGTTCTGCAGCAGCGGGATGCGGTTGGTCGAGTTGAGCATCGTGTAGCGCACGTCGATCTTCGCGAGGCCCAGCTTGGCCTTCACGGCGTCGACGATCTTCAGGCAGATGTCGTTGGTGAAGCCGATGGGCGCGCTGTCGGCGCTGAGCTTGTACGAGAACGGGATCTGGCTGTCGCGCGCGCCGATCTGGATCGTGCCGCTGTCCTTGATCTTCTGCAGCGTGCCGCCGTCCTGGGCGCTGGCGGCGCCGCAGGCGAAGGCGATGGCAAGTCCGAGCGCGAGGGGCAGTTTCTTGAAGTCCATGGCGGGTTCCTTGAAGGGTCGGTGAGGTGGTTCCGGCGAATCTTCGGCCTCGCCATCAATTTCCAAAAGCGATTTTTTGTGATCGAATCACATGAGAAAAAGCGTTCTTTTGGAGCCAGCTTCCCGTGATGACCTTCAAGCAGCTCGAAGCCCTGTACTGGATCGCCCGTCTCGGCGGCTTCGCGCAGGCGGCCAACCAGCTCCACACCTCGCAGTCGGCCATCTCCAAGCGGGTGCACGAGCTCGAGCAGCTGTTCGAGACCGAACTCTTCGACCGCAGCCAGCGCACCGCCCGCCTCACCGAGAAGGGCGAGGAGATGTTCGTGCTCGCCCGCAAGCTGCTGGAGCAGCGCGACGCAGCCATCGAGCAGTTCGGCAAGCCGGGCGTAGTGGAGCGGCGCATCCGCCTCGGCGTGACCGAGCTGACGGCGATGACCTGGCTGCCGCGGCTGGTCGGGCTGATCCAGCAGCACTATCCCAAGGTGATCCTCGAGCCCGACGTGGACGACAGCCTTCAGCTGCGCGACAAGCTGCTGGCCGACGAGCTCGACCTCGTCATCGTGCCCGAGACCTTCGCCGACTCGCGCCTGCCGAACAAGGTCATCGGCCAGGTGAGGAGCGCGTGGATGTGCAAGCCCGGCGTGGTGCCGGCCAACAGCAGCGCAGGCGCCACGATTCGGCTGCACGAGCTGGCGCGCCACCGCATGCTGGTGCAAGGCAACAACTCGGGCACCGGCCGCGCCTACGACGCGTGGATGAAGGAACAGGGCGTGCAGCCCGCCAACGTGATCGTGGTGAGCAACCTCGTGGCGCTGACCGGCCTCACCGTGTCGGGCCTGGGCGTGAGCTACCTGCCGCGCGAATGCCTGCAGCCGCTGGTGGCGGCCGGCATGCTCGCGGTGATCGACGTGACGCCGGCACTGCCCGTGGTGCGCTACGTGGCGATGCACAAGGGCGAGCACCGCAGCGCGCTCACCTCGTCGATCGTGATGCTGGCGCAGGAGTGCTGCGACTTCGCGCGCATGTTCCAGGCGCAGCCGGAGGAAGAAGCGGGGATGACATAAGGGCCGGGGGAGCGGCTGAGCCGCTCCGGCCGCCTTCGTGCCTCAGAGGGAGAGGAACGCCGCGACCAGCAGCGCCACGGCACCGACGATCGAGGCCACGGCGCCGACCATGTTGCCGAGGTAGACGAGCTTTCCGAGCCCCGTCGCGCCGTCGGACGAAAGACCGCGCTGCCCCGAGACGGCCGCGAGCGGCGTGGAAACGCAGAAGCCGTAGGCCGAGACGATCAGCGCGACCGAAACGACCCACAGCAGCCACGCCGGAGCCGAAAGCGAAGACAGCACGGCTGCCGTCGCGAACATCAGCGTCGCACCAATGGGCAGGCTCAGGTGCGCGACGCGCCACGAGTTGACGATGTGCGCGGCGGCCTCGCGCTTGATGGCCTTCGCATAGGGCGCGCCCAACAGCAATCCGAACAGGAGGACGATGGCACCGTGGAAGACGAGGTGGCGCGCGGCGGGGTGCATGGGTTCAGAAGGGTGAGGAGCAGCGGTGGGAGCCGCATCCTACCGAGCCGGAATTGCTCCGGCCCGCCTGGCCGCACGGGAAAGCGGCTTCAGCCGCCGTCGCCGACGGGGGAAAGATCCGGGTGCATTTGCTGCAGTGCCAGCGACAGCCGCACTACCCGTTCGCGCGCGCCCGGCTCGCCCCGGGCAAGCGCGCCCAAGGCTGCTTCGTAGTCATCAGTGAGCTGTTGCCACAGCTCGAAATCGGCGCCAAGGCCTTCAGCGTCCTTGTCCATCTTTGCTCCATCAGGAATTTCGACGGCCGGTAATTGCGCCAGTTTGACTCATTTTTGCCGGGAGCGTTAGAACTTTAGAGGTCTTGGGGTTATAGCCACCCAAATACTGCGGCCCGGGGTCCGGCTGCGTCGGCCAGTGATCTAAGGGTTCATCCGATGAAAGTATTTTTCAATCAAGCCAAGAATTCGCACCGCAAGGCCGAGGAAATGCTGTTTTCATCCGAAAAACGGATCATATAAGAAAAAACATTTCAGTTTTTCGTTGGCCGGCGAACCCATTCGTCGCAAGACACCCATCGGAAAGTGCCCATGACCATCACCGTGACGCGCCAGGACGCCCGCTACAACACCCTGAAAAAGGGTTTCAACCTGCGATGGCCCGCCACGGAGTCGGATGCGGCCTCGCGCATCGAGCTGGCGGAAAGCGCCGGCGATGCCGCCGCCGCGCTGCAGCGCATCGTCGACGCAGGCCTGCGCCCCACGCTGCGCAGCGGCGGGCATTGCTATGAAGACTTCGTCTCCAACAACCCCGACGGCGCCATCCTCGACCTGAGCCTGCTCAACCAGGCCGACGCGGCCTCGAGAAGCGACGGCCGCTTCCGCGTCGGCCCCGGCACCCAGAACTGGAACGAGTACCTCGACCTGTACAAGCGCAGCAACGTCACGCTGCCCGGCGGCTCCTGCTATTCGGTGGGCGCGGGCGGCCACATCTGCGGCGGGGGCTACGGGCTGCTGTCGCGGCTGCAGGGGCTCACGGTCGACTGGCTCTCGGCGGTCGACATCCTCACGGTGGACAACCGCGGCAAGGTGGTGCCGCGCACCGTCGACGCGAGCCGCGACCCCGACCTGTTCCGCGCCTGCCGCGGCGCGGGCGGCGGCAACTTCGGCGCGATCACCAGCTACGTGTTCGACAAGCTGCCGACGGCCCCGCGAGAGGTCGCGCTGGCGGTGGTGGCCTTCGACTGGGCCAGCATGACGCCCGAGCGCTTCACCGCCCTGCTCACCACCTACGGAGACTACTGGGCGACGCGCGGCAAGTCGCCCGACACCTGGGGCATGTTCTCGCTGCTGAAGCTCACGCACCGCTCGGCCGGCCAGATCGTGATGCTCACGCAGTTCTGCAACCCCGACGGCACCTGCAACGACCTGACGGTGCTCAACGATTTTCTCGACCGCTTCCGCGCCTGCGCGCCGGTGCCCGCCAAGGGCCGCGCGCCCGGCGTGGGCCCGGCTCCGCAGCGCGACGCGGGCCAGCTGCTGTGCTCCAAGCCGCACACCGTGACGCGCTACGACTGGCTCACGGCCACCCAATACCTCAACGGCTCGGGCGACAACCAGCGCGGCAAGTACAAGTCGGCCTACATGAAGCAGAACTTCAGCGCCCGCGAGGCGCAGCGCATCTACACGCACCTGACGCGCACCATCCCAGGCGTAGACCTGAGCCAGTCGCTGCTGCAGGTCGATTCGTACGGCGGCGCCGTCAACAGACCCGAGCGCATCGCCGACACCGCCGTGCCGCAGCGCGCCTCGATCATGAAGCTGCAGTACCAGACCTACTGGCGCAGCGCGAAGGACGACGCCGGCCACCTGCGCTGGATCGGCGACTTCTACCGCGACGTGTACGGCACGCCCGACGTGCCCGAGCGCCGCGCCGGCACGCCCTACCCGGGTGAGCGCTACGAAGGCTGCTACATCAACTACCCCGACAACGACATGCTGGCCTACCCCTTCTGGCCGCAGCTCTACTACGGCGACCAGGGGCTCTACGACTTCCTGCGCAAGGTGAAGCGCCGCTACGACCCGAACAACATCTTCCACCACGCGATGTCGGTGCGCCCGTGACGCGATCCCAACCAGAGAGGAACCCCATGACAGATCACTCCGGTCAGAAACGCCGCACCGTCATGCAGTGGCTCGGTAGCGCGTCCGCCGCCGGCGCCTTCGCGCCCCTGCTGCCGGCCCATGCGCAACAGGCCCCGGCCGCCGCGAGCGCAGCAACCGCGCCGCCGTCGCCCGCGCCACGCTTCGCCTACGTCGGCACCTACACCTTCGATGCGCCCGGTGGCACGGCCGGCGGGCCTGCCTCGAAAGGCATCTACGTGCTCGCCATGCAGGGCGACAACTGGGCGCCGGTGCAGACGGTCGCGAGCGCGAACCCGTCCTTCCTCGCCGTGCATCCGAACAGGCGCTTCCTCTACGCGATCAACGAGATCGACACCTACGAGGGCCTGCCCACCGGCACGGCCGAGGCCTACGCCATCGACGAGCGCAGCGGCCGGCTCACGCTGGTCAACCGCCAGCCGCTGTCGCTCTCGGGCGTGATCCCGGCGCACCTGGCGGTGTCGCCCGACGGGCGCGCGCTGGTGGTGGCGCTGTACGGCGGCGGCGCCTACAACGTGCTGCCCATCGGCAACGACGGCGCGCTGGGCAAGGTCTCGGGCATCGAGAAGGAAACCGGCTCCGGCCCCGACGCCGAGCGGCAGGAATCGCCGCACCCGCACATGGTGCAGTTCGATGCCTCGGGCCGGCGCGTGCTCGCAACCGATCTCGGCAGCGATCGCGTCAACGTCTTCACGCTGGCCGACGGCAAGCTGGCGCCCATCGGCCGCGCGGCCGTGCAAGCCGGCAGCGGCCCGCGCCATCTGGCGCTGCATCCGTCGCAACGTTATCTCTACGTGGTGGGCGAACTCGATGCCTCCGTCACCAGCTACGCCTACGACGCAGCGAACGGCGCGGTCGGGGAACAGCGGCAGCGGGTCTCGACGCTGCCGGACGGCTACACGGGCCAGAAGAGCGCCGCGGCGCTCGTGATGCATCCCTCGGGCCAGTTCCTCTACGCGAGCAACCGCAGGCTGAAGTCGGACCACCCGCTGGCCGACAGCATCGCCGCCTTCCGCATCGACCCTGCCAGCGGCAACCTGACGCCGGTGCAGCACTGGAGCGACGGCCTGCGCTTCCCGCGCGCGCTGGCGGTGGCGCCCGACGGCGGCCACCTCTACGCGCTGAGCCAGAAGGGCGACACCATCCTGCGCCTGCGCATCGACCCCGTCACCGGCAGGCTCGACCAGCCGGTGCAGGTGGCGCAGGTGCCTACGCCGGTCTGCCTCGTCTTCGCCTGACCGGGCCTAGCTGGCGCTTCCGCGCGTCAGCATCCGGCCGGCACGCGCGAGCACCCGTGCCTCGGCCTCGCCGCCGCGATAGGCCAGCACGCCGTTCACGAACACGCGCTCCACGCCCAGGCTCACGCCGTGCGGCTTGTCGTAGGTGGCGGTGTCGGCGATGGTCTCGGGGTCGAACACCACCACGTCGGCCATGGTGCCGGCGCGCAGCAGGCCGCGGTCGGCGATGCGCAGGTTGCGCGCGGTCATGCCGGTCATCTTGTGCACCGCCTGCTCCAGCGTGAAGAGCCGTCGCTGGCGCCAGTAGCGCGCGAACACCCGCGGAAAGGCGCCCCACAGGCGCGGATGCGGATGGCGGTCGTGCGGCAGGCCGTCGCTGCCGATCATGGTGAGCGGATGCGAGATGACGCGCTCCACGTCTTCCTCCTGCATCTGGAAGTAGCAGGCGCCGCCGGGCTTCAGCCGCAGGCAGGCATCCTGCTCGCTCACGCCCCATTCGTGCGCGATGTCGGAGATGAGCCTGCCCGTCATCTCCGGATGCGGATCGGACCAGGTCAGCAGCACGTCGATCACTCCGTCCACCAGGTCCTCGCGCAGCACGGTCGAGCCGGCCACGTAGGGATACACATCCATCGCGATCTTCTGGCGCTGCGCGAGCGACTCGATCAGCGGCAGCGTTTCCTTCGTGCGGCCCCAGTTGGCGGGTCCGGCGCACTTGTGATGCGAGATGACCAGCGGCACGCCGGCCTCGAAGGCACAGTCGCCGGCCTCGTGCAGCGCCTCGATGATCTGCTGCATCTCGCTGCGCAGGTGCGTGGCGTAGACGCCGCCGTGGCGGCTCACCACGCGCGCCAGCGCGGTCACTTCCTCCGCGGGCGCCGCGAAGGCTTCCTCGTAGAACAGGCCCGAGGACATTCCGTGCGCCCCGTCGGCCATGCAGCCGTCGAGCAGCGCCTCCATGCGCGCCAGTTCGTCGGCGCTGGCCGGGCGGTCCAGCGCCTCCATGGCGGCGAAGCGCAGCGTGGTGTGGCCGACCAGCGCGGCCACGTTGAGCGCGGGCTGTATCGCATCGACGGCCGCGCGGTACTCGGCCATGGTCGCGTGCTTGAACGAATCGGCGCCCAGCAGCGTGAGCGGCGGCAGCGACTGCGGCGTGCGGTACGGCGCAAGCGAGATGCCGCAGTTGCCCGTCACCACGGTCGTGATGCCCTGCGACACCTTGGGCAGGCACAGCGGATCGCGCAGCACGATGGCGTCGTCATGCGTGTGCGCGTCGATGAAGCCGGGGGCGATCACCTTCGCGCGGCAGTCGACGACCTCGACGTCGGCCAGCGCCAGGCCGTCGGGCAGCCGCCCGCGCAGGCCTTCGCCGAGCGCGACGATGCGGTCGCCCTGCAGCAGCACGTCGCCGGGCCACGAGGGTCCGCCCGAGCCGTCGACCACCAGGCCGGCCTCGAGCAGGACGGCCTTCTTGTTGCTTTCGCTCACGATGCGCTCCCTCCGTCGTTCACGCCGCCGCCGTCCCAGCTCTGCAGCGGATGCGTGGTGGCATCGATGCCGTGGCGCTGGAATGCCTCGCGCGCGCGCTGCAGGCGCTGCACCGCGGGCTCGCCGCGGCGCTGGGCCACCAGCACGGTGAGGATCTCGATGACGGTGAGGTGCGTGAGATAGGCGTCGATGCCCACGTGCATCACCGCATCGTCGGGCACCGAGAGGCCCAGGAGAAAGTCGGCCTTGGCCGCGAGCGCCGTGCCGGGCCGCGTGAGCGCGACCACCTTGGCGCCCTGCCCGCGCGCGATGTCCACCGCGTCGAGCAGCGAGGGCATGCCGCCCACGTGCGAGATGGCGATGACCACGCCGCCCGGGCGCTGTGCCGCGCCGGCCACCTGCTGCAGGTGGTAGTCGGCCCAGGCGTTGGCCGACAGGCCGAGGCGGAAGAGCCGCGCCTGCAGGTCGTTGGCCATGAACCACGAGGTGGCGCCCGCGCCGTACAGGTCGACGTGCGGCGCCGCCGCGATGGCGGCCACGGCGCCGTCGAGCACCTGCATGTCGAGCTGGCCGCGCACGCCGGAAACGGAGGCGGCCGCGCTGCGCGCGATCTTGCCGACCACTTCGTCGGCTGCGTCCTCGATGTTCACGCGGCGGTGCAGCGGCGAGCCGCCCAGCGCGAGTTCCTGCGCGAGCGCGAGCTTGAACTCGCGCAGCCCGGCAAAGCCGAGGTCGCGGCAGGTGCGCATGATGGTCGGCACCGAGCTGCGCGAGCGCTCGGCGAGCTGTTCGAAGCTCTCTTCGAGCACGCGGTCGGGGTCTTCGAGGATCAGGTCGAGAATCGCGCGCCGCGTCGCCGGGGCGTCGCTGCGGATGTCCGCGATCCTCTGGAGCAGTGAGGGAGTCATCGGTGTGCGCTCGGAAGTCGCTCGGTCAGAAATGCATGGCCACCGCGTCGCTCACGCGGTAGTCCTGCTCGACAACCGGCATCCAGTGCCACTTGTCGAAGGTGGTGCAGGGGTGCGAGATGCCGAGGCCCACGCGGTCGCCGACCTTGGGCGCCACGGCTTCCTCGCTCGCGTCCCAACGCAGGTAGGCATGCTGGTCGTTCAGCGCGGTGATCTTCCAGCCTGCCGTCACGCCCTGCGGCTGCAGTTCGCCGCGCGCCGCGCGTGCGATGGGCACGGGCAGCGAGAGGTCGAAGGAGATGTCGCGCTTGCCCACGGCCAGGATCGCCAGGCCCGGCTCGGGGCGCGACTGCACCGTGGCCCAGACTTCCATCGCCGGCACCAGGCTTTCGCCGCAGCCGCAGCCCAGGCGCTCGTCCACCGCACTCACCATGCGCTTGTAGAAGCCATGGTCGTGCGTCACATAGCAGCCCGAGCGCAGCAGGCCGCGCACCGGCGCGCCCAGCGCGGGCTTGAGACGGCCTGCCACGAGGTCGAAGATGGCCGAGCCACCCGCCGAGACCAGCACCTCGTCGGTTTCGAAGAGCTTGTTCTCGTCGCAGTGGCGAGCCACGGCTTCGACACGGTCCATCAGCGTCCTGGCGTAGGCAGAGTCGGGTTCGCTCTGGCCGGTGGCGCCCTGCCCTTCGTAGCACTCGATGCCCACGAGCTTGACCGCATCGCTCGCGCGCAGCCTCGTGGCCAGCGCGACGGCTTCCTCGTGCGTGCGGCAGCCGGTGCGCGCGCCGTCCACGCCGATCTCGACCATCACCTCGAAGGGCACGCTCGCGGGATGGCGCTTCGACCAGTCCTCGATCAGCCCGAGCTGCGCCAGCGAATCGACCAGGAACACGATGCGCAGGTCGGCATGCTCGCTCAGCAGCATCTGGATGCCGGCCAGGTCCTCGTCGCTCACCACCTGGTTGGCGATGAGCGTGCGGCGCGCGCCGGCCGCCACGCCCACGGCCAGCTGCGTGACGGTGGCGAAGGTCAGGCCCCAGGCACCGGCGTCGAGCTGGCGCTGGAAAAGCTGCGGCGACATGGTGGTCTTGCCGTGCGGCGCGAGGTCGATGCCCCACTCGCGCACTCGCGACTGCATCCACGAAAGGTTGTGTTCGAGCGCCTCGCGCTTGAGCACGGCCAGCGGCAGCGGCAGGTCGCCAGCCAGCACGTTCCAGCCGGCGGCGCCGATCTCGCTGCGGCGGCGCGGCGCGGCGGTGCGCGGATAGCCCTTGAAGTTGCTGCCCAGCAGCGGGTCGTTGAAGTCGTTGTCGGCGGCGGTCATGGCGGTGTTGGCGGTCATGCGGCGATGTTGGATAGGAGTTCTTGGGTTCGAATGCAGGCGCTGTAGTGTCCCGCCGAAATCTCTTCCAGCGGCGGAACGGTCTGCGCACAGGCTTCGACGGCATGCGGGCAGCGCGTGCGGAACACGCAGCCCGAGGGCGGCGAGATGGGGCTCGGGATGTCGCCCTTCAGCGCGATGCGCTCGGTCGCCATCTCCGGATCGGGCTTCGGGCTGGCGGCCAGCAGCGCCCGGGTGTAGGGGTGCGAGGGGCGCGCGAACAGCTCCTCGGTGGTGGCGACTTCCATCACCTTGCCGAGGTACAGCACCACCACGCGGTCGCACAGGTACTCGACCACGTCGAGGTCGTGCGAGATGAAGAGCATCGTCAGGCCCAGCCGCTCGCGCAGGTCGGCCAGCAGGTTGATGACCTGCGACTGGATCGACACGTCGAGCGCCGACAGCGGCTCGTCCGCCACGATGAACTCGGGCTCCACCGCGAGCGCGCGCGCCACGCCGATGCGCTGGCGCTGCCCGCCCGAGAACTCGTGCGGAAAGCGGTTCGCATGCTCGGCGCGCAGGCCCACGGTCTCGAGCAGCTCGGCAATGCGCCTGTCTCGCGCCGCCGCGCCCTTGTGCAGGCCGTGCGTGGACAGCGCCTCGCCGAGGATCGCGCTGATGCGCATCTTCGGGTTCAGGCTGGCGTACGGGTCCTGGAAAATGATCTGCAGCTTGCTGCGCAGCTTGCGCATGCGCTCGCCCGACAGTTCGCCGATGTCGTCGCCGCGGTACAGCACCTGGCCGCCGCTGCGCTCCAGCAGGCGCAGCACGGTGCGGCCGATGGTGCTCTTGCCCGAGCCCGATTCGCCGACCAGGCCCAGCGTCTCGCCGGGCTGGATCGCGAACGACACGTCGTCCACGGCGCGCACCGGGCGGTCGCTGCTGCCGAAGTACTTCTTGAGTCCTCGGACTTCGATGAGGGGAGCTGCGGTGGTCATCGTGGGTATTCGGTATTGGCCCCTTCTCCCGCTTGCGGGAGAAGGCGGGGGATGAGGGTGCGCGCGAGGGCTGCGGGAGCCACCCTCACCCCAACCCTCTCCCACGGACGGGAGAGGGAGCTGGACAGGAACAGCGCCTTCGTCATGCGGCCCTCGCGAGTGGCTGGTCGGGCTGCACGCGAATGCAGCGTGCCTGGCGGCCCTGCCTGATGCCGATCAGCGGCGGCATCGCGTCCTTGCAGCCCGCGAGCGCAAGATCGCAGCGCGGCTCGAAGGCGCAGCCCGGCGGCGGCGCCAGCGGGCTCGACACCTGCCCGCGAATGGCGAACAGGCGCTTGGGCTTGGGCTGGCCGGGCTGGCGCGCCTTGCCTGGCAGGCAGGCCAGCAGGCCCTGCGTGTACGGGTGCTCGGGCTGCGCGAACAGCGGCCGCACCGGCGCGCTCTCGACCACGCGGCCCGAATACATCACCACCACGTCGTCGGCATGGTGCGCGACCACGCCGAGGTTGTGCGTGATGAACAGGATGCTCATGCCCGTCTCGGCCTGCAGCCTGCGCATGAGCTCGAGGATCTGCGCCTGGATGGTCACGTCGAGCGCGGTGGTCGGCTCGTCGGCGATCAGCAGCGTCGGGTCGCAGGCCATGGCCAGGGCGATCATCGCGCGCTGGCGCATGCCGCCCGAGAGCTGGTGCGGGTACTCGTGGATGCGCTGCGCCGCGGCCGGGATCTCCACCAGCTCCAGCATGCGCTGCGCATGCGCGAGCGCCGCCTTGCGGTCGAGCCCCTTGTGCAGGCGCACGCTCTCCGCGATCTGCTCGCCGATGGTGAACACCGGGTTCAGGCTGGTCATCGGCTCCTGGAAGATCATCGACAGCTGGTTGCCGCGCAGCGAGCGCATCTCGCGTTCGCCGATCTGCAGCAGGTCGAGCGACTTGCCCTCGCGCGTCACGAAAGAGGCACTGCCGCTGACCTGCGCGTTGGCTGTCTTGGGCAGCAGGCGCATCAGCGTGAGGCTGGTGACCGACTTGCCCGAGCCCGATTCGCCGACCAGCGCGGTCGTCTTGCCGGGCTGGATCGAGAAGCTCACGTCGGCCACCGAGCGCACGAGGCCGTCTTCGGTCGGAAAGCTTGTGCTCAGGTTGCTGACCGTGAGGCGCGGGGCCTGGTTGTTGTTGGCGGTCGTCGTCATCACGCGCCTTTCTTGAGCTTGGGGTCGAGCAGGTCGCGCACGCCGTCGCCCAGCAGTTGCAGCGACAGCGCCGTGAAGATGATTGCGAGGCCCGGGAACAGCACCACCCAGAAGGCCTGATGCGCGTACTGCTGGCTGCCCGCGACCATGGTGCCCCAGGTCGGGATCTCGGGCGGCACGCCGACACCGAGGAACGAGAGGCCGGCTTCGGCCAGGATGGCGTAGGCGAAGATGAACGACACCTGCACCAGGATCGGCGACATCAGGTTCGGCAGGATGTGCCGCCACAGGATGCGCGAGGTGCGCACGCCCAGCGCGCGCACCGCTTCCACGAAGAGCAGTTCGCGCACCACCAGCGTGGAGGCCCGCACCACCCGCGCCACGCGCGGCGTGTAGACCAGCACCAGCGCCAACACGGTGTTCACGAGCGAGGGCCCGAGAATGGCCACCAGCGCGATCGCCAGCAGGATGTCGGGGAAGGACATCATCGCGTCCACCACGCGCATCAGCGGCGCGTCGAGCCGGCGGAAGAAGCCGGCCATCAGGCCCAGCACGGTGCCGGCGATCACGGCGCCCAGCGCGGTGAGCGCGGCGATGGCCAGCGAGTAGCGCGCGCCGTGGACGATGCGCGAATACAGGTCGCGGCCGAGCTCGTCGGTGCCGAGCAGGTGCTCGGCGCTGGGCGCCTTCAGGCGCTCCAGCACGGCCGTGTCGTTGGGGTCGATGGAAGCGAACAGCGGCGCACCGATCGCGAGCACCGCGATCACCAGCAGCACCAGCGCGGACACCATCACGATGCGTCTGTGCATCAGCTGGCGGAGCATTCGGGGCATTTGCATTTTTCTCAGACCTTCACGCGCGGGTCGACCACCGCGTACAGCAGGTCGATGGAGAAATTGATGAGCACGTAGATCGCGGCGATGACGAGCAGCGCCCCCTGGATCACAGGGTAGTCGCGCCGCAGCACCGCGCTGACCACGAGGTTGCCCACGCCCGGCAGGCCGAACACGGTCTCGGTGATGACGGCGCCGCCGATCATGAGAGCCACCGTGAGGCCGATCACCGTGACGATGGGCACCAGCGCGTTGCGAAGCGCGTGCTTGAGCACCACGGTGCTTTCGCTCAGGCCCTTGGAGCGCGCGGTGCGCACGTAGTCTTCACCCAGCACGTCGAGCATCGAGGCGCGCGTGAAGCGGATGATGAGCGCGGAGTTCAGCAGGCCCAGCACCGTGGCCGGCAGCACCAGCGAATGCAGTCGCTCGGCGAACGGCGCGTCGGGCGCGCCGTAGCCCGACACCGGGAACCAGCCGAACGAGACCGCGAAGATCTGGATCAGCACGATGCCCAGCCAGAAGCTCGGAATGCTCGCGCCCAGCATCGCGATGCCGGTGAAGAGCTGGTCGACCACCCGCCCCCGGAACACGGCGGAGACGATGCCGCAGGGCACACCGATCAGCGCCGCGATGGCCACGGCCATCAGCGCGAGCAGCGTGGTGGGTTCGGAGCGCTCCCACAGCGCCTGCGTCACGGGGCGCTGCAGGAAGATCGACTGGCCGAGGTTGCCCTGGAGCACCTCGCGCAGCCAGTAGCCGAATTGCACGGGCAGCGGCTTGTCGAGGCCGTATTCCTTCTGCACGCGGGCGATGTCGGCGGCGGTGGCCTGGTCGCCCAGCAGCACCGAGACCGGGTCGCCCGAGGCGGCGCGCGTGAGCACGAAGACGAGCACCGCCACGATGGCGAGCACGACCAGCATGCCCGCGGCGCGGGAGGCGATGTAGCGGAAAAGCGATTTCTTCATCACGCGGAGAACTCGATGGCTGCCGCGCTGCCCACCGCGACGTATTGGCCGGTGAACTGGATGTCGCCACCCTTCACGCGGAAGACGGTCACGTTGTCGCCCTGCTTGTTGTGGCACACGTAGAGGAAGCGGCCGCTCGGGTCGAGCGTGCAGCTGCGCGGGTAGTTGCCGCGCGACCATTCCTCGCGCACCAGCGTGGGGGCGCCGGTGCGGGCGTCGACCTTGAAGATCGAGATCGAGTCGTGCAGCCGGTTGAGCGACACGAAGTGCTGGCCGTCCGGCAGCATGCGGATGCCCGATGCGTAGCTGGTGCCCTTGAAGCCCTTGGGCAGCGCCGAGGTCTCGCTCACCAGCGCGAGCACGCCGGTGGCGTTGTCGTAGCGCATGAAGGCGATGGTCGATGCCTCTTCGTTCACCAGGTAGAGCCACTTGCCGTTCGGGTGGAACACGAAGTGGCGCGCGCCGGAGCTTTCCGACACGGCCACCGTGCTCGGCTGGCTCAGCACGCCGGTGATGCGGTCGAAGCGATACGAGATGACGCGGTCGAGCCCCAGGTCGGCCACCAGCACGAAGTCGCCCTTCGGGTCGGCATGCACCATGTGGGCGTGCGGGCCGTCGTGGTCGCTGGTGGCGAAGCCCTCGTGCGAACGCGCGGCCTGCGGCACCACGTCGGCGCCGGGCTTGCAGGGGGTGGACGCGCCGCAGGCTTCCACGTCCTTGTAGACGACGGCTGCAACGCCGGCATCGGGCGTGCCGTCGGCGCGCAGCGCGAGCACGCTGACGTCCCCGCTCGCGTAGTTGGCGGTGAAGAGAAAACGGCCGTCGGGGTGCACGCTGATGTAGGCCGGGTCCTTGCCGCCGCAGGGCGTCTCGGAGACGAAGGTCAGCGCGCCGTCCGCCCCGATACGGAAGGCCGAGACCGAGCCGGCCTCGAACTCGTTGGCCGCATAGAGCATCGGCAGCTTCGGGTGGCGCGCGAGCGAGGCGGGGTTGCGCAGCTTCGCGCCCTCGCCCGTGCTGGCCACGGCCGCCGGTGCGCCCGCAATGGGCTTGAGCGCGCCGGTGGCGCCGTCGAGCACGAACTGGTGCACGCCCTGTCCGCGCCCGCCGCGCCACGGCTTGCCGCCGTCGCTGTAGGTGCCGACGTAGGCGTAGACCGGGCCCTGGGCGGCAGCCCGGGCGGCGAAGGCAAGGGAAGATTCGAGGCCGAGGGCCCCGAGGCCGGAGACCAGTGCGCTGGCTTGCAGAAGTTGGCGACGCGACGGCATGGCTGTGTGTCTCCGCCTTCTTACTTGATCTTCGCGTTCCAGAAGAACGGCCAGGTCGCGGGCTGGTAGTTGTCCAGCGCCGGGCTCTTGGCCGAGAGGCCGTTGAACTTGCCGACGTTGATATACGGCACCTCGTCGTACACCACCTGCTGCACCTTGCCCCACAGCGCACCGCGCTTGGCAGGGTCGCTCTCGACGTTGAAGGCCTGCAGTGCCGACTTCTTGGCCGGCGAATCCCACCAGCCGGGCGCGCCGTCGCCGAGCTGCGGCGGCGAGAGCATGGGCTCGGGGAACTGGCCCGAGTGGGTGACGTAGATGTCCCACAGCTTGGCGTCGTTGCGGCGCTGCACCAGCGTGGCCCAGTCGACCACGTTGAGGTCGACCTTGAAGCCGGCGCGCTTGAGCTGCTCGGCCATCAGCAGGGCCATGTTGTAGTGGAAGTCGTACTGGCGGCTGGTGAGCACGCGGATCGGCTCGCCCTTGTAGCCGGCCTTGGCGGCGGCTTCCTTGGCCTTGGCGGCGTTGCGCTGGTTGTACTGGTCGGCGCCTGCGGCCGAGTAGAACGGCGAGCCCTTCGGGAAGTGGTTGGCCTCGGCCACGAAGAAGCGCGTGTCGCCGAAGCCGGCGGCGAGCATCTCGCCTTCGCCCAGCGCGGTCTGGATCGCCTGGCGCACCGGCTGGCTGGCGGCCACGCCTTCCTTGGTGTTGAGCACGAGGTACGGGAAACCGAACGAGGGCGTCATGATCGGCACGGTCTTGCCGCCCGACTTCTCCAGGCGCGGCAGCGCCTCCACCGGCAGCAGGTCGGCGAAGTCGTACTGGCCGGCCAGCGCGCCCTCGACGCGGGTGCTGGCGTTGGGCACGGGCACGAAGCGCAGCTCCTCGATGGCCGCTTCGCGCTTGCCGCCGTAGCCGCTGGCGGCTTCCTTGCGCGCGCTGTACTTGTCGAAGCGGGTGAGCAGCACGAACTGGTCGGGGCGGCGCTCCTTGAACTTGTAGGGGCCGGTGCCCACGAAGTCCTTCAGCGGCGAAGCGATGGAGTCCTTGGCCATGATGGCGGCCATGCCGCTGGGCAGCGCGAGTTGCGAGAGCAGCGGCGCGTAGGGCTCCTTCAGCACGATCTCGACCGCCAGCGGGCCCTTGGCCTTGAGGCTGTCGACTTCCTTGCCCACGGCCTTGCCGCGCGGCGACTGGTCCATCCAGCGCTGCAGGCTGGCCACCACGTCGTCGGCCGTGAGTTCGCGGCCGTTGTGCAGCATCACGCCCTTGCGCAGGGTGATGGCGTAGGTCTTGCCGTCGGCGGAGATCTTCGGCATGCCCTCGGCCAGCATCGGCACCACGTTCCACTTGGCGTCGAAGGTGTAGAGCGTCTCGTAGACGTGCTGCATGATGGTTCCGACCAGGTCGGCGGTGGACGCCATCGGGTCGAGCGTCTGCGGCTCGGCCACCATCGCCAGCGTGGCGAAGTTGCGCGGGCCCTGTGCGTGGGCGCCCTGTTGGGGCAGCGCGGCGCACAGCATCGCGAGCAAGGAGGCGCCCAGCAGGCTGCGTTTGGACAGCTTGGGCAGACACTGGGCAAGACCGGCGTGGGGCATGGGGAACTCCTTCATGAGGCGGGCTGGTTTGTGAAAGAAATTTTCTCTTTGGCCCGGACTTTGAAGCAGTATTCATGCCTAATCATCCGTGTTAACCCTTGTTCAGGGGTTATTTTGAAATAGATTTTCAAATCAGAGGGATACTCGCGGCGCGTTTCCGCTCTTTCCGTTTCTCTTTTCTTTCATCACACAAGGAGTTCCCATGCCCCTCGAATACCTCGGCGCCCCGCCCCTGGCTTCCGACCGCCAGGTCCGCCCCTTCTCCCCGGCCGTGCGCGCCGGCGACTTCATCTACGTGTCGGGCCAGGTGCCCGTGAACAAGGAAGGCGAGATCGTGGCCGGCGGCATCGAGGCGCAGACGCGCCAGGTGATGGAGAACATCAAGACCGTGCTCGCGCTGGCCGGCGCCACGCTCGACGACGTGTGCAAGAGCACCTGCTGGCTGCAGGACGCGCGCGACTTTGGTGCCTTCAACCGCATCTACATGAGCTACTTCGGTGAAAACAAGCCGGCGCGCTCGACCACCGAGGCGCGGCTGATGGTCGACGCACGCGTCGAGATCGACGTGGTGGCCTACAAGCCCAAGGCCTGATCCGGCACGCGGTCAGCCTTGCAGCTCGGTCTTGCGCTGGATGATGCGCGAGACCAAGCCGTACTCCACGGCCTCCTCGGCCGACAGCCAGCGGTCACGTTCGATGTCGGCCAGCACCACGTCGATGGGCTTGCCGGTCTCGCGCGCGATCTCGTGCGCGATGCGCTGGCGGGCCTTGATGATTTCCTGCGCCTGGATGGCGATGTCTGTCGCCTGCCCGCCCGCGCCGCCGCTGGGCTGGTGGATCAGGAAGCGCGTGTTCGGCAGGCACACGCGGCGCTCGCGCGGCGCCGCCAGGAACAGGTGGGTGGCCGCGCTGCCCACCCAGCCGGTGCCGATCATGTTCACCGGCGCGCTGATGAAGCGCACGATGTCGTGGATGGCGTCGCCCGACTCCAGGTGCCCGCCGGGCGAGCTCACGAGGATGTCGATGGGCTTCTCGGGGCTGTCGGCGTCCAGCGCGATGAGCCGGCGCGTCACGTCGGCGGCCACGGAGTCGCTGATAGTGCCGAAGATCAGCAGCGTTCGCGACTTGAACGCCTTTTCCTCCAGGTAGGAGTTGCGCGGCTCGGCGGTGGCGGCGGGCTTGGTGTCGTCTTCCGATTCCATTGAGAACATGGTGGGCTGCATGAAGAAAGCTCCTGTGGTTGAACTGTCTTGACGAACAAGCCCACAGTTTCGTGACATTGCTGGCTATGGCAAGCTGTGCCGATGCTCGATGAACGCTATCTCTCGCAATTCCCGGCACTGCGCGGCCGGCTGGTTCGCGCGGCGGCGCGCATGCTCGGCGGCCCGGCGGATGCCGAGGACGTGGTGCAGGACAGCTACCTGCGCGCGCTGGAAGCCGGCGACGGGCCCGGGCCGGATTCGGTGCAGGCCTGGCTGACGACCGTGATGCAGAACCTTGCGATCGACAGGCTGCGGCGGGACGGGTGGATGCAGCGGTGGCTGAAGGAGGCCGGAGGGCTTGCGCCCGATGCATCGTCGGCCGAGGCCGAAGCAACGCTGGCAGAAGAAGCCGATAGCGCGTTGCGCATGTTGGCCGAACGCCTCAACCGGCCCGACGCCGCTGCGGTGCTGCTTCGCGAAGTCTTCGAGTTGAGCTACAGCGAGATCGCCGAGGTCAGCGGAAAGACCGAAGCCGGTTGCCGGCAGCAGTTGCATCGCGCCCTGATGCGCTTGCGCGGCGGCGAAGCGTCCTCATCAGAGCGTACACGGGACGAAACCGAAACGGAGGCGGCGCTTCACCTCTATCGCCAATCGCTGCAGAACCGCGACGCGAACGTACTGCTCGCCATGCTGCGCCAGCCCGCGACGCGCGCTGTCGTGCGTTCGGCAGCTGCAGGGGCAACAAAGACACCCGATGCCGTCTGCCAGGTCACTCACGTTGCAGGGCAGATTGGCCTCGTGCTGACGTTGGGCAACCAATTCGTCTGCGTGCTGCCGTTGGGCACGCGGAATGTGCGCGAGGAAGCGCCGGCCTGACAGTCGAGCGAAGCCGGTCCGGCGGCAAAATCCGGCAATGAACAGAAGCTTGTGGGGGATGACGGGAGCGCTCCTGGGCGGACTCTGGATTGCAGTGTTTTTTGCCGCGCTCGGCACACAGGCACTCATCAAGGAAGCGAAGACACCGTTCTGCTTGTCAACCACAGACTGCCTTGGGATGATGATTCACATCGAAGGGCTTGCCCGACTTCAACACCCCGTATGCGATGGCCAGGAGCTTGTGCATGCAGGCCACGACGATGACCTTGCCGGGCTTGTTCTGCGCCTTCAGGCGCTGCCAGAACTCGGCCACCAGCGGGTTGTATCTGCCGGCCACCATGGCCGGGAAGTAAAGCGCGTTCCTGAACTCCCGATGCCCCTGAGGATGCGTTCCTCGTCGCTTGTCCAACGATGTGCCGGACTGTCTGATCATCGGCGTGAGGCTGGCATAGGCAATCAGTGCCTTGACGCAGCCGAATCGCTCGGGACGCCCAATGTATGCGAGCAGCTGGGGAATCGTCCTGTCCCCGAGGCCCGGGATCGAGGCGAGCAGCTCGCCGCGTTGCCGCAGATCGGGGTCGTCGTCGATGGTCTTGCGGATCTGCATGCGCACGTCCTTGATGGACTCGTCCAGGCTCGCGATGACCGCGGTGAGAGACGACTTGACCGCGTCGTGGGCGACCTCCAGGCGGTTCGACTCGGCCTGCCTGAGTTCCAGCAGCGTGTCCAGCCGAGCCACCAGCGCCTGCAGCGAGCGCACGCCTGCAGAAGGTGCCTCCCACAACGCCGGAGCGGTCCTGTCGCAAAACCGCGCCAGGGCCTTCGCATCGCCGCCATCGGTCTTGTTGCGAACACCCTCGAGCTCCATGAATCGCTTCACCTGCAGCGGGTTCACGACCGAGACTGCCACCGTCTGGTCATGCAGGAACAGCGCCAGGGCCTCGTGGTACGTCCCGGTGGCTTCCATGCAGACGTGGGCCGTTGCCTTGCCATCGGGCAGATTGGATTGCAGCCATCGCAGCAGTTCCGCGAAGCCGCTCGAGTTGTTGGGGAACACCTTGGAGCGGTACTTGCCGTCCGCCCGCAGCCACGCCACATCGAGCTTCATCTTGCTGATGTCCACTCCTACCTTGCATGTCACCGTGATACTCCTTGGCAGCAGAGTCAATGCGCCACATTCGACACGCGCACCCTGATATGCGGGGTCGTCGCCAGCGCATCGGCCGACGACGCCCCAAGACACCGTTCGAGCTACAGCGTCGAATCCGTACGGTTCCCCAGTCTTTATTGCGGGCTGGATGGCCCAAGGAGGAGCACAGGGTCTACCGAACGGGCTCCCTTCAGCGCTACGGGAGCGGATAAACAATATCAGAGAGAGGAGCTTTCAGTCGCTTCAGGGTTGTTTATCGGTGTCGAGCCGGGCAAAGGACGGGCGCGATCCACGAACTATGCGGTCATCGAGTCCGGTGGCCGCTCCGAGCGCTTCTCCATCCATGCATGCGAACAACAGATCGTCCGAGTGGCACAAGGCACCTCGGTTTCCGTTCTGCACGATGGCTCCAGGCTCTTCGAGATGACGGCTGACGGCCAGGCGCAATGCGCCTATGCGTCCACTGCCCAGGTCCTGGCGCAGGCTCGAAGCAGCAGCCTTAAGTGGACTCTCTCCATTGCCACGGGGGGCACGTTGCTGGTGCTGCTGGCCATTTGGTCACGCTGGCGGACCAGCCGCCACCTAATACGGCTTCGAGCCGCTATGCAGCGCCGCGAAGCCGGTGGTCCCGACAGCTAGCGACTCAACCCGCCAGGCGCCCCGCCACCAGCTGCAACACCCGGTCGCAGCGCTTCGCCAGATCCTGGTCGTGCGTGACCATCACGAAGGCGGTGCCGTGCCGGTGCGCGAGGTCGAGCATCAATGCGAACACCGTGTCGGCTGTGCTGCGGTCGAGGTTGCCCGTAGGCTCGTCGGCCAGCACGCAGGCCGGCTCGGTGACCAGCGCGCGCGCGATCGCCACGCGCTGACGCTCTCCGCCCGAGAGTTCGGCCGGACGGTGATACAGGCGCTGGCCCAGGCCCACGCTCTCGAGAATCTTCGCTGCCGACTGCGCCGCCGCATGAGGCTCGGTGCGGCGGATCTTCAGCGGCATGGCCACGTTGTCGAGCGCGCTGAACTCGGGCAGCAGGTGATGGAACTGGTAGACGAAGCCCAGGTGCTGGTTGCGCAGACGGCCCTGCTCCGCCGGATCGGCATGCGCGATGTCCTTGCCCAGCAGCTCGACCTTGCCAGCCGTGGGCTCGTCGAGGCCGCCCATCAGGTGCAGCAGCGTGCTCTTGCCGGAGCCGGAGGCGCCGACGATGGCGAGCGTTTCGCCGGCATGCACGTCGAGGTCGACGCCATGCAGCACGGTCAGGTCGAGCCGCCCCTCGTGGAACCGCTTGGTCAGTCCACGGGCCTTCAATACAACTTCACTCATAGCGCAGGGCTTCGGCGGGGTTCACGCGGCTGGCGCGCCAGCTCGGGTACAGCGTGGCGACGAAGGCCAGCACCAGGGAAATGATCGCGATCGGCACGATGTCGCTTTGCTGCGGATCGCTGGGCATCTTGCTGATCAGGTAGATGTCCTTCGGCAGGAAGCTCGCGTGGAAGAGCTGCTCCAGGAAGGGCACGATCACGTCGATGTTGTAGGCGATGCCCAGGCCCAGCAGCAGGCCGGCCACGGTGCCGATCACGCCCACCATTGCGCCCTGCACCACGAAGATGCCCATGATGCTGCGCGGCGAACTGCCCAGCGTGCGCAGGATGGCGATGTCGGCGCGCTTGTCGGTCACGGTCATGACGAGCGTGGAGACCAGGTTGAAGGCCGCCACCGCCACGATCAGCGTGAGGATGATGAACATCATGCGTTTCTCGACCTGCACGGCCGCGAACCAGGTCTTGTTCTGGCGCGTCCAGTCGCGGATGAGGAACTCGCCCGGCAGCGTGACTGCGAGCTGGTCGGCCACGTCGCGCGCCTCGTTGAGGTTCTTGAGCTTCAGCCGGATGCCGGTGGGGCCCTCGAGGCGGAACACCTTGGCGGCGTCCTGCTCGTGCACCATGGCCAGCGCGGAGTCGTACTCGTAGTGGCCCGAGTCGAAGGTGCCGACCACGGTGAACTGCTTCAACCGCGGCACCACGCCCGCCGGCGTGACCTGCCCGCCCGGCGCCACCAGCGTGACCTGGTCGCCCGGCTGCACGAAGAGCGAACGCGCCAGCTCCGCGCCGAGCACGATGCCGAACTGGCCCGGCACGAGCTTGTCGAAGGTGCCCCTGGAGGCGATGCCGTTGATGTCGGTGACCTCGGGCTCGAGCTTGGGATCGATGCCGCGCACGATCGTGCCCTTCATGTCCTCGCCGCGCGCAATGAGCGCCTGGGTGTTGATGAAGGGCGCCGCGCCGACCACCTCGGGGTGCTTGCGCGCCGCCGCCATGATCTCGTCGAGCTGCTGCAGCGCCTGGCCGTCGCGCGAGAAGATCTCGATGTGCGACACCACGCCGAGCATGCGGTCGCGCACTTCCTTCTGGAAGCCGTTCATCACACTGAGCACAATGATCAGCGCCGCCACGCCCAGCGCGATGCCGAGCATCGAGACACCGGAGATGAAGGAGATGAAGCCGTTGCGCCGCGTCGCCCGTCCCGCGCGCGTGTAGCGCCAGCCGAGCTGCAGTTCATAAGGAAGTCGCATAGGGTCGGAATTGTGGCATTCCGGATGGCCCTGGGGCTTCCCGGACAATAAGGGGATGGCCGAAACCTCCCCACGCCAATTACTGATTCCCTTCGCCGGCCGCGGTTCCCCGTCGTGCCGCGCGGCCCTGCCCACGCTTCGGCTCCCCAATCTCGAAAGCCTGCTCTCCCGCCTCACCCTCGCCGACACCGATACGCAGGACGAAAGCACGCGCTCGCCTCCGCATGAACGCGCGCTGGCACAGGCGCTGGGCATCGCCTCGCCCGACGGCTGCATCCCCTGGGCCGCGCTGGAAGCGCGCCGGCTGGGCATCGCCGCGCCCGGCGACACCGAAGGCTGGGGGCTGGTCACGCTGTGCAACTGGCAGGTCGGCATCGACGACGTGGTACTGGGCGACCCGGCATCCATCGAGATCGATGACGCCGAATCGGCCGCCCTGCTCGACGCCGCGCGACCCTTCTTCGAGGAAGACGGCATCGCGCTGCACGCCTCGCCCGTGCCCGGCCGCTGGCTGGCGCGCGCCGGCATCTTCGACGGGCTGGCCACCGCCTCCATCGACCGCGCGGTGGGCTACCCGGTCTCGCAGTGGTCGCCGCTGGCCGACGCCGCGCGGCCGCTGCGCCGGCTGCAGAACGAAATGCAGATGCTGCTGTACACCCAGCGCGTGAACGACGAGCGCACCGCGCGCGGCGTGCCGCCGATCAACTCCTTCTGGCTCGCCGGCACCGGCGCGCTGAAGAAGGAAGCCGCGGAACCGGCGACGGCGCCGACCGTGAACGACACCCTGCGCATCGCCGCGCTGCGCGACGACGGCATCGGCTGGGCCGCCGCCTGGCAGGCGCTCGACGCCGGCCCGCTGGCCGCATTGCTGGCCGACTACACGCGCGGCGCGGGCGACGTGTCGCTCACGCTGTGCGGCGACCGCGCCTCGCAGCGCTACACCGTGCAGCCGCGCGGCCTGGCGCGCTGGGCGAAGAGCCTGTTCGAGCGCAAGCAGGCTGCCACCATGCTGGAGGCGCTATGAAAATCGTAGCCCGCGACATTCCGCCGCGCACCGTCTGGGCGCTGGAACAGGCCGGCGTGCATCCGCTGCTGGCAAGGCTTTTCGCGGCGCGCGGCGTGCGCGCCAAGGAAGAACTCGACGACGGCCTCGCGCTGCTGCTGCCGCCCGACGCGCTGCTCGGCACCCGCGAGGCCGCCGCGCTGCTGGCCGACGCCATCGCGCAGGACAGGCGCCTGTGCATCGTCGCCGACTACGACTGCGACGGTGCCACCGCCTGCGCGGTCGGCGTGCGCGGCCTGCGCCTGCTGGGCGCGAAGAACGTGAGCTACCTCGTGCCCGACCGCGTGGTCGACGGCTACGGCCTCACGCCGCCCATTGCCGAGCGCGTGGCCGCGAGCGGCGCCGACATGCTCATCACCGTCGACAACGGCATCGCCAGCGTCGAGGGCGTGGCCGCCGCCAAGGCGCGCGGCCTGCAGGTGCTGGTGACCGACCACCACCTGCCCGGCCCCGAGCTGCCCTCGGCCGACGTGCTGGTCAACCCCAACCAGCCCGGCTGCGGCTTCGAGAGCAAGAGCATCGCCGGCGTCGGCGTCATGTTCTACGTGCTGCTGGCGCTGCGTTCGGAGCTGCGCAGGCGCGGCGTGTTCGACACGGCCAGCCAGCCGAAGCTCGATGCGCTGCTGCCGCTGGTGGCGCTCGGCACGGTCGCCGACGTCGTGCGGCTCGATGCCAACAACCGCCGCCTGGTAGCGCAGGGCCTGCGTCGCATCCGCGCTGGCAGCATGCCGGCCGGCGTCGCGGCGCTGTTCAAGGCGGCCGGGCGCAATGCTTCCGTTGCGACCACCTTCGACTTCGGCTTCGCTCTCGGCCCGCGCATCAACGCCGCGGGCCGGCTGTCGGACATGACGCTGGGCATCGAATGCCTGCTGACCGACGACGCGGGTCGCGCCGAAGAACTCGCGCGCATGCTCGACGGCATCAACCGCGAGCGGCGCGACATCGAGGGCGGCATGCGCGACCAGGCGCTGTTGCTGGCCGAGTCGCTGTTCGCCGCCGACGGCGAGGGCATCGAAGCGCCGCCGCCCGCCATCAGCGTGTTCGACGCGGGCTTCCACGAAGGCGTGGTCGGCATCGTGGCCTCGCGCATCAAGGACCGCTTTCACCGCCCCACCTTCGTCTTCGCTGCGAGCGGGGCGCCCGGCAAGGAGCAGGAGCTGAAAGGCTCGGGCCGCTCGATCCCGGGTTTCCACCTGCGCGACGCGCTCGACCTCGTGGCCAAGCGCCACCCCGGCGTGCTGCTGCGCTTCGGCGGCCATGCGATGGCGGCGGGCTGCACCGTCGCGCGCGAGCACTTCGAGACCTTCGAGAAGGGCTTCGCGCAGGTGGCGCGCGAGCTGCTGGCCGAGTCCGCGCTCACGCGCCAGATCGAGACAGACGGGCCCATCGCCCGCGAGTACATGCGCATCGACCTCGTCGACACGCTGCACCGCGAGGTGTGGGGCCAGGGCTTCGCGCCGCCGACCTTCAGCGAGGAAGTGGAAGTGGTGTCGCAGCGGCTGGTGGGCGAGAAGCACCTGTCGCTCAAGCTCCGGCACCAGGGCCAGCCGATCGACGCGATGTGGTTCAGCCACACCGAGCCGCTGCCGCCACGCGTGAAGCTGGCGTTCAGGCTCGATGCGGACGAGTGGCAGGGCGTGCGCCGGCTGCGCTTCCTGGTCGAAGGCGCAGAGTTCTAGCCGGGCGCGTACGAGGGATACCCCGTACCCGCATCGGGCACGGAGACAGGCTCGCCGTCACTGCTTCGCGGCTACGATCGGCGGCTCACTTCGCACCAGCCTCTTGCCCGACCGGATGCCGCCCAGCCCCCGCCCCGTTCCAGCCACGCGCCGCAGCACATGGCTGCCGATGTGAGCCACGGCCTGCTGGCCGGCCTGATGGTCTGCGGCCTCGTGCTGCTGGTGGTGTCCGGCGCGCGCCTGCATGGCTGGTATCTGCTGGCCAGCGGCTTCGCGCTCGCCGCCTTCGCGGGACTGGAGCGCTTCGCGCCCGATGACCCGCTCGCGCACTGGGCAGCGCTCGCGCTGGTGCTGTGGGCCGCCTGCCGGCTTCAGTTCGCGCGGCAGCTGCTGGGGCTGAGCCGGTTCGTGCCGCGCCTCGACAAGGTGGTCCTGGTGCTGCTCGCCGCGCTGGCTCTCGCGGCGATTCATGCCGCGGTCGAAACCCGGCTTCCCTCGATATTGCGCGTGCTGCAGGCACTGGTGGTCGCCTCCACCGTGATCCTCGCGGCCGGCGCGCTGGCGGTGCGGCGCCGGACGAACTGGCCCGCCCTGCTGTTCTGTGCCGGCGCGGTGCTGCTGATGGCGGGCATCTCGATCGCGCACCTCCCCGGCTGGAGCGAACAGCCGTGGGCGTCCGGGCGGGTGAACCCGGCGCAGGCCGCCGTGATCGCCGAGCTGGCGGTGCTTGCGCTGGCCGCCGCCGCGCGCCTGCGGGCCGAACGGGCAATGGAAATGCGCGCACATGCGCTCATGGCCGCCCCCGGCATCGACGCGCTCACCGGCGCCGCGAGCCGGACCGGCTTCGAACGCCGCGGCGAGGAATGGCTGCGCGAGGACCGGCAGTTCTCGCTGATGCTGATCGACCTGAACGGCTTCGCGGCGGTGAGCGAACGACACGGCCGCGCGGCCAGCAACGCGGTGCTGGCCGCCATCGCGCAGCGCCTGCGCGAGCAGGTGCGCGCCGACGACCTGGTGGCCCGGCTGGAGGGCAGTGCGCATGCCGGGGTTCGTGCACACGACAACAGCGACGACAGCTCGTTCGCGATCCTCCTGGTCGGCAACCCGCCACGGCAGAAGCTCGCGGAGATGGCCATCCGCATCGAGACCGCCGGCGCGCGCCCGGTGGTCCACGAGGGCCGGCTGCTCGCCGGCGGCGAGCTCAGCATGGGCATCGCCTGCCACCCCGCCGACGGCGACACGCTGGCCGGCCTGCTCGAATCGGCCGACCGCGCGCTGCAGCATTGCAAACGGCAGCGCATGGGGCCGGCCTATGTCTTCGCGGGCGAGCTCGGGCAGCGCCAGCATGCCGGCGGCGCGGCCGCGTGAATGATTTCTTCGTAACCGCTTCGCATCGCCCGGTGTACGAAGCGAAATCTTCTTGCCGCCAGGCGCCCCGCAGGGGCCAAGCCTTCACGCCGGCCCTTTATCCTCGGCGGCGAACCCAGCGGAAGGAATGAACCGCGCGCCCGTCGCAAGGGCTCGCGAGCGTCGTCGCCGACCGCACTTCATCGATTGACAGGAGGACGTTTTTTCCATGCGCCGTTTTGAACTGATCGAAGGAACCGCCAGCAAATTCTGGGAAATCGAGCAGGCAGACACCGAACTCAATATCCGCTGGGGCCGCATCGGCACTGCCGGCCAGAGCCAGACCAAATCTTTCGCCGACGCCGCCAAGGCCGGCACCGCGCTGACCAAGCTGGTGACCGAGAAGACCGGCAAGGGCTACAGCGAAGTCGGCGTGGCCGCCGGCACGGCCATCGGCAAGACCGAGGCGAAGCCGAAGGCCGAGGCGGCACCCAAGGCGCAGGCAGCCGCACCGGCAGCCCCGGCTGCGGCGCAGGAGCCCGCTGCGGCACCCGCAGCAGCACCAGCAGTTCCCACGGCCCCCACCGAGAGCATCGACGCGCAGGCCGAACGCGCATTCGAAGCGGTGCGCGCACAGATGGAAGCCGACCAGATCGCGTCCACCGAGGTGATCACCGTGGCAGTCCTCAAGCGCCAGCACGGCGTGAGCGAACAGGGCGCCGCGCTCGCCTTCAAGCGGTTGCGCAGCACCGGCCTGCTGTACGGCTGGGGCACCAGCTGCACGCCCGCCAAGAACGCGCAGGCCCTCGCGAAGGAGCTGGGCGCCGCCTCGCCCGCGGCGCAAGGCGCCACGCCCGCACCGGCCGGCGCCGAGCCCGTGGCCGCGAGCGCCGACACGCCGCCGTGGCTCGCGGCCGGCACGCCCGTGCGGCTTTCGCCCGAGATGCAGCGCGAAGCCTTTCCCTCGCGCCGCTTTCCGGCCAAGCCCTTCGAGGAAGTGCCGAGCGCCGGCGCGGCCTGGCTGCCGGTGCGCCGCAAGCTGGATCTCAACGTCAACATGACGGGCACCGATGCCGCGCTGCGCGCTGCCGCCCAGCGCATGATCGACCGCAGCACGCAGCCCATTCCCGCGCCCGATGCCGAGGCCGACACCGTGCTGCTGGCGCTCGCGCTGGGCACCGGCGGCAACTACAACACGAGCGAGATGGGCGAGGTGGTGGTGAACTACCTCGTCAAGCAATACGGGCTGCCGGACACCGTCGACATGGTGCTCGCCGCGCAGCAGATCGAGGTGCAGTCCGCCTACGACCGGGCGACGAAGAAGCACCAGTACAGCTTCTCCGCCACCGTCACGCGCCAGATGGGCAGCTCCTACTACGGCCCGCTGGGAGCCGGCGAGCAGGCGCTGCGCGCGCACCTGTCGCTGGCCACGCCCGAGGTCTGGCAGGACTGCCGCGACCGCATCGAGGCGGGCCTGCCCAAGGTGCACCCGATGCGCCAGCCGGCGCTCGCGATGCTGCTGCCCGACGCGCCCGAGATCTCGAACGCGCTCGTGCACACGCTGGCCGCCGACAAGTCCGCGCCCGAGACCATGCACTGGCTGCAGCTCACGGCTACCGACCCCGATGCCATCGCACTGGCCGCGAAGGTGCGCCTGAGCTATTCGGCCGGCTTCTGGGGCAGCGGCTCCATGACGAGCACGATGGTGCAGGAGCGCGGCGTGGACGCCGTGCCGGTGCTGGAGCGCGGCGCCGCGAACGACCACGCGGGCGACGCGCTCGCCTGCATCGGCACGCCCGAGGCCGTGCAGGCGCTGGCGCGCGTCGCGGGCAGCTCGAAGCAGGCGCTGGCGCGGCTGGCGCTGGCCGTCGATCGCTGGCCGATGGCGGCGATTCCGGCGCTGTCGCGGCTGGTCGCGGCGGGCGGCAAGGACGCCAACCTCGTCACGCCCAGCCTCACGCGCCTGCTGCGCGCGCATGGCGCCGCGCTGCCGGCACTGCGGCCGTGGCTCGACGCGGGCGCGCAGGCGGTGATCGACAAGCAGCTCTCGCTGCTCGCCGGCCCCACCGAAGTGGCCGACGCGAGCGAGCTGCCCGGCGTGCTGGCCGCGCCGCCCTGGCTCGCCAAGGTGCAGAAGAAGGCTGCCGGCGCGCTGGTGCTGGAGCCGCTGGCCGTGGCGCCGGTGGAGCAATGGGCCGAAGGCAAGCGCGAAAGCGCGCTGCGCCTGAACTCGTGGCAGACCGGCCGCCATGACGCCGCCGCGAAGAACGTCGAGACGCTGCTCGACGAGCTGGGCTTCGACAAGGGCCGCAAGAGCCTCGTGCCGTTCGCAAAGACCGCGGCAGCCGCCATCGCCGCCGGAAACGCCGAGGGGCTCGTCACGAGCTGGCGCGAGATGGTGGCCGAGCGCAAGAAGGACCGCTACTACTGGTTCAGCTTCCACGCGAGCTTCGTGCCGCTGCTGCCGGCGCCGATCGGCATCGCGTTCTGGAACGCCGTGGCGGGCGAGGCCGAGAGCGACGACATCGGCCGCATCCTCGCCACCCACGGCCTCGCCGTGCTGCCCGGCCTGGTGGCGATGGTGCGCTCCAAGCCCACCGACAACCTCTCGTACGCGCTGTACTACGGCGCTGCCGAACTGGCCATGCCGGCCGCGCGCGCCTTCGCCAAGCTCAAGACGCTGCGCGCCGAAGGCCGCGAATGGCTGCTGAAGTACCCCGAGCACACCGCCTGCGGCCTGATTGCGCCCGCGCTGGGCAAGGCCGGCGAGGCGCGCGACTGCGCGGGCTCCGCCCTGCGCCTGCTGCAGGCCAACGGCCACGAGGCGCTGCTGCTCGAAGTGGCAGGCCGCTACGGCAAGCCCGAGGTGGTGGAGGCGCTGCGCGCGGTGCTCGAGGAAAGCCCGCTCGACCGCTTCCCCACCCGCCGCTCGAAGCTGCCCGAGTTCTGGCAGCCGCGCGGCTGGCGCCGGCCCACGCTGAAGAACGGCAAGGCGCTGCCCGACGACGCGCTCGACCATCTGGGCCAGATGCTGACCTTCCCGACCAACGAGGAAATCTACGGCGGCATCGCGGTGGTCAAGGAAGCCTGCGACGCCGGCTCGCTCGCCGAATTCGCCTGGGACGCCTTCACCGCCTGGCTCGAAGCCGGCGGCCCGAGCAAGGAAGGCTGGGCGCTCACCTCGCTGGGCTTCCTCGGCAACGACGACACCGCGCGCAAGCTCACGCCCTTCATCCGTGCATGGCCCGGCGAATCGGCGCACGCGCGCGCGGTGACCGGCCTCGACGTGCTGGCGGGCATCGGCAGCGACGTCGCGCTGATGCTGCTCAACGGCATCGCGCAGAAGGTCAAGTTCAAGGGCCTGCAGGACAAGGCGCGCGAGAAGATCGACGCCATCGCCGAGGCGCGCGGCCTGAGCACCGAGGAACTCGAAGACCGGCTCGCGCCCGACCTCGGCCTCGACGAGCAGGGCACCATGCGGCTGGACTTCGGCCCGCGCGCCTTCAAGGTGGGCTTCGACGAGACGCTCAAGCCGTATGTGCGCGAGACCGGTGCCGACGGCGTGGACGGCGCGCGCCTGCCCGACCTGCCCAAGCCCAAGAAGACCGACGACGCCGAGCTGAGCAAGGAAGCCGTCGAGCGCTTCAAGCTGCTCAAGAAGGACGCGCGCACCGTCGCGAGCCAGCAGCTGCTGCGCCTCGAGGTGGCGATGTGCGCGCGCCGCCGCTGGACGCCCGACGTGTTCCGTACCTTCCTGGTCGAGCATCCGCTGGTGCGCCACATCGTGCAGCGGCTGATCTGGGGCGTGTACGAGGTGGCGGGCGGCGGCAGCTACGGCGGCACGCTGAAGGCCTGCTTCCGCGTGGCGGAGGACGGCAGCTACACCACGGCGGAGGACGATGCCTTCGAACTGCCCACGGGCGACAACCTGCGCATCGGCGTACCGCACGCGCTCGACCTTCCGGCCGCCGACGCCGCGGCCTTCGGCCAGGTGTTCGCCGACTACGAACTGCTGCAGCCCTTCGCGCAGATCGGCCGCGACATCTACACGCTGACCGACGAAGAGAAGAAGAGCTTGAAGCTGGAGCGCTGGAAGGACGTGAAAGTGCCCACCGGCCGCGTGCTGGGGCTGGCCAACAAGGGCTGGCGCCGCGGCCAGGCGCAGGACGCCGGCTGCATCTGGTACTTCAGCAAGCCGCTGGGCACCAACCGCGTGATCGAGCTGAGCCTGGACCCCGGCATCATCGTCGGCATGGTGGACGAATACCCCGAACAGACGCTGGGCCAGGTGCAGGTGGGCAAGCCCTCGGGCTGGGGCGACATGAGCGAAGCCGAGGAGCTGCACCTGCTCGACCCTATTTCCGCCAGCGAACTCATCCGCGACATGGAAGGTTTGCGAGCGGCATGAGGCTCGTCGCCCGCGGCCGGGCAAGCCGGCCGCGCGGTGCTTCCGAACATTGACCCGACCGATTTCAAAGATGGCCACATCGAACAAGTCCAAAGACGCTGCCGCGACGGCGCAGCAGCAACTCCAGCGCCCGCCGGCCGAGATCCTCTACGCCGCGCAGCTCGCGCGGCTGCAGGCACAGGACAAGGACCCGCGCCCACCCGGCTGGGTGCTGAGCCTGAAGGCCGCGCGCTCCTTCATCCTCGGCGACACGGCGCTCGACATCGCGCCGAAGATCGTCGCGCCGGTGGCCAGCATCGAGCGCATGCTGGTCACGCTGGCCACGGGGCGCGGGCTGATGCTGGTGGGCGAGCCGGGCACGGCGAAGTCGATGCTCTCGGAGCTGCTGGCCACCGCCATCTCTGGCATCTCGACGCTCACCATCCAGGGCGGTGCATCGATCACCGAGGACCAGATCAAGTACGGCTGGAACTACGCGCTGCTCATCAACGAAGGGCCGAGCCCGCGCGCGATGGTGCCGGCGCCGCTGTACCTCGGCATGCAGCAGGGCCAGGTGGTGCGCTTCGAGGAAATCACGCGCGCGCCGCTGGAAGTGCAGGACTGCCTGCTGGGCATGCTCTCCGATCGCGTGATGGCGGTGCCCGAGCTCTCGGGCGAGCACGGCATGCTCTATGCGCGCGAGGGCTTCAACATCATCGCCACCGCCAACACGCGCGACCGCGGCGTGAACGAGATGAGCGCGGCGCTGAAGCGGCGCTTCGACTTCGAGACGGTGTTTCCCATCCTCGACTTCGACCGCGAGCTGGCGCTGGTGCAGGAATCGTCGGCGCGGCTGCTCGCGCAGAGCGGCATTCCGAAGACGGTGCCCGCGCCCGTGCTGGAGCTGCTGGTGTCCACCTTCCGCGACCTGCGCGGCGCGCCCGCCAAGGGCGACGGCGGCAACGGCGGCAGCGACGCGGCCATGGACCGCCTCACCGCCGTGATGTCCACCGCCGAGGCCGTGAACGTGGCGCACGCGGTGGGTGTGCGCGCATGGTTCCTCGAACAGCGTGAAGGCTCGCCCGCGGATCTCGTCGACTGCATCGCCGGCACGGTGGTGAAGGACAACGCGGACGACCGCGCGAAGCTGCGACGCTATTTCGAGCAGAAGGCGGCCAAGCGCAACGGCACGCACTGGCGCGCGTACTACGAAGCCCGCCACCGACTGCCCTGATATGAGCAAACCCCCAGGCTTCGCGCACTTCGTGTCGCTTCGCCAACCCCCTTGCAGGGGGCAACACCTGCGGCCCGGCCAAGCCGGTTCCGCGGTGTTCCGCAAAGGGCCTTCGCTTCGCTTGGCGCGCCATCGGTGACGAGGATGAGCGAATCACCCCACATCGTCGGCGTACGCCACCACAGCCCGGCCTGCGCGCGGCTGGTGGCCGAACGCATACGCACGCTGCGCCCGTCGTACGTGCTGATCGAGGGCCCCGCCGACTTCAACGAGCGCCTCGACGAGCTGTACCTGCCGCACCGGCTGCCGGTGGCGATCTACAGCTATCTCTCGGGCGACCGCACGCACCGCGGTTCGTGGTCGCCCTTTGCCGAGCATTCGCCCGAGTGGCAGGCGCTGCAGGTGGCGCGCGAGGTGGGCGCCGCCGTGCGCTTCATCGACCTGCCGGCCTGGCACGACGCCTTCTCGCGCATGGAGAACCGCTATGCCGACGTGGTCGACCACGAGCACGAGGAGCGCGCCGAAGCCTACGAGCGCGCGCTGACAGAAAAGCTCTCGGTGCAAGGTCGCGACGCGCTGTGGGACCACCTGTTCGAAGACGGCTGCGACGAGGCCGAGCTGGCCCGGCGCCTCTCGACCTACTTCGACAACCTGCGCGGTGAAGACCCCGGCTCGCAGGGCAACCAGGCGCGCGAGGCCATGATGGCGCGCTGGATCGCCTGGGCGATGGCACAGCCGGGTGAACCGGGCCGGGCGCAGGCGCTGGTGGTGTGCGGCGGCTATCACGCGCCGGCGCTCGCGCGGCTCTGGCAGGGGCTGCCGGCGGAGTTGCCTGACACGCCGCAGCCATCCACCGAATCAGACAACGAAGACGATGAAGGCAGCGAAGGGGACAGCGGCGAACCGGAAGGCCCGCTGCGCTTCGGCTCCTACCTCGTGCCCTACACCTTCAAGCGGCTCGACGCCTTCGCGGGCTACGCATCGGGCATGCCCTCCCCGGCCTACTACCAGTGGATGTGGGAGCACGGCCCCGAAGGCGCCGCGCACCGTGCGCTGCAGCACGTGATGCAACGGCTGCGCGAGAAGAAGCTGCCCGCCTCCACCGCCGACCTGATGGCCGTGCACCTGCGCGCGCAGGGGCTCGCACGGCTGCGCGGGCACGACAAGCCGCTGCGCTCCGACTGGCTCGACGCGCTGGCCGGCGCGCTGGTGAAGGACGCGCTCGACGCCCCGCTGCCCTGGACGTATCGCGGCGCGATGCGCCCCGGCACCGACCCCGTGCTGGTGCAGGCGATGGACGTGCTGGCCGGCGACACCGCCGGCCGCCTCGCGCCCGGAACGCCGCAGCCGCCTCTCGTGGCCGCGGTGCAGGCCGAACTCGCGGCGCACGGCATCGTGCTGCGCGGCCAGCTCAAGCTCGACCTGCTGGCCGAGGCCGATCGCGCGAAGAGCCGCGTGCTGCACAGGCTCGCGATCCTGCGGCTGCCCGGCGTGCGCCGCACGCAGGGGCCGAAGCTCGCGATGTCGGGCGAGCGCACCGAGCAGTGGTCATTGGCAGAGCCGCTCGAGCAGCAGGCCGCGCTGATCGAGGCGGGCGCCTGGGGCGCCAGCCTGCACGACGCGGCACGCGCCCGGCTCGAAGACGACCTGCGGCAGGCCCAGGGCCGGATCGGCCCGTTGGCCGATGGACTCAACCAGGCCGCGTGGGCGGGACTGTCTGCGCTCAGCGAGACGCTGCTGCGCGAACTGCGAGCCGCGATGGCCGCGGAGCCGCGCTTCGAGGCGCTGGGCCCCGCCCTCTCGGTGCTGCACACGCTGCTGCGCCACGGCCAGATGCTGGGCATGGCCGACGCGCCCGTGCTGCGCGTGGTGATCGAGTCGGGCTTCGACCGGGCGCTGTGGCTGCTCGAGCCGCCCGCCGCCATCACGCCGGCCGACATGCAGGCGCATCTCGAAGGACATCTGGCACTGCGCCGGATCGTGGCCGACGTGCTGGCCCATGCGCAGGACAACGCCCACGACGCACACGCGCCGTCGCTGCTCGACGTGGAGCCGGCCCGTGCGCTCGCCGTATGGCAGCGCAAGGCCGCCGACGCGAGCGCCGCCCCCGTGAGCCGTGGCGCTGCGCTGGGCGCGACGCTGAGCCTCGCGGGCCGCCTCGCCGATGGGCATGAGAGCAGCGGCGACCACGGCGTGGACGAAGCCATGCAGCTGCTGCACTCGCTGCCCGCCCCCGTGCTCGGCGACGCGCTCACCGGGCTGCTCGCGCTGGCGCGCGAGACGCTCGCCTCCGAACCCGCCTTCGTCGCCGGCATGGACCGCACGGTGCAGGCGCTGGACAACGCCGACTTCGTGCGCGCCATGCCCAGCCTGCGCGCGGCATTCGCCTGGCTGCCGCCGCAGGAACGCGGACTGCTCGCCGACCAGGTGCTGACGCTGCACGACGCCAGGCACCTTTCGCGCCGTGCCCTCACCGCCCATCGCACCGGCGAAGCCGCGCCCGAGCAGCTGGCCGAGGCACGGCGCGTGGAAGACGCGGTGCTCGCGCGCCTCGCCGCCTGGGGCGTCGCGCTGGAAGAAGACACCGAGAAAGCCCCTCGCCCATGAGCCTCGACATTCCCGATCCGCTGCAGCGCTGGCGCCTGCTGCTGGGCGACCCGGCCGAATCGGCCTGCGGCGGACTGAGCGCCGAGGCGCAGGCCGCCGATGCCGCGCTCGACTGGCTCTACGGCCGCGACAGCGACCGCGCGAGCCGCGGCGAACGCAGCGCGGGCCTGGGGCCGTCTGCACTGAGCACGCCGGACTGGATCAACACCATCCACACGCTCTTTCCGAAGGAAGTGATCGAGCGGCTGGAGCAGGACGCCGTCGAGCGCTACGGCATCGACGAGGTGGTGACGAACCTCGAGGTGCTGGAGCGCATCGAGCCTTCGGAATCGCTGCTGCGCGCGGTGCTCCACACCAAGCACCTGATGAACCCCGAGGTGCTGGCCGCCGCACGCAAGCTGGTGGCCGAGGTGGTGCGGCGCATCATGGAAAAGCTCGCCACCGAAGTGCGGCAGGCCTTCAGCGGCAGCCGCGACCGGCGCCGCCGCTCGCGCATGAAGGTGGCGCGCAACTTCGACTTCAGGCAAACGCTGGCGGCCAACCTGCATCGCTACGACCCGCAGCGCCGCAAGCTCTACGTGGAGCGCCCGATCTTCATCAGCCGCACGAAGCGACATGCGGAGCCGTGGGACATCGTCCTGCTGATCGACCAGAGCGGCTCGATGGTCGACTCGGTGATCCACAGCGCGGTGATGGCCGCCTGTTTGTGGCAGCTGCCCGGCATGCGCACGCGGCTGGTGGCCTTCGACACGGCGGTGGTCGACCTGACCGCCGATGTGTCGGACCCGGTCGAGTTGCTGATGAAGGTGCAGCTCGGCGGCGGCACCGACATCGCGAAGGCGGTGGCCTATGCGCAGTCGCTCGTCGCCAATCCCTCGAAGAGCATCGTGGTGCTGGTGAGCGACTTCTACGAAGGCGGCAGCGAGCACGAGCTGGTGCGGCGCGTGAAGGCGCTGGTCGAGTCCGGCGCCAAGGTGCTGGGGCTGGCCGCGCTCGACTCGAATGCCGAGCCCAACTACGACCGCGAGATGGCGGCGCGGCTGGTGCGCGAAGGCGCGCAGATCGGCGCGATGACGCCGGGCCAGCTCGCCGGCTGGCTGGCCGAGAAGGTGCAGGGATGAGCGGCGAATTCGCATTGCGCGCCGACCTGCTCGAGCTCACGCCCGAGGCGCTGACGGCGCTGGCGAACGCCGGCTTCGTCAAGCGCGCGCAGAAGGACGTGGCGGCCGGGCTGCTGCCGACGCTGGAGACCGGCGCCGACGGCACGGTGCAGGCGCAGTTCGACGACGGCGTGCGCACCAGCCTGCCGCCGGGTCGCACGCTGCGCGACGCGCAGTGCAGCTGCCCCGCGAGCGGCATGTGCCGGCACCGGGTGATGCTGGTGCTGGCTTACCAGGCCCGGGCCGCATCGGCCAAGGCCGACGCACCGGCCGCCGCGCCCGAAGAAGCTTCGGCCGAACCGGATGGCGCATGGAGCCCCGCGCAGTTCGATGACGCCGTGCTGGCCGCGAGCCTCGCGCCCTCAGTGCTCGAGCAGGCGAACAAGCTCGCCGCCGCGCGCCCGGTGGTCGGCGTGCAGGCCTGGCGCAGCGCCAGCGCGCCGCCGGTGGCGCGGCTGCCGATGTGCAGCGTGCGCTTCTTCTCGCGCAGCTCGCTGGTTCATGCACGTTGCGACTGCAAGCAGGGCAGCGGCTGCGCGCACGTCGTGATCGCGGTATGGGCGTTCCGGCAGGCCGGGGCGCTGGCGCCGGGATCGGCGGAGGTGATGGTCGAGGTCCAGCCGAACGCGTCGGCAAACGGGGACGCGGGCGACGCCGTGCCGCAGCCTTCTTCCGTGATGCAGGGCGAAGCCGCGCTTGCATTGCGCGCGCAGGTCGACGCCCTGCTGCTGTCGCTGTGGCTGGACGGATCGAGCCAGCCCGCGATGGCGCTGGCCGCCCGCTTCGAGGCCGTGCGGGACCAGGTCCGCGCGCAGGGCTGGAGCTGGGTGGACGACGCGCTCGACGAACTCTGGCAGCTGCTGCAGGCGCAACAGGCGCGCAGCAGCCGCTTCGAGCCGCTGCGGCTGCTGCGCGTGCTCACCGAGCTGTGGGCGCGGCTGCAGGCTGCGGCGCATGCCGGGCGGCCGCAGCAGCCGGGCTCCGCGCGGGCCGCGCTGCCGGCAAGCCAGATCCTCGGCATCGGCGTGAAGGGCGAGGTCGCGCTCGACCATCTGCGGCTGGTGTCGCTCGGGGCCGAACTCTGGTCCGACGAAAGCGCCGAGGGCGCGAGCATCCTGTTCGCCGACCCCGACACGCAGAACGTGACGGTGCTGGAGCGCCATTGGTCGCGCGAAGGCGACGCGGCGGCCGGCGGTGCCGCGCCCAACCTCATGAACCGGCGCGTTGCCGGCTTTCCGCTGCGGCAGCTGGCGAGCGGGCAGGTCATCACCAAGACCGCGACGCGACGCGCCAACGGGCTGGTCGACATCACGGCCGGCGCGCGGCAGACGGGCGTGCTGCCGCTGTCGCCCAAGTCGTGGGACGACCTCGTCGCCCCGCTGCGGCAAGACAGCGTGGCCGCGCTGGTGGCTCACCTGCGCGAGGCCCAGCCGGATTTCGTACGGCCGAGGCAGGCCGCGAGCGGCTCTTCTGCCGGTGCTTCGGGTCAGTTGCACGTGGCGGCCTTCGAGCGCATGGAAGTGGCCTCGTGCCATTGGGACGCGGCGGCACAGGTGCTGCACGCTCGACTCGGGCAGGCTGCGCCGGAGGACTCTGCAACGGATGAAGCCGGTACGGACGGCGACGACCAATGCCTGCATCTGGCATTGCCGCATCGCGCAGTCTCGCCCGGCGCGGTCGATGCACTGGCCCGCACGCTCGCCGGCGAACACGGCCCGCTGCGCGCCGTGGCGGGCACGGTGCACCTGCAGGGCGACCGGGCCGTCATGCAGCCGCTGGCGCTGCTGACGGCGCAGCGTGCGGTGGTGCTTCAGGTCGAGGCAGCCGCGCCGCAGCCCCTGGGCCTGCAGAGCGACACCGAAGAAGCACCCGCCCTGAACGCTCTCGCCGGCGACACGCTGGAACTGCTGTCCCTCTGGCTCAGGCAGGGCTTGCGGCACCAGAGCGGCGGCGCGCTGTCGCGGGCGCAGGCCCAGGTACTGCGGCTGAAGCAGGCAGGGCTGGGCAAGAGCTCGACGCTGCTGGCTGCCGTGCTGGAAAACATGCGCTCGTCGCAACGGCCGGCGCTGGTGGCCCAGCTGGCGATGCTGGGGCTGCTGATGCAGGGCGTGGCGCAATCCGCCTCGGCTTGAGCCGGAAGCCGGAGAACGAGAAAAGAAAAGAAAAACCCCTGAGCCGTTTCGGGACTCAGGGGTTCTTTTTCGTGGTGCCGCTTGTCGGAATCGAACTGACGACCTTCCGCTTACAAGGCGGGTGCTCTACCAATTGAGCTAAAGCGGCGAATTCCAGTGATTCTAGTGGTGCCGGCCGGCATGCCCGGCGGCCCGCTGCATCCGCTACTTGATGCGCTTGAGCGACGGCCTTGCGCCGCCACCGGCCGGCGGGCGCGGCGGCTCGTCGGTCGGGTCAGCGGACGCACCGGCATCGACTGCTTCGCTGCCGTCGTCGCCCGTCACCAGGTGGACGATCTTGCCGGCGTCGCCGCCCTCCGCGCCACCGCGCGATGCATCGCGCAGCGGTGCCCGCGAAGCGCCTTGCGCGGAAGGCGCCGATACCTCGGCGCCGTCGTTGTCGGACGAAACGGCAGGCGCGGGCGCGGGAAACGCCATGCCCTGCCCGTTCTCGCGCGCGTAGATGGCGATCACCCGTCCCACCGGCACGCTGATTTCACGCGCCGTGCCCGCGAAACGGGCCTTGAACTCGATGAAGTCGTTGCCGAGCTTGAGCGAGCTGGTCGCATCGAAGCTGATGTTGAGCACGATCTCGCCGTTCTTCACGTACTCGCGCGGGACCTGGACGGTGTCGTCGACCTGCACCGCGACGTAGGGCGTGAACCCGTTGTCGGTGCACCATTCGTACAGCGCCCTGATGAGGTACGGGCGGGTGGAGGACGACTCGAGCGCGTTGATCATGAAATTGGTACCGTGCAATCGCGAAATCGCGGCCTCGAATAGGCCACTGTCTCTTCGCGGAACACCGCGGAACCGGCTTTGCCGGGCCGCTGGTGTTGCCCCCGGAAGGGGGTTGGCGAAGCGACACGAAGTGCGCGAAGCCTGGGGGCGATCTTAATTACTTTCGCATGACCTTTTCAGAGGGCGTGAGTGCCTCGATGTAGGCCGGGCGCGAGAAGATGCGCTCGGCGTACTTCAGCAGCGGTGCCGCGTTCTTGCTCAGGTCGATGCCGTAGTAGTCGAGGCGCCACAGCAGCGGCGCGATGGCCACGTCGAGCATCGAGAAGTTGTCGCCCAGCATGTACTTGTTCTTGAGGAACACGGGTGCCAGCTGCGTGAGGCGGTCGCGGATGTGCGAGCGGGCCTTTTCCAGCGCCTTCTCGTTGCCCTTGGTGGTGCGGTTCTCGAGCGTCGAGACGTGCACGAAGAGTTCCTTCTCGAAGTTGAGCAGGAACAGGCGCACGCGGGCGCGGTCGACCGGGTCGCCGGGCATCAGCTGGGGATGCGGGAAGCGCTCGTCGATGTACTCGTTGATGATGTTCGACTCGTACAGGATCAGGTCGCGCTCGACCAGGATCGGCACCTGGCCGTACGGGTTCATCACGCTGATGTCTTCGGGCTTGTTGTAGAGATCGACGTCGCGGATCTCGAAGTCCATGCCCTTTTCGAACAACACGAAGCGGCAGCGGTGGGAAAAGGGGCAGGTCGTTCCTGAATACAAGACCATCATGGCGAGAGACTCCTAAAAATCAAAAAGAGTGGGTCGCGTTGGCAACCCACTCTGCGGGACCGGATGCCCGAGGGTATCCGGTCGGCGTGGACGGAACTACTTGACGTCTTTCCAGTACGAGGCGTTCAGCCGCCACACGAACACCACCGACATGGCCAGGAACAGGAGCACCCATACGCCGATGCGGATGCGGGTGTTCTGTGCCGGTTCGGCCATCCATTGCAGGTAGCCCACCAGGTCGCCGACAGCAGCATCGTATTGCACGGGTGTCAGGGTACCGGGAGTGACTTGCTCCCATTTGCCCGTGAACACCTCGGCTTCGTGGCCGTGCTGCTCCACCTTGGCGTACACCGGGCGGCGCTCGCCTTGCAGTTCCCACAGGGGGTTCGGCATGGCGACGCTCGGGAACACGAGATTGTTCCAGCCGGTGGCCTTGGTTCCGTCGCGGTAGTAGGTGCGGAGGTACGTGTAGAGGTAGTCGGCGCCGGTGCCGCCGTGACCGGCGCGCGAGCGGGCGACCAGCGTCAGGTCGGGCGGCGTGGTGCCGAACCATTCCTTGGCCTGGCGCGCGTCGATGTTGGCCTTCATGGTTTCGCCGACCTTGTCGGTCGTGAACAGAAGGTTGTCCTTGATCTGCTGCTCGGTGATGCCGATGTCCTGCAGGCGGTTGTAGCGCATGAAGGCGGCCGAGTGGCAGTTCAGGCAGTAGTTGACGAACAGCTTGGCCCCGTTCTGCAGGGACGCCAGGTCGGTCGTCTTGTTGGGAGCCTTGTCCCACGCGATGCCCTCGGACTCGGCCGATGCCGCCGCGGAGAAGGTCAGGCCCAGAGCGAGCCCCAGGACCGCGAGCCAGCCGGAAATGCTTTTCTTCATCGTGTTTCTCTCAGCTCTCTTGCGCTTCTGGTTGTCTCAATGGGCGGCGAAGACCACGCGCTCGGGCACGGTCTTGAACTCGCCCTTGCGGCTCCACCACGGCATCAGGAGGAAGAAGCCGAAGTACACGAGGGTGCCGATCTGCGAGATGGTCTGCGCGATGTCCAGCTTGAACGAGCCGATGGCCAGTTCGCCCCACACGCCGGGAGGCTGGATGCCCAGGTAGCCCAGGATCAGGAAGAAGAACACGAAGAGGCCGTACACGTACTTGTGCCAGCCCGGACGGTAGCGGATCGACTTGACTTCGCTGTGGTCGAGCCACGGCAGGAAGAACAGGATGATGACCGAGCCGCCCATGACGACCACGCCCCAGAACTTGGCGTCGAAGGTCTTGAGCAGGAAGATCACCACGGCAGCCACGACGAGGCCAGCGATCTTCAGGCCCATGCCCGACTTGCCCTTGACGAAGTTCAAGATCGCGGCCGCGGCGATGATCAGCGAGAACACGTTGACCATGTCGTCGGTGGTCGCGCGCAGCATCGAATAGAACGGCGTGAAGTACCACACCGGGGCGATGTGGTTCGGCGTCTTCAGCGAATCGGCCGGGATGAAGTTGTTGTATTCGAGGAAGTAGCCGCCGGCTTCGGGGGCGAAGAAGATCACCGCCGAGAAGATCGTGAGGAACACCACCACGCCGAAGATGTCGTGCACGGTGTAGTACGGATGCGACGGAATGCCGTCCAGCGGATGGCCGTCGGGGCCACGCTTGGCCTTGATCTCGATGCCGTCGGGGTTGTTGGAGCCCACTTCGTGCAGGGCGATCAGGTGGGCGACCACCAGGCCCAGCAGCACCAGCGGCACCGCGATCACGTGGAAGCTGAAGAAGCGGTTCAGCGTGGCGTCGCTCACCACGTAGTCGCCGCGGATCAGCAGGGCCAGGTCGGGGCCGATGAAGGGGATGGCGGCGAACAGGTTCACGATCACCTGGGCGCCCCAGTAGGACATCTGGCCCCAGGGCAGCAGGTAGCCCATGAAGGCCTCGGCCATCAGGCACAGGAAGATCGCGCAGCCGAACACCCAGATCAGCTCGCGCGGCTTGCGGTAGCTGCCGTACATGAGGCCGCGGAACATGTGCAGGTACACCACGATGAAGAACGCCGAGGCGCCCGTCGAGTGGATGTAGCGGATCAGCCAGCCCCACGGCACGTCGCGCATGATGTACTCGACCGATGCGAACGCCTGGTTCGCGTCGGGCTTGTAGTGCATGACGAGGAAGATGCCGGTGACGATCTGGATCACCAGGACCAGCATCGCCAGCGAGCCGAAGATGTACCAGAAGTTGAAGTTCTTCGGCGCGTAGTACTTGCCCCACTGGTCGTTCCACAGCTTGCTCAGCGGGAAACGGTTGTCGACCCAGTTCAGCAGCTTGGCGCCGGCGGGTGCGTTGGGGGAGATCTCGTGGAATTCAGCCATGTTCTTCTTCCGCCTCAGGCCTTCTTGGAGTCTTCACCGATCAGGAGCTTGGTGTCCGACAGGTACATGTGCGGCGGCACCGGCAGGTTGTCGGGCGCAGGCTTGTTCTTGAAGACCCGGCCGGCCAGGTCGAAAGTGGAACCGTGGCAGGGGCAGAGGAAGCCGCCTTCCCAGTCGTTCGGCAGCGAGGGCTGCGGACCGGCCTGGAAGCGGTCGGTCGGCGAGCAGCCCAGGTGGGTGCAGATGCCGACCACGACCAGTACGTCTGGCTTGATCGAGCGGTGCTCGTTCTGTGCGTACTTGGGGGTGAATTCGTCGGGATGACGCTTGGAGAGGGGGTCGGCCAGCTGGCCGTCCAGCTTGGGGAGCTCCGCGATCTGCTCGGGGGAGCGCTTGAGGATCCAGACCGGCTTGCCCCGCCATTCGACGGTGATCTTCTCGCCGACCTTGAGTGCCGAAATGTCGACCTCGACCGCGGCACCCGCAGCCTTGGCCTTCTCGGAAGGCTGGAAAGTGCTCACGAACGGGATGGCAGTGGCCACACCGCCCGCCACGCCGGCACAGCCTGATGCAATCAGCCAAGTCCGCTTGCTGGTGTCGATCCGGGTCGAGCCGGAATTCATGTCACTCATGGGGGGATCCTCTTGTCTTCTTCGCTGGAGCAGGAGTCAACCCGCGATTGTAGCGGGGCGCTAAAGGGATATTCAATGGCCGCCATGCGCGTGGCCGGCGAACGACGGCAAGGCGCGCCGCGTACGCGGGCGCCCGCCGGGGGCGACAGGAGCCTGTCGCCGCGGGGACTTCAGTTCAGAAGGCCGTGCTGCATCGCCTCGTGGACCGCCTGGGTCCGCGACTTGACGGAGAGCTTGCGGTAGATGCTCTTGGCGTGGAACTCGATGGTGTTGACCGACAGGTACACCGCCTCGGCGATCTGCCTGTTGCTCCAGCCCTGCGCGATCAGGCGCAGCACCTTGAGCTCGCGGGGCGACAGCAGCCCCTGCGGCAGCCGCGAGTCCGGCCCCTGCTGATGTTGCTGCTGCTGATATTGATGTGGCTGCTGTTGCTGCGGCGTCTGGCCCTGCACGCGGATGGCCTCGATCGTGCGCGCCTTCGCGGAGGCGGCGATCGAACCGAGGATGCGCCGCGCGATGCGCGAGTCCATCGGCGAGCCGCCGCGCTCGATCGAACGCAGCAGATAGCCGAGCTCCGCATCGTCGGTCTCCGTCAGCAGGTAGCCGATGGCGCCGGCGGCGATGGCTGCGTTCACCAGTTGCTGGTCGTCGGTTGCCGACATGCCGACGCTCTCGATGCGCGGATAGGCCTGGCGCACATGCTGCAGCACCGCGACGCCGTCGTTGCCCGGCAGCCGCATGTCGACCAGCACGAGGTCGTAGGGCAAGGCCGCCAGCAGATTGAACGCTTCGGCGCGGCCCGAGGCGACCACCACGCGGCGATGCGGCGCGAGGTCGCAGAGGATGCGCCGCATGCGATCGGCGGAGACGGAATCGTCCGCGACGATCAGCGCTGCATGGAAGACGCCGCCATACAACTGCGCGGCCGTTGGCACCGGCCTCGCGGAGGCTGTGGTGTACGGGATGTTCATTTCCATGTCCGCTCTCCTGCCCTCGCGCACCGGACTTCGTCCGTGCCGCATGCGTTGTCGATGCCCAAGAAAAAATTGATCACGCGACTTCCTCTGGCTATCTGGCTACCCTGCGGGCAGCATCGAAATGTTGTCTTTCGTTTCAGATACCGCAGGAACGATGCCCACGCGGGCGAACAACGGCGCGCGCGATGCTTCGGCGCGTGTAGTACTTTGATTTCTTTGAAGAAATTGCCTCGAACCGCCTGAAAAACAGGCACACGGGCGGGCCCTTTGAAGGCCGTTTTTGCGTCGTTGTTACGTGCGAGTTACCGCGCGTGTTACGTAGCACCACGCCACACGAAACGCGCTCGAGATCGCGTTTCGAAACGTCACCACGCGATTTGCGCGATGCCCGCGAAGCCGCATGTGCATTGGCTTCGCGGGCCATGCATGCATTCGTCGATGCCGCATCGACCTGCATGCATACATCCAGAACTACGGATCCCGGTGATGTTCAGCGAAGACCTCGATTCCTAGCATCGGTTGCATTGGGTAACTCGATGAAACCCAACCCTGCTTCCACGCGACGAGGGCGCCTGGAAGACCAGAAATGGCAACTGATTTTCCAAGGAAGAAAGTCCAAATGACTACATCCCAGCGTCCCAGCGTTCGCTCTTTCATTGTTCGCCGTCCTGGCGTGAGCCAGCTTCTCGCTTCGGTGCTTCTGAGCGCTGGATATGTGCTGACACTGCCTGTCGCTCACGCGCAGGTCACCATCGGCGGCGACTCCGTGGTCGTCGACCCGCCCGGCCCAGGCGGGACCACAAGCAACAACAACGGCGTGCTCGTTTCCGATGACGGCATTTCCACCCCGACGCTCACGGCAACGAGCGTCAGCGCAGGCAGCGTGACCGCCAACAACGGCACCATCAACACCCTGAGTTCCGGCAGCATCACCTCCGGCACGGTCGCGGCAGGCAGCATTACCGCAACACGCGTGACCACCACCAGCCTGAGCACGACATCGGCAACGGCAACCAACCTGACCTCGACCAGCATCAGCACGGCGACCCTCACAGCGGGCACCGTGTCCGCAGGCAGCGTCAGCGCAGGCACCGTGTCCTCCACGAATGTCACCGCGACCAACCTCTCGGCCGGCAGCGGCACGGTCAACAGCTTGACCTCCACGAGCATCAGCACCGCCACGCTCACCGCAGGCACCGTGTCTTCGACCAACGTCACCACGACGAACCTCTCCGCCACCAGCGGCACGGTCAGCAGCCTGACCTCCACCAGCATCAGCACGGGCACGCTCACCGCGGGCAGCATCACTGCCGGCACCGTGTCTTCGACCAACGTCACCGCGACCAACCTCTCGGCCACCAGCGGCACTGTCAGCAGCCTGACTTCCACCAGCATCAGCACTGGCGCGCTCACCGCGGGCACCGTGTCCGCGGGCAGCATCACTGCCGGCACCGTGTCTTCGACCAACGTCACCGCGACCAACCTCTCGGCCGGCAGCGGCACGGTCAACAGCCTGACGTCCACCAGCATCAGCACGGCCACCCTCACCGCAGGCACCGTGTCCGCCGGCAGCGTCAGTGCAGGTACGGTCTCCGCCACGGACGTCACTTCGACGAACCTCTCCGCCAACAGCGGCACGGTCAACAGCCTGACCACCACCAGCATCAGCGCGGCCACCCTCAGCGCGGGCACCGTGTCCGCCGGCAGCGTCAGCGCGGGTACCGTCTCCGCAACGAACGTCACCTCGACCAACCTGTCCGCCAACAGCGGCACGGTCAACAGCCTGACCTCCACCAGCATCAGCACGGCCACCCTCACCGCTGGCACCGTGTCCGCCGGCAGCGTCAGCGCGGGTACTGTCTCCGCAACGAACGTCACCTCGACCAACGTCTCGGCCGCCAACGGCACGGTCAACTCGCTGAGCTCGAACAGCGTGACCACCGGCAGCATCTCGTCGGTCAACGGCACGATCCAGTCGCTGACCTCGACCAACATCATGGCGACCGGCATCACCTCGACGAACGTGCTGGCGACCAACGTCGATGCCACCAACGTCGTCACGACCAACCTGACGTCGAACACCGGCAGCATCTCGACGCTGACCTCCACCAACGTCAGCACGACCAACGTGACGGCCAGCAACGGCACGATCAACACGCTGAGCTCGACCAACGTCAGCACCACCAACCTGAGCGCGACGAACGGCACCATCAACACGCTGAGCGCCACCAACGTCAGCGCGACGAACCTGACGGCGAGCAACGGCACGATCAACACGTTGAGCTCGACCAACGTCAGCACCACCAACCTGACGGCATCGAACGGCACCATCAACACGCTGAGCGCCACCAACGTCAGCACGACGGACCTGACGGCCGCCAACGGCACGATCAACACGCTGAGCTCGACCAACGTCAGCACCACGAACCTGACGGCCAATGCCGGCACCATCAACACGCTGAGCGCGACCAATGTCAGCACGACGGACCTGACCGCCAACAACGGCACGATCAACACGTTGAGCGCCACCAACGTCAGCACCACGAACCTGACGGCCAATGCCGGCACCATCAACACGCTGAGCGCGACCAATGTCAGCACGACGGACCTGACCGCCAACAACGGCACGATCAACACGCTGAGTGCCACCAACGTCAGCACCACGAACCTGACGGCGAACAACGGCACCATCAACACGTTGAGCGCCACCAACGTCAGCACGACGAACCTGACGGCCAACGCCGGCACCATCAACACGCTGAGCGCGACCAACGTCAGCACGACGGACCTGACGGCCAACAACGGCACGATCAACACGTTGAGCTCGACCAATGTCAGCACCACCAACCTGACGGCCAACAACGGCACCATCAACACGCTGAGCTCGACCAACGTCAGCACGACGAACCTGACGGCCAACGCCGGCACGATCAACACGTTGAGCGCCACCAACGTCAGCACGACGAACCTGACGGCCAATGCCGGCACCATCAACACGCTGAGTGCCACCAACGTCAGCACCACGAACCTGACGGCCAACGCCGGCACCATCAACACGCTGAGCTCCACCAACGTCAGCACCACCAACCTGACGGCGAGCCGCGGCACGATCAACACGCTGAGCGCGACGAACGTCAGCACCACCAACCTGTCGGCCGCCAGCGCCACCATCAATGCACTGACGGCCAACACGGTCAGCGCCACGACGGTGAACGCGAACACGGTGAACGCCAGCACGGTGAATGCGACCACCGGCAACTTCCAGACGATCACCGCGGCCAACGGCAACATCACGGTGCTGAACACGCAGACCGGCAACATCACCACGATCAACGCTGTGACCGGCAACGTCACGACGCTGAATGCGGGCACGGTCAACGTCACCGGCAACGTGAATGCGGGCGGTACCATCACGGCGGGCAACGGCGTGGTCGCCAACGGCCGGGTGCAGAACGTGGCTCCGGGCGTGCTGCCGACGGACGCGGCCAACATGTCGCAGTTGAACCAGGTCCGCAACGAAGTGCAGGACATGCGCAAGACCAGCAGCACCGGCGCGGCCATCGCGCTGGCCGCCGCCTCGGTGCCGGCGCTCGAAGCGGGCAAGAGCTTCGGCATCGGCGTGGGCGTGGGCTCCTTCGACGGCCGCTCGGCCATCGCGGCTGCCGCCAGCTTCCGCATCGGGGAAGGCGCGCAGATCAAGGTGAACATCGGCAGCGGCAGCAGCGGCAAGGTCGGCGGCGGCATCGGCGCCTCCTGGTCCTGGTAATCCGGCCCGGCATTCCGGCGGCGCCCTGCGCGCCACGGGATTGCCAGCGGATCGAAACAAAAGGCCGGCCCCTATACTGGGTGACCGGCCTTTTTCACCTCCTTTTCACCCGTTTGCGCGGGGGGCCGGTACCCCAGGCGGCCGCCCTTTTCTGACCCGTCCATCACACGGATTCATGAACTCACCTTCTCTCGCTCCCGCTCCTTCCGCACCGGCCGAGGATGCCGGCAGTCTCCTGGAACAGGGGCTGGCGCTGCACCGGGTGGGTCGTTTCGCGGAAGCCATCCAGGTCTACGAGGCGCTGCTGTCGCGCTTTCCGGAGCATGCCGACGCGCTGCACCTGACGGGCGAGGCGCTGTACCGCCAGGGCCGGGCGAAGCTGGCGCTGAACTACGTGAACCGCGCGATCGCGCGTTCGCCGCACCACTTCTACTTCAACACCCGCGCGACGATCTTCATGCACATGGGCCTGCCGAACGAAGCGCAGCAGGACCTTCGCCGCGCGATCAAGGCACTGCCGAACTACCCCGAGGCATACGTGAACCTGTCGGCGGTCTACCGCCAGCAGAAGAAGTTCCGGCAGGCGCGCGAAGCCGCCGCCGAGGCCACGCGGCTCGCACCGCAGGCGCCCGCGGCCTGGAACAACGCCGGCGCGATCGACATGGAGCAGGACCGCTTCGACGAGGCGATCGTGCAGTTCCGCCAGGCACTGGCGCTCGACGGCAACTACGGCGCCGCGCACAAGAACATCGGCAAGATCCGCGCGCACCAGAAGGACTGGGCCGCCGCGCTCGACTCGTACGCGCACGCCGCCGCCGATCCGCTGGACTGCGAGGCCGCCTTCATGCTTTCCCGCGCGCTGCAGGCCTGCGGGCGCACCGAGGAAGCCATCGAGCCCATGCAGCGCGCCATGCGCAACTGGCCGGCCGAGGAACGCCACAAGGCGCTGTCCGACCCCGAGGGCGTGGCCGCGCTCTACGGCGTGTGCGGCGCGCTCGAGGGCGTGTCGATGCGCTTCGCGGAATCGGCCGAGCTCTACAAGCTCGCGCTCGAGAGCCTGCCGGAGCACGAGCTGCTGCTGAACAACCTGGGCACGGTGAACTTCCGGCTGGGCCGTTTCGACACCGCCATCGAGGTGCTGAAGAAGGCGCTCGAGGTGCATCCGCGCCAGGTGCTCGCGCGCTGCAACCTGGGCGTGACCTACGTGATGGCGGGCCAGTCAGAGGCTGCCATCGCCGAGTTCGAGCAGTGCCTGCGCGACGACCCGGACTTCATGCCCGCCATGGTGTGGATGCTGGGCGAGAAGGCGCACATCGCCGACTGGAACGGCGTGCCCGAACTGCGCGAGCGAATCGCGGCGCTGCTGGACAACCCGAGCAACGACCAGACGGTGTCGTCGTTCATCCTGATGTCGAACTACGATGACGCGCGCCGCCTCATGAACTGGACGCAGCGCTCCGCCCTGCTGGCCGACCGCAACGCGGCCATCAGGCCCTTTGCCGACGCAGGCGTGCGCCGCACGTCGCCGCGCATCCGCGTGGGCTACTACTCGTTCGACTTCCGAAACCACCCGGTCGCACACCTGACGGCCGAGCTCTACGGCCAGCACGACCGCAAGGACTTCGAAGTCTTCGTCTACTCCTACGGCCCGGACGACGGCCATCCGGCGCGGGCACGCATCGCCGCCTCGGCCGAGCATTTCGTCGACATGCAGGGCCAGTCGATCCAGCAGATGGCCGAGCGCATCCGGGAGGACGAGATCGACATCCTGGTCGACCTCTCGGGCGACACGCGCGGCGCCAAGCCGCAGGTGATGGCCTACCACGCGGCGCCCGCGCAGCTCATGTGGCTGGGCTACATGGGCACCAGCGGCACGCCGAACTACGACTACCTGGTGTCCGACAACTTCCTCTCGCCGCCGGGCACCGAAGACTGCTACTCCGAGAAGCTGCTGCGCCTGCCCGAGACCTTCCAGGTGATCGACACCAAGCGCCCGGTCAACCCGCACCGACCCACGCGCGCCGAGCACGGCCTGCCCGAGGACGCCTTCGTGCTGTGCAACTTCTCGCAGTCCTTCAAGATCCAGCCCGAGACCTTCGAGGCCTGGGTGCGCATCGTGCAGGGCATTCCGAACTCGGTGCTGTGGCTGGCACAGGGCCCGAACGGCTTCGAGCAGAACCTGCGCGTGCAGTGGGAGAAGGCGGGCCTGGCGGCCGAGCGGCTGATCGTGTCGCCGCGCATGCCGGTCGACCAGCACCTGGCGCGCATCGGCCTGGCCGACCTGTTCATCGACACCTTCCCCTACAGCAGCGGCGCGACCGCGAACGACGTGCTGTGGTCGGGCGTGCCGCTGCTGGCGCTCACGGGCACGACGATGGTCTCGCGCATGGCGGGCAGCCTGCTGCGCGCCATCGGGCTGCCGGAGCTGGTGGCCGCGGGCCACGATGAGTACGTGCGCAAGGCCGTCCACTACGCCACGCACCCCGACGAGCTGGCCGAACTGCGCGATCGACTCGCCGCGGCCAAGGACGCGCGCCGCGGCTACTTCGACACCCCGCGCTTCGTGCGCCACCTCGAGGACGGCTACCGGCAGATTGCCGCGCGCAGTCGTGAAGGTTTGCCGTCCGCGCACGTCGACGTCGCGCCGCGCCCGCAGGAGAAGTGAGCAATCGCAGGCATACTCGGCTCTCCTTCAACAGCAGAGCTCCAGCAGCCTTTTGAATCATGAGCATCCTCAGTGAATTCAAGGAATTTGCCGTCAAGGGCAACGTCATCGACCTCGCGGTCGGCGTGATCATCGGAGCCGCCTTCGGCAAGATCGTCGATTCGCTCGTGGCCGACATCATCATGCCGCTGGTGGGCGTGGTGTTCGGCAAGCTCGATTTCTCCAACCTCTACGTGGTGCTGGGCACCGTGCCGGCCGGCGTGGCGAACACGCTGGCGGACCTGAAGAAGGCCGGCGTGCCGGTGCTGGCGTACGGCAACTTCATCACCATCGCGGTCAACTTCGTGATCCTCGCCTTCATCATCTTCATGATGGTCAAGCAGATCAACCGCCTGAAGCGCAGCGAAGAGCCGGCACCCGCCGCCGCTCCCGAAACGCCCGAAGACGTGGTGCTGCTGCGCGAGATCCGCGACAGCCTCAAGCAACGCTGAGCTTGCTGCTCGCCCCGGGCTGCGCGCACTTCGTGCCGCGAGCGCCTTCCCCCTGCCGGGGACAACACCGACGGCCCGGCTAAGCCGGTTCCGTGGTGTTTCTGGAAAACTCCGTTCAGCTCAGCGTGCGAGCCATGCGCAGCGCCTCGACAAGGCTCGAGGCATCGGCCAGTCCGGTACCCGCGATGTCGAACGCGGTACCGTGATCGGGGCTGGTGCGCACCAGCGGCAGCCCCAGCGTCACGTTCACGCCCTTCTCCACGCCCAGGTACTTGACCGGGATCAGGCCCTGGTCGTGGTACATCGCGACCACCACGTCGAACTCGCCGCTGGACGGCACGCCGTGCTTGGCCCGCGCGCGCATGAAGACGGTGTCGGGCGCGTGAGGCCCGCTGGCGTCGATGCCTTCGGCGCGCGCGGCCTCGACGGCCGGCGCGATGATCTCGCGCTCCTCCGACCCGAAGAGGCCGCCCTCGCCCGCATGCGGGTTGAGGCCCGCCACGCCGATGCGCGGCGCGCGGCCCAGCGCTTGCATCAATGCGCGGTGCGTGATGCGCAGGGTTTCGAGCACGCCTTCGAAGCGGACCGCCTCGATGGCATGGCGCAGCGACATGTGGATGCTGACGAGCACGGTGCGCAGCTCGTCGTTGGCCAGCATCATGCGCACCGGCACGTCGGCCACCGTGCGGCCCAGATGCGCAGCCGCCTCGGCCTGCAGCAGCTCGGTGTGGCCGGGATACGGAAAGCCCGCGGCCGACAGCGCCTCCTTGTGCAGCGGCGCGGTCACGATGGCGGCGATCTCGCCGCGCAACGCGGCGCGCGCGGCCCAGACCACGCATTCACCCGCCACGCGACCGGCCTCGGCGCTGATGCGGCCCGTTTCGATGTGCGAAGGCGGCGCGATCACCTGCAGCACCGGGATGCAGCCGGGCGGCACCGCCGCTGCCCCGGCGACCGATTCGATCTCGACCACCGGCCATGCGGGCCGGCCCGGTGCCGCCAGCGCCTGCGATGCCTTGCGCATCGTGCCGACGTCGCCGGCAACGAAAGCGCCATGGGTCGCCTCCGGCGCGTCGCGGAAAGCCTTGGCGATGATCTCGGGCCCGATGCCCGCGGGGTCGCCCAGCGTGATGGCGATCGCGGCGCTCATGCCGGGTTGTCGATGTCGATGAACTCGTGCTTCAGCCCGAGCTGCGCCGCCACGTGCCCTGCCACCGCAGGCGCGCCGTAGCGCTCGGTGGCATGGTGCCCGCAGGCCAGGAAGGCCACGCCCATCTCGCGCGCGTAGTGGGCCTGCGGCTCGGAGATCTCGCCGGTGATGAAGGCGTCGGCGCCGGCCGCGATGGCCGCCTCGAAGTAGCCCTGCGCGCCGCCCGTGCACCAGGCCACGTTCCGGATGGGACGATTCGCCGTGTCGACGAGGGTGACCGGCCGCTTCAGCACGCTCTCGACATGCGTGGCGAGCGCCTTGGCGCTGCCGAAGCTCTCGCCGCTTTCCTGCGCGCCGAGAAAGCCCAGCTCCTGCTCGCCGAAGCGCCCGGCCGAGCCGGCATGCGCGACGAGCCCCAGCTTCAGGCCGAGCTGGGCGTTGTTGCCGAGCTCGGGGTGCGCATCGAGCGGCAGGTGGTAGGCGAAGAGGTTGACGTCGTCGCCCAAAAGCAGGCCCAGGCGCTGCTTCATCCAGCCGGTGACGCAGCCATCCTGGCCGCGCCAGAACAGGCCGTGGTGGACGAAGATGGCGTCGGCCTCGGCGCTGATCGCGGCCTCGATCAGCGCGCGGCTGGCGGTCACGCCCGAGACGATCTTGCGGACCACGGTGCGCCCTTCGACCTGCAGGCCGTTGGGTCCGTAGTCCTTGAAGCGCCCGGGGGCCAGCAGCAGGTCGAATGCGTGAAGCAGTTCGTGGCGGGTGGTGCTCATCGCGCCATTGTCGCGCCGCGGGCGGGGGCCACGCCATCGCGCATCGCATGGCCGCGCGCGGCCATGGGCAGCAGGGCCAGCAGGAAGCCCAGCGCGGCCAGCACCGCCACGTAGTGGGCGGGCGCCATCGTGTCGCGCTGCAGCCAGAGCGTGAGGATCACCGGCGTCAGCCCGCCGAACACCGCGTACGACATGTTGTAGGCGAACGAGAGCCCGGTGAAGCGCACCGGCGCCGGGAAGGCGCGCACGCCGGCGATCGGCACGGTGGCGATGGTGCCCACGAACAGGCCCACCAGCCCGTAGTGCCAGAACAGCGTGGCCGGCGTGCCGGGCAGGCCGCTGTAGAACAGGTAGGCGGTGACGAAGAGGCCGCCCCAGCCGATCAGCATCACGATGCGCGTGCCGATGCGGTCGCAGGCCCAGCCGGCCAGCACGCAGCCCAGCGTCAGGGTGAGCGTGGCGAGCGCGTTGGCCTCCAGCGCCATCGCGGCGGGAATGTGGTGCACCTTCTGCAGGTAGGTGGGCGTGTAGAGCACCACGACCACGATGGCGGCCGACAGCACCCAGGTCAGCAGCGCGACGTAAACGCAGGCCAGGCGATGCTCGCGCAGCACCGTGCGAAGCGGCAGCTCGCGCGCCACGCTGCGGCGGTCGGCCAGTTCCCTGAACACCGGCGTCTCGTGCAGGAACCGGCGCAGGTACACCGACACCAGCCCGAACACGCCACCCAGGATGAAGGGAATGCGCCACGCGAAATCGCTCACCTGCTCGGGCGAATAGTGGCGGTTGATGGCCACCGCGATCAGTGAGCCCAGCAGGATGCCGCCGGTGATGCCCGAGGTCAGCACGCCGATGCCCAGGCCGTAGCGTTTGGCCGGCACGTGCTCGCCAACGAACACCCAGGCGCCGGGCATCTCGCCGCCGATGGCCGCGCCCTGCAGCACGCGCATCGCCAGCAGCAGCAGGGGCGCGGCGACGCCGATGCTCGCGTAGGTCGGCAGCAGGCCGATCACCAGCGTGGGGGCCGCCATCAGGAAGATCGACAGCGTGAACATGCGCTTGCGGCCGAAGATGTCGCCGAAATGCGCGATGACGATGCCGCCCACCGGGCGCGCCAGGTAGCCGGCCGCGAAGATGCCGAAGGTCTGCAGCTGCCGCAGCCAGTCGGGCATGTCCGTCGGGAAGAACAGCGCCCCCAGCACGGTGGCGAAGAACACGTAGATGACGAAGTCGTAGAACTCCAGGGTGCCGCCGAGGGCGGACAGGCCGAGGGTCTTGTAGTCGCGCGTACCGAGCGTGCGCGCCGGTGCCGGCTGCGCGCCGTCCGGGAAGTTTGCTTCTGAAGTCATGGCTGGCAGGGAGGTCTTGGCCGCGCGCCAGCCGCAAGGCCGGGTGAGAAGACGGAAGAATGGCGCGCTGGCGGGCGGAATGCCTGGCCGCTTCCACCGGGTGGGCAGCGCGGGAGGCCGGAAAAGCCCGGACCGGATGGGTCCGACCCGCAATGCTAGGTGTTAACCCGGGTTTACGTACGCAGTAAGTCCTAATCTCGACCTCGGCGAGCGGTTTCTGGGCCATGCGGTTGAGGGACAATTGACAACATTGCTGCGCTGCACTGCGGCTTCCAACGTCTTTTTCACCAATCTTTCATGAAACGCACCTGGCTGCTATTCGCCCAAGCCGTGACCGTCCTGCTCGCGGCCTACTTCGTCGTCGCGACGCTCAAGCCCGAGTGGCTCAACAAGCGCGCGACCTCGCTGGGCGGCGTGGTGTCGATCATCGAGGCCCCGGCCGGCAACAACCCGGGCGTGCCGGCGGCCGGCAGCCTGAGCGTGCCGGCCAAGAAGGCCTCGCCGGCGGTGGTGAGCATCAACACCAGCAAGGCCGCGCAGCGCCATCCGCGAAGCAACGACCCGTGGTTCCGCTTCTTCTTCGGCGACCAGGACGACCAGCCCCAGGTGGGCCTGGGCAGCGGCGTGATCGTGAGCCCCGACGGCTACATCCTCACCAACAACCACGTGGTGGAAGGCGCCGACGAAATCGAGGTGACGCTCAACGACAGCCGCCACGCGCGCGGCAAGGTGATCGGCACCGACCCCGACACCGACCTGGCCGTGCTGAAGATCGAGCTCGACAAGCTGCCGGTGATCGTGCTGGGCGACTCCGACGCGCTGCAGGTGGGCGACCAGGTGCTGGCCATCGGCAACCCCTTCGGCGTGGGCCAGACCGTGACCAGCGGCATCGTCTCGGCGCTGGGCCGCAACCAGCTGGGCATCAACAACTTCGAGAACTTCATCCAGACCGACGCGGCCATCAACCCCGGCAACTCGGGCGGCGCGCTGATCGACGTGAACGGCAACCTGCAGGGCATCAACACCGCGATCTACTCGCGCTCGGGCGGCAGCATGGGCATCGGCTTCGCCATTCCCGTGTCGATGGCCAAGATCGTGCTCGAGGGGATCGTGAAGGAAGGCCAGGTGCGCCGCGGCTGGATCGGCGTGGAGCCCAGCGACCTGTCGCCCGAGCTGGCCGAGACCTTCGGCGTGAAGGCCGATTCCGGCGTGATCATCACCGGCGTGCTGCAGAACGGCCCCGCCGCCAAGGCCGGCATCCGCCCGGGCGACGTGATCACCTCGGTTGGCGAGAAGAAGACCGACAACGTGCAGGCGCTGCTGACCGCGGTGGCAGGCCTGAAGCCGGGCAGCACCTCGCGCTTCGCGCTTCAGCGCGGCAGCGACAAGATGGAGCTGGACGTGACGCCGGGTCTGCGGCCGAAGAGCCCGGTCCGGCAGGTGCCCAACCAGCAGGAGTAACAAGGCTCACCCCCAGGCTTCGCGCACTTCTTGTCGCTTCGCCAACCCCCTTCCGGGGGCAACACCTGCGGCCCGGCAAAGCCGGTTCCGCGGTGTTTCTGGAACTTTCAGGGATGCTTTGACGGCTGACGGGCGGCGCTGAAGGCCGGCGCGAATCCTGCCGCGGGGTGGGTCTTGACGGCTTGCTCAGCTCGAAGCCGAGTCAGTGCTTTGTTCGTCTTCAGGCTTCTTGCCCGAGCTGGCGAAATACTTGGCGCCCACGATGCCCACCTCGTACAGCAGGCACATCGGTATCGCCAGCGCCAGCTGCGACACCACGTCGGGCGGCGTGAGCACTGCGGCGACGACGAACGCGACCACGATGAAGTAGCCGCGGAAGGACTTCAGCTTCTCGATGGTCACCATCTCGAAGCGCACCAGCAGCATGACGACGATCGGCACCTGAAACGCCACGCCGAAGGCGATGTAGAGCGACAGGATCGCCTCGACGTACGAAGAGATGTCGGGTGTCGCCTGTACCGCGGCCGGCGCGAAGCGCTGGATGAAGCTGAACATCTTGTCCAGCACGAACAACTGCACGAAGGCGATGCCCGCATAAGCCAGCAGGCTGCCGAAAAAGATCAGCGGCAGTGCGAAGCGCTTTTCGTGGCTGTAGAGGCCGGGCGCGATGAACATCCACGCCTGGTACATGAGCCAGGGCAGCGCCAGCAGCACGGCCGCCATCATCAGCACCTTGAGCGGCACGAAGAACGGCGAGAACACGCCGATGGCGATGAGTTTCGCGTCGTGCGGCATGTGCGCCTTGATAGGCACTGCGATCAGGTCGATCAGGCCGGCCGGACCGGGCCAGATCGCCAGCAGCACACCCGCGACCACGAGGCCGTAGACGCAATAGAGCAGGCGGTCGCGAAGCTCCATCAGGTGCGCCACGAACGGCTGTTCGGTGCCCGCGAGCTCGTCTTCCTTGTCTTTGCTCTTGTTGTCTGAATCGGCCATTGGAAAAGAAGATAGCGTGACGTCGGCCGGCAAGCGGCGCCCGAGGAACGCGGTGAAGGAAAGCCGCTAGTCGATCTTGTTGATCGTGTGAGGGCGGAAACGGGCGACGCGCGCGGCGCCCGAAAGCGCCTTGGTGCGCACGCCGTTGCGCGCCTTGTACCACTGCGGCGTGGCGCCCTGCTTCAGGCGCCAGTTCTTGCGGGGGTGCCTGTAGACGGGCGGCGGTGGCGGCTCGGGTTCGGCCAGCGCCGAGAGGGTTTCGCCCGAACCGCTGAACTGCTTCTCGAATTCGCTCGCGCCCGTGTGGATGCTGTGCTCGACGTCGCGCGCCGCATCCTCGACGGTGGTCTTCATCTTGCGGAGCTCGTCGAGCTCCATCGAGCGGTTGACTTCGGCCTTGACGTCGTTCACGTAGCGCTGCGCCTTGCCCAGCAGCGTGCCGACGGTGCGGGCCACGCGCGGCAGCTTCTCCGGGCCGATGACGATCAGCGCCACGACGCCGATCAGCGCCAGCTTCTCAATGCCGAGATCGAGCACGTGCTGCTGCCCGTGCTCAGGACTTCTGACGCGCTTCGACGTCGATCGCCGACTTGTCGCTGTTGGCCGGCTGGCCGGTCACTTGCTGGGCGGGGGCCGACGAGGCAGCGGGGGCATCGGACGACGCGCCGTCCTTCATGCCGTCCTTGAAGCCCTTGACGGCGCCGCCAAGGTCCGAACCCATGTTCCGCAGCTTCTTGGTGCCGAAGATCATGACCACTACGAGCAGCACGATCAGCCAGTGCCAGATGGAAAAAGAACCCATGGAGAACTCCTAAGAATGTGTCCGATTTTAGTCGGGCGGAATGTGACAGTTTGGCTTAATGCCGCTCAGCCGCGAAGCCACGGCCGGGGGCCACCCATGACATGGACATGGAGATGGTGAACCTCCTGCCCGCCCTCGGCGCCCGTATTGACCACGACCCGGTAGCCGCCGTCCGGATAGGGCCTGCAGCCCTGCTCCAGCGCCAGCTTGGGCGCCAGGGTCATGATCTTGCCCATCAGCGCCGAGTCTTCGGGCGTCAGCTGGGCCATCGAGGCGATGTGCTTCTTGGGCACCAGCATGAAGTGCACCGGCGCCCAGGGCGCGATGTCGTGGAAGCCGAACAGGTCCTCGTCCTCGTAGACCTTGCGGGAGGGAATCTTGCCCTCGATGATTTTGCAGAAGACGCAGTTCGGATCAGATGACATCTTTGGGTTCCATGGGACGGCTGTCGTTCATCCGGATCATGCCCTTCACGATCCGGTAGAGGAACCACAGCGAGATCAGGCTCCAGGCAATCCAGCCCGGGATGAAGAGCAGCAGCCAGAGCCACGAGGTGACGATGTAGAGCAGGCCGGCCCACAGCACCGAGCGGATGCGCCAGCTGAAGTGCGAGGCCTGCCAGGTGCCGGCCGCGTCGTCGCGCTTCACGAAGTCGATCACCAGCGCGATCAGCAGCAGCAGCACGGAGGCCTGCGCCCCCGGCACGACGGCGCCGATGGCCACGATCAGGTGCAGGATGTAGCTGACCCAGCCCCAGGTCTTGAGGGAGTCGTCGGGTTCCACGTTCACGATGTCGTTGGCCATGACCGGTGTCCTTTCAGTCGTTGGGTGCCTCGGATTCCCGCGCCTTCACCTTGCGCAGCGCCTTTTCCTCGATGCCGCTGGTGCCCTCGCGCCGCTCGAGCTCCGCGGTGACGTCGGACGGGGAAAAACCGTAGTGCGCCAGCGCCACCATGGTGTGGAACCACAGGTCGGCCACTTCGTTCACTATTTTCGAGCGGTCGCCGCCGTGGTCGGCGTCTTTGGCGGCCATCACGACCTCGGTGGCTTCCTCGCCGATCTTCTTGAGGAAGGCGTCGGGGCCCTTGTGCAGCAGGCGCGCGACATAGCTCTTCTCGGGATCGCCGCCGCGCGCGGGCAGGCGGCTCTCGATGACCGCGGCCAGGCGCGCGAGAGCGTCGGAGGTACTGCCGTCGTTGTTCACTGTGGCCGTCATTTGTAGATCGACTCCGGGTCTTTCAAGACGGGCTCGACCACCGTCCAGCCGCCGTTCTCGTACTTGCTGAAGAAGCAGCTGTGGCGGCCGGTATGGCAGGCGATGCCGGGCTCGTGGCCGAGCTGGGTGACCTTGAGCAGCACCACGTCGTTGTCGCAGTCCAGGCGGATCTCGTGCACGGTCTGCACGTGGCCCGATTCCTCGCCCTTGAACCACAGCTTGTTGCGCGAGCGGCTGAAATACACCGCGCGGCCCAGCTCGGCGGTCTTCTCGAGCGCCTCGCGGTTCATCCAGGCGAACATCAGCACGTCGTTGCTGCCTTGTTCCTGCGCGATCACGGGCACAAGGCCGTTCGCGTCCCACTTCACTTCATCGAGCCAGTTCATGGAAAGTATTGTCGGGGATGGCAAAAGACCCTTGGACAGCCTTTTGGCGGCCGTCCGGCGGGCCGCTCAGCGGTCGATGCGCACGGGAATGCCCCGCGCGGCCATGCGGGCCTTAGCCTCGCCCACCGTGTGCTCGCCGTAGTGGAAGATGCTCGCGGCCAGCACCGCGTCGGCGCCCCCGGTCTGGATGCCGTCGGCCAGGTCGTCGAGGCTGCCCACGCCGCCCGAGGCGATCACCGGCACGCTGACGGCGTTGCTCACCGCGCGGGTCAGCTCCAGGTCGAAGCCGCTCTTGGTGCCGTCGCGGTCCATGCTGGTCAGCAGGATCTCGCCAGCGCCGCGGCGCGCCATCTCGGTGGCCCATTCGACGGCGTCGAGGCCGGTGTTCTTGCGCCCGCCGTGGCTGTAGACGTCCCAGCCCGCGCCGCGCGTGGCCGCCTCTTCGGGGCTGCGGCGCTTGGCGTCGATGGCGACCACGATGCACTGCGAGCCGTACTTCTGCGATGCGTCGCTGATCACCTGCGGATCGGCGATGGCGGCCGAGTTGAAGCTGGTCTTGTCGGCTCCGGCGTTGAGCAGCCGCCGTACGTCGGCCACGGTGCGCACGCCGCCGCCCACGGTCAGGGGAATGAAGACCTGCGAGGCCACCGCCTCGATGATCGGCAGGATCAGGTCGCGACCGTCGCTGGTGGCGGTGATGTCGAGGAAAGTGAGCTCGTCGGCCCCCTGCGCGTTGTAGCGCGCGGCGATCTCGACCGGATCGCCGGCGTCGCGCAGTTCGACGAAGTTGACGCCCTTGACGACACGGCCGCCGGTGACGTCGAGGCAGGGAATGATGCGTTTGGCAAGCATGGTGGGGTTAGGAACCGGTAGGAATCAGAGAACGCGCAGCTGTTGCCAGCCGAGCCATTGGGCGCCGGGCGCGAGCAGCACGGGCTCGTCGATGCGGGCCGCTTCCACGCAGAGCATGTGGCGGAAGCCGTCGGCGGGCATGTCGGCGAGTTTCGCACCGAGCACGGCGCCGGGGTTCCAGACCACGGTTTCGCTGCAACTGGCGCTCTGGGAGATCTCGAGCGTGCCGCTGGGCTGCACCAGCCGCAGCGGCTGGGCGGGCGCGGCATAGACGCTGTCGAACTCTGCATCGAAATGCAACGCGGCCAAGGTTTCCACATGGCGGTCGTCGCGCAGCGAATCCCAGCGGTTGGAGCCCTGCAGGCCCTCGAGCCGCACGCCGGAGATGTCGTCGACGCGCAGATAGGTGTGCAGCGCCGCGGCAAAGGTCCAGGGCGCCGTGCCGCAGTTGACCAGCGTGAGCGCGGTGCGCAGCCCGCCAGTGGACAGGGTGGCCTCCAGCCGCGCCTCAAAAGCGTGCGGCCAGAGCTTTCGCGTGGCTTCGGAATCGCGAAGCGTCAGCCTCAGCGTCTCCGGAGTGCCCGAAGCCTCATGCACCCAAGGCAAATTGCGCATGAATCCATGCTTGGGCAACATGCCGCGCTGGTTGAATTGAGGGCAGCAGATGGGCACCCCGCCACGGATGGCCGCCTGCCCGTCGAACACCGCCGAAGGGCTCAGGTAGAGCCTTTCCACCCCGTCGGCAGCAGTCCAGGACAGCACTTGCGCGCCGTGCAGGGCCACCGTGAGGGTGCTTCCATCGGCGGTACTGGCGCGCAATGCGGGCTGGCCGCGAAACTCGATCGGGGTGATTTTCATGGCGAGAATTGTAGGCAGCACCCATACCGTGGCACGGAATTGGCATCAAGGGCCATTGCGTGCCCGGGGCCTTCTTGGATACCCTGTGATCGCTTGCATCGAGGGACAACGTGCAAGTCGGTCCCGAGCGCTCGAAAAACTACTCTCACACGACAAAAAGGGGATACGCATGAAGAAGCTGCCGATGGCCGCATGGATCCTGATCGCGATGGTGCTGGGCATCATCGTCGGCTACATGATCTTCTCGAGCTTTCCGGACAAGAAAGCCGCCAAGGAAATCGCGGACTACGTCTCCATCGTCTCGGACGTCTTCCTGCGCCTCATCAAGATGCTGATCGGCCCGCTGGTGTTCTCCACGCTGGTGGTGGGCATCGCGCACATGGGCGACGCCAAGTCGGTCGGCCGCGTGTTCGGCAAGGCCATCGGCTGGTTCCTCACCGCCTCGCTGATCTCGCTGGTCATCGGCCTGGTCATGGCCAACCTGCTCAAGCCCGGCGAGAACCTCGGCCTGCCGCTGCCCGACATCGGCGCCTCGGCCAACCTCGCCACCTCGAAATTCACGCTGAAGGACTTCGTGAGCCACACGGTGCCGAAGTCCTTCGTGGAGGCCATGGCCAACAACGAGATCCTGCAGATCGTGGTGTTCTCGATGTTCTTCGGCGTGGCGCTGGCCTCGCTGGGCGACAAGGCGAAGACGCTGGTCGCCGCCATCGAGGAACTCTCGCACGCGATGCTCAAGATCACGGGCTACGTGATGAAGCTCGCACCGCTCGCCGTGCTGGCCGCCATGGCCGCCACGGTGGCCGTCAACGGCCTGGGCATCCTGCTGAAGTTCGCGGTGTTCATGGGCGACTTCTACCTGGGCCTGTTCGTGCTGTGGGGCGTGCTGATCCTGGCTGGCTTCCTGTTCCTCGGCCCGCGCGTGCTCAAGCTGCTGGTGCTCATCAAGGAAGCCTTCCTGCTGTCGTTCGCAACCGCCAGCTCCGAGGCGGCTTATCCGAAGATCCTGCAGGCGCTCGACCGTTTCGGCGTGAAGCGCAAGATCTCCAGCTTCGTGATGCCGATGGGCTACTCGTTCAACCTCGACGGCTCGATGATGTACTGCACCTTCGCCGTGCTCTTCATCGCGCAGGCCTACAACATCCACATGCCGATTAGCACGCAGATCACGATGCTGCTGATCCTGATGCTCACCTCCAAGGGCATGGCCGGCGTGCCGCGCGCCTCGCTGGTGGTGATCGCCGCCACGCTGAACCACTTCGACATTCCCGAGGCCGGCCTGCTGCTCATCCTTGGCGTGGACACCTTCCTCGACATGGGCCGCTCGGCCACCAACGCGGTCGGCAACTCCATCGCCACTGCGGTGGTCGCCAAGTGGGAGGGCGAGCTGCTTTCCGAGAGCGACGCCGAGATCAACGCCAAGGCGCTCGACGAGGAAGCCAACGCCACCCTCGCCCACCCGGCGCACGCCTGAGCCGAAGAAGAAACACCATGAAGCGCATCGGCAAGCTGCCATCCGCTTTCTTCGCCGCGCTGCTGGCGGCCGTGGTTCTCGCGGCGCTGCCCGCGGGGCCCGCACGGGCGCAGGAGCAGCTCACGGGCACGCTGGCCAAGGCCCGCGAAACCGGCACCATCGCCATCGGCTACCGCGAGTCGTCAGTGCCGTTCTCGTACCTCAATGCGCGCAACGAGCCCATCGGCTATTCGATCGAGCTCTGCCGCGCACTGGTGACGGCCATCGAGGACGCGGTGAACAAGAGCCTCACGATCAAATGGGTGCCCGTGACCTCCGACTCGCGCATCGACGCGGTCGTGAGCGGCAAGGTCGACCTGGAGTGCGGCTCCACCACCAACAACCTCGAGCGCCAGAAGCGCGTGAGCTTCTCGCCCACGATGTTCGTCTCGGGCACCAAGGTGCTGGTGAAGAAGGGCTCGCCGATCAAGTCGTTCCGCGACCTCGCGGGCAGGAAGGTGGCCGTCACGGCCGGGACCACCAACGAGAAGACGCTGCGCGACCTGTCGGACAAGTTCAAGCTGAACATCAACCTGCAGGTGACGCGCGACCATGCGGAGTCGTTCGGGTTGGTGAAGAGCGGCCAGGCCGACGCCTTCGCCACCGACGACGTGCTGCTCTACGGCCTGATCGCGAAGGACGCCGCCAAGTCCGACTACGAGGTGGTCGGCGACTTCCTCTCCTACGACCCCTACGGGATCATGTACCGCAAGGGCGACCCGCAGCTCAACAAGGTGGTGATCGACACCTTCCAGGTGCTCGCGGAAGATGGCGAGATCGAGCGCCAGTACAAGCGCTGGTTCCTGCGCAAGCTGCCGTCGGGGGAAAGCATCAACCTGCCGATGAGCGCGCAGCTGGAGACGATCATCCAGACCATGTCGGTCAAGGCGGAATAAGCCCTCGATCGACCGGCCACCACTACCGCGCCGGCCACTCCCATCGCGGAATCTCGCTCATGTCGAGGTTCGCGATGCGCGTCTCGCCGAAACGCTTCTCCAGCACCACCGGCTGCATGCCGTCGCTGTCGTCCAGCGCGGAAATGAGCCGCGCCGCGTGCGACACCACGATCACCTGCGACTGCCGCGCGGCCTGCGCGATGAGGCGGCCCAGCGCCGGCAGCAGGTCGGGGTGCAGGCTGGTTTCGGGTTCGTTGAGCACCAGCAGCGCGGGCGGCCGCGGCGTGAGCAGCGCCGCGATCCACAACAGGTAGCGCAGCGTGCCGTCGGAGAGCTCGGCGGCTGTCAGGGGCCTCAGCAGGCCGTGCTGGTGCATCAGCGTCTCGAAGCGGTCGCCGGTCACGCGGATCTCGATGCCGGCGCCCGGGAAGGCGTCGTCCACGGCGCGGTCGAGCGCCTCGTTGTCGCCGATCTCGCGGATGGTCTGCAGCGCGGCCGCCAGGTCCGCGCCGTCGTTGGCGAGCACCGGCGTGTAGGTGCCCAGCTGCGGCTGGCGCGCGGGCGCATCGGCGTCGGAGCGGAAATGGTCGTAGAAGCGCCAGGAGCGCATCTGCTCGCGCAGCGTGAGCATCTCGGGCGCGTCGCGCGGGTCGGCGTGCTCGGTCATCATGCTGGCGAAGGCCGGGATCGGCCGGCCCACGGCATGCCAGCCCTTGCCTTCGCGCAGGCGCAGGGCAGCACCCTTGCGGTCGACCAGTTGCGTGGAGGGCCGCAGCAGCGGGCCGCTCCAGATGGCTTCGTGCTTGATCTGCGGGTCGTGCGAGAACGCGGTCGAGGGAATCGGCGGCGGCAGGCCGATGTCGATGGCGTAGCCGAAGTCTTCGGCCTCGACGCCCGCAAAGCCCAGTTTCAGCGCCACCGGTTCGCTGCGGCCCGTGCCCTGCACCGGCACGTCGCCGCGCAGCATGGCGGCCGAGAAGCGCTCGGGCCCGGCCCACAGCGTGGATGAAAGCCCTCCTTCGCGCACCAGCGAGCGGATCACGCCGCCGTTGGCGATGTCGGCCAGCAGGCGCATCGCGCGATACACGCTCGACTTGCCGCTGCCGTTGGGCCCGGTCACGACCGTGAGCCGGCCCAGCGGCACGGTCAGCTGCCGCAGCGATCGGTAATTGGCAATGGCGAGCGCGGAGAGCACGCGCTGCGCGCCGGGAGCGTCAGGCGGCCAGTTCGTCCGCGCGGGCCTGCGCGGCGGCGAAGTCGAGATCGCCCGAATAGATGGCGCGGCCGCAGATCACGCCCTCGACGCCGTCGGACTCGACCGCGCAGAGCTGGTCGATGTCGGCCATGTTCGACAGGCCGCCCGAGGCGATCACCGGGATGGTCAGCGCCTGCGCCAGCTTGACGGTGGCCTCGATGTTGATGCCAGAGAGCATGCCGTCGCGGCCGATGTCGGTGTAGATGATCGACTCGACGCCGTAGTCCTCGAACTTCTTGCCCAGGTCGGCCACCTCGTGGCCCGTGAGCTTGCTCCAGCCGTCGGTGGCGACCTTGCCGTCCTTGGCGTCGAGGCCCACGATGATGTGGCCGCCGAAGGCGCTGCAGGCGTCCTTCAGGAAGCCGGGGTTCTTGACCGCGGCGGTGCCGATGATCACGTAGCGCAGGCCGTCGTCGATGTAGCGCTCGATGGTGTCGAGGTCGCGGATGCCGCCGCCGAGCTGCACCGGGATGTCGTCGCCCACCTCTTTCAGGATCGCCTTGATCGCCGCGTGGTTCTGCGGCTTGCCGGCGAAGGCGCCGTTCAGGTCGACCAGGTGCAGCCGCCGCGCGCCGGCGTCGACCCACTTGCGGGCCATGGCTGCGGGGTCTTCGCTGAAGATGGTGGACTGATCCATGTCGCCCTGCTTGAGTCGAACGCAGTGGCCGTCTTTGAGATCAATGGCGGGAATGAGGAGCATGGAAGTGACGCGAGTATGCGAAATCCGGGCTGTCGGAGCTTCAGCCCGGCTGGAAAAAACAAGTTCAGGGATTCCAGTGGAGGAAATTGCGATATAGCTGCAGCCCGTGGTCCGCACTCTTCTCCGGGTGGAACTGGGTTGCAAAAATGTTATCGCGTGCGATGGCCGCGGTAAAGCTCGCGCCATATTCCGCTTCACCCACACTGTGTTTGGGGTCGGCCGGGCGGGCATAGAAGCTGTGCACAAAATAGAAGTAGCTGAGGTCGGGAACCCCCGCCCACACCGCGTGCGGCTGGGCCTGCCGCACCTGGTTCCAGCCCATCTGCGGCACCTTGAAGCGGCTGCCGTCGGGCTGCAGGCGGCCGGCCAGGTCGAACTTGACCACCTCGCCCGGAATGAGGCCCAGGCCGTCGGTCGGGCCCTCGTCGCTGCGCGACAGCATCATCTGCATGCCCACGCACACGCCGAAGAGCGGCTTGCTCGCCGCCGCCTCGAGCACCGATTCCTGCAGGCCGGAGTCGCGCAGTTCGCGCATGCAGTCGGGCATTGCGCCCTGCCCCGGCAGAACCACGCGGGTGGCCTTGCGGACCACGTCGGGGTCGGAGGTGACGAACACCTCCACGCCGACCTGGTCGGCCGCATGGCGCACGGCCTGCGACACGGAATGCAGGTTGCCCATGCCGTAGTCGACGACCGCGACGGTGTTTGCTGCTACAGATTTCATAGCTTGACGATCGCCGGCCTCAGAGCGAGCCCTTGGTCGACGGGATCACCCCCGCCGAGCGGGGATCGAGCTCCAGCGCGCCGCGCATGGCGCGCGCGAAGGCCTTGAAGACGGTCTCGCACTGGTGGTGCGCATTGACGCCCTTGAGGTTGTCGATGTGCAGCGTGACGAAGGCGTGGTTCACGAAGCCCTGGAAGAACTCGTAGGTGAGCTGGCTGTCGAAGGTGCCGATCATCCCGCTGGTGAACGGCACGTGCATCACCAGGCCCGGACGGCCCGAGAAGTCGATCACGACGCGGCTCAGGGCCTCGTCGAGCGGCACGTAGGCATGGCCGTAGCGGCGAATGCCCTTCTTGTCGCCCACGGCCTTGGCCACGGCCTGGCCCAGCGTGATGCCGACGTCTTCCACCGTGTGGTGGCCGTCGATGTGCAGGTCGCCCTGGCAGTCGATGTCGAGGTCGATCAGCCCGTGGCGGGCGATCTGGTCGAGCATGTGGTCGAAGAAGCCGATGCCGGTGGAGAGCTTGGCTTTTCCGGTGCCGTCGAGGTTGACGCTGACGGTGATCTTCGTCTCGGCGGTGTTGCGGGTGACCGTCGCGATGCGATCGGTGCTGCCCGTGGTGGTGGGGGTGGTCATAGTGAGGCTTCGAGTGCCGCGAGCATCCGCGCATTCTCGTCGGCCGTTCCGACGGTGAGGCGCAGGCAGTTTGCGAGCAGTTCGTGCATTTTAGAAACGTTCTTCACCAGAACCCCGTGCGCCTTCATGCCCTCGAAGGTCTTGGCGGCATCGGGCACGCGCAGCAGGATCATGTTGGCGTCGCTCGGCCAGGTCTTCACGCCGGGCAGGCGGCCGAGCCCCATCATCAGGCGCTCGCGCTCCTCGCGGATCTGCCGGGCCTGAGCCTCGAACACGTCGGCGTGCTCCAGCGCGAACAGCGCGCACTCGCAGTTGAGCACGCTCACGTTGTAGGGCGGGCGCACCTTGTCGATCTCGGCGACCAGCGCGGCCGGGCCCATCAGGTAGCCCAGGCGGATGCCGGCCAGGCCGAACTTGCTGAGCGTGCGCATCAGCAGCACGTGGCCGTGCTTCGCGAGCCGGTCGATGTAGCTGCGAGCGGCGAAGGGCTGGTAGGCCTCGTCGATCACCACCAGGCCGCCCTGCGCGCCCTGGGCCTCGACGATCCGCTCGATGACCGCGTCGTCCCACAGGTTGGCGGTCGGGTTGTTCGGGTAGGCGAGGTAGACGATGGCGGGCTTCTCCCGCGCGATGGCGGCCAGCATGGCGGCCTCGTCGAGCTCGAAATCGGCCGTGAGCGGCACGCCGACGAACTTCAGGCCCTGCAGCTTCGCGCTCATGGCGTACATCACGAAGCCGGGCACGGGTGCCAGCACCGTGGCGCCGGGCAGGTCGCAGGCGATGGCCAGCAGCGAGATCAGCTCGTCCGAGCCGTTGCCCAGCACCAGCTCGAAGCCCTCGGGCATCCGCGCATGCGCGGCCAGCGCGCGCCGCAGGTCGGCGCCGCGCTCGCCCGGGTAGCGGTTGAGCGCCAGCGCGCCGAGCCGCGCGCCGAGCTCGGCCTGCAGCGCGGGCGGCAGGCCGTAGGGGTTCTCCATCGCGTCGAGCTTGACGAAGCCGCGCGCGTCCTGCACCGCATAGCCATGCATGGACCGCACATCGTCGCGGATGCGTTCGAGCGAAGGGCGGGCGGATTCGGGGGCAGGTGCGGTCATCGGGTGCAGCGGTAGCTGTTGCGGAGGGCGCCGATCATGACCAGTTGCACGGGCATGTCGGCTTCGTAACTGTCGGAATTGCGGCTCAGCTCGGTCTGGTAGAGCGAGCGCGCCATGGAGGGCTCGAGGCGGCGGCCCTCGACGCAGAACACGGGCTTCTGCCCGTTGCGCTGCGAGGCTTCCACGCCTTCGCGCAGGCCTTCGAGCACGCCGACGAGGTAGTAGCTGGCGTAGGCCTTGCCGTCCTTCTCGCCGGCCTCGAGCGTGCGCAGCTCGCGGATGCTCATGGCCCGCGCGCCGCCGGCGGCCGCCGCCAGCACGAGCAGCAGGAAGACGGCACGCTTCATGGGCATCACTTGCGGTAGCGCGGCGGCGGCGCGTAGGTGCCGTCGGCGGGGAATGCGCTGGGCTGCTGCGGCGCGGCGTCGCGGCGCTGGCGGCGGGGCACGTCGCGCTGCTCGAGCTCGAACAGCGCGGCGCCGATCACGCCGATGTTGCGCACGTCGCCGGCCTCGGTGTTCGCCGCGTAGGCGCGGCCGGGCGCGGAAAAGCGGAAGGCGGCCACCTCGTTCTGGCTCTTGCGGAAGCCTTCGATGGTCAGCGACTGCAGCGGCTGCAGCACGTAGCCGCCGTTGCGCAGGCTGCCGGGCTTGCCGCTGAGCACGTCGAGGCCGTCGACCGTGGCGATCACCTCGTAGCTGCGCTCGCTCAGGTTGCGAAAGCGCAGCGTGTAGCGCGAGCCCTCGACACCGGCGAGGCGGAACATGTCGTCGCCGCCGCTGCCACGGCGGGCGCGCTGCAGCGGCAGCGGGCGGCCGTCCTCGTCGAGCACCGACCACTCGACGTCGCCGTCGGCCAGCAGCAGGTTCAGGCGTCTTTCGGCGTTTGCGCCCACCGCGCGGCGCACGGCGGAGGCTTCGTTGTAGCCCAGCGAGGCCAGGTCGTCCGGCCGGTCGGAAAGGCGCTTGGTGACGACCGTGCGGGTCTTCGATTCGATGCCCTCGCCCCACTGCGTGCCGAGCTGCGGTGCCGGCGCTGCAGGCGCGGCGCTGGGCGTGGCAGTGGCGGCCACCGATTCGCGCGGCGCCTGCGGCATCTGGCTGCAGGCCGCCAGCAGCGCGGCGCCCGCGATGGCCGTGGTGGTGAATCTGAACAGGCGCGAACCGAAGAAACGCAAACCGAAAAGACGATCGATCATCAGGCGTGCTCCTCCCGCATGCGGGTTGTTATTGGAATTCAGATCTTACGCAGCCGCATGCGGGCGGCCTCGGCGTGCGCCTGCAGGCCTTCGCCTTCGGCGAGCGTCACGGCGACCGGACCCAGCACCTGCGCGCCGGCCTCGCTGACCTCGATCAGGCTGGAGCGCTTCTGGAAGTCGTACACGCCCAGCGGGCTCGAAAAGCGCGCCGTGCCGCTGGTGGGCAGCACGTGGTTCGGCCCGGCGCAGTAGTCGCCCAGGCTCTCGCTGGTGAAGGCGCCGAGGAAGATCGCGCCGGCGTGGCGCAGCAGCGGCTCCCAACGGTTCGGCTCGCTGCTGCTCACTTCCAGGTGCTCGGGAGCGATGCGGTTGCTGATCTCGCAGGCCTCTTCCATGCTCTTCGTGTGGATCAGCGCGCCGCGTCCGTTGAGCGAGGCGGCGATGATTTCCGCGCGCGGCATGGCGGGCAGCAGGCGGTCGATCTCGGCCTGCACGCGGTCGATGTAGGCCGCGTCGGGGCACAGCAGGATGCTCTGGGCCAGCTCGTCGTGCTCGGCCTGGCTGAACAGGTCCATCGCCACCCACTCGGGCGGCGTGGTGCCGTCGGCCAGCACCAGGATCTCGCTGGGGCCCGCGATCATGTCGATGCCCACGGTGCCGAACACGCGGCGCTTGGCGGCCGCGACGTAGGCGTTGCCCGGGCCGGTGATCTTGTCGACGGCGGGAACGGTGGCGGTGCCGTAGGCCAGCGCGGCCACGGCCTGGGCGCCGCCGATGGTGAAGCCGCGCGTCACGCCGGCCACGTAGGCCGCTGCCAGCACCAGCTGGTTCTTCTCGCCCTTCGGCGTCGGCACGACCATGATGATCTCGCCCACGCCGGCAACGTGCGCCGGAATGGCGTTCATCAGCACGCTCGACGGATAGGCGGCCTTACCGCCCGGCACGTAGATGCCGACGCGGTCGAGCGGCGTGACCTTCTGGCCGAGCAGCGTGCCGTCGGTGTCGCGGTAGCTCCAGCTCTCGCCGCTGGCCTTCTTCTGGGCCTCGTGATAGCTGCGCACGCGGCGCGCGGCAGCTTCGAGCGCGTCGCGCTGCGCGGCGGGCAGAGCCTCGAAAGCGGCCTTCAGCTCAGCTTGCGTCAACTCCAGCTCGGGCAGCGTCTTCGCGTCGAGCTTGTCGAAACGGTTCGTGTACTCGAGCACCGCCTCGTCGCCTCGCTTCTGCACGTCGGCGAGGATGTCAGCCACGACTTTCTCGATGGCCGCGTCGGCGTCCGCGGACCAATGCAGCCGCGCCTTGAATTCAGCGTCGAAGCTGGCTGAAGTCGTGGACAGGCGGAGGGGGGCTGCTTTCAGGGTCATGGGACTGGACGGAAGGGTTCAGGCGGAAGGAATGGCGGATGCGAACGCGTCGATGATGTGGCGGATCGGCTCGCGCTTGAGCTTGAGCGCGGCCTGGTTCACCACCAGGCGGGCGCTGATGTCCATGATGCGCTCCACCTCGACGAGGTGGTTGGCCTTGAGCGTGTTGCCGGTGGAGACCAGGTCGACGATGGCGTCGGCCAGGCCGGTGAGCGGCGCCAGCTCCATGCTGCCGTAGAGCTTGATCAGGTCGACGTGCACGCCCTTGCTGGCGAAGAAGTCGCGCGCGAGGCCCACGTACTTGGTGGCCACGCGCAGGCGCGAGCCCTGCTTCACGGCCGAGGCGTAGTCGTAGTCGGCGCGCACGGCGACGCTCAGGCGGCAGGCGGCGATGCGCAGGTCCAGCGGCTGGTAGAGGCCCTGGTTGCCGTGCTCCAGCAGCACGTCGAGGCCGGTCACGCCGAGGTCGGCGCCGCCGTACTGCACGTAGGTGGGCACGTCGGAGGCGCGCACCAGCACCACGCGCACGTCGGGGCGGGTGGTGCCGAGGATGAGCTTGCGCGACTTCTCGGGGTCTTCGGTGACCTCGATGCCGGCGGCGGCCAGCAGGGGCATCGTCTCTTCGAAGATGCGGCCTTTGGACAGAGCAAGCGTGATCACGATTGCGACTCCTGTGATGCAAGGGTAATCATGCGGCGGCCGCTCCCGTCAGTCGTTCGATGTCGGCGCCCAGGCCGCGCAGCTTGGCTTCCATGCGGTCGTAGCCCCGATCGAGGTGGTAGATGCGGTCGACCAGCGTCTCGCCCTCGGCCACGAGGCCGGCGATGACGAGGCTGGCCGACGCGCGCAGGTCGGTGGCCATCACGGTGGCGCCAGAGAGCTGCTGCACGCCCTCGACCATCGCCACCTTGCCTTCGACATGGATGTGGGCGCCCAGGCGCACCATCTCGTTCACGTGCATGAAGCGGTTCTCGAAGATGGTCTCGGTGACCATCGAGGCGCCGCGCGCGATCACGTTCAGGGCCATGAACTGGGCCTGCATGTCGGTCGGGAAGCCCGGGTACTCGGTGGTGCTGAAGCTCTGCGCCTTCAGGTGCTCGTAGGCCGGGCCCTTGGAGGCGATGCGCACGCCGTCCTTCTCGGGGGTGACCTTGCAACCGGCGTCGCGCAGCTTGTCGATCACCGCGTCGAGGTGATCGCCGCGCGCATTGCGCAGGAAGGCCTCGCCGCCGGTGGCCGCCACGGCGCACATGAAGGTGCCGGCCTCGATGCGGTCTGCCACCACGGCGTGCTCGCAACCGTGCAGCTTCTCGACGCCCTGGATGCGGATGTGGCTGGTGCCGTGGCCTTCGATCTTCGCGCCCATGCGGATCAGCATTTCGGCCAGGTCGACGATCTCCGGCTCCTGCGCGGCGTTCTCGAGCAGCGTCTCGCCCTCGGCCAGCGCGGCGGCCATGAGGAAGTTCTCGGTGCCGGTGACGGTGACCATGTCGGTCAGGATGCGCGCGCCCTTCAGCCGCGTGCGACCGGCCGGCAGGCGCGCGACCATGTAGCCGTGGTCGACCACGATCTCGGCGCCCATGGCCTGCAGGCCCTTGATGTGCTGGTCGACCGGCCGCGAGCCAATGGCGCAGCCGCCCGGCAGCGACACCTTGGCATGGCCGAAGCGCGCCAGCAGCGGGCCCAGGGCCAGCACGGAGGCGCGCATGGTCTTGACCAGCTCGTAGGGCGCTTCCGGCCTGGTGAGTTCGGCCGCGTTGAGCTGCACGGTGCCGTTGTCGTCGCGCTCGGCCGAAACGCCCATGTTGCGCACCAGCTTGAGCATGGTCGACACGTCCTGCAGGCGCGGCACGTTGTGCAGCGTCACGGGCTGGTCGGTCAGCAGGGCCGCGCACAGTTCGGGCAGCGCTGCGTTCTTGGCGCCGGAAATGAGTACTTCGCCGCGGAGCTCTCGCCCGCCGCGAATCAGAAGTTTGTCCATCGAAGTTCCAGCGAAATCAGGGGGCCACGAGGGGCCGGGGAGTTATTTTTCCACCGCCGCCCATTCGGCCGGCGTGTATGTCTTCATCGAAAGCGCATGCACCTCGTCGGTATGCATTTTCGCACCCAGGGTGGCGTAGACCCGCTGGTGGCGCTGGATCGAGCGCTTGCCCTCGAACTCGGCCGAGACGATGGTCGCGTACCAATGTCGGCCATCGCCCTCCAGCGAGATGTGCTCGCACGGCAGGTGGGCGGTGATGATGGCTTGGAGCTGGTCAGCGGTCATGGGATGAGCATTTATTGGAAAACACCGCGGAACCGGCTTTGCCGGGCCGCAGGTGTTGCCCCCGGAAGGGGGTTGGCGAAGCGACACGAAGTGCGCGAAGACTGGGGGAGAGCCATGTTCTAGCCCCGGATTTTGTAGCCTGTGCGCAGGAGATGGACGGCGATGGCGCTCACCACCAGCCACGCGGTGCCGACGATGCCCAGGCTGAGCCAGGGCGAGGCGTCGCTCACGCCGAAGAAGCCGTAACGGAAGCCGTCGATCATGTAGAAGAACGGGTTCAGGTGGCTGACCTTCTGCCAGAACGGCGGCAGCGAGCCGATCGAATAGAAAACGCCCGACAGGAAGGTCATGGGCATGATCAGGAAGTTCTGGAACACCGCCATCTGGTCGAACTTCTCGGCCCAGAGACCGGCGATGAGGCCCAGCGTGCCCAGCATGGCCGAGCCCAGCAGCGCGAACACCAGGATCCACCCCGGTGCCTCGAAGCCCGGCACCGCGAAGAAGATAGTGACCGCGAACACGCCCACGCCCACGGCCAGCCCGCGGATGATCGACGAGCCCACGTAGGCGAAGAACCAGCCCCAGTGCGACAGCGGCGTGAGCAGCACGAAGACCAGGTTGCCCATGATCTTGCTCTGGATGATCGACGACGAGCTGTTGGCGAAGGCGTTCTGCAGCACGCTCATCATCACCAGGCCGGGAATGAGGAAGGCGGTGTAGCCGACCGTGCCGTAGACCTTCACGTGGTCTTCGAGCACGTGGCCGAACACCATCAGGTACAGCAGCGCGGTGAGCACCGGCGCGCCCACAGTCTGGAAGCCGACCTTCCAGAAGCGCAGCGTTTCCTTGTAGAGCAGCGCGCGCCAGCCCGTGACGGCCATCATCGCGCCACCTCCAGCGGGGTCTGCTCGCCGGCCATCAGGTCGATGAACACGTCTTCCAGGTCGGCCTTGCGCATTTCCACGTCTTCCACCGCGACGCCGGCTTCGCGGATCGCGGCCAGCAGTTGTTCGACTTCATGCGCGTTCTGCGCGGGCAGCTGCACGATGCGCCCGGTGATGCGCGCATGCTGGGCGATGGCCCAGGGCAGCATGGCATCGGTCTTGAAGCGCAGCACGTTGCTCGCGGCCGACTTCAGCAGTTCGCTGGTGCGGTCGAGTGCGATCACCTTGCCCAGCTTGAGCATAGCGATGCGGCTGCACAGCGCCTCGGCTTCTTCGAGGTAATGGGTGGTGAGCAGCACGGTACTGCCCTGCTTGTTGAGCCTGGCGACGAACTGCCACAGCGTCTGGCGCAGTTCGACGTCGACACCGGCGGTGGGTTCGTCGAGCACGATCACCGGCGGCTTGTGCACCAGCGCCTGCGCCACCAGCACGCGGCGCTTCATGCCGCCGGAGAGCTGACGCATGTTGGCCGTGGCCTTGTCGGCGAGACCCAGGCTCTGCAGCAGCTCGTCGATCCAGGCTTCGTTGTTGGTGATGCCGAAGTAGCCCGACTGGATGCGCAGCGACTCGCGCACGTTGAAGAAGGGGTCGAACACCAGCTCCTGCGGCACGATGCCGAGCTGGCGGCGCGCCTGCGCGTAGTCGCGCTGCACGTCGAAGCCATGGACGCTGATGGCGCCCGCCGTGGGCCGGGAAAGGCCCGCGAGCATGCTGATCAGGGTGGTCTTGCCCGCGCCGTTCGGGCCGAGCAGGCCGAAGAACTCGCCCTCTTCGATCTGGAAGCTGACCTCGTCGACCGCCTTCAGCCCCGGCTTGCCCTGGGCTTTCTGCTGTCTGGAGGGGGGATAGGTCTTGGAGACCGACTGGAATGAGATCGCGGGCATGGGAGCCCGCGATTTTAAGGTGCCGTTACTTTTTCAGGGCGCGGCGGGCAAAAGGCCCGCAATGCCGTACAGCGCAGCCAACTCGCGCAGCCGGGGCGACAGGCCCTTGACGGAGAACCCCCGGCCCAGCGCGCTCGATTCACGCCGGCATTCCAGCAGCACGGCCAGTGCCGAGGAATCGAACTGGGTCAGCGCCGTCGCGTCGACCACGGTGGACGACGAGTCGGCCTGGCCCTTCAACCCCTGCTGCAGCATGCGCATGCAGGCGGGAGCCTCGTCATGGGTGAGTCGGGCGGGCAGGACCAGCATCGCGCGCAGCTCCCGCTCAGCTCTTGCCGTTGCCCTTGTTGCGCGCGGCCAGCGCGGCGATCAGTCCGTCGATGCCGCTCTTGTTGATTTCCTGCGCGAACTGGGTGCGGTAGGTATCGACCAGCCAGACGCCCAGCACGTTGAGGTTGTAGACCTTCCAGCCGGCGCCCTGGCCGGGGGTCTTCTCGAGGCGGTAGTCGAGCTGGACCGGGTCGCCGCGGCCCTTGACCTCGGTGCGCACCAGCACGTCCTTGTCGTCGGGCGAGCCGCGGAACGGACGGATGGTCACGGTCTGGTCGGTCACCTGGTCGAGCGCGCCGGCGTAGGTGCGAACCAGCAGGGCCTTGAACTCGTCCTGCAGGCGCTTCTGCTGCTCGGGGGTGGCAGTACGCCAGGCCGGGCCGACGGCCGAGGCGGTCATGCGCTGGAAGTTGACGTTCGGCATGATCTTGCTGTCGACCAGCACCATGATCTTGTTGACGTCGCCCGACTTGATGGACGAGTCGGCCTTGATCGTCTCGAGCACGTCGGTCGACAGGCGCTTGACCAGTGCGTCGGGCGCTTCATCGGCGGCACGGGCGGGCTGGACGAAAGCGACGGCGGCACCGAACAGCAGGGCGCCAGCCAGCACCAGGCGGCCGAGATCGCGACGTTGCAGGGTCTTGTTGTTCATGGAGATTCCCTCATTCAAGTTTGAAAATCCGCAGGCACCCGGAAAAACCGGCTGCTGAGACAGGAACGGATTCGAGCCCACCAGGGTGGACCGGGTTCCTGTCCGGGAGGTGAAGCCTTGCAACCGGATGCAAGCAGCCCCCCTCCACCGCGTCACTTTGTTTATTTGTCGGCGCCCTTGTCCATGCCGCCGCCGTCGTCCGGCGGGTTGCCGTCGTAGACCTGGCTGCGACGGCGCTGCAGGAACGCATCGCGCGTGAACGAATACTTGTCGAGCGCCGCGTCGCCGAGCAGACGGCTCGCGCGCAGGTACTGCGAGCGCGTGTCGACGACGCGCAGCACCGTCAGCGAATTGCGCCAGGGAATGTCCTCCACATGGCCCAGCGGGTCGCCCCACATGTCGAGCGGCTTGGCGGCTGTGTCGCGCAGCGTGGAGGAACCCAGCAGCGGCAGCACCACGTAAGGGCCGGCGCCCACGCCCCAGCGGCCCAGGGTCTGGCCGAAGTCTTCCTCGTGGCGCGGAATGCCCGCCTCGGTCGCCACGTCCAGCACGCCGCCGAGACCGAAGAAGGTGTTGACGTTCAGGCGCATGAAGGTCTCGGCACTGTTCTGCAGCTTCAGCTGGGCCACGTTGTTGGCCAGGTTCCAGACGTCGCCGATGTTGCCGAAGAAGTTGTTCACGCCTGTGCGCACCATCGAGGGCAGCACGTTCTGGTAGGCCGTGGCCGCGGGCACCAGCACGGCGTCGTCGACGGCGTCGTTGAAGCGCGAGACGCCCCGGTTGAACGGCTCGAAGGGATCGGCGGGGTTGGCATTGGGGCCGGTCGCGCAACCGGCGGCCAAGGCGAGTACTGCGCCGGCGCCAATCCAGCGGGCCCAGCTTGCTACGTTATTCATAGCAAAAAACAAAGAAGATCGTGTTTTCATTTCTTATTGGCTGTTCCAGACGTCGAATTTCCCTCCGCCGCCTTGCTGTACAGGAACTGGCTGATCAGGTTCTCCAGCACCACGGCCGACTGGGTCGCGGTGATGGTGTCGCCGGCTTGCAAGTTCTTGTCCTCGGCGCCCGCCTCGATCCCGATGTACTGCTCGCCGAGCAGGCCACTGGTCAGGATCTTGAGCGAGCTGTCCTTGGGAAAACTGTAGCGGTTTTGCAAAGCCAGCGTGACGTCTGCCTGAAAGGTCTTGTCGTTGAAGGAGATGGATTCCACACGGCCGACCACCACGCCCGCGCTCTTCACCGCGGTCTGCGGCTTCAGGCCGCCGATGTTGTCGAAGCGCGCCGTGACCGAATAGGTCTTCTGGAAGTTCAGGCTCAGCAGGTTGGCCGACTGCAGCGCGAGAAACAGCAGCGCAGCAGCGCCGATCAGGACGAACAGGCCGACCCAGATGTCGTTGTTGGAACGTTGCATGGTTTGACTCTCTGTCTATCTAGAACGAAGGAGGCCGGGCCTCTTCAGATGCTGAACATCATGGCGGTGAGCAGGAAGTCCAGCCCCAGCACGGCCAGCGACGCGGACACCACGGTCCGCGTGGTCGCGCGCGACACACCCTCGGGCGTGGGCTGGGCCTCGTAGCCCTGCAGCAGTGCGATGAAGGTCACGGTGAAGCCGAAGACGATGCTCTTGATGACGCCGTTGCCGACGTCGCGCCACACGTCGACGCCGCCCTGCATCTGCCCCCAGAACGCGCCGGGGTCCACGCCCAGCATCATCACGCCCACCACGTAGCCGCCCAGGATGCCGACCGCGCTGAACACCGCCGCCAGCAGCGGCATCGTGATGACGCCGGCCCAGAAGCGCGGCGCGAGCACGCGCTGCACCGGGTCGATCGCCATCATCTCCATGGCGCTCAGTTGCTCGTCGGCCTTCATGAGGCCGATCTCGGCCGTCAGCGAGGTGCCGGCGCGCCCGGTGAAAAGCAATGCCGCCACCACCGGACCGAGCTCGCGCACGAGGCTCAGCGCGACCAGCAGGCCCAGCGCCTCGGAAGATCCGTAGCGCTGCAGCGCGTAGTACATCTGCAGCCCGAGCACGAAGCCCACGAACAGGCCCGACACGCCGATGATCGCGAGCGAGTAGTTGCCCAGGAAATGGATCTGGTCGCGCACCAGCCCGAAGCGGCGCATGATCCGCGCGCCCGGGCCGACGAGCCGCATGAAGAGCTTCGCGCCATAGCCCAGGTTGGCCAGGTGGCGGCGCGTGGCAAAGCCGGCGTCGGATGGCTTCCACCAGGTCATGAGCGCCCTCCTTCGACGTTGCCGAAGTCGTCCTCGATGCTGACGCCCGGGTAATGGAAATGCACCGGCCCGTCGGGCAGCGCATTGACGAACTGATGAACCAGCGGATCGGCGCTCTCGCGCACCTCGGCGGGCGTGCCCTGCGCGGCGATGCCGCCGTTGGCCAGGATGATCACGTGATCGGCGATGCGGAAGGTTTCCTCGAGATCGTGCGACACGATGATGCTGGTGAGCCCCAGCGCGTCGTTCAGCTGGCGAATCAGCCGCGCGGCGGTGCCCAGCGAGATCGGGTCGAGTCCGGCGAAGGGCTCGTCGTACATCACGAGATCGGGGTCGAGCGCAATGGCACGCGCCAGCGCCACGCGCCGCGCCATGCCGCCCGACACCTCGCTGGGCATCAGGTCGCGCGCGCCGCGCAGGCCGACGGCATCGAGCTTCATGAGCACCACGTCGCGCACCAGCGCCTCGGGGAGCTGCGTGTGCTCGCGCAGCGGGAACGCGACGTTGTCGAACACGCTCATGTCGGTGAACAGCGCACCGAACTGGAACAGCATGCCCATGCGCCGACGCGCCGCGTAGAGGGCGCTCACATCCATCTTGCCGACATCGCTGCCGTCGAAGAGCACCTCGCCGCGCTGCGCCTTCTGCTGTCCGCCGATCAGGCGCAACACCGTTGTCTTGCCGCCGCCGGAGGCTCCCATCAGCGCCGTCACCTTGCCGCGCGGCACGACGAACGAAACGCCATCGAGGATGGCGCGTGCGCCATAGCCGAATCTGACGTCGCGAAACTCTACGAAGGGATGTGGCAGTGGTGTGGCTGGGTCCATCTCAATAAAAATGCCGGGGCGCTCTTTCAAGCATCCCGGCATGCGGTTTGACGCGGATGATAACGGGGCCGTGGGCGGCCACGCCGAATTGAAACAAAATTCAGCGCGGCGGCCGTCAGACCCTCGTCAGGAACTCGCTACCAACGCGATCCGCGGGGATCAGCGAGGCAGGTCGCTGAAGCCCATCAGGAATTCGTCCACCGAGCGCGCGGCCTGGCGGCCTTCGCGAATCGCCCACACCACCAGCGACTGTCCGCGGCGGATATCGCCCGCGGCAAAGACCTTCGGAACGTTGGTGGCATAGCCGCCGATGAAGTCGACCGTTGCTTTCGCATTGCCGCGCGCGTCCTTCTCCACGCCGAAGGCGTCGAGCACGTTGGCCACGGGGCTCACGAAGCCCATGGCGAGCAGCACGAGGTCGGCCTTGAGCACCTGCTCGCTGCCGGCCACTTCCTGCATCTTGCCGTCCTTCCATTCGACGCGAACCGTCTTCAGGCCGGTGACCTTGCCTTTCTCGCCGATGAACTCCTTGGTCGAGATCGCGAACTCGCGCTCGCAGCCTTCCTCATGGCTGGAGCTGGTGCGCAGCTTGATCGGCCAGTACGGCCAAGTCAGCGGGCGGTTCTCTTCCTCGGGCGGCTGCGGCATCAGTTCGAACTGCGTGACGCTGACGGCGCCGTGGCGGTTGCTCGTGCCCACGCAGTCGGAGCCGGTGTCGCCACCGCCGATGACGATCACGTGCTTGCCGTCGGCGCGCAGCTGGCCCTTGACCTTGTCGCCCGCGTTGACGCGGTTCTGCTGCGGCAGGAACTCCATCGCGAAGTGGATGCCGTCGAGATCGCGGCCGGGCACCGGCAGGTCGCGCGACTGCTCGGCGCCGCCGGTCAGCAGCACAGCGTCGAACTCTTTCTGCAGCTGCTCGGGCGTGACGGTTTCCTTGGCCAGGTTCGTGACCTTGGAGCCCTTGCCCAGCGGGTCTTTCGTAGCGCCGACGATCACGCCGGAGCGGAACACCACGCCTTCGGCCTTCATCTGCTCGACGCGGCGATCGATGTGCGACTTCTCCATCTTGAAGTCGGGAATGCCGTAGCGCAGCAGGCCGCCGACGCGGTCGTTCTTCTCGAACAGCGTCACGTCGTGGCCGGCGCGCGCGAGCTGCTGCGCGGCCGCCATGCCGGCCGGGCCCGAGCCCACCACCGCGACCTTCTTGCCGGTCTTGTGCTTGGCGACGCGCGGCGCCACCCAGCCTTCGTCCCAGGCGCGGTCGATGATCGCGTGCTCCAGCGACTTGATGCCGACCGCGTCGTCGTTCACGTTGAGCACGCAAGCCGCCTCGCAGGGCGCGGGGCAGATGCGGCCCGTGAACTCGGGGAAGTTGTTGGTCGAGTCCAGCACCGCGAAGGCGTTCTGCCAATCGTTGCGGTACACGAGGTCGTTGAAGTCCGGAATGATGTTGTTGACCGGGCAGCCGCTGTTGCAGAACGGCGTGCCGCAATCCATGCAGCGCGCGCCCTGCACCTTGGCCTGTTCGGTGTCCAGGCCGACGACGAATTCCTTGTAGTGCTTGAGGCGCTCGTCGACGGGCTTGTAGCCCTCTTCGATACGCTCATGCTCCATGAAGCCGGTGATCTTTCCCATCGTGATTCCTTTACACCCCCGTTGCTTGCTCACTGCGTGTAGCCGCCTCCCCCCTCAAGGGGGCAACACCAGCGGCCCGGCAAAGCCGGTTCCGCGGTGTTCCCCGAAGGGGCTGTGACAGTTTCACGCGCTGCATGCCTTACAGAGGTTCATTCTGTTTTGGTTGATCTTCAAGCCGCGGCGGGGACCGTCTGCGGTGCGGGGGCGGCAAGCGCGTGCGGCTCCAGGCCGATGTGCGCGTTGTTGCCGCTGCTCGTGAGCTCGACCTTGCGGTCGTGCAGCTCGGCCAGCGCGCGCTTGTATTCGTTCGGGAACACCTTCACGAACTTGGTGCGCGACACGGACCAGTTGTCGAGCAGTTCGCGCGCACGCTTGCTGCCGGTCCAGCGGTGGTGCTCCTCGAGCAGCTTCTTCAGCTGGGCCTCGTCGGTCTCGCCGCCGTGCCAGATCTTGCGGTGCACGCTGGCGGTCTGCTCGGCCGAGGTCAGCACCTTGTCGAGCGAGACCATCGAGAGGTTGCAGCGCGAAGCGAACTGGCCGTCCTCGTCGTAGACGAAGGCGACGCCGCCGCTCATGCCGGCCGCGAAGTTGCGGCCGGTCTTGCCGAGCACGGCCACCGTGCCGCCGGTCATGTATTCGCAGCCGTGGTCGCCGGTGCCTTCGATGACCGCCGTGGCGCCCGACAGGCGCACCGCGAAGCGCTCGCCGGCCACGCCGCACAGGTAGGCCTCGCCGGTGGTCGCGCCGTACAGCGCGGTGTTGCCGACGATGGTGTTGCGTGCCGCTTCACCGCGGAAGTCGAGGCTGGGACGCACCACCACGCGGCCGCCCGAGAGGCCCTTGCCGGTGTAGTCGTTGGCGTCGCCGATCAGGTACAGCGTGATGCCGCGCGCCAGGAAGGCGCCGAACGACTGGCCGCCCGTGCCTTCGAGCTGGATGCGGATCGAGTCGTCGGGCAGGCCCTGCGGATGCACCTTGGTCAGCGCGCCCGAGAGCATCGCGCCCACCGAGCGGTTGACGTTGCGCGCCACCTCGATGAACTGCACCTTCTCGCCCTTGTCGATGGCGGGACGCGACTTCTCGATGAGCTTGACGTCGAGCGCCTTGTCGAGGCCGTGGTCCTGGTTCTCGACATGGAAGCGCGGCACTTCGGCCGGCACGTTCGGCAGCGCGAACAGGCGGCTGAAGTCCAGGCCCGCGGCCTTCCAGTGCTCGATGCCCTTGCGCATGTCGAGCAGGTCGGCACGGCCGATCAGGTCGTCGAACTTGCGGATGCCGAGCTGGGCCATGATCTGGCGCACTTCTTCCGCAACGAAGAAGAAGTAGTTGACGACGTGCTCGGGCTTGCCCGAGAACTTCTTGCGCAGCACCGGGTCTTGCGTGGCCACGCCCACCGGGCAGGTGTTCAGGTGGCACTTGCGCATCATGATGCAGCCCTCGACCACCAGCGGCGCGGTGGCGAAGCCGAACTCGTCGGCACCCAGCAGCGCGCCGATGGCGACGTCGCGGCCGGTCTTCATCTGGCCGTCGGCCTGCACGCGGATGCGGCTGCGCAGGCGGTTGAGCACCAGCGTCTGCTGCGTCTCGGCCAGGCCGATTTCCCACGGGCTGCCCGCGTGCTTGATCGACGACCAGGGCGAGGCGCCCGTGCCGCCGTCATGGCCGGCGATCACGACGTGGTCGCTCTTGCACTTGGCAACGCCGGCCGCGATGGTGCCCACGCCGATCTCGCTCACCAGCTTCACGCTGATGCTGGCGTGCGGCGCGGTGTTCTTCAGGTCGTGGATCAGCTGCGCCAGGTCTTCGATCGAGTAGATGTCGTGGTGCGGCGGCGGCGAAATGAGGCCCACGCCCGGCACGGCATAGCGCTGCTTGCCGATGTACTGCGTGACCTTGCCGCCCGGCAGCTGGCCGCCCTCGCCCGGCTTGGCGCCCTGGGCCATCTTGATCTGGATCTGGTCGGCCGAGTGCAGGTACTCGGCAGTGACGCCGAAGCGGCCCGACGCGACCTGCTTGATGCGCGAGCGCAGCGAGTCGCCGTCCTTCAGCGGCAGGTCGACCTCGACGTTCTCGGCACCGACGATGCTGCGCAGCGTGTCGCCCTGCTTGATCGGGATGCCCTTGAGCTCGTTGCGGTAGCGCGCGGGGTCTTCGCCGCCTTCGCCGGTGTTGCTCTTGCCGCCGATGCGGTTCATGGCCACGGCCAGCACCGAGTGCGCCTCGGTGCTGATGGAGCCCAGCGACATCGCGCCGGTGGCGAAGCGCTTGACGATTTCCGCCGCCGCCTCGACCTCGTCGACCGGAATGGCCTTGGCCGGGTCGATCTTGAATTCGAACAGGCCGCGCAGCGTGAGGTGGCGACGGTTCTGGTCGTTGATGAGCTGCGCGTATTCCTTGTACGTGTTCCAGTTGTTGGAGCGCGTGCTGTGCTGCAGCTTGGCGATGGCGTCGGGCGTCCACATGTGCTCCTCGCCGCGCGTGCGCCAGGCGTATTCGCCGCCGGCGTCGAGCATGTTGGCGAGCACCGGGTCGTCGCCGAAGGCGGCCTTGTGCATGCGGATGGCTTCCTCGGCGATCTCGAAGACGCCGATGCCTTCCACGCGGCTGGCGGTGCCGGTGAAGTACTTGCTCACCGTCTCGCTGTTCAGGCCGATGGCTTCGAACAGCTGCGCGCCGCAGTAGCTCATGTAGGTGCTGACACCCATCTTCGACATGATCTTCGACAGACCCTTGCCGATCGCCTTGACGTAGTTGTAGACCGCCTTGTCGGCGCTCAGCTCGCCCGGCAGGTCGGCGTGCATCGCGACCAGCGTTTCCATGGCGAGGTAGGGGTGCACGGCTTCCGCACCGTAGCCGGCCAGCACACCGAAGTGATGCACTTCGCGCGCCGAACCGGTCTCGACCACCAGGCCGGCCGTGGTGCGCAGGCCCTCGCGCACCAGGTACTGGTGCACGGCCGACAGCGCCAGCACGGCGGGAATGGCCACCTGCGTGGGGCTCACGCCGCGGTCGCTGACGATCAGGATGTTGTGGCCGCCCTTGATGGCGTCCACGGCTTCGGCGCACAGCGAGGCCAGCTTGGCTTCGACGCCCTCGTCGCCCCACGCGAGCGGGTAGGTGATGTCGAGCACGTAGCTCTTGAACTTGCCCTGCGTGTACTTGCCGATGTCGCGCAGCTTCGCCATGTCGGCGAAGTCGAGGATCGGCTGGCTCACTTCGAGCCGCATCGGCGGGTTGACCTGGTTGATGTCCAGCAGGTTCGGCTTGGGGCCGATGAAGGACACCAGCGACATCACGATGGCTTCGCGGATCGGGTCGATCGGCGGGTTCGTGACCTGCGCGAACAACTGCTTGAAGTAGTTGTACAGCGGCTTGTTTTTGCTCGAGAGCACGGCCAGCGGGCTGTCGTTGCCCATGGAGCCGATGCCCTCTTCGCCGGCCTGTGCCATCGGGCTCATCAGGAACTTGATGTCTTCCTGGGTGTAGCCGAAGGCCTGCTGGCGGTCGAGCAGCGGCACCTGCGACAGCGGCGCCTTGACCGCTTCGGCGGCCTCGGCCTTCACGCTGTCGAGCTTGATGCGCAGGTTCTCGATCCACTGCTTGTAGGGCTTGCTGTTGGCGAGGTTGGCCTTGACCTCCTCGTCGTCGATCAGGCGGCCCTGTTCCAGGTCGATCAGGAACATCTTGCCGGGCTGCAGGCGCCACTTGCGCACGATCTTCTGCTCGGGCACGGGCAGCACGCCCGACTCCGAAGCCATGATGACCAGGTCGTCGTCGGTCACGCAGTAGCGCGAGGGGCGCAGGCCGTTGCGGTCGAGCGTGGCGCCGATCTGGCGGCCGTCGGTGAACACGATGGAGGCCGGGCCGTCCCACGGCTCGAGCATGGCGGCGTGGTACTCATAGAACGCGCGACGGCGCGGGTCCATGGTGGCGTGCTGTTCCCAGGGCTCGGGAATCATCATCATCACGGCCTGGCTGATGGGGTAGCCGGCCATCGTCAGCAGCTCGAGGCAGTTGTCGAAGGTGGCGGTGTCGGACTGGCCGGCGAAGCTGATCGGGTAGAGCTTCTGCAGGTCGGCACCCAGCACCGGCGAGGACATCACGCCCTCGCGCGCCTTCATCCAGTTGTAGTTGCCCTTGACCGTGTTGATTTCGCCGTTGTGGGCAACGTAGCGGTACGGGTGGGCCAGCGGCCACTCGGGGAAGGTGTTGGTCGAGAAGCGCTGGTGCACCAGGCCCAGGGCCGAGACGCAGCGCTTGTCCTGCAGGTCGAGGTAGTAGGTACCGACCTGGTCGGCCAGCAGCAGGCCCTTGTAGACCACGGTGCGGCTCGACATGCTGGGAACGTAGTATTCCTTGCTGTGCTTGAGCTTCAGGCGCTGGATGTTGGCGCTGGCGGTCTTGCGGATCACGTAGAGCTTGCGCTCCAGCGCGTCCTGCACGATCACGTCGTTGCCGCGGCCGATGAAGACCTGGCGCAGCAGCGGTTCCTTTTCGCGCACGGTGGGCGACATGGGCATGTCGCGGTTGACCGGCACGTCGCGCCAGCCGAGCAGCACCTGGCCTTCGGCCTTGATGGCGCGTTCCATCTCCTGCTCGCAGGCTTCGCGGGAGGCGTGTTCCTTCGGCAGGAAGATCATGCCGACGCCGTATTCGCCCGGCGGGGGCAGCGTGACGCCCTGCTTCGCCATTTCCTCGCGGTAGAGGTGGTCGGGCAGCTGGATCAGGATGCCGGCGCCGTCGCCCATCAGCTTGTCGGCGCCCACTGCGCCGCGATGGTCGAGGTTTTCGAGGATCTTCAGGCCCTGCAGCACGATGGCGTGGCTTTTCTCGCCCTTGATGTGTGCAACGAAGCCGACGCCGCAGGCATCGTGCTCGTCGGCAGCGGAATACAGACCGTGTTCTTGGAGATGCTTGATCTCGGCAGCCGTCGTCATGGCGCGCTCCTTCAGTTTTCGCAGGGAATCGGAGCATATTGCGTTGCACAAAGAATGCCAAACACTTTAATAGGGGTCAGATTCCATTTAAATGTTGAGTTTTTCGATAGGAATTAAATTGGGGACATATCAAAATCAGGAGCAAAAAAGCCAATCCATGCAACGCATGGAGGCATGCTTTCCGGATCAGGATTGGGAGTTGGATGGCGGCCGTCCGGCCTTTGCCTTGACCACGCGGCGCTCGGTGGACTTCTGCAGGCTCTCGAGAAAGTCGTCGTCGCCGGCAGCCCAGCCCCGCAGGGTGGCCTCGGTCAGGGCTTTCTGATCGGCTGCGCGCACCCCGGCGCGCACCAGTTCGACATACGCCGCCTCCCGCGCGAACGGCGTGTTGCCGAGCTCCCAGTACAGCGGGTGCGGCGTCAGCAGCCGGTCGTGCCGCAGGCCGGCGTAGTGGCCGTGGCTGGACCACGGGAAGTCGCGCGCATCGGCCACCATGCCCGCCCGCACCGGGTTGAGGTCGATGTAGGCCATGCAGGTCATCAAGTAGCGATCGGTCTGGATCAGCGTCGACCTGTAGCGTCCTTCCCACAGCGTGCCGCTGCGGCCGTGGCGGTCGTTGAAGTAGCGCACGTAGCTGCGCCCCACCGATTGCATGAACTGCGGCAGGCCGGTGATGCTGTCTGGCGTAGCCAGCAGGTGGAAGTGGTTGTCCATCAGCACGTAGGCATGCACCGCGACGCCGAAGCGCGCGGCGTTCTCGGCCAGCAGCGCGAGCAGCTTCTCGTGATCGGCGCGGTCCGTGAAGATCGGCTGGCGGTTGTTGCCGCGCTGGATCACGTGGTGCGGCATGTCGGCCAGCGTGAGGCGCGGAAGGCGGGCCATGGATGAATCCGATCCGGCAGACGCGGGTTGCGCGCCCGCGCTCAGGCGAGCCGGAAGCGCGTGTCGCCGAGCTTGTCGAGCCCGAACTGCGCCAGCAGTTCGCGCAGCCGCGCAGCTGCGCTCGCTTTGCGCTGGCCGGTGTAGCGCGCCAGGATCAGCTCGTTCTTCATGCTGTGCTCCCAGCCGACCAGTTCGGTCACCGTGACGCTGTAGCCGTTGGCCTCGAGATACAGGCAGCGCAGCACGTTGGTGAGCTGGCTGCCGATCTCGCGCGTGTGAAGCGGATGGCGCCACAGCTCGGCCAGCGGCGTGCGCGACAACGCGAGCGCCTTGGTCTCGCGCAGGCAGGCGGCCACCTCGGCCTGGCAGCAGGGCACGAGCACCATGCAGCGAGCCTTCTTGGCCAGGCCGAAGGCGATGGCATCGTCGGTGGCGGTGTCGCAGGCGTGCAGCGCGGTGACCACGTCGATCTGCGTCGGCAGTTCGCCCGCCTGGGCCGATTCGGCCACCGTGAGGTTCAGGAACGACATGCGCTCGAAGCCCAGGCGTTTCGCCAACTCGCGCGACCGCTCGACCAGCTCGCCGCGCGTCTCGATGCCATAGACGTGGCCGCCGCCCGACCGGGCCCGGAAGAACAGGTCGTAGATGATGAAGCCCAGGTACGACTTGCCCGCCCCATGGTCGGCCAGCGTGGCGCCCGCGCCCTCTTCCGGCAGTTCGCGCAGCAGTTGCTCGATGAACTGGAACAGGTGATAGACCTGCTTGAGCTTGCGCCGCGAGTCCTGGTTGAGTCGGCCCTCTCGGGTCAGGATGTGCAGTTCCTTGAGCAGCTCGACCGACTGGCCGGGGCGCAGAGCCTCGGCCAGCTCGGCGTCGGCCTTGGCGGCCTTGTTCGTTTTCGGTGCAGTCTTCGTGTTCATGGCCTTGCGCTCCCCGGCCCGACGTCGAGCTCAGCCCAGCCCTCGGCCCCCAGCGCCTCGAGCCTGTCGATGTTGCGCTCGAAGATCTCCTCGGCCTCGGGGAACGCCTCGACCGCACGGCTCACGCTGTCTTCGCGAAGCAGATGCAGTGTGGGATACGGCGCGCGGTTGGTGGCATTGCCGATGTCGTCGGCTTCGGTGCCGGCGAACTGGAACCGCGGATGAAAGCTCGCCAGCTGCAGCACGCCGTCGAATCCGGCGCGCGCCAGCCGGCGCTCGGCTCGCGCCGTGAAGTCGTTGAAGTCCAGAAAGTCGGCCAAGGCGTTCGGTGCAATCAGAAGGGTTGTGTCGCGCACGGCGGCGTCCAGCGCCACGAGTTCTTCGGCCTGGGCAAGCAGCGCGTCGATCAGGTCGGGCTCTTCGGCGGGCTCGTACACGGCGTAGTGGATCTGCCCCTTCACGTGCACGGCTTTCGCGAAGGGACACAGGTTGAGGCCGATCACCGCGCGTTCGAGCCAGCGCCGCGTGTCGGCCTCGGCCTGGGCGGCCCCGATTGTCGCCGGGTGCGTCATGCCATCTCCGCGGCGGGGCGAATGCGCCCGAGGCGCCGGGCGATCGCCATGCCGATCAGCGAGCAGGCCAGCGTGGCCGTCCAGGTCCAGTGCCAGCCGCCGACGCGGTTCGCCAGCCAGGCCACCGCTGGCGGCGCCAGGAACTGGCCGAGCGAGGAGGCCTGCTGCATGAGGCCGACGGTCGTCGACACGGTGGAAGGCCCGGGAGCCAGCCGCACGCCCAGCAGGAACAGCGTGGCGGGCACCATGCCGCCCCCCAGCGAGAAGGCGCAGACGGCGATGTAGCGCAGCACCGGCGGCAGGCCCAGGGCGTCGGCACCCTGCCCTGCCTGCGCGAACGCGGCCACGCCGCCCAGCGCCATCGTCAGAAAACCAAGCTGCAGCAGCCGCTCGGGAGCCACGCCGCGCTGCAGCCAGCGCCCGCCGGCGACGTTGCCGACGATGTTCATGGCGGCGGCGAGCGCGGTGAGCACCGCGTTCCAGGCAGCCGGCACGCCGGCACCCGCGTAGATGGCGGGCAGGAAGCCGATCACCGCCATCCACTGCGACGAGTACACGGCGAAGGTCAGCGCGACCAGCCACGGCGCACGCGCCCCCACGGTGGCGCGCAGCCGGGACGACCAGCCGCCGGAAGCCGGCCCCGCCGACGCGGGACGGAGCCGGTCGGCCGGCACCGCCATCCAGAGCCAGACGGCCGACACGGCGGACACGGCCGAGAGCGCCCACCACCAGTCCGCCCACCCGCCCCGGGCGATCAGGGCCGGCCCCAGCAGCAGCGCGAGGGCCACGCCCAGCGGCATGTAGGCACCCCAGAGGCCCAGCGCCGCCTTGTCGGCACCGGGCGGCGTGAGGGCACGGATCAGGCCAGGCCCTGGCATCACGGCCAGCAGGAAACCGACGCCTTCCACGGCACGCAGCACCAGCAGCCATTGCACGGCATGCGCCCCGCCCAGCTCGGTGCCCGCCAGGCCGCCCAGCAGGCTGGCAACCGTGAGCACCACGAGCCCGGTCAGCATGCTGCGGCGCAGGCCGATGGTGTCGGCGGCCAGCCCGACCAGCAGCCCGAGCGTCATGCTCGCGACCTGCACCAGCGACAGCAGGAACCCCGCCTCGACCAGCCCGATGCCCAGCGATGCCTGCAGCGCCGGCACGGCAGGCGGCAGCTTGCCCAGGTGCAAGGCCCCGCTGACACCGCCCAGCAGGACAGCGAATGCGGCAGCCGGAACGCGCGGTCGCACGACCTGCCCACTCATGCGATGCCCCGCCGGCCGGTCAGCCGTTCATGCTCGCGCACGGCGAAGCGGTCGGTCATGCCGGCGATGTAGTCGGCGACCGCGCGGGGCCTGTCCTGGCGTTCGTCGTAGGAAGCCGGCATCTCGGCTCCACGCTCCAGGTACGCCGCGAACAGCTCCCGCACCACCTGCCGCGCCTGGTCGGTGGTCTGGGTGACCTGGGGATGCCGGTAGAGGTTGTGGAAAAGAAAGCGCTTCAGGTCTTCCGACTGGGCCTGCATGGTGTCGCTGAATGCGACGACGGGCGGGGCCTTGCGCACCGCGTCGGCATCAGCCGGTGCCAGAGCCTCCAGCGCCGCGCGCGTCGCGTCGATCACGTCGTAGACCTGCGCGCTCAGCATGCGCCGGATGGTCTCGTAGAGCACGCGGCGCCCCTGCAGGTGCGGATGCTCGGCCAGCGCTTCGCGACGATGGCGCGCGAACAGCTCGACGTCGGACAGCTGTTCGACCGTGATGAGCCCCGAGCGCACGCCGTCGTCGATGTCGTGGGCGTTGTAGGCGATGGCGTCGGCCAGGTTGCACAGCTGAGCCTCCAGCCCCGGCTGCGTGCGGTCGAGAAAACGCCGCGCCACGCCGTTGGGCTCCGCGGCCTCCAGGCGCTCGGCATTCGCGCGCGAACAATGCTTGAGGATGCCCTCGCGGGTCTCGAAACTGAGATTCAGGCCGTCGTACTGCGGATAGCGATGCTCCAGCGCGTCGACCACGCGCAGGCTCTGCAGGTTGTGCTCGAAGCCGCCGTGCCCGGCCATGCAGTCGTTGAGCGCATCCTGGCCCGCATGGCCGAAGGGCGTGTGGCCCAGGTCGTGCGCGAGGGCGATAGCCTCGACCAGATCCTCGTTGATGCGCAGCGCCCGCGCGATCGATCGGCCGAGCTGGGCCACTTCGAGCGAATGCGTGAGCCGGGTGCGAAACAGGTCCCCCTCGTGGTTCAGGAAGACCTGCGTCTTGTAGACCAACCGGCGGAAGGCCGTGGAATGCACGATCCGGTCGCGGTCGCGCTGGAAGGCATCGCGCGTGGGCGCGGGCGGCTCCGCATGCCGACGGCCGCGCGAGCGCGCGGGCAGGCAGGCATAGGCCGCGAGGCTCATTACTGCTGCGCGCAGCTCTGAGCGAGCACTTCGCGCACGAGCGCGTCGGGCGCGCTGCGGACCACCGCCGAGCCGGGCCGGTCGATCACCACGAAACGGATCTCGCCGGCCTCCGATTTCTTGTCGACGCGCATCAGCTCCAGGTAGCGGTCCGCGCCCAGCGCCGGGCCGACGATCGGCAGGCCGGCCCGTTCGATCAGCCGCGTGAGCCGTTCGACGAAGGCGGCGTCGACGCCGCCGAGCCGCTGCGACAGCCGTGCCGCCATCACCATGCCGCAACCGACGGCCTCGCCATGCAGCCACTCGCCATAGCCGAGCCCCGATTCGATGGCGTGGCCGAAGGTGTGGCCGAAGTTGAGGATGGCCCGCAGGCCACTTTCGCGCTCGTCCTGCCCGACCACCAGCGCCTTGATCTCGCAACTGCGCTTGACCGCGTAGGCCAGCGCGGCCGGCTCCCTCGCGACGAGGGCGCCGATGTTCGCCTCGATCCAGTCGAGAAAAGCCATGTCGTGGATCGGGCCGTACTTGATGACTTCGGCCAGGCCAGCGCTGAGCTCCCGCGGCGGCAGGGTCTGCAGCGTGCCCAGGTCGCAGACCACGAGCTGGGGCTGGTAGAACGCGCCGATCATGTTCTTGCCGAGCGGGTGGTTGATGGCCGTCTTGCCGCCCACCGAGGAATCGACCTGCGCCAGCAGCGTGGTCGGCACCTGCACGAAGGGAACGCCACGCATGTAGCTGGCGGCCGCGAAGCCGGTCATGTCGCCAACCACGCCGCCGCCCAACGCGAAAAGCACGGTCTTGCGGTCGCTGCCGTGGCCGAGCAGCTCGTCGAAGATCAGGTTCAGCGTCTGGAGATTCTTGTGCACCTCGCCGTCGGGCAACTCGAGCAGGTGGACCGCCCGGAACCGGCCCGCCAGCGCCGCCTGCAGCGCCTTGGCATAGAGCGGTGCCACAGTGGTGTTGCTGACGATCAGGGCCGTCGCCGAAGCGGGCACGGCGGCGAAGCTCCGCGGGTCGTCCAGCAGGCCGGCGCCGATAAGGATCGGGTAGCTGCGGTCGCCGAGCTGGATGTCGACGCGTTCTGGCGGAGCGGAGAGTTCGGACAGGGACATGGGCAGCGAGTTTAGGCGCTGCGCGGCCGGCAGGCTCAGGCGGGGGGATCTTCCGGATGAGCACCCGGTTCGACGACGCCCGCCAGCTCGAGCTGCATCACGATGATGTTCACCAGCATGGCGATCGTCGGGCGGCCGGTATCGACCACGTCATGGGCGGTTTCCCGGTAGAACGGGTCGCGCGCATCGTGCAACTCCCGCAACCGCCCCAGTGGGTCGGCCACCTGCAGCAGGGGGCGCTTCACGTCGTGGCGCAGGCGCCGGAACAGGTCTTCAGGGGAGGAGCGCAGGTAGATCACGTGGAAGTGATCGCGCAACTGCTTGCGGTTGGCTTCCCGCAGAACAGCACCGCCTCCCGTGGCCAGCACGCCCTGGGCGTTGGCCGCCAGATCGGCAATCACGGTCTGTTCGAGATCCCGGAAGGCGATTTCGCCTTCGCGCTCGAAGTAATCACGGATCGAGCAGCCGATGCGCTGCTCGATCACGTGATCGGTGTCCACGAAAGGAAGGTCCAGCCGCATCCCCAGGCGCCGGCCCACTGCGGATTTTCCGGCGCCGGGCAAGCCGACGAGTGCGACCGCCACGCGGTGGCTGCTACGCCCGCGCGTCAGCGCGCGGCGTTGCGGTCGGTAATCATCTTCGGGGTGATAAAGACGAGCATTTCAGTCTTGTTGGCAACGCGTTCGCGCTTGCGGAACAGTGCCCCCAGATAGGGCACTTCACCCAGCACCGGCACGCGCGATTCGTCATTGGTTTCGGTGAGCTCGAAGATACCACCGATGACAACCGTGCCGCCGTTCTCGACCAGCACCTCGGTCTGCACGTGCTTGGTGTTGATGGCCGGGCCCGCCGACGTGTTCACGCCACGGGCGTCCTTGCTCACGTCCAGCGTCAGGATGATGTTGCCTTCAGGCGTGATCTGGGGCGTGACTTCGAGCTTCAGCACCGCCTTGCGGAACGAGATCGAAGTAGCGCCGCTGGACGTGGCCTGCTGGTACGGGATTTCCTCGCCCTGCTCGATCAGCGCCTTGGTCTGGTCGGCCGTGATGACGCGGGGGCTGGACACCAGCTTGCCCTTGCCGTCGGCCTCGAGCGCCGAGATTTCCAGGTTCAGCATGCGCGAGAAGCTCGAATTGAAGAGCGAGATCGCGAAGGTGCCTGCAGCGTTACCGGTGCCGCCGGCGTCGCCTGCAGGGAGGTTGATGAAGTTGGAGTTAGTCCAAGTGGTGGTGGCGGTGCTGGCACTACCGTTGGTGCCTGGCGTGACGACAGGCATCACGCCGATGTTGCCGTAGGCCCGATTACCAGCAGAGGAGGCGAAACGCTCGCCGGAGATACCGCCGCCCAGCCGCACACCGAGCGACTTACCGAAGGTGTCGGAAGCTTCGACGATCCGGGCCTCGATAAGCACCTGGCGAACCGGGACGTCCAGTTTCTGGATCAAGTCGGTCACCTGGGCCAAGCGCGACGGGATGTCGGAGACGAAGAGCTGATTCGTGCGCGACTCGGCGATGACGCTACCGCGCGGGCTCAGGATACGCGTCGTCGTACCACTACCCCCACCGCCACCAGACGATGCCCCCGTACCCGTCAGACCCTGCGCAATGGCAATCGCCTTGGTGTAATTGAGCTGGAACGACTGGGTCCGCAGCGGCTCCAGATTCTCGATCGCGGCCTTGGCCTCGAACTCGAGCTTTTCCTTGGCGTTGATCTCATCCTTCGGCGCGATCCACAGCACGCTGCCGTTCTTGCGCATGCCCAGGTTCTTCGCCTGCATGATGATGTCGAGGGCCTGGTCCCAGGGCACGTCCTTCAGCCGCAGCGTCAGGGCACCACTCACAGAGTCTGAGGTCACGATGTTGAAGTTCGTGAAGTCGGCGATCACCTGCAGCAGCGAGCGGATCTCGATGTTCTGGAAGTTCAGCGACAGCTTCTCGCCGTTGTAGCCCACGCCCTGGGTCAGCTTGGTCGGGTCGACCTTGCGGGCACGAACTTCGACAACGAACTGGTTCTCGCTCTGGTAGGCGCTGTGCTCCCAGTCACCCTTGGCGTCGATCGTCATGCGGACACGGTCGCCCGACTGCTGCGAAGTGATCAGTTGAACCGGAGTTCCGAAGTCGGCGACATCGAGACGACGGCGCAGGCCCTCGGGCAACGTGGACTTGGTGAACTCCACGACAAGGCTCTTGCCCTGCTGCTTGACGTCGACGCCCACCTGGTTGTTCGGAAGATCGACGATGACCCGGCCCGTGCTGTCGGAGCCGAGGCGGAAATCGACGTCCTTGAGAGGCAGCGTGTCCCGGTTGCGGTTTTCCGCGAAGGTCGTGCCCGCCGATGCGGCAAGCGCGGCGCCGGCGACCGGCTCCAGCACAACCAGCAGCGACTTGCCCTGGATCTCGGCCTTGTAGGCTGTCGCCTGCTTCAGGTTCAGCACCACGCGGCTGCGTTCACCGGCCTGCACCACGTTCACCGAGCGCAGGTTGCCCTGATTCACTTCGATGGCGGAACGGCCGATGGCATTGGTGACGCCCGGGAAGTCGAGCGCGATGCGCGCCGGCGTCTGCACGGTGAATCCGGCGGGCACCGCGGCGAGCGGTTGCGCAAGATCGATACGGATCACTTCCGAGCCGGACTGCGTGGAGCTGGTCACGGCTTCGATGGCATTTTGCGCATGGGCCACGGCCAATGCGCCGAAAGCCAGCAGACCCAGGCCGGCAGCGCGCAGCCACTGTGCCATCGTTGATTTCTTATGGTTCATTTCGCACTCTCTTGCAGCTGCAGCGTCGCGACGCGTTCGATCCATTCACCGGCGGCGTCCTGCACGATTTCACGCAGGGCGACTTCGGTTTCGTTGATTCGGGTGATACGCCCGTAGTTGAGTCCCAGGTATTCGCCGACGCGCACCTTGTAGAGCAGCTTGTCGACACGGACCAGCGCCACCGGCTGACCGTTGCGATTCATGCTTCCCACCATGGCCATCGAGTCGAGCGGGAAGGCCTCGAGCGCCTCCTTGCGGCGCGCCAGTTCGGGCGCGATCAGCTCGGAGGTGCTCGGCTGGTTCGATTCGCGGCGCAGCGCCTGGGTCAGCTTCAGGATGTTGAAAGGCTCGAACGCCGAGGCTTCGGTGTACGCCTGCGGGGTGAACTTCTTGGGCTCGGAGATAGGCGGCACCGAGGGCTTCACCTGGGCGCGTTGCTCGGCCATCCACCGCTGCAGGTCTTCCTGGTCCGAATCGCAGGCGCTCAGTGCCGACGCCGCCAGCGTCAGCCACAGTACTTTGGCGACGATCTTCATTTCTTCGCCTTCGGTGCGGAAGCGCGCTTCTGCGCGGCCCGCTCGTCGTCATCGAGGTAACGGTAGGTACGCGCGGTGGCATCCATCGTCAGCACGTCCTTGTCCTTCTGCGGGGTGACGGAGATGTTGTTCAGCGTCACGATGCGCGAGAGGCCCGCCACGTCGGCGGCGAAAGCTCCCATGTCGTGGTAGCGCCCGGTCACGCGAACGGCGATCGGAAGCTCGGCGTAGTAGTCCTTGACCGACACCTGCCCCGGACGGAACAGTTCGAACTGAAGGCTGCGACCAAGGCCCGCCTGGTTGATGTCCGACAGCAGGGCATCCATTTCGGCCTTGCTGGGCAGCTGCTTCTCGAGCAGGGTCACGTACTGCTGCACCTGCTCGCGCTGCTTCTTCAGCAACTCGAGATTGGCTGCCTGGGCCACCTTCTTCTGGTAATCGGCCTTGAGCGCGACTTCCTTGGAACGCTCGTTCTCGAGCTCGTCGTTCGAATTGGTCAGCCAGGCGAACCAGAGGGCGACGAGCACCAATGCGGTGACCGCCAGGCAGAGCGCATAACGGGGCACCGACGGCCATGCCGACGGATCGTTCGGATTGAGCCCGCGAAACTGGTCGCCGAAGCGCTGCAATGCAGCGGCGACGTCGATTTTCTGGGAGGGGCGATTGCTTGCCATGATCGGTTACCCCTTGGACTGCGCCGTTGCGGCCAGCGCCTTATCGGCGGCGGCCTTCTGAGCATCGGTGGGGCGTTTCAGGCCAATGCGCATCGTGAAGTTCGCCACGCGACGCTGGTCGCGTGGATTCAGGTTCACGTTCGCCGACGTGATTTCGACCAGCTCGGGCTTCACCAGCCACGGGCTGTTGTTACCAAGGTTGCGCAGCAGTTCCGAGACACGCTCGTTCGACTGCGCCATGCCTTGCAGCGTGACAGTCTGGTTGTCCTGCTTCATGTTGGTCAGGTAGACGCCATCGGGCAACTGCCGGACCAGCTCGTTGAGCAGGTGCACAGGAAGGTTGCGGTCGCCCTGGAGATCTTCGACCGCCTGCTGGCGCGCGCGCAGCGCGGCGATTTCTTCCTGCAGGGTCGAGATTTCCTTGATCTCGACTTCGAGCTTCTTGATCTCGGCCTGGAGGAAGCTGTTCTTCGATTGCTGTGCCGAAATCTGGGCCTCGAACCAGAGGTAACCCAGGCCTGCGATCAGGACGCCCAGAACCGCCGCGGCGCCCAGGGTGCCATAGAACGCCTCGCGCCTGCGCTTGCGCGCAGCTTCGCGGTGCGGAAGCAGATTGATGAGGATCACTGCAGGAACCTCCGCATGGCCAGCCCGCACGAGGTGAGATAGGACGGCGCCTCGCGACGTACCTTCTTCTCGCGAACGTTCGAGCTGATTTCCATCCCTTCGAAGGGATTGAGCAACGAGCAGGCGAACGACGTCTGCCGCGTGACGGCATTGGTCAGGCCCGGCAGCGAAGCCGATCCACCCGCCAGCAGGACGTAATCGACGCGGTTGTGCGGCGTGCTGGTGAAAAAGAACTGGAGCGCGCGCGCGATTTCCTGTGCGATGCTTTCCACGAAGGGCTTCAGGACACCCGAGCCGTAGTCGTCAGGCAAGTCGCCGCTACGCTTCTTCGCTTCGGCCTCTTCCGCGGAAAAACCGTACTGGCGCACGATAAGCTGCGTGAGTTGGGCACCACCGAACGCCTGGTCGCGGTCGTACAGCACTTCCTGGTTGCGCAGCACCTGCATGCTGGTGGTGAAGGCACCCACCTCGAAGAGAGCCACGATCGAATCAACGCCCTTGCCGGGCAGCTGCTCGATCAGGCGGGCTGTTGCCAGTCGCGAAGCATAGGACTCGACGTCGAGGATCATCGCCTTCAGACCGGCGGCTTCCGCCAGGCCTTCACGGTCCTGGACCTTCTCCTTGCGCGATGCGGCGATCAGCACTTCGACGTCGCCGGCGGAAGTTGTGCTCGGTCCCGTCACGCAGAAATCGAGGCTGACTTCGTCCAGCGAGAACGGGATGTATTGGTTGGCCTCGGATTCGACCTGGATCTCGAGCTCCTGCTCGCTCATGCCGCCGGGAAGAATGATCTTCTTGGTGATGACGGCCGAGGGCGGCAGCGCGAGCGCCACGTTGCGGGTACGCGTGCCGCTCTTGCGGATGACGCGGCGGACGGCTTCGGCCACCTCGTCGAACTTCTCGACGTTGCCGTCGGTGATCCAGCCGCGCTCGAGGGGCTCGATGGCGCAGCGCTCCAGGACCAGCTTGCCGCTGGCCTCGCGGCCGAGCTCGACCAGCTTGACGCTGGACGAACTTACGTCCAGCCCCAGCAGGGGAGCGTTCTGACGACGAAACAATGATCCAAGAGCAGCCAAGTTAGGTTCCTCTTCCCCTGTATTTGTAACCAATAGAAAAAATTGAATTCGGTTGCATGCTAGCAGCAGGCGTAGCGGCAACCAAGCAACGCCGCAGGGCAAAACCCTGAAGCGTTGTCAAAACCTGACGTCAAAACCGCATTTTGTAACTTTTGAATTAGGGCAATGCAAGCCCCTCAAAGATCGGATCGTGTGGAGGGGGCGGCTTTTTATAATGTCGGGTGACTCTGTGCGGCCCCTCATGCAAGAAACTTCCAGCCCCAAAGGGCCAGCCAAGACCCCTCCCACCAAGCGCCCGACCTGGCTGAAATGGCTGTTGCGCTTTTTCTTCTGGAGCTTCGGCATCGCGCTGGCCGGCGTGCTTGCCGTGCTGTGCGTAGTCGCCGTGGCCCTCGCGGTCGCCTACCCGAACCTGCCTGACATCAGCGAGCTCTCCGACTACAGGCCCAAGCTGCCGCTGCGGGTGTTCTCGGCCGAAGGCATCCTGATCGGCGAGTTCGGCGAGGAGCGCCGCAACCTCACCCCGATCTCGGCGATTCCGAAGGTCGTGAAAGATGCCGTCCTGGCCGCTGAAGACGCTCGCTTCTACGACCACGGCGGCGTCGACTACAAGGGCATGGTGCGCGCCGGCCTGGCCAACATGAACCGCGTGAAGAGCCAGGGCGCGTCGACCATCACCATGCAGGTGGCGCGCAACGTCTACCTGAGCTCCGAGAAAACGCTCACCCGCAAGATCTACGAGGTGCTGCTCACCTTCAAGCTGGAGCACCTGCTGACCAAGGACCAGATCTTCGAGATCTACCTGAACCAGATCTACCTCGGCAACCGCGCCTACGGCTTCGCCGCCGCCTCCGAAGCCTACTTCGGCAAGCCCCTGCAGGAGCTCACCATCGCGCAGGCCGCCATGCTGGCCGGCCTGCCGAAGGCACCCGGCGCCAACAACCCCGTCAACAACCCGCAGCGCGCGCGCGGCCGCCAGTTCTACGTGATCGACCGCATGCAGGAAGCCGGCTTCATCACCGCCGAGCAAGCCGCGGAAGCCAAGAAGGAAGAGCTGCATCTGCGCGATGCCGCCGACCCGAATCGCCTGCACGCCGAGTACGTCGCGGAAACGGTTCGCCAGCTGATGTACGCGCAGTACGGCGACAGCACCTACACGCGCGGCCTCAAGGTCTACACCTCGCTGGTCGCTGCCGACCAGGCCGCCGCCTACAAGGCGCTGCGCAAGGGCATCATGGACTACGAGCGCCGCCAGATCTATCGCGGCCCCGAGAAGTTCGTCGACCTGCCGAACGATCCCAAGGAACTCGACGAGGCCGTGGACGATGCGCTCACCGACCACCCCGACAACGGCGACGTGATGGCGGCGGTTGTGCTCAAGGCCACGCCCAAGCAGATCGATGCAGTCCGCGGCAACGGCGACCCGGTGCAGATCACTGGCGATGGCCTCAAGCCCGCGCAGTCCGGCCTCTCCGACAAGGCCCCGCCGAACATCAAGATCCGCCGCGGCGCGGTCATCCGCGTGGTGAAGACGCCGAAGAACACCTGGGAAATCACTCAGCTGCCCGAGGTCGAAGGCGCATTCGTCGCGATGGACCCTCGCGACGGCGCCATCAAGGCGCTGGTCGGCGGCTTCGACTTCGGCAAGAACAAATTCAACCACGTGACGCAGGCATGGCGCCAACCGGGTTCGAGCTTCAAGCCCTTTATCTACTCGGCCGCGCTCGAGAAAGGCTTCACCCCCGCCACGGTCATCAACGACGGCCCGCTCTTCTTCGACGCCGGCACCACCGGCGGCCAGCCCTGGGAGCCGAAGAACTACGGTGGCGGCTACGACGGCCCGATGTCGATGCGCACCGCGCTGATGAAATCGAAGAACCTCGTGTCGATCCGCATCCTGCAGTCCATCGGCACGCGCTATGCGCAGGAATGGATCACCAACTTCGGCTTCGACAAGGAAAAGCACCCGGCCTACCTGCCGATGGCGCTCGGCGCAGGCTCGGTCACGCCGATGCAGATGGCGGTGGGCTATTCGGTGTTCGCCAACGGCGGCTACCGCGTCAATCCCTACCTCGTGACCCGCATCACCGACCACAAGGACAAGGTACTGGTCGACAAGCAGCCGCCCTTGCTGAGCGAATCGCTGCGCGTCATCCCGCAACGCAATGCCTTCATCATGGACACGCTGCTGAATTCCGTGGCCCGCGGCGGCACCGCCGCGAAGGCGCAGGCGATGCTCAAGCGCCCCGACCTGTACGGCAAGACCGGCACCACCAACGACTCGCTCGACGCATGGTTCGCCGGCTTCCAGCCCACCATGACGGCCATCTCGTGGATCGGCTACGACACGCCGCGCAACCTGGGCGACCGCGAGACCGGCGGCGGCCTGAGCCTGCCGATCTGGATCACCTACATGGAAACCGCCATCAAGGGCGTGCCCGTGACCGAGCTGTCGGCCAATCCGCCCTCGGGCATCGTGAACGTCGGCGGCGAGTGGTATTACGACGACTATGCGCCAGGACGCGGCGTTGCAAGCCTGGGGGTGGAATCCGCACCCGCGGCGCCAGTGGAGGCTCTGACCGGTGCCCCGGTGAGCCCGCCGGCCCCGCCCGAAGAGCGCAACCGCATCCTCGACCTGTTCCGCAACTGAAGGCGGCGGACGCGAAAGGGCCGCGAAAGATCAGGCAGCCGCGAAGCTCAGCGGCTGCCCGGCCTGAAGAGTCGCTTCGCGCGACAGATTGCCGAAGAACTCCTCGCCGGTCTTGGTGTCGAGCCAGGCCTTGCCGTCGTGGCGGTAGTGATAGCCGCCGGAACGCGCGGCAAGCCAGATTTCCTGGAGGGGCTTCTGCAGGTTCACGATCAGCTGGCTGCCGTTGCGGAATGAAATCGTGATCATCCCGCCCACCCTCTGGTTGTCGATGTCCGCGTCGGTCGCTTCGTTGATGCGGTCGCAGCCCAGCTCGATGGCTGCAAGGGCAGCCTCGGCGCGATCCATGTACTCGGTGTCGGTCATTACAATTTCGCCATGTTGAACGTTCACCAAATTCTAGTGAGCACCCGCGTCCGCGCTGCGCTCATGGTCTGCCTCGCCGTGGGCGCCGCCGGGCTTGTCGCGGCCTGCGGGCAGCGCGGTCCGCTGTACCTGCCGACCGATCCGGCCGCCGCCGGGCGCGCCACGCTGCCGGAGCTCATGACGCCCGATAGCCTGAGGTCGTCGCCCTCCACTTCCTCTACGTCTTCCAGTCAGGCTGCCCCCGCGCCGGCCGCAGCCGCCAGCGCACCGGCGGGCAGCAACAGCAACAACACCGGCACGGAGCAACGCAAGTGAGCGCAACCGCCAACTCCCTGCCCGGCCAACCGCACATCGCGGAACGCGACGGCGCGCTGCACGTCGAAGGCGTCGCGCTCGATGCGCTGGCCCGCGAGCACGGCACTCCCCTCTTCGTCTACTCGCAGCAATGGATGCTGGACGCCCTGGCGGCGTACCAGCGCGGCTTCGAGGGACGCGACGCCCTCATCTGCTACGCGATGAAGGCGAATTCCTCGCTCGGCGTGCTGCGCGTGTTCGCGGAAGCCGGCTGCGGCTTCGACATCGTCTCGGGTGGCGAACTGGCGCGCGTGCTGGCCGTCGGCGCCGATCCGAAGAAGATCATCTTCTCGGGCGTGGGCAAGACCCGCGCCGAGATGCGCCAGGCCCTCGCGGCCGGCATCGCCTGCTTCAACGTCGAGAGCGAAGCCGAGCTCGACGTGCTCAACGAAGTGGCGGTTGCCGAAGGCAAGCGTGCGCCGATCAGCATCCGCATCAATCCGAACGTCGATCCGAAGACGCATCCGTACATTTCCACCGGCCTGAAGGGCAACAAGTTCGGCATCGCGCACGACCGCGCTGTCGAGGCCTACAAGCACGCCGCGCGACTGCCGGGCCTGGAGGTGGTGGGCATCGACTGCCACATCGGCTCCCAGATCACCGAAGCCTCGCCCTATCTCGACGCATGCGACCGCGTGCTCGACCTGGTGGAAGCCATCGAGGCTGCCGGCGTACCGATCCATCACCTGGACTTCGGCGGCGGCCTGGGCATCGACTACAACGGCGAAGTGCCGCCCAAGGCCGATGCGCTGTGGCAGCAGCTGCTCGCCAAGCTCGACGCGCGCGGCTTCGGCAAGCGCAAGCTGGTGATCGAACCCGGCCGTTCGCTGGTCGGCAACGCCGGCGTGTGCCTGACCGAAGTGCTCTACACCAAGCCCGGCGAAGACAAGAACTTCTGCATCGTCGACGCGGCCATGAACGACCTGCCGCGTCCCGCGATGTACCAGGCCTTCCAGCGCATCGTGCCGGTGCGCGCCCGCGCCGGCAATGCCACGACCTACGACGTGGTCGGCCCGGTCTGCGAAAGCGGCGACTGGCTCGGCCGCGACCGCGCACTCAACGTGCTGGCCGGAGATTTCCTGGCCGTGCTGTCGGCGGGTGCGTACTGCATGAGCATGTCCAGCAACTACAACACGCGCGGCCGCGCCGCCGAAGTGCTGGTGAGCGGCGCGAGCGCTAGGCTGATCCGCCGTCGCGAGACGATGGAAGACCAGCTGCGCAGCGAGATCGACGGCTGACTGCAGTCCTTCAGCCGGTACGCAGCGGCTTCTCGCCGTTGCGTACTGCGCCTGCCGCCGGCTTCGCCTTGCCGCGCTTGCTGGCGAAATTCCACACGCGCCACGCAAGCAGCACGCCGATGATCGCGGCGTAGACGAACACTTCCGCGAAGTTGTTCTTGCCCGCGCGCATCCAGAAGAAATGCAGCAGGCCCAGCCCCGCGATCAGGTAGACCAGCCGGTGCAGCAGCTGCCAGCGCTTCGCACCCATCGCCTTGATCGCACGGTTGAACGAGGTGGCCGCCAGCGGCGTCAGCAGCACGAAGGCCGAGAAGCCCACCAGGATGAACGGCCGCTTGGCGATGTCCTTCGCGATGTCGCTCCACTCGAAGCCCATGTCGAACCAGCTGTAGCACAGCAGGTGCAGCACCACGTAGAAGTACGCGAACAGGCCCAGCATGCGGCGGTAGCGTGCCAGCGCGTTCCACTTGCTCATCACGCGCAGCGGCGTCACCGCCAGCACGATGCAGATGAAGCGCAGCGTCCAGTCGCCGGTGGCGCGGATCAGGAACTCGGCGGGGTTGGCGCCCAGCCCGTCCGTGAACGCGCCATAGGCCAGCAGCGCGAACGGCAGCAGGCACAGCAGGAAGACGACCGGCTTGGTCGCCGGATGCATGAGCAGCTTGTTCATGGGGCGATGACCGCGCGCAGAAGCCGGCTCAGTAATTCTTCTTGAGGTCCATGCCCGCGTAAAGCTGGCCGACCTGCGCTTCGTAGCCGTTGAACAGCTCGGTCTTGCGCCGCTTGGCGAACAGGCCACCACCGTCGCCGATGCGGCGCTCGGTGGCCTGGCTCCAGCGCGGATGGTCGACGTTGGGGTTCACGTTCGAATAGAAGCCGTACTCGTTGGCCGCAGCCTTGTTCCAGGCGGTGCTCGGCTCCTTCTCGACGAAGCGGATCTTCACGATCGACTTGGCCGACTTGAAGCCGTACTTCCATGGCACCACCAGCCGCACCGGTGCGCCGTTCTGGTTGGGCAGCACCTCGCCGTACATGCCGAAGGCAAGCAGCGTGAGCGGATGCATCGCCTCGTCCATGCGCAGGCCCTCGGTGTAGGGCCAGTCGAGCACGCGCGAGCCCACGAAGGGCATGGTCTTGGGATCGGCCAGCGTCACGAACTCGACGAACTTGGCGTTGCCCTGCGGCTCGACCTTCTTGATGAGCTCGGCCAGCGAATAGCCCACCCACGGAATCACCATCGACCAGCCCTCGACGCAGCGCAGGCGGTAGATGCGCTCTTCCTGCGCGCTGAGCTTCAGCAGGTCTTCGATGCCGTACTTGCCCGGCTTCTTGACCAGTCCTTCCACCTCCACGGTCCAGGGCCGCGTCTTCAGCGTGCCGGCGTTCTTCGCCGGATCAGCCTTGTCGGTGCCGAACTCGTAGAAGTTGTTGTAGGTGGAAGCGTCCTTGTAGTCGGTGACCTTCTCCATCGAGATGGCGCCCGGAACCGCCGACTTCACGCCGGGCAGCGCCGCCAGCTTGTTGGGGCGCTCGGTCTGCGCCAGGGCTTCGCGCGAGGCGAATGCCGCCAGCGCGGCTCCCGCGGCACCGCCGGCCATGAGCTTCAGCATGTCCCGGCGGCCTTCGTAGACCTCCCGGGACGTGATCTCGCTCGACAGCGGATGGATGAAACCGTTGCCGCCGCTGTTGTTGCTGCGGCGGATCGGACGGGAATGGAACGACATGACGGACCTTTCGCGGAATCGTTGTGCTCAGGGTAGTTCGTGGCCGACCCTGATCTGGTTACGCGCCGCCGAAGCGCGCGGTTTCAATAATTCTTCGCGAAAGCCCGCAGGCTTGCAGTTACAGGGTGCCGTAGCTGTGCAACCCGCTCAGGAACATGTTCACGCCGAGGAAGGCGAAAGTGGTGACAGCCAGCCCGCCCAGCGCCCACCAGGCCGCCACGGTGCCGCGCAGCCCCTTCACCAGCCGCATGTGCAGCCAGGCCGCGTAGTTGAGCCAGACGATCAGCGCCCAGGTTTCCTTCGGGTCCCAGCTCCAGTAGCCGCCCCAGGCGTCGGCCGCCCACAGGGCGCCCAGCACGGTGGCGATGGTGAAGAAGGCGAAGCCGACGGTGATCGACTTGTACATGACGTCGTCGAGCACTTCGTTGGCCGGCAGGCGCGCCGCGATGCGCTTGCGCCCGAGCAGGATGCCCGCGGCGATCAGCGCGGAAATGCCCGCGTAGATCACCCAGTAGCTGCCGCCGGCTTCCTGCACGCGCTGGCGGAACGCCACCGGCACGAAGCACAGCGCCACGCCCAGCAGCCAGATCGGGGTGAGCTTGTACCAGCGCGTCTCGTTGGCCTGCTCCTTGATGAGGTAGGCGAAGGCGACCATGGCCGCCAGCGCGAAGGTGCCGTAGCCGATGAAGTTGGCGGGCACGTGCAGCTTCATCCACCAGCTCTGCAGCGCAGGAACCAGCGGCTGGATCTCGTGCGCCTCGCGCACGATCGTGTACCAGAGCAAAAAGCCCACCGCCGCGCTGACCACCAGCATCACGAAGGCGCCGAGCGCGCGCGTGTTGTAGCGCTCCTCGAAGTACAGATAGAAGGCCGCCGTCAGCCAGCAGAACAGCACGAACACTTCGTACAGGTTGCTCACCGGGATGTGGCCGATGTCCGGGCCGAGCTGGTGGCTTTCGTACCAGCGCACCATGGTGCCGATCAGCGCCATCGTCACCGCCGCCCACGCGAGGCGGGAACCGATGGTGTCGAAAGTATCCGACTGCCTGCCGCCGAAGAAGCCGAGCCAGTAGAACAGCGTGCTCATGAAGAACAGCACGCTCATCCAGAGGATGGCCGACTGGCTCGAGAGGAAGTACTTGAGCCAGAACACGCTGTCGGCGCGAGCCAGGTCGCCCTGGTACGACGCGATGGCCAGCAGCGAGGCGGCAGCAACCACGATGGCCAGCACGCGCAGCGGCCGCCAGAACCAGCAGATGCCGATCAGCGAGACCATCGCGGCCACGAGGATCGGCTTCTCGTAATAGTCCATCGACCCCGCGTGGCGCGCGAAGGCGAACAGGCCGCCGGCCACCACCAGCGCCGCAAACACCCAGTCGAACAGGTTGCGGCGCGAGAGCCAGCTTTCATTGAGCGTGAGGGTCGTGGTGTTCATGTTGTCCCGTGGTCTTCTTTGTTCAGGGCGAGCAGCTTGCGTTTGAGATGCTCGAATTCGCGGTCGCTGTCGATGGTCTTGCGATTGACCGAGAACGCCATCGTGGCGGCCGTACCGGCTGCATCGCCTTCAGAAGCAGCCGTGCCGCCGGGCGTCAGCCACACCCACAGGCGGCGCTCGCGCACGTACAGCATGGCAAAAATGCCGACGATCAGCAACAGGCAGCCCAGGTAGACGATGTTCTTGCCAGGGGCACGCGCCACCTGGAACACGCTGGCCTGCACCTGGGTGAAGTCGGTCATCATCATCGCGACCGGGGCCGGGTAGAAATGGGCGTCGCTGATGGCCAGCACGGCCTGCGTCAGATAGGCCTGCGATTTCTCGTCGTTGGCCAGCGCGGCAAGGCCGGCGCCCTCGCGGCTCAGGTTGAACACCTCGAACAGCACGTCGTTGAGGATGCGCACCAGCACCCCGCCGGCGCGCTCGCGCTCCGCCTCGGGCACGTTGACTTCCATGAACTCGGCAATGGCCTGCCAGCCGCCCACGGTGGTGGCATCGGCCTTGGCGCGCTCGGTGCCGGCGAACAGGGCCAGCGCGCGCGTGGCGGACACGCGCAGCTGCTCCGCCATCTCGGGGCGCTTGGGATCGGTGGCCTTGGCGATGTAGCGCTCGACGGCGCGCTCGCGCGTGGCCGGGTCGGCAAGCGCCGCGCGCATGCGCACGAAGCCGTCCATGGAGCCCTGCTCGTCGGCCGGCACGCGCAGGTAGCGGAACGGCTCGTCGGGCTTCTCGCGCATGCCCAGCAGGAACACCGGCTGGCCGTCGCCGGTGTCGACCGGCACCATGTAGTTCTGGTATTCGCGCGCCTGGCCAGCGGCGTCGCGCAGCTTGTAGCCGATGCTCGGGCCGATGTTGCGCAGCACCTTCGGCTTGTTGGTCTTGTTGGCGGCACCCAGGCGCGATTCGATACCGTGGCGCAGGTCGACCTTGCGCACGTCGGCACCGCTGCCCATGGCGTTCGCGTCGGCGAAGTTCTCGACGTTGATCACGCGCAGCGCGGCGTACTCGAGCGTGAGCTTGTCCTTGCCGTTGGTGATCTCGGTGCTCGGGCCGCCGATGACGCCTTCCACCTCGAAAGACTTGGCCGCGGCAGTCATCGGCACCGCCTTGAGCTTCACCCTGGAGCCGCCGTCGTCGAAGCTCGACTGGTAGATTTCCACGCCCTTGTAGCTGGCCGGGTGGTTGACCTCAATGCGCGCGGGCACCTGCTCGCCGGTCTCGCGGTCGTGCAGCACCACCTCGCTCGCGAACAGCTTGGGCATGCCGGTCGAGTAGTAGTCGACGATGAACTTCTTCAGCTCGATGGAGAACGGCAGTTCCTGCAGCAGCACGCCGTCGGACTGGTTGAGGATGGCCACGCTGCCCTGCCCGCCCTCGGGCACGAGGATGTTGCCGCGGAAGGTCGGGTTGCTGGCCGACAGGCGGTGCTGCGGCGGCACGTCGGCGATCATGCCGCCGCCGGTGAATACGCTCTTGCCGTTGAACCAGGTCTGGGCGCGCACCACGAGGTCGCCGTCGAGCAGGCCGCCGAGGCACACCAGCACGATGGCGCCGTGAGCCGCGATGTAGCCCAGCTTGTGGGCGCCGCCGGCGCGCGCCGCGACCATCCAGCCCTCGGCACTCTTGCCGTCGGCGCCGGCCTCGCGCCGCTGCAGCTTGACCTTCCACCCGCCGCTCACGAGCAGCTGCCCGATGCGGTTTGCCGCGGCCTCGGGCGCTTCGCCGAGCGTGTTTTCCGCACGCTGGCCGAAGGCCTTCAGGCTCTGGACGCGGATGTTTTCCTTGAAGGTCTTGAGGTCGACCACGATGCGCGGCGTGTTGCGCACGATGCACAGCGTGGTGCTGACCACCAGGAACAGCAGGATCAGCAGGAACCACCAGGCGCTGTAGATCGAGTCGAGCCGCGCCGCGCGGAACAGTTCGGCCCAGAACGGCCCGAACTGGTTGATGTAGTTGTTGATCGGCTCGTGCTGCTTGAGCACCGTGCCGATGATCGACGCGATGCAGATGATGGTGAGCAGCGCGATCGCGAAACGCATCGACGACAGCAGCTCCACCGCGGCGCGAAGCACCTGCGGGCCGCGATGAACGCGAAGGCCATGGGTGGAGACGGACATCGGGCGAAAGTAGAAAAGGAAGAGAAGGAGAAAAACAAAAAAGGGCGGGCCATCCTGCTGGATCGGCCCGCCCTTTGTCTGGGTTGTTATCGGCGGCTGGTCACGCTCCAGGGAGCGCCATCATCAACGCAAACCGGCAATGTAGTCGGCGACCGCCTTGATTTCCCTGTCGTTGAGCTTGGCGGCGACGCCGGTCATGGGCAGGCTGTTCAGGCGGACGTTGTCGCGGAAGGCGGTGAGCTGGGCCACCGTGTAGTCGGCGTTCTGGCCGCCCAGGCGCGGGTACTGGGCCGGGATGCCGGCACCGTTGGGGCTGTGGCAGCCGGCGCAGGCCGGGATCTGGCGATCGCCGATGCCGCCGCGGTAGATCTTCTCGCCCAGCGCGATGGTGTCCTTGTCCTTCGAGAAGCCCGGCTTGACCTTCTTCGAACCCACGAACCAGGCGATGTTGCGCATGTCTTCTTCCGACAGCGCCGAGGCCAGCGGCTTCATGATCGCGCTCTTGCGCGCGCCGGACTTGAAGTCCTGCAGCTGCTTGAGGATGTATTCGGGATGTTGCTGCGCCAGCTTCGGGTTGGCGGCGATGGCGGAGTTGCCGTCGGCGTTGTGGCAGGAAGCGCAGCTCTGGCTGTTTGCCGGCGTTGCGTTGAACAGCGTGTCCCCCTTGGCGGGGTCCGGCTTGGCCGGTTTTGCCGCTGCGGCGGCCGCCGCACTCGGATTGGCCGCGTGTTCATCGGCTGCAAAACTCACGCTGGATGCGATGCCCACGAGGGCCGCAAGCACAATATTGGCAAACAACTTCATATCGGGGGCTTCGAATTTATGGCGCAAAACCTCACGATTCTACAATGTGGGCCCTGTTTCGAAAGTCCGTAGATGCCCTCCCCGCGCGCCAAGCCCGCAGCCTATCCTCCCCGCGCGGCTCCCGCCGCGGCCCCCCAGGTCGCCGAGCGCGAACGCGCGGCGCTGGGCTGGCTGCACACCGCCCACTTCCTCACCAGCGCCCCCCAGCTGGAGCACCTGCCTCCCCTGGGCCTGCCCGAGATCGCATTCGTCGGCCGCTCCAACGCGGGCAAGTCGACCGCCATCAACACCCTGACGCAACAGACGCGCCTGGCCTTCGCCTCCAAGACGCCGGGCCGCACGCAGCACATCAACCTGTTCGGCGTCGGCAAGCAGAAGGTCGATGACGCGGTGCTCGCCGACCTGCCCGGCTACGGCTATGCGGCCGTGCCGCGCGAGGCCAAGCTGCGCTGGCAGCGGGTGATGGGCAACTACCTGATGACGCGCGAAAACCTGCGCGGCGTGGTCCTCATGTGTGATCCGCGCCACGGAATGACCGAGCTCGACGAGATCCTGCTCGACGTGATCCGTCCGCGCGTGCAACAGGGCCTGAAATTCCTCGTGCTGCTGACCAAGGCCGACAAGCTCACCCGCAGCGAGGGCGCCAAGGTGCTGTCCATTACGCGACTGCAGGCCGGCGGCGGCGAGGTGAAACTGTTCTCGGCCCTCAAGAAGCAGGGCGTGGGAGAGGCCGCGGAGCTGCTGTGGCGCTGGGTGCACCCCGAAGGCGCCGACGCGCCAGCCGCCGAACCCGAGCCACCGCCACAGGAAGACGCCTGACACAGGAGCAGGCTGTACCGACCGTCCCATCTGCGAAGTTCACTATCAAAACAATAGCGACACAGTCAACCCGAAGGAGACAAGAAGCATGATCGAGACATTCCAACGCAGCCTGCCCAACGGCACCACCCTGAGTTGCCGCGCCGCCGGCCAGCCGGGCCGGCCGCTGATGGTGTTCCTCCACGGGTTCCCCGAGGCCGCGTTCATCTGGGACGAACTGCTCGAGTACTTCTCCGACCCGGCCCACGGCGGCTACCGCTGCGTGGCGCCCAACCTGCGCGGCTTCGAGAAATCCAGCTCGCCGACCGACGTGGCGGCCTACAAGGCGCACCTGCTGATCCAGGACATCCAGCAGCTCGCCGCCACCGAGAGCGCCGACGGCACCATGGCCGCGCTGGTCGCCCACGACTGGGGCGGCGCCTTCGGCTGGGGCTATGCGAATGCCTTCCCGCAGCAGGTCGGCAGGCTGGTCATCATCAATTCGCCGCACCCGGGCACCTTCACCCGGGAACTGCGCAACAGTCCGGCGCAGCAGCAGGCCAGCGCCTACATGAACTTCCTCGCGCGCCCCGACGCGGAAGCGCTGCTCGCGGCCGACGACTTCAAGCGCATGTGGCCCTTCTTCCTGCTGATGAAGGCCGGCCCCGACGGCTTCGGCTGGCTCACCGAGGAAGTGAAGCAGAAGTACCGCGAGGTCTGGAGCGCGGGCCTCACCGGCGCCTGCAATCTCTACCGCGTGACGCCGATGAAGCCGCCGCTGCCGGGCCAGACCATCGACGGCATTCCCGTGCTGCCGCGCGAACGGCTGGTGGTGGAAGTGCCGACCTTCGTTTTCTGGGCGCTCGACGACGCGGCCCTGCTGCCGGGCCTGCTCGAGGGACTGGAAGACTATGTGCCGAAGCTCGAGCTGAAGAAGGTCCCGAACGCGACCCACTGGATCGTGCACGAGCAGCCGCAGCTGGTCGCGCGCGAGATCGAGGGTTTCCTGCAGCGCAACCCCTGAGGGCACGCTGCCGAAATCGAATCAGTAGATGGGCGGCTCGCCCTCGGGGCGAGTCTTGAAGCGGCGATGCACCCAGTAGTACTGGGACGGCATCGTGTCGATGTAGCCCTGCAGCCGCTCGTTCATGAGCGCCGTGTCGGCCTCGACGTCGTCGGTCGGAAAGTTCTGCCAGGTCGGCAGGATTTCGATCTCGTAGCCTTCGCTCGTGAGCTTCGCCACCACCGGCACCACCTTGGCCTTGCCCAGCCGTGCGAAGCGCGACAGCGATGGCACCGTGGCCGCCTGCACGCCGTAGAACGGCACGAAGATGGTCTGGTCGCGGCCGAAGTCCATGTCGGGCAGCAGGTACAGCAGGCCGCCCTTGCGCAGGCCCTGCAGCACCGGCTTGATGCCGTCCACCCGGTTGAGCGCCGCCACGTCGCCGAAGCGGGTGCGGCCCTCGCGGATCCAGGCGTCGATCATCGGGTCGCGCTGGGTCGTGTAGATGGTGGCCGAGGGGCGCGCGGTGTGCATCGTGAGCGCAGTCGCAGCCGCATCGAGGCCGTAGAAATGCGGCGCGAAAAGAATCATGGGCTCGTCGCCGTGGGCGATCTCGTCGATCTCCGCAGCCGCGCCGACGATCTTGAGCCGGCTAGCCACCGTCTTCTCGGGCGCGTGCCAGAGCCAGCCACGGTCCAGCCACGATTGCGCCACGTAGACGAAGCTCTCGCGCGCGATCGCACGGCGCTCGGCTTCCGATTTCTCCGGAAAGCAGACTGCCAGATTGGTGTCGACCACGCGCCGCCGCGGCACTGCGATGGTGTGCAGGATGCGGCCGAGGAACGCACCGAAACCGCGCACCACTGGCAGCGGCAGCGGCGCGATCACTCGCATGAAGCCGATGCCGAGTCGGGATCCGAGGCTCATGCGGCTTCCCCTGCCGCGGCGACCACGCGCTCGGCGCGCGGCTCCTTGTAGCGGGCGTAGTCCCACACGTACTGGCCCGGCAGGCTGTGGATCAGCCGGCCGATGCCGTCGTTCATGGCGGCGGCGGCGTCCTCGATGGACGCGGAAGGGTCGGTCAGCGCCGTACCGACGATGGGCTCGAAGCGGATCACGTAGCCGGCCGCATTCGGCAAGCGTTCGCACACGCTGAGAAAGCAGGCCGCGCCGGTCTGTTGCGCAAGGCGGGGAAGCAGGGTCATGGTGTAGGCCGGGCGGCCCAGGAAAGGCGCCCAAACGCCCTGCCCCAGCGGCGGCACCTGGTCGGGCAGGATGCCGGTGTAGCCGCCGTTGCGCAGCGTGCGGATCAGGCCGCGCACGCCGGTGTTGTTGGTAGGCAGCGTCTGCAGGCCGGGCCGGTCGCGCGAACCGGCGGCGATCAGGTCGGCCATCCATTTCTTGCGCGCCGGACGGAACAGCGCGGTGATGGGCCCGTAGGTGGACAGAAAGCGCTCGCCGATGGCCTGGCCGCACATCTCCCAGCTGCCGAGGTGCGGCGCGACCAGGATCACGCCCTTCTTCGCCTGCATGGCCGCCTCGAAGGCCTCGACGCCCTCCCAGCGCACCACGCGGTTCAGCACGGTCTGGCCCTGCGGGCGCAGCCAGAGCCAGGGGAGCTCGGAAGCCATCTTGCCGGCGGCGGCGATGGCGGGACGGTATTGGTCGGGGCCGAAGCCCGCGCTCTCGGCGTTGGCCTTGAAGCGGCGGCGATAGCCGGGCGCGCTCCACCAGACCAGCCAGCCCAGCAATGCACCGAGCCGATGCATCAGCGGCATCGGCACGCGGGCGAGCAGGCGGAACAGGGTGATCATCGAATACGGGAGGGGGTCAAAAAACGGACGCGCGCGCATGGTATTGCGCGGCTCGAATAGAATGCAAATTGTCGCCGAGTTACGGAACAACTTGCAGGGCGACAAACACAAGCGCAGCAGTGCGATTGTGCCGGGTCGAGAAATCGACATCTGCTAAAGCGTTCGCCAGAGCTCCGCAGAGTTGGCAACGCGCCAAGTCAAATCAAGGAGTTTTGAACAAATGGCGAACGACTTCCTCTTCACGTCCGAATCCGTCTCCGAAGGCCATCCCGACAAGGTCGCAGACCAGATCTCGGACGCCATCCTGGACGCGATCTTCGAGCAGGACCCCCGTAGCCGCGTGGCCGCCGAGACGCTGACCAACACCGGCCTCGTGGTGCTGGCCGGCGAAATCACCACCAACGCGCACGTCGACTACATCCAGGTCGCGCGCGACACCATCAAGCGCATCGGCTACGACAACACCGAGTACGGCATCGACTACAAGGGTTGCGCCGTGATGGTCTGCTACGACAAGCAGTCCAACGACATCGCCCAGGGCGTCGACCACGCATCGGACGACCACCTGAACACCGGCGCCGGCGACCAGGGCCTGATGTTCGGCTACGCCTGCGACGAAACGCCCGAGCTGATGCCCGCGCCGATCTACTACGCGCACCGCCTCGTCGAGCGCCAGGCGCAGCTGCGCAAGGACGGCCGCCTGCCCTTCCTGCGCCCCGACGCCAAGAGCCAGGTCACGATGCGCTACGTGGACGGCAAGCCCCACAGCATCGACACCGTGGTGCTCTCCACCCAGCACAGCCCCGACCAGAGCGAGACGCCCACCAAGATGAAGGCTTCGTTCAACGAAGCCATCATCGAGGAGATCATCAAGCCGGTGCTGCCCAAGGAGTGGCTCAAGGAAACGCGCTACCTGATCAACCCGACCGGCCGCTTCGTCATCGGCGGCCCGCAGGGCGACTGCGGCCTCACCGGCCGCAAGATCATCGTCGACACCTACGGCGGCGCCTGCCCGCACGGCGGCGGCGCGTTCTCGGGCAAGGACCCGTCGAAGGTCGACCGCTCGGCAGCCTACGCCGCGCGCTACGTGGCCAAGAACATCGTGGCCGCCGGCCTGGCGCGCCAGTGCCAGATCCAAGTGGCGTACGCCATCGGCGTGGCCCAGCCGATGAACATCACGGTGTACACGGAAGGCACCGGCGTGATCCCCGACGAGAAGATCGCCGAACTGGTGCGCGAGCACTTCGACCTGCGTCCGAAGGGCATCATCCAGATGCTCGACCTGCTGCGCCCGATCTACCAGAAGACCGCCGCCTACGGCCACTTCGGCCGCGAGGAGCCCGAGTTCACCTGGGAAGCGACCACGCAGGCTCCCGCACTGCGCGCAGCAGCCGGCCTCAAGTAAGCAAGCAGGAAAAGATGGTGGGGCTTCAGAAGCGGTAAGTGCCGCTCAGCCCCACCGTCCAGTTGCGGCCCGGCGCGGGCTCGTAATAGCGCGCATTGCCTTCGTTGACGATCACCGAGCCCACGTAGCGCCGGTCGAACAGGTTGTCGACACGCGCGAAGGCATTGAACTCCCAGCGCTCCCATTTCTTCAGGTAGCCCGCATACACCGCCGCGACGGCATAGCCCGGCGCGCTCGCGGTGTTGACGTCGTTGGCCTGGATGCGGCCCAGCGCGCGCATCTCGATGCCGGCACGCCAGCCCTCGGGCGGCACCCACCCCAACGACGCGAACAGCGATTGCCGCGCGATGCCCGGAATGCGGTTGCCCGCGGCCACCCTGTTCGCCGCCGCGCACGGGGACGGCGAGCAGAAGGCATCGCGGTAGGTCGCGTCCAGCCAGGTGTAGGCCAGCTGGGTGCGCCAGTGGTTCGCGGTTTCGTGCTGCCAGCCCAGCTCGAAGCCGTTGCGCTTCGTGCGGCCGGCGTTCTGGAACGTGGCGCGGCCGCCCACGTTGGTGTCGGTGACGATCTCGTCGCGCGTGCGGGTCTGGAACAGCGCCGCCGTGAGCAGGCCGCCGGCGAGCCGCGCCTTGGCACCGACCTCGACACTGTCGTTCACCGAAGGCCGCAGCGCGAAGTTGAGTCCGCTCGCGCCATTGGCCCGGTAGGAGAGCTCGTTCAGCGTCGGCGTCTCGAAACCGCGCCCGATGGAGCCGTACAGCGCCAGGTCCGGCGTGGCCTGGTAGCGCAGCGAGGCTACCGGCAGGGTCTTGCTGTAACGCGCGCTGCCGCTGTCGTCGCGGTTGGTCCCGACGATGTAGCGGTCCTGCGAATTGAAGTGCACGCTGCTGCGGCGCACGCCGGCCTCCAGCGTCCAGCGCTCGGCAAGGCGCCAGGTGGCCTGCGCGTAGGGGTCGAGGTTCCAGGCCTCGTTGAGCTCGTTGCGCCGCAGCCGCCCCTGCACGCCGAGCACCGGGGCGGAGACCGGGCCCAGGTAGTTCTCGTAGCCGCGGCGTTTTTCTCGCAGGCTGTCGTAGCCCAGGCCCGCCACCACCTCGAGGGGCCTGCCGGCCAGCGTGAACGCGCCGTTCCAGCGCAGGTCCACGCCGCCGTACTGCCTCGACAGGTCGATCACCCCACCCGCGTGCAGCGGGTTCTGCTGCGCCGAGGGCGGAATCGACTGGAACTGCGTGGTCTTGCGCTGGCCGCCGTAGACCATGAGGCGCAGCCCCTGCGTGGCATCGATGCGGTGTTCATAGAGCAGGCCGACCTGCGTCTGCTCGACCGTCTTGCGGGTGTCGTACTGCGTGGCCAGCGGCGCATTGCGCGGCGCCAGCGCGTACTGGTCGGCGGTGAGGCCCAGCGGGTCCTGCGCGTCGATGCGCACGCTGTTGAAGACCAGCGTGAGCCTGTCGCCGTTGTCCAGCGCGATGCCGAGCTTGCCGTTGGCGATGTCGCGCTTCGCGGCGCTGTGCTCGCGCCAGCCGTCGGTATGGAAACGGCTCGCGTCGAGCAGGTAGTCGACAGCCCCCTGCGATCCGCTGACCTGCAGCGACTGCCGCCAGGTTCCGAAGCTGCCGCCCGCGAGCGAATACGACAGCCGGGGCGGGCCTTCGCCCGAGGCGGTGAAGGCCTGCACCACGCCGCCGGATGAATTGCCGTAGAGCGCGGAGAACGGTCCGCGCAGCACCTCGATGCGGTCGAGCGAGCCGATGTCGATGTTGGAGGTCTGGCCCTGCCCGTCGGGCAATGTCGCGGGAATGCCGTCGACGTAGAGCCGCACGCCGCGCACGCCGAAGGTGGAGCGCGCACCGAAGCCGCGAATGGACAGCTGCAGGTCCTGCGCGTAGTTCAGCCGGTTCTGCACCTGCAGCCCCGGCACCGCGCCGAGGCCTTCCGAGAGATTGACCTGCAGGCGGCTGTCGCGCATTTCGTTGCCGTCCACACGATCCACCGAGCCGGGTACGTTGAAAGGCGTCACCTCTCCTCGCGGCGTGGAAACGGTGATCTCGCGCAGGCTGCCGGCCGGCTCCTGCTGGGCTCGTGCAGCCATCGGAGCGACGAACAGCGACAGGAAGCCGACGGCGGCGGAAGCAGCAGGCGCGAGGTTCATCGCGCAGATTCTGCTTCGGCACTCCGGCCGGGCGTGTCGCGGTGGCGCGACTCTCAGGGAAAACTACGATTCGCCGGAGCTCGCTAGGCCTTGCTGTCGGCCGGCTTCCTCCACCAGCCGTACCAGACGCACACCACGCACGGAATGCCGAGCGCGATCCAGGCCAGGATGTCGCCCAGCCCGCCGTCGCTGAAGAGCGCGGAGATCAGGCCGAAGGTCGTGAGCACGCCCAGCACGATCGGCCAGCCCCACATGCGCCAGAAGCCTTGATGGTGATGCTGGTGCTGCTTCATGCCTGCACCTTCATGGCCGGTGCCGGCTCAGGTTGGGCGGTGCCGCCGACGGGGGCGTGCTTCGGCACCTCATGCTCCTCTGTCTTCTTCGAGGCAGCCGGCACGGTGTTGCCCCGCTTGAGCCAGAGATACAGGCCGCTGCCCAGCACGATGATGGTCGCAATGTCGAGCAGCGCCCAGATGATCTGCATCGGCATGCCGCCGTAGTCGCCGAAGTGCAGCGGCTGCGACACCAGCAGCGCCCAGAGGTACCAGGGCAGCTTGGGCGAAGCGGTCACCTCGGCCGTCTTGGCGTCGACCAGCACCGGCTGCAGGAGCTTCGACGTGAAGGGCTCGTTGCCGCGCAGGAAGAAGGTGGTGTGGTGCGGACTCGAGAACGAGGTGCCCGGGAACGCGATGAAAGACAGCTTCATGCCGGGCGCGGCCTGCAGCGCAACATCCATCGAACGCTGCACGGAGGCGCGCTCGTTCACCGCGACGACGGGCTCGTTCTTGTACGGCGTCAGCAGCGCACTGAGCTGATCGTATTGCCAGTACTTGATGACCAGGTCGGCCCACGTGTTGATCATGCCGGTGGCCCCCACCACGAACACCCACACCAGCGTGACGATGCCCAGCAGGTTGTGCAGGTCGAGCCACTTCAGGCGTGGCCGCTTCTCGCGCCGCACCGTGCCGAAGTCGAGCTTGCGCATGAAGGGCGAATACAGCACCACGCCCGAAACGACGGCCACCAGCAGCAGCAGGCCCATGAAGCCGAGGAAGAGCTTGCCCGGCAGCCCCGCGAAGAGATCGACGTGGAGCTTGAACATCACGTACATGAAGCCCTCGTCGAACTTCGGCTGCGCGAGCACCGCGCCCGTGCGCGCGTCGACCGCGACCGACTTGAAGTCGTCCGTGGGCTCCGGCGTGGGCGTGAGCGTGACGAACCAGAGGCCGTCGTCGTCCTCGGGCTGCGAGGCGAACTGCACAACCCGGTCGGGATGCTTGGCCTTCGCCACTTCCAGCACGCGGTCGAGGCTGACGCGCGGCGTGTCCGCCGGCATCTTCGGCGCCTCGACCTCGGTGCCCAGCAGATGGCCGATCTCGTGATGGAAGATCAGCGGCAGGCCGGTGATGCACAGCAGCAGCATGAACACCGTGCACACTAGGCTGCTCCACTTGTGCACCCAGGCCCAGGTCTTGATCTTTCGGCTGTTCATGTCGTGGCTGCTCTATCGAAGGAAAAGATTCTAGAAACGGTAGGTCGCGCTGGCGACGATGTTGCGGCGCGCGCCGTACCAGCAGTCGCCGCGCGACAGGCAGGTGCTGAAGTAGACCTTGTCCGTCACGTTGTTGATGTTGAGCGCATAGCGCCAGGCGGCGGTCTCGTAGGCGAACACGAGGTCGGCCAGCGCGACGCCCGGAATGCGCGGGCCCACGCCCGACTGCATGTCGCGGAACGAACTCATCATGCGCACGCCGGCCCCGGCCGAGAAGCCGTTCACGCCGCCGATCGAGAACTTGTACTTGGCCCAGACGCTCGCCTGATGCTTGGGCAGCCCCTCGATCAGCGCGTCGGCGTCGGTGTAGTTGTAGTGGGCGACGAGGTCGAGGTTCGGGCCGATCGAGCCCTTGGCCTCCAGCTCGACGCCGCGGGTCTTGGTCTGGCCGAGCTGCGTGAACACCTTGGGCTGCGGTTCGGCGATCTGGTTCTTCTCGCGCAGGTCGTACACGGCGGCGCTGAATGCCACGGCACGGTCCTTGGGCTCGTACTTCACGCCCACTTCCCATTGCTCGCCGCGCAGCGGCTTGAAGATGCGGCCTTCACGCGCGGACTGCGGCGTGAACGACTCGCTGTAGCTCACGTACGGCGACCAGCCCGAAGGCGAGGCGTACATCACGCCGAACCGCTTGGTGGTGGCGCTGCTCGTGTCCGACTCGCTGCCCGCGGCGCTGGAGACGGCCCTGTCGTGCCGCAGGCCCGCCACGAAGATCCAGTTGTAGAGCTTGATCTGGTCCTGCAGATACACGCCCGTCTGGCGTTGGCGAGTGCGCGGCCGCGCGTCGCGCACCGGCTCGTCGAGATGGCCGTAGACCGGCGCGTAGACGTCGATGGTGTCGTAGGTGGTGCCGACCCAGACGTTCTCGCGCTGGCGCGCGAAATCCGCCCCCACGAGCAGCGTGTGCTTGAGGGCTCCGGTCTGGAAGTGACCCTCGACGTGGTTGTCGAGCGTCTGCGTGCGGTTGCGCGTGAGCGAGCTGTCGTAGTAGCGGCCCAGCACGCGCTTGAAGATCGGGTCGGTGGCGTCCCAGCTCTCGGCCCCCGAGAACGCGGCGCCATAGTGATAGCGGTTGTCGTTTTCGTTGCGCGCGTAGCGGAAGTTCTGGCGGAAGGTCCAGCTGTCGTTGAACTTGTGCTCGAACTGCCAGCCGAAGGTCTTGCGCTCGCTGTCGTAGTAGTCACCCGGCTCGCCGATGAAGCGGCTGCTCGGCAGGCGCCCGTTCGGGTTCGGCAGCAGGGTGCCCTGCCACGGCAGGAACTGCGAGCTGCTGCCGCTCTTGTCCTTCTGCCACAGACCCTGAAGCGTCAGCGAGGTCATGGCGTTGGGTCGCCAGGTCAGCGAAGGCGCGATCACGCTGCGGTCGTCGGGGACGTAGTCGACCTGCGTGTCGGACTTGCGCTGCAAGGCGATCAGTCGGTACGACAGGGAACCATCGGCATTGAGCGGGCCGGTGAGGTCGGCCTGGATCTGCTTGCGGCCGAAGCTGCCGAACTGCACGCCCACCTCGCGCTGGGCCTCCTGCAGCGGCCGCTTGCTGACCATGTTGACCACGCCGGCGGCAGTGCCGGCACCGAACAGCATGCCCGAGGGGCCGCGCAGCACCTCGAGGCGCTCGAGCGTGTAGGGCTCGGTGCGGGTGGTGCTGGTGTAGTAGCCATAGGCCTGGCGCAGGCCGTCGAGGTAGACGTCGGGGGTGGCGCCTCGTATCCGCACGGAGTCGGTGCGGGAGTCGAGCCCGTAAGCATCGGAGCGCACGCCGGCCGCGTAGTTGAGCGCGTCCTGCAGATTGGTGGCGCCCTGGTCGACCATCTGGTCGCGCGTGATGACGGTCACGGCCTGGGGCGTCTCGGACAGCGGCGTGTCGGTCTTGGTGGCAGTGACCGCGTTCTTCGCGCGGTAGCCGATCACCGGCGTGGTGGCCGTCTCGGCCTCGGCATTCGCGTCGACCCGCACTTCCGGCAGCGAGACTGCATTCGTCGTCTGGGCCAGCACCTGATGCTGCGTGTAGATCGCCAGGCATCCCGCCAGTACCGATGCAGCCTTGCGCCGCGCCACCAAACTCTTCATCCCGCTCCACTCCATTGAAATTAATAAGAACGATTCGCATTTTAGGCGTGACAAATTTCCGCTTCCGCGAATCACCGCCCTCGCCGAAGGGCGTTGCGTTGCGAAATTGCGTCTTCGCGCCCGAGGTGAACCGGCTACGATGCCGCCCGCACGCTCCCCCTGCGTTGGCAGCCCTCATGCTCAAGCTCATTGCCTTCCTGTTTCCCGCGCTGCGCGGTCCGGCTCTGCGGCTGATGGCCCTCCTGGCTGCCGCTGCGCTCACCGGCTGCGCCGGCCTTCCGCCGCGAACGCCCGAACCGCCCACCCTGGCCATCGCGGGCTCGCCGGCCACCGAGCTCGGCCGTGCGGCCATCAGCCTCAACTCCCCGCCCGATGGCCTGACCAGCATGCGGCCGCTGATCGAGGCCTCCTTCGCGCTCGACGCCCGGCTGGAGCTGATGCGGCGCGCCAGGTCGTCGCTGGACATCCAGACCTACCAGCTGGGCAACGACAAGACCGGCCGCCTGCTACTGCGCGAGATGCGCAACGCCGCCCGCCGCGGCGTGCGCGTGCGGCTGCTGCTCGACGACTTCTACACGGCCGGCATGGACCGCCTGCTGCTCGGCCTGGCCGCAGAGCCCAACGCCGAGGTGCGGCTCTTCAACCCCTTCGTGAATGCGCGCGACCACTCCTCGGGCCGATGGCTGGAGTTCTTCTCCGACTTCCGGCGCCTCAACCACCGCATGCACAACAAGCTGTTCGTGGCCGACGGCGCCATGGCCATTGCGGGCGGCCGCAACCTCGCGGACGAATACTTCCTGCGCAGCGAAAGCGCGAACTTCATCGACTTCGAGCTGCTGCTGGCCGGCCCGGTGGTGCCCGAGTCCGCCGCCATCTTCGACACCTACTGGAACAGCGACGTGGTCTACCCCCTGCAGCGGGTGGCCAGCACCAGCCGCTCGCCGCAGGCGCTGAAGGACGACTTCGAGGAAGCGACCTCCCCCGCCCACGCGCCCGCGCCCGACCCGCTGCCCGTCACCGACCTGCTCGGCGACCCGCCCCTGGCCACCCAGCTCGCCGACATCGACGAAGCCAAGTGGATGCGCGCCGAGGCCCATGCCTCCGCCGACAGCCCCAACAAGGCATTGGGCGTGATGACGCACCCCGTCCCGTCGCTGGCGCAGCGCTTCCACCAGATGCTGGCCACCGCGCAGTCGAACGTGGTGGTGATCTCGCCCTACTTCATTCCCGGCGACGAAGGCATGGAGCGCATCCGGATGGGCCGCGAGCACGGCGTGAACATCACCGTCATCACCAACTCGCTGGCCGACAGCGACGAGCCGCTGGTCAACATCAACTACAACCGCTACCGCGTCGACATGCTCAAGCTGGGCGTGAACCTGTACGAAGTGAGCACGCAGCAGCTCAAGCGCAGCGACCAGTTCCGCACCCTGCTCAAGAAGGCGCGCGGCCGCCTGCACGCCAAGCTGGCGCTGGTCGACCGGCAATGGGTGCTGCTCGGCTCGATGAACCTCGACCCGCGCTCCGCGCGGCTGAACACCGAGTTCGGCGTGCAGGTGCGCAGCTTCGACCTGACGCAGGCGCTGCTCTTCGCCTACCAGCTCGACGACATCGAAGGCGTCTACCGCGTCACGCTCAAGCCCGACGGCCAGAACGTGCAATGGGTGGGCACCGGTGACGTCAACAACGAAGTGCTAGACAGCGAACCCGATTCGAGCATGCTGACGCGGCTGCAGTTGCTGCTGTTCTCGTGGTTCGTGCCGACGGACCAGCTCTAGCCGGCCGGCGGCTCAGAGCAACCGCAGCAAGAGCCTGTAGCCCTCCGGCCAGTCGCCAAGTCCGCTCGCGCCGTTGATGTGCCCGCGCGCACCCACCTCGACGAATTCGCTGCCCCAAGCGTTTGCGCGCTCCCTGGCGTAGGCCGCGCTGCCGTACGGGTCGTCGCTGCTGGCGACCACGATGCTCGGAAACGGCAGCCGTGCGGACGGCAGCGGCTCGAACCCCAGCGAAGTCTCCGCGGGATAGGCAGCGGCCCGAGGGTCGGGAACGGCGACGAGCAAGGCGCCGCGGATCCGCGGCGAACACCGCACGGCCCAGTGCGCGACGGCCAGGCAGCCCAGGCTGTGCGCAACGACCACCAGGTCGCTGCCCATCGCGCCTGCCTGCCGGTCCAGCGCCGAGACCCATTCGTCGCAGACCGCAAGCTCCCAGTCGTCGACCTGCAGCCGGCGCCATTCAGGACGGGTCGACTGCCAGATGCTCTGCCAGTGCGCAGCGCCCGAGTTGCCGTGCCCCGGCACGATGAAGACTGGATTTCCCATTCGCTGGACTTTCTCTCTGAACGATGCGAGCCAGTCTATGAAGCAGGGCTGCCTGGGCGGAATGGCAAGGCATTCGAAGACGCCTGTGAAAACCTTCAACTCATCGGCCGGGCGAACGCCCCCGAGCTGGCGGCCCTGCCTAGCCCGAGGCGCCTTCGCCGTGCAGCCCCACGATCAGCGAGCGCAGCCAGCTGATCGCCGGATCCTTGTGGAAGCGCCCGTGCCAGAACAGGTTGATCGCGATCTCGGGCAGCTTCGCGGGATGGCGGACGTAGGAAAGATCGAAGGGCCCGGCCAATGCCTGCGCGAGCTTCTCGGGTACGGTCGCGACGAGGTCCGAGTCGTGCAGGATGTGACCGACCGCCACGTAATGCGGCACCGTCAGCACCACCTTGCGCACGATCTTCTTGCGGTCGAGGAACTCGTCCGCGTTGCCGTGGCCGGTGCCCGCCGAGATCACCACCACATGCTCGGCGGCCGAGAACTCCTCGAGCGAGACCCGCCCCCTCTTCCTGTCGAGCGGATGGCCTCGTCTGAACACGCACACATAGTCCTGCTTGAACAGCCTGCGCTGGAAGTACCCCGCCTTCAGCTGCGGCAGCAGCCCGATCGCCAGGTTGACGTGGCCCGCCTCCATCTCGTCCTGCAGGTTGACCGCGGTGTTGCGCACGGTGCTCAGCGAGACGTTGGGCGCGACCCTCGCGATCTCCTTCATCAGCCTGGGCAGGAAGTAGATCTCGCCGATGTCCGTCATGCCGACGGTGAATGCGCGCTTCGATGTGGCCGGGTCGAACGAGGCCTTGCTGTTGATCGCCGCGTGGATCACCTGCAGCGCGCGCGCCGTGGGCTCGGCGAGCTGCTGCGCGTAGGGCGTGGGCTCCATGCCGTTGGGCGTGCGCAGGAAGAGCGGATCGTCGGTGAGCTTGCGCAGGCGCGCCAGCGCGTTGCTCACGCCCGGCTGCGAAAGGCCGAGGCTGCTCGCCACCTTGGACACCCTGCGGTCGACGAGCAGCTGCTGGAAGACGACCAGCAGGTTGAGATCGATGTCCTTGAGCTCCATGCGCGTCGTCTCACATTCTTGAAATCAATATGAACTATTGATCACATTCTATTGAGCGATGGCGTTCGAATGGGGATCATCGATGCACCCACGAGACGCAGCCCTCCACGGGCGGCACAGGAGACAAGAACATGGACGACACATCGGCGGTCTTCCCCCGGAAGATCCATTGGGAAAGCCAGGGCACCAGCCGCATTCCCTTCATGGCCTACACCGAGGCCGACCAGCACCGCCAGGAGCTGGAGCGCTTCTTCTATCGCGGCCACTGGAGCTACGTCGGTCTCGAGGCCGAGATCCCGCAGGTCGGCGACTTCAAGCGGACCGCGGTCGGCGAGCGCTCGGTGATCATGGTGCGCGACGCGGAAGACTCCATCAGCGTCGTCGAGAACGTGTGCGCCCATCGCGGCATGCAGTTCTGCCGAGAGCGGCACGGCAACCGCAAGGAAGGCGGCTTCACCTGCCCCTATCACCAGTGGAACTACACGCTCACGGGCGACCTGCAGGGCGTGCCCTTCCGCCGCGGCGTGAAGCAGGACGGCAAGGTCAATGGCGGCATGCCCGCCGACTTCAAGACCGCCGACCATGGCCTCAACAAGCTCAAGGTGGCCAGGCGCGGCGGCGTGGTCTTCGCTTCTTTCGACCCCGAGGTCGAATCGCTCGAGGACTTCATGGGGCCGGAAATCCTCGGTTACTTCGACCGGCTCTTCAACGGTCGCAAGCTCACCATCCTCGGCTACAACCGCCAGCGCATTCCGGGCAACTGGAAGCTCATGCAGGAGAACATCAAGGACCCGTACCACCCGGGCCTGCTGCACACCTGGTTCGTGACCTTCGGGCTCTGGCGCGCGGACAACAAGTCGGAGCTGAAGATGGACCGACACCACCGGCACGCCGCCATGATCTCCACGCGCGGCGCGAGCGGCAAGGCCGACCAGGTGACCCAGGTGTCGAGCTTCAAGGAGAGCATGAAGCTCAACGACGACCGCTTCCTCGACATCGTGCCCGAGCCCTGGTGGGGCGGCCCGACGGCGGTGATGATGACGCTCTTTCCCAGCGTGATCCTGCAGCAGCAGGTCAACAGCGTCTCGACGCGCCACATCCAGCCCAGCGGCCCCGGCGCCTTCGATTTCGTGTGGACGCACTTCGGCTTCGAGGACGACACCGAGGCCATGACGCAGCGCCGCCTGCGGCAGGCCAATCTCTTCGGCCCCGCGGGCTTCGTCTCGGCCGACGACGGCGAGGTGATCGAGCTCTCGCAGAAGGGCTTCGAGCAGAAGCCCTTCCACCGCACGCTGGCCGAGCTCGGCGGCCGCGAGGTCGGCGACACGGACCACATGGTCACCGAGACGCTGATCCGCGGCATGTACGAGTACTGGCGCAAGGTGATGGAGGCTTGAGATGGACTTCCAGGACTACTTCGAGCTCTCGCAGCTCTACGCCAGCTACGCCCATGCGGTGAGCTCCAGCCAGTGGGAGCTCTGGCCCGAGTTCTTCACCGAGGATTGCAGCTACCGCCTGCAGCCGCGCGAGAACCACGAGCGAGGCTTTCCGCTCGCCACGCTTTCGTTCGAGAGCAAGGGCATGCTGAAGGACCGCGTCTACGGCATCCGCGAGACCCTGTTCCACGACCCCTACTACCAGCGCCACGTTGTGGGCTCGCCGGTGGTGCGGAAGGTCGAGGCGGGCCGCATCGAGTCGGAGGCCAACTACGCCGTCTTCCGCACCAAGCTCTCTGAACTCTCGACGGTGTTCAGCGTGGGCCGCTACATCGACGTCGTCGTGCGCACCGAACAGGGCCTGAAGTTCGCCTCGCGCCAGGTCATCTACGACAGCGAGATGATCCCCAACTCCGTCATCTACCCCCTGTGAAGCGAAGAGAAAAACCATGAGCGATGGATCCAACACCGGCTGGACGAATGCCGCGAATTTCGACGACGTGCCCGCCGACGACGTCATCGGCCTGGTCGTCGAAGGCCGCGACCTGGCCCTCTACAACGTGGACGGCAGCATCTACGCGACCGACAACATCTGCACGCACGGCCACGCCCGCCTGTGCGAAGGCTTTCTCGAAGGCCACGAGATCGAGTGCCCGCTGCACCAGGGCAGGTTCGACGTGCGCAACGGCGCGTCCACCTGCGCGCCGGTGACCGAGGCGATCCGCTCCTACCCCGTGAAGATCGAGGGCGGGCGGGTGTTTCTCTCGCTGGGCTGAGCTGCCGCGGAGAAGCCATGAGCAAGCAAGACGGCACGATCGCGATCGTCGGCGCCGGCCAGGCCGGCGGATGGGCGGCGCAGACGCTGCGCGCCGAGGGCTTCGGCGGCAGGATCGTGCTGATCGGCGACGAAAGCCATCGCCCGTACGAACGCCCTCCTCTGTCGAAGTCGGTGCTCGCCGGAGAGGCCCCTGCCGAGACCACGCGCCTGCAGAAGCCCGAAGCCTTCGATGCGCTGAACGTCGACTGGCGCCCCGACGTGAGCGCGACGCGCATCGACCGGACAACGAAGCAGCTGCACCTGAGCCACGGCGAGCCCGTCCGCTACGACAAGCTGATCCTGTGCACCGGTGGCCGGGCACGGCGGCTGGCCATTCCGGGCGCGGACCTGCCCGGCGTGTTCACGCTGCGAAGCATCGACGATGCCGCCGCGCTGGGTGCGGCGCTCGTCGCCGGCAAGCGGCTGCTGGTCATCGGCGGAGGGTGGATCGGCCTGGAAGTCGCGGCGACCGCCCGCGGGAAAGGACTCGACGTCACGGTTGCGGAGGCCATGGACCGGCTGTGCGAGCGCACCGTGCCGCCGGAAATCTCCGGCTACCTGCTGCGGCTCCATGCCTCGCACGGCGTTCGCCTCGAGCTGGGCACGGGCATCGAGCGGCTGGAGCAAGGAGCGGATGGCGAGAGCCTGAAGGCGACGCTGAACGATGGGCGGACGCTTGCCTGCGACGTGGTTCTCGCCGGCATCGGCCTGGTCGCCAACGACGAGCTGGCACGAGAAGCGGGCCTCGCGTGCGAGAGCGGCATCGTGGTCGATTCGCGATGCCGGTCTTCCGACCCCGACATCCTTGCAGCAGGCGACGTGGCTGTCTGGCATTGCGAGCGCGCCGGGCGCCGGATGCGGCTGGAATCGTGGCAGAACGCCCAGGAGCAAGGCATCGCGGCCGCGCGCTCCGCCCTCGGCATCGAGGTGAACCACCAGCCGCTTCCGTGGTTCTGGTCCGACCAGTACGGCATCAACCTCCAGATATTCGGCATGCCGGCGCCGCGGCACCAGACAGTGGTGCGCGGCAACCCGGAGAGCGACAGCTTCGTCATGTTCTTCCTCGACGGCGACAAGGTGGCCGCCGCGCTCGGGCCGAACTCGGCGCGCGACCTGCGCTTCGCGCGGCGGCTGATCGAGCGCGGCACCGGCGTCGATCCGCTGCAGCTCGCCGACGTCGAGCTTCCGCTTTCCAGACTTTGAACGGTCGAAGGACCGGGCCGATCGCACGAAAGACGCGCCACGGCTCGCGGCGTCTCCTCAACGCGGCGGGCTCTGCACCGTCGCCGCGACGATGCGGCGCACGACCGGCAGCACCACCAGCAGCGACGGAAACGCGACCAGCCACGAAACGCCCCAGGCCGACATCCACATCCGCAGCAGCCCCTCGGCGAAGCCCATGCTCCTGAGCGTGGCGATGCCGGCCACGATGCACGACATGAAGATCGACAGCAGCAGCGGCATGACGATGGCCGCGTAGCGCGCGGGCAGCTTTCCGATGTTGCGGCTCATGATGCGGCCAGCTCGCCGATGTATTGCGCCAGCGTGCGCGGCGTCCGGCCGAGGATGGCCTCCAGCACGAGGGCGTTGCCGCCCAGCCCGTGCGTCGCATAGTGCGCGTGCACCTTGGACAGCAGCTGCAGCTGGCGCGCGTCGTAGGGCGGGCGCGTCAGCTCGACCCAGTCGTCGAAATCGATCTCCCGCGCCGCCACTGGCCGGCCGAGCACCTCGCCCGCCATCGCGACGATCTCCCGGCGGTTGAAACGCCCGGGCGCGCACAGCTCGAACGAGCCGTAGGCGAGCCGGTCTTCGGTCAGCGCAATGGCCGCGACCTCGGCGACGTCGCGGTAGTCCACGCGCGCGATCCGCGTGTCGACCGGATAGGGCTCGGCGAAGACGCCGTCACGCACGATGCCAGGCCACGCTCCGCGCAGGTTCTGGAAGAAGTTGGCCGGATGCAGCAGCGTGTATTCGAGCTCGGACTCGAACAGCGCGGTCTCCACCGGCACCTTGCTCGCATGGTTCGCGAGCGTGCCGTGCGTCGGCTGGATCACCGACGAGAACACGAACTTGCGCACGCCCGCCTCCTGCGCTGCGGCGACGAGGTTGCAGCCCATCCGTGCCTCGTCCGGCTGGAAGGCGGGGCCGATGTGGAATACGCCGTCCGCGCCTTCAGCCGCGCGACGCAGGCTCGCCGGATCGCGCAGGTCCGCGACGACGGCCTCGGCCGCGCCGTTGTCGATCGCCTTTTGCCGGCCTCGCTCGTCGCGCACCAGTGCGCGCACCGTGGCGCCGCGCCTGGCCAGCTCGGGCACCACGAGCCCGGCAACGCGGCCGGTGGCGCCGACCACCAGCACCGTGGGTCTATGTTCTTCCATGGATGATTCCTCGATCAATCAGTGAGTGAGCGGCACCGGGCCGCGGTGTCCCAAAGATACGAACGGACCCGGCGCGCGTGAATGCGCGGCCGCCGCCAAAGACCTTCATCCAGATCGGAAGAATCCATGGACCAGATTCAGGACATCCGCGCCTTCGTCGCCATCGTCGAGCTCGGCAGCCAGAGCGCGGCGGCGCGCCAGCTGGGGCGCTCGGTGCAGTCCATCAACCGCTCGCTGAACGAGCTCGAGCGAAGCCTCGGCGTGCAGCTGATCCGGCGGACCACGCGGCAGTCGTCCACCACCGAGGTAGGCCTGGCCTACCACCGGCGCGTACAGGCCGCGCTGGCGGAATTCGACGCGGCCGCGGAGGACGCGAGCAGCCAGTCGAGCGCGCCCCGCGGCCTGCTGCGCGTGGCCGCGCCCGTGCAGTTCGCGCCGGCCTTCGTGGTGCCGCTGATCGGCGCGTTCATGCAGCGCTATCCGGGCATGGAGGTGGAGCTCACCGCCTCCGACCGCTTCGTCGACCTGATCGAGGGCGACATCGATCTCGCGATCCGCATCGGCGAACTGCCCGACTCCGAACTGGCGGCTCGGCGGCTCGGCGAACTGCGGCTCGTGGTGTTCGGTGCGACCGGCTACTTCGAGCGACACGGCCGCCCGCAACGACCCGAGGACCTGGCCGAACACCAGTGCCTGGTGCGCACGACGCACGGCAACGATGCCAACTGGCCGTTCACCATCGAAGGCCGGCTGCGGCGTGTGAAGGTGTCTGGGCGCTTCAGGTCCGACAACACGGCCGCGCTCTATGCGGCGGCCACCGGCGGCCTGGGACTCTGCTTCACGCCGCTGTGGCAGATCCGCCATCTGCTCGACGGCGGCGGTGTCGAGCTGGTGCTGACGGAGTTCGAGTCACCGAAGACTCCGGTTCACGCGGTGTGGCCCTCGGCCCGGGGCAGCTTCGCCCGCGCGAAACTGTTCGCGGATTTCGCGGCCGAGAACCTGCCGTCGCTGGGACTCGCGGCCTAGGGCAATGCGACTCGCGCATCACCTGCCGGTGCGCGCTCGCCGCCGGCCGGCCTGCAGCTCCCTCTCGGTGAGCACGTACTCCGAGCGATCGCCGAGTCGCTGGACCGCAAGGTCGATGAACGCGCGTGCGCGCATCGGCTGCGAAGACCTGCTGCCGAAGTACACGAAGTAGTTGGCGTAGTTGGGCATGTGGTCGACGAGTACAGGAACCAGCTGGCCCGAGCGGATATAGGGCGCGGCCGTAACGCCTGCGAGCTGGCCGAGCACCTTGCCCGCCAGGACGGCCTGCAGTTCGAACAACTCGTCGTTGCTGCAGATCGCCGGCACGACGGGCTGGTCGGCAGCCTGGTCGCCGATCCTCACGCGCCATGGAAGAACCTTCCCCGTGCTCGGATGCCGATAGGCGCTGCAGCGGTGCGAGGCGAGGTCAGCCAGGGAGTCCGGCACGCCGTGCCGCTGGAAGTACGACGGTGCCCCGCAGATCGGCAACTGCACGGGAAACAGCCGCCGCGCGATGACCCCTTCATGGGGTGACGGCCCGAGCCGGAAACCCACGTCGACACGGTCCTCCACCCAGTTGCCGATCCGGTCCTCCAGCAGCACGTCGGGCTGTATGCCCGGATGCAGGTCGCAGAACTCCTCCACCAGACGCCAGAGAATCGGCTGGAACGTCGTGCGCGGCCCCGTGATCCGGAGGGGGCCGGCGAACTCGTCCTTCGCGGTCCTGGCCGTCTGCAGCGCCCGCTGCATCCCCAGCACCGAAGGCTGCACGTCTTCGAACAGACGTTGCCCCGCATCGGTCAGCGACATCACGCGCGTCGTGCGATGGAACAGGCGCGCATCCAGATGCGCCTCCAGCTGGGCCAGCGCCTTGCTCGCCGCCTGGGGGCTGATGCCCAGCGCGAGCGCCGCCTTGCGCAGGCTGCCCAGCTCCGCCGCCTTGATGAAGGTCGTGATGGACCGAAGTTCGTTGATTGCCATGAAGGGGTTCCTCTTCCGCGGCATTGTCATCATTCGGATGCCAATCAATCAACCTGGATGTCACTATTCAGATGCCAGTGGCCTACCTAAAGTTCGACCCAGCGAACTATCGAAGGCAGCCACTCATGCAACACGTCACCCTGAACAACGGACTCCGGATGCCCATCGTCGGCTACGGCGTCTTCCAGATTGCGGACGCCGACGAGTGCCAGCGCAGCGTCGTCGACGCCATCGAAGCAGGCTACCGGCTGATCGACACCGCCGCCTCCTACATGAACGAAGAGGCGGTAGGCAAAGGGTTGCGCTCCAGCGGCATCGCGCGCGAACAGCTCTTCGTCACCAGCAAGCTCTGGGTCCAGGAGACCGGCTACGAACGCACCCGGCAGGCCATCGAGAAGTCCCTGCGCCGGTTGCAACTCGACTACCTGGACCTCTACCTGATCCACCAGCCCTTCGGTGACGTCCACGGTTCATGGCGCGCCATGGAAGAGGCCTGCCGTGCCGGCAAGCTGCGCGCCATCGGCGTCAGCAACTTCCACCCGGACCGCCTGATGGACATCAAGGCGTTCAACGAGATCGCGCCGGCAGTCAACCAGATCGAAGTGAACCCTTTCCAGCAGCAGCTGGAAAGCATCCCCTTCATGAACGACATCGGCGTTCAGGCCGAAGCCTGGGCTCCGTTCGCCGAAGGGCGCAACGGCCTCTTCCAGAACGAGGCGCTGCTGGCCATTGCCGAGCGGTACGGCAAGTCGGTCGGGCAGGTCGTGCTGCGGTGGCTGGTGCAAAGAGGTGTCGTCGCCCTGGCGAAGTCGGTGCGCAAGGAACGCATGGCCGAGAACATCGCCATCTTCGACTTCGCGCTCGACGACACGGACATGGCTCGCATCGAGGCGCTCGACACCGACACGAGCAGCTTCTTCTCGCACCGCGATCCGGCCATCGTCAAGTGGATGTCCGAACGCAAGCTGGACATCTGAGCAAGGGCCATGAACGTCGTCGACACCCCCACCCCTCTGCCGGGCCGGAAGGCCGGCACCGTGCTGGCGATCATCGTGGCCAGCTACCTGATGATCGTGGTGGACATCTCCATCGTCATCACGGGCCTGCCTCGCATCCAGGCAAGCCTCGGCTTCAGTGCCGCACAGCTTTCGTGGGTGACCAATGCCTACACCCTGGCCTTCGGCGGCCTGCTGTTGCTGGGCGCGCGCGCGGGCGACATCATGGGCCGACGGCGCATGTTCGTCGTCGGGCTCTCGTTGTTCACGCTGGCATCGCTGGCGATCGGCGTGGCCCCGTCGGCAGCCTGGCTGCTCACGGCCCGCGCCATCCAGGGCGCCGGTGCCGCCGTCCTGGCCCCTTCGACCCTGGCGCTGCTGTCGACGCATTTCGCCGAAGGCCCCGCGCGCAACCGCGCCCTGTCCATGTACGCCGCGGCGGCCGGCGTGGGGGCCACGCTGGGACTGGTGCTGGGAGGCCTGTTCGCAGACCTGGTTTCGTGGCGCGCCGGCTTCTTCATCAACCTGCCCATCGGCCTGCTGCTGATCGTCGCGGCCTGCCGGCACATCTCGGAGACGCCAAGGCAGGCAGGCCGTTTCGACCTGGGCGGAGCGGTCAGCTCCACCCTGGGAATGACGGCGCTGGTCTACGGGCTGGTGCGCGCGGCCGACGCTGGATGGGCCGACGCCGGGCACAGGCAGCACTGGTCGGCGGGGTCCTGATGATTGCCACATTCGTGTGGATCGAGCGCCGCGTCCGCCAGCCGATCCTGCCCCTGCGCCTGCTGGCGAGCCGCGCACGCGCGGGTGCCTATCTCGCCCGCATGCTCTTCCTTGGCGGTGCCGTCGGCTTCTGGTTCTTCTCCACGCAGTTCCTGCAGGGCGTGCTGCACCTGCGGCCCCTGCAGGCAGGCCTCGCTTTCCTGCCCGTCACGCTGCCCAACTTCGCTTCGGCCATGGCCGTTCCCAGGCTGGCCCGGCGCTTCGGCAACGAGAAGCTGCTTCTCGTGGGCTTGCTGCTGGGTGTCCTTGGCCTGCTGTGGCTGGGGCTGGCCGATGCCCACTCGAGCTACTGGATGCACGTTGCGCCACCTATGCTCCTCATCGGCCTGGGCCAGGGCCTGCTGCTGGCACCGCTGACCGCTGCAGGCGTGGCGGGGGTCGCTCCAGAAGACGCCGGTGCGGCATCGGGAATGGTCAACGTCGCACATCAGCTGGGCGGGGCCCTGGGGCTGGGCTTGCTGGTGCTCGTCTTCGCGAGCGCGGCGCCCCCCGCCGCACACGACAGTGCCGCGGCTCTTGCCCACCGGATTTCAGCGGTCATGAACACAGGCGCCTTGCTGCTCGGGCTGGCGCTGCTCGTGTCCTGGGCCTTCATCGTCTTGCCGCGCCGCGGCGCTCAACCAAAGCCACAGGAGGCGCTCTCGTGAAATCACTGCTTTGCATGGCCATCAGCGGCGCGGCAGCTGCCGCCGGAGCGCAGGCTCCCGCCGATGCCGTCGCGCCGCCGGTCGTGGAGGTGCGCAGGGCGTCGTCCTCGCCGGTCGCCACAGGCGCAACGGAGAACTTCACCGGCATCGCGCGCATCAGCTCGCCGTTCCAGGCGCTGCCGCCCGGAAGAGCCAGCGGCGCAACGGTGAGCTTCGAGGCGGGGTCTCGCACGGCATGGCACACCCACCCGCTGGGACAGACGCTGATCGTCACGGCCGGGCTGGGCATGGTGCAGCAGCAGGGGCAAGCCGCCCAGGCCATCCGTCCCGGCGACGTCGTCACCATTCCCGCCAATGTGCGCCACTGGCATGGTGCCGGCCCCGACGGCGCGATGACCCATGTCGCCATCGCGGAGAAGGAAGATGGCATCTCGGTGACCTGGCAGGACAAGGTCTCCGATCAGGACTACCGGGCCGCCCTGGCCAGCGCCGGTATTGGTGCTGCCGCCGGCGACACGCCACGGGCGGCGGCACGTGCATATCCCCGGTCCGAAACGCTGTCCGCCAGGCAACAAGCCCTTCCGCTGATTGCCGCGTTCACTGCAACCAGCGACATGCCCAGGCTCAACGCCGCGTTGAATCGCGGCCTGGATGCGGGGTTGACCATCAGCGAGGCCAAGGAAGTCCTGGTGCAGCTGTATGCCTACGCGGGTTTCCCCAGAAGCCTCAACGCGCTTGGCGAACTGCTGAAGGTCGTGGAGGCGCGCAAGCAGCGAGGCATTCACGACGCGTGGGGCCGGGAAGCCGCTCGGGTGGTTGCCGCGGGCAATGAACTGGTCTCGGTGGGACGGGCGAACCAGACCGAGATTTCCGGCGGGCCGGTTCAGGGCGCCGTGTTCGAGTTCGCGCCCGTCATCAACCAGTTCCTGCAAGCTCACTTGTTCGGCGACATCTTCGAGCGCGACAACCTCGACTGGCAAAGCCGCGAGCTGGCCACTGTCGGCGCGCTCGCTGCAACTCCGGGCGCGCAGGCGCAGTTGCGCTCGCATATGCGGGCGAGTCTGCGCGTGGGCTTGAGCGCCGCGCAGTTGCGGCAACTGACACAAGCGCTGGCCGACGGGGTCGGTCCCGAAGTCGCCGGTCGCGCGAACGAAGCGCTCGTGCAGGCACTTGCTGCCGCATCGAAGGATGGAACATGAGCGCCATCCGCACCCTGTTGAGCGCAAGCATCGCCACGACGTGCCTGCTGACCGGTTGTGCCATGCATCGCGGCAACGTCTCGGGCCCGCTGACGATCCAGGCCCAGGGGAGCTTCGCCGTCGGCGGCACGGTCCTGAAGACTCCCGGCAGCTACGACAACAACAAGCCGGCTGCCGCGGGCCAGAGCTTCCACGGCGATCATCTCTACGCCTTCTATCAAGTCCCGCAGAACCCGAAGGCGTTGCCCATCGTGATGCTGCACGGCGCCTTCCAGTCGGCACGCAGCTGGGAGAGCACCTCGGACGGCCGCGAGGGATTCCAGACCTTGTTCCTGCGCCGCGGCTTCCCGGTGTATCTGGTCGATCAGCCGCGCCGCGGGCGCGCCGGCAACAGCACCATCCCGACAACGATCGAGCCGACGCCCAACGATCAGCTGTTCTTCGACCAGTTCCGTATCGGCAAATGGCCGAGCTACTTCGACAACGCGCAGTTCGACCGCAAGCCGGAGACCCTGGAGCAGTTCTTCCGCTCGGTCACGCCCAACACCGGCCCCTACGACGCCGCCGTGATTTCCGACGCCATGTCGGCACTGTTCGCGAAGACCGGCCCGGCGATCCTGTTCACGCACTCCCAGGGCGGTGGGCCAGGCTGGCTGACGGCGATCAGGAGCCCCAACGTCAAGGCCATCGTCGCGTTCGAACCTGGCAGCGGCTTCATCTTTCCGCAGGGCGAATTGCCGCCGGCAATGCCCAGCGCTGCCGGCACGCTGACGCCCGAGGCGGTGTCGCAGGCGGAGTTCGAGAAGCTCACCCGCATTCCCATCGTCATCTACTACGGCGACAACTTCCCCGTGGAGCCGACCCCGGAGCGCGGCCAAGACAACTGGCGCGTGCGGCTGGCCATGGCACGGCTCTGGGTGGACGCCATCAACAGGCACGGCGGCGATGCACGCCTGGTGCATCTCCCGGAGATCGGGGTTCGCGGCAACACCCACTTCCTGATGTCCGATCTGAACAACGTCGAGATTGCCGACCTGGTGTCGAAGTTTCTGGCCGAGAAGAAGCTGGATTGATTGCTCTTGCCCAGCCGCACGGTGCGGCGAGGCTGCATGAAGAACTGGAGTTTGAATGAATCACGAAACCGTCGACGAAAAGAGGCGCGAGTTCCTCGGAACCTCTGCGCTCGTCCTCTCGATCGCAACCGCTGGAGTCTCCGCAATGACCATGCCCCTTTCCGCAGTCGCTGCCGACTACAGGAAGAATCCCTTCACGCTGGTGTACGACGGCGCCATCACGGCCAACGAACCCGGCAAGGTCAACATCCACCCGGTGAAGTACAAGCTCGACGGCCTGGACATCGTCGCCAACGTCTACACGCCTGCGAACTTCGATCCGAAGAAGAAGTACGCCGCGGTCGTCGTCGCGCACCCGAACGGCGGCGTGAAGGAGCAGACGGCCGGCCTGTATGCGCAGCGGCTGGCGGAGTCGGGCTACGTCACCATTGCCGCCGATGCCGCATACCAGGGCGGAAGCGGCGGGCAGCCGCGTTCGGTGGACAAGCCGGCGAACCGCATCGAGGACATCCATGGCATGGCGGACTTCATCACCGCCTATCCGGGCGTCGATGCCGAACGTCTCGGCCTGCTGGGGATCTGCGGCGGTGGCGGCTATTCGCTGTCCGCGGCAAAGACCGACAAGCGATTCAAGTCGGTCGCGACGCTCAGCATGTTCAATTCGGGGCGCGTTCGTCGCAACGGCTTCGCCGATTCGCAACTTGCCACGATCCAGCAGCGCCTCAGGCAGGCTTCCGACGCGCGCGCCCGGCAAATGGCAGGGGGAACGCCTCTTTACTCAGGCGATGCCGACATGACCGACGCGCAGATCGCTGCACTGCCCTTCGAGATGTACCGTCAGGGCTACGAGTACTACTGGCGGACGCACGCCCATCCCGGCTCCACCTTCAGGTACACCACGAGCAGCCTGCTGGACCTGATGCGTTGGGACGCGACCGACCAGATCGAACTGATAGAGCAGCCGCTGCTGATGATTGCCGGCAGCAAGGCCGACAGTCTCTACATGACCGAGGAAGCGTTTGCGAAGGCGACGGGTGCGAAGAGCAAGGAACTGTTCAAGGTCGAGGGCGCCACGCACATCGAGACCTACTGGGTTCCCAGGTATGTGGACACCGTGGTTGGCAAGCTGGCGCCGTTCTACGCCAAGAACCTCTGACGACCGGCGGCGAATGAGGGCCGCATGGCTCCCCTGGCACCTCAGGGGGCCATCTTTCCGCCGGCCCGTCGGACTCTTTTCGATCGCATTTCTTATCCGGGTGAACTCTCCGGCTGGCGCTCGGCCCTTCTCGTCGCTGTGGCCTTGAAGTGCTGAAGAAAGCAAGAGTCAACGCTTCGGAGAGTCCGACGGTCCGAGGGAAGCATCCGCTCAAGTGCGCAGCCCATACTTGAGTGCTCGTGTGCTAGCCCTTCCTGGCCCAGGCGCTGCACCAGCCTTTGGCACTCACCTGTTTCCCCGCGAACAGCGCGCAATTTCCCTGCGCCTCCGTTGGCTTGGATTGCCAGAGTGCGCAGCCGTTGCACAGCTGCGCGTTGTCGTGCTTCGGGTATTTCCTTGCGTCGGCCTTGGCCGAGTCTGCGACATATCCGAGGGCTGCGGCCTGCGGGTCCTTTTCATCTAGCAGTGCCTGCGCAAACGAACTGGAAGCGCAAGCGACCGCCCCCGTCGCTGCAAGCGTCAGCATGAAAATGCGACGATCGGATTTCATCGTGGATCTTTCATCGTGTGTGTGAGATGGGCGCCGAGTTCTCCGGCGCTGCATTGCGCTCGCTCAGACCTGCCAGTACGAGAACACCGGTTGCCAGGAGTGTCGCGATGCAGAACCCGAGAACTTGCAGAGCTGTGTTCAACGTGATGTTCATTGGAGCCTCGTGACAGGTAATTGATGGAGCCTGCGGTCATTCTTGAATGAGCGGCTGTACGCGGCCTTGCGCAAGATCAATTGCGCAAGGGCCGGGAGGTGATCCGGGCGCCGCATCGACGGGCCCGACTTCGTACGACAACTGCCCGTGGATGCCGGCCAGCGAAAGCGCCTGCGTCAGTACCGCGACAAGGCTGGGTGCGCAAAGCTGCGGCAACTGTTCGAATGCGGCCCAGCGGAATCCGTCCACCTCGGGACGCCGTCGCCCGTGGCGATCCGTATAGAAGCTGGAGCAGACGCAGGACTTCGCCTCGAAATGACGCACCAGCACCGCAAAGAGCCAGAGATCCTTGCCCCTGCGATAGGGAAGAAGTCCGATCTCCCTCAGCTGCGCGGGCAACAGCCGCAGGCCGCACTCCTCGAACGCCTCGCGCGCGGCAGCCTGTGCGCCCTGCTCCTGCCCTTCCCGGATGCCCTTGGGGATGTCCCAGTACCGGCTGTCGCTCGCATGGCAGAGCAGCAGCCGGCCCGCCGGATCGAGCACGAGAACGCCGCAGCTGATCGATCTTTCCATCGCGAGAGCCTCAGGGGGTCGACACTGCGCCGTCGCTCGCGTGCCGTGCAATCGGGGCATGCGGCGAGCTGCGCGGAAGGATCGGCACGTAGCTTCTTGCCGACCCGCGCACGACCAGCAGCGCGACAGTGTCGCTGTCGCGGACGGTCCGTATCGCCGCGTCGAAGTCCGCGAGGTCGGCCACTTCCACGTCGTTGACCGCGACCAGCATGTCGCCATAACGCAGCCCCGCAAGCTGGGCCGAGCCCGACACCGATTGCACGTAGAGCCCGGGCGGCGGCAGGCTGATGCCGAGCACGCCCTTGCGCTGCGCGAGCTCAAGCCCGAAACGCGTTTCCTGCATGACGGCAGGCCCGGCCGGCCGAGGCCTGACGTCCGGCTGGTTTTCCGCCACGCCCACCTGCACCGTCAACGCAGCCCTGTGGCGCCAGATCTTCAGCGCAATCCGGCTGCCCTTGCGCGCTGCCGCCACGCGATTCTGGATGTCGGCGTAGCTCATAGCGACATCGCCCCCGACGGCCAGCACCACGTCGCCGCTGCGAAGCCCCGCTTCCGCGGCCGGGCTGTCCGCGTCGACCCGCACCACCAGCGCGCCCCAGCGCGGCGCCGAGGCCGAAGGCCGGCGCCAGTTCGGCGGTCAGCGGCTGGGTGCGCGCGCCGATGTGCCCTCGCCTCACGTACCCGGCAGTGCGAAGCTGGTCCGCGACCTGCATCGCCGTGTCGATGGGCAGGCTGAACGACACGCCGAAGTACCCGCCGCCGGGGGAATAGATCATCGAGTTCAGGCCCACCACCTCACCCCGTTCGTCGAAGAGCGGCCCACCCGAGTTGCCTGGATTCAGCGCGACGTCGGTCTGTATCAGCGGCACCCCGCTTCCCCCGGGCACGTAGCGCGGATTGGCGCTCACCACGCCCGCGGTCACGCTGCGCTCGAAGCCGAACGGGGCACCCATCGCTGCGACCCACTCGCCCGGGCACAGTTCGCTGCCGCGGCCGAGGACGACGACCGGCAGGCCCGTGGCGGCAACTTTCAGCAGGGCCACGTCGGAGAGACGGTCGGTCCCCACCACTTCGGCATCGAAGCGGCGCTGGTCGGCGGTGGCGATGGAGATCGACCGGGCGCCGCTCACCGCATGCGCACTGGTCAGGATGTATCCGTCGCTGTCCACGATGAACCCCGACGCGAAGCCGCGCCCCCAGCCCCTTTCCCACGGCGTCGAGGGCCGCGTGTCGCCGGCAACCGGCCGCTCGCCGCCGTTCTCCGTGACCATGATGCTCACCACCGCGGGCGACTGCCGCGCCGCGGCCGCCGCGAAATCGACCGCCTGCGACTGCGGCCTCCCGCGCTCCAGGCACGATCGCGCCTGCGACCACGCACTCGTCTGGCCCGTCAGCACGAATGCGGCGACGGCAGCGACGATCAAGCCTTTCGCGACGGTCGCGGCGCTCATTCAGCGCACCAGCAGGATGGGCACCGTGCACGCGGCCAGCACCTTGGTGGCGACCGAGCCCAGCACCAGGTTCGTCAGGGCGCCATGTCCCCGCGAGCCCATGATCACGAGATCGAACTGGCCCTTCTGCGCGAACGCGGCGATCTCCTCCGCGGGGTGCCCGATCCGGTGCTCGAAGCGCGCCTCGATGCCGCTGCCGGCCAGCAGTGCACGCACGGGTTCGAGCACGATGCGCGCATCGTCCTCGTAGTAGCCGTGCACGATCTCCGGCCCCGCGAAGGCAGCGGCGCGATGCGGCACGGGCAGCACCACATGGAAGACCGTGAAGGCATGGCCCGCGTTCGCCCACTCCTTGTGCCTGGCCAGGTAGGAGAGCATGCGGGTCGTGTAGTCGCTGCCGTCCACGGCGAGCAGGATTTTCATGATGGTTCCTTCGGCGGGATATGTCCCGGTGCCCCGATGGTCCTCGCGCCCCCGGCCCCGGGCCTTGCGCTGCATCAAGGATCGAAGGCCCGCGGCGCGCCGGCACGCCGTGGGCGGCCCTTGATGCAGCGCAAGCCCGTGCCGCCCTGCGCTGCCTACATTGGTTGCCATCAACCCAGCAGAGGCAGCCATGAACAACGTCCTTGTGATCGTCTATTCCTACACCGGCACTTCGCGCCGGGTCGCGGAACTCCTGTGCAGCCAGCAGAACTGGCAGCTCGCGACCGTCACCGAGGTGCGTCCCCGCAGCGGCGCCATGGGCAGCCTGCGCTGCGTGCTCGATTCCATCCTTCGCCGCCAGCCCGCCATCGGCTACGACGGCCCTCCTCCCGGCGACTTCGACGCAGTGGTGCTCGTCTCGCCGATCTGGATGCTGAGGCTCGCCGGCCCCATGCGCAGCTTCGTCGCCCGCCAGCGCGGCAGGCTGCCCGACATCGCCGTGCTCTCGGTCATGGGAGGCCAGGGGGCACCGAACGCGGCGGCCGAGATCGCCGACATCCTGGGCCGCGCTCCCATCCTGAGTTCCTCCGTCACGATGCGCGAGGTCGACGACGGCAGCTGTGCCGCGCGACTGCAGGCCTTCGGCACGGCCGTCGGAAACGCCAGGAACCCGCAGGCAGTGGCCCGCCCGGCCACGCTGTCGCCGCAGTCGATCTGAGAACGCCGCAACCGGGATCGACGTGACCGTTCCTCTGCTCCAGGCTGGTGCGATGCACCGCACCGCCCTCACCGCTCGCTTCGCCTGTGCACTCGTCGCCGGCGCCTGCCTGCTCGGCGCCTGCGCCGCGCCGGGGTCCACGCCGACTCCGGCGCCCCCGGTCACGGCCGGAAGTGCAGGGCCGACGCCACCGCCTGGCTTTTCATCGCTGGTCGCAAGCCGCGGCGCATCGGTGGTCGACATCGCCACGCTGCGCGTCGGGCGCGACGAGAACCCGCAGGACATCGAGCTCGAGATAGCACCGGAGCGCGACTTCGCCGACCGGCTGGCCTGGCCCCTGCCGGCGAGCGCACGAATCAGCCAGATCCGCGACCTCGCCTCGGGCGTGATCATCCGCGACGACGGGCTGATCCTCACGAGCGCCCACGTGGTCACGAACATCGACGAGGTCCAGGTCCGGCTCGACGACGGCCGCCGCTTCACCGCGCGCGTGGTGGGCGTCGACAGGCGCACCGACGTGGGCCTGCTGAAGATCGACGCGACGGCCCTGCCGGTGGCCGTCATCGGCGATTCCTCGACGCTCGGCCCCGGCGACTGGGTGGCCGCCATCAGCTCGCCCTTCGGCTTCCATGGCAGCGTGACGGCGGGCGTGGTCAGCGCCATCGACCGCGTGATGGGCGGCGCGGGCGAGATCCCGTTCATCCAGACCGATGTCGCCATCAACCCGGGCAGCTCGGGCAGCCCCCTGTTCAACAGCCGGGGCGAAGTCGTGGGCATCAACTCGATGATCTACAGCGGCAGCGGCGGCTACATGGGCCTTTCGTTCGCGGTACCGATCAACCTGTCGATGCGCATCGCCGACGAGCTGCAGGCGCACGGCACGGTGCGACGGTCCTACCTCGGCGCGGAGTTCCAGGAAATGACACCCGCGCTGGCACAGTCGTTCGGCCTGCCGGCGGCCACGGGGGCGCTGGTCGTGCGCGTCGAGGCCGGCAGCCCGGCGGAGGCGGCCGGCCTGGCGCAGGGCGACGCCGTGCTGGCCCTGGACCGCAAGCCGCTCGCGCGCTTCATCGATCTTCCGCGGCAGATCACGCAACGCCCTCCCGGCAGCCGCCTGCGGCTCGAGGTGTGGCGTGAAGGCGCCGCGCGCATCCTGCAGGCGACGCTGACGGCCCAGCCGGCCTCCGCAGCGACGACCTTCGCGGCCGCGCCAGCCGAGTGGAAGGACGGCCTGGGCCTGAGCCTGGCCGACATCTCCCCCGCGCAGCGACTGCAGCTGCGCATGGAAAGCGGGCTGATGGTGCGCGAGGCCGAGGGCCTCGCGCGCAGCGAAGGCATTCGTGCAGGCGACGTGGTCGTTGCCCTGAACACCACCAGGCTGTACCGCGCGGACGACTTCAGGCGGGCCCTGGGCCGGGTGCCGGCGGGAAACACCGTGGCGCTGCTGGTGATGCGCGACCAACGGCTCGCCTACGTGGCAATCCGGCTTCCGGCCTCGCGCCGAGGCCGCTCCTGATCGGCAAGCGAAAACGACACCCACCAGCAGTTTCCCCATCGCAAGGACAACACGCCATGAGACACCTCGACACCGCAGACCGCCGCGCACTCGGCCAGCAGCTCGAACTGATGAAGCGGCAGGTTCTGGAAGAACTCCGCGCCTCGGCCCCCACGGCCGAACTCCTCTCGGCAGGGGCCGACCGCGAAGTCACCACGCATGCCGACGAAGCCGAGACCGAACGCGCCGCCGACGTGCACCTGGCCGAGATCGAGATCGACCGCACCAGGCTGGAGGAAATCGAACTCGCGCTCGCACGCCTTTCGGACGGACGCTACGGGGTCTGCGAAGACTGCCGCGCGGAGATTCCACGCACCCGGCTGTTCGCCCAGCCCACGGCCATTCGCTGCGCGGCCTGCCAGACGGCGATGGAAGCCCACCACCGGCGCTGAAGCCACCGGAGCCGGAAAGCCGCCCCCGAGGCCGCGCCGGCCTACAGGGCCGGCCCCAGCCCGATGGGTGCCGGAACGATGTTGACGATGCGCGTGAAGAGCGCGTTGTACTCGAGGTCCGGCACATGCCCGGTCATCGGGTCGCGGTTCTGCGCGAAGGCCTCGTCCAGTTCCCGCCAGTCGTCCTCGGTCAGCACGCGCTCGGCCAATGGCAGGATCTCCCGCTCCTCCTGCGCCATGTGGTCCAGGTAGAAGTCGACGTACTCCCCCACCGTGCGCTCGAAATCCTCGCGCCTCGATTCGCCGAGCATCTCGAACGCGAGCAGCGCGTGCTCCACGTTGCGGATCCTGCGCTCGCCCTTGGCATGGTCGCCGTCGAGCTTGTCGAGCAGGTCGCGCGAGATCGGCGTCCTGGCGCGCAGCTTCGGGAACAGCAGCTCCGTTTCCTTGCGGTGATGGCGCTTCTCGGGAAACTCGTCCACGTAGAAGAGCATGGCCCTGAGCGTCGCGAAGTCGGGCAGCGTGCCCTTCTTGCGGTGCTGCTCGAGCAGCATGACGATGGAGCGCAGCATGGCGGCGAGCGCGGCGTGCTCCTGGCGGATGATGCGGATGGTGGCGTGGGGCATGTAGGTCTTCCTGTGCATGCCCCGAGGGTCGCTCTTTCATGGCGAGCGGGCTTGCTCCAGATCAAACCCGGGCCGGCCGCGGGTTGCGGGCTTGATCAATGTCAAGCCGCGCGCGCTTCCTCTCCGGATACTGGACCGATCCAATCAACAGACCGGAGTCGTGCCATGTACCAGCGAATTCTTGTTCCCATCGACGGCAGTTCCACGTCCGCCCGCGGCCTGGCCGAGGCCATCCAGCTCGCGAAGCTCACGGGCGGGTGCCTGCGAGTGGCGCATGTCATCGACGAGCTGTCTTTCGCCCTGGCGATGGATGCGTATGCGGGCTACGCGGGCAACTGGCTCGAGGAGCTGCGCGGCAACGCCGGGAAGCTCCTCGAGGACGCGCGCTCCAAGGCTTCGGCCGAAGGCGTCGAGGCCGACATCGTGCTGCTCGACAGCCTCAAGGGCACCGTTCACGACCAGGTCATCGCCGCGGCACAGGCCTGGAAGGCCGACCTGATCGTCATCGGCACCCACGGCCGCAGGGGCATCGGCCGCTGGGTCATGGGCAGCAGCGCGGAGCACATCCTGCGCATGTCGCCCGTGCCGGTGCTGCTGGTGCGCGCACCCGAGAGCGCGAAGACGGAGCATGAGCGCTTCACCCTGCCGAGCGGAGAGCTGGCCAGCCAGTGACGGGCAATCAGCGCGGCCCCTCTACGGTCGCTGCGAGCCAGCGGGCTGCGAGCAGGGCCATGTCCACCGGCTCTTCCGTGGAGACCTCGATGGCCGCCGCCCGTTCGTCGGCCTCCAGCGGTTCGTGCCACGCCAGCTGGCGCTCCAGCACCACGGGCCCGGCTTCGGATGCATCCGCACCGGTCGCGTCCCTTTCGGCTACGCGGCGGCGCAGCGTGGCCGGCGAGGCGCTGCAGTCCAGGATCGTGAAAGGCACGCGCAACTCCGTAGCCAGGGCCTCGAAGCTGCGCCGCTCGGCAGCGCGCAGGAAGGCCGCATCCACGATCACCGGATAGCCCGCCAGCAGCGCGTCGCGGGTGCACGCATGCAGCCTTTCGAAGGTCTTCCTGGTGGCATCGCTGCCGTAGATATCGAGCCCGTGTGCGGCCGAGCGCGCCAGCGGGGCCAGGCCGTACAGGCGCTTGCGCTCCACGTCCGAGCGCACGCGCACGGCACCGGTGGCGCACAGCAGCCGCAGTGCGACGCTGGACTTTCCCGAACCAGAGAGGCCGTGCGCGATCATCAGGCGGGCTCCCCCTTCAGGTTGCGCCATCAGCCGTGTCGCGCACGCCAGGTAGTCGGGGCGGGGGCCTCCTGCGGCAGCCGCCGCCGGCCCCAACCCCGAGGCCATGGCCCGCACCAGGGCCCTGTAGACCTCGTAGAAGCGCAAGACCTGCAGCCCCGGATAGTCGCCGACGTGCTGCAGCCATGCATCCAGGAAGCGCGCCGCGAGGTCGCCGCGGCCATGGGCCTTCAGGTCCATGGTGAGGAAGGCGACGTCGCTCATGACGTCGATCCAGCGCAGCGCCGGATCGAACTCGATGCAGTCGAAGGGCGCGAGCGCGCCGTCGACCAGCACCACGTTGGCCGTGTGCAGGTCGCCGTGGCATTCGCGCACCGCGCCGCCCTGCTGGCGGGCGATCCAGGCCATGCGCAACGCATCGCCCTGCTCGCCGATCCATCTGCCCAGCTCGGCGAGGGCGACGACGCAGCCGTCGCCCTCGCGTGCCTGCGCATGCGCCTGCAACGCGGCCAGCACGTCGGTCGCCGTGCGAGCGATCAGGTCGGGACTTCCGAAGCCCGACAGCGGTGCTGCCCGCTCCGCCTCCCGGTGCAGCGACGCCAGCCGCTGCGCGAAGCCGTCGAGCAGTGCCGGCTGCAGCGCGTCCGCGACCAGCAGGTTGCGCAGAAGCGAGGACTCGGCAAAGCGCCGCATGCGCACCACATGGTCGATCGGCTCTCCCTGGCCTGCGATGCGCGGCGCCTCGCGCGTGCCGCAGACCGGCGCCACGTCGATGTACAGCGATGGGGCAAAGCGCCGGTTCAGTCGGAGCTCCTCCTCGCAGAAGTGCTTGCGGGCCTCGACGCTGCCGAAATCCACGAACGGCAGGCGCACCGGCTTCTTGAGTTTGACGGCCAGCGCATGCGTCAGCAGTACCCAGGAGATGTGCGTCTCCACCAGCGCCACGGGTTGCCCTGTTTCTCGCTGGAGTTCATTGCGCAAGGCGTCGAGGAGCGTGGTGTCCATGAGGGCACAGGGAAGTGGCGAAAGGACGAAAGGACGAGTTGGCGCCATCCGCGCCCGGCGCGGCTCAATGCGCGATCAGGACCGGCACCGTCATCTGCGCAAGGATCTGCTGCGTCACGCCCCCCAGTATCCGCTCGCGCAGGCGCGAATGGCCGTAGCCGCCCATCACCAGCAGCTCGGCGCCCAGGTCGGCGACCCTCGACAGCAGCGCATCGGCGATGCCTGTCTCGGTCACTTCCGACTCCGCGCGCGCCTGCGCGCCGTGGCGCAGCAGGAACTGGATCATGTCGGGCAGCAGCAGCCGCTGCGCGTCTTCCTCGTCGCGCGGATGGCGCAGCGACAAGAGCGTGACTCGCGCGCCGCGCAACGCCGGCAATGCCGCATGCATCGCCACCGCCGCCTCGCGCGAGCCGTCCCAGGCCACGACGACGCCCTTCGGCACGCCGGAGAACTCGCCCACGGACGGAACGACCAGCACCGGCCGGCCCACGTCCATCAGCACCTGCTCGGCGAGGCCGTGCACGGTGGTGTCCCCACGGTTCGAGCCGTCGCTCTGCCCGATCACCACCAGGTCGCTCGCGTGCCCGTGACGCACAACGGCGTCCACCGTGAGGCCGTCGACCAGTTGCACCTCGTACGACAGCGGCCCGGACGCGGCGATGCCCTGCCGGAACTCCCGCGCGATGCCCTCGGCGCGCCGGCGCAGGTAGTCGGCGGACTCGGCGATGTAGTCGGTCATGCCCGTGGCGATGGCACTGGCGGGAATCACGCCGTCGTAGAGGCCCGTGGGAATCAACCCGGTGAGGTGGCTCTCGTGCGAACGCGCCCACCGTGCCGCCAACGCGGCGCGCTCGGGGCAGCGGGTCGATGGGTCCAGGTGGACGAGGATGGTTCTGAAGTTCATGGATGGCCCCGCAGGGTGGCGCGCCGCGTCCCGGCGCAGGAATCGAGATCGGATGGATGTTGGGCGAATGCCGGGTGGATGCTCGCCCGCCTAGCCGTCCAGCGGCACGCCGCCGCCGAAGCGGCAGATCCATTGGTCCACCAGCTCGTGCTGTGCGGCGGCTGTTCCGCGCCACCAAGCTGCGAGGATTTCCCACTGCCCCAACTGCGCCAGCAGGACGCTCCTGGCGACGGCCATCTGCCAGCTCGTCGCCGCCTGAAGGTATCGGGCGCCCAGGGGCTCCGGTGTCGCCGGAATTGTCGAGAAGGAATCGTTGGTCATGCGAAGCGTCTCCAGGGTCGGGGATCCACAAGGGGTGTGCTTCCTGTGCTCTTCATCGGCGCCACTACGCCTCGATGATCACCTTGAGCGCGTGCGTCTGCGCCGCGCGCGCGAAGGTGTCGTAGGCGTCCAGGACGCGGTCGAGCTTGAAGCGGTGCGTGATCAGCCGTGCCGGGTCCACCTTGCGCGACTGCACCGTCTTCAGCAGCATGGGCGTCGAGACGGTGTCGACCAGGCGCGTGGTGATCGCGACGTTCTGCGACCACAGCCGCTCCAGGTGAAGGTCTGCCGGGTGTCCATGGACACCGATGTTCGCGATGATGCCGCCGGGTGCCACGATGTCCTGGCACAGCACGAAGGTAGCCGGTATGCCCACGGCCTCGATCGACACGTCGACGCCCCGGCCGCCGGTCAATGCGAGCACTGCCTCGGCCGCCCGTCCGTCGGTGCTGTTGATGGTGTGCGTCGCGCCGAAGCGGCGCGCGACCTCGAGCCGGCCGTCGTCCAGGTCGATCAGGATGACCTGCGACGGCGAATAGAACTGCGCCGTGAGCAGCGTGGCCAGGCCGATCGGCCCGGCGCCCACGATGGCCACGGTACTGCCGGGCGCGACCTTGCCGTTGAGCACGCCGCACTCGAAGCCGGTCGGCAGGATGTCGCTGAGCATCACCAGCGCCTCTTCGTCCGCGCCGGGCGGCACCGGGTAGAGGCTGGTGTCCGCATGCGGGATGCGTACGTACTCCGCCTGCGTGCCGTCGATGGTGTTGCCCAGGATCCAGCCGCCGCTCGCGCAGTGCGAATACATGCCGCGGCGGCAGCTCTCGCACTTGCCGCACGAGGAGATGCACGAGATCAGCACGTGATCGCCAGGACGGAATGCGCTCACGGCCGCGCCGACGCTCTCGACCACGCCCACGCCCTCGTGCCCCAGGATTCGGCCTGGCGCGCAGCTGGGCACATCGCCCTTGAGGATGTGCAGGTCCGTGCCGCAGATGGTCGTCTTCAGGATGCGCACGATGGCGTCGCCCGACGCCTGGATCCCGGGCATGGGACGGTCCTCGAGCGACTTGAGACCGGGGCCCTGGTATACGAGTGCTTTCATGCCCACACGTTATGCGCGCCTGCGTTGCCCGCCCTTGAGCTAGCGCAAGGAATCGGCCCGGGACAGCCTTGACGCGACATGGCCGCCGGGGACACTGGTTGCATGAACAACCTCAGTCCTTCGTCGGCGATTGTCGGGCTGGCCGTGGCACTGGGCATCGGGCTGGTGGTCGGCATCGAGCGCGAGCGCCGCAAGGGCGACGGCGACCGCCGGGCGGCCGCCGGCCTGCGCACTTTCGCCATCGTGGCGCTGGCCGGTGCGATTGCGCAGACCTTGCCCGTTGCGGCGCTCGTTCCCATCGGAGCAGCGCTCGTCGCCACGCTGGCAGCCGTGTCGCACTGGAAGAGCCGCTCGCCCGACCCGGGCATGACCACCGAGATCTCCCTGTTCGCCACCTATCTGATCGGTGTGCTGTGCGTCATGTCGCCGTCGCTCGGCGCGGCCTGCGGAACCGGCCTCGCGCTGCTGCTGGCTGCAAGGCGCCGGCTGCACCGCTTCGCGACGGAGCTGCTCAGCGAGCAGGAGCTGCACGACGGCGTGCTGCTGGCGGCGCTCGCCCTGATCGCGCTGCCGCTGATTCCCGCGCACCCCATCGAGATGCTCGGTGGCATCGCGGCACGGCCTCTGGCGGCGATGGTGCTGCTGATCATGGCGATACAGGCCGCGGGCCAGGCCGCGGTGCGCTGGCTGGGCGCGCGCGGCGGCCTGCTGGGCCTGGGCTTCGCGTCCGGGTTCGTGTCGAGCACGGCCACCGTGGCCTCGTTCGGCAACCGTGCACGCGAGCAGCCGCAGCACGCGGGCCTGCTGGCCGGCGCCGCGGGCCTGTCGGCCGTGGCCACGTGGGCACTGGCCCTGACGATGACTTTCGCGCTGTCGCCGCGGGCCGGTCTCGCGCTATTGCCCGTGGCCCTTGCCGGTGCGGCGGGCGCAGGGGCCGTGGGCCTGCTGCCGCTGCGGTCCGCTCCGCCGCCGGTGCCCTTCGAAGCGCCGGCCAGCACGCGCAGCGCGCTGCGTCCCCGCGAAGCGCTGGCCATCGCCGTTGCCCTGGCTCTGGTCGCGTTGCTGGTGGGCTCGGCCCAGCGGTACTTCGGCGACACCGGCCTGCGGATCGGCATCGCGCTCGCCGCATTGGCCGACGCGCATGCACCCGTGGCCTCGCTCGCCTCGCTGCATGCGGCGGGCACGCTGTCGACGGATCACTTCGTCCGGGGCATGCTGCTGGCAGTCGGAACCAACACGCTCACACGCTGCGCCGTGGCGCTGGCGACCGGTGGCCGGGTCTACGCCCTGCGCGTGGCAGCCGCGCTGGCCGCGAGCCTGGCGTGCGGCTGGATTGCGGCTGCCGGTTTCCGGTTGCTGCATTGAGCAGCGAGACGCCGTCAGCCCCAGGACGTCTTGGCGAACGCCTCGACGAAGCGCGACAGCTCCCCGCGTGGCAACCGGTCGATGCCGGCGGCGCGCGAACGGCCGGCGCCGCCGAAGCGGCTGCACAGCGCGTGGGCGCCGCCCGGAAGCACCAGCGGCGCACGCACGCTCGCGACATAGCCGTCGCCCTCCACCTTCAACACCGCATGGGCCAGCTCGGGCTCCGCGTTGGCCAGCTCGTTGGCAAGGCAGCCCATCACGCGCCGGCTCCAGGGCGAATCGGGCAGCACGCGCACGCTGCCACGGGGCCCATGCCAGAGCGTGGCGGCGCTGGAGGCCTTGCGCAGGTCGTCACGGCGCAGCGCATCGATCTCGTCGACGATGCTCTCGTGCGCCAGCATGTCGCGCGGGTCCCGATAGCGCGCCATCAGCGGGAACAGCAGCCTGGGCGCGATGCAGACGTCCCGTTCATGGTCGCCGTAGGCGTTGTAGTTGATCAACACGCCCAGCCGCCGCAGCCCTGCGCAGTCGCCGGGCTCGAAGCCGCTGCCGAGCGCGAGCCCATCGGCCACGGTGCCCATGTTGTCGCCGTAGATGCCGACCAGCGCCCAGGCGCGATGCGCGCCGCCCAGGTGGCGATCGACCAGCAGGCTGCTGCAGACGTCGCTCGCCTCGTCGATGTGCGCTTCCAGGCGCGGATGCGAGGGCATCTCGCCGGCCGCGTGGTGGTCGAAGTAGCGCACGCACGCCCCCTCTTCGAGCAGGCGCATCAGGTCGGCGCGGTTGCGCTGCATCGAGATGTCGAACACGTTGACCTCGTCGCCCACCCGTGCGGGAACTCGGCCGAGCAGCGTGATGTCGCGCTTGAGCCCCGTCACCAGCTCGGCCTGGCCGGGATCGTGCAGCCGCCATTGCACCGCGGCGCAAAGCCCGTCGGCATCGCCGTTGCAGACGTCGAACCGCCGGATCATGGCCGGACTCCGGACTGCCGGGCCTCAGCCCGGGATGCGCCAGGAACCATCGGGCTGCCGGCAGGCGCTGCCGCCGATGCTGTCGGGCCGCCCGCCGGCGACCACTTCGAGCCTGAAGTCGCGGCACCGTTCGCCGCGTCGCTCGACGCTGCTCGTGGGAGTGAACACGAAGCTGTCTCCGGTCTCGCGATTGCGCCAGGCCGACGACTCGCCGTTCGCCAGGGTCTCCAGTGCGCTCGCGGCGCGGCGGCGGTCGCCGTCGTCCATCGCCCTGGCTGCCACGCTGCCCGGCGCGGCACCCGCCAGCGATCCGGTGAGCGTGCCGCCGGCCGGCGCCTGCGAGGAAAAGCCTGCGCAGCCGGCCAGCGCCATCGCCATCGCGGCACACGAAACGCAAATAGCCGGCACGAGCTTCATCCGCATCTCCTTGGCGCCGCCTCGCTCAGGCGTAGGAACGCAGGCGGCGCGAAAAGTCGACCAGCGGCACGATGCCGCTCGCCTCTGCGCGCTGGCACCAGTCCTGCAGTTGCCTGGCGAGCTGGTCGCCGGTGGAGGTGGAACGGCTCCACAAGGCCGTCAGCTCCCCGCGCATCGAATACATCGTAGCCAGCGCCTGCGATGCATTCAACGCCTGCACCACCTGCCTGTAGCGGGACGGACCGAGCAGCGCCTGGTCCTTGCCGAGCCACGGCTTCACCGTCTTCAGCGCGCGCGCGGCCTCCGGCGACATGCGGCGCAGGCGGTCGAGCTCGGCCACGCAGGCCTTCTTCAGCGAGCGCGTGTAGTTGGAAAGCACGTCGTAGTGGCAGCGGATGACCGCCTGCACCGTTGCGAGGTCGATGTTCGCCTTCGGCGCGACGAGGCGCGGCACGGGTGCCACATGCTTCACCTTCGCCAGGCCGAGGGCCTGCAGCACGCGGATGTAGAGCCAGCCGATGTCGAACTCGAACCACCTGTTCGAAAGCTTGGCCGAAGCGGGAAAGGCGTGGTGGTTGTTGTGCAGCTCCTCCCCGCCGATCAGGATGCCCACCGGAAAGATGTTCGTGCTGGCGTCGCGCGCGGGCCAGTTGCGGTAACCCCAGTAGTGGCCGATGCCGTTGACGACGCCCGCTGCCCAGAAGGGAATCCAAGCGATCTGCACGAGCAGGACCAGGCCGCCCGGCACCACGCCGAAGAGCGCCATGTCCGCAAGGCCCATCAGCACGATGCCGAGAATCTTGTGCTTCGAATAGAGCCTGCGCTCCAGCCAGTCGTCGGGCGTGCCGTGGCCGTAGCGCTCCAGGGTCTGCGCCTGCCTCGCCTCGCGCATGTAGAAGAACACGCCGCCCCACAGCACGCGGTTGAGCCCGTGCACCTGGGGGCTGTGCGGGTCTTCCGGGGTCTCGCACTTCGCGTGGTGCTTGCGGTGCACGGCGGCCCATTCCCGGGTGACCATGCCGGTGGTCAGCCACAGCCAGAAGCGGAAGAAATGGCTCGCCGCCGGATGCAGCTCGAGCGCACGATGCGCCTGGTGGCGATGCAGGAAGATGGTGACCGAAGCGATGGTGACGTGCGTGAGCGCCAGCGCGGCCAGCACCGTGCCCCACCATGGAAGATGGAGAACGCCGGAATAGAGCAATGAATGCATGGGTACCTCGTGAACAGAGTGCGCGCGATTCTGCGGAGCGCGCCCGGCACCGGCCTTGATGTGGCGCAAGGCCTGTGCGAGACCGCGGCGGAAGAATCTTCCCGCCCACCGCGCCGGAGCCGGTGGCAGGCCCCGTTTCAGGAGGGCGCGACATGCCGGAGATCTGGAACTGCCGATGGTCCCGCCGACACCGCAGCCTGGCACACGGCCTTCCACGGCTCTTGCAGGGGATGCCGCAGCAGGGCGTGCGTGCTACGCTCCCGGCGATACAGGGTGCCCACGACATCCGAATTCCATTTCCTTCCTGCCATCGCATGAAACAAGCCTCCCACATTGCGGTGCTCGACGACGAGGTTGACATCACGCTGCTGCTGGCCAACTACCTCCAGAGCCACGGTTTCCGCGTCACACAGGTCCACGATGGACGATCGCTCATGTCGCTGATGAGCTCGGACCCTGCGGATCTCGTGCTGCTCGATCTCGGCCTGCCGGGCGAAGACGGCTTCTCGATTGCGCGCCGGCTGCGCGAGAGCTTCCGCTGCGGCCTGGTCATCGTCACGGGCAGGGGCGACGCGGTGGACAAGGTGGTCGGCCTCGAGGTGGGTGCCGACGACTACGTGACCAAGCCCTTCGACCTGCGCGAGCTGGTGGCGCGCGTGAAGGCAGTTCTGCGGCGGATCGCGCCCGAAGTGCCGGCACCCGCCGCCGCAACCTCGGCGGGCTCTCCCGACAGGCTGCGCTTCGCCGGCTGGCAGCTCGATACGGCCGCGCGCAGCCTGAGGAATCCGCAAGGAGAGGAAGTGGCCCTCACCGGCGGAGAGTTCGACCTGCTGCAGGCCTTTGCCCGCCATCCGGGTCGCGTGCTCTCGCGCGACTTCCTGCTCGAACAGACGCGCGGCCGCGAGGCGGCGCCATTCGATCGCACGATCGACGTGCAGGTCGGCCGCCTGCGCAGGAAGATCGAGGCGGATGCGGAAGATCCGCAGCTCATCAAGTCGGTACGGGGCGCAGGCTACATCCTGGTGCCGCCGGTCTCCAATGGCTGACAACGCGGACAGGCCGTCGCTGCCGCCCGGCGCGCCCATGCAGGGCCCATCGCCAGGCTTCGAGGGCTTCGACGAAGGCAGCGTGTTCCGCTCGCTCTTCGTCGCCTACCCCGACTCGCTGCTGGTCGTGGACCGCTCGGGCAGCATCATGCTGGCCAACCCATCGGCGGCCGCGCTGCTGGGCTACGCGGCGGACGAACTGGTGGGCCTGAACGTCGACGTGCTTGTGCCCGACAGCATCCGTCCGCGCCACGCGTCGTACCGCGAGGCGTATGGACACGCACCCCGCCCTCGCCCGATGGGCACCCACATGGAGCTGGTGGCCAAGCGCAAGGACGGCAGCGAGGTCATGGTCGAGATCGCGCTCAGCCCGCTGCAGAGCCACGGCCTGCCGTTCGTGGTGGCCGCCATCCGGGACATCGGCGCCTACCCGCGCGTGAAGCAGGCGCTGCAGCGCGCGCGCTACAGCGAGCACCTGGCCCAGCTGGGACGCCTGGCGGTCGACACGCGCGACCTGCAGGTGGTGCTGGAGCATGTACCGGCCATCATCACCACCGCGCTGCAGGTCGAGGTCGCGATGGTGTGGCTGCTCGACAGCACCCGCCCCGAGTTTCGCGTGGCCAGCGGCGTCGGCCTGGTCGCCGGCGAGGAGATCGGCGCGCGCATCGCCAACCGGCCCGACACTCCACCAGGTTTCGTGTTCTCGCAGGGCCGGCCGGTCGTGGTGCAGGACTACGCCCAGGAAAGCCGCTTCAGCGTGCCCCCTGCCTATCTCGAGGCCGGGCTGGTCAGCGCGCTCGCCGTGCCGCTGTCCGACCGGGGGCGCGTGATCGGCATGCTGTCGGTGCGCTCGAAGGAATCCAGGCGCTTCGGCGACGAAGAGGTGCGCTTTCTCGATTCGCTCTCCAGCCTGATCGCCACCAGCCTGCAGCGCATGCAGACCGAGGAAGCGCTCAATCATTCGCAGCGGCTCGAAAGCGTCGGCCAGCTCACGGGCGGCATCGCGCACGACTTCAACAACCTCCTGACCGTGATCCAGGGCAACCTCCAGGTGCTGGAAGAGCTGCCCGTGCTCGCACAGGACGGCTATGCGCAGCAGCTGCTGGCGGCCGCGGCCCGCGCCACGCGAAGGGGCGCGGAGCTCACCGGCAAGCTGCTGGCCTTCTCGCGCCGCCAGATGCTGCAGCCGAGCGCAGTCGACACCCGCGCGCTGCTGCACTCGCTGGCCGACATGCTGCGCCGCACGCTCGACCAGCGCATCCGCATCGAGATCGACACCGCCCCCGGCTGTCCACCCGTGGTGGCCGACCCGGGGCAGTTGGAGTCGGCGCTGCTCAACATCGCGATCAATGCGCGCGACGCCATGCCCGAGGGCGGCACGCTGCGCTTCCGCACCGAGCCGTGCGGGGCCTTGCCGACGGCGCTGCGCGGCCAGCGCAACGAGCCGCAGGGCGATACCTCCACGCGCTTCGTCGCCATCTCCATTGCCGACAGCGGCACGGGCATGTCCGAGGCAGTGAAGGAGCGCGCGTTCGAGCCCTTCTTCACCACCAAGGAGGCCGGCCGCGGCACAGGCCTGGGCCTGAGCACGGTGTACGGCTTCGTCAACCAGTCGCGCGGCGCGGTCGCGATCGACAGCAAGGCTGGCCAGGGCACCACTGTGACGCTCTACCTGCCGCAGCAGGAGGAAGCACGGCCAACGGCCGCGGCGGAAGAACCGACCGACGAGACCGTGCCGGCCGGACTGCGCGTGATGCTGGTCGAAGACGACGCGGAAGTCCGCAAGGTGGTGCACACGTTCCTGTCCACGCTGGGCTGCGAGGTCTTCACTGCCGCCACGGCCGAGCAGGCGCTGTCCGCGCTCGACGCGGGCACCGGGCCGTTCGATCTGCTGCTGAGCGACATCGCGCTGGGCGCCGGCATGCGCGGCACCCGGCTGGCCTACGAAGTCCAGCAGCGGCTTCCGCGACTGGCGGTGCTGCTGATGTCGGGCTTCTCGTCGGAACTGCTGGACGCCGACCGCGAAGTGCCGCAGAGCTGGGAACTGTTGCGCAAGCCCTATACGCGCTCCGAACTAGCGCGGGCCATGGCCAGGGTGCTGGCCAGCCGCGCCTGAACGCGCTGGAGACAGGCTCTACTGGAGCATGGCCGGCGCGGGCGCCAGGCAGCGCTGCACGAAGGCCGACAGGGCGCCCACGTCGGGAATCTGCACGTCGCGCCGCCCCTTCGTTGCGAATCCGATGACGTTGTCGCGGGCCAGCCGCGACAGCGCGCGGCTGACGCTCTCGAGCGTCATGCCCAGGTAGTTGCCGATCTCGGCGCGCGTCATGCGCAGCGTGATTTCGTCGGTGCGCATGCCGCGCTCGGCCAGCGTCTCCGCCCAGTAGCGCAGGAAGTCGGCCACGCGAGCGTCGGCCGGCAGCGTGCAGACCGACATCAGCGAATCCCGGTCGTGCGCGATCTCGCGGCTCATGGCGGCATGCAACACCTGCAGCAAGGCGGGATGCGCGGCGCAGGCCGCCAGCAGGGCCTCGTACGAGACGACCCAGATCTCACCGGTGTCCATGGCGACGGCGTCGCACGAGTACCGCCCGCTTGCGATGCCGTCGAAGCCGAGCCAGTCGCCGCGGAACTTGAGGCCCACCACCTGCTCGCGCCCGTCGGCCGAGAGATTCACGATCTTGAAGAAGCCGGAGTTCAGGATGTAGAGGTTGCCGAAGCGCTCGCCCGCCTGGTAGATCGTGTCGCCCGCGTGGACGACGCGGCGCTGCGGCCTGAGCTGTTCGCAGAGCAGCTTCAGCGTGTCGGCGGTGCTTTGCTGTCCCGTGCAATCCCGGCCGATGCCGACCTGGGCCTGCACGGTCGGGACCGCGGCGTTCGTCGAGGGGATGGCGGCGTTGAGCATCTGGGACTCCTTGGTGGTCTTCGCGTTTCGATGCAGGAATGCTAGGAACCCATCGGCAATGCAATGACAACGGCCGGAATCGGCGCGTAACGCTCGGTGAATGCAATGTGTCCGGTGTGTATCAACGGAGTGCGACATGCAGCAAGTCACGCAGTCGCGTCTCGTGCCTTGACCTGCATCAAGCCCGGGACCTCCGGCCGGCTTAGCCTCGGCGAGTCACACATTGACCATTGACATGCCCCCATCCAACAACGCCTGCAGTCCCGAGGCCGAACTCCAGCTCTCCCCGCTGAACGTGGCGAGCCTGCTCAGCCACGCGCGCATCCTCCAGCGCGCGGCGCTGGACGGGACCACGCGCCAGTTGCTGCGCGGCAAGAACCTGGGGTTGTTGTGCGAGACGCAGCCCGACGAGGCGCAGGCACTGTTCCGCCGGGCCGCCGAGGAACTGGGCGCCCACGTCGCCGTGATGCGCTCGAGCCTGTCCCGCGCGAGCACGCCGCAGGAAGTGCAGCACACGGCACGCATGCTCGGCCGCCTCTACGAGGCGGTGGAATGCCAGGGCCTGGACCCCGTGCTCGTGCGGCACATCGGGCTGCATGCGGGAATCCCGGTGTTCGACGGAGCCGCCACGAAGGACCATCCGGCCGACCGGCTCGCGGAACTGCTCGGGGACGCGATGCCGCTGGCCGACAACCGGCGCTTCGTGCTGCAGGCGCTACTGCTGGACGCCATCGCCTGAGCCCGGCGGGCACGTCCCGCGCCGCGCGCTCGCCGCCCCCATGCCCCTTGATCCAGCGCAAGACGGACCGGGCGCGCCCTTCCTACAGTGGATTCCACGGTTGCCACGGCTTGCGCGACGACCGCCCTTCATCCATCCATTGCAAGGAATCTTCATGAAGACCGATACCCAACTGCGCGACGACATCCAGGCCGAACTCACCTGGGCACCCGACGTCAAGTCCTCCGACATCGGCGTGATCGTCAAGGACGGCGTGGCCACCCTCACCGGCCACCTCGCCAGCTACGCCGAGAAATATGCCGTCGAACGCGCCGCGCAGCGCGTGCACGGCGTGAAGGCACTGGCCGTCGAGCTGACGGTGAAGCTGCCCTTCGACAACCAGCGCACCGACGCCGACATCGCCCTTGCGGCCGAGCGCGCGCTCGAATGGAACGTGCTCGTGCCCGACGGCAAGATCCGCCCCATGGTGGAGAAAGGCTGGCTCACGCTCAGCGGTGAGGTCGAGTGGGAGTACCAGCGCAGCGCCGCCGAGATCGCAGTGCGCAACCTGATGGGCGTGACCGGCGTGTCGAACCTCGTGAAGGTCAAGTCCAAGGTGACGCCCGCCGACGTCGAGCAGAAGATCCACGAGGCGCTCTCGCGCCAGGCCGACCGCGAGGCCCGCAAGCTCTCCATCCTGGTCGACGGCTCGCATGTCACGCTGCGCGGCACTGTGCACTCCTGGACCGAGCGCGACGCGGTGCAGGGTGCCGCGTGGGCCACCCCGGGTGTCACCGTGGTGGTGAACGACCTGCTCGTGGACGCCTGAATCCGGGCGAGCCGACATGCGTGCGACCTCCTCCGTGCAGGCCGCCCCGGCCCACGGCTTGCGAAGCGTGCCGACCATGCGCGCCATGACGCTGAGCGCCGCACTGCTCCCGCTGGAGATGGAGAGACGCAACATCCCCGAACCCGGCCCGGGCGAGTTGCGCCTGCGCGTGCTGGCCTGCGCGGTCTGCCGCACCGACCTGCACATCGTCCACGGCGAACTGCCGCTGCCGGTGCTGCCGATCGTTCCGGGCCACGAGATCGTGGGCGTGGTGGAGGCCATCGGTTCCGGCGCAACGGGCTTCAGGCTGGGCGACCGCGTGGGCGTGCCCTGGCTGGGCCACAGCTGCGGCTGCTGCGCGTTCTGCGAGGACGGCCACGAGAACCTCTGCGACGCGCCGCGATTCACCGGCTACCACCGCGACGGCGGCTTCGCGAGCCACGTGATCGCCGAGGCCGCGTTCTGCCTGCCGCTGGACATGCATGAAACCGATGCCGCCCGCATCGCCCCGCTGCTCTGCGCGGGCCTGATCGGCTGGCGCAGCCTGAAGGCGGCAGGCGAAGACGCGCATCGGCTGGGCATCTACGGTTTCGGCGCCGCGGCGCACCTGATGACGCAGGCCGCAGTGGCGCAGGGGCGCACGGTCTTCGCCTTCACCCGCCCGGGAGACCCGAGGACCCAGGACTTCGCGCGCCGCGTCGGCGCCGCATGGGCCGGCGGCTCGAACGAGCACCCGCCCGAGCCGCTTGACGCGGCCATCGTCTTCGCGCCCGCCGGCGAGCTGGTGCCGGCCGCATTGCGCGCGGTGCGCAAGGGCGGCCGGGTCGTGTGCGGAGGAATCCACATGAGCGACATTCCGGCCTTTCCCTACCGGCTGCTGTGGGAGGAGCGCAGCGTGGTGTCGGTGGCGAACCTCACGCGCGCCGATGCAAGGGAGTTCCTCGACTTCGCGCAGGCGCATCCGCTGCAGGTGCACGTCAGGACCTATCCGCTCTCGCAGGCCAATGAAGCGCTGGCCGACCTGCGCGCCGGCCGCATCGAGGGAGCCGCAGTCCTGGTGCCCTGACCGGGAAAAGCCCCGGCATGCTTCAGAGTTCGCGCGACTCGCGATAGTCGGGCACGGTACACGGCCAGCCGTGGCGTTCCTCGATGGCCAGCCGCAGGGCATCAGCGGCCACCGGCTCCCCATGGGTCACGAACACCCGGCGGGGCGCGCGCTGGGTGCCGAGCCAGGCGAGCAGCTCGTCGCGGTCGGCATGGGCCGACAGCGTCTCGAGGTTCGCGACCTCCGCGCGCACCGGCACATAGGCGCCGTGGATCTTGATCGCGTCGACGCCGCCCACCATGGCCGCGCCTCGCGTGCCCGCGGCCTGGAAGCCCGCGAACAGGATCGTGTTGCGGGCATCGGGCGCATAGGCCTTCAGGTGATGCAGTACCCGTCCGCCGGTGGCCATGCCGCTGGCCGAGACGATGATCGACGGAAAGCCCAGGCTGTTCAGCCGCCGGGACTCCTCGATCGTGTTGACGATGATGGTCTTTCCCTGCATCGCGGCGCACTGTTCGGCGCTCAGGCGGTGTTCATCCAGATGCCTGCGGTAGATGCGCGTGGCGTCCGCCGCCATCGGGCTGTTCAGGTAGACCGGCATGTCGGGAATGCGCCGCGCCTGCTTGAGCAGCTGGGTGCAATGCAGCAGCGTCTGCGCGCGCCCCACGGCAAAGGCCGGTATCACCACGATGCCTCCGCGCGCGGCCGTGCGGTTGATCACGCCGGCCAGCTCGGAGAGCGTGTCCGCGGCGGGATGCCTGCGGTCGCCGTAGGTCGACTCCACCACCACGTAGTCCGCGGCAGCTGCCGCCTCGGGCGGACGCATCAGCAGGTCGTCGCTGCGCCCCAGGTCGCCCGAGAACAGGATGCTGGAGCCTTCCCAGCCGATGCGCAGGCTGGCCGCGCCGAGGATGTGGCCGGCCCTTCGCAGCTGCCAGGACCAGCCCGGCCACGGGGAGCACTCCTGTGCGAACCCGACGGGCTCGAAGCGCTTCAGGGCGGCACGGGCGTCCTCTTCCGTATAGAGAGGCAGCGCGGGCTTGTGCTTCGAGCGGCCGTGGCGGTTGGCGAAATCGGCGTCTTCTTCCTGCAGGCGGCCCGAGTCGGGCAGCAGCAGTTCGCAGAGTTCACGGGTGGCCGCGCTGCAGTACACCCTGCCCTTGAAGCCGAGCCGGACCAGCCGCGGCACGAAGCCGCTGTGATCCATGTGCGCATGCGTCAACAGGACGGCGTCGATGCCGGCGGGGTCGACCGGCAGCTCGTCCCAGTTGCGCAGGCGCAGCTGCTTCAGGCCCTGGAACAACCCGCAGTCGACCAGCAGCCGCCGTCCTTCGTGCGTCAGCAGGTACTTCGAGCCGGTGACGGTGCCCGTGCCGCCGAGAAAGTCGATGCGCACGGCGGCCTCAATGCGATATCAGCACGGGCAGCGTCATCCACTGGAGCATGGACAGCGTGGCTCCGCCCAGCACCCATTCGCGCGCCCGGCTGTGGCCGTAGCAGCCCATCACCAGCATGTCGGCCGACACGTCGGAGGCGAAGGACAGCAGCCTGTTGCCGACATCGTCTTCCTTGTCGCCGCCGGGATGCAGGGAGAGGTCGTGAACACCCTGCATCCGGAGATAGTCCTGCAGGCGCCCGAGCGATGCCTGCGCGCCCTCGCCGTAGGCCACGGCATGCACGCGGGCCGCCTTGCGCAGCCATGGCAACGCGGCCGTCACCGCGCGCGCGGACTCGCGGGTTTCCTTCCAGGCGACAAGCACGGTGCGGCCGATGGGACCGACCGGGCCCGCATAGGGCAGCACCAGCGCCGGCCGGCCGCTGTCCACCAGCACGCTGGGCAGGAAGTCGCCGGGCAGCTCTCCGTCCATCGGGTCGTTGCGGTCGCGCTGGCCGAGGACCAGCAGGTCGGCATAGAGGGCACGCCGCGCGAATGCCCAGGGGCCGTCGCTCTCAGGTTCGGCCCAGTGCAGGCGCGGCGAGCCCGCGCCGTGCGTCATGAATGCGGCATGCATCCTGTCGCGCGCCTCCTTGTCGATCTCCTGCATGATCGCGACCGCCTCGGCCGCCGCCTCGATGGCGTACGGGTAGCGCATGAGCGCGGACAGGGTGCACGGCTGCGCGGTCACCTCGGCGTCGAAGGCCTCGGCGAGCTGCCGGGCCAGCCTGATGCGCTCCGCCGTGCGGGCCGAGCCGTCGAGGTGAAGCAGGATGGATTTCGGGGTCTGCATGAAGGCTCTCCTTGGACGCGCGGAATGCGATGGGAGCGACCTTAGGCCCGCGCGTCCCGCGCGGGCTTGCGCTGCATCAACCGCCGCATGCCGCGAGGCGATGGCGCGGATGCCGGTGCTTGATCCATCTCAACATCACCCGATGCCCGCGCGCGCAAGATGTTCTCCACACCGCCCAAGGAGAAAGTCCATGCCCTTCCTGTCGAACAATGTCGGACTCCTCGACCGCGCGCTGCGCATCGGTGCGGGCGTGCTGCTGATCGCGCTGGCGGCCAAGGGAATCATCGGGTTCTGGGGCTACTTCGGCGTGGTGGCGCTGCTGACGGGCGTGGTCGGCAATTGCCCGGTCTACTCCCTCTTCGGCTTCAGCACCGGGCCGCGCGACGGGCGCCGAGGGCGGGAATGAACCCGCACCGACGTACCAAGGGAACCCGGATGTCCATCTACCTCGTGCTTCTCGCCGCCGTCTGCGCCGCGCTGGGCGCGGCCTTCCTGTGGTTCGTGCTGCAGCTGTTCATCCGGTGGATCACGCTGGACTGACGTCGGCAGGAATCACCCGCAAGGCTCCTTCAGCGGCACCAGGCGTCGATCTGCCGGACGAGATCCGACCACAGGGCATGCACCGCCACGCCGGCCAGCAGCATGCCGGCCACCCGGGTACCCCAGCCCTGGCGCATGCCGTTGCCGGCCAGGCGCAGGCGCTGCCAGAGCCATGGCCCGGCGAGCAGCGAGATGCCGCTGCCGGTCGCGAACAACGCCATCAGCGCAGCGCCCTGCAGCGGCCCGTTGCCCAGCCCCGCCAGCATCAGCGCCGAATAGAGCAGCCCGCACGGCAGCGCCACCCACAGAAGTCCGGTCGCAAGCACGCCCAGCCAGGTGCCGCCCGCGTGCGGGCGAAGGCGCGATTCGAGCGAACGGCCGATGCGCTGCGCCCACAGCGGCTGCCGTCCGGTGGCGGCCAGCATCGCACCCCAGGCGAACACGAAGACATGCAGCAGCACCCAGAGCGGCCGCAGCGCGGCGACCCGGGTGCTGGCCAGCGCCAGGCTGTCGACGCTCGCCGCGGCGATGGCGCCTGCGATCGCGTAGCTCGCGATGCGCCCCAGATGGAACGCCCCGGGCGCCGCGAATGCCGTCGCCCCGCCCTGCCCCGCCGGCGCGAGCGGCACGATCCGGATCACCGCCGACGAAGCCGCGCCGCACATCGCGACGCAGTGCGGTCCTCCTGCGAGGCCCATGAGAAGCGCGGCACCGGCAAGCGCGAGTTGCATGCTCAGACCACTCGGGAAAAGCGCGAGCGGTTCGCGCGGCAGTACCGGTCGAACACCATGGCGACCGCGCGCACGAGGAACCAGCCCTGCGGCGTGACGACGAGGTCGTGGTCGCTCAGCCGCACCAGGCCATTGGCGACCAGCGGCCCGAGCGCCGCGAACTCGACCGCGAAGTAGCGCCGGAAGTCGATGGCGAACGACTCGCCCATGGTGTCGAAGTCGATCCGGCCGCGGCACATCAGCGCCATGATCACCTCGCGCCGCAGCAGGTCGTCGCGCGAGAGCGCGAGGCCCCGCACCACCGGCAGGCGGCCCTGGTCCAGAAGATCGCGGTACTCGTCGAGGCTCTTGGCATTCTGGCTGTAGGTGGCGCCGACTCGGCCGATGCCCGAGACGCCCAGGGCGATCAGGTCGCCGTCGGGCCGGGTGCCGTAACCCTGGAAGTCGCGATGCAGCCGGCCTTCCTTCCTGGCGACGGCCAGGGGATCGTCGGGCAGCGCGAAGTGATCCATGCCGATGTAGACATAGCCTGCCTCGGTGAGCCGCGCGATCGCGCTTGCGAGCATGCGCACCCGTGCGGCGGCGTCCGGCAGCTCCGCGACGGAAATGCGCCGCTGCGGCTTGAAGCGCTCGGGCAGGTGCGCATAGGCGTAGAGCGCGATGCGATCGGGCCTCAGCTCGCGGATCTGCGCCAGCGTGCGCGCGAACGAAGCGTCGTCCTGGCGCGGCAGGCCGTAGATCAGGTCGACGTTGATCGACTCGAAGCCCAGCTCGCGCGCGGCGGCCATCAGTGCGAAGACCTGGTGCGCCGGCTGGATGCGATGCACGGCCTGCTGGACCGCCGGATCGAAGTCCTGCACGCCGAAGCTCAGGCGGTTGAAGCCCAGCGCGGCGAGGTTCGAGAGCCGGCTCGCGTCCACCGTGCGCGGATCGATCTCGATGGAGCGCTCGCCGCCGGGCACGAAGGCGAAGGACCGGTGCAGCAGCGCCATGAGTTCGCCGAGCTCCGAATCGTCCAGGAATGTGGGCGAGCCTCCGCCCAGATGCAGATGGCCGACGGTGGCGCCCCGGCCCAGCTGCGCGGCCTGGAGTTCCGCCTCGCGCGCCAGGTCGGCCAGGTACTGGCGGCCGCGCTCATGGTGCCGGGTGACGATCTTGTTGCACGCGCAGTAGTAGCACAGCGACTCGCAGAACGGAATATGGACGTACAGCGACAGCGGCGGCGCCAGCGTGCCCGCCTCGCGCCGTCGGCGCAGCGCCTGCGCGTATTCGTCGGCCCCGAAGGCCTCGACGAACCGGTCCGCCGTGGGGTAAGAGGTGTAGCGCGGTCCGGGAACGTCGAACTGCCGCAGCAGGTCGACGGGCAGCGCAACCGGTCCGGCATCGGCGGTGGCGGCGGGAACAGGAGCGAAAGCGGCGGAAGTCATTGCAGGGGCGTCCCAAGGGAAGCTTCGGAGCCTTCAGGCGCAAGAGGGCCTGCGAGCAGCGCGGTGCATGCGCTCGACGCCGCCGCCATCAGCCAGAAGACGAAGAAGGCACCGGTGTAGATGCCCTGGCGCGACATGCGCAGCGCGTCGGCGCCGCAGAACGTGTTGATGGGATCGACGAGCGCGAACACCAGCACCTCCATGCCGCAGGCCACCAGGAAGGAAGGCCACAACACGGCCGCGAACTGGCGAAAACCGTTCATGGCGCCGCCTTCCGGGCCGGCAGCGGCACGTCGTCCGCCGGCGTGGTCGCGTGGTTGCGGCCGGCCAGCGCGGGCAGAAGCTTCTTCGCGGCCAGCGTCCTGTTGATCTCGACGCCCTCGCGGTAGTAGTCCTCGGACACCAGCGCGTCCGGGCTGCGCCATGCGAGCCAGAAGGTCACGAAGCTCGCGACCATCACGGCCAGCGGGCCGCCGATCACCATCCACAACAGCGGATAGCGCCACCAGGGCCGGGCTGCCGGCCCTTGCGTGCTGTCCTTTGCCTGTGCGTTCATCGTGGTTGCTGCTGCATTCATGTCGACCTCTCAGCGCGGCACAAGGAAGGCCGCCTTTTCGGAAACCTGCGCTCCACCGCCCTCTTCGCGGATGCTGAAGTGCACCGCGTGAGAGCCGGCAGGAACCGCGCCATACGGCACCTGGAGCCGCACGGCGACCCACCGCGACTGGGCCGCATCGACGGTCACCGGCTCGTCCGGCGACACGCTCAGCCCCTCCAGGCCCGTGGCCGCGATGCGGTAGCGCTGCGGCTGCTCGGTGGCGTTCATGATCTGCAGGCGGTAGACGTTCTCCAGCCGCCCGCCCTCGGCGATGCGCGCCAGCGAGGCGCGGTCGCGCACCACGTCGACCTTGAACGGCGTGCGCACGACGAGGCTCGCCAGCAGCCCGGCCACCAGCACCACCAGGATCGCCGCGTAGACCAGCACGCGCGGCCGCAGCACGCGCCGCAACAGTTGCCTGCGCGACCAGCCGGCTTCCATGCCGTTCTGCGTGTCGTAGCGGATCAGCCGGCGCGGATAGGCCATCTTCTGCATCACGGTGTCGCACGCATCCACGCAGAGGCCGCAGCCGATGCATTCGTATTGAAGACCCTTGCGGATGTCGATGCCGGTCGGGCACACCTGCACGCACAGGCCGCAGTCGATGCAGTCGCCCAGCGCCAGCGTGCGCGGATCCGGGCCCTTGCGGCGCGGAGCGCGAGGCTCCCCGCGCTTCGGGTCGTAGCTGACGATCAGCGTGTCGCGGTCGAACATCGCGCTCTGGAAGCGCGCGTAGGGGCACATGTACTTGCAGACCTGCTCGCGCATGAAGCCCGCGTTGCCGTACGTCGCGAAGCCGTAGAAGAAGACCCAGAAGACTTCCCACGAGCCCATCTGCGTCTGCAGGAAGGCCATGCCCAGCTCGCGGATGGGCGTGAAGTAGCCCACGAAGGTGAAGCCGGTCCACATCGCGATGCCGATCCAGACGATGTGCTTGAACCACTTCTTCACCAGCTTCTCGAGCGACATCGGCTCGGCGTCCAGCCGCATGCGCGCGACGCGGTTGCCCTCGATCCGGTGCTCCACCCACATGAAGATTTCGGTGTAGACGGTCTGCGGGCAGGCATAGCCGCACCACAGCCGTCCCGCCACCGCGGTGAACAGGAAGAGCGACAGCGCGCTGATGACCAGCAGGCCCGAGAGATAGATCAGGTCCTGCGGATAGAGCACCAGCCCGAAGATGTAGAAGCGCCGCGCCGCGAGGTCGAACAGCACCATCTGGCGTCCGCCCCACTCCATCCACGGCATGCCGTAGAACACCAGCTGCGTGAGAAAGACCATGGCCCATCGCCAGCGCGCGAACATGCCGCGCACGGTGCGGGGGTAGATCTTCTTCGTGGCCTCGTAGAGGCCGACCTCCTCGCCGCCGCCCGCGTTCACGCTCGTGCTTGCAATGGGAATGATCTTCCGGGTCATGGCTGGCCGCCGGCTTCAGGGCGTGGACGCGACCGCGCTGTTGTTGGAGAGCCCCCAGACATACGACGCGACCATGCGGATCTGCGCTTCTGTGAGGCGGCCTTCCTGCGCGGGCATCTCGTTGTGCTTGCCCGAGTTGATCATCTGGATGATGGCGGCCTCGCCGTAGCCGTGGAGCCAGATCCTGTCGCTGAGGTTTGGCGCACCGAGCGCCTGGTTGCCGACGCCGCCGATGCCGTGGCAGGCGGCGCAGGCCGTGAACTTCGACTTCCCGAGGCCGGCGCGCACCGAGTCGTGCGGCTCGCCGGACAGGCTCAGAACGTAGTTGGCGACGTTCTTCACGTCGTCGGGCGAGCCGACGGCGGCCGCCATGGGCGGCATCATGCCCACGCGCCCCTTGGTGATCGTCTCGATGATCTTCTCGGGCGTGCCGCCGTGCAGCCAGTCCTTGTCGGTCAGGTTGGGAAAGCCCTTGCTGCCGCGCGCATCGGAGCCGTGGCACTGGGCGCAGTTGCCCATGAAGAGGCGCTCGCCGATGGCCCGGGCCTGCGGGTCCCTGGCGACCTCCTCGACCGGCATGGCGGCGTACTTCGCGTAGACCGGCGCGAGCTCCTGCGTGGCCCGGGCGACTTCCGCCTCGTACTCGCCGCGCGAAGTCCAGTCGGACTGCCCGCGAAAGCTCCCCAGGCCCGGAAAGACCGCGAGGTAGCCCAGCCCGAAGACGATGGTCAGCACGAACAGGCCGACCCACCACATGGGCAGCGGATTGTTGGCCTCGCGCAGGTCTTCGTCCCACACGTGGCCGGTGGTGTTGTCGGCGCTGGCCGCGACGCGCTTGCGGGCCGTGAGCCACAGCAGGATCACGCAGCCGAGGATGCTCAGCAGCGAGACCACCGCCACGTAGTCCGACCAGAAACGGTTGATGAAATCGCTCATCGTGCTTCTCCCTTCAGTCCTGCTCGAAGGGCAGCCGGGCCGCTTCCTGGAAGCGCGACGCGTTGCGGCGCGAGTACGCCCAGATCACGATGCCGATGAAGAGCGCGAAGCAGACGACTGTGGCGGCGATGCGCAGTGTTGTGAGGTCGATCATGGTTTGGTTCCTTTGCCGCCTTGCTTACTTGAGGGCCAGGCCCAGCGACTGCAGGTAGGCGACCGTGGCTTCCATCTCCGTCTTGCCCCGGACTTCTTCCGTGGCTGCGGCGATCTGCTCGTCGGTGTATGGCACGCCGACTCGGCGCAGCGCGCGCATGTGGGCCGGCAGCGCCTCGGCGTCGACCGGGGTCTTCTCCAGCCAGGTGTAGGCCGGCATGTTCGACTCGGGCACGACGTCGCGCGGGTTGTTCAGGTGGATGCGGTGCCACTCGTCGCTGTACTTGCCGCCCACGCGGTGCAGGTCGGGACCGGTGCGCTTGCTGCCCCACTGGAACGGGTGGTCGTAGACGAACTCGCCCGCCACCGAGTAGTGGCCGTAGCGCAGCGTCTCCGAGCGGAAGGGGCGGATCATCTGCGAGTGGCAGTTGTAGCAACCCTCGCGCAGGTAGACATCGCGCCCGGCGAGCTGCAGCGGCGTGAGCGGCTTGACGCCCTGCACCGCCTCGGTGGTCGACTTCTGGAAGAACAGCGGCACGATCTCGACGAGGCCGCCCACGGCCACCACGACGAGGATCAGCACGATCATCAGCAGGTTGTTTGTCTCGATCTTCTCGTGCGTGAAGCCGCCGGAACTGGAGCTCGAGCTGGAGGTGTTCTGGTTCATCGTGCGTCCTCAGGCATGGGCCATGGCGGGGGGCGGAATCTCGGCGCGCACCGCGCGGCCGGAGATGACGGTCATCCAGACGTTCCAGGCCATCAGCAGCATTCCGCTGAGATAGAGCAGGCCGCCGATCACGCGCACCAGGTAGAACGGGAAGGTGGCCTTCACGCTCTCCACGAAGGTATAGGTGAGCGTGCCGTCGGGATTGATGGAGCGCCACATCAGGCCCTGCATCACGCCGGCGATCCACATCGCCGCGATGTACAGCACGATGCCGATGGTGGCGATCCAGAAATGCGCCTCGATGGCCCTCGTGCTGTACATGGCGGTACGGCCGTACATGCGCGGGATCAGGTAGTAGAGCGAGCCCATGGTGATGAAGCCCACCCAGCCGAGCGCGCCGGAGTGCACGTGGCCGACGGTCCAGTCGGTGTAGTGGCTCAGGGCGTTGACGGTCTTGATGGACATCATCGGCCCCTCGAAGGTCGACATGCCGTAGAACGACAGCGCCACGATCAGGAAGCGCAGGATCGGGTCGGTGCGCAGCTTGTGCCACGCGCCCGAGAGCGTCATCACGCCGTTGATCATGCCGCCCCAGCTCGGGGCCAGCAGGATCAGCGAGAACACCATGCCCAGCGACTGCGTCCAGTCGGGCAGCGCCGTGTAGTGCAGGTGGTGCGGGCCCGCCCACATGTAGGTGAAGATCAGCGCCCAGAAGTGAACGATGGACAGCCGGTACGAATACACCGGCCGGCCCGCCTGCTTGGGGATGTAGTAGTACATCATCCCGAGGAAACCCGCCGTGAGGAAGAAGCCGACGGCGTTGTGGCCGTACCACCACTGCACCATCGCGTCCTGCACGCCGGCGTAGGCCGAGTAGCTCTTCATCCAGCCCGCCGGGATCTCGGCGCTGTTGACGATGTGCAGCAGGGCCACCGCGATGATGAAGGAGCCGAAGAACCAGTTCGCCACGTAGATGTGGCGCACCTTGCGCATGCCGATGGTGCCGAAGAACACGACGGCGTAGGCCACCCAGACCACCGCGATCAGCAGGTCGATGGGCCACTCCAGCTCGGCGTATTCCTTGCCGCTGGTGTAGCCCATGGGCAGGCTGATGGCGGCAGCCACGATCACCGCCTGCCAGCCCCAGAAGACGAAGGACGCGAGCCTCGGCGCGAAAAGGCGCACCTGGCAGGTACGCTGGACCACGTGGAAGCTCGTCGCCATCAGCGCGCATCCGCCGAACGCGAAGATCACCGCGTTGGTGTGCAGCGGCCGCAGCCTTCCGTAGCTGAGCCATGGGATGCCGAGGTTGAGCTCGGGCCACGTCAGCTGGGAAGCGATGACCACGCCGACCAGCATGCCGACCACGCCCCAGACCACGGACATGAGCGCGAATTGCCGCACGACGGCGTCGTCGTATTCCGCGGCGGGTGGGTTCGGTGGTTGCATCGTGGTGCCCTTGATTGAGTTGCGGGCAGTTTCCGTGGGCACCCTGCCCTGTGGGTTGATGCAGATCAATCGCCGTGCAGGATGCGCTCGCCCTCGGCGTCGACGTCGTCGAACTGGCCACGCTCGATGGCCCACCACAGACCGCCGAGGATCGCGAGGACCAGCGCCACGGACAGCGGAACGAGAAGGAAGAGGATGTCCATCAGTGCGCCTCCCCCGTACCGGATGCGAGCCGCGTCGCATTGAGGACCACCACGAGTGAACTCGCGGCCATGCCGAGGCCGGCAAGCCATGCCGGCAGCCAGCCGGCGATCGCGAGCGGCACGCACAGCGCGTTGTAGCCCGCCGCCCACAGGAGGTTCTGGCGCACCACGCGCAGCGTCCTGCGCGCCTGCGCGATGGCCTGCGGGATGGTTGCGAGCCTGTCGCCCAGCACGACGAAGTCGGCATGTGCGCGCGACAGCGGCACGCTGCGGCCGAAGGCGAACGAGGCGTTCGCGCGCGCCAGCGAAGGGCCGTCGTTGAGGCCGTCGCCCACCATCGCGATCTGGCGCCCCTCGGCCTGCAGCCGCCACAGCACGTCGAGCTTGTCCTCGGGCGTGCAGCCGCCCTGCGAGAAGTCGATGCCGCAACGCGCACCGATCTCCCGCGCGGCCGACTCCCTGTCGCCCGACAGCAGGCGCACCGTGAGGCCCTGCTCGCGCAGCAACGCCACGGCAGCCGCGGCATCGGCGCGCAATTCCTCGACCAGCACGAAGCTGGCGAGCCACCCCTGCTCGTCCGCGAGATGGACCTGCGCGGCATCGACATCCAGCGGCGCCACGCCGCAAAAAGCCGGCGAGCCGAGGCGCACGCGGCGGCTCGTTTCGACAGCCGCGCGCACGCGCAGCATCCGGCCTTCGATGCCCTGGCCCGCCGTCTCGGCGACCTTGTCCGCTGTCCAGCCGGGCGCAGAACGGAATTGCGCGTTCCACGCGTTCACCAGCGCCTGCGCGACAGGATGCAGCGACTGCGCGCCGAGCGCGGCAGCCATCTCCAGCGCATCGCCGGGCCGCATGCCCTGGCGGCAGTAGATGCGCTCCAGCCGCGGCATGTCGCCGGTCAGGGTTCCCGTCTTGTCGAACACGACGGTGTCGACCGACGCGAGCGCCTCCAGCGCCTGCAGGTTGGAAGTCATCACTCCGCCGCGCGCCAGCGCACCGGCACTGGCGAGCATGGCGGCCGGCGTCGCGAGCGAGAGCGCGCATGGGCAGGTCACGATGAGCACCGCCACGGCGACCATCAGCGCCTTGCCCGGATCCGTCGGCCACCAGAACGCCGCCGCCATTGCCGCCGATGCGAGCACCGCGACGAGGAAGGGACGCGCCACCCGGTCGGCAAGCAGCGCGAGCCGAGGCTTGCGCGAGGCGGCGCTCTCCATCAGGCGGACGATCTGCGCAAAGCGCGTGCCCTCGCCCACCGACTCGATCCGCACCCGGACCGGCGCCGAGAGGTTGTGGCTGCCGGCCAGCACGCGGTCGCCGCGAGGACGCGGCACGGGCCGGGACTCGCCGGTCAGCAGCGCCTCGTCGGCGCTGGTGTCGCCCTCGATCACTACGCCGTCCGCGGGAAAGGCTTCTCCGGGGCGCACGCGCACCACGTCTCCCGCCACCAGCCGCCGCACGGCCACCCGGCTCCAGCTGCCGTCGGGAGCGAGGCGGTCGATGCTGTCGGGCAGCCGGTTCATCAAGGCGTCGAGGGCGCCGGCGGTGCGCTCGCGCAGGCGCGCCTCGAGCCAGCGGCCCGTGAGCAGGAAGAAGACGAACATGGTCAGCGAGTCGAAGTAGACCTCGTGGCCGAGCGGTCCCGTGGCATCGAAGGTGGCGGCAGTGCTGACCGCGAAAGTCGCGAGCACGCCGAAGGCCACCGGAAGATCCATTCCGACCCGGCCCATGCGCAGGTCGCGCCAGGCGCTGCGGAAGAAGGGGCCGCAGGAGAAGAGCACGACGGGCAGGGTCAGCACCCACGAAGCCCAGCGCAGCAGCTGCGCCGAATCGGCGTTCATGTCGCCGGGCCGTGCGACGTAGGCCGGATAGGCGTACATCATCACCTGCATCATGCAGAAGCCCGAGACCAGCCAGCGCCACAGCGCCAGCCGCGATTCGCGCCGGCGCAGTTCCCTGGCGGAACGGTCGCCGCCCGGCAGCAGCGGATGGCCGGCCTTCGCGCAGGCCTCGAACCACCGCGAAGGACGGGTCTGCGCAGGCGACCAGACAACGCGGGCGCGCCGACTCGCCGCGTTGACCTGCGCATCGATCACACCCGGCACCTGGCGCAGCGCGGCCTCGACGGTGAACGCGCAGGCCGCGCAGTGCATGCCCTCGACCACGACCTGCGACTCCCAGCGGCCGCCGTCGGCGGCATCCAGCTCGCGGCCGAACGCGGGCCATTCGGCCGGGTCATCCAGCACCTGCCAGGCCGGGTCGCCGGCTGGGGCAGGAAGTACGGGGATCGCGGCGCGGTCGGGGGCGAGCGTGGCATTCATCGGCCGAGCCTAAGAGGCGCACCACGCGAGGCGCTTGATCTGAATCAAGCCGCATGGCGCGGTGCCTGCCTAAGCTCGGCCGCACACAACGTGGAGCCCCTCATGTTCAAACGCATCCTCGTCGCCACCGACGGCACGGCCCTTTCCAAGAAGGCCGTCGACAGCGCCATCGCGCTGGCGGTGCAGAACGACTCGGACCTGGTCGCATTGACCGTCGTTCCCCGTTACCCCAAGAGCTATTTCGAAGGTTTGATGAGCTTCTCCGCCGAGGACATCGGCCGCATCGAGAAGCAGTGGGCGGACAAGGCGCAGGCGATGCTCGACAAGATTCGGGACCGCGCGCGGGAACGCGGCGTGCGGATCAGGACGGCTCAGGCCAGCTCCGACCTGGTCGCCGAATCGATCGTCGCCGCGGCGAAGAAGCACAGGAGCGACCTGATCGTGATGGCCTCCCATGGACGCAAGGGTCTCAAGCGCCTCCTGCTGGGAAGCGAGACGCAGCAGGTTCTCGTTCGATCATCGCTGCCGGTTCTGGTATTGCGGTAGGGCTGGCTGAAGGGAGCAGGCCTGCGCAGCGCCGGCGGCTTTCCTCTGGCTCCAATTTTACCCGGGCAAATTAAAGCCAAGATTGGACGGCCCAATGGCGCCCGCAACCACCCCGCATCCTTGAAACGTCATCGATTGCCCTTATGATTAGCACTCGCTGCTGATGAGTGCTAACAGCCCTCGCTTCCAGCCGATGGGCTGCCGGGCTCCGGTCCGGCACCCGACCACAAACCCGTTTCTTATCCATACATCCAGGAGATGCAATGAAACTTCGTCCTTTGGCCGATCGCGTGATCGTCAAGCGTGTTGACAGCGAAACCAAGACCGCATCGGGCATCGTGATCCCCGACGCAGCCGCCGAGAAGCCCGATCAGGGTGAAGTCCTGGCCGTGGGCCCGGGCAAGCGCAACGACAAGGGCGAACTGGCCGCACTGACCGTGAAGGTCGGCGACCGCGTCCTGTTCGGCAAGTACAGCGGCCAGACCGTCAAGGTCGGCGGCGACGAGCTGCTCGTCATGAAGGAAGACGACCTGTTCGCAGTCGTCGAGAAGTAATTCAACAGATCCCCATTCGGAGTAATAGAACATGGCAGCAAAAGACGTAGTCTTCGGCGGCGAAGCCCGCGCACGCATGGTCGAGGGTGTGAACATCCTGGCCAACGCAGTCAAGGTGACCCTGGGCCCCAAGGGCCGCAACGTGGTGCTCGAGCGCTCGTTCGGCGCCCCCACCGTCACGAAGGACGGCGTGTCGGTCGCCAAGGAAATCGAACTGAAGGACAAGCTGCAGAACATGGGCGCCCAGCTCGTGAAGGAAGTGGCCTCCAAGACCAGCGACAACGCTGGTGACGGCACCACCACCGCGACCGTGCTGGCACAAGCCATCGTTCGCGAAGGCTTCAAGTACGTGGCCGCCGGCATCAACCCGATGGACCTGAAGCGCGGCATCGACAAGGCCGTGTCGGCCCTGGTCGAAGAGCTGAAGAAGGCTTCGAAGCCCACCACCACGTCGAAGGAAATCGCTCAAGTCGGCTCGATCTCGGCCAACAGCGACGAAACCATCGGCAAGCTCATCGCCGACGCGATGGACAAGGTCGGCAAGGAAGGCGTGATCACTGTCGAAGACGGCAAGTCGCTCGAAAGCGAACTGGACGTCGTCGAAGGCATGCAATTCGACCGCGGCTACCTGTCGCCCTACTTCATCAACAACCCCGAGAAGCAATCGGCGCTGCTCGACAACCCCTTCGTGCTGCTGTTCGACAAGAAGATCAGCAACATCCGTGACCTGCTCCCCACGCTGGAACAAGTCGCCAAGGCTGGCCGTCCCCTGCTGATCATTGCCGAAGAAGTCGAAGGCGAAGCCCTGGCTACGCTGGTCGTGAACACGATCCGCGGCATCCTGAAGGTCGTGGCCGTCAAGGCTCCTGGCTTCGGCGACCGCCGCAAGGCCATGCTGGAAGACATCGCCATCCTGACGGGCGGCAAGGTCATCGCTGAAGAAGTGGGCCTGACGCTCGAGAAGGTGACGCTGGCCGACCTGGGTCAAGCCAAGCGCATCGAAGTGGGCAAGGAAAACACCATCATCATCGACGGCGCCGGCGCTGCTGCCGACATCGAAGCCCGCGTGAAGCAAGTGCGCGTGCAGATCGAGGAAGCCACCAGCGACTACGACCGTGAAAAGCTGCAAGAGCGCGTGGCCAAGCTGGCCGGCGGTGTTGCCGTGATCAAGGTTGGCGCTGCCACCGAAGTCGAAATGAAGGAAAAGAAGGCTCGCGTCGAAGACGCCCTGCACGCCACCCGCGCTGCAGTGGAAGAAGGCGTGGTTGCCGGCGGCGGCGTGGCTCTGCTGCGCGCCAAGCAAGCCGTGGGCGACAAGGTCAAGGGCGACAACGCCGACCAGGACGCCGGCATCAAGCTGGTGCTGAAGGCCATCGAAGCTCCCCTGCGCGAAATCGTGAACAACGCCGGCGGCGAAGCCTCGGTGGTGGTGAACGCGGTTCTGGCCGGCAAGGGCAACTACGGCTTCAATGCCGCCAACGACACGTACGGCGACATGCTCGAGCTGGGCATCCTGGACCCGACGAAGGTCACCCGCACCGCACTGCAGAACGCCGCCTCGGTGTCCTCGCTGCTGCTGACGACCGAAGCCATGGTGGCTGACGCTCCGAAGGACGACGCTCCTGCCGGCGGCGGCATGCCCGACATGGGTGGCATGGGCGGCATGGGCGGCATGGGCATGTAATTGGCTCGCCCCCAGGCTGCGCGGACACTTCGTGTCCGCTACGCCTACCCCCTACCGGGGGCGACACCTGCGGACCGGCCAAGCCGGATCCGCGGTGTCCCGCGAAATGAAAAAAGCCCGTCTCCGACGGGCTTTTTTCATGGTCGTGGCAATCGTGCCGTTTACTGAAACTGGTCTCGCAGTGACTTGTACAGCGCCTGGAAGCGCGCGTGCCTTGTCCTGCGGACATCGGCACCCTCGGTCGACGGCATCAACTGCTGCTTCACCGGCGGCAGCGTGCACACCTTTGCGACCTCGCCGCCATCGGCCAGCCATGCCAGCCGCGCCGCCCCCAGCGCCCCGCCCGTCTCGCTGCCCGCGTAGAGAGTGAGCGTCACGCCGAAGATGTCGGCCAGCAGCTGCCCCCACCACACGCTGCGCGCACCGCCGCCTACAAGCGCCATCTCGCGTAGCGGCATGTCGGCAGGCAGCCGCAGGGTGTCGAAGCCGTCGCGCAGGCCGAAGCTCACGCCCTCGACCACGGCGTAGGCGATCTCCGCCGGGCCATGCGCGTGCGTGAGGCCGAAAAGCACGCCCTGCGCGTTCGGGTTGTTGTGCGGCGATCGCTCGCCCGAGAGGTACGGCAGGAACAGCGGGCAGCGTTCTCGCTGCGCCGGAGAAACGCTCGCCGCCGCTTCGAGCAGCGCTGCCTCGTCGGCGAACTTGAATGTCTTCGCGGCCCAGCTCACCGCGCTCGCGGCCGAGAGCATCACCGACATCTGGTGCCAGCGCTTCGGCAGCGCATGGCAGAAGGCGTGCATCGCCTGCGCGGGGTTCGGCAGGAAGCGGTCGGTCGACACGAACACCACGCCCGAAGTGCCGAGCGACACGAAGCCCTGCCCCGGCTCGACCAGCCCCATGCCGACCGCACTCGCTGCGTTGTCGCCGGCGCCGCCCGCGATCTTCACGTCGTCGCGCAGGCCCCAGCGCACCGCAAGTTCGGGCTTGAGCCGCGCCGAAACCTCGCTGCCCTCGACCAGCCGCGGCATGTGCGCGCGCGTGAGCCCCGTGGCCGCGAGCAGCTCGTCGGACCAGTCGCGAGCCCCCACGTCGAGCCACAGCGTGCCCGCCGCATCCGACATCTCGCTGACGGCCTCGCCGCTGAGCATGAAGCGCAGCCAGTCCTTCGGCAGCAGCACGCGCGCGACGCGGCTGAAGACTTCGGGCTCGTGATCGCGCACCCACAGCAGCTTGGGCGCGGTGAAGCCGGGCATCGCGAGGTTGCCGGCGATCTCGCCCAGCCTGGGTACGGCACGCGCGAGCGCTTCGCACTGCGGCCCGCTGCGGCCGTCGTTCCACAGGATCGCGGGGCGCAGCACCTCGCCCGCTTCGTCGAGCAGCGTGGCGCCGTGCATCTGGCCCGAAAGGCCGATGGCGCGCACCGCCGCGAGCTCTTCGGGATGCGACTTGCCGAGCGCACGCATCACCTCCTCTAGCGCCTGCCACCACTGCTGCGGCGCCTGCTCCGACCACAACGGCTGCGGCCTATCGACGGTGAGCGGTGCACGGGCCACGCCCACGATGCGGTGATCGTCGGCGAGCAAGAGCGCCTTGAGCTCGGACGTGCCGAGGTCGAGTCCCAGATACAAGATGAACCCCCTGGTTTTGTGTCGGTGCTTAGGAAGGAATGCCGCTGCCGAATCGCGTGTCGGCCTGCTTTCGGAATTCGCTGGGCGTCATGCCCTTGATCTCTAGAAAGCGGCGGTTGAAGTTCGCCACGTTGTTGAAGCCCACCTGGTAGCAGATGTCGGTCACGTAGTGGTCGGTCTGCATCAGCAGGTGGCAGGCGCTGTTGATGCGCACGCGGTTGACGAAATCGGTGAAGCTGTTGCCGGTGGAGCGCCTGAAGAAGCGGCTGAAGCGGCTCTCGCTCATGCCCAGCTCGGCCGCAACGTCCGACATCGAGATCGGGTCGGCCATGTTGTTGGTGATGCGGTTGACGATGCCGTTGATCTGGTCAACCTGCGCGTCGCCGTCCGCGCCTTGCGCGCCCTGCATCTGCACGCTCGACAGCAGCCGGTAGTCGGTGCATTGCGCGAGGTCGGCCATGAAGTCGAGGAACAGGCCCAGGCGGCGCACGCCGCGCGCGGCCTTGATGCTGTCCCAGTGCGCCTGCGCCTGCTGCGACATGCCGAAGAACTCGATGCCGTGGCGCGCACGCTCCAGCAGCTGCATCACCTCGCGCAGCTCGGGAATCTGCGCCGCCGCGTGCTCGATGGGCTCGTGGCGGAACTGGATCACCCTGTCGCGCCCCGCCGCGCCGCCTTCGGGCACGTCGAGCGAGATCCAGTTGTGCGGCAGCCGTGGCCCGCACAGCACCAGGTGCCCGGGCTGGAACGGCCCGATCCAGTCGCCGATGAAGGCCTTGCCCGAGGTCTCGGTGATCAGGTGCAGCTCGTAGTCCTCATGGAAGTGCCAGCGCACCAGCGGGCTCGGAAAGCCGTGCGCAAGACATCGCACCAGGCCGGTCTCTTCGGGGGTCTCGTAGCCCAGCGAGGGAGAGCGCGTGAAGTCGCGTTCCAGCTCGGGCTGGCGCTGGCGGGGAATCGAACGCTTGCGGGTGGACGTCGTCATGATGACAGCCCGGCTCAAGGCCGGGAAGCAGCAGCAACAGCGGTATTTTGTGCCTTCGCCAGCGCGGCGTGAACCGCCTCCAGCGTCGGTGGATCGGCACCCTCGCGGGTGCAGTTGAGGGCGGCGGCGGTGGCGGCGAAGCCCATCACGGCCTTCCAGTCTTCGTCGCGCAGCCCGTCGAGCTGCCCGGGCCGTTCGACGCCGTGCGCGAGCAGCGACACCGACAGGCCGGCCGTGAAGGTGTCGCCAGCGCCGATGGTGTCGACCACGGTGACGCGCGGCGCGGCCACGCTCAGCGGCGCATGACCCGTGCGCCAGAGCGTCGCGCCGTCGCCGCCGCGCGTGACGATCACGGCGCGCGCGCCGGCCTTCAGGCACTCGGCGGCCAGCGCATCGACCGGCTGGCCAGGCGCGAGCAGCGCCGCGTCTTCGTCGCTGAGCTTGACCAGGTCGGCCATGCCGAACCAGCCGTTCACGCGCTCGCGATAGGCGGCCATGTCGGTGATCAGGCTGGGCCGCACGTTGGGGTCGAACACGATCACGCGCTGTCCCCGGTTCGCCGCGACCAGGTCGGCGATGCGCGTGGCGGCCGGGTCCTGCAGCAGCGAGATCGAGCCGAAGTGCAGGAAGCGGCACTCCGGCGGCAGCTGCGGCAGCGGCTCGGGCGCCCAGGTGGCGTCGGCACTGCCGCTCGTGTAGAAGGCGTAGCGGTTGGTCTGCGGCGTGCGCTCGACGAAGGCCAGCGTCGATGGTGCGCTGCTGCGCAGGATGAAGCTGGTGTCCACGCCGTTGCGCTGCAGGAAGCCCATCAGCCGCTCGCCGAACAGGTCGGTCGAGAGCTGCGTGAGAAAACCGGTCGGCTGCCCCAGCCGCGCGCAGGCCACGGCCGTGTTGAGCGGCGAGCCGCCCTCGTGCCCCAGGAACGCCAGGGTGCCAGCCTCGCTGGCGGTGAAATCGATGAGGGCTTCGCCCGTGAGTGCAATGCGCATGGTGTCTGGATTCTGTCTGGATCAGGGCAGGTCGCGCGCGTCGGCCAGGAAGCCGCGTTCGGCGGCCAGCGTGGCGGGATGATCGAGCAGTTCGGAAAACAGCCGCGGCGGGATGGTGATCGCGCCCACGCCCAGCTTCAGCAGCGAAAGGTAGGCCTCGCGCGAACGGATGCTGGCCACCAGCAGCCGCGTGCCGGAAGAAGGCCGCTGCGCGACCAGCGCCTGCATCTGTGCGATCAGCGCCAGGCCGTCGACGCCGGAGTCTTCCAGCCGGCCGAGGTACGGCGCAGCATAGGCCGCGCCGAGCTGCGCCGCGAAGTGCGCCTGCTCCGGCGCGTACACGGCCGTCCAGGTGACCGGCACGCCCTGCGCGATGAGCTGCGCGCCGGCGGCGAGTCCCTGGCGCGTGGCGGGAATCTTCACGACCAGCTGGCCGGGCTCGAAGTGCGACAACAGCTCCCGCGCGTCCTCCAGCATGCCGTCGGCGTCCTCCGAATAAACCTGCGCCTGCACCTGCCGCGCGCCCAGTTCGATGCAGCGCTGAAGCAGGCGGGGCAGCTCGCCGCGGCCGATGCCGGCGCGCTTGAGCAGCGTGGGGTTGGTCGTCACGCCGTGCACCACGGGGTGCGGCAGGCAGGTCTTCAGCTCGGACAGGTCCGCGCTGTCGAGGTACAGGTGGAAGTCTTCGTTCATCGCACGCAGGAAAGGAATCTTCAGCTCATGACATTGCCGCCATCGACATTGAGGGTCTGCGCCGTGATGTAGCGCGCCTCGTCGCTGGCGAGGAACACCGCCGCCCCCGCGATGTCGTCCGGCACGCCCATGCGTCCGAGCGGCACCGCCAGGCCGACCTGCCGCTTCTTCTCTCCGGGCGGCAGCCCCTCGGCCCTGGCGAACAGGCTGTCGACATGGTCCCACATCGGCGTGTCGACCACACCGGGAGCGATGCCGTTGACGCGGATGCCGTGCGGCGCCATGGCCAGCGCCGCGCTCTGCGTGTAGCTGATGACAGCCGCCTTGGTCGCGCAGTAGTGCGACACCAGCGCCTCGCCGCGCCGCCCCGCCTGCGAGGCCATGTTGATGACCGACGCGCCCTGCGTGCCGGCCTCCACCATGTGGCGCAGCACGGCCTGCATCACGAAGAACATGCCCTTCACGTTGACTGCGAACAGCCGGTCGAACGAAGCCTCGTCGCTGTCGAGCAGCGGCGCGAGGTCGAACACCGCCGCGTTGTTGAACAGCGTGTGGATCGGCCCGAAAGCGACCTGCGCCTCGGCCAGCATGTGCGCGATGGCCTTGGTGTCGGTCACGTCGGCCGCGATGTAGGCCAGCCTGTCGGGATGGCGCTGCTGCAGCGCGCGCACGGCTTCGGGCGCGGCCGCCGCGCGGTCGATCACCGTGCAGCGCGCGCCTTCGGCGATGCAGGCCGCGGCCACGGCCAGACCGATGCCGCCGCCCGCGCCGGTCAGCAGCACGTGCCGGTCCTGCAGGCGGCCGCTCATGACTTGCGCTCCGCGGCCTTCTGCACGAAGCGCGCGACGCGTCCGCCCGCCCGGCGCACGGTGTCGATCAGCCGGGCATCGCCCGCGAGATTGCCCCACAGCCCCGCGTCGGAACACAGCGCGACGACCGGGTCGGCCGCATCGCAGATGGCGTGCGCCACCGCTTCGTCCATGCCCTGGTCCTGGTAGGCATAGGGCAGCGCGCCCTTGTGCCAGCGCTGCAGGAAGACCAGGAACAGCGCCGGCAGCATCGCCACGCTCTCGATGGGCTGGCCGGCGGCGAGGCGCTCGCGCACCGTCGGCGCGATGAAGCCCGGAATCTTCGAGAAGCCGTCCGCCGCCACGCGCTGGTTGGTGTCGCGGATGGCGGGGTTGCCGAAGCGGTCGAGCACCACGTCGCGATACGCCGCGAGGTCGATGGGGCTGGGGCTCAGGCAGGGAATGACATCGTCGGTGACATAGTCGAAAGCCATCTTGCGGATGGCCGCGTCGTGCGTGCCCTCGTGGATGAAGCCGAGCCCCACCAGCGTGCCCGCCCAGGCGATGCAGCTGTGCGTGGCGTTGAGGATGCGGATCTTCGCCTCTTCGTACGGCTGCACCGACTCGACCAGCTCCACTCCCACGCGGCCCCAGTCGGGCCGGGCGGCGATGAAGTCATCCTCGATCACCCACTGGATGAAGCTTTCGCCGGTGATGGCAGCCGCATCGTCGCGCCCGGTGGCCGCCTTCACGCGCGCGCGCAGCTCGGGCGGCGGGCGCGGCGTGATGCGGTCGACCATGGCGTTCGGACAGCGCGTGTTCGCGTTGACCCAGGCCAGCAGATCGGCATCGCCCGCCAGCTCGATGAATTCCAGCAGGCCGACGCGGAAGCGGTCGCCGTTGTGGCGCAGGTTGTCGCAGTTCAGCAGCGTGACCGGGCCCGCGTCCGCGGCCTTGCGCGCGCGCAGGATGGCGCAGACGGCGCCGTAGATGGTCACACCGTCGCCGCCGGTCTCGCCGCGCCGGGCGCGTTCCACGTCGGCTGCCAGGTCGGGGAACGACAAGTCCAGCCGGCCCTTGTCGTCGAGGTAGTAGCCCGCCTCGGTCACGGTGAACGAGACGATGCGCGTCGAGGGCGCCGCGCCGCGCGCGATCACGTTGGCCAGCGAGTGCTCCCAGGGCAGCACCTCGCGGATGGCGCCGATCTCCTCGTAGCGGTACTCGCCCGCGGGCGAGACGGTCTCCAGCGTGTAGCGCCCGCCCTGCGCCTTCAGCGCCGCGACGACGTCGGCCATGTCCGGCCGGATGTTGGCGCCCGACAGCGACCAGCGGGTGTCGCCCGCATCGATCAGCCGCTGCAGGTACACGGCCTGGTGGGCTCGGTGGAACGAGCCGAGGCCGAGGTGAAGCACCGTGAACTCGGAAAGAGCCGGTGGAGTTTGCGCAATGGTCACGAAGATGTCCGTTGAAAAGACGGTGGATGGTTGGGGATCACGCCAGGACCGAACGGCCCTCGCGGTTGAACAGATGCAGCACCGACGGATCGAGCTCCACGGCCACGTCGTCGCCGGCCTGCAGCGGCGTGCGCTCGTTCTGCCGCGCGATCAGCGGCACGCCTGCCACGTCGACGTGGATGAGCGTGTCGGCGCCCAGCGCCTCGATCAGCTCCACGCGCCCCAGCACGTCCGACACCGGCGCGCCCTGCTTCGGATGCACGCGCAGGCCCTCGGGCCGCACGCCCAGGAAGCCGTCGGACGGCAGCCGGCCACCGGTGGCGGCGGAGAAGGAAGGAATGGCGTTCGCCGCCACCATGTTCATCGACGGCATGCCGATGAACTGCGCGACGAACTGGTTGGCCGGGCGGTCGTAGAGTTCCAGCGGCGTGCCGACCTGCTCGATGAGCCCGTCCTTCAGCACCACCACGCGGTCTGCCAGCGTCATGGCCTCGACCTGGTCGTGCGTCACGTAGATGGTGGTCGCGCCCAGCGCGCGGTGCAGCTTGTGGATCTCCACCCGCGTGTTGCCGCGCAGCGCCGCGTCGAGGTTCGACAGCGGCTCGTCGAACAAGAACACCTTCGGCGCACGCACGATGGCGCGCCCGATGGCCACGCGCTGGCGCTGGCCGCCCGAGAGATCCTTCGGCGTGCGGTCGAGGTACTGCGTGAGGTTCAGCGTCTTCGCCGCGTACTCGACCTTGGTCTTGATCTCGCTCTTCGACACGCCCGCCAGCTTGAGCGCGAAGGACATGTTGTCGTACACGCTCATGTGCGGATAGAGCGCGTAGCTCTGGAACACCATCGCGAGGTCGCGCTTGCCCGAGGGCGCCCAAGTGATGTCCTTGCCGTCGAGCAGCAGGTTGCCGCTGGTGATGGGCTCCAGCCCTGCGATCAGCCGCAGCAGCGTCGACTTGCCGCAGCCCGAGGGCCCGACGAAGACGATGAACTCGCCCTTCTGGATCTGCAGGTCGACGCCCTTGATGATGTTGACTTCACCAAAGCTCTTCTTGATGTTCTTGAGTTCGAGGTAGGCCATTCACGACTCCTTGATGTTTTGCCGGCAGGCGACCGATGCGCCGACGTTGTTCGAAAGCGCGCGGCGCAATCCGGGAGCTGCCGCGGAACCGGCTTTGCCGGGCCGCTGGCAGCGCCCCCTCGAGGGGGTTGGCGAAGCGACACGCAGTGCGCGAAGACTGGGGGTGGTGTTCATTTCACGGCACCGAAGGTGAGGCCCTGGACGAGCTGCTTCTGGCTGAACCAGCCGAACACCACGATGGGCGCGATGGCCATCAGCGAAGCCGCGGACAGCTTTGCCCAGAACAGGCCCTCGGGGCTGGAGTACGAGGCGATGAGCGTGGCCAGCGTGCCGGCCTTGGCGGAGGTGAGGTTCAGCGCCCAGAAGGCCTCGTTCCAGCTCAGCACCAGGCACAGCAGGCCGGTGGATGCGAGGCCGCCCACCGACAGCGGCATCACGACGTGGCGGAACTCGGTCCAGAGGTTGGCGCCGTCCATGCGCGCGGCCTCCAGGATCTCGGGCGGGATGTCCTTGTAGGCGCTGTAGAGCATCCACACCATGATCGGCAGGTTCGACAGCGTGAACACGATGGTCAGCGCGGTGAGCGAGTCCAGCATGCCCGCGGTCTGCGCGATCACGTAGATCGGCACCAGCGCGCCCACGGCCGGCATCATCTTGGTGGAGAGCATCCACATCAGGATGTCGCGCGTCTTCTTCGTGCGGAAGAAGGCCATCGAGTACGCGGCCGGCGCCGCGATCAGCAGGCCCAGGATGGTCGAGCCCAGGCTGGTGATGAGCGAGTTGCGCGCGTACAGCAGGTAGTCGCTGCGACGCTGCACCTCGCCGAAGTTGTCGAGCGTGGGCTCGAAGATGAAGAGCGGCGGCACGTGGATGGCCTGCAGCTCCGTCTTGAAGGCCGTGAGGAACAGCCAGCCGAGCGGAAAGAACAGCAGCAGCGCGACGGCCCACGCGCCAATGGTGCGCAGCAGTTGCGGCAGGAAGTTGCTGGGAGCTTGTGTCTGTTGCATGGCGTGCGGCTCCTCAGTCCAGGTTCTTGCCGATGATTCGGATGAGGAACACGGCCACGATGTTGGCCAGCACCACCGCGAACAGCGCACCCGCCGAAGCCACGCCCACGTCGAAGTTCATGAGCGACTGCTTGAAGATCATGTAGGTCATGTTGGTGCTCTCGTTGCCCGGGCCGCCGTTGGTGGTGATGGCGATCTCGGCGAACACGCTGAGCAGAAAGATCATCTCGATCATGATCACCACCGCCATGGGGCGCGCGAGGTGCGGCACGGTGAGATAGAAGAAGCGCTGGAACGCGCTCGCGCCGTCCATGCGCGCGGCCTCCATCTGCTCGCGGTCGAGCGACTGCAGCGAGGTGATGAAGATCAGGCAGGCGAAGGGCAGCCACTGCCAGGCCACCATGATGATCACCGACAGCAGCGGCACGTCGGTGAGCCAGTCGACCGGCTCCGCGCCGAAGGCGCGCCACACGTCGGCCAGGATGCCGTAGATGGGGTTCATCATCATGTGCTTCCACAGCAGCGCATTGACCGCGGGCATGACGAAGAAGGGCGAGATCAGCAGCACGCGCACGATGCCGCGTCCCGGGAAGGGCTCGTTCACCAGCAGCGCGAGCAGCACGCCGAGCACCACGGTGATGACGATCACGCTGCCGATCAGCAGCAGCGTGTTCCAGGTGGCCGGCCAGAAGTCGGGGTCGGTGATGAAGTAGTGAAAGTTCTCGATGCCCGCGAATGTGCGCTCGCCGGGCTGCATGAGGTTGTAGTTCACGAACGAGAAGTACAACGTCATCACCAGCGGCACGATCATCCAGGCGAAGAGCGTGAGCACGGCGGGCGCCATGAGGGCGCGTGGCAGGAGTCTTTTCATTGTGTGTTCCTCTCTGAGGCTGTTGCCCCCTCTCCCGCTTGCGGGAGAGGGTTGGGGTGAGGGCAATCGTCGCCGGCTGTGGACGCGCTGCCCCTCACCCTGGCCCTCTCCCCGAGGGGAGAGGGGAAGGAAGCGGCTTACTTGTAGTAGCCGGCCTTCTTCATCTCGCGCTCTGCAGCGGTCTGCGAGGTCTTCAGCGCCTGGTCGACCGTGACCTTGCCCGACAGCGCCGCGCTCATCTGCTGGCCCACCGCCACGCCGATGGCCTGGAACTCGGGAATGGCCGCGTACTGCACGCCGGCGTACGGCGACTTGGGCAGCGTGCTGTCGGTGAGGTTGGCGCTGTCGATCGCCTTCTTCTCGGCCGCGGCGAACTTGGCGACCTTCTGGAACTCGGGGTTCGCGTAGGTCGACTTGCGCGTGCCGGTCGGCACCGAGGCCCAGCCGGTTTCCTTGGCCACGAGGGCGATGTAGTCCTTGGAGGTGGCCCACTTGATGAACTTCTGCGCCGCCTCGTCCTTGGTCGAGCTGGCCGGAATGGCGAGGTTCCACGACCACAGCCAGTTGGCGCCCTTCGGCGTGACGGCGGTGGGTGCCTGCGCGAAGGCCACCTTGTCGGCCACCTTCGACTGCTTCGGGTCGCTGATGAACGAGGCCGCGATGGTCGCGTCCACCCAGGCCGCGCACTTGCCTTCGTTGAAGAGCGCGAGGTTCTCGTTGAAGCTGTTGGCCGACGCGCCCGGAGGGCCGTCCTTCTTCATCAGGTCGACGTAGAAGCCGATCGCGTCCTTCCAGGCCTTGGTGTCGATCTGCGGCTTCCACTGCATGTCGAACCACTGGCCGCCGTTGGTGTTGACCAGCGTGGTCAGGAAGGCCATGTTGTCGCCCCAGCCCGGCTTGCCGCGCAGGCACATGCCGTACACGCCCGCCTTCGGGTCGTTGGCCTTGTCGGCGAACTCCTTCACCTGCGCCCAGGTGGGCTGTTCGGAGAACTTCACGCCCACCTTGTCGGCCAGGTCCTTGCGGTACATGAGCATCGAGCTCTCGCCGTAGAAGGGCGCGGCGTAGAGCTTGCCTTCGTTCGACAGGCCGTCGCGGATGGCGGGCAGCAGGTCGTCAACGTCGTAGGCGGCGTCGGTGGCGATGGGCTTGAGCCAGCCCTTCTTCGACCAGATCGGCGTCTCGTACAGGCCGATGGTCATCACGTCGAACTGGCCGCCCTTGGTGGCGATGTCGGTGGTCACGCGCTGGCGCAGCGTGCCTTCTTCAAGGGTGACCCACTTGAGCTTGATGTCGGGGTTGGCCTTCTCGAAGAAGGGGGTGAGCTTCTGCATCTCGATCATGTGGCCGTTGTTCACGGTCGCGATCACGAGTTCGGTGGCGGCCTGCGAGACGACGCCCGTACCGATGAGTGCGAGGACGAGGCCCGCTTTCAGAAAACGCTTCATGTTTGTCTCCTAGAGGTGAGCGACGCCCAGGTCCTGTCGGGTCGCCGTGCCGCGAATTCTGGAGAAGCACGCCTGCGGTTTTGGTACTGCCGCCGCCATCACCAGTACTTTCATGCACCAGTTGGCTAGTGAATTCCCTAGTTAACGCAATACAGCATGGAAAACAGCAGCACAAAGGCTTCAAGCGCCGCCCAGCAGCTGGCGGCGCAGCTGCGCGGCCGCGGGCGACAGCGCCCGGTCGGTGCGGGTGATGAGGCAGATGGGCGGCACGCGCACCGGCAGCTCGATCGGAACGGCACGCAGCACGCCCAGGCGGGCGTAGTGGTCGGCCTGCGAGGCGGGCATCACGGCCGCCATGTCGGAGCTCTCGAGCAAGGCTGTGATGGCGATGGGCGATGCCGTTTCGATGATGTCGAGCCGCTCGGAGATGCCCGCCTCGCGCATCGCCGCCTCGAAGCGCCCGCGCTGCGGCGAGCCCGGCGGCTGCAGCACCCACGACCAGCCCGCCATCTCGGCCAGCGTGACGGTGGCACGCTCGAACACCGGGTGGGCGGCGCGCACCACGACCACCTGCAGCTCGCCCAGCAGCGGCACGCTCGCGTACCTCGCCTCGTCGTGGCCGTCGGTGAGGCGGCCCAGCACGAAATCGACGTCGCCCTGCTCCAGCTGCGCCTGGATCACGTCGCTGGTCTCGACCACCACCGACACCGCCACCTGCGGGTGCCTGCGGTGGTACTCCACGAGAGCCGGCGCCAGCAGCCCCGGCACCGCGCCGGGCACGCTGCCCACGCGCAAGGCGCCGCTGAGGCCCGAGCGCAAAGCGAGCATTTCCTCGCGGGCGGTGCCGAAGTCGCTGAGCACGCGGCGGGCATAGCGGATCAGGATCTCACCGTAGGGCGTGGGCTCCATGCCGCGCGCCAGGCGCTCGAAGAGCTTCTCGCCCAGCGAATCCTCCAGCTGCTGCAGCAGCTTGGTGGCCGCGGGCTGGCTGATGTTCATGGCCTCGGCCGCCCGGCCGAGGTGGCGGTGGGTGTCGAGCCGGGCGAGCAGAAGCAGCTGGCGCGGCCGCACGAGGAGCATCAGCGAGGCATCGGAAGGGCCTTGAGTCATGCACAAAAGTATATGGAGCTCCCGGCTTTTTCGATTGGATCGCACGGGCAAAGCTCCGTACGCTGGGCACCACTACAAGCAGGAGACAAACCCGATGAAGACTTCCTTTCTCGCCCGCGCGGCAGGGCTGGCGGCCGTCGCCGTGCTGGCGGCGATGCCGGCCGGCGCACAGCAGCAGGCCTATCCCGACAAGCCGATGCGCATCATGGTCGGCGCCTCGCCCGGCGGCGGCACCGACATCCTGGCGCGCGTGCTGGCCGACAAGTTCTCGCCCGCGCTCAAGCAGCCCGTGGTGGTCGAGAACCGGCCCGGCGCCTCCAACACCATCGCGGGCGAGCTCACGGCCCGCGCGCCGGCCGACGGCGCCACGCTGCTGCTGGCCACCAACACGGCGCAGGCGGTGGCGCCGCACATCCTCAAGCTCAAGTACGACCCGCTGAAGGACCTGCAGCCCGTGGGCCTTGTGGCCGTGATGCCCAACGTGCTGGTGGTGTCGGCCAGCTCGCCCTACAGGTCGGTGAAGGACCTGGTGGCGGCCATGGCCGCGAAGCCGGGCAGCTTCAAGTACGCCTCTTCCGGCATCGGCAGCACCCAGCACGTGGGCGGCGAGGCCTTCAACCTGGCCACGGGCATGAAGTCGATCCATGTGCCCTACAAGGGCAGCTCGCAGGCGCACGTCGACATCATCGCGGGCGAGGTCGACATGATGTTCGACAGCACCTCCTCGGCCATGGGCCAGATCAAGGCCGGCAAGTTCCGCGCGCTGGCGGTGAGCGCGCCGCAGCGCTCGCCCGAGCTGCCCGACGTGCCCACGCTCGCCGAGCAGGGCATCAAGGGCGCCGACGTGTCAACCTGGTACGGCCTCTACGTCACGGCCGGCACGCCGCGCCCCGCCGTCGAGCGGCTGAGCGCCGAGCTCTCGCGCACGCTGAAGCTGGCCGACGTGCAGACGCGCATCAAGGCGCTGGGCGGAGAGCCCGGCGGGCTGACCGGCGAACCCTTCGCGGCCATGAACAGGCAGGAGTTCGACCACTACGGCCAGCTCGTGCGCGACGCCAACATCAAGGCCGAATGAAACGGCCGGACGTTCCTTCTCTTCTCCTCACCAACCGCATCCGACCGACACCATGTCCACCCCTTCCCCCAAGACCCAGAGCGTGACCTCCGCCAAGCCCCGCATCGCCGTGCTGCTCGGCGACCCGAGCGGCGTCGGCCCCGAGATGGCCGTGAAGCTGCTGGCGCGCCAGCGCAACCTCGACGCCGCGCACGTGCTGCTGATCGCCGACCCGGTGGTGCTCGCGGCCGGCGAACGCGCGGCGGACGCGAAGCTCGATCCACTGCGCATCGACAGCCTCGACGCGCTGCGCTTCGAGGACGGCCGCCCCACCCTGCTCGCATGCGACTGGATGGCGGGGCAGGAGCCCGTGCCGGGCGAATCGAACGAGCAATCGGGCCGGGCTTCGTTCGAGGCCCTCGAGCTGGCCACGCAGGCGGTGCTGCAGGGGCAGGCCGACGGAATCCTGTTCGCGCCGCTCAACAAGCACTCGCTGCGCCTGGGCGGACTGGTGCACGAGGACGAGCTGCGCTACATGCAGGAGCGCTTCGCGGTGAAGGGCTTCGTCTGCGAGTTCAACCTCACCGGCTCGCTGTGGACCTCGCGCGTGACCTCGCACATTCCGCTGAAGGACGTGGCGAGCCACATCACGGTGCAGGGCGTGGGCGATGCGGTGAAGATCATCGCCAGTGCCCTGCGCCGCGCGGGCGTCGCGCAGCCGCGCATTGCGGTGACGGGGCTCAACCCGCACGCGGGCGACGGCGGCTCCATCGGCATGGAAGAGATCGAGATCATCGCGCCCGCCATCGAGCAACTGCGCGCCGAGGGCTTCGATGCGCGCGGGCCCTTCTCGCCCGACACGGTGTTCATCGGCGCGCGGCGTGGCGACGTAGACGCGGTGGTCTCGATGTACCACGACCAGGGCCAGATCGCGATGAAGCTCATGGGCTTCGAGCAGGGCGTGACGCTGCACGGCGGCCTGCCGGTGCCGGTGGCCACCTCGGCCAGCGGCAGTGCCTTCGACATCGCGGGCAAGGGCATCGCGAAGATCGAAGGACTGCAGCAGGCCTTCGACCTGTGCGTGCGCATGGCGGGCGGCGCGCCGGTGCGCGTCGCGGCGCAGGCGACAGCGGAAGCCGCGGCCTGAACCGCATCGGCAGGTGCGTCGGACCCAATGAAAAAGGGCCGCTTGCGCGGCCCCTTCTTCTTTTCTTCTTCTTTTGAAACTCAGGCGGTCGGCGGCTCGCCGTAGCTGTTCGACTCGGGCTGCGTCGGCTGCACGTAGAAGTAGATCAGCACGAGGTTGACGAGCGGGATGAGCGCCAGCAGCAGGAACCAGCCGCTCTTGCCGATGTCGTGCAGGCGGCGCGCTCCCACGGCCAGTGCGGGCAGCAGCAGGCCCAGGGCCGCGATGCCGTACACGAAGCGATGGATCAGGCTTGCCACGATGAGAATGACCAGCTGCGCAAGCACGAACCACCAGAACTCCGAGCGCGATGCGCGCCCGGTGAAGTCCGTGTACTTGCTCAGGCAGGTCTTGACCGCTGTTTGAAAATCCATTGATCGACTCCTCTTTTGTGATTGGTCCCAGGGAAATTTCCCCGGGCCATCATATCGACGCGTCTTTCAACGGCAAATACGGCCGGAAGCCATAGCCAGGCTTAAAACAAAAGACTCCGAAACGGCCTTGCGGCCGTCTCCGGATCAGCGCGAGAGCCGCTTCAGCAGGCCCGCGGTCGAGGCATCGAGTCCCGTGATGTCGCCCGATGCGAGGCGCGGTTCGATGTCCTTGGCGAGCACCTTGCCGAGCTCCACGCCCCACTGGTCGAAGCTGTTGATGCCCCACAGCGCGCCGCTGGTGAACACGCGGTGCTCGTACATCGCGAGGAAGGCACCCAGCGCCTCGGGCGTGAGCTTCTCGAACACGAAGAAGGTGCTCGGCCTGTTGCCCGGGAAGTTCTTGTGGCCGCCCTCGTCGAGCTTGCCCACCATCAGCGCCTGCGCCTGTGCGAGCGCATTGGCCAGCAGCTTGGGGTGATGGCCCTCGAGGTCGTGCGAGGCATCGCGCACCGCCACGAACTCGAGCGGAGTCACGTCGGTGCCCTGGTGCAGCATCTGGAAGTAGGCGTGCTGGCCATTGGTGCCCGGTTCGCCCCACAGCACCGGCGAAGTGCCGAAGGCCAGCGGCTTGCCGCTCGCATCGACCTGCTTGCCGTTGCTTTCCATCTCGAGCTGCTGCAGGTAGGCCGGCACGCGCTTCAGTGCGCTGTGGTACGGCGCGATGCTGCGGCTCGTGAACTTGTGGAAGTTGCGATACCAGACGTCGAGCAGGCCCAGGCGCACCGGCAGGTTGCGCTCCAGCGGCGCGGTGCGGAAGTGCTCGTCCATCGCGTGCGCGCCCGCCAGCAGCCGGCGGAAGCCCTCCGCGCCGATGGCCAGCGCAATGGGCAGCCCGATGGCCGACCACAGCGAATAGCGCCCGCCCACCCAATCCCAGAAGCCGAAGGTGGTGTCGATGCCGAACTTCTTCGCGGCTTCCACATTGGTGGTGAGCGCCGCGAAGTGGCCCGCGATGTCGGTGCCGCCCGACTGCTCGTACCAGCGCTTGGCCGACTGCGCGTTGGTCATCGTCTCGGCCGTGGTGAAGGTCTTGGAGGCGATGAGGAACAGCGTGTGCTCCGGCGCCAGGCCCTGCAGCACGCCGGCCAGCTCGTGGCCGTCGACGTTCGAGACGAAGTGGAAGCGCTTGCCCGGCGCGGCGAACTCGGCCAGCGCCAGCACCGCCATCTGCGGGCCGAGGTCGGAGCCGCCGATGCCGATGTTGACCACGTCGGTGATCGTGTGGTCGGCGCGCACCTTCTCGGCATAGGCCAGCATCGCGTCGAGCGTGGCGTGCACCTCGCGCAGCTCGCTGGCCGTCTTCGGGCCCGTGGGCGCATCGGCCGGGGCGCGCAGCAGCGTATGCAGCACGGCGCGGTCTTCGGTGTTGTTGATGTGCTCGCCGGCGAACATGGCGTCGCGGTGCGCCTCGAGGCCGCATTCGCGGGCCAGCTTGAAGAGCAGCTCCTCGGTGCGCGCGTCGATCAGGCTCTTCGACAGGTCGGCGAAGACGTAGGGAGCCTCCTGGCTGAAGCGCTCGAAGCGGCCCGCGTCGTCGACGAAGGCATGGCGCAGGTCGAACTGGCGGCCGGAGGTCTCGAAGGCGGACTGCAGTTGCGCCCAGGCCGGCGCGCGGTCGCAGCGAAGGGTCATGGCCATCTTTACTTGCCGCTTTCCTGCATGAGCTTCTCGAGCTTCACGGCGTCGGCCGCGAAGGCGCGGATGCCTTCGGCCAGCTTCTCGGTGGCCATGGCGTCCTCGTTGAGCGCGAAGCGGAAGCCCGCCTCGTCGTAGCTCACCTTGGCGATGTCGGCGCCGGCGGCCTTGGCGTCGAGCGCGTGCTGCAGCGGCTCGTTGCTCGCGGTCAGCTCGGCCAGCAGCTCGGGGCTGATGGTCAGCAGGTCGCAACCGGCCAGGGCCTTGATCTGGCCCACGTTGCGGAAGCTCGCGCCCATGACCTCGGTCTTGATGCCGTGCTGCTTGTAGTACGCGAAGATCTGGCGCACCGACTTCACGCCCGGGTCGTTGGCGCCGGCGTTCGCGGCCTCGTCCCAATTGGCGCCGGCCGACTTCTTGTACCAGTCGTAGATGCGGCCGACGAAAGGCGAGATGAGCTGCACGCCCGCCGCGCCGCAGGCCACGGCCTGCGCGAACGAGAACAGCAGCGTCAGGTTGGTGCGGATGCCCTTGCGCTCGAGCTGGCGCGCGGCCTCGATGCCTTCCCAGGTGGAGGCCACCTTGATGAGCAGGCGCTTTTCGGTGTCGATGCCTTCGGCCTTGTAGAGCGCCACGATGCGCTCGCCGCGCGCGATGGTCGCGGCGGTGTCGAAGGACAGGCGGGCGTCGACCTCGGTGGAGACGCGGCCCGGGATGATGGAAAGGATTTCGGTGCCGAAGCGCACCAGCAGGCGGTCGATGACCTCGTCGAGCGGCTTGCCTGCGTGCTTCTTCACGGCCTCGTCGAGCAGCGGCCGGTATTCGGGCTTCTGCACGGCCTTGAGGATCAGCGACGGATTGGTGGTCGCGTCCTGCGGCTTGGAAATGCTGAGCTGTTTGAAGTCACCGGTGTCTGCGACGACGGTGGTCCACTGGCGGAGGGCATCGAGTTGGTTCATGAAATCATTATCCTGTGCCGGTTGTGACAAGACCTGCACGCAGTTGCGCGCCGGCCGATGTTTTCATGCGCACCGTAGCACGGGTTTCCACGCGGCTCCATCAGCCTGCGGCCGGTGGGGTTGTCGGATCTTCCCGGCCCGTCTTCCCGCCCCCGTGCCCTACAGCGCCTGTGGTCCGTGGCTTACGGTCGCGCGCACCTGCGCTGGCTAGCCTGAGGCTTACGCCGAATGTCTTCAGCCTCAGGAGTGCCTCCATGACCCAACGCCCGCGCCCCGGCGCCACCGCCGTCCAGCCCTTCGATGACCGCCGTACCAGCAACGCGATAGGCGCGATGGCCACGGCCTTCGTCGTCGGGGGCGTGGCTGCGTGGTTCACGATGGGCGCGGCACGCAGCGCCGCCCGCGCCCGCTTGAGCAGACCAGCCGGCCCGGCCGACGGCGCACCGCTGATGCGCGCGCCGCTGCAGGTGGTGGCACCGGTCGACCTGGAGCGCTATGCGGGTCTCTGGCACGAGCAGGCCCGCCTGCCGAACCGCTTCCAGAAACAGTGCGCCGGCCCCGTGACCGCCGAATACACGCTGCAGCCGGACGGCACCGTGCAGGTGCGCAACCGCTGCGTCAGGGAAGACGGGAATTTCGACGAAGCCGTCGGCACCGCACGTGTGGTGCCCGTGGCGGGCCAGCCCGGCGCGGGCCGGCTGGAGGTGCGATTCGCGCCGGCGTGGCTCGGCTGGCTGCCCATGGTCTGGGGCGACTACTGGATCCTGAAGCTCGACCGCGAATACCAGGTGTCGCTGGTCGGCACGCCCGACCGCGAGTACCTCTGGGTGCTGTCGCGCGCCCCGCGCCTGGAAGACGCGCTGCTGCAGGCCGAGCTGGACTACGCCCGCAGCCTGGGGTTCGACACGGGCAAGGTGACGCTGACCGGCAGGTAGCGCTGCAGCTGCGACGGCAGCATGGCCGGCGCGGTGCAGTGGATGGCCTGCCAGCCGAAGGCGCGCGCCGCTTCCACGTTGGCGGCGGAATCGTCGATGAACACGGTCTGCGCCGGGTCGAGGCCGTGGCGCATGGCCAGCACCTCGTAGATCTCCCGCTCGGGCTTGAGGAACTTCACGTCCCCCGAGAACACGCCGCCGTCGAAGCGCCGCATGAAGTCGTGCCGCCGCTCGATGGCCCGCGCGTACGGCGAAGGCATGTTCGAAAGGTAATACAGGCGCAGCGGCTGGCCGGCATCCCGGTGGGCCATGAGCTCACCGAGCATCTCGACCGTGACGCCGATGGGCTCCAGCCGCTCGCCCAGCCCGTCGAGCATGGCGTACAGCGGCTCGGGCGGCAGCGCCAGCCGGGCCGACATGCGGGCGATGGAGTCGGCCAGCGTGCGGGTGCCGCAGTCGAAGCTGGTCCAGTCGTCGTGATGGAAAAGCGCGCGGCCCATGGCGGCCGCGGCGGCCTCAGTGGGGGCGTGTTGGGCGAGATGGGCCTGTACCAGCCGCGTGGGCTCCCATGCGAACAGCACGGCGCCCAGATCGAAAACCACGTTCATGGCGCCATTGTTTCATGCGCCGGGCACCACGCTCACGCCATGGGCTCCCAGGGACAGGGTGGCCTGCGCGCCGGCCGCCAGCGGGCTGGACAGGTCGGTCGACACCACGAAGACCGGCCCCAGGGAGGTATCGAAGCCGTATTCGTAGAAGCTGCCGAGGTAGGCCGCCTTGCGCAGCGTGGCCGGCAGGCCGCCCGAGGCTCCGACTGCCCCGCCGGCACCGATCTGCCAGGCTTCGGGCCGCACCGCCACCTTCACCGTACCGGGCGCCACCGCATAGCGCGGCTGCAGGCGCAGCGGGCCTAGCGCCACGCTGCCGTCGACCTCGGCCACCGCCGGGAACACCATCGCCTCGCCCATGAAGCCGGCCACGAACTCGCTCTCGGGCCGGCCGTAGAGCTGCTCGGGCGTGCCGCGCTGGGCGATCACGCCGTGGTCCATCACGATGATCTGGTCGCTCACCGCCAGCGCCTCGCTCTGGTCGTGCGTGACATAGGCCACCGTGAGCTTCAGCCGCTGCTGCAGCGCGCGGATCTCCTCGCGCATCTCGCGGCGCAGCCGGGCGTCGAGGTTCGACAGCGGCTCGTCGAAGAGCAGCACCGCCGGCTCCAGCACCAGCGCACGCGCCAGCGCCACCCGTTGCTGCTGGCCGCCCGAGAGCTCGCTGGGCAGCCGCTCGTCGAAGCCGACCAGGCCCACGCCTCGCAGCGCCTCGCGCGCCCGCGCCGCGGCCTCGTCCTTCTTCACGCCGCTCATGCGCAGGCCGTAGGCCACGTTCTCGATCACGTTCATGTGCGGGAACAGCGCGTAGCTCTGGAACATCATGCTCACGTTGCGCTCGGCCGGCCCCAGCGTGGTGACGTCGCGCCCGCCCATGAAGATCGAGCCCGAGGTCGGCGACTCCAGCCCCGCGATCATGCGCAGCGTGGTCGTCTTGCCGCAGCCCGAGGGCCCGAGGATGGTGGTGAGCGTGCCCACCGGCACCTCGAAGCTGATGCCCTTGACGGCCAGCGGCGCGTTCTTGTCCGCGCCGTAGCGCTTGGTGACATTGCGGAATTCGATGCCGTTCATGTCAGCCCCTCCATCTTGTGATGTCCCTGGTGTTGTTGTGCGGACCCTCGCCGCCCCAGCTTGCGCTCCCCCACCACCCACTGCACCAGCGCGATGGCCAGCGACATCAGGATCATGAGCACCGTGCAGTAGGCCAGCGCGATGCCGTAGTCGCCGTTGCCCACGCGGCCGATGATGTAGGTGGTGGCGAGCTCGTTCTCGGCCGTGACCAGGAAGATCACCGCGCTCACCGTCGTCATGGCGCGCACGAAGCTGTAGACCAGCGCGGCCACCAGCGCCGGCTTCAAGAGCGGCAGCACCACCTTGAAGAGCGTCTGCGAGGTCGATGCGCGCAGCATCAGCGAGGCCTCGTCGAGCGAGCGGTCGAGCTGCTTGAAAGCCGCGGTGCCGGCGCGCACGCCCACCGGCAGGTTCCGGAACATGAAGCACAGCACGATGATGAGCCCCGTGCCCGTGAGCTCGAGGGGCGGCACGTTGAAGGCCAGGATGTAGCTCACGCCCAGCACGGTGCCCGGAATGGCGAAGGCCAGCAGCGCGCCGAACTCGAAGAGGCCCTGCCCCCTGAACTCGTTGCGCGCCAGCAGCCAGGCGATGAGCAGGCCCAGCGCCGCTGTGATGGGCGCCGAGATGCCCGCCAGCTTGAGCGTGGTGATCAGCGAGTTCCACGCCGTGCCGGCCCACACCAGCCCGAACTGGCCCCACTCCAGCGAGAACGCGGTCTTGAAGTGGTTCAGCGTGAAGGTGTAGTCGCGGCCCCAGGTCTGCACGAAGCCGCCCGCGAAGGCGAACAGGTAGACCACGGCGGTGAACGCGATCCACGGCATCGCGATGCAGTAAATGGTGCGACGCACCCCGTCGGGCAGCGCCATGGGGATGCCGGCGTCGCCCTTGCCGCTGACGGTCGTGTAGTTCTGCTTGCCGAGCAGCCCGCGCTGCAGCGCGAACACGCCGAGCGCGAAGAGCGTGAGCACCCAGGCCAGCGAGGCCGCGCGGCCCTGGTCGTACTGCGCGCCGACGATGGCGAAGAAGATGTCGGTCGACAGCACCGAGAACTGCCCGCCCACCACCACCGGATTGCCGAAGTCGGCGATGCTTTCGATGAAGCCCACCAGGAAGGCGTTGGCCAGCCCGGGCTTCAAGAGCGGCAGCGTGATGGTGAAGAAGGCCCGGCGGCGGTCGGCGCGCAGCATCTGCGCGGCCTCCTCCAGGCTGGGCGCAATGCCCTGCACCACGCCGCGCATGATCATGAAGGCAATGGGCGTGAAGGCGAAGAGCTGCGCCACCAGCACGCCCGGCATGCCGTAGAACCAGCGCGTGGGCTCGATGCCGAAGACGCTCTCCAGCACCTGGTTGACGATGCCGGCGCGGCCGAACAGCAGGATCAGCCCCAGCCCCACCACGAAGGGCGGCGTGATGATCGGCAGCAGCGCCAGCACCCGCAGCGCGCCCTGCCCGCGCTTGCTGCCGCGCTCGGCCATCAGCGCCATCAGCGTGCCGAGGAAGGTGGTTCCGGCGGCCGTGAGCAGCGCCAGCACCAGCGTGTTCCACGCCACGCCGCAGCGCACGCCGCCGGACAGGCAGCCCAGGCCCCAGATGCGCTCGGTGAACACGCGGGCGACGAAGGCGCCGATCGACCATTGGCCGTCTTCATTGAAGAACGCGCCCGACAGCGCCTTGCTCACCGGGTAGGCGATGAACAGCGCCATCAGCACGCCGCAGCCGACGACGGCCGCCGCAACGAACAGGTCGCCCTTGAAGAGCCCCAGCCGCGCGATGCCGAAGGCCGCCAGCAGCACCAGCGCCGTGAGCGCCACGAAGCCGCCCGCGCCGATGCCGAACTGGTTGACAGCCAGCTCGCCGAACTGCGTGTTGAGCGCGGCCACGCTCCAGCCGCGCGCGCCGATGGTGAAGCCGGTGGCGGCGAGCCCGAGGGCGCCGATCAGGCCGCCGGCGAGCAGCCAGCGCCCCTGCGCCCTGCCGGCCGGAAGCCACGCCCCCACGGCGCACAGCAGCAGCCCGGCGAGCCCCACGAAGAGCCAGCTGCGGCCCTGCGTCGCGGCCTGCATCAGGCCGTTGGCGCCCTCCGCCTGGCCGAACACCTGCGGAACGGCCTCGTACCAGGTCGAGTCCTGGATCGCATACCAGGGCAGCAGCAGGTAGGCCGCCAGGCCCAGCGCGACCCACGCCCAGACCCAGCGCTGCGAACGCCGGGCCGCCGCCAGCGACGCCGGGTTGACCGGCGCGCCTTCGATGGAACGCGCTTCCACTTATCGGGGCAGCGAATTGACGTCTTTTTCCCAGCGCGCGATCAGGCGACGGCGCTCGGCGCTGGCGCCGTACCTGGCGTAGTCGTAGTTGATGAACTTGATCTTCTTGAAGTCGGGAATCCGCGGGTCGAGCTTGGCGTTGACGTTGCTCGGCAGCTGGAACTGCTTGTTGGCGGCGCCCAGCTCCTGCGCCCCGGGCGTCAGGGCCCACTCGTAGAACTTCTTGGCGGCGTCGAGGTTGCGCGCGCCCTTGACGATGCTCATGGAGCCGATCTCGGCGCCGGTGCCGTCGCTCGGGGTGATGGTCTCGACCGGGAAGCCCTGCATCTTCTCGCCGGGGCCGTCGTGCACGAAGCTGATCGACACGGCCGTCTCGCCGCGCGCCACCGCCTTGATCGGGCCGGTGCCCGAGCGGGTGTACTGGCCCACGTTCTTGTGCAGCGCCTTGAGGTAGTCGAAGGCCTTGTCCTCGCCCATGAGCTGCACCAGCGTGGCGATCATGGTGTAGGCCGTGCCGCTGGAGGCCGGGTTGGCCACCTGGATGTCGCCCTTGTACTCGGGCTTGAGCAGGTCGGCCCAGGTCTTGGGCACGGGCAGCTTCTTCTTGGCCAGCAGCTCGGGGTTGTAGCCGAAGCCCAGCGGGCCCGAGTAGATGCCCACCGTCTTGTAGCCCGACTGCTTGGCCTGCTGCTGCGCCCAGGGATGCAGCTGCGACAGCGTGGGCGACTTGTATTCGAGCGTGAGGCCCTGCTCGGCCGCCTGCAGGTGCGGGTCGCCGGTGCCGCCGAACCAGACGTCGGTCTTGGGGTTGTCCTTTTCCGCGATCAGCTGGGCCAGCGCCTCGCCCGAGCCCTTGAGCGCCATGTTGATGCGCACGCCGGTGGTGCGGGCGTAGACGGTCGCGATCACGTTGCACCATTCGGCCTGGACCGAGCAGATCACGTTGACGGTCTGGGCCGAGGCCGCGGCCGACAGGCCCAGCAGTGCCGCTGCGGTAAGAATCTTGCTTTTTTTCATCTGGTCTCTCTTCCTCTGTACTGCTCTCGGCAATAAAAAAAGGCCTCGCGGCCATCGGCCAGCGTAGCTTTAGTACAGGCCCGGCGAATCCGTACAAGTACCATCGTGCCTGGGGCATGTCGCATCCGCGACCAAGGCGGCCCGGCTCGGCATTCAGACAAGGAAGGAAAGTTTTCTCATGAGCTTCGATCTCGTTCTGTTCGGCGGTACTGGCGATCTCGCGTGGCGCAAGCTGATGCCCGCGTTGTTCCAGGCATTCCGGCACGGCAGCCTTCCCCCCGAGGGCCGCATCGTCGGCGTAGCGCGGGACGACCTGTCGGACGACCAGTACCGGGAGCTGATCCAGTCGCGCTTCAGCGCGGTCGAAGGCGCCAAGCGCCCCTCGCCGGAGGAGTTCAAGAAGTTCGCCTCCATGCTGCACTACCTGCGCATGGACCTCTCCAAGCCCGACGACTACGCCCGCCTGGCCGGCCTGCTCAACCAGCGCGACGCCAAGACGGTCGTGATGTACGTGGCCACCGCCCCCGCGCTCTTCACCCAGGTGGTCGAGCAGATCGCCGCGGCCGGCCTCAACGGCCCGCGCACCCGCATCGTGCTCGAGAAGCCGCTGGGCCACGACCTGGCCTCCAACCGCGCCATCAACTCCGCCGTGGGCAAGGTGCTCGAGGAGAAGCAGGTCTTTCGCATCGACCACTACCTCGGCAAGCCCTCGGTGCAGAACCTGTTCGCCATGCGCTTCGGCAATGCGCTGTTCGAGCCCATCTGGCGCCGCGAGCACATCTCCAACATCCAGATCACCATCGCCGAAGACCTGGGCGTGGAAAAGCGCGGCGCCTTCTACGACCAGACCGGCGCGCTGCGCGACATGGTGCAGAACCACGCGCTGCAGCTGCTGTGCGCCGTGGCCATGGAGCCGCCCATCAACGCGCACGCCGACGCCATCCGCGACGAGAAGCTCAAGGTGCTGCGGGCGCTGAAGCCCTGGACGCCGGAGAGCCTGGGCCTGCACGCGGTGCGCGGCCAGTACACGGCCGGCACGGCCTACGGCGAACGGGTGCCGGGCTACCGCGACGAGGCGGGCGTGAACCCCGACAGCCGCACCGAGACCTTCGTGGCGCTGCGCACCGAGATCGCCAACTGGCGCTGGGCCGGCGTGCCCTTCTACATCCGCACCGGCAAGCGGCTGGCCTCGCGCGATGCGCGCATCGAGGTCAACTTCCGCCCCACGCCGCACGCCATCTACCGCGCGCCGGCCGGCAACGTCAACAAGCTGGTGATCAACCTGCAGCCCAAGGACGGACTGGAGCTGCACATGCTCGCGCAGGCCCAGGACAACCGCCAGCGCAACGGCCACCAGAGCTCGGCCGCGCAGCTGGCACCGGTTCAGCTCGACCTCGACTTCGACAAGCGCTTCGGCTCCGAGCGCGTGGGCGCCTACGAGCGCCTGCTGCTCGACGTGATCGACGGCCGCCTCAACCTGTTCGTGCGCAGCGACGAGCAGGAAGAAGCATGGCGCTGGGTCGAGCCGCTGATCGACAACTGGGAATCGGACGGCGGCCCGCGCCCCTATGCGGCGGGCACCTGGGGGCCGAGCGCCTCGAGCGCGATGATCGCGCGCGACGGCTTCTCCTGGGGCGAGGAGCAGTAACGCCCTCTCCCGCCTTCGGCGCGCTGCTCAGCCGAACTGCAGGCAGCGCATGCTGAGCGTGCCCGACTGGAATCCCTCGTAGACCGTCTTCGCGCGCTCGCTGCTGCCGGCGGCGCCGAGGGCGTAGAGGAAGGGGAAGTAGTGGTCGGGCGTCGCCACCGCGGTCGACGCGCCTTCCAGCTTCGCGTAGTCGACCAGCGCACGGTCGTCGCGGCCCGCCAGCGCCGACTTCACGGCATCGTCGAAGGATTGCGCCCACGGCCGGCTGGCGCTCGGGCCGTCCGGCGTTCCACGGTCGGTGGCGCGCAGGTTGTGCACCACGTTGCCGCTGCCCATCACCAGCACGCCCCTGTCGCGCAGTGCGGCCAGGTCCCGGCCCACCGCATAGTGGAAGGCGGCCGGCTTGTCGTAGTCGATGCTGAGCTGGAACACCGGGATGTCGGCCTTGGGGTAGAGGTGCTTCAGCACCGTCCACGTTCCGTGGTCCAGGCCCCATTGATCGGTGGCGATCACCGGCGCCTGCTTCACCACGCCGACGGTCTCGCGGGCCAGCGTCGGGTGGCCGGGCGCCGGGTATTCGATGTCGAACAGCGCCTGAGGAAAGCCGCCGAAGTCGTGGATCGTCTTCGGGCGCTCCTGGATGCCGACGCCGGTGGCGCCCCGGCTGAGCCAGTGCGCCGACACGCTGAGGATCGCCGACGGCCGGGGCAGCTCCTTGCCCCATGCCGCCAGCCGGCGCGTGAAGGCGTTGTCGGTGATGGCGTTCATCGGCGAGCCATGGCCGATGAAGATCACCGGCATGCGGCGAGTGGCGGCACCGGCGGCCTGCACGCTGCAAGCCAGGGAGGCAAGCACCACGGTCGCGCCCACGGCTGTTCCCATCAGGAAGCCGCGGCGGCCGAGTTCGGTCGTTGCGAGAGTCGTCGTCAATGGCATGGCGGGACTCTGCAACGGCTTCCGGCGCAAGGCAGTGCCTTTACGCACACTTTTCCGGAGATCGGGCAACGGCTCGGATCAGCGCACGCTAGATGCGCCCCTCCTCGACCGCGTGGCAGGCCACCTGCACGCCCTTGAGGCTCAGCAGCTTCGGCCGCTCGGAAGAGCAGCGCGCATTCGCGTGCGGGCAGCGCGGGTGAAAGGCGCAGCCCGTGGGCGGATTCAGCGGATTGGGCACCTCGCCCTGCACGGGCGTGCGCGAACGGCCCGTGTGCTTCATCTGCGGAATGGCGTCGAGCAGCATGCGGGTGTACGGATGCTGCGGTTCCGCGAACAGCTTCTGCTTGTCGGCCACCTCGACCAGCCGGCCCAGGTACATCACGCCGACCTGGTCGGCCACGTGGCGCACCACCGCGAGGTTGTGCGAGATGAAAAGGTAGGTCAGGCCCCGCTCGCGCTGCAGGTCCTTCATGATGTTGAGCACCTGCGCCTGCACGCTCACGTCGAGCGCCGAGGTGGGCTCGTCGCACACCAGGAACTCGGGCTGCGTGGTGAGCGCGCGCGCGATGGAGATGCGCTGGCGCTGGCCGCCCGAGAACTGGTGCGGGTACTTGCTCATGTCCAGCGGCGACAGGCCGACCGACTTGAGCAGCTCGCCCACGCGCTCGCGCAGCGCTGCCTTGTCGCTCAGGATGTCGTGCTCGCGCAGCGGCTCGCCGATGATGTCTTCGACGATCCAGCGCGGGTTGAGGCTCGCGTAGGGGTCCTGGAAGATCATCTGGATGCGGCGGCGCAGTTTGCGGCCCTCGGGGGTCTTGAACGCGGCGTGCGCGTCCTGCCCGTCGAAGGTCAGGCCGCCGCGCGTGGGCGCATACAGGCCCACCAGCAGCCGCGCCACCGTGCTCTTGCCGCAGCCCGATTCGCCCACCAGCGCCAGCGTCTTGCCGCGCTCGATGGAGAAGCTCACGCCGTCCACCGCGTGCAGCAGCACGCGCGGCTTGCGCTCGAGTACGCGGTTGAGCCAGGGCGGGGAAACGTCGAAGGTGCGCGCGAGGTCCTGGGCGACGACGAGCGGTTCGCTTGCCACGGCGTTCATCGCGTCACCTCCACAATGGGTTCGGCCGCCTCGGGCGTGGCGCGCTCGCCGGCCGCCAGCGCGTCGTGGTGCCTCGCGGCGATCTCGGCCTGGCCCGCGTGCGGGTCGGCCGCGTCGTGCAGCCAGCAGGCGGCGCGCGTGGCACCGGCATGCATGAGTTCGGGCCGCTCGACGAGGCAGCGCGCGAAGGTGCGCGGGCAGCGCGGGTTGTAGGCGCAGCCCGTCGGGATGGCGTTGAGCCGCGGCATCGCGCCATCGATCTGGTTGAGCCGCTCGCGGTCGCTGGTCATGTCGGGAATCGAGCCCATCAGGCCCGAGGTGTAGGGGTGCGCGGGCTGGTGGATCACTTCGTGCACCGGGCCGATCTCCGCGATGCGGCCGGCATACATCACGGCCACGCGGTCACAGGTTTCGGCGATCACGCCCATGTCGTGCGTGATCAGCATCACCGCCGCGCCGCGTTCCTTGCAGACCTGCTTGAGCAGCTGGATGATCTGCGCCTGGATCGACACGTCGAGCGCGGTGGTCGGCTCGTCGGCCACGATGAGCTTTGGCTCGGCCGCGAGCGCCAGCGCGATCACCACGCGCTGCCGCATGCCGCCGGAGAACTGGTGCGGAAAGTGGTCGATACGCTGCTCGGCGGCGGGAATGCCGGTGTCCTGCAGCAGGCCGATGGCCCGCTTGCGCGCCTCGGACTCGTTCACCGGCAGGTGGGAGCGGATGGTTTCGACCAGCTGCCGGCCCACGGTGTAGAGCGGGTTCAGCGAAGTCAGCGGGTCTTGAAAGATCGCGCCGATCTTGCGCCCGCGGATGGGCCGCATCGCCTCGAAGCCGAGGTTGTCGATACGCTGGCCCTCCAGCAGGATCTCTCCGCCGGCCACGCGGCCCGGCGGCTCGAGCAGGCCGATGATGGCCGCGCCCGTGAGCGACTTGCCGGCGCCCGATTCGCCCACCACGCCGAGGATTTCGCCCGGCGCGATGTCGAAGGAAATGCGGTCGAGCGCGCGCAGCGTGCCCCGGCGGTTCGGGAATTCGACGACGAGGTCTTTGACCTGGAGCAGCGTCATGGTGGCGTTCTCCTTATCTTTCTTCTGTCTCTTCAGCGCAGGCGCGGGTTGAGCGCGTCGCGCAGCCAGTCGCCGAGCAGGTTCACGCTGAGCGCGATGAGCACCAGCATCAGGCCCGGAAACACCGTGATCCACCATTCGCCCGAGAACAGGTACTGGTTGCCGATGCTGATGAGCGTGCCCAGCGAAGGCGAAGTGGGCGGCACGCCGACGCCGAGGAAGGACAGCGTGGCCTCGGTGATGATGGCCGTGGCCACCTGGATCGTGGCGAGCACGGTCACCGGCCCCAGCACGTTGGGCAGCACGTGGCGCAGCATGATGCGCAGCGGCGCCACGCCGGTGACGCGCGCGGCCTGCACATATTCCTTGTTGCGCTCCACCAGCGTGGAGCCGCGCACCGTGCGCGCGTACTGCACCCAGCCGGTCAGCGAGATGGAGATGATCAGCACGCCGAAGGCCAGCGATTCGTGCGCGCCGGGAAAGAGCGCCCGGCCGACGCCCGCGATGAGCAGCGCCACCAGGATGGGCGGAAACGACAGCATCACGTCGCACACGCGCATGAGGAAGGAATCGAGCCAGCCGCCGAAGAAGCCGGCCAGCAGCCCCAGCACCACGCCGACCACCACCGACAACACCACCGACACCAGGCCGACGATCAGCGAGATGCGCGCGCCGTAGATGACGGCTGACAGGATGTCGCGGCCCTGGTCGTCGGTGCCGAGCAGGTACTTGGAGGAGCCTTCAGCGCTCCATGCGGGCGGTAGCCGCGCGTCGCCGAGTTCCAGGGTGGCGAGGTCGAAGGGGTTGTGCGGAGAGACCCATCCTGCGAACACCGCGCAGAACACGCAGACCAGCGCGATCACCGCCGCGGCCATGGCCACGGGCGATGTGCGAAAGCTGTAGCCGACATCGCTGTCGAGCCAACGGGCGAGTGTTTTTTTCATCGCCGGGCCGCCCCAAGATGAAAAGCTGCCCCCTCGGGGGGCAGCGGACCTTGCGCAGCAAGGGGAGCGTGGGGGTTATTTTTCATCGTGAAGCAAAAGGAATGGGCCCGCAAGAAGCGGGCCCATGGTCAGGCCGCCCTGTTCAACCAGCAAGCGGCCGGCGGCATCAGGGCTTGATGCTCATCCACTTGAAGTACATGAAGTTGTCGGCCAGTTGCACCAGCTCGACCTTCTTGCTCACGCCCCAGGCCAGCGACTGCTGGTGCAGCGGCAGGTGGCCGATGTCGTCGGAGTGGAGCTTGAAAGCCTCCTTGATCATCTCGTTGCGCTTGGTCTTGTCGGTTTCCGACTGGATCTTCTTGGTCAGCTCGTCGAGCTTGGGGTTGCAGTAGGCGCCCAGGTTGAACTGGCCAGTGCCCTTGTCGTCGGGGCAGGAGGTGAGCGAGCTCAGCGCGTTGTGCGCGTCGTAGGTGGTCGGGGTCCAGCCCAGCATGTAGAAGCTGGTGTCGCGACGCAGCACCTTCGGGAAGTAGGTGCCCTTGGTCTCGGCCACGAGGTTGATCTTCACGCCGATCTTCGCGAGGTTGGAGGCCACGCTCTGGCAGATCTGGCCGTCGTTCACGTAGCGGTCGTTCGGGCAGTTGAGCGACACCTCGAAGCCGTTGGGGTAGCCGGCTTCGGTCAGCAGCTTCTTGGCGGCATCGACGTCGAAGGGCAGGCGCTTGTCCTGCTCGGCGCTCCAGCCGTTGATGCCGGGGCCGACCAGCAGGCCGGTGGGACGCGAGGCGCCGCGCATCACGGTGCGCTGGATGCCGGCGATGTCGATGGCCTGATAGAAGGCCTGGCGAACACGCTTGTCCTTGAACGGGTTCTTGCCCTTGATGTTCGAGTACTGCAGCTCGTCGCGCTTCTGGTCCATGCCCAGGAAGATGGTGCGCAGCTCGGGGCCGGTGATCACGCGGGCGTTGGGCGCGGCGTTGATGCGGGCGATGTCCTGCACCGGCACCGGTTCCATCACGTCGACTTCGCCGGAGACCAGCGCGGCCACGCGGGTGGCGGGGTTGGCGATGGGCGTGAAGACGATCTCCTGCGCGTTGCCTTCGATCTTGCCCCAGTAGGTGCCGTTGCGCGTGAACACGGTGCGCACGTTCGGCTGGCGCTCGCGCACGCGGAACGGACCGGTGCCGTTGGCCTTGAACGAGGCCGTGTTCTCGATGCCCTTGCGGCGGTCGACGGGCTTGGTGGCCTGGTTTTCCTCGCACCATTTCTTGCTCATGATCATGGTGAGCGAGATCACGTCGGGCAGGATGGGGAACGGACCGTTGGTCTCGATCTCGACGGCGAGGTCGCCGACCTTGCGCACGGCCTTGATGTCGCTGAGCGTGGCTCGCAAGTCGGAGCCGTCGCCCTGGGCGCGGGCGAAGCTGAACACCACGTCGTCGGCGGTGAACGGCGTGCCGTCGTGGAACACCACGCCCTTGCGCAGTTCGAAGCGCCACACGTTCGGCGAGGTCTGCTTCCAGCTGGTGGCCAGCAGGGGGGCAAGGCTCAGGTCCTTGTTGCGTCCCACGAGGGTTTCATAGACGTTGGCCGTGACGCTCAGCTGCAGCGACTCGTTGAGCGAGTGCGGGTCCAGCGATAGCGCGTCCCCCTGGTTCGCGATGCGGATGGTCTGCGCGCCGGCGACCATGCTGACGGCGCTCAAGGCGCACAAAACGGCGGCCGCGGCCACATTCTTCTTGAAACTCATGGGAACACTCCTCGGGTTGGAATCAAACAAATCACGTCACCGCGGTGGCGGCGGCTTTCCCTGGCTGCGCACCGCGGGTAGCGGCAAGCGGCATGCCCTGCTCGATCAGGCCGGCATGCAGCGCGGCGCCTAGCGGCAGGATCTCGTCATTGAAGTCGTAGCGGCTGTTGTGCAGGTACGCGCCCTCGCGCACGTCCTGGCCGATGCGCAGGTAGGCGCCGGCCTTCTTCTGCAGCATGAAAGAGAAGTCTTCGGCGCCCATGCTGGGCTCCATGCTGCGCTCGACGTTGCGCGCACCGACCAGCGACTCGGCCACGTCGGCCGCGAACATCGCCTCGGGCGCGGTGTTGATGGTGGCCGGATAGATGCGTTCGTACTTGATGCTGGCCGTGGCGCCAAAGCCCGAGGCGATGGCGGTGCACAGCTCGTTGAGCCGCTGCTCGACCTGCGCCTGTACGCGCGAGCTGAAGGTGCGCACGGTGCCGACCAGTGTTGCCTCTCCGGGCACCACGCTCATCGCGCCGAGGTCGCCCGCCTGCATCGCGCAGATGCTGATGACGGCCGCGTCGATCGGACGCACGTTGCGCGAGACGATGGTCTGGGCCGCGGTGATGATGTGCGCCGCGACGATCACCGGGTCGACGGTCTGGTAGGCGTGCGCGCCGTGGCCGCCCTTGCCCTTGATCTCGATGGTGATGCGGTCGGCCGCGGCCATCATCGCGCCGCGGTTGATGCCGACGGTGCCGGCCGGCATGGCGGGCCAGTTGTGCATCGCGTAGACGGCGTCGACCGGGAAGCGGTCGAACAGGCCGTCCTCGATCATCACGCGCGCGCCGGCGAAGCCTTCTTCGCCGGGCTGGAAGATGAGCACTGTCGTGCCGTCGAAGTCGCGCGTCTCGGCCAGGTAGCGCGCGGCGCCGACCAGCATGGCGGTGTGGCCGTCGTGACCGCAGCCGTGCATGAGGCCGTCGCAGGCGGAGCGCCAGCCGAAGTCGTTGTCCTCGCGCATGGGCAGCGCGTCCATGTCGGCGCGCAGGCCGATCATGCGGCCGCTGGCCGTCGAACGGCCGCGGATGACACCGACCACGCCGGTCTTGCCGATGCCTTCGTGGATCTCGTCGACGCCGCAGGCGCGCAGCGCCTCGCGCACGCGGCCGGAGGTGTAGACCTCCTCGAAGCCGAGCTCGGGGTGGGCGTGCAGGTCGCGGCGGAAGGCTGTGATCTCGGGATAGAAGTTCGCGATGTGCGCGAACGCGCGGCCGGAGGCCTTCAGTCGCGGAACCATGGGCGTGGCTGCCGCCATGTCAGTGCCCTCCCGCCTTGCCGACGCGCAGGCGCGGATCGACCACGAAATACAGCAGGTCGACCACGAGGTTGATCACCACGAAGATCAGGGCGATGAGGCAGAGGTAGGCGGCCATCACCGGGATGTCGGCGAAGGTCACGGCCTGGATGAAGAGCAGGCCCATGCCGGGCCACTGGAACACCGACTCGGTGATGATGGCGAAGGCAATCAGGCCGCCGAGCTGCAGGCCGGTGATGGTCATCACGGGCACCAGCGTGTTCTTGAGCGCATGGCCGAAGTGGATGGCACGGTTCGAGAGACCGCGTGCACGCGCGAACTTGATGTAGTCGGTGCGCAGCACCTCGAGCATCTCGGCGCGCACCAGCCGCATGATCAGCGTGAGCTGGAAGATCGCCAGCGTCACCGCCGGCAGCACGATGTGCTGCCAGCCGTCGGCGCTGAACAGGCCGCTGGTCCACCAGCCGATCTTCACCGTGTCGCCCCGGCCGAAGCTCGGGAACCAGCCCAGCGTGACGGCGAAGACGAGGATCAGCAGGATGCCGATCAGGAAGGTCGGCAGCGACACGCCAAGCAGCGACACGGTCATGAACACCTGGCTCATGAAGGTGCCGCGGCGCAGCGCGGTGTAGACGCCCATCGGAATACCGATGAAGAGCGCCAGCACTGCGGCGACCAGCGCGAGCTCGAGCGTGGCGGGGAAGCGCTCGCCGATCAGTCGCGACACCTTCGCGCCCTGGCGCAGGCTCAGGCCGAACTCGCCCTGCGCCGCGTTCACGAGAAAGTGCCAGAACTGCACGAAGAAGGGTTGGTCGAGCCCCAATGCGGCGCGCAGTTCGCGGATCTGCTCGGGCTTGGCATCCTGGCCAAGAAGGAACACGACGGGATCGCCGACGTATTGGAAAAGGAGGAAGGCGATGAACGCGACCGCGATCATCACGATCACGGCCTGGATCAGGCGGCGCAGTACAAAGGCAATCATTCAGCAAGCAAAGTGAACGGGCATGCTAGCAGTGCAAGGTGCGTGCCCGCACGGTGGTTCCCCGGGGGTGCGCATCGTGCTTTCCCGGGGGATACGGCTCGGGGCAGGACGAAAAAAAGCCACTCGACTTTCGTCGAGTGGCTTTCGAGCTTTTCACCAGAAGCTGGCTTGCGCCAGCGTCAGATTAGAAAGCGTGACGGATACCGAAGTCGTAGCCGGTGGAGCTCTTCGGGGTGAAGGCGCCAGCGGTGTTGTTGTAGAACGACGGGCCGCCAACGGTCAGGCCAGCACCGTTCTTGTTGCTGACGCGAGCGATCGTTGCGTACAGAGCCGTACGCTTCGACAGGTTGTGCACGTAGCCCAGGGCGATCTTGTTAGCCTTCGGATCGGCGTTGTTCACAGCGAACGGGTTGAACGGCTGGTTCGTGTCGTACTTGACGTGCGACCACGAAGCGCGGATCAGGCCAGCGCCGACCGGCACGGTCACGCCGAGCAGGTAGCCGGTCAGATCGATGTCGGGACGGCCGCCAGCCAGCGGGGTCACTTCGTAGTCGATCTTGTTCTTGGCCTTCGACAGTTCACCGAACAGCTTCACGGGACCGAAGTCATACGAAGCGCCCAGGTTCAGGGTGTTGACCTTGGTGGTCGTGCCAGCGTAGTAGTTGTCGCCAACCGTGCTGCTGCCGTAAGCCAGTGCAACGTCCAGAGGACCGTTTGCGTAGCCGAAGCGGCCACCGATGTAACGGCCTTGGCGCTGGCTGTTAGCAACGTCAGGCGTGTAGATGCCCGAGCTGTACTTGGTCTTCTCGGCGAAGGCGTACTGAACCTGGCCATAGAAACCACCGAGGTTCGGCGGCAGGAAGTAGCCGATCGAGTTGCTGGCGCGAACGTAGTTGCTGGTGCCGACGTTGGTGAACGCGCCGGTCGAAGCTGCGGGGGTGCCGAAATTACCGAACGGGGTGTTGGCCGTCGAGATCAGGTTGGTACCAACGCCGTTGGTACCGAACGGATCGAACACGGTGTCGTTCCAGAACGTCGGGGTGTAATCACGGCCCAGACGGATTTCACCGAAACCGCCCGACAGGCTCACGGTCGAACGACGAGCGAACGTCGCGATACCTTGCTGGCCGTCGTCATTGGAGATCGGAGCTTCGAGCCAGAAGCTGGCTGCCAGGCCACCACCCAGGTCTTCCGTACCACGGAAGCCCAGACGGCTCGAGTTGTAACCCGAGTTAGCCAGCCCACGGCTGCTGGTCTTGACCGAACCTTGGTTCAGGTAGACGGGAATGCCGAAGGCGTTGGGGAAAACGGTCGCGCGGTTGTCGCGCGCGGTGTTCGAGTAGCCGCTGATCGACGCGTCGACCACACCAAACAGCGTGACGGACGACTGAGCCGAGGCAACACCGGCAACAGCCAGGGCAGCCAGAGCAACTAGAGATTTTTTCATTGCAAGTTTCTCCAAGGTTAAACATAGGGCTCCGGTGCGAAGGGCTCACCGTGACTGGCACTTTTGTGCTCCCACCGGACCCCGGGCCAACCTCCTTTTGGGAAGTTGATGCTATTGCACCAGAGCCGCTGCGGCAGGGCAAAACAAATCGCCCGAAATCTTGGATGGCCCTCGCGTTTCGTTGCACGCCTGCAACAAAGGACTTATGCCCCGCAAAACACCACAATGTGAAAAATCATGGGCTGCGGCGAGGCATTTCGCGTGTGCGTTCAAATAGCCCCATGACGCTCATGATCGACTCAGTTCTGACCGCGGCGGACTCGGCGTTGCGCACGCTTTTTGCCCGTCCCCATGCAACCCGGGCGACTCCTGCCCCCTCCCAGGCAACGGGCGAGTTGAGCGAGGCAGATCGCCGGGAAGCCGGGGCGCTGATGCGAGTGAATCATGTCGGCGAGGTCTGCGCCCAGGCGCTTTACACGGCCCAGGCGGCCGTGGCACGCGATCCGGCACTGCGCGCTCACTTCATGGAGGCGGCACACGAAGAAACAGATCACCTCGCATGGACCCGGCAGCGACTGGATGAGTTGGGCGCCCGCCCGTCGATCCTGAATCCACTCTGGTATGCAGGCGCTTTCGGCCTCGGCCTGGTCGCGGGCCGTCTCGGGGATCCGCTGAGCCTGGGGTTCGTCGCGGAAACCGAGCGCCAGGTGGAGGCCCATCTGGACAGCCATCTCGACCGCCTCCCACCCGGGGACAGTTCATCCAGGGCGGTTGTGGAGCAGATGAAGCTCGACGAAGCCCGCCACGCATCCCAGGCCGTCGACGCCGGCGCGGCGGAACTCCCGGCGCCGGCCAAGGCACTGATGCGAGTGGCGTCCCGCGTGATGACCACGCTGGCGCACCGCATCTAGACCGCCCGGCTCAGGTTTCGATCAGGTCGAAACTGGTGGTGATCTCGGCCGTCTTCGCCAGCATGATGCTGGCGGAGCAGTAGGTTTCGTGGCTCAAGGCAATCGCGCGTTCCACGGCCGAAGTCGGAATCCCCTTGCCCGCCACGGTGAAATGCATGTGGATCTTCGTGAAGACCTTGGGGTCTTTTTCGGCGCGCTCGCTGGTCAGCTTGACGCTGCAGCGCTCGACGCGATGCCGCCCGCGCTTCAGGATGAGCACGACGTCATAGGCGGTGCACCCCCCGGTACCAGCCAGGACTGTCTCCATCGGCCTTGCCGCAAGATTCTGGCCGCCGTTCTCGGGTTTCGCGGCGTCAGGGGCGCCATCCATCATCAGGACGTGGCCGCTACCGGTCTCGGCAACAAAGCCCATGGCCGATCGCGTGCCTGCGTCTCCGGTCCAACTTACTGTGCATTCCATGGTTTTTCGGGCTTCCAGGTGTGGGATGCAGGGCAAAATGCACGCCAGCATCCATTTATGTGTGGGAAAAGCATCACTCGCTTGTTGCAACGCAACAAACAGCCGATATACTTTATTTCATTGCGCAAACGTATGCGCACCCAGTTGTCTCCTCCACCCTTCCAATTGGTGGATTTAGCCCCGAGCTGCAAAGCTCGGGGCTTTTTTCTGCCCGGACCACTCCGACCGCCCCGGAAACCACTCTAGTTTCCGCACCGGAAGGGCAGTTGCTCTGGCTGCCCTGGCTGTTGCCGGTGTTGCCTCGGCTCAGTCGTCCGTCACGCTGTTTGGTGTGGTCGACGCGTCGATCAGCGGTTACTCGTCCAGCTCGCGCGACCTGAAGCCTACCGTCCTGCGCAACAGCTTCGGCGCTCCCACCTATACGAACCAGGGCAGCGTAAAGGTTCGCCGCACCGCGCTGGCCAACTCCGGCTACAACTCCAGCCGCCTGGGCTTCCGCGGCACGGAAGACCTGGGTGGCGGTCTGGCAGCCAGCTTCTGGCTCGAAGCCCCCATCACCAACGACGACGGCGCCACCGGCGTTGCCAGCTTCGTACGTCGTTCCACCGTGAGCCTGTCGGGTGGCTTCGGCGAAATCCGACTGGGCCGCGACTACACCCCGACGTTCTGGAACGACACCGTGTTCGACCCGTTCGGCACCAACGGCGTCGGCGCCAACCTGATCAACACGGCCAACGGCTTCAATGCCGACACCTACGGAGCCAAGGACACCGGCGGCTTCGGCGGTAACCAGAACTATGCCCGCGCCAGCAACTCGATCGGCTACTTCCTGCCATCCAACCTCGGCGGCTTCTATGGTCAGGTGATGTACGCGTTCCACGAGAACGACAAGTACAGCAATGGCGGCTTCACCCCCAAGGACAGCGCAACTTCGAAGAGCCGCGCGGGCCGCTACATCGGTGGGCGCTTCGGCTATGCGAACGGCCCTCTGGACGTGGCTGTGTCTTACGGCAACAGCACGGTTGCCGATCAGTACTACGCAGGCACCACCGACTCGGTAAAGACCTTCAACCTGGGCGCTTCGTACGACTTCGGTCCTGTGAAGCTGTTCGGCGAACTGTCGCGCGCCAAGAACTCGCGCGACTACGAGGTCACGCCCGTCACCGGAGCTCGCCCTGACGTGGACCTGAATGGCTACCTGCTCGGCGTCACCGTACCCGTCGGCGCAGGGCTCATTCGTGCTTCCTACTCGGCCGTCAAGTACGACTACAACCGACCCGCCGTCCTCTTCACGCCGCGAGCAGCGGATCCGAGAGCCAACAAGCTGGCCCTGGGCTACGTGCACAACCTGTCCAAGCGCACGGCCCTCTACGCAACGATCGCTCGCGTCAGCAACAAGAACGGTGCAGCGCTGACGGTAGGCGGCCCGGGTTTCTACAAGGCCTCGGAAGGCGTGTTCACGCCGAAGACCTCGACGGGCTACGACTTCGGCATTCGCCACGCCTTCTGATCGTCGTGCCTTTCACGCTTTCTGTTTGACCCCGATGCTGGCTCTCGCCAGTTCGACGCGGCAACAAAGCCTCAAGTCGCCCGGCCAATGCCGGGCGGCTTTTTTCTCTTTCTGCCCTTCAGCTCGCCCGGCTGCGCCGGCTCTGCAGCAACCCCACATTCATTTCTCCGCTCAACACCGATGCGTAGAAACGCTCGACCATGTTGACGCTCGTGCGCGCATTGCGTGCCAAGGTCAACATGTCGATACCTTGCCCGTACAAAAGCCGCAGCGTGATCGCGGTATGGCGCAGGCAGTACAGCGTCCTCGATTGACCCAGTGGTCCCTTTTCGAGCCCTGCCTTCTCGAGCACCCAGTGAAAGAAGAAGTTGAGCACCGCGAGCGCGTGTTCGCGGTTCTTCAACTGCGGCATGAAGACATAGTCTTCCGCTCCACCGTATCCGTGCTCTTCACGATAGGCGAGCAGACATTCATAGACCCGTACAGCTGGGCACAGGCTCACGATGGGCTGACTGTGTCTCTTGGTCTCTGGCAGGTTCATCCGCAGATAGACATGCTTGCCGCGCACGACCTCGATGTGTTTGTGCTTCATGAACTTGATGTCGCTCGGACGCACGAAAGTGTTGACCATCCATCGGACAAGCCAGGGCAGTTCGTCCGGCATCACGAGCAGCTCGCGCGCAATCCAGAAACGCTCGCCCGCTCCGAGTTGATCGAGCACCGGATGCGAGTGTCCGCGCAAGCTGCGCGCGGTCCTGATGATAGAGCGGTACTCCGCAACGCTGAAGCTGCCGCGCGGCTGGCTACGTACCTTGACCTTCGGAAACGCAGGCGCATCGCGAAGCACACCGATGTGCACGCCATGCATCACGACCTTGCGCAACAGCACCAGGTACTGGGCAATCGTCGTGCTCGTGAAGCCCTGCTCGCCGAGGTGATCAATCAAGCGTTGCGCATCGGCCGTTGCAAACGACTGCGCCGGCACATCGCCCAGCAACGGAACGATGTGCGCGCGCAATCTGTTGCCCATCACCTGCCATGTGGCACGCCCAATTTCCTTTCGCTGAACGCGCGCGGCCTCCGCTTGCATCAGCCTCTTCGAAAGGTCCCTGACAGAAATTGATAACAGATTCTGCTCATTTGTAATTTGATCGGCGGTCGGATGAATCGCGGGATAGCTGCGTCCAAAAAATCCCGAATCATTTGCAGCTGGGGCTTTGTTGAAGAGGTTTATGACATTTGTGTCCATGTCATATCTCGCATGCAATCTCGATGCCTCTTATCATCGGCAGTTAGCAAATGAAAACTCCCTTGGAAAAAATCGTGCAAAACGCACCTCTTAAAACAGCGCTGACGCCCGCCGACTATCTCAGAAAAATACTTAACGCCCGGGTCTACGACGTTGCTGTCGAGTCCGCACTCGAGAAGGCACGCGCCCTTAGCGAACGGCTCGGCAGCACCGTTCTATTGAAGCGCGAAGACCAGCAACCGGTCTTCAGCTTCAAGCTTCGCGGTGCCTATAACAAGATGGCGCATTTGAGTCCCGCGCAATTGGCGAGCGGCGTGATTTGCGCGTCTGCAGGCAATCACGCGCAAGGCGTTGCATTGGGCGCACGCAAGCTGGGTACGCGCGCCGTGATCGTGATGCCGGTGACAACACCCAAACTGAAAATCGATGCGGTGCGTGGTTTCGGCGGAGAAATCGTGCTGCATGGCGACAGCTATTCGGATGCCTATCTGCACGCGCTCGAATTGCAGACGAAGCAGAACCTGACCTTCGTTCATCCTTTCGACGATCCCGATGTCATCGCTGGCCAAGGCACCATCGCCATGGAAATCCTTCGACAGCATCAAGGCCCGCTCGACGCGGTGTTCGTCGCGATCGGCGGAGGCGGCCTGATCTCCGGCGTCGCCAACTACATCAAGGCCGTGCGCCCCGAGGTCAAGGTGATCGGCGTGCAGATGAACGACTCCGACGCGATGATGCAATCGGTCGCGGCGCATCAGCGCGTGAACCTCCCCGACGTCGGCCTGTTCTCGGACGGCACTGCAGTCAAGCTCGTCGGCGAGGAAACCTTCCGCATCGCGAGCGACCTGGTCGACGACTACATCGCCGTCGACACCGACGCCGTTTGCGCCGCCATCAAGGACATCTTCGTGGACACGCGCAGCATCGTCGAACCCGCCGGTGCGCTGGCGGTTGCTGCCATCAAGGAATACGTCGCCCAGCACGGCCGTCATGGCGAGACCTACGCGGCGATCCTGTGCGGCGCGAACATGAACTTCGACCGGCTGCGTTTTGTCGCCGAACGCGCCGAGGTCGGCGAGGAGCGCGAGGCGCTGTTCGCCGTCACCATCCCTGAAGAGCGCGGCAGCTTCCGCCGCTTCTGCGAACTGATCGGCGAGATGCCCGCGAGCGATTCGGAAGCTCCAGGCACCGGCGGCGGCGCACTGCGCAACGTGACCGAGTTCAACTACCGCATCAGCGATGCGGCGAAGGCCCATGTGTTCGTCGGCCTCACGACCTCGACGCGCGGCGAATCGGCCGTCATAGCGCGGACTTTCAACGAGCACGGGTTCGATGCGCTCGACCTCACGCACGATGAACTCGCGAAGGAGCATCTGCGCCACCTCGTGGGCGGCCGCACCGGCCTCGCGCACGACGAACGCCTGCTGCGCTTCGTGTTCCCCGAGCGGCCGGGCGCGCTGCTCAAGTTCCTGAGCCTGATGCAGCCGAGCTGGAACATCAGCCTGTTCCACTACCGCAACCAGGGCGCCGACTACGGCCGCATCCTCGTCGGCCTGCAGGTACCGGCCGCCGAATCCGCCGAGTTCGACGCCTTCCTCAAGACGCTGGGCTATCCCTACGTGGAGGAGACCGCCAACCCGGCGTACCGGCTCTTCCTGCAGGCCTGAAAAAGCAGAAGCCGGCGCAAGGCCGGCTTCCATCCTTCATCGGGAGACTGCTGCCTACTGGGCGACAGCTTGTTGCGGCGGAGGCTCCGTCGCCGTCGATTGCTGCAACAGGCTACCGGACTGCGGTGGCTGCATCTGCTGCGGAGGCATTTGCGGCGGAGCAGCCACGGCCGGCATCGTCGCCGGCAAGGGCCCGGCCGGAGCGGTCATCGGCATCGCCGGGCTCGAAACGCTGATCGGCGCGCGCACCGGCAGCTGCAGCGTGAAAGCCGCCGGCCCGTCGACCTGCATGCCGATCGTCGCGGAGCGCAGGCCCACCGACTGCAGCACATAGCTCTCGCCGATCGTCGAGCCGACACGGAAAGGCCGCGGCGGCTTGCCATCGATGGAAATCAGTGCGGCACCCTGCTTCGAAGGGTCCGCCACCACGCCCGACAGCGCGAAGCGGCTGGCCGCCTCCGGGGCGACGGGTGCCGTGCGGGAGGCGGGCAGCACGCCCAGCAGCCGCGCCACCGAGTCCGAGTCCGCCGCCACCGAAGGCCGGGGCATCGTCGCAGCCGCCGCGACCACGTCGGTCGGCGAGGCCAGGCGAAGCGCCCAGAACACCGCGGCACCGGCCGCCAGCGCCCAAAGCCCCGTCGTTGCAAGTGGGGCATGCCAGCGGGCTGCGGAGTAAGGACTTGTCATGGCCGCGGATTATCATGCAGCGCGCCTTCCGAATCATGTCCGCACAAGCTATGAACAAATTCCTCCGTGCCGCTACCCGTACCGCCCAACGCGGCTTCACGCTGATCGAACTGATGGTGGTGCTGGTCATCATCGGCGTGCTGGCGGCGCTCATCGTGCCGAACGTGATCGAGCGCGCCGACGACGCCCGCGTGACGGCAGCCCGGACCGACATCAACAACCTGATGCAGGCGCTCAAGCTCTACCGCCTGGACAACCAGCGCTACCCCACCGCCGAGCAGGGCCTGCAGGCGCTGCTCACGCGCCCCACCGCCGGCCCGGCCGCGCCCAACTGGAAGGCCTACGTCGAGAAGCTGCCCAACGACCCCTGGGGCCATCCGTACCAGTACATGAACCCTGGCATCAAGGGCGAGATCGACGTGTTCTCGTTCGGCGCCGACGGCCAGAGCGGCGGCGAGGGCAAGAATGCCGACATCGGCAGCTGGCAATAGCGGCAAGGGCTCGCCGCCCGACAACCCGCAGCCACGCTCCCAGCGCCACCACCGGGCCGGCGGCTTCACGCTGCTGGAGCTGATCGTGGTGATCGCAATCATCGCGATCGCCACCGCCGCCGTGAGCTTCGCCATACGCGACACCAGCGCCGCCAACCTCGACCGCGAGGCCGACCGCCTCGCGGCCCTGCTCGAATCAGCCCGCGCCCAGTCGCGCGCCAGCGGCATCGTGGTGAGGTGGCGGCCGGTCGAGGGCAGCTTCAGGTTCGACGGCCTCCTGCCCGGCTCGCTGCCCGATGGCTGGGCCGCCGAGGGCATCACCGCGCAGGCCTCGCTCGCCAACGGCACGCTGGTTCCCGCGCTGCAGCTCGGGCCCGACCCCATCATCGCGGCGCAGCAGGTCATGCTCCATTCCGCCGGACCGCCCGCGCGGGCGCTGCGCGTCTCGACCGATGGGGTGCGTCCCTTCACCGTCTCGGCGGTCCAGTGACATGAGCGCACGACGACGCCCTCCTGCTTCGCCCTCGCGCATCGGCGGCTTCACGCTGATCGAAGTGCTGATCGCGCTCGGCATCGTCGCGATCGCGCTGGCCGCGGGCTCCCAGGCCACCATGTCGCTCACGCGCAACGCGCAGCGCCAGTCCGACCTCGTGCTGGCCGACCTGTGCGCCGAGAACGAGCTCGCCAAGGCCCGCCTCTCGAGGCAGATGCCGGCGGTGGGCGACTCCGGGTCCATCTGCCTGCAGGCCGGCGTCTCGTTCAACGTGACCACCTCGACCATCCCGACGCTCAACCCGAACTTCCGGCGCGTCGACGTGCAGGTGCGCGACGAGGCCGACTGGCCGATCCTGCGCATCTCCACCGTGGTGGGGAGGTACTGATCGATGCGGCAACACGCTGGCGTTCGCGCCGCACGCGGCTTCACGCTGATCGAGCTGCTCGTCGCCATCGCGGTGATGGCGCTGCTCTCGCTCGTGAGCTGGCGCGGGCTCGAGAGCATGTCGCGCGCCACCACGCACAACCAGCAGCGAGCCGATGCAGTGCTCACTCTGCAGGCCACGCTCGCGCAATGGGGCGCCGACCTCGACGCAGTGACCACGCTCGCGCAGACCCGCCCCGTCGACTGGGACGGCCGGGTGCTGCGGCTCACGCGCCGCGGCAGCGACGACACGGCGCCTTCGGTGCAGGTGGTGGCATGGACGCTGAAGTCCGGCCCCGACGGCGTGCGCTGGCGGCGCTGGCAATCGCTGCCGTTCACCACGCGCGGCGAATGGCAGCAGGCCTGGAACCTCGCGGCCGCCTGGGCGCAGGACGGCGGCGTGGGCTCGAACGGCGGCTACAGCGACGTGGCTCTGGTGCCGGCCAACAGCTGGCAGATCTTCTTCTTCCGCGACAACAGCTGGGTGCCGGCCAGCCAGCTGCCCACTACCCAGCCCAACCCCAACAACCCCTCGGGCCCCATCGTCGCCATGCCCGACGGCGTGCGCCTCGTCATCACGCTGCCGCCGGGCGATGGCCTCTCGGGCACGCTCACGCGCGACTGGGTCAAGCCGACCGTGGGGGCGCCGAAGACGTCATGACAGCGCACAGCAAGAAGCAGCAGCAAGGAGGGCGCCAGTCGGGCGCCGCCCTGCTCGCCGCGATGCTGACCGTGATGCTCGTGGCCACCTTCGCCGCCGCGGCGTTGTGGCAGCAGTGGCGCTCGGCCGAGGTCGAAGGCGCCGAGCGGGCACGCGTGCAGGCCGCCTGGGTGCTGATCGGCGCGCTCGACTGGTCGCGCCTCATCCTCGGCGAGGACGGCCGCGCCGGCGGCCCCGACCACCTGGGCGAGCCCTGGGCCGTTCCGCTGGAGGAAGCGCGGCTCAACAGCTTTCTCTCGGCCGAGAAGAACGTGGCCAGCGACAACCTCGAAGGACTGCCCGACGCCTTCCTCTCGGGCCGCATCGTCGATGCGCAGTCCAAGCTCAACGTGCTCGCGCTGGTCGACAACGGCAAGCCGTCGCCCGCGGGCGTTGCCACCTTCACCCGGCTGTTCAACCTGCTGGGCCTGCCCGTGTCGGAACTCAGCCTGATGACCACGCGCCTCGCGGCGGCCCTTGCCACGGGCACCTCGACCGATGGCAGCGGCAGCGGTGGCGATGGGGGCGATTCCGGTGCCGCGCCGCTGCTGCCGCAGCAGGTTTCGCAACTGGTGTGGCTGGGCCTCTCACCTTCCACCGCCTCGGCGCTCGAGCCGTACGTGACGATCCTGCCGGTGAAGACCACGCTCAACCTCAACACCGCGAGCGCCGAGGCCATCAGCGCGAGCATGGAGTCGCTCAACATCGCGAGCGCGCGCCAGCTGGTGGACCGCCGCTCGCGCACCTTCTTCAAGGACATCGCCGCCGCCAATGCCGCGCTGCCCAGCGGCACCGCCCCATTCAACGCGGCCCAGCACGGCGTGGGCACCCAGTTCTTCGAGGTCTACGGCAAGCTGCGGCTCGATCGCACCTACGTGGAGGAACGCTCGTTGCTACAGCGAAGCGGTGTCACGGTGACGACGATCTGGCGCACACGCGGCGCCGGCGCAACGAACACTCCGGTCAAACCCTGATTTCGATGCATTATTTGTAGCCAAAAAGCCTTCCAGAGCGCGTCACATCAGCGTGATACGCTATGAAAAACAGAGCGCCACCATGTCAGACGCGCACCTACAATCACCGGCTTTTCCAAGATCCACATGACTCCCCTGCTGCTCATTGCTCCCCTCCCTCCGGCCGATGCCGCGGGCGAGTACGACTGGGCCCAGGCAGGCGACGACGGCATTGCATTGCGCAACCAGGGCCGTGCGTTGCTGGCGCTGCTGCCCTCGAGCGCGGAGGTCATGCTCGGCATTCCTTCCGCGGCTCTCTCGTGGCACCGAGTGACGCTGCCCAAGGGCAGCATGGGCAGTGCGTCGAAGCTGCGTGCAGTGCTCGACGGCCTGCTGGAGGAACACCTGCTCGACGAACCCGAAGCCCTGCACTTCGCGCTCGAGCCCGATGCCAAGGCCGGCGCACCCGTGTGGGTCGCGGCCTGCAACCGCATCTGGCTGCGCAGCTTGGTGCAGGGGCTCGAGGCCGCCGGCCGTCGCGTGGTGCGCATCGTCCCCGAATTCGCGCCGCAGCCGGCCGACGGTCCGCCGATGCTGCTGGTCACCGGCGAGCCCGAGGCACCGCGGCTCACGGTCTGCGACGCCGACGGCGTGGTCTCGCTGCCGCTGGCCGGCGCGGGCGTGGCGCTGTCGGACGGCCTTCCGCTTGACACCGCGGTGATCACCACCGAACCCGCCGTCGCCGAGGCCGCCGAGCACCTGCTGCAGCGCCGCGTGCCCATCGTGCAGTCGCCGCAGCGCTGGCTGCAGGCCGCGCGCACCCCCTGGGAGCTCGCCCAGTTCGATCTTGCGGTGACCGGTCGCGCGCGTGCCGGCAAGAAATTCGCGTCGGTGGTGCAGACGCTGCGCTACGCGCCCGAGTGGCGCGCAGCGCGCTGGGGCGTGGTCGCGCTGCTGCTCACCCAGCTCATCGGCCTCAACGCCTGGGCCTGGAAGGAACGCAACGCGCTCGAATCGAAGCGCCAGGCCGCCAAGGCGATGCTGACGGCGACCTTCCCCTCGGTGAGGGTCGTGGTCGACGCGCCACTGCAGATGCAGCGCGAGGTCGCCTCGCTGCAGCAGGCCGTGGGCGACGTGGCGAACAGCGACTTCGAACCCATGGTCGGCGCGCTCGCCGCAGTCCTTCCTCCCGGCAAGGTGCCGAGCGCCGTCGACTACAACGCAGGCCAGCTGCGCCTGCGCGGGCTCGGGCTGCAGCCGTCGGAGGTCTCGCAGATCACCGGCGCGATGGCGCCGCGCGGCTACAACGTGCGCACCGAGGGCGACCTCCTGCTGGTACAGGCCGAGGCCAACCGATGAACTTCAGCGAACAGCTCAAGGCCCGCTGGGCCACCCTGGAAGCGCGCGAGCGCCGCATGGTCTACGCCGCCGCCGCGCTCGTGGCACTGGCGCTGCTGTGGTGGATCGCGCTCGCTCCCGCGCTGCGCACGCTGTCGGCGGCGCCTGCCGAGCATGCGCGGCTCGACGCGCAGCTGCAGCAGATGGCCACCCTGCAGGCCCGCGCGAAGGCGCTGCAGTCGCAGCCCCGCCTGAACCGCGACGATGCGCTGCGCGCGCTCGAGACCTCGGTTCGCGAAGGCCTGGGCACAAGCAATGCGCAACTCATGGCATCCGGTGGCGACGGCGCCGCCACGGTCTCGCTGCGCGGGGCACCCGCCTCCACCGTCGCGCAATGGCTCGGCCAGGCCCGCGGCAATGCGCACGCGGTGCCGCGCGAAGTCCACCTGACCCGCGCACCGGCCTCGACGTCGGCATCGACGCCGCCATCGTCGCCCGCAGCCAAGGACGCACCGAAGACGCCGCCCGTCCGCTGGGACGGCACCGTCGTCATGGCGCTGCCCGCGGCGCGATGAGCAGCAACAAGCGCCCCGCATGCTGAGCCGCACCCCCATCCCCGAAGCCCGACCGCGCCGCGGCTGGCGCTGGGCGCTGCTCGGCGCCGCCATCGGCCTGCTGCTGGCGGTGGTGCTGTTCGCGCCGGCGCGCTGGCTGTCGGCGGCGCTGTCGAGCTGGAGCCAGGGCCGCCTGGTGCTGGCCAACCCGCGCGGCACCGTCTGGAACGGCACGGCCGCGGTGGTCCTCGCCAGCGGCGCGGGCGGCACGCAGGCGGTGTCGCTGCCCGGCCTGGTGCACTGGCGCATGCGCCCCGGCTTCGGCGGCATCTCCGCCAGCCTCGACCTGCAGTGCTGCGCCGCGCAGCCGCTCGAACTCAAGGCAAGCCCGCGCGCGGGCGGCATGCAGCTCGCCTGGCAGGACAGCCGCTCGCGCTGGCCCGCCACCCTGCTCACGGGCCTGGGCGCGCCGTGGAACACGCTCAAGCTCGAAGGCGCGCTCGACCTCACAACCAAGGCCTTCTCGATGCAGTGGGACGGCCCGGCGCTGCGCATCGCCGGCCAGGCCACGCTCGACGCCACCGATGTTTCCTCCAGCCTGTCGACCCTGCGGCCGATGGGCAGCTACCGGCTCACGCTCGAAGGCGGCAGCCGCCCCACGCTGCTGCTGAGCACGCGCGAGGGCAGCCTCGAACTGAACGGCAGCGGCAGCTGGAACGGCACCTCCTTCCGTTTCAACGGCGAAGCCAGTGCCGCGCCCGGCCGCGAAGACGCTCTTTCCAATTTGTTGAACATCATCGGGCGGCGCGACAACGCGCGTTCGATCATCACCCTGGGTTGATCCTCATGATGAAGCCACTGTTTTCGACCGGCACCGTCGCACTCGCCGTGCGCGTGCTGATCGCCGCCACGTTCCTGCAGGGCGCGCCGCTCGCGTTCGCGCAGACCGGCGACGCGCCGCGCCGCGGCGAGCCGATCACGCTGAACTTCTCCAACGCCGACATCGAGGCCGTCGCCCGCACCATGGCTGTGGTCACCGGCCGCGACGTGGTGGTCGACCCGCGCGTGAAGGGCACGATGAACCTGGTCACCGACCGCGCCATCCAGCCGGCGGCCGCCTTCAACCAGTTCGCTTCGGCGCTGCGCCTGCAGGGCTTCGCGGTGGTGGAGGCCGACGGTCTCTACAAGGTGGTGCCCGAGGCCGACGCCAAGCTGCAGAGCAGCACCGTCAACACCTCCATCAGCGCCACGGCGTCCAGCGGCAGCAACCAGATCGTCACGCAGATCTTCCGCCTCAACTACGAGTCGCCGAACAACCTGCTGCCGGTGCTTCGCCCGCTGATCCCGCCGAACAACACCATCAACGTGAACCCGGGCAACAACTCGCTCGTGATCACCGACTACGCGGACAACATGCGCCGGCTGGCGCGCATCATCGCGTCGCTCGACGTGCCGAACGCCTCCGACATCGAGGTCATCCAGCTCAAGCACTCGGTCGCCACCGACATGGTGCCGCTGGTGCAGCGGCTGGTCGACGGCGGCGGCTCCGGCGCGCCCGGCGCGGCGGCGGCCCCGGGCGCGGCCGATGCGTCGTTCCGCACCACCCTGATGGCCGACCCGCGCAGCAACTCGCTGATCCTGCGCGCGGCCAACCCGGCGCGCGTGGCGCTGGTGCGCACGCTGGTCGACAAGCTCGACCGCCCCGCCGCCGAAAGCAGCAACGGCGCGGCCGGCAACATCTACGTGGTGTACCTGAAGAACGCCGACGCAGTGCGCCTGGCGGCCACGCTGCGCGCCGCGATGGCGGCGAACCAGGTGAGCACCACGCCGGGCACGCCTGGCGCCACCGGCAGCGCGGCGCCGCAGCAGAGCGCGCCGCAGGCGATGCAGGTGAACCTGAACAGCGGCAGCCAGTCCGGGGCCTCGGCCGCCGCCAGCGCACCGCTCAACAACGCCAACCAGCCTTCCACCGGCGGCCAGATCCAGGCCGACCCGTCGACCAACTCGCTGATCATCACCGCGCCCGAACCGCAGTACCGCCAGATGCGCGCGGTGATCGACAGGCTCGACGGCCGCCGCGCGCAGGTCATGATCGAGGCGCTGATCGTCGAGGTGAGCGACACGGCCGCCGCGAAGTTCGGCGTGCAGTGGCAGAGCGCGCTGGGCAACAACGCTGTGCTCGGCACCAACTCCTCGGTGGCCGGCGCCAACCTGCTGACGCTGACCCAGGCACTGGCCACGCGCAACGCCTCCGGCCTGGCCGGCGCGATCACGCCCGGCATGAACCTCGGCATCGCCGGCAAGGTCGGCGGCCAGTACATCCTGGGTGCGATCGCCAGCTTCTTCGACAGCGACAAGGACGCCAACGTGCTGTCCAAGCCCAACCTGCTGACGCTGGACAACGAAGAGGCCAAGATCGTGATCGGCCAGAACGTGCCCTTCGTCACCGGCCAGTACGCCAGCACCTCGGGCTCGGTCGGCGTCAACCCGTTCACCACCGTCGAGCGCAAGGACGTCGGCCTCACGCTGCGCGTGCGCCCGACCATCAACGAGAACGGCACCGTGAAGCTGACGATCTTCCAGGAGACGTCCACGGTCGACCAGAACACTGCCAACAACCAGAACGGCCCCACCACCAACAAGCGCTCGATCGAATCGAGCGTGCTGGTGGAAGACGGCGGCCTCGTCATGCTCGGGGGCCTGCTGTCGGACACCTACGGCAACACGATCGAGAAGGTGCCGCTCGCAGGCGACATTCCCGTGCTCGGCAACCTGTTCAAGAGCCAGGCCCGCACGCGCGAGAAGATCAACCTCATGATGTTCCTGCGCCCCGCGGTGATGCGCGATGCCGCTGCCACCGAGGCCTTCTCGTACGACCGCTACGACGAGATCCGCGGCATGCAGCAGCGCTCGCAGCCCGACACCTCGAACGTGATGCTGCGCGGCGTGGACGGCTCGAACATCCTGCCCGAGCTGGCGCCTCCGGCACGCACGACGGCCCCCACGTCGTCGAATTCGTCGACCTCGTCGGCCGCGACCGTCTCGCGCGGCGGCTCGCGCCTCGAAGGCACCCAGCTGATCCCGCCATCGCAGCCCGCGGCGGACACCCGCAAGCTGGCGCCGAGCCCGCTGCGCGGCGCCCTGCCCCCCACCGCCGACCCGGTGAGCTCGCGGGAAATGCCTTGATACTGACCTGATGTCCATGCGCTATCCCCTGCCCTACGCCTTCGCACGCAGCCAGCAGCTGTTGCTCGAGGAGACCGACGACGGCCGCTACACGTTGTGGATGTCGCCCAACCCGGCGCGCAGCGCGGTCGGCGAGGTCTCGCGCAAATATGGCGTGCAGGCCTTCGAGGTGCTGGCCGACGGCCCGCTGGCGCAGCGCATCAGCGCGGCCTACGCGCAGGGCGAGTCGAGTGCCGCCGCGGTGGTGAGCGAGGTGCAGAGCGACGCCGACCTCTCGCGCATGATGCAGGAGCTGCCGGCGGTCGAAGACCTGCTGGAAAGCGCGGGCGACGCGCCCATCATCCGCATGCTGAACGCGCTGCTCACGCAGGCCGCGCGCGACGGCGCGAGCGACATCCACATCGAGCCCTACGAGCGCACTTCGTCCGTGCGCTTTCGCATCGACGGCACGCTGCGCGAGGTGGTGCAGCCCAACCGCGCGCTGCACGCGGCGCTGATTTCGCGCCTGAAGATCATGGCCGACCTCGACATCTCCGAGAAGCGGCTGCCGCAGGACGGGCGCATCTCGCTGCGCATCGGCACTCGCGCGGTCGACGTGCGGGTGTCGACGCTGCCGAGCGCGCACGGCGAACGCGCCGTGCTGCGCCTGCTGGACAAGAGCGAATCGAAGCTCACGCTCGAATCGGTGGGCATGCAGGGCGACACGCTGGAGCGCTTCGAGAAGCTCATCGCGCAGCCGCACGGCATCATCCTCGTGACCGGCCCGACCGGCTCGGGCAAGACCACCACGCTGTACGCCGCGCTGGCCCGGCTCGACGCAAGCCGCAGCAACATCATGACGGTGGAAGACCCCATCGAGTACGAGCTGCCGGGCGTGGGCCAGACGCAGATCAACGCGAAGATCGAGCTCACCTTCGCCAAGGCCCTGCGCGCCATCCTGCGGCAGGACCCGGACGTGATCATGATCGGCGAAATCCGCGACTTCGAAACCGCGCAGATCGCCATCCAGGCCTCGCTGACCGGCCACCTGGTGCTGGCCACGCTGCACACGAACGACTCCGTCAGCGCCGTCACGCGTCTCACCGACATGGGCGTCGAGCCCTTCCTGCTGAGCTCGTCGCTGCTGGGCGTGCTCGCCCAGCGCCTCGTGCGCAAGGTCTGCACCTCGTGCGGCGGCGCGGGCTGCGAAGCCTGCGGCCAGACCGGCTACCAGGGCCGCACCGGCATCTTCGAACTGCTGGTGGCGGACGACGAAGTGCAGGCGCTCATCCACGGCAAGGCTGCGGAAAGCCAGCTCTTCGAGGCCGGCGAACGCGGCGGCCTGCGCTCCATGCGCGAGGACGGCGAGCGACTGGTGCAGGCCGGCATCACCTCGCGCGCCGAGCTGCTGCGCGTCACCCGCGAGTAGCGAGCAAGAAAAAAAGAGATGCCCGCCTACGCATTCGAAGCCATCGACGCCAGCGGCCAGTCGCGCGAAGGCGTGCTGGAAGCCGACACCGCCCGCAGTGCGCGCAGCCTGCTGCGGGCGCAGGCGCTCATTCCGCTGTCGGTCAAGCCGGTGGGCAGCGAGCATGCCGGCGGTGCAGGCCAGCGCAGCGGCCTCGGACGATGGCTCGGCGGCGGCAAGCGCGTCTTCAACTCGACCGGCCTCGCGGTGTGGACGCGGCAGCTCGCAGGCCTCGTCTCTTCGGGCCTGCCGCTGGAACGTGCTCTCACCGCCCTCACCGACGAGGCCGAATCCGAGCAGCAGCGCAACCTCGTCGCCTCGCTGCGCGCCGAAGTCAACGCGGGCTCGCCGTTCGCGCGTGCGCTGTCGGCGCATCCGCGCGAGTTCTCGCCCATCTATACCGCCGTGATCGGCGCCGGCGAGCAGAGCGGCAACCTGGGCCTCGTGCTCGACCGCCTCGCCGACGACCTCGAGGAACGGCAGGCGCTGCAGCAGAAGCTGATCGGTGCGGCGCTGTACCCGGCCATCGTCACGCTGGTTGCGATCGTGATCGTGATTTTCCTCGTGAGCTACGTGGTGCCGCAGGTGGCGCAGGTGTTCGCGGGCACCAAGCGCTCGCTGCCCTTTCTCACCACCGTGATGCTTTCGCTGAGCGCCGGCGTGCGCAACTACGGCTGGTGGATGCTGGCCGGCGTGGTGCTCGCCGCCATCGGCACGCGGCTCGCGCTGGCGCAGGAAGCGCTGCGCCTGAAGTTCGACGCGGCCTGGCTCAAGCTGCCGCTGGTGGGCAAGCTCTCGCGCGGCTACAACGCGGCGCGCTTCGCGAGCACGCTCGCCATGCTGGCCACGGCCGGCGTGCCGATCCTGCGCGCGCTGCAGGCTGCTTCCGAGACGCTGGGCAACCGCGCGATGCGCGCCGACGCGCTCGACGCGCTGGTGCTGGTGCGCGAGGGTGCGCCGCTGGCTTCGGCGCTGGCGCAGAAGAAACGCTTTCCCGGGCTGGTGTCGATGTTCGCCCGGCTCGGCGAGCAGACCGGCACGCTGCCGCTGATGCTGCAGCGCGCCGCCAACCAGCTCGGCGCCGAAGTGCAGCGCCGCGCGATGCACCTCGCCACCATCCTCGAGCCGCTCCTGATCGTGGCGATGGGCGGCGTGGTGATGCTGATCGTGCTGGCCGTGATGCTGCCTATCATCCAGCTGAACCAGTTCGTCAAGTGACGACGGTCGGCCCGCAGAGCAGGACGCACGCAACATGCCCGTAACCCTCGAAGACAAGCTCGTGGTCGCGATCTCCTCGCGCGCCCTGTTCAACCTCGAAGAAGAAAACAAGGTCTTCGAGGCCGGCGACAACGAGGGCTACATGAAGCTGCAGCTCGACCGCATCGACGTGCCGGCCGCGCCCGGCATCGCCTATTCGCTGATCCGCAAGCTGCTGCGCTTCAACGACGACGGCGTGCAGCGCGTGGAGGTGGTGATCCTCTCGCGCAACGACCCGGTCTCGGGCATGCGCATCTTCAAGTCGAGCGCGGCTGCCGACATCCGGCTTCAGCGCGGCGTTTTCACCCAGGGCCGCCCGCCCTTCGGCTACCTGCGTCCGCTGCGCGCGCACCTGTTCCTGTCGGTCAACGCGCAGGACGTGCGCGAGGCGCTCAACGCCGGCTTTCCGGCGGCTCGCGTGCTGGTCGAATCGGTGAAGGCCAGCGACGCATGGCCGAACGAAGTGCGCATCGCCTTCGACGGCGACGCGGTGCTGTTCTCCGACGAGGCCGAGCGCGTGTACCAGAAAGATGGCCTCGACGCCTTCCAGGCGCACGAACTCAGCAAGGCCGACCTGCCCCTGCCCGAAGGCCCGTTCAAGCCGCTGCTGATGGCGCTGCACCGCCTGCAGATGGCCGGCAACGCGCAGATGCGCATCCGCACCGCGCTGGTGACCGCACGCAGCGCGCCGGCGCACGAGCGCGCCATCCGCACGCTGATGAAGTGGAACATCCGCGTCGACGAGGCCATGTTCCTCGGCGGCCTGCCCAAGGGCGAGTTCCTGCGCGAGTTCGAGCCCGACTTCTTCTTCGACGACCAGACGGGGCATGTGGATGCGGCCTCGCGGCACGTGCCTGCGGGGCATGTGAGCAGCGGGATCAGCAACGAGTCCTGAGGCGGCGCACGAGCGCGTGCAACGCGCGCTTACATCCCTGACATCGCGGAATTCATCCCGACGTCATTGAGCCTTTCTAGCCTCTGCGGCACAACACCGAGAGAGGATCTCCCCATGCGACTCGTCATCTCGCGCGCGCGTCACGCCTGCGCGCTGCTCTTCGTTGCCTGCGCACTTTCCGCCTGCGGCGGAAGCGGTGGCGGCGGCGGTTTTGCCGGCCTGCCCGGCACGGTCACACCACCCACCACGACGCCGCCACCGGACACCGGCGTCAAGCCCGAGAAGCGCTGCGCACCCTGAGCGCCCGAAGAAACACGACAAGAAGCCTTCCCCATGAATTCACGCCGCAAGTTCCTCACCGGCACCGCCACCACCGGCGCCGCAGCCCTCGCACTCAGTGCGTTTCCGCCGAGCATCCGCCGTGCGCTCGCCATTCCGGCCAACAACAAGACCGGCACGATCAAGGACGTCGAGCACATCGTCATCCTGATGCAGGAGAACCGCTCCTTCGACCACTACTTCGGCATGCTGCCGGGCGTTCGCGGCTTCGGCGACCGCTTCACCGTTCCGCTGCCAGGCGGGCGCAACGTCTGGCAGCAGGGCGATGCCGACGGCAAGATCGTGCTGCCCTACCACCTCGACCAGACCAAGGGCAACGCGCAGCGCGTGAGCGGCACGCCGCACTCCTGGGGCGACAGCCAGGACGCATGGGACAACGGCCGCATCTCCCAGTGGGCGCGCCACAAGACGAGCGCGGCCATGGGCTACTTCAAGGAAGCCGAGGTGCCGTTCCAGTTCTCGCTGGCCAACGCCTTCACGCTGTGCGACAGCTACCACTGCGCGATGCACACCGGCACCGACGCCAATCGCTCCTTCCACCTGACCGGCACCAACGGGCCGACCGCCCAGGGCGTGGCCTACGTCACCAACGAGTGGGACTGGCTCGACGGGCGTGCATCGGCGGTGAACACCGGCTACACGTGGAAGACCTACGCCGAACGGCTCGAAGATGCCGGCGTGAGCTGGATCTGCTACCAGAACATGCCCGACGAATGGGGCGACAACATGCTCGGCGCATTCCGCCAGTTCAGGCGCGCCAACCGGGCCTCGCCCTTCCCCGTCTCCAGCGGCGGCGAGCCCAACGTGCCCTATTCCGACAGCGGCCAGGCAGCACCCTATCACGCCTACGACGCCGCCAGCGACAACCCGGGCAACCCGCTCTACAAGGGCATCGCCAACACCCTGCCGGGCAGCAAGCCGGAGGAATACCTCGACGCCTTCAGGCGCGACATCAAGGCCGGCCGCCTGCCGCAGGTGAGCTGGATCAACGCGCCCTCCGTCTATTGCGAACACCCCGGCCCCTCCAGCCCGGTGCAGGGCGCCTGGTTCCTGCAGGAAATCCTGGACGCGCTCACGGCCGTGCCCGAGGTCTGGAGCAAGACCGTGCTGCTGGTCAACTTCGACGAGAACGACGGCTACTTCGACCACGTGCCCTCGCCTTCCGCGCCTTCGGTCAACCCCGACAAGTCGAAGGCCGGCAAGACCACGCTCGCCGATGCCGACATGGCGCACGAGTACTTCACGCAACCGCCGCCGGAAGGCAGCACCTCGCAGCCCGCGCCCGACGGTCGCGTGTTCGGCCCCGGTCCGCGCGTGCCGCTGTACGTGCTTTCGCCGTGGAGCCGCGGTGGCTGGGTCAACTCGCAGGTGTTCGACCACACCTCGGTGCTGCGCTTCATCGAGGCACGATTCGGCGTGAAGGAGCCGAACATCTCGCCATTCCGCCGCGCGGTGTGCGGCGACCTCACGAGCGCCTTCAACTTCGCCACGCCCAACAGCGAGACTCTGCCCACGCTCACCGGCCGCAGGAACAGGACCGAGGCCGACAAGCTGCGCCTCGACCAGGAGGCGCTGACGCAGGTGCCGCTGCCGCCCGATCCGCAGTTGCCGCGCCAGCCCACCGGCACGCGGCCCTCGCGCGCGCTGCCCTACGAGCTGCACACCAGCGCCCTCGCCGATGCGGTCGGAGGAAAGCTCAAGCTGCTCTTCCTCAACACCGGCAAGGCCGCCGCCGTGTTCCACGTCTACGACAGGCTGCATCTCGACCGCCTGCCGCGCCGCTACATGCTCGAGGCCGGCAAGGCACTCGACGACAGTTGGGCCGCGATGGCCGACGACGCCGGTGCCTACGACCTGTGGGTGCTCGGCCCCAACGGCTTCCACCGCCATTTCAAGGGCAACCTCAACACCCTGCGCGCGGGCGGTGCGGCGCAACCCGAGGTGCGCGTGTGCTACGACATCACCAACGGCAACGTCTACCTGAACATGCGCAACGACGGCAAGGCCGCGTGCAGGTTCACCGTCACCGCCAAGGCCTACCGCAACGACGGGCCCTGGACCGCAACCGTGAACGGCGGCACCAACGCAGACCAGCCCTGGGATCTCGCAGCCAGCGGCCAGTGGTACGACTTCGCGGTCACCTACGACGCCGACCCCGCCTACTACCGCCGCTTCGCAGGCCGCGTCGAAACCGGCAAGCACACGGTGAGCGACCCGGCCATGGGCTTGCCCGACCTCTGAACCCGCATGCATGATTCGCCCCGCGCCCCCAGCGGCGCGGGGGAAACATGCACGCCAAGGTCATTCGCTATTTCGTCGAGGTGGTTCGCGCGGGCTCGATCCGCAAGGCGGCCGAGCAGCTGCATGTGGTGCCCACGGCGGTCAACCGGCAGATCCTGAATCTCGAGGAGGAGTTGGGCGCCCCGCTCTTCGAGCGCATCCACAACACGCTGAAGCTCACGCCCGTGGGCGAGATCGTGCTGGCCCACGCGCGCGGCACGCTGCACGAGTTCGACCTGGTGCGCCAGCGCATCGAGGCCGTGCGAGGGCTGCGCCAGGGCGAGGTCACGCTCGCCACCACGGCGGGCCTGGCCGACTCCTTCCTTCCGGCCGTGGTGCAGCGCTTTCGCGAGGCGCATCCCGGTATCCAGCTGAAGCTGCTAGGCCTGCCGATCGCGGCGGTGCTGCGCAGCGTGAGCGAGGGCGACGCCGACCTGGCGCTGGCCTACGACGTGCCCGGCACCGCCGGCTTTCGCACGCTGTTCGCCAGCGAGTGGCCGATCGGCGCGGTGGTGCCGCCCGGCCACCCGCTGACTGCCCATGCGACGACGGTTCTGGCCGAGTGCGTCGGCTATCCGCTGATCCTGCCGGCGCCTTTGCTGTCGATCCGGCCCATCCTCGATGCGGCCTTCGGGCTCTCGGGGGTCAGCGCCTCGCCGGTCGTCGAAACCACTTCCACCGCGCTCATGCGCCGGCTGGTGCGCCAGGGCGGCGGCATCACGCTGCTCAACCGGCTCGACGTCGACGAGGAGCGGCAGGAGGGCTCGCTGGTCTTCGTTCCGTTGCGCGACGCCGCGCTGCGCGCCCAGACGCTCACACTCGAGACCCGTGCCTCGCAGCCTCCGAGCCCCGCGGCTGAGCTGTTTGCCAACCACCTGGTGGCCAGCCTCGACGAGTTGCTGGCGTCCTGATCGCGCCGCCCAAGTCCGTCCACTTTTTGTGCACAGGGCGGGTCATTTATTGACTTTGCGCGTGCGAATGCATCGCTCCTAGACTGCCGCGCCGGTTCATCGGCAGGAAAGAAAGGTCCACATGCTTTCGAACGATAAAAAGACCCCCGCAGGAGACGGCGAAGGGGTCGACCAGAAGCTTCCCCTCGGCCGCTGCGGCGCGCTGAGCCTGCAGCACGTGCTCGTGATGTACGCGGGCACGGTGGCGGTGCCGCTCATCGTGGGCGGCGCGCTCGGCCTCTCTAAAGCCGACATCGCCTTCCTCATCAATGCCGACCTCTTGGCCGCGGGCATCGCCACGCTGGTGCAGGCCATCGGCTTCTGGCGCTTCGGCATCCGCATGCCGGTGATGATGGGCGTGACCTTCGCGGCGGTCGGCCCGATGATCGCCATCGGCATCGATCCTTCGCTGGGCCTGCCAGCGATCTACGGCGCCACCATCGTGGCGGGGGTGTTCGGCATGCTGGTCGCGCCGCTGATGGGGCGCGTGCTGGGCGTGTTTCCTCCGCTGGTGACGGGCACGGTCATCACGCTGATCGGCGTGTCGCTCATGGGCGTGGCCATCAACTGGGCTGCGGGCGGGCAGCCCACCGCGACCCGCATGGTCGACGGCGTGGCGCATGCGGTGGCGAACCCCGCCTACGGCGAGCCGGTGAACCTGGCGATCGCGGCGGCGGTGCTGCTGGTGATCATCGCGATCACGCGCTTCGGCAAGGGCCTGGTTGCCAACATCGCGGTACTGCTGGGCATCGTCTTCGGCGTCGGCCTGTCGCTGGCGCTCGGGCGCATGCACTTCGACGGGCTGGCCGAGGCAAGCTGGGTCGCGGTGACCACGCCCTTTCACTTCGGCATGCCGCGCTTCGAGCTCACGGCCATCGCCTCGATGTGCATCGTGATGCTGATCACGCTGGTCGAATCCACCGGCATGTTCCTCGCGCTCGGCGAGATCACCGGCCGCAAGGTGGGCACCGATGCGCTGACGCGCGGCCTGCGCGCCGACGGCCTGGGCACGGTGATCGGCGGCGTGTTCAACACATTCCCGTACACCTCGTTCTCGCAGAACGTGGGGCTCGTGACAGTCACCGGCGTGCGCTCGCGCTACGTGGCGGCCGGCGGCGGCGTGCTGCTCATCGCGCTCGCGCTCTTCCCGAAGATCGCGCACATCGTGGCCTCGGTGCCGCAGTTCGTGCTCGGCGGCGCGGGCATCGTGATGTTCGGCATGGTGGCGGCCACGGGCGTGCGCATCCTCGGCGAGATCGACCATTCGCAGAACCGCCATGCGCTGTACGTGATCGCGATCTCCATCGGCCTGGGGCTGATCCCCACGCTGTCGCCGAACTTCTTCCAGCACTTTCCGGCCTGGACGCATCCGCTGACGCACAGCGGCATCGTGCTCGGCACCTGCGCCGCGGTGCTGCTCAATCTTTTCTACAACGGCGTGCTGTCGAGGGAGCGATCCTTCACACTGGCGGCGCGCACCTCGCATGGGACCGAATGACATCATGAACACATCCACCACCGCCACGCCCTCCCCGCTGCGTATCGTCCGGCACGCCGACGTGCTGGTCACCATGGACGCCGCGCGGCGCGAGATCCGCGACGGTGCGGTGGTGATGCAAGGGCCCGCAATCGCCTGGGTCGGAGAGACAGCGCAGCTGCCGGCGGTGTACCTCGACGCCCTGCGCGAGGGCCGCGCCGAAGCCATCGACATGCACGGCCACGTCGTGATGCCCGGACTGGTCAACACGCACCACCACATGTACCAGAGCCTCACGCGCGCGGTGCCCGAAGCGCAGGACGCCGAGCTCTTCGGCTGGCTCACCAACCTGTACCTGCTGTGGGCGCGCCTCACGCCCGAGATGATCCGCGTGTCCACGCAGACCGCGATGGCAGAGCTGATGCTCTCGGGCTGCACCACCACCAGCGACCATCTCTACCTGTTTCCCAACGGCTCGCGGCTCGACGACTCCATCGAGGCAGCCGACGCAATGGGAATGCGCTTCCACGCGGCGCGCGGCAGCATGAGCGTGGGCCGCAGCGCCGGCGGCCTGCCGCCCGACGAGGTGGTGGAGACCGAGGAAGCGATCCTGCGCGACAGCGAGCGGCTCATCGACCGCTGGCACGACGCCTCGCGCCATTCGATGCGCCGCATCGTGCTCGCGCCCTGCTCGCCCTTCTCGGTGTCGCGCGACCTGATGCGCCTGTCGGCCGAACTCGCGCGCGAGCGCGGCGTGTCGCTGCACACGCACCTGGCCGAGAACGACAACGACGTGGCCTATTCGCGCGAGAAGTTCGGCATGACGCCGGCCGAGTACGCCGAAGACCTTGGCTGGGTCGGCCGCGACGTTTGGCACGCGCACTGCGTGAAGCTCGACGAGGCTGGCATCGCGCTCTTCGGCCGCACCGGCACCGGCGTTGCGCACTGCCCCTGCTCCAACATGCGGCTGGCCTCGGGCATCGCGCCCATCGGTGCGATGCGCCGCGCGGGCGTGCCCGTGGGGCTGGGCGTGGACGGCAGCGCGTCGAACGACGGCGCGCACATGCTGGGCGAGGCTCGGCAGGCCATGCTGCTGCAGCGCGTGGGCTACGGCCCGGCCGCGATGACTGCGCGCGAGGCACTCGAAATCGCCACGCTTGGGGGCGCGAAAGTATTGGGCCGCGACGACATCGGCTCAATCGCGCCCGGCATGTCGGCAGACATCGTGGCCTTCGACATGCGCGGCGTCGCGCACGCGGGCGCGGGGCACGACCCGGTGGCTGCGCTGGTGTTCTGCACGCCGGCCTCGGTGTCGCTGAGCGTGATCGGCGGCACGGTCCGCATCCGCAATGGCGAATTCACCGGGCTCGAGCTGTCACCGCTGCTGGCAAGGCACCGCGACCTGGCGCACACGCTGTACGAAGCCGCGCGTCATCCGCATACTGCCGCCTGACTGCATCCTGACCCGCTTCCGGCGCGGTTGCTGTGCACCTTCGAGGTAGGCAGCAACCCTGATTGCCAACGCCGGAGCCCCTCCGCAGAATCCGGCCACAAATAGAACGAGCGTTCGATTTTGTGGCCAACCACCCCGTCGGCCTTCCCAAGATTCATAACGACAGGGAACTCCCCGATGAAGCGCAGAGACATCCTCAAATGGTCCGCCTCGGCGGGCGGCCTGGGCCTGCTGGCCGGCAAGACTTCCACCGCCTCGGCCGCGCTGCCGGTGCCCAAGCCCACGCTGCCGCAGAAGATCGACCCGATCAGCGCCACGCTGCGGCGGCTCGAGCTGGTGGGGCGGCAGGCGACCTATCTCTGGACCGAGTCGCACATCAACCTGGCCGGCGTGCCGATGGGCGCTGTGGTGCCCGCGACCGAGCTGCCTGCGCTGGAGCACCAGCTCAAGACGATCGCGAAGGCGCTGGAAGCCGTCACCAATTTCGCGGCTTCGTTCGCCACCAGCGCGCTGGCCTCGGGCAGCCTGCAGTCGCTCGATAACCTGCGCACGCGACTGGCCGGCCTGCAGGCCAGCTTCGACCAGCTGCTGGCCGCCAACGGCGGGCTGGCGACGCTGCCGGCCGCGGTGCTGGCGCTGCTGGGCACGCTCACCGGCACGGCGGGCGACATCGCCACGCAGCTCAAGCAGATCCACCACGACCTGCTGTCGCAGGGCCCGTTGGGCGCACTGAACGGTCCGAAGACGGTGGCTCAATACGACGCCCTCTTCGTCACCATCGAGAAGCCCGCCATCGCGCAACTGCTGCACGACAACGACCTGTTCGCCGCCATGCGCGTGTCGGGGCCCAACCCGATGCTGATACAGCGCGCTACCACGCTGCCGGCGAAGTTCCCGCTGGGCGACGCGCAATACCGGCAGGTGATGGGCGCGGGCGACAGCCTCGCCGACGCTGCCGCCTCGGGCCGGCTCTACATCCTCGACTACGAAGGCCTGGGCGACATGGCGCCCGCCGGCCCGCAGATCAAGCCGCTCACGGGCACGGGCTACATCCACGCGCCCATCGCGCTGTTCGCACGGCCGAAGACCGGCCGCTCGCTGGTGCCGGTCGCCATTCAATGCGGGCAGGACCCGGCCGCGAACGCGATCTTCCTGCGCGTGGACGACACCGCGAACGCCGAGGCTTACTGGGCCTGGCAGTCGGCCAAGACCGTGGTGCAGGTGGCCGACTTCAACTACCACGAGATGTTCGTGCACCTGGGCCGCACGCACCTGATGTCGGAAGCCTTCGCGATGGCCACGCAGCGCCAGCTCGCGACCGCGCACCCGCTGAGCCGGCTGCTGTCGCCGCACCTGGAAGGCGCGATGTTCATCAACGAGGCCGCGACGCTGATCATCATGGCGCCGCTGACCACGGGCGACGTGATCCTCGCCGCGCCCATCGAGACGCTGCAGCAGCAGTGTGGCCGCGACCGGCTGGCCTACGACTTCTACGACCGGATGATGCTGCCCAACGACCTGCGCACGCGCGGCGTGGACGATGCGACCGCGCTGCCCGACTACCCGTACCGCGACGACGCGCTGCTGGTGTGGAACGCGATCGCGCAGTGGGTGGGCGACTACGTAGCCACCTACTACCTGAGCGACGCCGACGTGACCGGCGACTACGAGCTCAAGGCCTGGGCCACCGAGCTGGCCACCAGCGGCAAGGTGCACGGCTTCCGCGCGATCACCACGCGCGCGCAGCTGATCGACGTGCTCACCGCCATCATCTTCAACGCCAGCGCGCAGCACGCGGCGGTGAACTTCCCGCAGTATTCGGTGATGACCTATGCGCCCTTCAGCGCGGGCACCGAAGGCACACCGGCGCCGACGAGCAGCACCGGGCAGAACGAGGCGAGCTGGTCGCAGATGCTGCCCTCGCGACTGGCGGCGCAGGAGCAGATCCTGCTGTTCCACATCCTCGGCGGCGTGTACTACCGGCCGCTGGGCGAATACAAGGACAACGTGTTCCCGCATCTGCCGGTGCTGCTGGACCCTGCCATCGCGGGGCAAGGCGGGCCGCTGGAGCGCTTTCGTAATGCGCTCGCGGGCATCGAGGCCACCATCGGCCAGCGCAACACCACGCGCGTGCGGCCCTACGAGCACCTGTTGCCGAGCCGGATTCCGTCCAGCACGAACATCTGACTCAGCGCCGCATGGTGTCGAGCTGCGTGACGGGCGGGCTGTCGTTGCCCCAGGAGCCGCGCACGTAGGTGAGCACTGCCGCTACCTCGGCTGCGTCCAGCGTCTGGCCGAACGGCGGCATGCCGTAGGGACGCGGATTGCCGGAGGTCGATGGCAGGAAGCCGCCGTGCGAGATCACCTGGATCAGGTTGGTGGGCCGCGCCATGTTCACGGCGCGATTGCCCGCCAACGGCGGATAGGCGCCAGCCGCGCCCTGCCCCTGGTCGCCATGGCAGTAGGCGCAGCGCTGGTCGTAGATCTTCGCGCCGCGCGCCATGGTGCCGGCATCGCGGCGGATCGGGGCCTTCGCTGCTGCGACGGCCGGGGCTTCGGCCTTCGGCGCGTCGGGCAGATCCTTGAGGTAGTTCGCCATCGCCGCAAGGTCGGCGTCGCTCAGGTACTGCGTGCTGCGGAACACCACGTCGGCCATCGGCCCCATGACCGATCCGCGCGGCGCGGTTCCGTTCTTGAGCAGCGCCACCACCTCGGTTGCAGGCCAATCGGCCAAGCCCGCCTCGTGCGGATCGGTGAGCGAAGGTGCATACCAGTTCTCGACCGCGATGAGGCCGCCCGATAGCCCCAGCTTCGTCTCCGTCGCCCCCAGCGAGTTGCGGCTGCCGTGGCAGGCGATGCAATGGCCCAGGCCGTTGACCAGGTAGGCGCCACGGTTCCATTCGGCGGGCTTGCCGGCATTGGCGACGAATGGCTCGGGCTTGAACGAGAGCGCGCGCCACACGGCCAGCGCGGCCTGCGTGTCGTACGGAAAGCGCAGCCGGTGCTCCCGGTTGGGCACCGCCGAGGGCGGCACGCTGCGCAGGTAGGCGTAGATCGCGTCGGAGTCCTCGCGCGTCACCTGCGTGAAGCTGGGATACGGGAACGCCGGATACAGCAGCCGCCCATCCTTGCTTCGGCCGTTGTGCATCGCGCGCCAGAAATGCGCGCTGCTCCAGCTACCGATGCCGGCCTTGTCGTCGGGCGTGAGATTGCTCGAATAGACGGTGCCGAAGGGCGTGTCGATCGGCATGCCACCCGCGTAGGGCTCGCCGCCGCGCGTGGTGTGGCAGCCCGCGCAGTTGCCGGCCAGCGCGAGGTAGCGCCCGCGCTCGACGAGTTGTGGCGTGGACTGGAAGGCCTCGGCCTGCGCGGGCAACGGGTCTTCGCCGCGCAGGTTCATCGCCACGATGCCGCCGGCGGCAGCGGCGCCGAGCACGACGAGCGCGAGCAGCGTCCAGGCGAGGTGTCGCAGTTTCATGATGGGCGCGGCTCCGTCACTTCGGCATGCCGCCGCAGGTCATGGGCAGCGGCGCGGGCAGCGAGGTCGCGGGTTTCGTGTCGACCGGCATCGGCTGCACGGCGAACCAGCTCGCGACGGCGTTGATGTCGGCGGTGCTCATGCGCCGGCCGATGTCGGCCATGCAGTCGGGCGCCGGCGCGTGCCGCTCCTTCGTGAGCCAGGCACCGAGCTGCGACGACACGTACAGCCGCGGCAGCCCCAGCAGCCCCGGGATGGCCGGCTGTACGCCGGTCAACGCCGCGCCGTGGCACTGCACGCAGGCGGGGATGCCGCGCGCGGCGTCGCCTTCGCGCACCAGCTGGCGGCCGCGTTGGAGCTGCTCGGGCGTGGCGTCGCTGTTGGGGGAAATGGGCGGATACGGCAGCTGCAGCCCGGCGAAGTAATCGGCCATCTCGCGCAGATAGGCGTCCGACAGGTGCTGCACCATGTACGCCATGTCGCTGTTGAAGCGGCGGCCGTCGCGAAAGCTCACGAGCTGGTTGAACAGGTAGCCGGCCGGCTTGCCCGCCAACCGCGGAAAGTAGCCTGCGTTGGTGGTCGCGCCCTCGCGGCCGTGGCAGGCGATGCAGGCGGCCACGCGCTGCTCGATGGTGTCCGGCACGATGGCGGGCGTGGCCGCGTTCGCCATGCCCTGCACGACAAGCAGCAGCCCGAGCGCGAAGAGCCTGAGCGCGCGCTTCTTCATGTGCCGGCAACGTAGTGCGCCAGCGTGATCAGCCCCGCGATCAGCAGCAGCACCATCACGAGGGCCACGCCGATCAGCGGCAGGATGCCGACCTGCGCCGTCCGCCTCTCGGCGTCGGCCCGGCGGCCTCCCAGCCCGATGAAACTCCAGAGAACGGCGCGCAGCGCGCGCAAGAGATTCGACATGGGTCGAGTGTGGCCCAGGCCGGCTAGAAAAAACAGATGCAGATTCGCTCCAATTGACCGGTGCAGATAAAGTGCCTCCGAACGAACACCCCCAGCGATGAAGAGATACGAAGCCCTGGCCGCCGACATCGAGGCCTCGATCCGCAACGGCACGCTGAAGACCGGCGACCGCCTGCCCTCGGTGCGCCACACCGGCCAGAGCCGCGGAGTCAGCGCGTCGACCGTGTTCGAGGCCTACTACCTGCTCGAGGCGCGCGGCCTGGTGCGGGCGCGCGACCGCTCGGGCTACTACGTCACGGGCGGCGGCCTGCGCGACGCGCCGCCCGAATCCACACTCACCTCGCGCCCCGCCGGCGGGCCGAAGTCGCTCGACGTGAGCGACCAGGTGTTCGACATCCTCGAAGCCAGCATGTCACGCAAGGTCGTGCCCTTCGGCTCGGCCTTTCCGAGCCCGCTGCTCTTTCCGCTGGCGCGGCTCGGGCAATTCATGGCCGCAAGCGCCAGGTCGCTCGACCCGTGGAGCACGGTGGACGACCTCACGCCCGGCAGCGCGGCGCTGCGCCGGCAGATCGCGCTGCGCTACCTGGCCGACGGCATGCAGGTGGCAGCCGACGAGATCGTTGTCACCAACGGCGCACTGGAGGCGCTCAACCTCTGCCTCTCGGCGGTGACGCGACCGGGCGATACGGTGATCGTCGAATCGCCCACCTTCTACGCGGCGCTGCAGGCGCTGGAGCGCATGGGCCTGCGCGCCGTCGAGGTGCCGACGCATCCCGGCGAGGGCATCAACCTCGAAGCGCTGGAGCTGGCCATCGCGGCGCACAGGCCCACCGCATGCTGGTTGATGACCACCTTCCAGAACCCGCTCGGCAGCCTGATGCCCGACGCGAAGAAGAAGGCGCTGGTAGAGCTGCTCGCACGCCACGGCCTGCCGCTGATCGAGGACGACGTGTACGCCGAGCTCTACTTCGGCGAACGCCGTCCCGCGCCCGCGAAAGCCTTCGACACGCAGGGGCTGGTGCTGCACTGCTCCTCGTTCTCGAAATGCCTGGCGCCGGGCTATCGCATCGGCTGGACCTCGGCCGGCCGCTTCGCGCGCAAGGTCGCGCGGCAGAAGCTGTCGAGCACGCTCAGCACCTCTGCGCCGGCGCAGCTGGCGCTCGCGGGCTACCTGGAGAAAGGCGGGCTCGACAAGCACCTGCGTAAGCTACGCCAGACGCTGGCGGTGCAGCAGGCCAGCTTCGCGCAGGCCGTGGGGCACTACTTTCCGCCGGGCACACGCGCGACACGGCCGCTGGGCGGGTACTTCCTGTGGGTCGAGCTGCCGGCTCGGGCCAACGCGCTGGAGATCCACCGCAAGGCGCTGGAACTCGGCATCAGCGTCGCGCCGGGTCCGATCTTCTCGGCCACGCGCGCCTTCTCCAACTGCCTCAGGCTGAACTACGGCCACCCATGGGACGCGGTCAGCGAGCAGGCAATGCAAACACTCGGCCGCCTGATCGCCGAAGCGTCCTGAACAGCAGGAAGGACGCGATGCTCACGTTCACCAGGTTCCAGCCGATGCCGTTGATGAAGGCCGCGTGGTAGCTGCCCGTGAGGTCGAACACCTTGCCCGACATCCAGCCGCCCAGCGCCATGCCGAAGAGCGTGAACATCAGCACCGTGCCCACGCGTCCGCCCGCTTCCTTCGGCGGGAAGTGCTCGCGCACGATGATCGCGTACGACGGCACGATGCCGCCCTGAAACAGCCCGAACAGCGCCGAGATCACGTAGAGCGGCACCAGCCCGTCGAAAGGCAGGAACAGCAGCAGCGCCACGCACTGCAGCACGCCGCCCAGCAACAGCGTGCGCAGCCCGCCGATGCGGTCGCAGATGGCGCCCGACACCAGCCGGCTCACGATGCCGAAGCCCAGCATCAGCGACAGCATGATCGCGCCCTGCGCCGGTCCGTAGCCCAGGTCGCCGCAGTAGGCCACGATGTGCACCTGCGGCATCGCCATGGCAACGCAGCAGGCCACGCCGGCCACGCACAGCAGGCCCTGCGCCGTGCCCATGCTCAGGCCGAAGGGGCGCGTCATGTCGCGCGCAGCCACGGTGCCCGCTGCCGCGTTGGCCGGTGCCGCCACGACCAGCGCAGGTGGCCGTGCGCGAAAGAACATGGCCAGCAGCGCCATCGTCACGCCGCAGAAGATGCCCATGCCGATGTAGGTCTGGCGCCAGCCCACCGTTTCGACGAAGTGCTGCGCGATCGGCGGCCATACAGCGCCCGCCAGGTAGTTGCCGCTCGCGCACACTGCGACCGCAATGCCGCGCCGCTTGACGAACCAAAGCGAGGTGTCGGCCACCAGCGGCGCGAAAGCCACCGAGCTGCCGAGCAGGCCGACCAGCAGGGCCTGCACGATGGTGAAGCTGACAATGCCGCTGGAGAAGCCCGTGGCGACATAGCCCGCACCCAGAAAGATCGCCCCCATCAGCAGCGGCTTCATTACGCCGATGCGGTCCGCCAGCTTGCCCATCAGCACGCCGCCGAAGCCGAACCCGAGCATCAGCAACGTGTAGGGCAGCGAGGCATCGGCGCGCGCCACGCCGAACTCTGCCTGCACCGCCGGCAGCATCACCGACACCACGTACATGCCGCTGCTACCGACCGTCATGATCAGCAGCGTGAGGCCCAGGCGGACCATGGCGTAGCGTGAATCGGGCTGGTGCTGGTGGGTGGTTGTCTCGTTTGTCGTCATTGTTTTCTCCGCGGCGAGGATACCCCCTGGCGCGGAAACGCGAGACAAGCGAGGAGCCCGGTGGTGCCGGACCACCGTCAGGAGCGGCTTGCGCTCAACGATGCGCGACCAACGCAGGCGCGGCGACGATGCTCGTCGAAGCCTTGGGCACCGGCACGCCGGGCTTCGTCGGCTTTTCGTCGCACGCGGCCGTCAGCAGGCCGAGGCAGAAGAGAAGGACAAAGGCTGTGCTTCGCATGCGGGCCATGCTAGGCCCGCGAGGCGGCGCGTCAAGTCGGACGCTGCCGCTTTCTCTTCGTCGCTCAGACGGCAGTGGCGGCGGGCCGTTCGCCGGCTTGCAGGCGGCGCTCGATGTCTTCCAGCACCTGCGGCAGGTCGGCGACGCTGTCGATCACGTAGTGCGCGCCGGCTGCTTCGAGGTCGGCGGTGGCGCGCGCGCGGCGCTCCTGCTGCTGCGCTTCGTCGAACGCCTGCCACTCGGCCAGCGTGAGTCCGTTGGCGTTGCCGCTGACCGCGAGGCCCACGGCCCAGGTGCCGGCGTTGAGACCTTCCTGCAGGCCGACGCCGGTGTCGTCGACCTTCACCACGGTGTGCGGCGGCCACACGCCGAGGTCGGCGAAGCAGCGGTACATCATGAGCGGCGACGGGCGGCCTTCGGCCAGGTCGCCGGCGCACACGAGGTTGTCGGGCGAGTAGCCGCCGGCCGCGGCGATGGGCACGACCACTTCCATGATCGGGCGGTTGTAGCCGGTGGTGGAGCCGATCTTCAGGCCGCGCTCGCGCGCCGCTTTCACCGCCTCGAGCGCGCCGGGAATGAAGTCGGCATGGTCGCGCACGCTGGCCGCGTTCATCGGCGTGAACACCTCGTAGAGCCTGTCGACGTCGGCGTCGTTGAAGGCGTGGCCGTGCTTGGCTTCCCATTGCGCGGCGATGCGCGGCAGCGTGCCCAGCGCCTTGATGTGATCCCACTTGGCCATGCCCATCGGGCCGCGCGCCTCGGCGATGGTGATGTCGACGCCGAACTGCTCGAACAGCTTCACGAAGGCGCCCATGGGCGCGCAGGAGCCGAAGTCGAGGATGGTGCCGGCCCAGTCGAAGACGACGGCCTTGAGTTGCGAGTGGTTGTGGGCGTTCATGGCGGCGGAGTGTGAGTGGCTGGCTGAAAAGGTTGCGGCGGGCCGGAGGTCACCATGCATTGAAGACGTCGTGCGCGATGCCGAAGCCGGTGCTCGCGCCGCTGCCGCTGGTGACCAGCACCAGCCGCGTGGCGTCGTCGGGCGCGTCGATCACGCAGGGCGTGGTCTTCGACGAAGGGTACACGCCCGTCCAGCGCTCGACGATCTGCGCGGATTCGAGGTTCAGCGTGCTGCGCAGGTGACGCAGGATGAGCTGGTCGACCTCCTCCATCGCGAAGGGCTCGGGCGCGTCGGCGTAGTGATGCGAATCGCCGACCACCAGCGAGCCGTCGGCGCTCTGCACCACGATCAGGTGGATGCCGTGCGCGAGCGACGCGGCCTCTTCCTGCTCCAGGCGCGCGCGCAGCGCGGCGGCCTCGGGCAGCGTGCTGTAGCCCTCGTAGCGTGCGAGGCTCAGGTCCATCATCACCGAGCCCGGCAGGCGGAACCCTTCCTCGGGCTTCACGCGCAGCATCTGCAGGCGGCACAGCGTGAGGTCGTGCGTGACGATACGGTCGGAGAAAAGGCCGTGCAGGTCGGTGTTGGTGCAGACCACCACGCGCTCCGCGTGCAGCGTGCCGCGCGAGGTGCGCACGCGCGGCGTTTCCACCTCGTGCACGGTTTCGCCGAAGCGGAAGGTCACGCCGTGCGCCTCGGCCAGCCACTTCGTGAGCAGGCCGATGGCGGTGCGCGATTCGACGCGCAGCTCATGCGGGCTGAAGAGCACCGAGCGCGCATCTGCAAGGCTCAGCGCGGGCGCCCTGGCCTGCGCGTCAGCGGCATCGAGCAGCTCGCAACCCTTGCCCATCGGCGTGCGCATGAATGCTTCGAGCACGTCGTGCGCCTCCGGGCGATAAGCCGCGAGCCACAGGTTGCGGTGCACGACCTCGATGCCGGCCTGCGGTGCGACCTCGTTCCACACGCCGCGTGCATGCATGGCGCGGCGCCACATGTCGCCCGGCGCCTGGCCGGTGATGGTGATGAAGCCGAAGTTGCGGATCGACGCGCCGATGGCGGCCGCGTCGCGCTCGATCACGCAGACCTTGAGGCCGCGCTGCACGGCGGTGTAGGCATGGGCCAGGCCGACGATGCCGGCGCCGACCACGATGAGGTCGAAACTGTCGGGGTTGCTTGCTTGCGGGGTTGCGCTTGTCAACGATGTCTCCAGGTCTGGGTGCGCTCGAGTGCCCAATGCCCCGCCAGCGCGAACAGGCCCCGGCCGATGGCGGCCGTGAGCATGATCAGCGAGGCCATGGCGGCGGCGGGCGCCACGTCGCCGGCGTCGTCCATGTTGAGCACGGCGATGGCGGCGAGGGTGGTCTGCGGCGAGTAGAGGAACACGACGGCAGACACGGTCGTCATCGCGTTCACGAAGAAATAGCCGCCCACGTTGAGCACGGTGGGCAGCGCCACCGGCAGGTGCACGCGCCACAGCGTGTGCCAGAACGGCACGCCCATCGATTCCGACACCAGCTCGTACTCGCGGTCGAGCTGGCGCAGCGCGGTGAGCGAAGTGAGGTGCGCCACCGAGAAGAAGTGCGCCACCGTGCAGACCACGAGGATGGTCATGCTGCCGTAGATGGCGCGCAGCGGGTTCGAAGGCGAGATGAAGAAGAAGATGTAGCCCACGCCCAGCACCAGCCCCGGCACCGCCAGCGGCAGGTTGGCCAGCAGGTTGAGCAGCTCGCGCAGCAGCCCGAAGTGGCGCGGCTTCTCGACGAAGTAGGCCGATACGAAGGTGACGAGCGCGCCCGCCACCGCCGCGCACACGGCCATGCGCAGCGAATTGAAGTAGCTGCCCCAGCCGCCGCCGTCCATGTTGCTGAAGTCGTAGTTCTTGAACGACGGCACGAGGTTGTAGGGCCAGTAGGTGGCCAGCGACGCGAACACCGCCATGCCGATCATCACGAGGATGGCGAGGGCAGTGAGCACGCAGAACGCCAGCAACGCGCGGTCGCGTGTCTTCACGGGTTCGGGGTGATAAGGCGTGGCGCGCGCCGACAGCGCCGCTGCCTGCCTGCCGCGCACATGGCGCTCGACGAGGAAGGACAGCACGGCGGGAATCAGCAGCACGAGACCGACCACCGCGCCCATCTGGAAGTTCTGCTGCCCGACCACCTGCTTGTAGATGTCGGTGGCGAGCACGCCGGTCTGGCCACCCACCACCTTCGGCACGCCGAAGTCGGTGACGACCAGCACGAACACCACCATCGCGGCCACGATGAGGCCGTAACGTGAGGAAGGCAGCGTCACCGTGCGGAAGATGCGCCAGCGCGAGGCGCCCAGCGTCTGCGCGGCCTCGTAGAGCCGGCCGTCGGAGGTGGCCATGGCGGTGGTGAGGATCAGCAGCGCGTGCGGCAGCGTCCAGAACACCGAGCCGAGCACGATGCCCAGCGGGCCGTAGATCGACACGTCGCCCAGCAGCCCCTTGAACAGGCCCTGGTTGCCGAACAGGTAGACGAGGCTGATCGCGGGAAGCAGCGAAGGCGCGAGCAGCGGCATCAGCGCCACCGCGCGCAGCACGCCCTTGGCCGGCATGCAGGACAGCGTAAGCCCGTAGGCATAGACGTAGGCGATGGCGGTGCAGATCACCGCGCTGATCGCCGCGAGCCCCACGCTGTTGAATGCCGACTGCACCAGCGCGGGGTTCTCGAGGTAGCGCGCGAAGTTGGCAAGGCCGACGAAGGCGCCATCGCGATCGAAGAAGCTCTGGCCGACCAGTGCGCCGACGGGCAGCGCGACGATCACCACCAGCAGCAGCACGACCAGCAGCACGGCGGCGCCCGTCAGCCAGCGCTCGCGGTCGAAGGTGCTGCGGCGCATCGCCACCACCGGCGCGACGGCGATGGCGTCGGGAGAACTGCTCATGCTCAATGCGCCAGGACCGACAGCGCGTTCAAAGGCAGCTGGATGTGGACCATGCTGCTGGGCACCAGCGGCTCGTCGCCGCCGCTGCGGGCATCGGCGGGCAGCTCGGCTTCGATCTCGATGCCCAGCGGCTCGCAGGCCAGCCGGGCCGACGTGCGGTTGCCGAAGAACTCGGTGTCGAGCAGGCGCGCGGCGAAGCTGTTGGCGCCGAGCTCGGTGCCGAAGCGCTTCACCACCACGTGCTCGGGACGGATGCCCACCGTGGCCTGCGAGCCGATGCTGAGGTTGCCGGGCGCGCACAGCAGCTCGCTGTCGCGCACGCGCACCTTGCCGTCGGCCAGCACCGTGGCGGGCAGCATGTTCATTCGGCCCACGAAGCCGGCCACGAAGCGGGTGCGCGGCTGGCGATAGAGCTCGTCGGGCGTGCCGGCCTGCTCGATGCGACCGTTGTGCATGAGCACGACGCGGTCGGCCATCGAGAGGGCTTCTTCCTGGTCGTGCGTGACCATGATGGTGACGATGCCCAGGCGCTTCTGCAGCGCGCGGATCTCGCTGCGCAGCGTGGCGCGCACCTGCGCGTCGAGCGCGGAGAGCGGCTCGTCGAGCAGCAGCAGGCGCGGATTGGGCGCGAGCGCACGGGCCAGCGCGATGCGCTGCTGCTGGCCGCCCGAGAGCTGCACGGGGTACTTGTCGGCATGCGCGGCGAGCCCGACCAGGTCGAGCATCTCGCGCGAGCGCTTGGCCATCTCGCGGGCCAGCGCGCCCGTGGGATGCAGGCCGTAGGCGATGTTCTGCGCGGCCGTCAGGTTGGGAAAGAGCGCGTACGACTGGAACACCACGCCGAAGCCGCGCGCCGCGGGCGGCAGGCCCGCGATGTCCTGGCCGCCGAGCAGGATCTGGCCGCTGTCGGCACGCTCGATGCCGCAGACGATGCGCAGCAGCGTGGTCTTGCCGCAGCCCGAGGGGCCGAGCAGGCACACGAACTCGCCGGGCTCGATGTCGAGATCGATGCCGTCGAGCACGCGTGTGGCGCCAAAGGACTTGCCGATGCCGCGGAGGGAAAGAAAGCTGCTGCTCGTCATGGCCGGATACCGTCTTGCTTCGATGCCGGGATCAGAGCGGCTTCTTTTCCGACTTCGATTCGTAGCGCTTCGACCACTCCGTCAGGATGCGCTCGCGGTTGGCGGCGGCCCAGTTGAAGTCGTTCTTGGCAAGCAGCTTCTCGACATCGCCCGGCACGAACTCGAGCTTCTCCTGGATGCCAGGCAGCGCGAGCACGGCGAAGTTCTTGGCGTACAGCTCGTTGGCCTGCTTCGTCACGGCCCAGTCGGCCAGCGCCTTGGCGGCTTCCTGCTTCTTGCTGGTCTTGATGATGCCGGTGGCTTCCATGTCCCAGCCCAGGCCTTCCTTGGGCAGCACGATGTCGATGGGAGCGCCGTCGCGCTTGGTCTTGTTGGCGCGGTATTCGAAGGACATGCCGAGCGCAAACTCGCCGGCGCCGGCCTGGCGGCAGGGCTTGCTGCCCGACTGGCTGTAGATGCCGATGTTCTGGTGCAGCGCGTCCATGTACTTCCACGCCTTCTCTTCACCCATCATCTGGATCCAGCCCGACACCATCAGGTAGCCCGTGCCCGAGGCGGCGGGGTTGGGCATGGTGATCTGGCCCTTGTAGACCGGGTTGGTCAGGTCGGCCCAGCTGGTGGGCTTGGGCAGGTTCTTCTTCGTGGCTTCGGCGGTGTTGAAGCAGATGGCCGAGGACCACACGTCCATGCCGACCCACTTGGGCGGGTTGGCCGGATCGCGCATGTTGGCCTTGATGGCGTCCAGGCCCTTGGGCGCGTAGGGCTGGAGCATGCCTTCCTTGTCGAGCAGCATCAGCGAGGTGGCGGCCAGGCCCCACACCACGTCGGCCTGCGGGTTGGCCTTTTCGGCGAGCAGCTTGGCGGTGACGATGCCGGTGGAGTCGCGCACGAACTTCAGCTCGATGCTCGGGTTCTCCTTTTCGAAGGCAGCCTTGTAGGCCTGCACCTGGTCGGCTTCGAGCGCGGTGTAGACCAGCAGCTCGGTGCGGCCCTGGGCCGATGCGGCGAAGGCCAGCGAGAGCAGAGCGGCCGGCACGGCGGCCCAGCGGATGGAACGATGCAGCATGGACGGGGTTTCCTTGGGAGAAAGTGGAAAGAAGAAAGGACGCAGCGGGGGAGCAACCGGACGCGAATTCGAAAGTACGCAGATTCCGCCCGGCGACGAATGGGGGCGATGTTGGCAGCGGCATATGACAGAGATTTGTCAAAATGCCTCAAAAAAACTCAAATACCCAAAAATGCGCCGGAGAGTGACGATTCCCGGCAGTCCTGCCACGACAGCGTCATCCAGGTGTCACCGTGGCGCAGCAGACTCACGGACTTATTGCCTGTGCTTTCGCCCCGTCCGTTCGGTTTCACTTTCATGACACTCGACCTCGCCGAGATCGCCCGCCTGTTCGCCGAGCGCGGTGGAGTCGCATACGCGGGCGAACCGGTGTCGCAGCTCGAACATGCGCTGCAATGCGCCTGGCTCGCCGAACAGGCCGGCGCGAGCGACTCGCTGGTCACCGCGGCGCTGCTGCATGACCTGGGGCACCTGCTGATCGCCGAGCACCAGACGCTTTCGCACTCTCCTACAGAGCTGGGCATCGACGACCGGCACCAGTACATCGCCCTGCCCCTGCTGCGCGGCGTGTTCGACGTCGAGGTGCGCGAGCCGATCCGGCTGCACGTGGACGCCAAGCGCTACCTGTGCGCGACCCGGCCCGACTATTTCTCCAGGCTCTCGCCCGATTCGGTGCGCAGCCTCGCCCTGCAGGGCGGCGTGATGGACACCGAGGCGGCCCAGCGCTTCGCCTCCCACCAATGGTCCGGCGATGCGATCCGGCTGCGGCTGTGGGACGAGGAGGCGAAGATCGAGAAGCTGCAGACGCCGCCTCTGGCCCACTTCCTGACGACTGCAGCCAGGGTCATGCTGCGCTGACGAGTTCTTTTCGGGGCGTCCGGGCAGGTTCGCGGCCCGTTTCAGGCCGGTTTAAGAAACATTTGTCTACGATGGTCTCCTCAAGATGACCAGCGCCGCCCGGGCGCGTTCGAGGAAACCAGCATGTCCCCATCCATCACAGCTCGCGCGGGCTCGTTCATCCAGGTGCTGCGCCGCGTCTTCAGGCTTGCGGCGCCTTACTTCCAGTCCGAGGAGAAATGGCGCGCGCGGACCATGTTCGCCGCCATCGTCGCGCTCAACCTGGCGTACGTCTACGCGCTGGTGCTCTTCAACCAGTGGTACGGACGCTTCTACGACGGGCTGCAAAACAAGGACGTGACGGTGTTCTGGCGCGAGATCCGCGTGTTCGTCGTGCTGGCCTTCTTCAACATCGCGCTGCAGGTGCTCAAGTTCTATGTGACGCAGCTGCTCCAGTTGCGCTGGCGCGCCTGGATCACGCGCGACTATCTCGGCCGCTGGATGGCGGACCGCACCTTCTACGAGATGGAGCTGGCCCGCTATGCCGGCAAGGACGGCACGACGCCGGACAACCCGGACCAGCGCATCCAGGAAGACATGCAGTTGTTCACCAGCGCGACCATGACGCTGTCGATGGGCTTGCTGAACGCCGTGGTCACGCTCGTCAGCTTCGTCGGCATCCTCTGGGGACTCTCGGGAACGACGGAGCTCTCGCTGAACGGCACCACCTACCAGGTCGCGGGCGCGATGGTCTGGCTGGCGGTGGCCTACTGCGTGGTCGGCACGATCATCACCCACTACATCGGACGGCCGCTGATCGGGCTGAACTTCCGCCAGCAGCGCTTCGAGGCCGACTTCCGCCACCACCTCGTGCGCGTGCGCGAGTACAGCGAGGCGATCGCGCTCGACCGCGGCGAGAAGGTGGAGCATGGCCAGCTCGACCTGCGCTTCGGCTCCGTGCTGCGCAACTACCTGCAGCTCATCAAGCAGCAGAAGAATCTCGTGACCTTTACTGCGTTCTTCGGGCAGGCCGCTGTGATCTTCCCGTTCGTGGTCGCCGCGCCGCGCTTTTTCAGCGGCGCGATCCAGCTCGGCCAGCTGATGCAGATCTCGTCGGCCTTCGGCAAGGTGCAGGATTCGCTGAGCTGGTTCGTCGACAACTACGACAGCGTGGCCGTGTGGCGCGCCACGACCGACCGTCTCACCAGCTTCGACGATGCAATCCGCGCGCATGCCGCGCAGGAGAACGCCCTCGAGCGCAGCGATGCAGCCGGGCTTCATACCGACGGCCTCTCGCTGAACCTGCCGAACGGCACGCCGCTTCTGGCCAACGCGGCACTCACCGCGAAAGCCGGCGACAGCGTGCTCGTGCAAGGCCCCTCGGGCAGCGGCAAGTCGACCCTGTTCCGCGCCTTCGCGGGCATCTGGCCGTTCGCGCGCGGACGGGTGCAGGTGCCGGCCGATGCGATGTTCGTGCCGCAGCGGCCCTACATGCCGGACGGCCCGCTACGCGTTGCCCTGGCCTATCCGGAAGACGCCGCGAAATACGACGACGAACAGCTGCGCCGGGCGTTGAAGGACGCCCTGCTGCCCGAGTTCGCCAACCGGCTGGACGACAGCGATGCATGGAGCCAGAAGCTGTCGGGCGGCGAGCAGCAGCGGCTCGCCATCGCGCGCGTCCTGCTGAAGAAACCCCGCTGGGTCTTTGCCGACGAGATCAGCAGCGCACTGGATGCGCCGGCCGAGCGCACGCTGTACCAGCGGCTTTCGGAGATGGTGCGCGCGGGCGGCGGCGCGATGGTCTCGGTGGCCCATCGAGCGGCGGTGGGCGAGTTCCACAACCAGCGCTGGACGCTGGTGCCGGAAGCCGAGGGCGCCACGGCGCGCTACCGCGTGGAAGTCGTGGCGGCGCCGGCGGGCAGCGCAGCCGCGTAGCGCTCCCAGCCCTTCTTGCGCAGGTCGCAGGCAGGGCACTCGCCGCAGCCGTAGCCCCACGCATGGCGGTGCACGCGATCGCCGAGATAACAGGTGTGGGTTTCCTCCACGATCAGGTCGACCAGCGGCTCGCCGCCCAGGCGATGGGCCAGGCTCCAGGTCTCGGCCTTGTCGATCCACATCAGCGGCGTCTCGATGACGAGGCGGCGCTCCAGGCCGAGCGAGAGCGCGAGCTGCATCGCCTTCATGGTGTCGTCGCGGCAGTCGGGGTAGCCGGAGAAGTCGGTCTCGCAGACGCCGGTCACGATCACCTGCAGCCCGCGCCGGTAGGCCAGCGCGCCCGCGAGCGTGAGAAACAGCAGGTTGCGCCCGGGCACGAAGGTGTTGGGCAGGCCGTCGGCCTGCATCGCGAAGGCGACCTCCTCGGTGAGCGAGGAGCCGCCCAGCTGCGCCAGCGCGGCGAGCGTGAGCACGTGGTCCTCGCCCAGGCGGGGCGCCCAGTCGGGAAAGCGCTCGCGCATCTTCGCGAGGATGTTGCCGCGCACGTCGAGCTCCACACGGTGGCGCTGCCCGTAGTCGAAGCCCAAGGTTTCGACGCGCTGGTACTTCGAGAGCGCATCGGCGAGGCAGGTGGTCGAGTCCTGGCCGCCGGAAAACAGAACGAGGGCGGTGGTGTGCAGAGGCATATCCGTCAACGGCGGGGCCGCTGTAGTCCAAAGGCGCAATTTTCGCAGGCTGCGCGAGGCCGCGGATACGATCCCGCGCATGAGTGCCAAACACCTGGTTGCATGGGTCGTCACCCTGGCGGTGCTGCTGGCGCTCGACATGGTCTGGCTCGGCGTCGTGGCCAAGGACATGTACCAGCAGGGCATGGGCGGGCTGATGTCGCCGAACCCGCGGCTGGGCTTCGCGGCCGTGTTCTACCTGGCCTACCCCGTCGGCCTGCTGGTGTTCGCGATCGTGCCCGGCCTGCGAGCGGGAGGCACGATGCGGGCGGCGCTGATGGGCGGGCTGTTCGGCCTCTTCTGCTACGGCACCTACGACCTCACCAACCTGGCGGTGGTGCGCGACTGGCCGGTGGCGCTGTCGTTCATCGACATGGCCTGGGGCACGCTGGTGAGCGGCGCGGCGGCGGCGGCAGGTGCCACCGCATTGCACCGGTTCGCACGGCGCTGAAGGCGCGGCGGGATTCTTCTGCTAGAGGAAACGCTCGAGCAGCTTGCGCGAGGTACGGTCGAGCGTCTTCACGTCCGGAATGCGGAACTGCACGCCGTGCGCGCTCGCGATCAGCAGCGCGCCGCCCTCGAGCCGGCGGATGTCTTCCTCGGCCTTGAGCACGAAGCTGGTTTCGCCGCGATCGGTGCTGATGGTCCAGGTGCTCGGCACGCCGAAGCTGGACACGCCGTGCAGCTTCAGCAGCGTGGGCGCGAAGTCGCGCACCGCGAGGTCTTCCTCAAGCAGGGCCTTGGCCTGCGCCGGCAGCTGATCGACGCTGTCGATCCAGACCAGCTCGCGCCCTTCGCTGCCGACCATTGAAATGCCATGGCCGGGCGCGCTCAGCGGAAAGGCCCGCACGGGCACGACGCCGACATGGCGCTCGCCTTGTGCATCGGTCAGCACGAGGCGGCCGAAGGGATCGCGCTCCAGTTGAAAGTCGTTGTTGTTGTCGTTGGTCATGCGTCCCCCGCCGGATGGGCTGCGTGGGCGATGGCGACCGGCGCCTGCGCATTGGCGCGCTCGTTGGCCGCACCTTCGCTCGCGTCGTCGTCGCCCTGGCGCAATTGCGCCTGGTAGAGCCGCCAGTAGGCGCCCTGCTTCGCCATCAGGGCGTCGTGCGGCCCGACCTCGACCACCTCGCCGCGGTCCATGACCACGAGCCGGTCGGCCTTGCGCAGCGTCGACAGGCGGTGCGCGATGGCGATGGTGGTGCGGCCCTGCACGAGGTTGTCGAGCGCCTTCTGGATTTCCTTCTCGGTCTCGGTGTCCACGGCCGAGGTGGCCTCGTCGAGGATCAGGATGCGCGGGTCGATCAGCAGCGCGCGCGCGATGCTGATGCGCTGGCGCTCGCCGCCCGACAGGCCCTGCCCGCGCTCGCCCACCAGCGAGTCGTAGCCGTGCGGCAGGCGCAGGATGAAGTCGTGCGCATGCGCGGCGCGCGCGGCGGCGACGATTTCCTCGCGCGTGGCGTCGGGCTTGCCGTAGGCGATGTTCTGCGCGATGGTGCCGAAGAAAAGGAAAGGCTCCTGCAGCACCAGACCGACGTGGCGGCGGTAGTCAGCCACGGCGAAGCGGCGGATGTCGGTGCCGTCGACCTTGATGGCGCCGTCGGTCACGTCGTAGAAGCGGCAGATCAGGTTGACCAGCGTGCTCTTGCCCGAGCCGCTGTGGCCCACGAGGCCGATCATCTCGCCGGGCTCGATGGTCAGGTCGAGGTCGTGGATGACGGCGCGCGAGCCGTAGCGGAAGCCCAGCCCGCTCATGTCGATGCGACCCTGCACCCGCTCCACCTTCACCGGGTTGGCCGGTTCGGGCACGTTGCTCACGTGGTCGAGGATGTCGAAGATGCGCTTGGCGCCCGCCGCGGCCTTCTGCGTGACCGAGACGATGCGGCTCATGGAGTCGAGCCGGGTGTAGAAGCGGCCGATGTAGGCGATGAAGGCGGTGAGCACGCCCACCGTGATGCTGCCGCGCGCCACCTGCCAGATGCCGAAGGCCCAGACCACGAGCAGGCCGATTTCGGTGAGCAGCGACACGGTCGGGGTGAACAGCGACCAGGTGCGGTTGAGCTTGTCGTTGACCTGCAGGTTGTAGACGTTGGCCACGCGGAAGCGCTCGGCCTCGCGACGTTCCTGGGCGAAGGCCTTCACCACGCGGATGCCGGGGATGGTGTCGGCCAGCACGTTGGTCACTTCGGACCAGACGCGGTCGATCTTCTCGAAGCCGGTGCGCAGGCGGTCGCGCACGACGTGGATCATCCAGGCGATGAAGGGCAGCGGCACCAGCGTGACCACCGCCAGCAGCGGGTTGATGGAGATCAGGATGACCGCGGTCATCACGATCATCAGCACGTCGTTGGCGAAATCGAGGGCGTGCAGCGAGAGAAAGACGTTGATGCGGTCTGTTTCAGAGCCGATGCGCGCCATCAGGTCGCCGGTGCGCTTGCCGCCGAAATAGTCCAGCGGCAGGGTCAGCAGGTGCTCGTAGGTGGTGGTGCGCAGGTCGGCGCCGATGCGCTCGGACACCAGCGCCAGCAGGTAGGTGCGTGCCCAGCCCAGCCCCCAGCCGACCAGCGCCGCGATCAGCAGGCCGCCCAGGTACAGGCCGACGCGCATGGTGTCGATCTTCTGCCCGTTCTGGAACGGGATCAGGATGTCGTCCATCAGCGGGATGGTCAGGTACGGCGGCACCAGGGTGGCGGCCGTGGAGAACAGGGTCAGCAGAAACCCTGCGATCAACTGCTTGCGGTAGGGCTTGGCGAAGCGGCCGAGCCGCAGCAGGACCCATGTCGAGGGCGGGGTCTGGAGCTCGGTGTCGGCGGAATCCTCGCCGTCGGCCGTCTCGACGGCCTCGGGTGTCTCCTTGGAGACACCTGCCATGCGCTGGCCGAACAGCTTCAGCAACCGCAAGGCCGCAACCTGCCCGGCCAGGGTGTAGCGCCAGCGCGCGAGGCGGCCCGAGGGGCCCGTCAGATCGAGCGTTCCGACGCCCGAATGGTCGGAAAGGCGCAATTCCAAGGCCGCGTCGGTTAGCGGCCACTCACGCCAATCACCGCCAGGATCGAGCGAAATCAGCCTCCGGTCAGTCAAGGCGACTAGGCCGGAAGCGAAGCGAAGTTGGTCGTCGAGGTCAACCGTCAGTGTTACCAGAACGTTTTCCGCGACTGCGAGGCGGTTTTTGAGTACCGCTTCTGTTTCGCCCTCGCGGGTGCCGACTGGATCGTGATGTTGCATTGTGTTTCTTTGACTCTTGCCCGTCGCGGGCCTCATGGACCGCGTCATGGCGCCTCAAGTCGGGCGCCGATTCTGACTGATAGCCATGGGCGCACTTGAAGGCGCCGTGGTGCTCGGCCAAAGCACATCGAACGTTTGCATGACCCGTTTCGACGACATCCGACTGCTGCGCATCAATTATTTGCGCGGCCCCAACCTCTGGACCTACCGCCCGGTCCTCGAAGTCTGGCTCGACCTGGGCCAGCTCGAAGATTTCCCCTCCAACAAGATCGACGGCTTCACCGACCGCCTGACCGCCCTGCTGCCGGCGCTGATCGAGCACCACTGCGGCGTGGGCGAGCGCGGCGGCTTCATCCAGCGCCTGACCGAAGGCACCTGGTCGGGCCACGTGCTCGAGCACGTCGTCATCGAACTGCTGAACCTCGCGGGCATGCCGACCGGCTTCGGGCAAACCCGCAGCACCTCGGAGCACGGCGTCTACCGCATGGTGTTCCGCGCCCGTGACGAGCAGGTCGCCCGCGTGGCGCTGGCCGAGGGCCACCGCCTGCTGATGGCTGCCATCAACAACGACCCGTTCACCGCCGCCGACGTACAGAAGGCCGTCGACGCGGTCAAGGCCAAGGTCGAAGACTGCTACCTCGGCCCGAGCACCGCCGCCATCGTGGCAGCCGCCACCGACCGCGGCATTCCCCACATGCGGCTGAACAGCGGCAACCTGGTGCAGCTGGGCTACGGCGCCAACCAGCAGCGCATCTGGACCGCCGAGACCGACTACACCAGCGCCATCGGCGAATCGATCGCCAGCGACAAGGAGTTGACCAAGTCCCTGCTCGCGAGCTGCGGCGTGCCCGTGCCCGAAGGCCAGGTGGTCGCCGACGCCGAAAAGGCCTGGGAAGCCGCCGAGGACATCGGCCTGCCCGTGGTCGTGAAGCCGTCGGATGCCAACCACGGCCGCGGCGTCTCGCTCGAGCTGACGACCCGCGAGGAAGTCATGGCCGCCTTCGCGGTCGCCGAGCCCGAGGGCAGCGACGTGATGGTCGAGCGCTTCATCCGCGGCCACGAGCACCGCCTGCTGGTGGTGGGCGGCGAGGTGGTGGCGGCCGCGCGCGGCGAGATCATCACCGTGACCGGCGACGGCAAGGCCAGCGTGCGCGAGCTCATCGACAAGCAGCTCAACAGCGACCCGCGCCGCGGCGCCGAGGAAGAGTTCCCGCTCGACGTGATCGTGGTCGACACCGACGCCAAGCTGCAGCTCGAGCTCAAGCGCCAGGACCTGAACGCCGACGCCGTGCCCGCCGCCGGCCGCGTGGTCACGATCCAGCGCAACGGCAACATGGCCAACGACTGCACCGACCTGGTCCACCCCGAAGTCGCGCACGCCGCCGTGCTGGCCGCCCGCGTGGTGGGCCTGGACATCGCCGGCATCGACCTCGTGGCGCAGGACATTTCCAAGCCCCTCGGCCCGCAGGGCGGCGCGATCGTCGAAGTCAACGCCGGCCCCGGCCTGCTGATGCACCTGAAGCCGGCCGTCGGCTCGCCGCGCCCGGTGGGCCGCGCGATCTGCGACCACCTGTTCCCCAACGACGCGCCCGGGCGCATTCCCGTGGTCGGCGTGGCCGGCTCGCGCGACACCGCCGTGCTGGCACGCCTGGTGGCCTGGCTCATCAACCTGGGCGGCCGCCACACCGGCCTGGCCTGCCGCGACGGCCTGTTCCTCGAGCGCCGCCGCGTCGATGCGCGCGACAGCGCCAACTGGGAAGCCGGCCACCGCCTGCTCGTGAACCGCGCCGTGCAGGCCGTGGTGATCGAGAACGGCGCCGAGACCATCCTGCGCGACGGCCTCTCCTACGACCGCTGCGAAGTCGGCATCGTCACCGACCTCGAAGGCTCGGAAGCACTGGCTGATTACGACATCACCGAGAGCGACCAGATGGTCAAGGTGCTGCGCACGCAGGTCGACGTGGTGCTGCCCGAGGGCACGGCCGTGCTGAATGCCGCCGACCCGCGCGTGGCCGGCCTGGCGCCGCTGTGCGATGGCGCGGTCATCCTCTATTCGGCCGACGCGCAGGCTCCTGAACTCACTGCACATCAGACCGCCGGCGGCAAGGCCGTGCTCGTGCGGCAGGACCGCGTGGTGCTGGCCAACGGCAGCAGCGAATCGTTCCTGCCGGGCCTCGGCCGCCTGACCGTGTGGCGCGCCACCCATGCCGGCGTGAGCCTCGAGAGCCTGCTGGCCGCCGTGGCCGCGGCCTGGGCCATGGGCATTCCGCTGAACCTGATCGGCGCCGGCGTCGAAGCCTTCGAGGCCGACCTGCAGGCCGCGCTGGCCTCGCTGCAGCTCTCGCAGACCCAGCCTCTCCAACAACCCCAATTCGCCTGAGGCACCTTCGCCTCGCCAGATAGACAGCAGCAGCTCTCGCAGCCCCATGAAAGTCACCCGCACCCGAGCCCTTCGCGGGCCTAATCTCTGGAGCCGCCACACCGCCATCGAGGCGGTCGTGGCCTGCCAGGGCGACGAGAACGCCATCAGCAAGCTGGCCGGTTTCGAAGACCGCCTGCGCGCGCGCTTCCCCACCATCGGCGAACTGCACCCGATGGTGCTGGGCCAGCCGCTGGCGCTGGCGCACGTGCTGGAGAACGCCGCCGTCGCGCTGCAGGCCCAGGCCGGCTGTGCCGTCAACTTCGGCCACACCTCTCCCACGATGGAAGAAGGCGTCTATCAGGTCGTGTTCCAGTACAGCGAGGAGGCCGTGGGCCGCCGCGCCGCCGAACTGGCCGAGCAGCTGATCGCCGCCGCGCAGGCCGACACGCCCTTCGACGCCGAAGCCGCCATCGCCGAACTGCGCGACCTCGACGAATCCGAGCGCCTGGGCCCGAGCACCGGCTCCATCGTCGATGCAGCGGTTGCGCGCGGCATTCCGTACCGCCGCCTCACGCGCGGCAGCCTGGTTCAGTTCGGCTGGGGCTCCAAGCAGCGCCGCATCCAGGCCGCCGAGGTCGACAGCACCAGCGGCGTGGCCGAGTCGATCGCGCAAGATAAAGAACTGACCAAGCAGCTGCTCAACGCCGCCGGCGTGCCGGTGCCGCTGGGCCGCCCCGTGACGAGCGCCGAGGACGGCTGGGCCGCCGCCAACGAGATCGGCCTGCCGGTCGTGGTGAAGCCGCAGGACGGCAACCAGGGCAAGGGCGTCACGGTCAACATCAACTCGCGCGAAGAGCTGTTCGCGGCCTACGACTCGGCCGCCGTCTACGGCGAGGTGATGGTCGAGAAGTTCCTCCCCGGCTTCGACTTCCGCCTGCTGGTGGTGGGCGACCGCCTCGTGGCCGCCGCTCGCCGCGATCCGCCGCAGGTGATCGGCGACGGCAGCTCCACCGTGCGCCAGCTGGTCGACACGGTGAACCTCGACCCGCGCCGCGGCGAGGGCCACGCCACCTCGCTCACCAAGATCCGCCTGGACGACATCGCCATCGGCCGGCTCGAATCGCAGGGCCTCACGCCCGACAGCGTGCCCGCGCGCGGCCAGCGCGTGGTGCTGCGCAACAACGCGAACCTCTCCACCGGCGGTACCGCCACCGACGTGACCGACACCGTGCACCCCGAAGTCGCGGCGCGCGCCGTCGACGCGGCGCAGATGGTCGGCCTGCACATCTGCGGCGTCGACATGGTCTGCGAGAACGTGCTGCGCCCGCTCGAGGAGCAGCACGGCGGCGTGGTCGAAGTGAACGCCGCGCCCGGCCTGCGCATGCACATCTCGCCTTCCTTCGGCCGTGGCCGCGCGGTGGGCGAGGCGGTGATGGACACCCTCTTCGCCCACGGCGACGACGGCCGCGTCCCCGTGGTGGCCGTCACCGGCACCAACGGCAAGACCACCACCGCGCGCCTGATCAACCACCTGCTCGCGTCGAGCGGCCTGCGCACCGGCATGACCAACACCGACGGCGTGTACGTCGACGGCCGCCAGACCGACAGCGGCGACTGCAGCGGCCCCAAGAGCGCGCGCAACGTGCTGATGCACCCCGACGTCGACGCGGCCGTGTTCGAAGTGGCCCGCGGCGGCATCCTGCGCGAGGGCCTCGGCTTCGACCGCTGCCAGGTGGCGGTCGTCACCAACATCGGCAGCGGCGACCACCTGGGTCTGAACTACATCACCACCGTCGAAGACCTCGCGGTGCTCAAGCGCGTGATCGTGCGCAACGTGGCGCCCGATGGCTACGCGGTGCTCAACGCGGCCGACGTCAACGTCGCCGCCATGGCCGCCGGCTGCCCCGGCAACGTGATCTTCTTCACCGCCGACCGCATGCACCCGGTGATGGCCACGCACCGCGCTCAAGGCAAGCGCACCGTGTACGTCGACCAGGACACGCTGGTGGCCGCCGAAGGCTCGTGGCGCGAACGCATCGCGCTGCGCGACGTGCCCATCACGCGCGGCGGCAGCATCGGCTTCCAGGTCGACAACGTGATGGCCGCCGTGGCCGCGGCATGGGGCGTGGGCCTCGACTGGGACACCATCCGCAGCGGCCTCGCGAGCTTCATGAACGACGCGGCCGGCGTGCCCGGGCGCTTCAACGTCATGGACTACCGCGGCGCCACCGTGATCGCCGACTACGGCCACAACACCGACGCCATGCGCGCTCTGGTGTCGGCCGTGGACACCATGCCGGCGAAGAAGCGCTCGGTGGTGATCAGCGGCGCGGGCGACCGGCGCGACTCGGACATCCGCGACCAGACGGCCATCCTCGGCGAAGCCTTCGATGACGTGATCCTCTATCAGGACGCGGCCCAGCGCGGCCGTGCCGACGGTGAAGTCATGGCGCTGCTGCGCCAGGGCCTGCAGGGTGCGGCGCGCACGCGCTACGTCGACGAGATCCGCGGCGAGTTCGTGGCCATCGACGCCGCGCTGGCGCGCCTGCAGCCGGGCGACCTCTCGCTGATCCTCGTCGACCAGGTCGAGGAAGCGCTCGCTCACCTGGCCCAGCGCATCGCTGCCGGCTGAAGCCGGCCTTGCCGGACACGTCCCACAAGCAGGGGCGAGTCCGGCCCGGTCGGCGGCGTGCGGCTGTCCCACAGACCGCCGCCCACCGGCGACAGCACACTGAGGCTCCGGTCACGCACCCTCCCGGAGGGGCGTGCATTCACAGGAGCCCTCATGAGAACAAGCCTTCGTTCCATTCTTTCCGCCACGGCACTCTTCGCCGCCAGTGGCTTCATCGTCTTCGGCGCGCAGACGGCCAGCGCGCAGGCGCCGGGCAGCGATGCCCGCATGCAGAAGGAGCGCGCCACCTGCGACGGCGTGCAACAGGACCGCGCAGCCTGCCTGCGCGAAGCCGGCGCCGCACGCCAGGAAGCCGGGCGCGGCGGCCTCACCAGCCCCAGCCCCGCGCGGGAACAGGTCAACGCCCTCGCCCGCTGCGGCGAGTTGCCCGCCGCCGAGCAGCCCGACTGCGAAGCCCGCATCAAGGGCGGCTCGCGCACCACCACCGAAGGCAGCGTGATGGGCGGCGGCGTGATCCGCGAGACCGTGACGCCCCTGCCCCCGCAGACCGTGCCCGCACCCGCACGCTGAGCGATGAATGCGAACCCGGCCTGCGCCGGGCGCTCCAACCTTTCCCTGGTTTTCCAGCTCACCTCAAGGAGTCATCCATGAAAAGCAACACCCGTTCGATGCTCTTCACAATGCTCGCTGCCGGCGCACTGACAGCCACCACCGCCGCTTTCGCGGCTCCGCCGGCCCGCGGGGACGCCCCCGGCATCTATCAACAGGAGCTGGCCGTCTGCGGCCACAACCAGCAGGACCGCGCAGCCTGCATCCGCGAAGCAGGAGCGGCACGCCAGGCGGCCGCGCGCGGCGGCCTCACGAGCGCCCCCGACTACCGTGCCAACGCACTCGCGCGCTGCGGCCTGCAGCAGCCGGCCGATCGCCCCGCATGCGAGGCTCGCGTGCTCGGCAGCATGGGCAACACCACGACCAACGTGGACGGCAGCGTGATGGGTGGCGGGCTGATCCGCGAATCGGTCACCACCACCATGGTGCCGGTGGCGCCTGCGCCCATGGAACCGCAGCCGATGCCGATGCCCATGCCACGGCCGATGCCGGCTCCGATCCGCTGACCTGACAGGTTTTTTGCACCAGGGGCATTGCCATTTCCACGGAGATGGCGATGCCCCTATTGTCATATTTCTGTCATAAAAGGCTGCGACATGCTAGCTATAGTTCCCGCTCTCTGCCCACCGAGGAACCCTTTCTCATGAATGCCATCAAGGTCGCTCGCCGATTCATCGAAACGGACCCGGCCAACGAATCGGCCAAGATCCTGGCCCAGCTCGTGTTGGCTCTCGAGTCCGAACGCAGCTTCGAACTGATTACCCTCTACGACCTCGACTACAAGAGCTTCCAGCTCGCAATGGACATCCTGAAGGAGTGGCGGCTCGACCGCTACTACGCCAGCAAGTCCAAGCTGTTCGACCTGTCGCTGCAAGTCAGCGAACTCGAAAAGAACTCCACCGCCTCCTGAACCCCGGCGACTCCGGGCGCCCCGCCCGGTATTCCCTCTCCCCGCCGCCCTACTTCCCCCAGCGCAACACCATCGGATCGAGCCGCTTCGCGGTCTCGATCAGCCCGGCACGCGTGTCGGGGTGCATGGCCGGCAGTGGATGGCGCGGCGCCTCGCAGGCGATCACGCCGCCCTCCTTCATCAGCGACTTGCAGGCCAGCAGGCCTGCCTGGCGGTTCTCGTAGTTGATGAGCGGCAGCCACTGCTGGTACAGCGCGAAGGCCTTCTCGCGGTCGCCCGAGCGGTGCGCCTCGATGATCGGCCGGATGCCGTCCGGATAGCCCCCGCCCGTCATCGACCCGGTCGCGCCGGCGTCGAGGTCGGGCATCAGCGTGATGGCTTCCTCGCCGTCCCATGGTCCCTCGATGGCATCGCCGCCGAGACGGATCAGCTCGCGCAGCTTCGAGGCCGCACCCGCCGTCTCGATCTTGAAATACGCCACCTGCTCGATCTCCTTCGCCATGCGCGCGAGGAACGGCGCCGACAGCACCGTGCCGCTCGCCGGCGCGTCCTGGATCATGATGGGAATGCCCACCGCGTCCGACAGCCGCGCATAAAACTCGAAGATCTGCGGCTCCGGCACGCGGAACGTCGCGCCGTGGTACGGCGGCATCACCATCAGCATCGCGGCGCCCATGTCCTGCGCGCGGCGGCTGCGTTCGGCGCACACCTTGGTGCTGTAGTGCGTGGTGGTCACGATCACCGGCACGCGGCCCTTCACGTGTTCGAGGATGGTTCGAGTGAGCACCTCGCGCTCCTCGTCGGACAGCACGAACTGCTCGGAGAAGTTCGCCAATATGCACAGGCCGTCCGAGCCTGCATCGATCATGAAATCGACGCAACGCTTCTGGCTCTCGAGATCGAGCGCGCCCTGTTCGGTGAAGGTGGTGGGCACCACCGGGAAGATGCCGCGGTATCTGGGGGTCATGGTGTACGGGTGTTGATCAGTGCGAGTGACGGGGAACGGCGGCGCCTCTGCAGCCGACGAGAAAATCGAAGTCGCAGCCTTCGTCGGCCTGCAGCACATGGTTGACGTAGAGCTTCTGGTAGCCGCCGCCGCGCGTGCTCATCGGCTGCTTGTCGGACGCGGATAGCGAAGCCAGCCGAGAAGCAAGCTCCTCGTCGCTGATGTCCAGATGCAGGCGCCCTGCGTCGCAGTCGAGCTCGATCCAGTCGCCGTCGCGCACGGCCGCGAGCGGGCCGCCGTCCGCCGCTTCAGGTGCAACGTGCAGCACCACCGTGCCGTAGGCCGTGCCGCTCATGCGCGCGTCCGAGATGCGCACCATGTCCTTGATGCCCTGGCGCAGCAGCTTCGGCGGCAGACCCATGTTGCCGACCTCGGCCATGCCGGGGTAGCCCTTGGGGCCGCAGTTCTTCATCACGAGGATGGAGCTGGCATCGACGTCGAGGTTCTCGTCGACGATGCGGTCCTTGTAGTGCTCCAGGTTCTCGAACACCACCGCCTTGCCGCGATGCTTCAGCAGCTCGGGCGACGCGGCCGAGGGCTTGAGCACCGCGCCGCGCGGCGACAGGTTGCCGCGCAGGATGCGGATGCCGCCGTCGGCGATCAGCGGCTTGTCCAGCGGGCGGATGACCTCGTCGTCGAGGCTGGGCGCATCGCGCACGTTGTCCCAGAGCGAATGGCCGTTCACCGTCAGCGCGCCGGGGTGCGGCAGCAGCTTGGCCTCGCCGAGCCGGCGCAGCACCGCCGGCAGGCCGCCCGCGTAATAGAACTCCTCCATCAGGAAGCGCCCCGAGGGCATCAGGTCGACGATGGTCGGCGTGTGGCTGCCGATGCGCGTCCAGTCTTCCAGCTCCAGCTCGACGCCGATGCGCCCCGCGATCGCCTTCAGGTGGATCACGGCGTTGGTCGATCCGCCGATGGCCGCGTTCACGCGAATCGCGTTCTCGAAAGCCTCGCGCGTGAGGATCTTCGACAGCGTGAGCCCTTCCTTCGCCATTTCCACCGCTCGCATGCCCGACATCTGCGCGAGCACGTAGCGCCGCGCATCGACCGCCGGAATCGCCGCGTTGTGCGGCAGCGAGGTGCCCAGCGCCTCGGCCATGCAGGCCATGGTCGAGGCCGTGCCCATGGTGTTGCAGGTACCGGCCGAGCGCGACATGCCGCCTTCGGCCGAAAGGAACTGGTGAAGGTTGATCTCGCCCGCCTTCAGCGACTCGTGCAGCTGCCACACGGCCGTGCCCGAGCCGATGTTCTTGCCTTCGAGCTTGCCGTTGAGCATAGGCCCGCCCGTGACCACGATGGCCGGGATGTCGCAGCTCGCCGCGCCCATCAGCAGCGCAGGCGTGGTCTTGTCGCAGCCGGTGAGCAGCACCACCGCGTCGACCGGGTTGCCGCGAATCGCTTCTTCCACGTCCATGCTCGCGAGGTTGCGCGTGAGCATCGCCGTGGGCCGCAGGTTCGATTCGCCATTCGAGAACACCGGAAACTCCACCGGAAAGCCGCCCGCCTCCGAGATGCCGCGCTTCACGTGCTCGGCGATCTTGCGGAAGTGCGCGTTGCACGGCGTGAGCTCAGACCAGGTGTTGCAGATGCCGATGATCGGCCGGCCGTCGAATTCGTGATCGGGAATGCCCTGGTTCTTCATCCAGCTTCGGTACATGAAGCCGTTCTTGTCGGCAGACCCGAACCATTCGGTCGAGCGCAGTTTCTTCGGAGGGGTGTCCGGCATGCGGGTTGTCCTGAGGGAAAAGATTGAAAGTCAGCGCCGTGGTGCGCGCGAGGTGAAGAAACGCTGCAGCAGGCAGAACACGAAGAGCAGAGCGCCCACGACGATGCGCGTCCACCACGAGCTCAGCGTGCCGTCGAAGGAAATGAGCGTCTGGATGATCCCGAGCATCAGCACGCCGAAGAGCGTGCCCGCCACGTAGCCCACGCCGCCGGTGAGCAGCGTGCCGCCGATCACCACCGCCGCGATGGCGTCGAGCTCCAGCCCCATCGCGTGCAGGCCGTAGCCCGAGAGCATGTAGAAGGTGAAGATCACGCCCGCCAGCGCCGAGCAGAAGCCCGAGAGCGTGTACACGCCGATGAGCGTGCGGCGCACCGGCAGGCCCATCAGGATCGCCGACTGCTCGCTGCCGCCGATGGCGTACACCGCGCGGCCGAACGAAGTGCAGTGCGCGATGAAGATCGCCGCCAGCAGCACCACGATGGCGATCACCGCGCTGATCGACACCGAGGCCTCGCCCCACACCGGGATGCGGATCTGCGAGACCTCCGAGTAGAACTCGTTGGTGATGCTGATCGAGTCAATGCTGATCAGGTAGCAAAGGCCGCGCGCCAGGAACATGCCCGCCAGCGTGACGATGAAGGGCTGCAGCCTGAAGCGCTCGATGAGCACGCCCATGAACGCGCCGAAGGCCGTGCCCATCGCAAGCACCAGCGGAATCACGATACCGGGGCTCCAGCCGTGCTTCTCGACCAGCGAGGCCGACACCATCGTGGTGAGCGCGATCACCGAGCCCACCGACAGGTCGATGCCGCCCGAGAGGATCACGAAGGTCATGCCCACGGCAACGACGATGAGGAAGGCGTTGTCGATCAGCAGGTTGAGGAACACCTGCGCCGAGAAGAAGCCGTCGTAGAAGACCGAACCCAGCGTCGCCACCAGCACGAAGAGCGAGATGGTCGCGACCAGCGGGAGGTACTTCGGGTTGAGTCTTCCGTTGCTCCTGCCGTTCGTACGCCCGGGCGCAGGCTTCGGCGAAGCGGCGCTCTCGATCACCGCGCTCATGGCCGCGCTCCTTCATGCACCGGCCGCTGAACCAGCATTCGCACCTGCGACCTGAACTCCGGCGACTGCAGCAGCATCACCACGAACACCACGCCCGCCTTCACCACGAGGTTGATCTCCGGCGGCACGCCCAGCGAGTAGATCGCGTAGGTCAGCGTCTGGATGATCAGCGCGCCGATCACGCTGCCCACGAGGCTGAAGCGTCCGCCCGTCAGTGCCGTGCCGCCCAGCGTCACCGCGAGGATCGCGTCGAGCTCGATGAGCTGGCCCGCGTTGTTGCCGTCCGCGCTCTTCACGTTGGAGCTGATCAGCAGCCCCGCCACGCCCGCGCAGGCGCCGCAGAACGCATAAGCGCCGACGATCAGCCGCCGCGCCTGCACGCCCGCCACGCGCGCCGCCGTCGGGTTGATGCCCACCGCCTGGACGAACAGCCCCAGCGCCGTGCGCGTGATCGCCAGGTAAAGCAGCGCGAACACCGCCGCCACGATGAACAGCGAGAACGGCAGCCCCAGCAGGTAGCCGCTGCCGAGGAAGAAGAAGGGCTTGTAGTAGATGGTGATGATCTGCCCGTCGGCGATCAGCTGCGCGATGCCGCGCCCCGCCACCATCAGGATCAGCGTCGCGATGATCGGCTGCATGCCCACCTTCGCCACCAGCAGGCCGTTCCACAGCCCGCACACCAGCGCGATGCCGATGGCCGCGAGGATCGCGAGCGGCATCGGAAAGCGGCTCGTGTCGCTGGACACCGAACCGCCGATCATCCAGGCCGCAAGCGCCGCCGCGATGGCCACCACCGCGCCCACCGAGATGTCGATGCCGCGCGTGGCGATCACCAGCGTCATGCCCAGCGACACCAGCACCAGCGGCGCCGCGCGGTTCAGGATGTCGACCAGGCTGCCGTAGAGATGGCCGTCGCGCCATTCGAGATGCAGGAAGCTGGCGTTGAACACGGTGTTCACCGCGAGCAGCAGCACCAGCGTGACGATGGGCCAGGCGAGGCGGTGATGCATCGCCGCCGAGAAAAGGTTCTTCTTCGGGTTCGTCATGCCGCGGCGATCATTTCGCAGACCTCGTCCTCGGTCGAGCCGCCCGGCAGCTCGCCCACCTTCTTCCTGTCGCGCAGCACCACGATGCGATGCGCCACGCGCACCACCTCGCTCATCTCCGAGGAAATGAAGATCACCGCCATGCCGGCCTTCGCGAGTCGCAGGATCTCTTCCATGATCTCCTGCTTGGCCGCCACGTCGATGCCGCGCGTGGGCTCGTCGAGGATCAGCAGGCGCGGCTCGGTCGCGAGCCAGCGCGCGATCATGGCCTTCTGCTGGTTGCCGCCCGACAGCAGGCCGATGGGCGTCTCGACGCTCGCGGTCTTGATGCCCAGCGACGCGACGAACTTCTCCGCCATCGCCGTCTGCTCGGCATGCGAGAGAAAGCGCCTGGTGCCCAGCCGTGCCTGCAAGGCCAGCGCGATGTTCTCGCGCACCGACAGCTCGGCGACGATGCCGTCCGTCTTGCGCTCCTCGGGACACAGCGCCAGGCCTTCGCGGATCGCATCGGCCGGGTTCGAGAAAGAGACGCTGCGGCCGTCGACCTTGAGCACGCCGCGATCCGGCGTCTCCAACCCGAACAGCAGCCGCGCGAGCTCCGTGCGGCCCGCACCGAGCAACCCCGCAATGCCGACGACCTCGCCCGCGCGCACGCGCAGGTCGGTCGCCTGCAGCTGGCCCGCCTGCCCCAGCCCCTCGATCTGCAGCAGCGCGGGCGCGGCCTCGTCGAACGCGGGCAAGGCCGCCGGCCGCGCGGACTGCGCCGCCAGCTCGCGGCCCAGCATCGCGGCGATCAGCGCCTGCGGCCCGAGATCGGCCGCGCGCCACTCGCCGATCCACGCACCGTTGCGCAGCACGGTGATGCGGTCCGACACCGCGTACATCTGGTTGAGGAAGTGCGTCACGAAGACGATGGCCAGCCCCTCGCCGCGCAACCTGCGCAGCACCTCGAACAGCTTCTCCACCTCGTCGTCGTCGAGGCTGGAAGTCGGCTCGTCGAGGATCAGCACCTTCGACGAAACGCCCAGCGCACGCGCAATGGCCACCATCTGCTGCACCGCCACCGAGTAGCTCGACAGCAACCGCGTCACGTCGATGTCGAGGCCGATGCGCGCCAGCAGCTCCTCGGCGCGCCGGTTCACCGCCGCCCAGTCGATGCGAAAGCCCTGCGCCGCGCCCTTGCGCGGATAGCGCCCGGCGAACACGTTCTCCGCCACGGAGAGGTTCGGGCACAGGTTCACTTCCTGGTAGACCGTGCTGATGCCCAGCTTCTGCGCCTCCAGCGGTGAGTGCGGGCGGATCGGCCGGCCTTCGAGCAGCATCTCGCCGCCGCTGGACGGCAGCACGCCCGTCAGCACCTTGATCAGCGTCGACTTGCCCGCGCCGTTCTGCCCCATGAGCGCGTGGATCTCGCCCGGATGCAGGTCGAGCCGCACGTCGCGCAGCACCGGAATGCCGCCGAACTGCTTGTGGATGCCCCTGAGCTGGAGTACGGGGCCGGCGGTGCTTCCGTCTTCTGCCATGTCGTGCCGCTGCCCGTTACTTGTTCTTGTTGTAGACGTCGATGAAAACCGCCGCCAGCAGTACAAGCCCCTTGATGACCTGCTGGTAGTCGATGCCGATGCCCAGGATCGACATGCCGTTGTTCATCACGCCCATGATGAAGGCGCCGATCACCGCGCCCATCACGCGGCCCACGCCGCCCGAAGCGGATGCGCCGCCGATGAAGCAGGCCGCGATCACGTCGAGCTCGAAGCCCAGGCCGGCCTTGGGCGTTGCCGTGTTGAGCCGCGCCGCGAACACCAGGCCCGCCAGCGCCGCCAGCGCGCCCATGTTCACGAAGGTGAGGAAGGCCAGCCGCTGCGTCTTCACGCCCGAAAGCCGCGCCGCCTTCTCGTTGCCGCCCAGCGCATAGATGCGCCGGCCGACGGTGGTGCGGTTGGTGACGAAGTCGTACACCACGATCAGCACCGCCATCACGATCAGCACGTTGGGCAGGCCCTTGTAGGTGGACAGCAGGTAGCTGAAGAACAGGATGATGGCCGCGAAGAACAGGTTCTTCACCAGGAAGAAGGCGTACGGCTCCTGCTCCATGCCGTGCGCTGCCAGCCTGGCACGCCCGCGCAGCTTGAAGAACACCAGCGCCGCCGCGGCCAGCGCGCCGACGATCAGCGAGGTGGTGCGCAAGGTGTCGCCGCCCAGCGGATCGGGAATGAAGCCCGAACTCAGGCGCTGGAACTCCACCGGAAACGGCCCCACCGACTGCCCCGCCAGCAGCGCCAGCGTGAGCCCCTTGAACACCAGCATGCCCGCGAGCGTGACGATGAACGACGGGATCTTGCGGAACGCCACGAACCAGCCCTGCGCCGCGCCGATGACCGCGCCCGCGAGGATGCTCACCAGCGCCGTCGGCACGAAGTGCCAGTCGTACTCCACCATCAGCACCGCAGCCAGCGCGCCGATGAAGCCGCACACCGAGCCCACCGACAGGTCGATGTGGCCCGCCACGATCACCAGCAGCATGCCCAGCGCCATGATGACCACGTAGCTGTTCTGCAGCAGCAGGTTGGTGAGGTTCAGCGGCCGCAGCAGCGTGCCGTCGGTCAGCACCTGGAACAGCACCATGATCGCGACCAGCGAGATCAGCATGCCGTATTCGCGCAGGTTGTTCTTCAGGAAGCCGGCATGCAGCTTCGCCGATGCGCCCTCCGCCGCGGGAACGGCGGCTTTCACCGCGTTGACTTCAGGCTGCGACATGAACGGAACTCCCTGAACTCACGATGGCGTGCATGATGCGCTCCTGCGAAGCTTGCGCAGCCGGAAACTCGGCGACGAAGCGCCCCTCGTTCATCACGTAGATGCGGTCGCACATGCCGAGCAGCTCCGGCAGTTCCGAAGAAATCATGAGAATGCCCTTGCCCTCGCCGGCAAGCCTGTCGATGATGGTGTAGATCTCGTACTTGGCGCCCACGTCGATGCCGCGCGTGGGCTCGTCGAGGATCAGCAGTTCGGGCTTCGTGAAGAGCCACTTGCTCAGCACCACCTTCTGCTGGTTGCCGCCTGAAAGGTTGACCACCAGCTGCTCGATGCCCGAGCAGCGGATGTTGAGCGCCTTGCGGTACTCATTGGCCACCTTGAACTCGCGCCCGTTGTCGATCACCGACCTGTCGGCGATCGCATCCAGGTTCGCGAGGCTGATGTTCTTGCGGATGTCTTCCTCGAGCACCAGCCCGAGGCCCTTGCGGTCTTCGGTGACATAGGCGATGCCGTGGTCGATGGCCTTGCGCACCGTGCTCACGTCCACCTGCTTGCCATGCATGAACACCGAGCCGCTGATGCGCTGGCCGTAGGAGCGGCCGAAGACGCTCATGGCCAGTTCGGTGCGGCCCGCGCCCATGAGGCCCGCGATGCCGACGATCTCGCCCTGGCGCACGTTCAGGCTCACGCCCTTGATCTGCTCCCGATCGGCGTGCAGCGCGTGGTGCACGCGCCAGTCGCGCACCTCGAACACGGTCTCGCCGATCTTCGGGTCGCGCTGCGGGTAGCGGTGCGCCATGTCGCGCCCGACCATGCCGCGGATGATGCGGTCCTCGCTGATGGGCTGGCCGCGGCAGTCCATGGTCTCCACCGTCGCGCCGTCGCGCAGCACGGTGATGGAGTCGGCCACCTTGGCGATCTCGTTGAGCTTGTGCGAGATGAGGATCGAAGCGATACCCTGGCGCTTGAGTTCCAGCAGCAGCATCAGCAGCGCGTCGCTGTCGTTCTCGTTGAGGCTGGCGGTGGGCTCGTCGAGGATCAGCAGCTTCACCTCCTTGGCCAGCGCCTTCGCTATTTCCACCAGCTGCTGCTTGCCCACGCCCAGGTCGGTCACCAGCGTGGTCGGCGGCTCCTTCAGGCCCACCTTGGCGAGCAGCTCGCGCGTCCTCGCATAGGCGGCGAACCAGTCGATCACGCCGCCGCTGGCGATCTCGTTGCCCAGGAAGATGTTCTCCGCGATGGACAGCAGCGGCACCAGCGCCAGCTCCTGGTGGATGATGATGATGCCGAGCTTCTCGCTGTCGGCGATGCCCCTGAAGCGGCGCTCCTCGCCCTCGAAGAAGATCTCGCCGGTGTACGAGTCGCACGGGTAGACGCCGCTCAGCACTTTCATGAGCGTCGACTTGCCCGCGCCGTTCTCGCCGACCACCGCGTGGATCTCCCCCGCGCGCACGCTGAGGTTGACGTTGCTCAGCGCCTTCACGCCGGGAAACGTCTTGGTGATGCCGCGCATCTCGAGGATGGCGGCATCGGCTGTGCGACCGTCGACGCTCACTTGATCTGGCTTTCCTTGTAGTAGCCGCTGTCGACCAGCACCGTCTTCCAGTTCGACGCGTCCACGCTCACCGGCTTGAGCAGGTACGAAGGCACGACCTTGATGCCGTTGTTGTAGGTCTTGGTGTCGTTCACTTCGGGCGTCTTGCCCGAGAGCATCGCGTCCACCATGGACACCGTCACCTTGGCCAGCTCGCGCGTGTCCTTGAACACGGTAGAGCTCTGCTCCTTGCGCAGGATCGACTTCACCGACGGGATCTCCGCGTCCTGCCCCGACACCACCGGCATCGGCTGCGAGCCCGAGCCGTAGCCCACGCCCTTGAGCGAGGACAGGATGCCGATCGAAAGCCCGTCGTACGGCGACAGCACCGCGTCGACGCGGTCCTTGGTGTAGAAGGCCGACAGCAGGTTGTCCATGCGCGCCTGCGCCACCGCGCCGTCCCAGCGCAGCGTGCCGACCTTGTCCATGCCCATCTGCTTGCTGCGCACCACCAGCTTGCCGCTCTTGATGTAGGGGTCGAGCACCGACATCGCGCCGTTGTAGAAGAAGAAGGCGTTGTTGTCGTCGGGCGAGCCGCCGAAGAGTTCGATGTTGAACGGGCCCTTGCCGCTCTTCAGCCCCAGCGCCGACTCGATCGACTGCGCCTGCAGCACGCCGACCTGGAAGTTGTCGAAGGTGGCGTAGTAATCGACGTTCTTCGAGCCCTTGATGAGGCGGTCGTACGCGATGACCTTCACGCCCTTGTCGGCGGCCTTCTGCAGCACGTCGGACAGCGTGGTGCCGTCGATGGCCGCGATGACCAGCACCTTGGAGCCCTTGGTCACCATGTTCTCGATCTGCGCGAGCTGGTTCGGGATGTCGTCGTCCGCGTACTGCAGGTCGGTCTTGTAGCCCTTGTCCTTGAAGTACTTGACCATGTTGGCGCCGTCGGCGATCCAGCGCGCCGACGACTTGGTGGGCATGGAGATGGCGATCAGGCCCTTGTCCTGCGCATTGGCCAACGGCGTGAAGCCGACCACGGCCAGTGCGATGCCCGCGAGCGATGCCTTGAGGAAGTTGCGTTTCATGATGGGTGTGGGCTCTCAGTACTTGCGATTGGGAAACTCTTTGGCGGCAACTTCCATGGGGAAGATGCTCTCGACCGTCACGATGCGCTTGGGCAGCGTCTTGCCGTCCTTGATGTCCTTCACGGCCTGCATCAGCTGGGGCCCGAGCAGCGGGCTGCACTCGACCGACACGTTGAGCTTGCCGGCGATCATTGCCTCGAAGGCACCCTTCACGCCGTCGATGGAGATGATCACGATGTCCTTCGCCGGCTTCAGGCCCGCTTCCTCGATGGCCTGGATCGCGCCGATGGCCATGTCGTCGTTGTGCGCGTAGAGCACATTGATCTTCTTGCCCTCGGCCTTCAGGAAGGCTTCCATCACCTCCTTGCCCTTGGCGCGCGTGAAGTCGCCGGTCTGCGAGCGGATGATCTTGAACTTCGGGTCGGCCTTGATGATTTCCTCGAAGCCCTTCTTGCGGTCGATGGCAGGCGCCGAGCCCACGGTGCCCTGCAGCTCGACGATGTTCACCTCGCCCTTCTGGTCCTTCATCTTCTCGACCAGCCAGCGGCCGGCCTTGCGGCCTTCCTCGGTGAAGTCGGAGCCCATGAAGGTCACGTAGAGCGAGTCGTCCTTGGTGTTGACGGAGCGGTCCGTCAGCACCACCGGGATCTTCGCGGCCTTGGCCTCGCGCAGCACGGTCTCCCAGCCCGACTCGACCACGGGCGAGAAGGCGATCACGTCGACCTTCTGCGCGATGTACGAGCGGATGGCCTTGATCTGGTTTTCCTGCTTCTGCTGCGCGTCGGAGAACTTCAGCTCGATGCCAGCCTCCTTGGCGGAAGACTTGATCGACTCGGTGTTGGCGGTGCGCCATTCGCTCTCCGCGCCCACCTGCGCGAAGCCGAGCACGAGTTTCTTCTGCGCGAGCACGGAGGCGGGCAGCAGTCCGCCGAGCGCGGCTGCGGCCAGGGCGGTGTTGAGGGTGCGGCGATTCATGGTCATGGGATGTCTCCTTCTTGATGATTCCGAGGATTTGCCGGTTGGCGTTGGCGGTTGACGTGCTGAAACCCCGTCCGGTCAGGCCAGCATGTAGCCGGTCTTCACCGTCGTGTAGAACTCCGCGGCGTGGCGCCCTTGTTCGCGCGGCCCGTAGCCCGACCCCTTGCGGCCGCCGAAGGGCACGTGAAAGTCCACCCCCGCGGTCGGCAGATTGACCATCGTCATGCCGACCACGGCATGGCGCCTGAAATGCATCGCGTGCTTCAGCGAATTGGTGCAGATGCCCGCGCACAGGCCGAAGGGCGTGTCGTTGCACAGCGCCAGCGCCTCGTCGTAGTCGTCGGCACGCAGCACGCAGGCCAGCGGCCCGAAGATCTCCTCGCGCGCGATGCGGTGCGAGGGCTTGGCGAGGAACAGCGCGGGGCTGATGTAGTGGCCGGCGGTGGCGCGCTCCAGCGCCTCGCCGCCCCACACGTGCTCGGCGCCCTCTTCGCGCGCCACGTCGACCCACGCGAGGTCCTGCGCGAGGCGCTCTTCGTCGACCACCGGGCCGATGTCGACGCCGCGCTCCAGCGCGTGGCCGATCTTCAGCGTCTTCAGGCGCTGGCGCAGCTTCGCCACGAAGGCGTCGTGCACCGCCGATTCCACGATGAGCCGGCTCGACGCGGTGCAGCGCTGGCCGGCGGAGAAGTAGGCGCCCTGCACCGCGCAGTCGACGGCGCGGTCGAGGTCGGCATCGGCCAGCACCACCAGCGCGTTCTTGCCGCCCGTCTCCAGCTGCACCTTGGCGCGCCGCGCGGCCGCCGCCTGCAGGATGCGCTCGCCGTTCGCCATCGAGCCCGTGAAGCTCAGCGCATCGACCAGCGGGCTGTCGACCAGCGCCTGCCCCACCTCGCGGCCGCTGCCCATCACGAGGTTGAAGGCACCGGCCGGCAGCGCGGCGCGGCTGATGATCTCGGCCAGCGCCCAGCCGCAGGCCGACACCAGCTCGGCCGGCTTGAACACCACGCTGTTGCCGTGGGCCAGCGCGGGAGCGATCTTCCACGCAGGAACGACGAAAGGCGAGTTCCACGGCGTGATGAGCCCCACCACGCCGACCGGTTCGCGCGTGACGTCGACCTGCACGCCCGCGCGCACCGAGGCCACGTTCTCGCCACCGCCGCCGCGCAGCGCTTCGCCCGCGAAGAACTTGAAGATCTGGCCGGAGCGGGCCACTTCGGCCACCGCCTCGGCCAGCGTCTTGCCCTCCTCGCGCGCCAGCAGCAGGCCCAGGTCGTCCTTGCGTGCGAGCAGCTCGGTGCCGATGCGGTCGAGCACGTCGGCGCGCCGCTGCGGCGTGCTGTGGCTCCAGTGGGGAAAGGCCTCGGTGGCGGCGCGGATGGCCGCTTCGGCCTGGCGGCGATCGGCACGTGCGTACTCGGCCACCACTTCACTGGTGTCCGAGGGATTGGCGCTCACACCGGTGGTCGCGCTGGTTTCCCAGCGGCCGTTGATGTAGAGCCGCACGTTCTGATGGATCTCGCCATGGATCACCGGGGCGTGGACCTTGTCTCTGTTGTTCTTGAAGTGCCGGCAGTCTATGTATAGATTTGATATCGATCCAATCGTTTTTTAAGCAAAATGGATATCGATCGCCGGATTCTGGAAAACCCGATCAGTCCTTTGTTTCAAGCTCCAGAGACATGACCAACTACAACCACTGGTTCATCCGCGCCCGCCTCAAGACCCGCCAGCTGCTGCTGCTCGTGGCCCTGGCCGAGGAGGGCAACATCCATCGCGCGGCGCAGGTGCTCAACATGACGCAGCCGGCCGCGTCCAAGCTGCTGAAGGACCTGGAGGACGTGCTGGAGGTGCCGCTGTTCGAGCGCCTGCCGCGCGGCATGCGGGCGACCTGGTACGGCGAGACCATGATCCGCCACGCCCGCGTGGCGCTCGCGAGCCTGAACCAGGCGCACGACGAGCTCACCGCGCTCAAGGCAGGCCGCTTCGGCCAGGTGAGCGTGGGCGCCATCACCGCGCCCGGCCTCACGCTGATGCCGCCGGCCGTGGCGATGGTGAAGCGCGAGCAGCCCGACCTGCGCGTGTCGCTGGAGATCGAGACCAGCCCGGTGCTGATCGAGCGGCTGGAGCAGGGCAAGCTCGACATCCTCGTGGCGCGCCTGTTCGCCGAGCACGACAAGTCGCAGCTGCGCTACGAAGCCCTGAGCGAGGAGCCCGTGTGTGCGCTGGTGCGCCCCGGCCATCCGCTGCTGGGCGTAAGCGGCCTCACGCTGCGCGACGTGGTGAGCGCCGGCTGGATCGTGCCGCCCGCGGGCAGCGTGCTGCGCCACCGCTTCGAGCTGATGTTCCAGGAGGAAGGCCTCGCGCCGCCGAGCAACACCATCGAGAGCTCGGCCCTGCTCTTCATCACGCGCATGCTGCAGCAGAGCGACATGGTGGCGGTGCTGGCGACCGACGTGGCGCGCTACTACGCGTCGCACGGCATCGTGTCGCTGCTGCCGCTGGACATGCCCTGCCACATGGACGCCTTCGGCATCATCACGCGCACCGACCGGCTGCTGTCGCCGGCGGCGAAGGTGATGATGAAGGCGCTGAAGACCGCGAGCATGAGCGTCTACGGACGCAAGCTCGAGATCGACTGACCGGATCGATCCGTGGACCTGGTCAGGTCCAGCCGGCGTCGACGGTGAACTCCTGCGCGGTGCACATCTTCGCGTCGTCGGAAGCGAGGAACAGCACCATGCGCGCGATGTCTTCCGGCATCAGCTTGTCGGGCAGGCACTGGTTGCGCTTGAGCGCCTGCTCGCCCTCATCGTCGAGCCACAGCTTCACCTGCCGCTCGGTCATCACCCAGCCGGGAGAAACGGTGTTGATGCGGATGCGGTCGCGGCCCAGTTCCACCGCGAGCCCGCGCGTGAGGCCGTTCACCGACGACTTGGCGATCGCGTAGCAGGGATAGCCCGAGCCCTTGGTCTGCCAGCCCGTGGAGCCCAGGTTGACCACCGAGCCGAAGCCCAGTCGCTTCATGCCCGGCACCACCGACTGGATCGCGAAGAGCGCGGGCCGCTCGTTGATGGCCATGCGGTTGTCGTAGTAGTCGGGCGTGACCGATTCGAGCGTGTGGCGGTCGTCGCTGGCCACGTTGTTGACCAGCACCGCGAAGTCGCCGAGTTCGGCGGCGGCATCGGCAATGGCCTTCTGCAGCGAGGCGATGTCGCGCACGTCGCAGGCGCGCCACCACGGCGCCGCATGGCCGGCCTCTTCGATCTGCCGTGCGAGTGCCGCGCTGGCGCCCTCGGCGATGTCGACGAAGGCCACGCGCGCGCCCTGGGCCGCGAAGGCGGACACGATGGCCGCGCCGATGCCGCTGCCGCCGCCCGTGACGAACACCGTGCGGCCCGCCAGGCTGGGATGGATGGAAAGCTGGGGGGAATTCAAGAAAAGTCTCCGGAGTGCCCTGCATCTGACATTGCAATATGCATATCGATCAATGCATGGATTTTTAATTTCCGTTATCAATATGCCTTGATACGATCCGCCGCGTCAAGAAGACACTTGAACAGGAAACAAGACCAATGAGCAAAGAGACAAGCCCCGTTCCCTCTCCCCTCTCCTCCCCTGCCGTCATCGGCGAAGCCGAATGCATCTGGCCCGCCGGCGCCAACCTCGGCGAAGGCACGATGTGGTCGCAGCGCGAGCAGGCGCTGTACTGGATCGACATCCTCACGCCGCGCCTCTTCCGCTACGACCCCGCCACCGGCGCGCAGCGCACCTGGACCTTCGACGAGGAGATCACCGCCATCGCCGAGCGCGCCTCGGCACCGGGCCTCTTCATCACGCTGCGCCGCGGCTTCGCGCTGTTCGACACCACCGCGCCCGGCAACGAAGCGAAGCCGCGCTACCTGCACCAGCCCGAGCCCGAGCGCACCGGCAACCGCTTCAACGACGGCAAGTGCGATGCCCGCGGCCGCTTCTGGGCCGGCAGCATGGACTTCGACTGCAAGGCGCCCACCGGCGCGCTCTACCGCTACGACGCCGATGGCCGCTGCACGAAGCACGACGACGGCTTCGAGGTGACCAACGGCCCGACCTGGTCGGCCGACGGCCGCACCATGTATTTCAACAACACGGTGCTCGACAACCTGTATGCCTACGACTTCGACATGGAAGCCGGCACCGTGTCGAACCGCCGCGTATGGCACCGCTTCCCCAAGCCCGACGGACTGCCGGACGGCATGACCACCGACGCCGCCGGCCGGCTCTGGATCGCGCACTGGGGAGGCTCCTGCGTCACCTGCCACGACCCGGTGAGCGCGGCCGAGTTGTGCCGCATCGCGATACCCGCGAGCCACGTCACCGACTGCGCCTTCGGCGACGCCGACCTGCGCACGCTCTACATCACGACCGCGCGCAACAGCCTCACGCCCGAGCAGCAGGCCGCCGAGCCGCTGGCCGGAGGGCTCTTCAGGGTGCGCGTCGACAGCCCCGGCGTGCCGGCGGCGCTGTTCGCGGGCTAAATCCCACGGCCGTCGAGGGACGTAGCGCCCGCAAGTGCGCAGGATGCGCGCAGTTGTCGGACATTCGGACTTTCTGACGCCGATGGCCATGCTGAACTTCTCGACCGACGACATCCACCCGCGGGACCGCTTCGACCACTGGTGCGAGGTTCGCGGGCGGCACATGTTCGGCGTCACGATCGAGCTGCCGCGCGAGCGCCGGCCCGATTTCCAGGGCCGCTTCCACGCCATTCCGGTCGGCGGCGCGACTGTCTCGAACATGAGCGCCTCGTCCTATCAGATCAGCCGCACCCGCGCCGACATCGCGCGGGTCGCCAGCCAGAGCCTGTGCATCGGCCTGCAGGTGCGCGGGCCGGGGCTGATGAACACCGACCGGGCTTCCGGCCTGCAGATACGCGAGGGCGACCTCGTCGTCAATCACTCCGACCTGCCCTACGCCGGCACGCCGGTGCGCACCGACGGCTTCGACTTCCGGATGATGCGGATCCCGCTGACGCCCGAGCTGCTGCTCGGCGCGCGGGCCGACGACCTGTTCGCCGAACCCCTGGACCGCGCCGCGCCCTTCCTGCGGCCGCTGATGGCGCAGTTCCAGGCGCTCACGCGGCACCCGGCGGACATCCCTGGCGCCGAGACCGAAGTCGCCCACGCCGCCCGGCTGGCGCTGCTGGCGCGCGGGCGCCTGGCACCGGGCCTGCCGGAAAGCCGCGCCGCGCTGCGCTCGGGCTTCCTGCATGCGGCGCGCGAGATCCTGGCGCGCGACCTGCGGCTGCCCGAGCTTTCGCCGGCCAGGGTTGCCCGCGAACTGGGCATCTCGCTGCGCCAGGTGCACGTGCTGTTCGAGCCCACGGGGCTGTCCTTCGCGCGCACGCTCACGTCCATGCGGCTCGCCGACGCCTCCAGGATGCTGGCCGAGGCGCCGGAGCGTTCCGTCACCGACATCGCCTATCTCTGCGGCTTCGACAGCATCGCCACCTTCTACCGGGTGTTCCGCGCGGCCTACGCCATGACGCCGCGCGACGCGCGGGCGGCGGCGCAGGGCGGGTGACGCCTTCGGCACCGTACTTTCGAAAACAGAAGTACCAATAAATAGGGGCGCCTGCGCGCATTGAGAAGACGGGCGAGGCGCCTTCGCGAATCATCCGCGGCATGTATCTGCATCCCCTGACAGCCGGCCTGCCGGCGGCGGAGCGGGAGGCGCTCGCCCGCCAGAGCCAGCTTCGCTACTTCAAGCGCAACCAGACCGTGCTGCGCATCGACGAGCCCACGGACAGCATCTACTGCGTAGCCAGCGGCCTGCTGCGGGTGGCCGCGCCGGGGCGCGACCCCGACGCGGAGTTCACGAGCGAGTTCATCCGCCGGGACGATTTCTTCTTCGACCTGTCGATCCGGGAAGACCGCTACACCTCGTCCCAGGCGCTGGTGGCGGCGCTGCCTTCATCGGTGTATCTCGTGCCCATCCGCGCCATGCGCGAGCTGTGCGTGAGGCATCCCGCCGTCGCGATGGCGCTGCTGGGCCTGGCCATGAAGCGCATGAGCATGCTGCGCGGCCAGATGCGGCGCGTGACGACGCTGCCCTCCGAAGACCTGGTGCGCCGCGTGCTCTACCAGCTCACGGAGCTGGCGCCGGCTCCCGCGGGCGGCTATGACAAGCGGATCTCGCAGTCGCTGATCGCCTCGTACTCGGGCCTCTCTCGCGAGGTGGTCAACAAGACGATGCGCGACATGGAAAGCCGCGGCCTGCTGCGGCGCGACGGCGAGGCCGTGCACGTGTCGCCAGAATTCGCGGCGACCGACTTCGGCACCCTGCCGGAAGACTCAGCCGGCGATGCCGAAGCGATGCTCGGTCGCGCCGCGGAAAACCTCGGACGGCCGCAGCACTGTTGAAGGAAAGTCCGGCCGGTTCGGCGAATCGGGGAAGTGCTGCGTTTCGAGGCACAGCCCGTCGCCCTGCCGCAGGCTCGCGCCCGCGCTGCCCAGCAGGCTGCCGTCGAGGAAGTTGCCCGAATAGAACTGCACGCCCGGCTCGCTGGTGTGCACTTCCATCACGCGGCCCGAGGCCTCGTGCTCCAGCCGCGCCGCGAGCGCCAGCCCCTGCTGCGCCGGATCGCGGTCGAGCACCCAGTTGTGGTCGTAGCCGTGCGCGCGCAGCAGCTGCTCGTGGCCTTCGCGGATGCGCTCGCCGATGCGCGTCGCCGCGCGAAAGTCGAAGGGCGTGCCCGCCACCTCGGCGATGCCCAGCGGGATCAGCGTCGCGTCCACCGGGCAGTAGCGGCTTGCGGCGAGGGTCAATCGGTGGTCCATCACCGAACCGCTGCCCGCGAGGTTGAAGTAGTCGTGATGGCTCAGGTTCAGCACCGTGGGCCTGTCGGTGGTGGCGCTGTAGTCGATGCGCCATGTGTTCGCCTCCGTGCCCAGCGTGTAGCGCACCACCAGCCGTACCTCTCCCGGGTAGCCCTCTTCCCCGTCGGCGCTGGTGTAGCTCAGTTCGATGGCGATGGCGTCGTCGCCGGCTTGCCGGGCCGGCACCGGCGCGATCTCCCAGTAGCGCTTGCCGAAACCCGTCGCTCCGCCGTGCAGCGAGTTCGGCCCGTTGTTAAGCCCCAGCTGGTACGCCTTGCCGTCGAGCGTGAAGCGCCCGCCCGCGATGCGGTTGGCGTAGCGCCCGACGATGGTGCCCAGGTGCGGATGCGGCCCGAGGTAGTCGGCCAGCGTGGGCAGGCCCAGCACGATGTTCGCGCTGTGCCCATGACGATCGGGCACGCGCAGCGCGGTGACGATGCCGCCGAGGTTGATGGCACTCAGGCTCAGGCCCAGGCCGTTGTCGAGCATGTATTCGGTGACCGCGCGGCCGTCGGGCATGCGGCCGAACTCGCGCGAGGTGATGCTGTTGCCGTGGCTGATGCTCATGTGTCTCCTGTGGTTCAGGGGAACAGCGCCTCGCGCGCGCACTGCGAGGCGGTGCGCAGCGCGATGCGGTCCTTGAGGTCGTGAAAGTCGGGCGGCTCGGCCGCATGGGTGCGCAGCTCGATGCGGTGGCCGGCTTTCGTCACCGCGTCGGCAAAGCGCTCCTGCAGCACGAAAGGCGTGTTGCGGTCCTCGCGGTTGCCGATCAGCACGATGCGCCGCGACGGATCGCGCGCGATGCCGCCCACGTGGTCGAGCGGGTCGTAGAACTGCGTGCTGCCGGTGGTGTCGGTGCGGCCGTCCTTCGAGCGGCCCAGCATGCGCGCGCGCTCCAGCAGGCCGTAGGCACCCGAAGTGAGCACCGCGCAGGCCACGCGCGTGCGCCCCATCGTGAGCAGCGCGGCGCCCGCTGTGGCGCCGCCGCTGTGGCCGACGATCACGATGCGCTGCAGCCGGTGGCGCTGCATGAGCGCGTCGAGCGCGGCATCGAGCGCGTGGAACTCCACCAGCTGGCGGCGCTTGCGGTGGTCGCCCGACGAGCCGTAGGTGCCGGGCCGTGCCATGAAGATCCACGGCACGCCCGCGCGGTCGCGGCTGCGCTGCGCGTCGAGCGTGCGCAGTTCGTCGGTGTTCTCGGGAATGCGCGTGGGCGCCTGGTCCATCACGCCGTCGCGGTCGCCCGAGAACTGCACGATGGCGATGCGCGCCCCGTCGATGTCGTCGCTCGCGAAATAGCGGATGCAGGACGGTCCCTCTACGGCCTGCACCCACAGGAAGCCGTTGCGGTCGGGGCAGCGGCTGCGGTCGGCGGGCTGGTTCCAGTACAGCACCTCGTCGTTTCCGGCGGCGAAGAGGCGGGGCACGTCCGGCCCCGTGCGCTGCGCGCAAGCCGCCTGCGCCAGCGCGAGCAGAACGAGCGCGCCGCGCGCGCAACGGCGAAGGAAGGCCGGCGTCGTCATAGCCGCTGCAGCAGCCCGGGGATGCTGCCGAAGTCGGAACGGTCGCGGTCGCCCTTCACCAGCACGAGGTCGCCGTCGCGCAGGAAGGTGCCGAGGTAGTTGGCGAGCTGCACGGCATCGTCGAAGTGCGGGCCGAGCAGCTCGGCGGGCATTTCCTCGCGCAGCCAGCGCATCTCGGCGCCGTGCGTCACGAGGTGCTGGATGCCCGAGGCCAGCAGCGGCTCGGCCAGGCCGCGGTGCATGGCCTCGGCGTCCTTGTCGAGGTTGACGATGCGCCCCAGCACACCGATCTTGCGCAGCACCGGGCCGGCATCGGCACGCTGCCAGGTGCGCACGAACTCCATGGCGTTGCGCATCGACATGACCTCCGCGTTCCAGCTGTCGTCGATCAGCGTGGCCTGCACGCCGCCCAGCGTGCGCAGCGCGCGCACCTGCATCACCGAGGCCGGCAGGCGCACATGCGGCATGCGCGCGCAGGCGGCCTCGCCGTCGAAGCCCATGGCCAGCAGCGCCGCGAAGGCGAGCACCGAATTGCGCACCAGCCCCGCGCTCTCGACCGGGAACAGGTACTCGTGCGTTCGCCCCGGCACGGCAACGCGCACACGGCAGCCGCCGCCGGGCTCGGGCCGGGCGTCGAGCATGCGCACGTTGGCGTCGGGCCCGCTGCCCACCACCCAGATCGCGCCGGCCGTGCGCGCGGCCGCCTCCACCACCTGGCGCAGGCAGGGAATGTGATCGGGCACGATCGCCACGCCGCCGGGCTCCAGCCCGAGAAAGATGCGCGACTTGTATTGAGCCGTGAGCTCCAGCGTCGGCGCCTGCCGCGTCTGCGAGAGCCCCACCTCCGTGAGGATGGCCACATGCGGCCGGGCCATCAGCGAGATGGGGCCCCGGTCCATCCACAGGCCGCTCTGCGCCATTTCGAGGATGCACACGTCCACGTCGGGCCCGAGGTTCGCCAGCGTGGCCGGCACGCCGACGCGCGAGTTGTAGTTGTAGACGGTGGTGTGAACGCGCGCGCGCTCCGGCAGCAGGTCGCGCAACATAGCGATGGTGGACGACTTGCCCACCGTGCCGGTCACGCCGACCACCAGGCCCTTGAAGCGCGCCCGCGCGGCCTCGCCCATTGCGAGCATCGCGCGAATCGGATCATCGGCCTGCAGCAGCGGAAAGGCCGGATCGAGCCCCTCCACCGTGCGGGCCACGACGGCGCCGGCCAGCGTGAACTGCAGGCGGGGCAGCTCGAGATGGCGGTCCCAGTTGTCGGAGCCTGGCTTGCTGTAGCTCTCGTGAACGGCCAGCGTGCGGTAGTCGGAAGCGACGAAAAGAGACGGCTGCGGCAGCACGCCCATGTGCACCGGGCCGCGCACCACCGAGTTGGCGTACCAGCCCGCCGGCGGCTCGACCAGCCAGTGCCCGCCGGTGGCCCGCTGCACCTCCTCGGCGGTCCACACGGGCGCGGGGTGCGCAGCCGCGCCGTGCCGGTCGGCCGAGAGCACGGGCGCGGGACGTTCGGGCAGGGGCGCGGGCAGTTCCGGTACGCGCAGGCCGCACCAGAACGGCAGGCGGCGCGGAGGCGGCAGGTCGGGAAGATCGCCGCGCACGCTCACCTCGAGCTGCAGCACGTCGCTTTCCAGCAGCCCCGCGCGCGGCGGCCTCAGGCCGTAGCGGTCGCGGTAGATGCGGCCGGGCTCCCAGCGGCTGGTGGGCCACATCCAGTCGCAGGGGTCGTGGTCCATGCCCTCGCCCCACGGCGGCATGCGGCTGCTGCGCATCGGCATCGCGCGGAAGCCCACGCGCAGGTCGGCGGCGACGGGCTCGTCGACGGACCAGAACGACTCGACCCACAGCAGGCGGCGCCCGACGATCTGCTTCGGCGTGCAGCGCAGGCCCACGAGGCGCAGCGGGCCGATCTGCAGCGGCGCGATGCGCGCGTCGTCGGGCACGGCGTCGACCAGCCATTCGGGCCTTGGCGCGGACAGCGCAGCGATGACCGGCGCGGGCTGCTGTGCTGGCGCAGCAGCGTCTGTGGTGCCGGCCTGGAACGCCTGCCGGTCCGGTGGCGACAGCCTCGCGACGCAACGGCCGCCAGGCAGCGGAACCATCTCGGTACCGAGCGCGCGGCATTGCGCGGCGAAGCGCTCGCCGAGCGCCTGCGCCTCGTCGCCCTCGAGTTGCCGCGAGAAACCGAAGCCGACGCCGATGGGCGTGAACGTCACCTCCTCCACGCCGCGCGGGCTCAGCGCCAGCGTGAAGACGCCGGAGTCGCCGAAGTCGTTGCGCACCGAGTCGAACAGCAGGTCGCCCGCGTCGTGCAGGATCGGCCGGCCGCGATGGAGCTCGATGCCCTGCAGCACGTGCGCCGAGGTGCCGAGCACCGCGTCCGCGCCGGCGTCGACGATGGCGTGGCCGACGGCGATCTCGGCCTGCGTGGGCTCGGTTTCGAGATTGGCGCCCCAATGCACCGCCACCAGCACCACGTCGGCCTCGCGGCGCGCGGCCTCGATGCGCGGCGTGAGCGTGGCAGTCCATGCGGCGGGATCGTCGAGCGGAAGCCAGGCCGCACCCGCGCGCGCCGCCGTCGCGGCGAAGCTCGGCTGCGTGGCGTCGAGCGAGAACAGCGCCACGCGCACGCCGCCCGCGCGGCGGAAGGCCGGGCGCAGCGCGGCCTCGGGCGTGCGGCCGGTGCCCGCATGGGCGATGCCCGCGACCTGCAGCAGGGCCTGCTGCTCCATGAGCGCCTCGGGGCCGTAGTCGCCGCTGTGGTTGTTGGCGGTGGCGACCATGCCGATGCCGGCCTCGGTCAGCACCGCGAGCATCTCGGGGCGCGCGCGATAGTAGTAAGGGCCGGCCTCGCCCTTGTCCACGCCCTGCTCGCCCACGGTGGCGACCACGCATTCGAGATTCGCGATGCGAAGGTCGGCCTCGCGCAGCGCGGCGATGTCGCCGAGCATCCTGTGCGCGCCGCCGAGCTCCTTCAACCGGTAGTGCTGGCGGCGCGCGAGGTTCACGTCGCCGCCCCATGCGACGGTGCCGGTGCCCGCCGCGCGGCCCTCGTTCTCCTTCAGCATGCGGTGGTAGGCCACGTAGCCGGAGAGGTAGTGCTCCACGTCGTCGATGCGCACGCGGAAGCTGTGGTGCTTGATGAAGAAGGAGCCGGCGATGCGCGCGGGGTTGCGGAAGAACATCGCCAGCTCGGGCCAGAAGTGGCCGTTGGCGAGGTAGCGCGCGCGGTACTCCAGCGCGCGGTCGAACCTGTCGCGGTCGAGCCCTTCCAGCAGCGGGCGCAACTCGGGGTCGGCCTCCAGCCGCAGCACCATGTCGCGCGCGGCCATCATCAGCTCAAGCAGCGTGGGAAAGGTGGTGATGCGTTCCAGCACGAAGTCGAGATAGCCCGACACGTTCTGCAGGCCGAACCGGTAGTAGCGCAGCTCGGGCCGGTAGCGAGTGAGCTCGTTGACGCAGTAGCTCAGCCAATGGTCGTGCGCGCGCCAGTGCTCGGCCGCGATGAAGTGCTCGAAGGCCTTCTCGACGACCGCGAGCCAGCGCTCGTCGCGCGTGAGGCCGTACAGGCGCATCAGCCCGAAGGCCGCCTCGCCGTCGTAGTAGATGACGCGAAACCTGTCCTTCACGTCGAGCGCGGGCGCATTGAGCACGTGCACGAAGCTGCCCGTCTCCGGGTCCTGCATGTGGCGGATGCCCAGCGCGAGCTGCTCCAGCAGCGGCAGGTATTGCTCGTCGCCCGTGAGCTCGGTGTACTTGACCAGCGCGAGCAGGCACACGGCATTGCCGCCGAGCTTGATCTCGCTGCCGATGTCCAGCAGGTAGGCCGCGCGCGTGCCGTCGGGCAGGTTGGCCGGGCGGATCAGCGTGCCGGTGAGGAAGGCCAGCGAGCGGTCGATGGCGGCCTTGAGCGCGTCGTTGCGCGTGAGCTCCCACGCCTCGAGCATCGCGTAGGTCGAGCTCGCGTGGCGCAGCGTGTTGTAGGTGGGGATGGTGCGGTCGAAGCAGGGAAACCAGCCGTAGTGGAATTCGCCCGTGGGCTTGACCTGTTCGGCGAGGTAGTTGCCCGCGTCGTCGATCAGTGCGTGCACCTGCTGTGCGTTCCATTCACGCAGCTCGCGAAAGCCTGCCGCCTGCCCTTCGGCGGTGACCGGCCATGCGCCCTTCGCGTCGACGTAGACCGCCCGCGTCGTGAAGCACCAGACGGGCGCGGCATCGTCCGCCGGAAAGTTGAGCTCGCGGCCGAAGCGCCGCTTGGTGTGCAGGCGCAGGTTGCCGGCGTTGGGCTCGGCATGGTCCACGTCGCCGTTGTAGAGGATCGCGCTGCCGTGCATCTCCTGCGCGAGCAGCGCGAACTCGAAGCGCGCGTCGAAGGCGATGCCCTCGTTGAAGTAGTTGCGCTTGGTCTGCGCGAGCCTCGCCTTCAGCTCGCCCCAGCTCATGGGCACGACCTTGTCGACCACTTCGGCGCGCAGGCGCTGCGGCTGCTGCGCGGCTCGCCTGGCCTGCGTGGTGACGGCATCGGCGGCGGCGCGCCATGCGGCTTCGATGTCGCCGCCGCGGCCCGAGGCCACGCGGGCCCGGCTGCCGCTGTCGCCGATGGCGAAGAAGACCACGCAACCCGCCTCGCCGGTGGCAGGCGCCGTGGCGGGCAGAACACCCGCCGGGTCCGCCAGGGCCTGCCTGGCGCGGTTCAACAGATCTGCAAGAGGATTCTTCTGGTCTTGATTCATGCAGCCGCGAATGATGACAGGCCACGGCGCGGCCCGCCATCCCGTCAATCCATGGAATTTGCTCGCAGCCTGACGACTGGCTGACCTGCTACAGCCGCAGCAGCTCCACGCGCCTGTTCTTCGCGCGTCCGTCCTCGCTGGTGTTGGGCGCCACCGGCTCCTTCGAGCCCGCGCCGCGCGAGCTGAAGCGCCGCGCATCGAGCCCCGTCTTCGCGAGCGCCGCGATGACCGCCACGCTGCGGCGCCGCGACAGGTCGGCGTTGTGTCCTTCCTCGCCCTGCGCGTCGGTGTGGCCCACCACCTGCACGCGCAGCTGCGGGTTGTTGCGCATGAGCTTGGCGATCTCGTCGAGCGTGGCTTGCGAGTCGGGCTTGATGTTGTCCTTGTCGAGATCGAAGTGGATGCCGTAGAGGTTGACGCGGCCGCTCTCGGCAAGGCTCTTCTGCATGGCCGTGGCATCGACGAAGACGATCTTGCCGGTCTCCATGGCCTTGGCCTCGACCACCTTCACGAAGGCGAAGTTGCCGCGGAAGTTGCCTTCGGCCAGCGCGATGCTGGCGTACACCTTGCCGCCGTTCGGGCTGTCGTACTGGGCCAGCAGGTAGCGACCGCCGGTGCCGAAATAGGTGCTCACGTAGTTGCGGCCCAGGCCGATCATGGGCCACTCGGGCGTGTCGACCGCATCGGCCAGCGCGGAGACGTCGGTGTTGGGGCCGCTGCGGTCCGGGTCCTTCCTGTAGCAGCTGCCGTCGTTGCTAGCGCAGGAGAACAGCATCTGGAAGCCCTTGGCCTTCAGGCTGGCCTCGTAGTTGCGCTGCACCTCGAGCAGCGAGCGGCCTTCAGGCAGGTGGTAGTAGTAGAGCGATACCTTGCCCGCCACCTGCAACCGGTTGGGCACGGGCCTGGGGTCGCCCCAGGTCTGGATGGGTTCGCGGATGAGTCCGACCTCGTCGTAGTTCTTGCTCTGGAAGGCATCCATCACGGAGCCTTCGTAGCGGCCGACCAGCGGGTGGTCTTTCGCGGGCTCTGCTGCCGACGAAAAAGCAGCGGCCGCGAGCAGTGCGGCGCCAGCCAGGAGTTGTTGCCAGCGCAAGCCTGCGACGAGGCGAAGCGCGGAGATCGAATGAGCCATGTGGTTGTCCGTTTTCCAGGCGAATAGCGCCTCGGGTGAGGCGCGCATCGAAGGTATCGGCGGCTCGGTGGGCGGGCAATACGCCGTTCGATATGCCTGTTAAGAAGAAGCTCCTAAGAACGATCGCGAGATGGCGCAACTAGCACCAACGCGTGGTGTGTCGCCGGCTTCTTCGCGTACCGGTTTCAGGCCCAGGCTTCCATCACGGCACTGCGCACCGCATCGACCGCTACGGCCCTCCTGTCCTCCGCCGGCGCAACCCAGCAAAGCCATGTGTGCGAGCGCCACCCTTTCCAGATCGCGAGCTCGCCGTTGCGCTCGCCCTGCTCCGCCTGGTCGAGCCGCATCAGCCCCGCGCCCATGCCGCTCGCGACCATGCTGCGGATGGCGCTCTCGCCGTCGGCCGTGCGGCCCTGTCGGTATTCGCGGCCCGCGCCGGCGAAGAGCTTCTCGAGATGCACGCGCAGGATGCACGAAGGCGGCGTGCCGACCCACGGCAGGTTCGTGAGTTCGTCGAGCGAGAGGTCGGGATGCGCCTCGGCCACCGGAGGCGGCAGCGTCACCACGAGATCGACGACGCCGAGCCGGTGCAGCTCCAGCCCTTCGATGCGCTCGCCGTCGCTGAGCACATAGGCGCAGTCGAGATCGCCGCGCTGCACGGCGGAAAGCGTTTCGTACGAGAGGCCCTGCCTGAGCTGCAGCGCGACCTGAGGATGCCGCTCCGCCAGCTTCACCAGCACCTCGCCCAGCCGCAGCGCCACCGGATCGACCACCGTGCCGAAGCGCACCACGCCCTGCGCCGCGCCCCGCAGCTGGTCGGCCGCCGAGCGCATGCGCATCGCCGAGGCCAGCGTGCGCTCGGCCTCCTCGAGCAGGCCGGTGCCGGCCTCGGTGAGCGACATGCCGCGCGGCGTGCGCTCGAACAGCTTCACGCCGAGCTCGTCTTCCAGCGCCTTGAGCTGGGCACTCACCGCCGGCGCGCTGGTGAACACGCGCTCGGCGGCCCGCGTGAGGCTGCCTTCGCGCGCGATGGCGACGAAGGTCTTCAGTTGGTAGAGCTCCATGGGAACGGATTGTGAGCTTCGGGGCCGGACCGGTCCGTTCGCTTTTTTGGAGCCCCCTGTCCAAAGAAGCGAATGGCATTCGGAGCGTCGGGCGCCCATCCTCGGGACATCGATTCATCGCAAGAAAAGGCTGGTTTTCCATGTCCCGTCGCCAACGCATCGCCGGCACCGCCGCGCTGCTGCTCGCCACCTCCGGGTGGGGCTCCCTGTTCCTCGTGAGCAAGGGCGTGCTCCACCATGTCGAACCCGTGTGGTTCACGCTGATCCGCTACACGCTGTCGGCGCTGCTCTTCGTGCTGCTGGTATTGCCGCGCGGCGCGGCTCCCTGGCGCAAGCTGCGCCGGCACGCGGGGCCGCTTGCGCTGCGCGGCGCCGCGGGCTTCGGCGTGTTCAGCGTGATGCTGCTGGTGGGGCTGGCGCATTCGGTGCCCTCGCATGGCGCGGTCATCATCGCCACCACGCCCATGACCACGCAGATCGTGCGGTGGCTGCTCGACGGCGTGCGCCCCACGCGCACCACCCTGCTGACCAGCGCGCTGGCACTGCTGGGCGTGGCGACGGTCTCCGGCCTGCTGACCGGCAGCGCGGGCTCTTTGGCCGGCGCGAGCACGCTGCTCGGCGACGCGATCGCCTTCGGCGGCACGCTGGGCTGGGTCTGGTACACGCGCGGCACCACGCGCTTTCCGGAGCTCGACGTGATCGAGTACACCGCGCTCACGGTGCTGGCCTCGTGGCCCGTGCTGCTGGCGGCGGCCGTGGGTGCTTCGCTGCTCGGCTGGTCCGCCGTGCCGAGCATGGAAGGCCTGCGCCTGTCGTGGCATGCGCTGCTCTTCGTGGGCGTGGTGCCTTCGGCCATCTCGGTGCTGGCCTTCAACTACGGCGTGCGCGCGCTCGGCGCCGTCACGGGCACGGCTTTCCTCAACTTCGTTCCGGTGTCGGCGCTGCTGATGAGCGCGGCGATGGGCCGCCTGCCCACGGCGGGCGAGGCGGCCGGCATGGCGATGGTGATCGCGGCGCTCCTGATCCATACCGCATCGAGCCGCAAGGCTTCCGCCGCCGCGGCTGCACCGATCGCGCTGCCACAGCAGAATTACCGGACCTGTGGAGCCACACCCTCATGAGCATCAGCGACAGCCCCCGAAGCCATCTTTTCGAGCCCCTGCAGCTCGGCCCCCTCCGGATCGACAACCGCATCGTCATCGCGCCGATGTGCCAGTACTCCGCCACCGATGGCACGCCGGGCGACTGGCACCTGATCCACCTGGGGCACCTGGCGCTTTCCGGCGCGGGGCTGCTGATCCTCGAGGCGACGGCTGTGGAGGCCGACGGGCGCATCTCGCCCGGCGACCTGGGGCTCTACTGCGACGCGAATGAAGAAGGACTGGCGCGCGTGCTCTCGGCGACGCGAGCCCACTCGCCCATCAAGATCGCCGTGCAGCTGGGGCATGCGGGGCGCAAGGCATCGAGCCGCGCGCCGTGGGAAGGCGGCAGGCAGATCCGGCCGGACGAGCCCGGCGGCTGGAAGGCATGCGCGCCCTCGGCCGTACCGCACGCGCCGACCGAAGACCCGCCCGTCGCGCTCGACGCCGCCGGCCTGGCCCGCGTGCGCAATGCTTTCGTCGATGCCGCCCGGCGCGCCGCGCGACTCGGCATCGACGGCATCGAGATCCACGCCGCGCACGGCTACCTGCTGCACCAGTTCCTCTCGCCGCTTGCCAACCACCGCGAGGACGAATACGGCGGCAGCCTCGAGAACCGCATGCGCTTTCCGCTCGAGGTGTTCGACGCCGTGCGCGAAGCCTTCCCCGCCGACCGCCCGGTATGGGTGCGCGTCTCGGCCATCGACTGGGTGCCGGGCGGCTGGGACCTCGAAGGCACCGTCGCCTTCGCCAGGGCGCTCGAGGCGCGCGGCTGCGCGGCCATCCACGTCTCCAGCGGCGGCGTGTCGCCGAAGCAGGCGATCGCGCTCGGCGCGGGCTACCAGGTGCCGTTCGCCGAGCGCGTGAAGTCGGAGGTCGGCATGCCGGTCATCGCCGTGGGCCTGATCACCGAGCCGCGGCAGGCGGAGGAGATCGTCGCCAGGGGCCAGGCCGATGCGGTGTCGCTCGCGCGCGCGATCCTCTACGACCCGCGCTGGCCCTGGCATGCGGCCGCCGAGCTCGGCGCGCAGGTGAAGGCGCCGCACCAGTACTGGCGCTCGCAGCCGCGCGAGTTCAAGGACCTGTTCGAGAACGCGATGTTCGGCGCGCGCTGAAAGGCAGACGGCGATACCGTCAGCGGCGCACTGCCTCCAGCCAGAACAGCTTCTGGCGCATCGTCAGCGGCTCGCCATTCTCCATGCGCCGGTGCTGGCGCTCAAGCGCGTTTCGGCATTCGTCGATGCCGAACGCCGGACAGACATACGGCACTTGCTTCAGGTACCACGCGAAGGCGCCGATGTCGGCGAAGGCGATCAGCTCGGCGCCCTCCGCGCTTTCTTCGACGGCGAGGCCCGCGCGCTCCAGTTGCGCAACGGCCGTGTCGAGCTTCCAGCGCGGAAGTTCGGGCATCGGCAGGCCCAGCAGCTCGTGGCAATCGGCATTGAAGTCGGACGCGACCTGCTGAGTGACGAAGCGCCCTCCCGTCGCGAGGATGCGGCGGACCTCGCTCGCGACGAAGGACTCGTGCCGGTTGACGACCAGATGGAACGACGCATCCGCGAACGGCAGCCTCGCCGGTTCTTCGCTGTCGTCGTCCTGCAGCGCGTTGTCCTCGGCGCCCTCGACCTCCACCACCTCGACACCCAGCGGAGCCAGCCGCTCGCGCGCGACGGCAACGTTGGGCGCCCAGCCCTCGGTCGCCACAGTGCGTGGCGGACGAAAAGCCAGCCGGCTGAGCCACTCGCCGCCGCCCGTGCCCATGTCGAGCATGTCGGGCGAGCGGCGCGCATGCCGTTCTACGACCTGCTCGAAGTTCCATGGCGTGGCCGTCGTCGTGATGCGGCCACCGTACGAAAGATCCCAGCCGACGAGGGGCCGGTCCCGTGCCTCGCGCAGCAGCTCGTCGAAGCGGCCATCCATCGCGTCGTTCACTTCAGGTCGCGATAGAAGTAGGTGGTGGCACAAGGCTCGCCCTGCGGCAGCAGCGCGTAGCCCGGGATCGAGCCGACACGCACCCAGCCCGAGCGCTCGTAGAGCCGCTCGGCATCGGCGCTCGATGTGTCGAGCACCAGCAGCGTCTTGCCGCGCTCGCGCGCCAGCTCTTCGGCCGCCTTCATCAGCAGCGCACCGATGCCCCTGCGGCGCGCGCGGCGGTGCACGAGCATCTTCGCCACCTCGCCGCGATGCGGCTGGTTCTCGGGCTGGGCCAGCACGACCTGCACGGTGCCGAGGATGCCTTCTTCGTCCTCCGCCACCAGCAGCGCGCGCTCGCCGCTCGCCACGCCGTCGGCCACATGGCGCCAGAAGGCCTGCGCGCGGGCCTCGGTCAGCGGCTGCATGAAGCTCACCGATGCGCCGCCCTCCACGCAATCGGCCAGCACGGCGGCCAGCTCGCGCAACTGCGCATCGGTGACGGTGTCCAGCAGGCGGATGCGCGGGCTGCTGTCGTCGGAATTCGTCGTTCGGTTCATCTCATCTCCAGGAAGCGGGCGCGGAAGGCATGGTCGCGATCACGACCACGTAGCGGGTGTTCTTGCGCGAGGGGTTGTAGTAGCTCATGGGGCGGTCGAGCACCATGGCCAGGCAGTCGCCGGTCTCGAGCCGGTGGCTCTCGTCGCCCAGCGCGAGTTCGATGACGCCGTCGAGCACCCACACCTGCTGGTGGATGAGCGGCTCGCGCGCCGATGTCTCGTAGGCCACGCGGGCCTTCGGCGGAAACAGCACCTCGACGATCTGTATCGGCGAAGCGAAGCCGCCGGGCGACACGTTGCGCCGCACGTAGCCTGAATGCGGATCGCGCCACTGCAGCTGGTCGGCCAGCCGCGACACCGGATCGGCCGCGGGAGCCGGTGCCTCGAACAGCGAGGCCAGCGACACGCCGAGGCCGGTCGCGAGTTTTTCCAGGACCACGGCAGTGGGGCTGCTCTCGCCGCGCTCTATGAGCGAGATCATGGAGCGGCTGACGCCGCAGTGCGTGGCCAGCGCGTCGAGCGAGAGGCCGCTGGCCGCGCGCAGGTCTCGCACGCGCTGCGCGATGCGGTCGTTGAGGCCGGATGCCCCGGCGCCGGGTGCTTCTTCTATTTCCTTCATATTGGATGAAATATCCACCATGAAGGAAATTCCGTCAACCCTCCCGACTCTGCCCATCCTCCCCGCGAAGCATCTTCATCGCGAAGGGCCGATCAGCGTGGCGCGCGCGGCCTCCGACGGAAAGACACAGGCCACGTCGTGCGCGCAGCCCGGCACCACCACGACTTCACGGCGCTTGTCGGGCGCGAGCAGCGTGCGGTCGTACTGCGCATAGGCCAGGCCGCGCTGCAGGCGGAACGAGCCCTGCGCCATGGCGGCGCAGGACTTGTCGAGCACGCGGTAGGCGGTGCCCCTGGCGTCGTTGCTGTCCAGCGCGCCTTCGAGGTAGCCGATGTCGGCCTGCGCGTACTGCCGGCGCGCCTGCTCGGCACTGCGGCCGAGGTGCGCGGGCAGGTCGTCTGTGCCGTACTTCCAGCGGTTCATTTCGGGGCACGCGGCGGCATCGGGCACCGCGAAGCCCGAGACGGACGCGCCGTCGGGCGAGAGCCGCGGGCGCACCGGGTCGAAATAGAGCCACGTGCTCGGGTCGGCCACCACGAAGCGCATGGCGACCTTGCCCGTCACGGCGTCGTTGCGCGCGAAGGCGGCGTAGCGCTGCACGAACTGCCCGCCTGCCGAGAAGCCGGCGATGGTGATGGTGCGCAGGCTGGGCCAGCGCTGCGCGATGTCGGCCACGAGCGCATCCATGACCGCGAACGAGCCGATGCGGCTGCCCGATGCCGAGCGGCCGCCTTCGAGCCACGAGCCGCAGCTCCACAGCAGGTCGCCGGTCTGAGGCGCGGGCAGGCCCGGGCTGGTGCAGCGGCCGGCGGTCGCCTTGTCGGAGGGCACCTGGAAGAGCGGCGCGACAACCAGCGTGTCGCCCAACACGCCGGCATCGCGCACGGTGCGCAGCGTCGCCTCGAATGTCTTGTTGGCGTCGCGCGAGTGGCCATGCATGGCGATCAGCGCTTTGGTAGGCCCGGCGGTGGCTCCGGCCGCCGCATCGGGATCGAGCGACGAGTAGTAGTGAAGCGCGCCTCCGGCCCCGGGCGGCGTGAAGCCGCGAAAGCACTCCGCGGCGGCCGAGTCCAGGCAGGCGGAGGCATCGGCGGTTGCCGCATGCGCCGGCCAGGGCGCGATGCACGCGGCCGCGAGAGCCAGGGGGAAGAACCATCTGAAGCTGGACATGTTCGTGCGACTCCCGGAATGGAACGCGGATTCTCTGCCCGCCATGCAGCACCCAAGCTGACTTGCGCGCTGATTTACCAGCGATTTACTCAGCGGAAACGTCACTCTTCGAACACATATTCGGCCGCGGTGCGCGGATCATCCAACATATATCGCAAGCACCAGCCGCCCATGAACCCCGCCCCCCTGCCCTCTTCCTTTGCAGCATTCGCCGACGGACTGCAACCCGATCCCGCGCCGCTGCGCGCCCGCATCACAGCGGCCTGCCGTCGCCCCGAGCCGCAGGCGGTGCCTCCGCTGCTCGCGCAGGCCCGCCTGCCGGACGGGCAGGCGGAGGAAGCCCGGAAGCTCGCATTCCGCATCGCCCGGCAGCTGCGCGAGCGCAGGAACGCAGGCGGCCGCGCCGGCCTCGTGCAGGGCCTGCTGCAGGAATACGCGCTGTCGTCGCAGGAAGGCGTGGCGCTGATGTGCCTGGCCGAGGCGCTGCTGCGCATTCCCGATGCCGGCACGCGCGACGCGCTGATCCGCGACAAGATCGCGCACGGCCAATGGCAGTCGCACGCGGGCCGCAGCCCCTCGGTGTTCGTCAACGCCGCGACATGGGGCCTGCTGCTCACGGGCAAGCTGGTGGCCACGCACAGCGAGAGCAGCCTGTCGGCGGTGCTCACGCGCCTCATCGGCAAGGGCGGCGAGCCGCTGATCCGCAAGGGCGTGGACATGGCGATGCGGATGATGGGCGAGCAGTTCGTCACCGGCGAGACCATCGCGCAGGCTCTGGGCAACGCGCGCGAGCTGGAGGCGCAGGGCTTCCGCTATTCGTACGACATGCTCGGCGAGGCGGCGCTGACCATGGAGGACGCGAAGCGCTACCGCGCCGCATATGAAGAGGCGATCCACGCCATCGGCGAGGCATCTGACCGCCGCGGCGTGTACGAGGGCCCTGGCATCTCGATCAAGCTCTCGGCGCTGCACCCGCGCTACAGCCGCGCGCAGCATGCCCGCGTGATGGCCGAGCTGTACCCGGTGCTGCGCGACCTCGCCCTGCTGGCGCGGCAGTACGACATCGGCCTGAACATCGACGCGGAGGAGGCCGACCGCCTCGAGCTCTCGCTCGACCTGCTGGAACGGCTGTGCCTCGAGCCAGCGCTCGCGGGCTGGAACGGCATCGGCTTCGTGGTGCAGGCCTACCAGAAGCGCTGCCCCTTCGTGATCGACTTCGTGATCGAACTGGCGCGCCGCAGCGGGCACCGGCTGATGGTGCGGCTGGTGAAGGGCGCCTACTGGGACAGCGAGATCAAGCGCGCGCAGGTCGACGGCCTCGACGGCTATCCGGTCTACACGCGCAAGGCCTACACCGACGTGTCGTACCTCGCCTGCGCGCGCAAGCTGCTCGATGCGCCGGAGGCCGTGTACCCGCAGTTCGCCACGCACAACGCGCACACGCTGGCGGCCATCTACACGATGGCGGACCCGTCGCGCTACGAGCCGGGGCAGTACGAATTCCAGTGCCTGCACGGCATGGGCGAGCCGCTCTACGAGCAGGTGGTGGGCCCGCTAGCGCGGCCCTGCCGCATCTATGCGCCCGTGGGCACGCACGAGACGCTGCTGGCCTACCTGGTGCGCCGGCTGCTGGAGAACGGCGCGAACACGTCCTTCGTGAACCGCATCGCGGACCCGGCGATCCCGCTCGAGGTGCTGGTGGAAGACCCGGTCGCCACGGTGGAGCACATGGCGGTGCAGGAAGGTGCCACGGGCCTTCCGCACCCGGCCATCGCCCTGCCCGTCGCGCTGTACGGAACGCAGCGCGCCAATTCGCACGGACTCGATCTCGCGAGCGATGACAGCCTGCGCGCGCTGGGCCGGGTGCTGCGCGAAAGCGCGGGCGAGAACTGGCAAGCCGCGCCGATGCTCGCCGGGGCCGCACCGCAGACAGGCGAGGCGAACGATGTGCGAAACCCGGCCGATCATCGCGACATCGTCGGGCGGGTTCGGGAAGCCACGCAGGCCGACGTCGAATCAGCCGTCGCGCAGGCCCACGGCTTCGCGGCGGACTGGGCGGCCACGCAGCCCGCCGCGCGCGCCGCACTGCTCGAACGCGCCGCGTCGAAGCTGGAGCAGGACATGCCGCGCCTGCTCGGCCTGCTGACGCGCGAGGCTGGAAAGACATATGCCAACGCCGTCGCCGAAGTGCGCGAGGCGGTCGACTTCCTGCGCTATTACGCGGCGCAGGCGCGCAGCGATTTCTCGAACGACACGCATCGCGCGCTCGGCCCCATGGCCTGCATCAGTCCGTGGAACTTTCCGCTCGCGATCTTCACCGGCCAGGTGGCTGCCGCGCTCGCTGCGGGCAACCCGGTGCTGGCCAAGCCGGCCGAGCAGACACCGCTGGTGGCGGCCGAGGCGGTGCGCGTGTTGTGGGAGGCCGGCGTGCCGCGTGCCGCCGTGCAGCTGCTGCCGGGCCGCGGCGAGACCGTCGGCGCCGCGCTGGTGGCCGACGCGCGCGTGCAGGGCGTGATGTTCACCGGCTCGACGGAGGTCGCGCGCATCCTGCAGAAGACGCTGTCGCAGCGGCTCGGCGCGCACGGTGCGCCGGTGCCGCTCATCGCCGAGACCGGCGGGCAGAACGCGATGATCGTCGACTCGTCCGCGCTCGCGGAGCAGGTGGTCGCCGACGTGATGGCCTCGGCCTTCGACAGCGCGGGCCAGCGCTGCTCGGCGCTGCGCGTGCTGTGCGTGCAGGAGGAAGCGGCCGACCGGCTGGTCGTGATGCTCAAGGGCGCGATGGCGCAGGCCTGCATCGGCAATCCCGCGCGGCTGGCGGTGGACGTGGGCCCGGTGATCGACGCCGAGGCGCGCGACGGCATCGAGCGCCACGTCGAGGCCATGCGCTCGCGCGGCCACGCGGTCTTCCGCCAGGGCCGCGAATACGCGCACGACACGCAAGACGGCACCTACGTGATGCCGACGCTGATCGAGCTCGACGGCATCGCCGAGCTGCAGCGCGAGGTGTTCGGGCCGGTGCTGCACGTCGTGCGCTACCGCCGTCGCGACCTCGGCGCGCTGGTCGGGCAGATCAACGCCACGGGCTACGGGCTCACGCTGGGCGTGCACACGCGCATCGACGAGACCATCGCGCAGATCGTGGAGCACGCCAGGGCGGGCAACGTCTACGTGAACCGCAACATCGTCGGCGCGGTGGTGGGCGTGCAGCCGTTCGGCGGCGAAGGACTCTCGGGCACGGGGCCGAAGGCCGGCGGGCCGCTGTACATGCTGCGCATGCTGTCGGCGCGTCCGGACGACGCGATGGTGCGCGCGGTGGCCGGCGGTACCGCAGTGCCGCGGACGCCGCTGTCGGCACTGGCGCGATGGGCCCGGGAAACCGGCCGCACTGCGCTCGCGGCGCAGTGCGCGGCGTTCGCCGAGCAGTCACGCGCCGGCAGCTCGCGCACGCTGGCCGGCCCGACCGGCGAGCGCAATGTCTACACGCTGGAGCCGCGCGAGGCGGTGCTGTGTCTCGCCGATGCCGAGGCCGACCGGCTGGCGCAGCTGGCCGCGGTGCTGTCGGTGGGCAGCACCGCGATCTGGCCCACCGACGCCGCGGCGCAGGGCCTGCGCGCTTCGCTGCCGGCCGAGGTGCGCCAGTGCGTGGCCGTCGCGAACGACTGGACCTCCGACACGGTGGCATTCGACGCGGCGCTGCATCACGGCAGCGCGCAGGGCCTGTCGGATGCGATGCGGCGCATCGCGGCGCGGCCGGGCCCGATCGTCGGCGTGCGCGGCTTCGCTTCCGGCGACGCGCGCATTCCCCTCGAAAGCCTGGTGGTGGAGCGCGCGATCAGCACCAACACCGCGGCGGCCGGCGGCAACGCGAGCCTGATGACGATCGGCTGAGCGCCGCCCGCACCCGCGGCTATTTGTCGAAGGCCGGATCGATAGGCACGCGGTAGCCGTTCACGAGCCGGTTGGTCTCGTTCGCCATGCCGACCACCGCCATGAGCTCGGCGAACATCGCGGGCGTCATGCCGGCCTTTTCCGCGCCCGCATGGTGGCTCGCGATGCAGTAGCCGCAACTGTTGGTGACGCTCACGGCGAGGTAGACCATTTCCTTCACCACCGGATCGAGCGCGCCGGGGGCCATCACTTCCTTCAGGCTGCTCCAGGTGCGCCTGAGCGTGACGGGGTCGTTGGCGAGGTACTTCCAGAAGTTGTTGACGTCGGGCACGTTGCGCGTGGCCTTGATGTCGTCGAAGACGGCGCGCACCTCGTCGGATGCGGCCGCGTATTCGATGGGCTGGGGTTTCATTGAGGGCTCCTGAGGTTGCCGGCAACGGTACCAGCCTCCGGGGCCTTTCGCCTTTTTCAATAGGTTTCGAGAAACCTGGCGTGCTCCCGGTGCATGTGCGAACGCGCGACCAGCCAACTCTTCAACGCGGCCTGCGTGTCGGGCGACAAGTCCCTGGAGCACTGGTCGAAGGCTTCGCCGAGCAGCCTGAACTCGACGTCGAGATGACGGCGCGAAGCCGATGCATCCGGCGTCGTCTGGTTCTTCGCGAAGGCGAGGAGCCCTTCCTGGCCGAACGCCTCGATCTCCTTCACGAGGCGCCGCCGCTCCTGCATGAGGCGCCTGACGATGGCCGAACGGCGGCGCGCGCCGAAGCGGCGGAGTATGGGATTCGAGTCGTCGCCCTGCACCGTCGCCAGGATGATGTCGAGCTGCTCGAGCAGATGCATCCACTGCTCGGGCTGGAAGAACTCCATGGGCACCGGCGGCGATGTCTTCTTCACGACTAGCATGGTTGTCTCCTGCCGTCATTTCTTATGCGTCCCGGCCTGGCCCGGAATCATCCGGAGCCAGGCCGATGCGTACTGAGCTCATTCACTCACTCACCGCGGGCAACCGCAACCGGCCCGCCCGCGGTCACCGTTCGATCACTTCTTCCCGAGGTCGAAGCGATCGAGGTTCATCACCTTGGCCCAGGCGGCCACGAAGTCGGTCACGAAGGCCTTCTGCGAGTCGGCCGCTCCGTAGACCTCCGAGAGCGCGCGCAGCTGCGAGTTCGAGCCGAACACGAGGTCGACGATGGTGGCCGTCCACTTGACTTCGCCGGTCTTGCGGTCGCGGCCTTCCAGCACGCCGTCGTTCGCGGCGGACTTCTTCCACCCGGTGTTCATGTCGAGCAGGTTCACGAAGAAGTCGTTGCTCAGCGTCTCGGGGCGCTTGGTGAACACGCCGTTGGGCGACTGCCCGAAGTTCGCGTTCAGGGCGCGCAGGCCGCCGACCAGCACCGTCATCTCGGGCGCGCTCAGCGTCAGCAGCTGCGCCCTGTCGAGCAGCAGCGCGGCGGCCAGCGATCCGTCGACACCCTTCTTCAGGTAGTTGCGGAACCCGTCGGCCTTCGGCTCCAGGGGAGCGAAGGATTCGACGTCGGTCTGCTCCTGCGAGGCGTCCCCGCGGCCCGGCGAGAAGGGCACCGTCACGTCCTGGCCTGCCTTCTTCGCGGCGGCCTCGACCGCCGCGTTGCCCGCCAGCACGATCAGGTCGGCCAGCGAGATCTTCTTGCCGCCCGACTGCGCGCCGTTGAACTCCTTCTGGATGCCCTCGAGCGTGGAAAGCACCTTCGCGAGCTGCGCCGGCTGGTTGACTTCCCAGTCCTTCTGCGGCGCGAGGCGGATGCGCGCGCCGTTGGCGCCGCCGCGCTTGTCGCTGCCGCGGAAGGTGGAGGCCGAGGCCCATGCCGCGCCCACGAGCTGCGAGATGCCCAGGCCCGAGGCGAGCACCTTGGCCTTCAGCGCCGCGACGTCCTTGTCGTCGACCAGCGGATGGTTGACGGCGGGGATCGGGTCTTGCCAGATCAGCTCTTCCTTCGGCACCAGCGCGCCGAGGTAGCGCGCGCGCGGCCCCATGTCGCGGTGCGTGAGCTTGAACCAGGCGCGGGCGAAGGCGTCGGCGAACTCCTGCGGGTTGGCCATGTAGCGGCGCGAGATCTTCTCGTAGGCCGGGTCCATGCGCATGGCCATGTCGGCCGTGGTCATCATCGGGGCGTGGCGCCTGGACGGGTCGTGCGCGTCGGGCACGGTGCCTGCGCCGGTGCTGCCCTTGGGCTTCCACTGGTTGGCGCCGGCCGGGCTCTTGGTGAGCTCCCATTCGTAGCCGAACAGCGTCTCGAAGTAGCTGTTGTCCCATTTCGTGGGCGTGGGGGTCCATGCGCCCTCGATGCCGCTGGTGGTGGCGTGCACGCCGATGCCGCTCTCGAAGCTGTTGCGCCAGCCCAGGCCCATCTCCTCGATGTCGGCGCCTTCCGGCTCCGCGCCGACCTTGGTCGGATCGCCGGCACCGTGGGCCTTGCCGAAGGTATGGCCGCCGGCGGTGAGCGCCACGGTTTCCTCGTCGTTCATCGCCATGCGGGCGAAGGTCTCGCGGATGTCGCGGGCCGACCCGAGCGGATCGGGGTTGCCGTTCGGTCCTTCGGGGTTCACGTAGATCAGGCCCATCTGCACGGCGGCCAGCGGGTTGGCGAGGTCGCGGTCGCCGCTGTAGCGCTCGTCGCCCAGCCACTTGCCTTCGGGACCCCAGTAGATGTCGTCTTCCGGCTCCCAGATGTCGGGGCGGCCGCCGGCGAAGCCGAAGGTCTTGAAGCCCATGGACTCCAGCGCGACGTTGCCGGTCAGGATCATCAGGTCGGCCCACGAGAGCTTGCGGCCGTACTTCTGCTTGATCGGCCACAGCAGGCGGCGTGCCTTGTCGAGGTTGCCGTTGTCCGGCCAACTGTTCAGGGGCGCGAAGCGCTGCGCGCCGTGGCCGCCGCCGCCGCGGCCGTCGGCCGTGCGGTACGTGCCGGCAGAGTGCCAGGCCATGCGGATGAAGAGAGGTCCGTAGTGGCCGTAGTCGGCGGGCCACCAGTCCTGCGAATTGGTCATCAGGGCGTGGAGGTCCTTGATCACGGCATCGAGGTCGAGGGTTTTGAACTCCTCGGCGTAGTCGAACGCCTCGCCCATCGGGTTGGACTCGGCGGAGTGCTGGTGCAGGAGCTTCAGGTTCAGCTGGTTGGGCCACCAGTCTGTATTGGCAGGAGCACCGGAAAAGGTGTGCTTGCGCGCATGGCCCGGGAAGGGGCACTTGGTTTCATCGGACAAGGGGTTCTCCTTTGGTAGTTGATCACGCGGGGGCCGGACCCAGTCTAGGTTTGGATTTCCCGCTGTTCAATCCAATTGAGTGAATTGAGTCCATAGCGGAGAACTATGGATTTCACCCTATTTCACCCTGTCGGAGAGCTTAAGAATTCATTTCGGCGGATGCCCGCGATCCGGCTCGCGCGACGGGACGAACGCCGGCGTGGATCTCGCGCACGAACAGCGTGAAAGGACAGCGGGGGTTGTTCGGCGAAGGGCTGCCGTTCGTAGGTGAACCCCATGGTTTGTCGTCACTTCTCCTCGCGGTACGAACCCGAGCCTTTTCGCTCTCCCGCGACAAGCACTAACGGCGCGGAACGCTAGACTCATCGCGCTGGCCGAGGGTCCTGCACCACGCGTGAATACCGCGCCGGCATCTTCGATGCCTCAGTGCCACGGGATGCCCCGGAAGCACGCCCGGCACCACACTCCTCCTCTCCTTCCCCGCAGAAACAAGCAACGTGCTCAACCGCGTCCTCCGGGTTGCCGCGACAGCAGCGGCCGCCCTTCTTTCGGTTCCTTTCGCGACCGCGCACGAGCTGTGCACGCTGATTGCCGATGCCGATTCCGGCAAGGTCGTCCTGCAGCGTGGCCCCTCCTGCTCCGAGCGCGTGACGCCTGCCTCGACCTTCAAGCTCGCCATCAGCCTCATGGGCTACGACGCAGGCGTGCTGAAGGACGCTGCACAGCCTGCCCTGTCGTATCAGGCGGGATATCCGGATTGGGGTGGCGATGCCTGGCGGCGTGACGTCACGCCGACTACGTGGATCAGGGACTCCGTCTTCTGGTACTCGCAGCAGGTCGTGAAGCGCGTGGGGCAGGAGCGCTTCGCGCACTACGCGAAGGTTTTTCAGTATGGCAATGCAGATGTCTCTGCGGTGCCGGTCGATGACCCCGGGCAGAACGGCGTCTGGGTGATGAGCTCCCTGCGCATCTCCGCCGAGGAACAGCTCGCGTTCATGCGCAGGATCGTGCGCCGCCAGTTGCCGGTGAGTGCGCATGCTTTCGATATGACCGCACTCATCGCAAGCTACGGCGCACCGGTCGACGGCTGGGCCGTGCATGGCAAGACGGGCACCGGGTCGCCGGGCAGCGACAACCGCTATGACGCAAGCCGCGCTTATGGCTGGTACGTGGGCTGGGCTACGAAGGGCGAGAGAAGGCTGGTATTCGCACGCCTGATCCAGGACGAGCAAGCCCTCAAGCCCAACGCGGGCCTGCGCGCGCGCGACGAGCTGCTCCAGCTTCTGCCGGCCGCTGCGCCATGACCGCATTGCGTCGCGCACTTGCCGCGCTTCTCTTCGCTCTCGGCTCGTCCTGCGGGCTGGCCCAGACCCTGGCGCTGACATTCGACGACGGCCTCGATCCCCAAAAGGAACCCGCGGCTCCGTCGTGGAACCGGCAGATCCTGGAAACGCTCCACGATGCGGGCATCACGTCGATGGTGTTTCCAGCACTCGTGCGCACCGGCCGGGCCCAGGGACTGGACCTCATCCGGGACTGGTCGCACGCGGGCCACGCGATCGGCAACCACACCTCCCGGCACCGCAGCCTGGGATCGCCTCAAGTGCCGCTCGCGGACTTCATCGGCGACGTCAAGGAGGCCGACGCCGTGCTGAGCCGGATCCCGGGCTGGACGAAGATGCTGCGCTTTCCGTATCTGAAAGAGGGCAACACGCTCGCCAAGCGAGACGGCATGCGCCTCTGGATGCAGGCAGCGGGCTACAGGGCGGCGCCGGTTTCGATCGACGCGAGCGACTGGTACTACAACCAGCTCTATGCGGCCTGGCTGGACGAAGGCAATGCCGACAAGGCCGATCGCGTGAAGGCCGCTTACATCGAGCATCTGCTGGACCGTGCTGCCTACTACGACGGCCTGGCCCGGCGGGTCCTCGGCCGCAGCCCCGCCCATGTGATGCTGCTGCACACGAGCAGGATCAACGCCGCTGCTCTCGGGGAGCTGATCGCGGCGTTCCGGGCGCGAGGGTGGTCCTTCATCGCCGCCAAAGCGGCCTTCGATGATCCGATCTACACCGCGCAGATCGACACCCTGCCGGCGGGCGAAAGCGTCATATGGGCCAGCGCCAAGGCGGCGCAGATTCCGGGTCTGCGGTATCCGGCGGAGGACTCGGTCTACGAGGAGCCCAAGCTGCGCGCGCTGGGGCTGGTGCCGGCGCGCATGCTGCAGTAGCGCACCCGCCGGCCTCCGCGCTCACTCCACCGTCACGCTCTTCGCCAGATTGCGCGGCTTGTCCACATCGGTCCCGCGCGCACAGGCCGTGTGATACGCCAGCAGCTGCAGCGGCACCACGTGCAGGATCGGCGAGAGCGCGCCGTAGTGTTCGGGCATGCGGATCACGTGCAGGCCTTCGCTGCTGGTGATCTTGGTGTCGCCGTCGGCCAGCACGTAGAGCACGCCGCCGCGCGCGCGCACTTCCTGCAGGTTGCTCTTGAGCTTTTCGAGCAGCGCGTCGTTGGGGGCCACGGCCACCACGGGCATCTCGCTGGTCACCAGCGCGAGCGGGCCGTGCTTGAGTTCGCCGGCGGCATACGCCTCGGCGTGGATATACGTCACTTCCTTGAGCTTGAGCGCGCCTTCGAGCGCGATCGGGTAGTGCAGCCCGCGGCCCAGGAAGAGCGCGTTGTCCTTGCGCGCGAAGTCCTCGGCCCAGCCGATGATCTGCGGCTCCAGCGCCAGCACCGACTGCAGCGCGACGGGCAGGTGGCGCATCTCCTTCAGGTAGCGCGCCTCGTCGGCCTCGCTCAAGCGGCCCTTGGCCTGCGCGATGGCGAGCGTGAGCAGGAAGAGCCCCGCCAGCTGCGTGGTGAAGGCCTTGGTCGAGGCCACGCCGATTTCCACGCCGGCGCGCGTGATGTACGCCAGCTTGCATTCGCGCACCATCGCGCTGGTGGCGACGTTGCAGATGGTCAGCGTCTGCTCCATGCCCAGCGAACGAGCGTGCTTCAGCGCGGCCAGCGTGTCGGCCGTTTCGCCCGACTGGCTGATGGTGACGACCAGCGTCTTCGGGTCGGGCACGGATTCGCGGTAGCGGTACTCGCTCGCGATCTCAACCTGCGTGGAGATCTTCGCGATGCCCTCCAGCCAGTACTTGGCGGTGCAGCCGCTGTAGTAGCTGGTGCCGCAGGCCAGGATGAGGATCTTGTCGATGTCCTGGAACACGCGATGCGCGCTCGCTCCCGTGGCGCCGTCCTGGCCGATACCGTCGAACAGCTCGGGCACGATGCCTTCCACGCCTTCGAGCGTGTCGCCGATGGCGCGCGGCTGCTCGAAGATTTCCTTCTGCATGTAGTGGCGGTAGGGGCCGAGCTCGGCGGCGCCGCTGTGTGCCAGCACGGTGCGCACCTGGCGGGTGACCGGCTTGTGGTTCTTGTCGACGATCCAGTACTTGCCGGGCTGCACGTCGACCACGTCGCCCTCTTCCAGGTAGATGATCTGGTCGGTCACGCCGGCCAGGGCCATCGCGTCGCTGGCGAGGAAGTTCTCGGCGCCGTCCTTGCCCGCGCCCAGGATCAGCGGTGAACCCGCACGCGCGCCGACCACGCGCTGCGGCTCGTCGCGGCAGATCACGGCGATGGCGTAGGCGCCGTGCAGCTGCAGCACGGCCGCCTTCACGGCCTCGAACAGGTCGCCGTCGTAGAGGCTGTCGACGAGGTGGGCGATGACCTCGGTGTCGGTCTGGCTCTCGAAGGCGTAGCCCTTGGCTTCGAGCGCGGCGCGCAGCGTTTCGTGGTTCTCGATGATGCCGTTGTGCACGAGCGCGATGCGGCCCGGCCGCGCGGCCTGCGCGTCGGCGCCTGGGCCATGGCTGAAATGCGGGTGCGCGTTGTGCACCGCCGGCGCGCCGTGCGTGGCCCAGCGCGTATGGGCGATGCCGGTGAGGCCCTCGACCTTGTCGTCGCGCACCTGCGCCACGAGGTCGGCCACGCGCGAGGTGGTGCGCGCCCGCGTCAGGCCGCCTGCATGCACCGCCACGCCGCAGGAGTCATAGCCGCGGTACTCGAGCCGCTGAAGGCCCTGCACGAGGACCGGAACGATGTTGCGATGGGACGCTGCCCCGACGATGCCGCACATGGTGAGCTGCCTTTGAATGAAGAAGAGGCTCGATGGTAGGAAGGCACGAAAGAAATATGCATTCGAAATTCAATTGATTTCGGACTTTTATTTCTCCACTCCATACATATGGAGTTTTATTCCATAATTTCTTCATATATGGAATCAATCTCCCTCGATTCAACAGACCTGCGCCTGCTGGACGCCCTGCAGCGCGACGCCTCGCAGACCAACCAGCGCCTGGCCGCAGACGTGGGCATCTCCCCGCCCACCTGCCTGCGCCGCGTGCAACGGCTGCGCGACATCGGGCTGATCGAGCGCCAGGTCGCGCTGCTGTCGCCCGACAGGCTCGCCACGGTGCTGGGCCACGGCCTGCAGGCGGTGATCGAGATCTCGCTGGACCGGCAGGACGCCGCCTCGCTCGATGCCTTCGAGGCGCGCGTGATCGCCGACGACGCGGTCCAGCAATGCTGGCGCGTGTCGCCCGGCCCGGACTTCGTGCTGGTGGTGGCGGCGCGCGACATGCAGGACTACGGCACCCTTACGCAGCGCCTGTTCACGGCCGATGCGAACGTTCGCAACGTCAAGGCCTTCTTCAGCCTGAAGCGCGCGAAGTTCGAACCCCGGGTGCCGCTGGCGCCCCGGGCATAGAGAACAAGGAAAGGAAGGCCCTCAGGCCTTCGGTTTCTTCTGGGGCCGCTTCCAGTTGGGGAAGCTCACCGCCTTGCTGCGCGCCACGGTAAGCGCGCCCGGCTCGGTCGACTTGTTGATGGTCGAGCCGCCGCCGATGGTGCCGCCCGCGCCGATGGTGACGGGCGCCACCAGCACGCAGTTGCTGCCCACGTGCACGTCGTCGCCGATCACGGTGCGGTGCTTGTTGGCGCCGTCGTAGTTGGCGGTGATGCTGCCCGCGCCGTAGTTCACGCGCTCGCCCACGGTGGCGTCGCCCAGGTAGGCCAGGTGGTTGGCCTTGGCGCCGGCGGCCAGCGTGGAGTTCTTCACTTCCACGAAGTTGCCGATGTGCACCTCGGCGCCCAGCTGCGCGCCGGGGCGCAGGCGGGCGAAGGGGCCGATCAGCGAGCCCGCGCCGACGCTCACGCCGGCCTTCTCGCCCTCGATGTGGGTGAACGGATGGATCACCGCGCCGGCCTCGATGCGCGCATTGGCGATGACGCAATTCGCGCCGATGCGCACGCCCTCGCCCAGCGACACCGCGCCCTCGAACACACAGTTGACGTCGATCTCCACGTCGGCCGCGCATTCGAGCGTGCCACGCAGGTCGAAGCGCGCCGGGTCGGCCAGGCGCACGCCCTGCTCCATCAGCGCATTCGCCTGGCGCAGCTGCCAGGCACGTTCCAGCGCCGCTAGCTGGGCGGGGCTGTTGATGCCGGCCACCTGCAACGCGTCGGTGGTGATGTGCGCGACCACGGGCACGCCGTCGGCGGCCGCGAGCTTCACCACGTCGGTCAGGTAGTACTCGCCCTGGGCGTTGTCGTTGTCCAGCCGGCCGAGCCAGCCCTTGAGCAGGCGCGCGGGCACGGCCATTACGCCGCTGTAGATCTCGCGCACCGCGCGCTGGGCCTCGGTGGCGTCCTTGTGCTCGACCACGGCCTGGACGTCGCCCGTGCCGCCTGAGCGGATGACCCGGCCGTAGCCCGTGGGGTCGTCGAATGCGATGGTCAGCAGCGCCAGCTTACCGCCGGCACTGGCGGCGACGAGCGCGCGCAGGGTTTCTTCGCCGATCAGCGGCACGTCGCCCGAGAGCACGACCACCGTGCCGTCGTCCGCCAGCAGCGGCGCGGCCTGCTGCACGGCATGGCCGGTGCCCAGCTGCGGCTCCTGGCGCGCGAAGCGCACCGTGGCGTTGCCGATGCCGCCGGCCATGGAGGCCTCGACCTCGGCCGCGCCATGGCCCGTGACGACCACCACGTCGCGTGCCCCGATGCGCGCGGCGGTGCCCGCCACGTGCGCCAGCAGGGCGCGGCCGCCCAACCGGTGCAGGACCTTGGGCAGCCGGCTCTTCATGCGGGTACCCTTGCCGGCGGCCATGATGACGACGTCGATCGGTCCGGCGTCGTGGTTCTGTTGCGGAGGCTGATTCATGCGTTTCTTTTCCAGGATTCGTTGCTCGACTTGCTCGGCAATCTCTGCAGTGACCCGAATTATCGGCGCGCTGCTCGTGGTGGCCGCCCTGGGCGCCTGCAGCGCGATCCAGCTGGCCTACAACAACCTGCCGACGGTGAGCTACTGGTGGCTCGACGGCTACCTCGATTTCGACGGCGCCCAGACCCCGAAGGTGCGCGACGAGCTCGCCCAGCTGCTGGCCTGGCACCGGCAGAACGAGCTGCCGCGCCTCGCATCGCTGCTGAAGGAGGCCCAGGCGATGGCTCCGGGCGAGGTGACGCCGGAGCAGGTCTGCGCCATGGCCGACCGCATCCGCGAGCGCCTGCTGGCCGTGACCGCGCGCGCCGAGCCCGCCGGCACCGAGCTGGCGCTGAGCCTGAACGAGGCGCAGCTGCAGCAGCTGGAACGCAAGTACGCCAAGAACAACGCCGAGTACCGCAAGGACTGGCTCGACCGCACGCCGGCCCAGGTGCAGGAGAAGCGCTACGACCAGTTCCTCGACCGCACCGAGGATTTCTACGGCCGCCTGAGCGCCGAGCAGCGCGAGCTGCTGAAGCAGCAGGTCGCGCAGTCGGTGTTCGACCCGAAGCTGGCGGATGCCGAGCGCCGCAAGCGCCAGCAGGAGGCGCTCAGGCTGCTGCGCGGCTTCGTCGCCGGCAAGCCTTCGCCCGCCGAGGCACGCGCCGCGCTGCACGACTACATCCAGCGCATCGCCGAGCCGCCGCCCGGGCCCTGGCGCGACCACCAGCAGGCCCTGCTGCAGGAAGGCTGCCGCAACACCGCGGCCATGCACAACGGCACGAGCGCCAGCCAGCGCGCGCAGGCGGTGCGCCGGCTGCAGGCCTACCAGGACGACCTGCGCGAGCTGGTGGCGGCGCGCTGAAGGCGCCGGAATGGAGCTCCGGAGTCTGGGGTTCTAGATAAGCGGCGTCGGCCGCATCGGACGCTCGAAGTAGTCGCCCAGCGCTTCCAGCGCGCGCGGCTCCATGATGCGCAGCCACCCGCCGTCGATCCTGTAGAGCCCCAGGCGCTGCAGGCGCCGCAGCGTCTTGTTGGTGTGCACCAGCGAAAGCCCCAGCGCGTCGGCGATGTGCTGCTGGTTGAACGGGAATTCGGCCCAGCCGTCGCGCTCCATGCCAACGCGCAGGGCGCGGCGGTACAGGTGCATCAGCAGCATCGCCACCCGCTCGCCGGCATTGCGCCGGCCGGTGGTGACGAGGTTGTCGTCGACCATCTTCTCCTCGCGCGCCGCCAGCCAGGTGATGTCGTAGCCCAGCTTGGGCTGGGCGTGGAACAGGCCCCAGAGCCGCTCGCGGGGGAAGGCGCACAGCGTGACGTCGGTCACCGCCTCGACGCCGTGCGTCTGACCGTCGGCGAATTCGTCCTGCAGGCCGAGGAAATCGCCGGGCAGCAGGAAGCTCAGGATCTGCCTCCGGCCGTCGCTGAGCGTCTTGTAGCGAAAGGCCCAGCCCGAATAGAGAGTGAAGAGCTGCGGGCTCGGGCGGTGCTCGTCGATGATCGAGCTGCCGGCCTCCACCCTCCGGGCGCCGACACGAAACGACTGGATCGTCCGCAGCTCGTCGCCGGACGGGGCCAGGAATGCGTCGAGCCGGCGCAATGCGCACTGGTCGCACGGATTCGCGCCCTGCGGAGGCGCCATGGCTGCGGGGTAGTCCTCGAACTTCACGCCTCACTATAGGCGCCCGCACTGGCGCCCGGCCTGTGTCTTTTGACATTTCCCGGCGCCCGGGCGCTGCCTACACTGCGCACCGTTTCCCCATCCAAGACGCATGACAGAACAAGAAACGCCCCCGCTTCATGAGATTCTTTACTGCAGCACGCTCGCCCAAGGCCTGCCTCCGGACACCGTGGGCCTGATCGCCTCGCGGGCCCGGGCGCACAACGCGCTGCACGGCATCACCGGCCTGCTGGTGTTCGACGGCTTGCGCTTCTGCCAGCACCTGGAAGGCCCGCCCGAGGCCGTCGGTGCATTGATGCAGCGCATCGGGAAGGATCCGCGCCACGTCGGCGTCAGGGTGGTCCACGAAGCCCCGCTGGGAGCCCGCCGCTACAGCGGCTTCGGCATGGGGCTGGCCGAGTGCGAGGGGCCCGACCTGATGGCCGGCGTGCATGCGCTCGACGGGGAGGTGGCGCTGCGGCACTTCCTGGCGCTGCTGCCCAGCTTCGACATCAACGGCTGATCGGCCCCGAAAGAACAGCCCCAGAAAAGGAAAAGGCGGCCGAAGCCGCCTTTTTCAGCACCTGGAGGACTGGGGAACGATCAGGCGTTGTCCCAGCTGTAGGTGGCGCCGTAGCCGTCCCAGGCCTCCATCACGATGCGCTGGCCCGCGGCCACCATCAGCGATTCGCCGGGTGCGAGCACCAGGTCTTCGCTGGGGTTGGCGAGCGTGGCGTCGGGCGTGATCCACACCCGGCCCTGCCTCACGCGCAGGATGCTGGCCGCCCGCGCCTTCAGGCTCATCGCCTCGCCGGGAGCGATCTGCCATGCACCGCGGCGGACGGCCGGCGGAACGGTGGCGGCGCGAGCCGGGACGGACAGGGACGAGAGCGATTCGGTGGTGCAGACGGCGGTGGACATGATGTAACTCCTTAGGGCTTTGCCGAGGCGCTTGACAGAAAGAGGCAATAGCGCAGTTCGGGAATGAATGATCGTTTCTCCGGCGTTGGCGGTCCAATGAAAACGAGGTAGCCTACTGATGCTGGTTCCGCATCAATTGATCGGCCGGGAACCGCCCTCGATTCATATCCATGCAACATTCCCAGACTCATCTGCGCTCCCGCCCCATTTCCGCCGGGCACCTGCGCGCCTTCGAGGCGGTGGCCCGGCACCTGAATTTCCGGGCGGCGGCGGAAGAAATGGCGCTGACCCAGTCGGCCGTGAGCCGCCAGATCCAGTCGCTGGAAGAGGAAGTGGGCGTGGCCCTGTTCCTGCGCCATACCCGAGCGGTCGAGCTCACCAGCGCGGGCGCGCTGCTCTTGCTGGCGGTGCAGCAGTCGCTGCCGCGCATCGACACGGCCGTGCGCCAGATCCGCCAGAGCGCGGGGCGGCAGAGCGTGTCGCTGACCACCTTCGCCTCGTTCGCCTCGATGTGGCTGATCCCGCGGCTGGAGGCCTTCCAGCGCGACAACCCCGAGATCGACATCCGCATCGACGCCAGCGACGTCGCCGTCGACCTCGACGTGGCCGACGTGGACATCGCCCTGCGCTACGGCCCGCGCGAGGTGATGCCCTCCGGCGCCGTGCGCCTGTTCGGTGAAACGCTCACCCCCGTGGCCAGCCCCTGGCTATTGAAGAGCAGCCCGCCGATCAAGACGCCGGCGGACATGACCCGGTTCACGCTGATCGAGGCGGGCGACGCCCACCGCACCCACCTCGAATGGCTGACCTGGCGCCGCTGGTTCGAGGTGAACGGGCTGGAGCGCGCGCAGCCCAAGCGCTGGCTCTATTTCAACTACGCCTACCAGATGGTGCAGGCCGCGCTCACCGGCCAGGGCGTGACCCTGGCGCGCAGCTCGCTGATCGCCGAGAGCCTGGCCAACGGCGACCTGGTCGAGGTGCTGCCGCAGCATCGTATGGATTCGCCGATGTCCTACTGGCTGATCGCGGGGCCGCGCAGCGTGCAGCGGCCGGAAATCAGGGCCTTCTGCGACTGGCTGCAGCTGCAGGCCGTGACCACGCGCGAGACCATCGGCGAGGTGCCCGATCCGGACACCGTCGACAACATCGACTGAGATTCAAAAGGAATGGCGGCTTGACCGCCTTTTCCAGGAACACCGCGGAACCGGCTTTGCCGGGCCGCTGGTGTTGCCCCCGGCGAGGGGGTTGGCGAAGCGACACGAAGTGCGCGCAGCCTGGGGGAGAGTCAAGCTACCGGCCAGACCACGCCGTTGTCGTTCAGGATGGCGTCCAGCGGCAGGTCGTGCGCCTCTGGCTCGAAGTCCGCGACGAAGCCGTTGGTGAAGCCCAGACCCACCGTGAACGGCCGGGGCTCCAGCGCGGCCAGCGTGCGGTCGTAGAAGCCGCCGCCGTAGCCCAGGCGGTAGCCGCCGGCGCTGTAGCCCACGCAGGGCACGAACAGCAGGGTGGGCACGATCAGCTCGGTGTCCTTGGGCTTGGGAATGCCGTAGGCGTCCTCTTCCATCTGGCAGCCCGGATACCAGGCGTGGAAGGTCAGGGTCTTGTGAACCTTGTCGATCACCGGCAGTCCGATGCGGCGGCGCTGGGGCTCTTCCATGAGTTCGCCGTCCTCCTTCCAGCGGTGCAGGGCGGGAAGCGGATCGAATTCGCCCTTGATCGGCCAGTAGGCGCCGATCACGGTATCGGGCCGGCCCACCAGCCAGATCCGCATCACGCGCTGCAGAAGGTCGGCGCGTGTCAGCCGATCGGGCATCGCAAGACGTTGCTCGATGAGTGCTTTTCTCAACTGTTCCTTAAGAAAACTCGCCGTTGCCGAAGTGTCGGCACCCTTTGACTTGTCCATAATCCCCCGATGCAGTTCCCAAGCATTTTGGCATCCAAGAGCCATCGCCCGCGCAAAGCGGCACCCGCACTGGTTTTTTCCGCGGTCCTGGCCCTCGCCGCCTTGCTCTCGCAGCAGCCCGCCGCCGCGCAGAGCAACACCAACGACGACGTTCTGATCCAGATGAAGCAGGCCTTCCAGCGCGGCGACAAGGCCCGGCTGACTGCCCTGCTTCCGCAGGCCCGCGGCCACGCGCTCGAACCCTGGGCTGCCTACTGGGAACTCAAGGCGCGCCTGCAGGAGGCCGCCCCCAACGAGGTACAAGATTTCTACGCCCGCTACCCCGGCACCTACCAGGAAGATCGCCTGCGCAACGACTGGCTGCTGCTCACCGGCCAGCGCCGCGACTGGGACAACTTCTCCGCCTCGGTCGACGGCTTCCGCATGGGCGACGACGCGCAGGTGCGCTGCTACGCGATCCTGGTCGACACGCTGCGCAACGGCACCGCCACCCAGGCACAGGCCGACGAGGTGCGCCGCAACTGGCTCGCCCAGAAAGACCTGGACGACGGCTGCCTCACCGCCGCCGACCGCATGGTCGCCGCCCGCCTGATGTCGACCAACGACGTCTGGAAGAAGGCGCGGCTGGCCATGGAGGCCAACCGCCCGTCGGCCGCGCGCGCCGCCGTCACCATCGCAGCGCCCGACGCGCTGCCGCTGTTCGAGGAGCTCAACGCGAGCTCGGCCAAGTTCCTGACAGGCCGCGCCTTCGTGGCCGCCAAGTCGCGCAAGGAGCTGGTGGTGCTGGCGCTCATCAAGATCGCCATCGCCGACCCCGAACTGGCCGCCTCGCAGCTCGACAGCAAGTGGGGCCCGATGCTTTCCGCCGAGGAGCGCAACTGGCTCTGGGGCACCATCGGCCGCGCCGCCGCGCTGAAGCTCTGGCCGCAGGCCGGCGCCTATTACGCCAACGTCACCAAGAACAGCGACCTGTCCGACGACATGCTCGCCTGGCGCGTGCGCGCCGCCCTGCGCGCCGGCCAGTGGAAGGAAGTCGCGCCCGCCATCAACGCCATGAGCGAGACCGCCCAGCTCGACCCCACCTGGGTCTACTGGAAGGCCCGCGCCCTGTCCAATGCCGGCGGCGACGAACGCCGTGCCCAGGCCCGCGAGCTCTACCAGAGCATTGCCGGCTCGCGCGGCTTCTACGAGATGCTGGCGCTCGAGGAGCTGGGCCAGCGTACCGTGGCGGCCACGCGCCCGGCCCCGCTCACGCCCGAGGAAAAGGCCGCCGCGCGCAACAACCCCTCGCTCGCCCGCGGCCTCTACGCCATCGCCATCGGCCTGCGCCCCGAAGGCACGCGCGAGTGGAACTACGCCACCAACCTGCACGACAAGGGCGGCATGGACGACCGCGCGCTGCTGGCCGCCGCCGACTTCGCCTGCCAGCGCGAGGTGTGGGACCGCTGCATCAACACCAGCGAGCGCACCAAGGGCGTGGTCGACGTGGAGCAGCGCTTCCCGATGCCCTTCCACGACACGGTGCTGCGCAAGAGCCAGGACATCGGCCTCGACCCGGCCTACGTCTACGGCCTGATCCGCCAGGAAAGCCGCTTCATCATGGACGCGCGCTCCGGCGTCGGCGCCTCGGGCCTGATGCAGGTCATGCCCGCCACCGCGCGCTGGACGGCCCGCAAGATCGGCATGACCGACTTCTCGCCCAGCCAGATCAACGACCGCGAGACCAACATCACCATCGGCACCAACTACCTGAAGCTCGCGCTCGACGACTTCGACGGTTCCATGGCGCTGGCCGCCGCCGCGTACAACGCGGGCCCCGGCCGGCCGCGCAACTGGCGCAACGGCCCGGTGCTCGACGCCGCCATCTGGGCCGAGAACGTGCCGTTCAACGAGACGCGCGACTACGTGAAGAAGGTGCTGGCCAACACCACCAACTACGCCGCCATCATCAGCGGCCGGCCGCAGTCGCTGAAGGAGCGCCTGGGCCGCGTCGGCCCGCGCGACGCCTCCGAGCCCGAGCCGAACAAGGACCTCCCCTGAAGTCCGCCTGACATGAGCTGGCGCGACGAGGTCCTCGACACCATCGCGTCCGAGTTCTCGGATGCGGGCGACGTCGCGCAGCTCACGCGCATCGTGCTGCGCCTCACGCTCGCGGGCGCGCTGGGCTTCGTGCTCGGCTTCGAGCGCGAGCAGCAGGGCAAGGCCGCGGGCGTGCGCACCCACATGCTGGTGGCGATCGGCTCGGCGCTGTTCGTGCTGATCCCGCAGCAGACCGGCATCGTCCCGGCCGACATGAGCCGCGTCATCCAGGGGCTGGTGGCGGGCGTGGGCTTCCTGTGCGCCGGCACCATCCTCAAGCAGGGCAAGGACGAGAGCCACGTGCAGGGCCTGACCACGGCCGCTGGCCTGTGGATGACGGCCGCCATCGGCATGGCCTGCGGGCTCGGCCGCGAAGTGACCGCCGTGACGAGCGCGCTGCTCGCACTCGCGGTGCTGGCGCTGGTGCCGCGCCTCGTGAGCCTGATCGAGCGCGCGTCCGGGCCGAAGAAGCAGAGCAGCAAGAACAACAGCGACGGCGACAAGGACGACGACAGCCGCCGTCGCTGAACGAAGGCCGCGGCATCAATTCGCGCCGCGTTCGGCATCAATCGCCGTGCGGCGCACGGCTAGCATTGAAGGCTTTGTTTCAGAACCCCGCAACGGACCGGAGACCCCTCATGCGCAAGCTCTACGTCGGCAACAAGAACTACTCGTCATGGTCCATGCGGCCCTGGGTGCTGATGAAACAGGCCGGCATCGACTTCGAGGAAGTCGCCGTGCGCTTCGACTCCTTCGAGGCCGACTCGCAGTTCAAGCACACCATCGGCGCGCTGAACCCGGTGGCCAAGGTGCCGGTGCTGGTGGAAGACGACGGTCTCGTCATCTGGGACACGCTGGCCATCGCCGAATACCTCGCCGAGACCTTTCCCGAAAAGCAGCTCTGGCCCCGCGCCGCGGCCGACCGGGCGCGCGCCCGCAGCGTCTGCGCCGAGATGCACTCGGGCTTCGGCGGCCTGCGCGGCCATTGCGGCATGAACCTCGAGGCCTCGCTGCCCGAGGTGGGCGCGCGGCTGATGAAGGAAGTGCCCGAAGTCGCCAGCGACCTCGCGCGCATCGTGCAGATGTGGAGCGGCCTGCTCGACGCGCACGGCGGCCCGATGCTGTTCGGCCGCGAGTTCGGCATCGCCGACGCCTACTTCGCGCCCGTGGGCACGCGCATAAAGACCTACGGGCTGCCGGTTCCGCAGCGGATCACCGACTACATCGAGCGCGTGCAGGCGCTGCCGGGCGTCAAGGCGTGGATCGACGCCGGGCTCGCGGAAAAGGACTTCCTGCAATTCGAAGAGCCCTACCGCACGGGGCGATAGGGCTCTTCGAACAAGAGTGGCGTGCCCTTGCGAGGGGAATCGCGGGACACCGCGGAACCGGCTTTGCCGGGCCGCAGGTGTCGCCCCCGGTAGGGGGTTGGCGAAGCGACACGAAGTGCGCGCAGCCTGGGGCGAGCCAGGTTCAGAACCTGTACGTTGCCGACACGTAGGTGACGATCGGGTTCAGCTTCAGGCTGGCCTCGCTGGTGGCCACCGGCAGGCCGTAGACCGAGGTGGTGGTCAGCTTGGCCTTGGTCTTCAGCGGGATGTACGACACCGAGAACGAGATGCCCCAGTGCTTGTCGAACTGGTAGGCCGCGCCCACGTTGATCACCGGTGCGAACGAGCTGTCGAGCTTGGCCGTGGTGTTCACGGCGAAGGGCGACTGGTGGAACTGCGTGGCCAGCGCGCCCTGCAGGTTCGAGGTCAGCTTGACGTCGCTGTACCAGACGTAGGTGGCGCCCAGGCCCACGAACGGGCGGAAGGCGTCGTTGCCTTCGTTGAAGAAATACTTGCCCAGGATCGTGGGGCTCCACTGGCGGGCCTCGCCGAGCTGGCCCACGCGCCCGAGGGTGCCGGTGCCGTTGAGCTTGAACTTCGGCGGCACGCCGAACACGCCTTCCACCGCCCAGTGGCTGTCGAGGAAATAGGTGGCGCTGAGGCCGAGGGTGTCGGAGTCGCTCACGCTGGCGCCGGAACCGGCCAGCACGCTCGGGATGGGCGAAGTCACGGTCAGCGGCTTGCTCGAGTCCTGCGGCGACAGATGGAACCACCCTGCCCCGACGACCCAGTCGCCGGCCTGTTGCGCCATGGCGCTGCCGGACGCCAGGGCGCCCAGGGCTGCAAGCGCAATCGTTGTTTTCTTCATGATGTGAATTGCTCCTTTGATTGAAATATCCCTCTACGGATACGGGCGTCGGCTGTGACCGCCGCTGTAAATCTTCCGTATGACGAAAGATTGCCCGGTCCGATCGCCGGATTATCGAACGACCGTTCTATTTTCAATCCAAGGAGTATCCCTACACTGCGGCCATGAAAATCTTTCTCGTCGGCGGCGCGCTGCGCGACCGCCTGCTGGACCGCCCGGTATCCGACCACGACTGGCTGGTGGTCGGCGCCACGCCCGAGGAGATGGTGGCCCGCGGCTACCTGCCCGTGGGGCGCGACTTTCCGGTGTTCCTGCACCCCGAGACGCGCGAGGAATACGCGCTCGCCCGCACCGAGCGCAAGAGCGCGCCGGGCTATCGCGGCTTCACCGTGCACGCAGCCCCCGACGTCACGCTCGAGCAGGACCTCGCGCGCCGCGACCTGACCGTCAACGCCATCGCGCTGCCGTCGGAGCTGGTGAGCGCCGACGGCCGCTTCGACCCCACGCCCGGGACGCTGGCCGATCCCTTCCACGGTCAGCGCGACCTGCGCGACAAGGTGCTGCGCCACGTGACCGACGCCTTCCGCGAGGACCCGGTGCGCATCCTGCGCGTGGCGCGCTTCGCGGCCCGCTTCGACGACTTCGGCGTCGCTCCCGAGACCAAGGCGCTGATGCGCGAGATGGTCGCGGCCGGCGAAGTCGACGCGCTGGTGCCCGAGCGCGTGTGGCAGGAGCTGTCGCGCGGCCTGATGGAAACGCGCCCTTCCCGCATGTTCGAGGTGCTGCGCGAATGCGGGGCGCTGGCGGTGCTGCTGCCCGAGATCGAAGCCGACGCGCGGACCATGCAGGCGATCGACATCGCCGCGGGGCAGAAGGCGTCGCTGGCCGTGCGCTTCGCCTGCCTGACCGGCGGCCTCGGCCGGAGCGGGCCACCCGGTCTGAAGGCACTGCATGCGGTGTGCGAACGCTGGCGCGTGCCGGTGGAGATCCGAGAACTGGCCGAGGTAGTGGCGCGCGAACAGGGCCACATCGACGACAGCGGCACGCTCGACGCCTCCGGCCTGGTCCGCCTGCTGGAGCGCTGCGATGCCTTCCGCAAGCCGGCGCGCTTCGCCGAGGCGCTGCAGGCCTGCGAGTGCGATGCGCGCAGCTCAGGCGGCGGCGAGGCACCCTACGCGCCGCGCCAGCACCTGCTCGCGGTGCTGGCCACGGCGGCGGCCGTACCCACCGACGTGGTGGCCAGGGCCGCCCAGCAGTCCGGCGCCACCGGCCCGAAGATCGGCGAGGCCATCCACCGGGCGCGGGTCGAGGCCGTCGCGGCATCGCCGGCCTGAGCCTCGCTGGCGGAACACCGCCTGAAGACCGCCCGCCGGGACATGACTTCTGGCACTTCCCGGTGCAGGCCCTGTCGATAGCATCGGCCGGGTGAATGCCACCGCGCCGAAGCCGTCACGCGAATCCGCCGACTTCCCGCTCCCCTCGGGGCCGGACGAACTGGCCCTGCGCGTGCTGCGCGAGCACGTGGCCTCGGTGTACGCGGCCTACAACGCGTCGGTGTTCGTGCACTTCGGCCTGGGCGCGGCACTGGGCACCGCCATGTACGTGCACCAGCCGCGCACCTGGATCCTGGTCTGGATGGCGGTGCATCTCTCGCTCGGCCTGTTCCTGTTCCTCATGCCGCGCTGGCACCCGGGCGTGCCGCTCGCCGACACCACGCGCTGGGCACGCCGGCACTCGCGCACCGTCACCGCCGTGGGCGTGGGCATGGCGAGCGCGCCGCTGCTGTTCATCTCCCCCGACGACCTGCCCGTGACCTCGGTGGTGACGGTGGTCATCATCGGCAGCTGCGCCCGCGCCATGCAGCTGCTGTGGCCGCTCAAGCCCGCGCTGTACGGCTACACCCTGCCGATGATGCTGAGCCTGATCGCCGTGCTGGCCTGGCAGGGCGACGCCATGCACTTCTTCCTTGCGATCTTCAGCCTGGGCTACCTGCTGTTCACGCTGCGCGTGGGCAACCAGCAGCACAGGCTGCTGACCGATTCGCTGGTGCTTCGCTTCGAGAACGAGGCGCTGGCCGGGCAGCTCGGCAGGCAGATCGCGGTGGCCGAGCGCGCCAGCGCGGAGAAGACGCGCTTCCTCGCCACCGCCAGCCACGACCTGCGCCAGCCGCTGCATGCAATCGCTCTCTTCGGCGCGGCGCTGGAAAACGAACTGCGCGAGCACCACGGCGGGCGCAATGCGCGGCAACTGATGCGCGCGGTGAACGCGCTGGGCAATTCGCTCGACACCATGCTCGACGTGTCGCGCCTCGACGCGGGCGTGGTCACGCCCACCGTGGTGCCCGTGCCGCTCGACGCGCTGTTCCGCTCGCTCAACCACATGTTCGCGGCGCGGGCCGAGCAGCGGCAGCTTCAGCTGCGCGTGCAGGCCAGCGGCCTGTGGGTGCGCAGCGATCCGCAGCTGCTGTTTCGCATGCTCTCGAACCTCGTCGACAACGCGCTGAAGTACACGGCACGCGGCGGCGTCGCGGTGCGGGCCCGCGCGCGCGGCGACATGGTGTGGATCGAGGTGTTCGACACCGGCATCGGCATCGCGCCCGAGCAGCAGGAGCGCGTGTTCGAGGAGTACTACCAGGTGCACAACCCGGGCCGCGACCGCACGCAGGGCCTGGGCATCGGCCTGTCGATCGTGCAGCGGCTCTCGCGGCTGCTGGGGCACCCGGTGCAGCTGAAGTCGCGCCCGGGCCGCGGCAGCCGCTTCCGCCTGCGCCTGCCGGCCTCGGCCGCGGACGAGGCGACGACGCCCTCGGCCGGCCTTGCAACGCCCTTCGCCGCCGGGGCCATGCCCGATCCGGTGCGCACCGTACGCACGCCCCTCGCGACACGCGGACGCATCCTGCTGATCGACGACGAGGCGGAGGTGCGCGAGGCCATGACCGGTTTCTTCCAGGCCCACGGCCTCGCGGTGGAGACCGCGGCCGACGAAGCCGAGGCCGCCGAGCTGCTCGCCCGGCCCGAGACGCGCGAGCACCCGTTCGCGCTGCTGGTGTGCGACTACCGCCTCGCCGACGGCGACAACGGGCTCGACGTCGGCCAGCGGCTGCAGCGCCGCTTCGATCTGCAGGCGCCGCTGCTGCTGGTGACCGGCGAGACCTCGCCCGAGCGGCTGCAGCGCGTGCGCGCCTCGGGCGTGCCGGTGCTGTTCAAGCCGGTGAGCGCCACGACGCTGCTGGGCGTGCTCGCCGAGCTGATCCCCCAGGCGGAGACGGAAACGGCTCACTGAGCTGCTTTCGGGGGATCGCCCGGGCAGGCCCCGGGGATGATCCGGGGAGATTGGGCTTTCGCCGACAAGCGCCGCGCACGGTGCGTGTTAAGGTTTTCCCCGATGCCAAAGTCCTCCAGCAACTCGCAGTTGCCACCTCCGTTGGGCCGGGACGCAGCCCTCTTCCTCGACTTCGACGGTACGCTGGTCGGGCTCGCGCCCACGCCTGAAGCCATCGAGATTCCGCCGGCCCTCGTGCCCCTGCTGGCCGACCTGCGCGACCAGCTGGGCGGCGCGCTCGCCGTGGTTTCGGGCCGCCAGATCGATTCCATCGACCGTTTCCTCGCGCCGCTGCGCCTGCCCGCTGCCGGCGAGCACGGCGTGCAGCGACGCGACGCCGAGGGCCGCATGCAGGAGCAGCGCCCGCCCGACCTCGTGCCCATCCTCGACGTCGCCAACGAACTCGCGCGCGTGCACGAAGGCCTGCTGGTGGAGCGCAAGCACGCCGCCATCGCCCTGCACTACCGGCTCGCGCCGCAGCTCGAGGCGGTGTGCCGCGACGCGATGTCGCGCGCCATCGCGAACCATCCGCAGCTGGAGCTGATGCACGGCAAGTTCGTGTTCGAGGTGAAGCCCGCGGGCGTCAACAAGGGCATCGCCATCGACGCCTTCATGACCGAGGCGCCCTTCGCGGGCCGCACGCCCGTCTTCCTCGGCGACGACACCACCGACGAGAGCGGCTTCGCCGTGGTGCAGCCGCGCGGAGGCATCGCCGTGAAGGTCGGCTCGGGGCCGAGCCTGGCGCTGCACCGCCTCGAATCGCCGCGCGCCGTGTACGAATGGCTCGTGCAGGCACGCGACATGCTCGCTGCACGGCCGCAGGACACCGCAAGCCAACCCGAAGAATCACCGAGGAGCCCCCGATGAGCGAACAACAACTGCCGGTGGCGCCCGAGGACCGCGCCGGCCAGGCGCTGGCTGGCGCGGCCGGCCCGGACGATCGCGCGCCGGTCGACGCGCAGGCGGCCGCCGCCCCCGGACCGCGAGGATTCGCGCCGCCGGCCGAGCCCTCTCTCGACGTGGGCGTGATCGGCAACTGCGCCTACAGCGCGCTCATCGACGCGCGCGGCCGCGCCGTGTGGTGCTGCCTGCCGCGCTTCGACGGCGACCCGGTGTTCAACGCCCTGCTGCATCCCGGCGAGGATGCCGGCGCCTGGAGCATCGACATCGAGAACTTCGCCGAGGCGAAGCAGTGGTACGAGCCGAACACCGCCGTGCTGCGCACGCAGCTCTTCGACAGCGCGGGCCAGGGCATCGAGATCACCGACTTCGCGCCGCGCTTCTACAGCCGCTCGCGCTACTTCCGCCCGCTGATGATCGTGCGCCGCGTGCGGCCCATCGCGGGCGCGCCGCGCATCCGCGTGTCGCTCGACCCGCGCTTCCAGTGGGGCTCGTCGGCGCCGGTGGAGGTCACGCGCGGCAGCAACCACATCCGCTACGTCGGCCCCGACGTGACGCTGCGGCTGAACACCGACGCGTCGATCTCGCACATCCTCTCGCGCCAGCCCTTCGTGCTCTCGCGCGAGTACAACTTCATGTTCGGCGTGGACGAGACGCTGATGGACGGCATCGCCGACACCGCGCGCCGCTTCGAGCAGGAGACCATCTCCTACTGGCGCACCTGGAGCAAGCGCCTGGCCATTCCCCTCGAGTACCAGGACGCGGTGATCCGCGCGGCCATCACGCTGAAGCTCTCGCTGTACGAGGACACCGGCGCCATCGTCGCGGCCATGACCACCAGCATTCCCGAGGCGCCGGGCAGCCAGCGCAACTGGGACTACCGCTACTGCTGGCTGCGCGACGCCTTCTTCGTGGTGCGCGCGCTCAACTCGCTCAGCGAGGTAGGCACCATGGAGGACTACCTGCGCTGGCTCGGCAACGTGGTGATCGGCTCGCACGGCGAGCACATCCAGCCGCTGTACGGCATCGGACTGGAGCGCGAGTTGCCCGAGTCCTTCGTCGACGGGCTGCCGGGCTATCGCGGCATGGGCCCGGTGCGCGTGGGCAACCAGGCCCAGGAGCACTTCCAGCACGACGTGTACGGCAACATCGTGCTCGGCGCGGCGCAGGCCTTCCACGACCAGCGGCTGCTCAGCCGCGCGGGACTGGCGGAGTTCCCGCACCTGGAGGCGGTGGGCGAGCGGGCGGTGCGCGTCTACGGCACGCCCGACGCCGGCATGTGGGAGCTGCGCACCCGCGCGCGCGTGCACACCAGCTCGGCGCTGATGAGCTGGGCCGCCTGCGACCGGCTCGCGAAGATCGCGCGCACGCTGCAGCTGCCCGAGCGCGCCGCCTACTGGCACGGCCATGCCTCGCGCATGAAGGAAGAGATCCTCGCCAAGTCGTGGTGCGAGGAGCGCCAGGCCTTCGCCGAGAGCTTCGGCGGGCACGAGCTCGACGCGAGCATCCTGCTGATGGTGGAAGTGGGCCTGATCGACGCGCGCGACCCGCGCTTCATCTCCACCGTCGACGCGATGGAGAAGTCGTTGTGCGACGGCCCCTACATGCGCCGCTACGAGGCCGCCGACGACTTCGGCAAGCCCGAGACCGCATTCAACATCTGCACCTTCTGGCGCATCGACGCGCTGGCCAAGATCGGCCGCAAGGCCGAGGCCCGCCAGATCTTCGAGACCATGCTCGCGGCGCGCAACCCGCTGGGCCTGCTGTCGGAGGACACGCACCCGGTCACGGGCGAGATGTGGGGCAACTTTCCGCAGACCTATTCGATGGTCGGCATCATCAACGCGGCCGTGCGACTGTCCGCTCCCTGGGACTCTTGCATATGAAACAGGCCCCCCGGCTTTTCACTCGCTTCGCTCGTGCAACTCCACCCCCCGGAGGGGAGGCACGGCCCGCCTTGGGGCGGCCCGGCGGCGGCCGCAAGGAGGCTCCATGAGCCGTCTCGTCGTAGTTTCCAACCGCGTGGCCGACCCGCGCAAGCCCGCCGCCGGCGGCCTGGCCGTGGCGCTGGGCGAGAGCCTGCAGCAAAGCGGCGGCCTTTGGTTCGGCTGGAGCGGACAGGTCATAGAGGGCGGCCCGACCGGCGAAGGCGAGCTGCACAGGCAGCAGGCCGGCAAGGTCACGCTCGCCACCCTCGACCTGAGCCGCGAGGACCACGACAGCTACTACCTCGGCTACAGCAACGACGTGCTCTGGCCGGTGTTCCACAACCGGCTCGACCTGGCGCACTTCGACGCCGGCTTCGTCGGCGGCTACCGGCGCGTGAACCAGCTGTTCGCGCGCAAGCTGCTGCCGCTGCTGAAGGACGACGACATCATCTGGGTGCACGACTACCACCTGATCCCGCTGGCGGCCGAGCTGCGCGCCATGGGCTGCAGGCAGCGCATCGGCTTCTTCCTGCACATTCCGCTGCCGCCGCAGATCATCACCGCGGCCATCCCGCAGCACGAGTGGCTGATGCGCTCGCTGTTCGCCTACGACCTGATCGGCTTCCAGGCGCAGCAGGACGTGCAGCACTTCGAGCACTACGTGCGCAACGAGGCCAACGGCGAGTACCTGGGCGACGAGATGTACCGAGCCTACGGGCAGACGGTGCGCGCCGCCGCCTTCCCCATCGGCATCGACGTGGACGAGTTCGCTGCGCTCACGCATGCGAAGGAGTCGCGCGACATGTACGAGACCATGAAGCGCGAGTATTCGCAGCGCCGGCTGCTGCTGGGCATCGACCGGCTCGACTATTCGAAGGGCATTCCGCAGCGCGTGCGCTCGTTCCGCGAGCTGCTGGCGAACTACCCCGAGAACCGGCGCAGCGCCACGCTGATCCAGATCGCCTCGCCCACGCGCGAGACGGTCGACGCGTATGCCGACATCCGGCGCGAGCTCGAATCGCTGTGCGGTGCCATCAACGGCGACTACGGCGAGCTCGACTGGATGCCGGTGCGCTACATCCACCGCATGGTGGCGCGCAAGCGGGTGCCGGGCCTGTGCCGCGCGGCGGCCGTGGGGCTGGTGACGCCGCTGCGCGACGGCATGAACCTCGTCGCGAAGGAATACATCGCGGCGCAGGACCCGGCCGACCCGGGCGTGCTGGTGCTGTCGCGCTTCGCGGGGGCGGCCGAGCAGCTGAGGGAAGCGCTGCTGGTGAACCCCTACGACACGCACGGTACGGCGGAGACCGTGCAGCAGGCGCTGCAGATGCCGCTGGAAGAGCGGCGCGAGCGGCACCAGAAGCTGCTGTCGCGCATCCGCGAGCAGGACATCCACTGGTGGCGGCGCAGCTTTCTCGATGCGCTGCGCGAGGCGGCGAGCGAGCGCTGAGCCCCTCGCCGGCTACCAGCCGGTCAGCAGCCGCACGAACCGCATCACGGGCCGCGCCTCGGCCACCGCTGCCCTCGGCGCCCGCTGCACGGACAGCGGCGCGTGCACCCTCAGGTGCACCGGCGTCAGCGCCGACACCTCGATCCAGCCGCCGTGCGGCAGCCGGTGCACGTCGCCCTCCTCGAGCGGCGTCTCGGTCATGAACACGGTCTCGCCCAGCCAGCCGGGCGGCGAGACCACGCGGGCGCGTCCTTCGGCCAGGTGCAGCCATGCGCCGGCATCGACCGGCAGGCGCAGGGACTGGCCTGGCTCGAGAACGATGGAATCGGGCGCTTGGGAGAGTGTGGTGATCATGGCGGACCTCGGAAGAACGAGGCTTCATCGTAGGAATCCGGGCGCCCGAAAAACAGGCACACGCAGCGGCTATTGCAGCCGTAACAGCCGAGCTGGAAACGCATCTGTTATGGTCGTTTTCCCAGCCAACTGCATCTGTTTTCGGATGCCCGATGCGGGGAACATCGACGCCATGGATTCGCTACCGCTCTACCGCCAGCTTTCCGCGCACTACGTGGATGCGATCCACACCGGCTCGCTCAAGCAGGGCGACAAGCTGCCGTCGTTGCGCAGCCTGATGCGGCTGCACGACATCAGCCTGTCGACCGCGCTGCAGGTCTGCCGCGCCATGGAAAGCGACGGCTGGGTCGAGGCGCGCGACCGCTCCGGGTATTTCGTGCGCCGGCCGCAGCGGCTGGCCATCGCGCCCATGGAAGAGCCCGTGGCCGACGTGCCGCCCGATCCGGCGCAGTTCGTCAGCATGCGCGCGCGCATGGCCAACTTCATGGCGCGCGGCCGGCACACCGGCGTGAAGCTCAACTTCGCCATCGCCCGCGCAGCGCCCGAGCTGTATCCCGCCGAGGCCCTGCGCAACTCGATGACGCGCGCGCTGCGCCAGCGGCCCGAGCTGCTGACCACCGCCTCGTCGCAGAAGGGCCACGAGCAGTTCCGCGAGGCCGTGGCGCAGCGCAGCCTGCGCATCGGCATGACGGTGCCGCCCGACGAGGTGCTCGTCACCAACGGCTGCATCGAGGCGCTGAACCTCGCGCTGCGCGCCATCGCGAAGCCCGGCGACACGGTGGCCGTGGAATCGCCCACCTTCTACGGCCTGTTGCAGGTGCTCGAGAGCCTGGGCCTTCGCGCGCTGGAGATTCCCACCAGCCCGCAGACCGGCATCTCGCTGGAAGCGCTCGACCTCGCCATCCACACCTACGACGACATCAAGGCCGTGGTGGTGGTGCCGCACCTGCAGAACCCCATCGGCAGCGTGATGCCCGACAGCCACAAGCAGCGACTCGCGCACCTGTGCGAGAGCCACGGCATCGCGCTCGTCGAGGACGACACCTACAGCGACCTCGTGGAGAGCGACGCGCCGCTGCGTGCCCTGAAGTCGTGGGACCGCACGGGCAACGTGATCTATTGCGCCTCGCTGCACAAGGTGCTGGCGCCGGGGCTGCGGCTGGGCTGGATCACCGCCGGGCGCTGGCACGCGCAGGTGGAGATGCTCAAGTACGCCCAGACCCGCAACAACGAGGCGCTGGCGCAGATCGCCGCGGGCGAGTACATCGCGGGCGGCGCCTACGACCGCCACCTGCGCCGGCTGCGCGAGCGGCTGCACGTGCAGCGCGACCAGACGGCCGACGCCATCGCCAGGTACTTCCCGGCGGGCACGCGCATGAACCTGCCGCGCGGCGGGCTCCAGCTGTGGGTGGAGCTGCCGGGGCAGCGCTCGTCGGTGAACGTCTTCGATGCCGCGCTGCGCGAGCAGATGCTGGTGGCGCCGGGCGCGCAGTTCTCGAACTCGGGGCGCTTCGACAACTACCTGCGCATCAACTGCGGCTGGCCGTATTCCGATGCCGTCGAGGCCGGGCTGCGGCGGCTCGGCGAGATCGTGTCGGCCGTGCGGCCGGCGAGCTAGGGCCGGTCGACCCGGCTAACCCCGTTCAGACGATGTAGAACACCACGGCGTCGCGCCTCGAGGCTGCGCCGGCGAAGAAGCGCTTGACGCCTTCCATGAAGTCCGCGAGGTCCTGCGCGCCGTCCTGCCAGACCTTGGCCCAGTAAAGCTCGCCGAACTTCGCCGGCTCGCCCGTGAAGCGGCCCACGAGTTCGCTGACGTCGCATTGCGCGAGCCGCGCCGCCGCGCGCTCCACGTGGGCGGCCGTGAGATAGATGCAGCCCAGCCCGTCGGTGCCGTCGAGTTCCTCGCCGTCGATCGCCTCGGGCATCAGTGTGCGCACCACGTCCCAGGCCTGCTCCACCGTCTGGCTGTCGTGCGGTCCGCCCTGCGCGGCGGGCGAGTTCAGGAAGCCGGAGACGGTGGACGGGTCGATCACCAGCGCGCGCAGCCGGTAGCGGTCGAGGGCGTAGAAGGCGGCGCCGATGCTCATGTACTCGGTTCCATGCGCGCCGCACGCGCCACGGCCGCCAGCGCGATGCTCACGCTTTCTATGTTGCGCTGCGCGTTGTCGATGTTCCGGAAATGATCGGGCGTGCAGATCTGGTTGAGCAGCAGCGTGCGCTTGAAGTGCAGCAGCGCCTGGCGCAGGTCGCCCTCTTCCTGCGCGATCAGGCCCAGGTCGTTGTGGGCATTGGCGGCCGTCGCGGAAATGCCGCGGCAGCTGCGCTGCTGGATGTCGAGCGAGCGCTCGAACAGCTCCCGAGCCCGGACGAAGTCGCGGCGCGACATGTGCAGGCTGGCGAAGTTGTTGAGCATGTCGGAGTGCAGTTCGGTGTCGCCCTCGCCCGGCGGGAGCTTGTCGAGATGCACCAGGGCGCGGGCATAGCAGAGCTCGGCCTTCACGTCCTGCCCTGACTCGGCATAGAGGAACGCCAGGTTGTTGAAGGCGCGCACCACGCCGTCGCTGGAGCCGCCCCCGGCCTCGGACACCGCCATGGCGATGGTCTTCTTGTAGAGCGCCTCGGCCTCGTCGGCCCGCCCGGCCGCGGCGTGCAGCAGCGCGAGCGTGTTGGTCGGCCCGCGTCGCCAGCTGTCGTCGAGGCCCAGCTGGCCGATCATCGCGATGGCTTCGTCCGCCGATGCCTGGGCCTTTTCGTTCCAGCGCAGCCGGCGGCACAGCTCGGCATGGCTGGACAGGTGCAGCACCACGGTCTTGTCGGGACCGCCGTGCAGACGCCGGCTGGCGGCGACGGCTTCGGCGCAGAGCTTCTCGGCGCTCTGCAGGTCGCCCTGGGCGAGCGCATCGCGGTAACGCGCCTCGCGATCGTCGAGCAGGTTCAGCAGCGCGCCCTGTTCGTCGGAGGTCGCGCCGCGCGCCTTGCGCTGCTCGATGCCGACCAGCGTCAGGTCGAGTGCCTTGCGGGCGACGTCCATGTCCTCGGCGGGCATGCCGATCTTGCGGCCGATGGAGAGGCTTTCCTCGAGGCTGGCCCGCGCCTTGTCGAAGGCATCGACGCGGTAGCAGGCCTGGCCGAGCATGCACAGGGTCATGGCGAGGTTCTGGTGCGGCCCCCTGAACACGCGGCGCATGGCCGTGACGATCTGCTCGCCGATGGCGACGGCCTGCCCCCAGTCGCCAGCCTCGGCGGCGGCCACGAAGCGCTCCTGCAGCTTGTTGGCTTCGGCCAGGGCGGCGAGGTCGAAGTCCTTTGCTGCGTCCCTCGGCGCGGGGCGGCGGGTGGCCTGGCGCGCGGCGGGGGCCTCATCGCCATCGCCGTCCATTGCTCCGGTTCCGCCTTCCTTCAATTGCTTCAGGCGCCGGTGAACCCACCAGAGATCGAACAACAGCCACGGCAGCAGCACCATGAGACAGAAGCGCGAACCCGGCAGGCCCGCGAGCCCGTAGAGCAGCAGCCCCAGTTGCGCCGCGCCGCCCAGGTAGCTCCCCAGATAGAAGCGATGCGCTCCGATGAAGCCTCCCACCAGCCACAGCAGCCAGGCGAAGGAGGAGCGGCGAGGCGACGGGGTCATGGTTCCGCCGATGGTTCTGGTGTTGCGTGCCGCCGGTGCCGGTCAGTCGAGCAGCGCGAGCGCCGCGTAGTCGCCGACCTTGTCGCCCAGGCCCGCCGGGACGAGGCGCACGCCCTGCGTGAGCGGCGGCAGCTTGCCGTCGACCTGCGCCTGCAGCTTCGGCAGCAGGAAGTCGCGGTGGTGCCAGAACACGCTGCCGCCCAGGCTGATGCGCTGCAGGTCGAGCGTGGCGATCAGGTTGTAGAGCATGCGGCCCATCACGCGGCACAGCGCATCGACGATTTCCAGCGAATGCCGCTCGCCGGCCGCCGCCGAACTGAAGAGATCGGCCGCGGGCTGGCCGAAGCGCCGCGCGATCGAGTTGCCGGCGATCAGCCCCTCGACGTCGCCCACGTTGCCGCAGCCGCACAGCGCGCCGCTGGCGTCGTCGACCACGAAGCTGTGGCCCGCGTGGCCGGCATTGCCGTTCTTTCCGCGCAGCGCGCGGCCGTCCACGCACAGGCCGACGCCCACGCCGGTGCTCCAGGTGACGTAGGCGCAGTCGTCCATGCCCTTGAGCGCGCCCCAGTGGCGCTCGGCCTCCAGCGCGGCCACCGCGTCGTTCTCGACCCGCACGCGGGCGAAGCGTTTAGCCAGCGGGGCCTCGACCAGCGCGGTCATCCAGTTGTTGGGCAGGCCCCGAGCCGGGCCGGCGATGCCGCCACAGATATTGGGCGTGGCCAGTTCGACCTTGCCGTCGCGCAGCTCGAAAGGTCCGGCCGACGACACGCCCACGCGGTCGATGGACGCAGCATCGACCCCCTGCTCCGCGCAGACCTCGTCGATCATCCGCATGATCTGCACAGCCACCGCGTCGTTGTCGCCGGTCTTGGCCGTGGGCTCGCTGCGGCGGCCGATCAGCGGCGCGTCGCTCGAAGCGGAAAGGCTCACGGCCACCTTGGTGCCGCCGATGTCTACGCAGGCTCTCATCGCAGTTTGTCTTTTCCTTGTTTCTCGTCTCTACAGGAGGCGCGCGACCAGCGCCGCGATCATGCTGAGCACGATGGTGCTCGCGATCGGCAGCTGCCACTCGCGCCCGAAGGCACGGAACTCGAAATCGCCCGGCAGGCGACCGAAGCCGAAGCGGCGCAGCCAGGCGGTCAGGCCGCTCATGAGCACCAGCGCGAGGACGACGACGATCAGCCAGCGGAACATAAGGCGACAGTCTAGGCCGAGAGAATGGCCATGGCTTGCCGGTGGAGTTCGGGTGTTGCCGCGGCGATCACCCGTCCGTCGGACTTCAGGCCCAGCGGCTGGCCCTGCCAGTCGGTGATGACGCCGCCGGCCGCCTCGATCAACCCGGCCGGGCCGAGGTAGTCGTAGGGCTGCAGGCCGGTCTCGACCACGAGGTCGATGGTGCCGCCAGCCAGCTGGGCGTAGCCGTAGCAGTCGCCGCCGAAGCGGCGCATCGCGCACTGGCGGCTGAGCCTGTCGAAGGCGCTCCAGTCGGCCGGCGCGAAGATGTCGGGCGAGGTGGTGACGATGCGGGCCTTGGCCACTTCGGTGCAGCCGCTCACGCGCACGGGCTGGCCGTCGCGCGTGGCGCCCTGGCCTGCCACGCCGATCCAGCGCTCCTTGAGCACCGGCATGTCGATCATGCCCAGCGCCACGCGACCGCCCTGCAGCACGCCGATCAGCGTGCCCCACAGCGGCGAGCCGGTGATGAAGCTGCGCGTGCCGTCGATGGGGTCGAGCACCCAGACACGGTCGGCATCGAGCCGCTCGGGGCCGTGCTCCTCGCCGTAGATGCCGTCGGCCGGCACGCGTGCGCCGAGGATCTCGCGCATGGCCGTCTCGGCGGCGCGGTCGGCCAGAGTGACGGGGCTTTCGTCGGCCTTGGTGATGATGTCCAGCGGCGTGCGGAAGTAGTGCATCGACTTGGCGGCGGCGGCATCGGCCAGCGCTTCGGCGATCGGCGAGAGGTCGGAAATGGAAGAGCTCATGGAAGAGTGGGAAACGCGTGCCAAAACGTGCAATTAGACCCGAGCCGGGCCGGGTTTGACACGCCGGGCCGGCCAGCCCTAGCATGGCCCGAAATTTGCCAGGGACTACGACAAATGGCTTCTTTCCCCCACCTTCGCTCGGCGCTGCTGGCCCTCGTGCTCGGCGCCTCGACCCTGCTGGCCCACGCCACGCCCTCCGATACGGAAGACAAACTGATCGACACGCTGATCCAGCGCGTCTCGAGGATGAGCTCGATGATCTTCCTGCGCAACGGCAGCGAATACAACGCCGCCGACGCCGCCAAGCACATGCAGGCGAAGTACGACTATTTCAAAAAGGAACTGCTCACGGCCGAGGACTTCATCGAGCGCTGCGCCTCGCGCTCGGAAATGACCGGGCAGGCCTACAAGGTGAAGCTCACCAACGGCACGGTGCGCGACGCCAACGAATTCCTCAACGGCGAGCTGCGCGCGCTGCGGCAGGCCGCAGGGCCGAAGAAGACGGGCGGCTAGCCGAACAGCTAGCGCTGCTGCCCCCAGCGCCGCACCGTCAGCCGCTCCAGCGTCCTGAAGCCCAGGCTCTCGACCAGCAGGCCGATCAGCACCACCAGCGCGAGGCCCGCGAACACGCGGTCGGTGTAGAGCTCGTTGCGGTTCTGGAAGATGTACCAGCCCAGCCCGCCCTTGCCCGACGAGGCCCCGAACACCAGCTCCGCCGCGATCAGCGTGCGCCAGGCAAAGGCCCAGCCGATCTTCAGCCCCGACAGGATCGACGGCAGCGCCGCCGGCACCAGGATCTGCAGCACGTAGCGCAGGCCCCTGAGCCCGTAGTTACGCCCCGCCATACGCAGCGTGTCGGGCACGCCCTGGAAGCCCGCATAGGTGTTGAGTGCCAGCGGCCACAGCACCGAGTGGATCAGCACGAACACCAGGCTGCCGCGCCCCAGCCCGAACCACAGCAGCGCCAGCGGCAGCAGCGCGATGGCGGGCAGCGGGTTGAACATGGAAGTGAGCGTGTCCAGCAGGTCGCGGCCGATGCGCGTGGACACGGCGAGCGTGGTGAGCGCGAAGGCCAGCAGCACACCGGCGATGTAGCCCTGCAGCAGCACGGCCAGCGAGATGCGCACCTTCTCGATCAGCTCGCCGCTCGCGAGGCCGTCGAACAGCGCCGCCGCCGTGGCGGTGAAGGTGGGCAGCAGCAGGTCGTTGTTCTGCCAGCGGGCGGCCAGCTCCCACAGAGCGGCGATGACGGCGAGGATCAGGCCCTTGCGCAGCCATGCCTGCGACCAGATGCGCTCGCCCAGCGGCAGCCGGCGCTCGAGCGGCACTTCGGTGAAGGGCTCGAGCGTGCGCTCGTACTCGGGGCGGATGGGCGGGACGATGGCGCTCATGCCACGGTCTCCTCTACTGCCTGCTTCTCTTCCTCGAACAGCATGTCGTGGATGCGCTGCGCCGTACCCTGGAATTCGGCGCCGCCCAGGCTGTCGAGCGTGAAGGCGTGGCTATTGATCTCGGCGCGCATGCGCCCCGGATGCGGCGACAGCAGCGCGATGCGGTTGCCCACCACCAGCGCCTCCTCGATGGAGTGGGTGACGAACAGCAGCGTGAATCGCACCTCGTCCCACAGCTCGAGCAGCTCCTGCTGCATCCTGCGGCGCGTGAGCGCATCGAGCGCGGCGAAAGGCTCGTCCATCAGCAGCACGCGCGGCTGCATCGCGAGCGCACGCGCGATCGCCACGCGCTGCTTCATGCCGCCCGAAAGCTGGTGCGGATGCACGTCGGCGAACTTCGAGAGGCCGACCTTGTCGAGGTAGTGCAGCGCGCGCTCGGCCGCTTCCTTCCTGCCGAGCGTGCGGGAGGCCAGCAGCGGGAACATCACGTTCTGCTTCACCGTCTTCCACGGCGGCAGCTGGTCGAATTCCTGGAACACGACGATGCGGTCGGGCCCGGGCTGCGCCACGCGCCGGCCGTCGAGGCGGATCTCGCCCTCGACCGGCGGGATGAAACCGGCCACCGCCTTCAGCAGCGTGGACTTGCCGCAGCCCGAGGGGCCGAGCAGTACGAAGCGGTCGGCGGCATGGACATCGAAGCTCACGCGATGCGTGGCGCGCACGACGCGCTCGGGGGTGCGGTATTCGAGGCTGACGTTGTCAACCTGCAGCAGCGGTGCACTGTCTTGCTCCCTCTCCCGCTCGCGGGAGAGGCTCGGGGTGAGGGCTGGCGGCGATGCCGGGGGCTCCCCCCTCACCCCCGCCCTCTCCCGATGGGAGAGGGAGTCAACCCGCGAATCCAGAACCGCTGCCGTGCTCACTCAATTCCCCGACACGTTTTGCGCGTCGTCGAAGAAGTAGTCCTTCACCGAAGCCGGCTTGTTCTTGATCGCGCCGACGCGGTGCATGAACTCGGCCAGCGGATAGGTGTTCTGCGGCGTGGTCTTGAACTGCACCTCGGGGTTCTTGATGATCTTCAGCAGCAGGTCGCGGTCGAGCTTCGCGTTGCTCACCTTCAGGTAGATGTCCGCGGCCTTCTCGGGGTTGGCGGTGACGAACTTCGCCGCCTCGTCGAGCGCATCGACGAAAGCCTTGTATGTCTTCGGGTTCTCGCTGCGGAATTTCTCCGTGGCGTAGAGCACCGTCGCCGACGACGGGCCGCCCAGCACCTGGTACGAGTTGAGCACGATGCGCGCGTTCGGATTGCCAGCGAGTTCCTGCTCCTGGAAGGGCGGATTGCCGAAATGCCCCGTGATCTCCGTGCCGCCCTTGATGATGGCCGCCGCCGCATCGGGGTGCGGCACCGCCACGCTGATCTTGTCGAGCCTGTTGAACTCCTTGTCACCCCAGAGCTTGGCCGAGGCGAACTGCAGCACGCGCGACTGCACCGACACGCCCACTGCGGGCAGCGCGATGCGGTCCTTGTCGGTGAAGTCGGCGATCGACTTCACGTTCGGGTTGTTGGTCACCAGGTAGTACGGGAAGTTGCCCAGCGAGGCCACGCCCTTCACGTTCTGCTTGCCCTTGGTGCGGTCCCACAGCGTGAGTAGCGGCCCCACGCCGGCGCCTGCGATCTCGATGTTGCCCGACAGCAGCGCGTCGTTCACCGCCGAGCCGCCCGAGAGCTTGACCCATTCGACCTTGGCATCGACACCCGCGGCCTTCGCGTGCTTCTCGATGAGCTTCTGCTCCTGCGCCACGTTCAGCAGCAGGTAGACGATGCCGAACTGCTCGGCGATGCGGATCTGGCCTTCGGCATGCGCGGAAAGGCTGCCGGCCAGGAGGCCGAGGCCGGCGACGAGCGCCGCGGCTTTGCGGGTGAAGCGGTTCATTGGATTGGGAATCGAGAGAGAAGAAGAATCAGAAAGGCGTGTCGCCGACGATGGTGGTGCGGTTCAGGCGGCGGCGCAGGTGGTCGGGCGTGCCGGCCGCGAGATGCATCAGCGAGCGGTTGTCCCAGAACACGAGGTCGTGCGGCGCCCATGTGTGGCGATACACGAACTCGGGCTTGACGCTGTGCGCGAACAGCTCCGCGAGCAGCGCGTCGCTCTCGTCCTGCGGCAGGCCGACGATGCGCGTCGTGAAATGCTCGCTGACGAAGAGCGCCTTGCGCCCCGTCTCCGGGTGCGTGCGCACCACGGGCTGCACCGCAGGTGCGACCTGATCGATCTGCGCCTGCGAGAGCTTGGGCCGCCACGGGTTCTTGGCGCGCAGCTCTTCGTACTTGGCGAGATAGCTGTGCTCGGCCTTCAGCGGCAGGATCCGCTGCTGCAGCTCGGGGCTCAGCGATTCCCATGCGAGATGCTGGTCGGCGAAGAGCGTGTCGCCGCCTTCGCTCGGAAGCTCCTGCGCGTGCAGCAGCGAGCCGAGGCTGGGCTTGGGCTTGTACGAGATGTCGGAGTGCCAGTAGACGCCGGCGTCGCCGAGACCGATGGGCTCGCCGTTCTCCTTGATGTTGGAGACGATGAGGATCTCGGGGTGGTCCTTGAGCTGGAACTGATGGAGGACGTGGATTTCGAGAGGGCCGAAGCGGCGGCTGAAATCGATGTGCTCCTGGGGGGTGATCTGCTGGTCGCGGAATACTAGGACGTGGTGGTCGAGGTGGGCCTTGTGGATTCGGGCGAAGTCTTCGGTGGTGATGGGCTTCGAGATGTCGAGGCCTACGACCTCGGCTCCTACGGGGGCGGGGAAGGGGCGGATCTCGAAGTGCTGCGCTGCGGTGTTGGCAACGCTGCTGGAGGGGACGGCAGTCATGCCGGGAATGTAGGGGGCGGGGTGTCGTTCGCCAACGAACTCTTCGTTGCTAGCTTATGACTATGTAATTTCGCCGGAGTTTGGTTTGGGTTCCGGGGCCGGGTCTCGGCCCGGCGGCCGACCTACTTTTCTTTGCTTCGCCAAAGAAACGTAGGCAAAAGAAAGGCGACCCTACTGTCTGCGACCCTTCGCTTCGCTACGGGCAACCTGCGGTGCTCGACGTAGGAGGGGGTCCGCAGAACTCGCTTCGCTCAAACAGCTGCGGCCCTTGTCCCTCCTACGTCTGCGCTCCTCGGCGCAGCCAGAAGGGAGTTGGAGACCGAACAGGCCATCGCTGCGCTCGGCTACCGAACTGCCTGGACTGGCCTTCGCTTCGCTCGGCCCGGAATCTCAATTCAATCGCGACGGTTTTAGCGAACCCAGCACCTCATTCTAAGCACTGCAGGCGCGAAGCGCTTGCAGTGCCTTGGGGGCCGAGCAAAGCGATGGCCCGGGTGTTCCCCCTCCCCTCTGGCTGCGCCGAGGAGCGCAGCGTTTCGCGGATCAGGGCTCGCAGCTGTCTGAGCGAAGCGAGTTCTGCGAGACCCCGCGAAACGCGAGCACCGCAGGTTGCCCGTAGCGAAGCGAAGGGTCGCAGACAGTGGGGTCGCCTTTTCTTTGCCTACTTTCTTTTGGCGAAGCAAAAGAAAGTAGGTCGCCCGCCGGGGCGAGTCCCGGCCTCGGAAAGCAAACCAAGAGCAGCCACTCAAAGCGTATGACTGCGATCCCCTTCAACAAACCCCATCGCATCCCACCCCTCCCCCACAGCAAACCCCAAAACCTTGAACAACTCCCCCATCTCATGCTCATGAATGAGCCGAGCCGCCATCCCCCGCTCACCAACAGACCCTTGCTCCATCCTGGCAAGCAACCCGCAATTCAACAGAAACCGCGCCTGGCTCGTATAGCCAAGCACAGCAAGCCCCGCATCCTGCCCAGCCAGCGCAACCCCGGTGAAGTCGACATGCGCCGTGATGTCCTTCAACCCGACATCAGCCAGCGGATCGCCATCGGCCTTGTGCCCCTGATGGCACATCACAGTCCCCATGTGCCTCTGCGGGTGGTAGTACTCGGCCTCGGGAAACCCGTAGTCGATGAAGAACGCGGCCCCCTTCTTCAGCCGGTCCGCCAGGGTCGCGATGAAGGCCTTCCCCTGCGGATGGATCTCGGTGAGGTAATCGTGCGCGCCAGGCACCTCCACCGGCGGACGCAGTTCTGTCGCGCGGTCGGCCCAGGCCCATCCATCGCCGGCGACATTGCGCACGACACCCCGCTCGAACCACTGCCCACCCACGCGGGCCAGCAGTTGCACCGGCATCGCATCGAGCACTTCGTTGCCGACGACCACGCCTTCCATCGCCTCCGGCAGCTCGTTGAGCCATTCGACGCGGCCTGCATGGCGAGCGAGCGCCTGCTGCTGCCGCTCGCGCAAGGTGCCCGACAGGTCGACGATGCGATAGCGCACGTCGCCGCGCCCCATCTCGTCGAGCGCATGCAGCAGCTGAACCGCGAGCGCCCCCGATCCGGCGCCGAATTCCCACACCGTGTCGGTTCCGGTCTTCTCCAGTGCCTCGGCCACCTGCACCGCCAGGGTCTGGCCGAACATGGGCGTGAGTTCGGGCGCGGTCACGAAGTCGCTGCCCGAAGAAGGCATGTGGCCGAACTTGGCCAGCGTGTTGGCGTAGTAGCCCAGGCCGGGCGCGTACAGCGCGAGCGCCATGAAGCGGTCGAAGCCTATCCAGCCGCCCGCGCGCTCGACGGAACGCGCGATGAGATGGTCGAGGGCGGTGGGTAAACTGCTGGGGGTCGTCTTTGTCGTCACAGCGCCATTCTCCCCTCTCTCCCCGCATGAGCCCCGCCTCCCCAGCCTCCACCTCTCCCCGCACGGTCCTCGTTACGGGCGCAGGCCGTCGGCTCGGCCGCGAGATTGCGCTGGCGCTCGCCGCGAGCGGCTGGCAGGTGGCGGTGCACTACCGGAACTCGCGCTCCGAGGCCGAGCAGACGGTCGCCGACTGCGCCGCGCTCTCGGGCGACTCGGCCCTGTTCTCGGCCGACCTCGAGGACGAACAGGCCACGCGCGCGCTGCTGCCCCGCGTGGTCGCGCGCTTCCGCGGCATCGATGCCGTGGTCCACAGCGCCGCCCTCTTCGAGCACGACGAGGCCGCCACCTTCGGCTACGCGCTCATGGAACGCCATGCGCGCAGCAACACCGGCGCGGCCATCCTGCTGGCGCAGGCGCTGCACGAGCACCTGGCGGCGCGCGATGCGCAGGGCGCGGTGGTCCATCTGCTCGACCAGAAACTCTGGAACCCGAACCCCGACTTCCTGAGCTACACGCTGTCGAAGGCCGCGCTCGAGGCCGCCACGCCGATGCTGGCGCTGGCGCTGGCGCCGCGCGTGCGCGTGGTGGGCGTGGCGCCCGGCCTCACGCTGGCGAGCCACATGCTGGACGACGACAAGTTCGCGCAACTGCACAAGCTGTCGCCGCTGGGCCGCTCGTCCACTCCGGAGGACGTGGCCGCCACGGTGAAGTTCGCGCTGGAGAACCGTTCGATCACCGGCACCACGCTGCTGGTGGACGGCGGCCAGCACCTGATGAAATTCGAGCGCGATTTCTCGCTCATGTGAGCACCTCCATGTCTTCCACCAAGCACACCCACGGCCACCAGACCCTCACCCTGATGGGCCTGCGCTTCGACGCGAACCTCGGCATCCTCGACCACGAAAAGGTCGCGCCGCAGCCGATCCAGGTCGATGCGGAACTCAACCTCGGGGAGCAGCCGCTGCTGCCGCAGGACGACGACATCTTCCATGTGCTGGACTACGGCAAGGTGCGCCTCATCATCATCGACGAGTGCACCGCCGAGCACGTCAACCTGCTCGAGAGCCTGATCGGCAAGCTGGTGCAGCGCCTGCTGCAGCTGCCCGGCGTGCTGGGCGTGCGCGTGAAGATCGCCAAGCTCGAGATCTTCGACGACTGCGAAGTGGCGATCCGCATGGAAGCCGGCGAGTGGTGAGCTGAGCCGCAGCCATCCGCGGCACTCAGGCCGCTGAGCCGCAGGCCACCGCGGACCTCTTTGCCGCCGGCCACATGCGCACGGCCAGCGCGCCGAGCGCCGATACCGAAGCCATCGCCGCCACGCCCGACCACCCCCATTGCGCCAGCACCAGGGCACCCAGCGCGGAGCCCGTGGCCATGCCGACGAACACCCCCGTGAAGAACACCGCGTTGAGCCGGCTGCGCGCGCCGGGGTCGATGCCGTAGACCACCGTCTGGTGCGCGATCAGCGCGGCCTGCAGGCCGAAGTCGAAGCCGATGGCGGCAACCACGATCAGCCCCAGCCGCGCGGCCGGAGCCGCAAGCAGCGGCGCGAACAGCATCGCCGCGAAGGAGACGGCGACCAGCGCGGCACCCATGCGGATCACCAACTCGGGACCGCGGCGATCCGCGAGGCGCCCGGCGATGGGCGCGGCCAGCGCACCCGCCGCGCCGGCAAGGCCGAAGGCGCCGGCTGCCGCGCTGCCCAGGTGGAACGGTGCGCCATGCAGCATCACGGCCAGCGTCGACCAGAAGGCGCTGAAGCCCACCGACAGCAGGGCCTGCGCGAAGGTCGCGCGGCGCAGCGCGCCATGGCGCTTCCACAGGCCGGCCAGCGAACCCAGCAGTGCGCCGTAGCCCAGGTGCGTGGTCGGGCGCAGGCGCGGCAGTCCGCGCGCAGCAGCGGCGCCGATGAGCGCGATGCTCACTGCCGCGACGACGAACATCGCGCGCCAGCCGAAGTGCTCGGCCACGAAGCCCGCGAGCACGCGCGACAGCAGGATGCCCAGCAGCAGCCCGGTCATCACCGTGCCGACGATCCGGCCGCGATGCGCCTCGGGCGCCAATGTGGCGGCGGCGGGCACCACGTCCTGCGCCATCGTGGCCGCGAGGCCGATGACAAGGCTCGCCGCCAGCAGCGGCGCGACCGAAGGAGAGAACGCCGCGCCCAACAGCGCGAGCACCAGCACGGAAGCCTTGACGAGGATGATGCGGCGCCGGTCGAAGCGGTCGCCCAGCGGCGCGAGCAGCAGGATGCCGAGCGCGTAGCCCAGCTGCGTGAGCGTGGGCACGAAGCCCACGGAACGGGCCGAGGCGCCGATGTCAGGGCCGAGCACGCCCAGCATGGGCTGGCTGTAGTACAGCGCGGCCACGCCGAAGCCGGCGCTGGCGGCCAGCAGCAGGATCAGCGACCCTGGCAGCTTTTCATGCGTGTTTTGAATGGAAGACATGGTGTAAACCCTTGGATTCGAGAAACGAAGGCTGGAGTTTGCGGGCCCCTCCACTCTGAAGGTAGGCCTGCGTGTCGAACAATTGATATACGCTCGGCGCATGGCCAAGCCACTCCCACCCCCGCCTCCGGCCGACCGCATCGAGTTGATGCAGACCTTCGTTCGCATCGTCGAGGCCGGCAGCCTGTCGGCCGCCGCCGCCCAGATGGGCACCACCCAGCCCACCGTGAGCCGCCGCCTGCAGGCGCTCGAACGCTCGCTGGGCGTGCGGCTGCTGCAGCGCTCCACCCACGCGATGAAGCTCACGGAAGACGGCGAGCGCTGCTTCGACCGCGCCAAGGAGCTGATCCTGAGTTGGGGCGCCTTCGAGGCCGAGCTGCGCGGCGTGGGCGACCAGCCCGAGGGCCGGCTGCGCGTGGTGGCGCCGCATGCCTTCGGGCAGCAGCTGCTGGTCGGGCCGCTGGCCTCTTACCTGCAGCGCCATCCGCAGGTGACGGTCGAGTGGCTGCTGCACGACAGCCCGCATGACGAAACGCCCGACTTCATCGCCGAGGGCGTCGACTGCGCGATCCGCGTCGGCGAGGTGACGGACCCCAACGCCGTGGCGATCCGCCTGTTCGACGTGCCACGCATCGCGGTCGGGGCGCCCTCCCTCTTCGGGCCCGGCACGCCGCTGCCGGTGCACGCCAGAGAGCTCGAAGCCCTGCCCTGGCTGGCGGCGCGCAACTTCTACCGGACCGAGGTCGTGTTCACGCACGAGAGCACCGGCGAGGTGTGCCGGGTGCCGATCCGCCCGCGCATGATCACCGACAGCCTCTACGCCCTGCGCAGCGCGGCCGTGCTGGGCGTGGGGGTCGGGGTGTCGTCGGCCTGGATGCTCACCGAGGAGCTGGCTGCGGGGCGGCTGGTGCACCTGGCGCCGCAGTGGCACGGCACGCCCGCGCCGGTGTACATCGTGTATCCGTACGCGCGCTTCTATCCGGCGCGGCTGCGGCTCTTCGTGGAGGCGATGCGGCAGGCCTTCCCGGAATCCCCGTTGCCCGCGGCCGGGGTGATCGGGGTAGCCGGAGCAACCGTAAACGGGCCCGATGGCGGGTGAAATGGGGATCGGGGACAATCACCCCCTTCCCCCGACTCCCCGAAGCAGCCTGCCCATGAACGCCGTCTGGATCGACGAGGCGCCCGCCACCGCCGACGCCACCGCCTCCTCTCCCGCCAATTCCATGAAGATCGAGCGCGAGACGCACAAGCTCGAGAAGCGCCTGTGCCGCCAGGTCGGGCAGGCGATCGTCGACTACAACATGATCGAAGAGGGCGACAAGGTCATGGTGTGCGTCTCGGGCGGCAAGGACAGCTATGCGCTGCTCGACATCCTGCTCAAGCTGAAGGCGCGCGCACCCATCCACTTCGACATCGTGGCGGTCAACCTCGACCAGAAGCAGCCCGGCTTTCCCGAGGAAGTGCTGCCCAAGTACCTGAGCGAACTGGGCGTGGACTTCCACATCGAGAACCAGGACACCTACAGCATCGTCAAGCGCGTGATTCCCGAGGGCAAGACCACCTGCGGCCTGTGCAGCCGGCTGCGCCGCGGCATCCTCTACCGCGTGGCCGACGAGCTGGGCGCCACCAAGGTCGCGCTGGGCCACCACCGCGACGACATGCTGCAGACCTTCTTCCTCAACATGTTCTTCGCCGGCAAGCTGAAGAGCATGCCGCCCAAGCTGGTGAGCGACGACGGCAGGCACGTCGTTATCCGCCCGCTGGCCTACGTGTCCGAGAAGGACACCATCCGCTGGGCCCAGCACCGCGAGTTCCCGATCATTCCGTGCACGCTCTGCGGCAGCCAGGAGAACCTGCAGCGCAAGCAGGTAGGAGAAATGCTGCACGAATGGGACAAGAAGTATCCCGGCCGCGTGGAGAACATGTTCACCGCGCTGCAGAACGTGGTGCCTTCGCACCTGCTCGACGGAACGCGGCACGACTTCAAGGGTCTGAAGGCGACCGGCGTGGCGGACGACGAGGGCGACAAGGCCTTCGACCCGCCTTCCTTCGATCTGCTCTCCCAGGCACCTGCCGCCCTGCGCATCGTCCAGGGCTGAACGGGCAACCCAGGGGAATTTTGGGCAACAGTGCCCGGAGACCCTCATGAAATCTGCGATCCCGGCTCTTCTTCTTGCAGTAACCCTGACAGGCTGCGCCACCTCCTGGGTGGTCGACAGCGACGTGAAGAGCTTCGCCTCCCCGGGCGCCATCGCGCCCGGCGCCACCTACCGCTTCGACCGCCTGCCCTCGCAGCAGGCCGACGGCGCGCGGCAGGAATCGCTCGAAGCCATGGCCGGCGCGGCGCTCGACAAGGTCGGCCTGCGCCGCGACGATGCCAAGGCCCAGTACATCGCGCAGATCGGCGCGCGCGTGACGGCCGGCCTCTCGCCCTGGGCCGACCCGTGGCTCTACAACGGCCCCGGGGGCTACGGCTACGGCGGCTATGGCTACTACGGCCGGCGCTGGTACGGCGGCGGCTGGTATGGCGGCCCCATGTTCGCGCCACCGGCCAACCCCTGGTACGAGCGCGAGGTGAGCATCGTGCTTCGCGAGGCAGGCTCCAACCGCGTGGTCTACGAGACCCGCGCCCGCAACGACGGCCCCTACACCTCGAGCGCGGCGATCCTGCCGGTGATGTTCCAGGCCGCGCTGCAGGGCTTCCCGAACCCGCCGCAGGGCGAGCGCCGGGTCAACATCGAGCTGCCGACGGCGCAGGCCCGGAAATAGCGGCTTTTAAAATTCCCCGGATGGAAGAACCCACCCGCCTGATCGCCGTTCGCCACGGCGAGACCGCCTGGAACGTCGACACCCGCATCCAGGGCCAGCTCGACATCGGGCTCAACGCCACCGGCGTCTGGCAGGCGCAGCGCGCGGGCGCGGCGCTGGCCGACGAGCCCATCGGCGTCGTCTATGCCAGCGACCTGTCGCGCGCCTGGCAGACCGCGCAGGCCATCGCCGAGCCCCATGGCCTGGCCGTGCAACCCGAGCCGCGCCTGCGCGAGCGGGCATTCGGCACCTTCGAGGGCATGAGCTTCGCCGAGATCGAGGCCACTCTGCCCGTGCAGGCCAGGCTCTGGCGCGAACGCGATCCCGAATTCGAGCCCGAGGGCGGCGAAAGCCTTCTCACCTTCCGCGACCGCGTGACGGGCGTGGCCGCCGAACTCGCGGCGCGCCATCCGGGCGAACTGGTCGTGCTGGTCGCGCACGGCGGCGTGATGGACGTGCTCTACCGCGCCGCCACCCGCCAGGAGCTGCAGGCGCCACGCACCTGGCAGCTCGGCAACGCGGCCATCAACCGCATGCTGTGGACGCCCGAAGGCTTCAGCCTCGTGGGCTGGAGCGACACCGCCCACCTCTCGGCCGGCAGCCCGCTCGACGAAACCACGAGCTGAAGCCTCGCTCCCCGCCCCGCATCAGCAATCCGCGCTCAGGTCCTCCAGCGGCCCGAAGAACTCGTAGCGGATCTGCTGCGCGGGCACGCCCAGCGCCACGCTGTTCGCGTACATCGCCTTCATGAAGGGCTTCGGGCCGAGGAAGTAGAAGTCCACGTCGCGGTCCGGCGGCAAGGCCTGCGCGAGCAGCTCCTTCGTGACGAAGCCGGTCGCGTGCGGCCGGTCGGCGTCGCGCGGCGCGTCGTACACGTAGAGCGCCTCCACGTTCGCATGCGCGGCCGCCAGTGCGTCGACGCGCGCCCGGAAGGCATGCACGCCGCCGTGGCGCGCAGCATGGATGAAGCGGATCGGCCGCCCCGTGGGCGCTGCGGTTTCGAGCATGCTCATCGCCGGCGTGATGCCCACGCCGCCGGTCACGAGGACCAGCGGGCGGCCTTCGGCGGGCGCGGGCTGCAGCACGAAGTCGCCGCTGGGCGGCAGCACGTCGAGCACGGTGCCTGGGCGGGCATGGGCATGCAGCCAGTTCGACACGCGCCCGCCCTCCTCGCGCTTCACGCTGATGCGCAGGCAGGGCTTGCCAGGCGCATCGGAAAGCGAATAGTTGCGCCGCACGGTCTCGCCGTCGATCTCCAGCACCAGCGTGAGGTACTGGCCCGGCAGGAACGCGGGCAGCGGGCCGCCGTCCTCGGGCTCTAGGTACAGCGAGAGGATGAGCTCGCTCTCCGGCTCGCGACGCGCCACGACGAAGCGGCGCGTGCCGCGCCAGCCGCCGGGGCGCCGCTCGTTGGCGCCGTACGCATCTTCCTCGGCGGCGATCAGCAGGCCGGCCAGCGCCTCGTAGGCCTCTGCCCAGGCGGCAATGATTTCGTCGGTCGCGACGTCGCCCAGCACCTCGCGGATGGCCTGCAGCAGGCACTTGCCGACGATCGGGTAGTGCTCGGGCTGCACGCCGAGCGCGACGTGCTTCTGGATGATCCGCGGCAGCGCGCCCGCCAGCGCCTCGAGCCGGTCGATGTTCGCGGCATAGGCGAGCACCGCGCCGGCCAGCGCGCGCGCCTGCGTGCCGCTGGCCTGGTGCGCTTCGTTGAAGAAGGTCTTCACCTCGGGATGGTTCGCGAACATGACGCGATAGAAGTGGGAGGTGATCGCCTCCCCCTGCGTCTGCAGCAGCGGAACGGTGGCCTTGACGAGGGCGATGGTGCGTTCGGAAAACATGGCTGGAAAACTCGAAGGTAGTGAAGGAACGTTCTTCCTTCTCATGAAGCGTGCCTGCCGTCGTGCCTTCGCAAGCCCTTGTTTTTGAACATTTTTTTTCCGACACAGTCAAATCGACCACAAGAAATGTTGTCAAATCGACCACCATGAGCGTAGAAATGACCACATCCGAGGGGCCCGACCACCCCAGCGAGGGCGAGCGCTTCGGCGCCCTCCTCAAGGCCGTGCGCGAACTCGTGCGCTGCGACGCGGTGGCGCTGCTGCGGCTGGAGGACGGCATGCTGCGCGCCGTCGCGGTCGACGGCCTCAGCGACGAGGCGCTGGGACGCCGCTTCGCGGTGGCGGCGCACCCGCGTTTCGCCCGCCTGCTCGAGAGTCCGGCGGGCGTGCGCTTTCCGCCCGATTGCGATCTGCCCGATCCCTACGACGGGCTCGTCTCGGGCCAACCCGAGATCCTGCCGGTGCACGACTGCATGGGCGCGCCGCTGCGCCTGCGCGGCGACACCTGGGGCCTGCTCACGCTCGACGCGCTGGAGCCTTCGGCCTTCGACGCCGTCGGCCCCGCGCGGATGGAAGCGCTGGTGCGGCTGGTCGAGTCGGGCATCGAGGCTGCGCATGCGGCACGCGACATGGCCCGGCGCACGGCACAGGAACAGGTGCTGGCCGAGGCCTGGCAGTCCGGCCGCGCCGCCGTGCGCGAACTGGTGGGCACCAGCGCGGCGATGCAGCAGCTGCGCCGCGAGATCGACACCGTGGGTGCCTCCGACCTCACCGTGCTGCTGCTGGGCGAGACCGGCGTGGGCAAGGACCTCGTGGCGCAGCGGCTGCATGCGTGCTCGCGGCGCAGGTCCCAGCCGCTGGTCCAGGTGAACTGCGCGGCGCTGCCCGAGACGTTGGCCGACAGCGAGCTCTTCGGCCATCGCCGGGGTGCCTTCACCGGTGCCATCCAGGACCGCACCGGCAAGTTCGAGCTGGCCGACGGCGGCACGCTGTTCCTCGACGAGGTCGGCGAGCTGCCGCTGGGCGTGCAGGCCAAGCTGCTGCGCGTGCTGCAGGGCGGCGAGCTGCAACGCCCGGGCAGCGATCGCACGCTGCGCGTGGACGTGCGCGTGATCGCGGCCACCAACCGCGACCTGCCCGCCGCCATCGCGCAGGGGCGGTTCCGGGCCGACCTGTACCACCGGCTGTCGGTCTATCCGCTGGTGGTGCCGCCGCTGCGCGCGCGCGGCCGCGACGTGCTCGCGCTAGCCGGCGGTTTCCTCGAGGAGAACCAGCACCGGCTGGGCGCGCGCAACCTGCGCCTGTCGCCCGCCGCGCGGACCGCGCTGCTGGCGCATTCATGGCCCGGCAACGTGCGCGAACTCGAACACACGATCAGCCGTGCCGCGCTGCGCGCCTACCGCGAGCACGCGCCTCGCGCGCGCTGGGTGGCGATCGAGCCGCGGCACCTGTTGCTGGAGGAAGCGCCGTTGCAGCCGTCGCCCGTCGATTTGCCGGCCACGGCGGCGGCTGCCGAAACCGGAACGCCGGTGACGCTGCGGGAGGCCACCGAAGCCTTCCAGCGCGAGTGGCTGGCCGCCTGCGTGGCCCGTCACGGCGGCAACCTCAGCCGGGCGGCTGCCCAGGCCGGCATGGACCGCAGCAACTTCCATCGCCTGCTGCGCAAGCTGGGCATCGCCGCGCAGCCACCGGCCTGACGCCCGGCGAGTGAGCGGCAGGTGCGCGGCGCAAGGCGCCGTCAGGCGTGCGAGGCAGCGTGCCCCGGGCCCTGGCTCGCCTGCGGCGTCTTCTCCTCGCCCGGCAGGTCCACCATCGGGCCGGTGCCGCTGTAGCGGTCGAGTGCAAGGTAGATGGCCGGCGTGATGTACAGCGTGATCACCTGCGAGAAGATCAGCCCGCCCACAACCGCCACGCCCAGCGGCTGGCGCAGCTCTGCGCCGGCACCCAGGCCCAGCGCGAGCGGCAGCGCGCCCATGAGCGCGGCCAGCGTGGTCATCAGGATCGGGCGGAAGCGCAGGCGGCAGGCCTCGCGGATCGCCTCGACAGGCTTCATGCCCTCGGTGCGCTGCGCCTCGAGGGCGAAGTCGATCATCATGATCGCGTTCTTCTTCACGATGCCGATCAGCAGCAGGATGCCGATGGTCGCGATCAGCGTGAGGTCGAAGCCGAAGAGCTTCAGCGAAATGAGCGCGCCCACGGCCGCCGACGGCAGCCCCGCCAGGATCGTGATCGGGTGGATGTAGCTCTCGTAGAGCACGCCCAGCAGCACGTAGATGACAAGCACCGCCAGCACCAGCAGCACGGCCTGGCTCGACTGCGAGCTCTGGAACACCGCCGCATCGCCGCCGTAGGTGGTGATGATCGACTGCGGCATCTTCAGCTCGTCCTTGAAGCGGTCGATCTTCGCGGTCGCGTTGCCCAGCGGCACGTCGGGCGCGAGGTTGAACGACACCGTCACCGCCTGCAACTGGCCCTGGTGGTTGACCGCGGTCGGGCCCACGGTGCGCTTGACCGTCGAGAAAGCCGACAGCGGCACCAGCTTGCCGGTGGTGCTGCGCACCGACAGGCGCGAGACGTCTTCCTCGAACTGGCGGTCGTTGTCTGCGGCCGAGAGGATCACCTGGTAGGTGTTGCTCGAGCCGTAGATGCTGCCGATCTGGCGGTCGCCGTACGCGTTGTAGAGCGCGGTGCGCAGGTCGCCCACCGCCACGCCGAGCACGCCGGCCTTGTCGCGGTCGATGTCGAGCGTGGCCTGCAGGCCGCGGTTCTGCGAGTCGCTGGTCACGTCGCGGAAGTCGGGGTCGGCGCGCATGCGCTCCATGAGCCGCGTGGCCCACGGCACCATCTCGCCCGCGTTCACGCTCTGCAGCGTGTACTGGAAGCGCGCCTTGCTCTGGCGGCCGCCCAGTCGCAGGTTCTGCACCGGCTGCATGTAGACGGCGATGCCCGGGATCTCGCGGAAGCGCTGGCGCAATGATTCGAGCACCTTCGACATCTGCGGGCGTTCGCTACGCGGCTTGAGCACGGCGAACAGGCGGCCGGAGTTCTGCGTGGCCGTGGGTCCGCCCACGCCGACGAAGGAGCTCACGTAGTCGACGCTCGGGTCGTCCTTGAGCGCGGCGGCCACGCGGTCCTGCAGGGCCTTCATGGCGGTGAAGGAAATGTCCTCGGCGGCCTCGGTCGTGATCTGGATCTGGCCGATGTCTTCCTCGGGGAAGAAGCCCTTCGGGATGGTCGCGAACAGCCAGCCGGTGACGACGAAGGTCAGCGCCGCCGCCAGCAGCATCACCTTGCGGTGCATCAGCGTCCAGTCGAGGGTGCTCATGTAGGTCGAATGCACCTTGCGGTAGCCGCGCTCGAAGGCACGGCCGATGGCGGTGCCGGGCTCTGGGTGTTCTTCCTCGTGGTCGATCGCGCCTTCCTTGCGCGGCACCTGCTTGAGCAGCCGGCTCGCGAGCATCGGCACCAGCGTGAGCGACACCACGGCCGACACCAGCACCGCCAGCGCCACCACCACCGCGAACTCGTGGAACAGCAGGCCGATCACGCCCGGCATGAAGAAGATCGGGATGAACACGGCCACCAGCGAGATCGAGATCGACACGATGGTGAAGCCCACCTCGCGCGCGCCGCGCAGCGCGGCGGCGAACGGGTCCATGCCCTTCTCGACGTAGCGCATGATGTTTTCCAGCACCACGATCGCGTCGTCCACCACGAGGCCCACGGCCAGCGTGATGCCCAGCAGCGAGATGTTGTCGAGGCTGTAGCCGAAGGCGTAGAGCAGCGCCACCGCGCCGATCAGCGAGATCGGGATGGTCGCGGCCGGGATCAGCGTGGCCACCAGCCGGTGCAGGAACAGGAAGATCACCAGCACCACCAGCGCGATGGTGCCCAGCAGCGTGAGCTGCACGTCGTGCACCGCCTCGCGGATCGACAGCGAGCGGTCGTTCACCATCTGGATCTCGACCGACTGCGGCAGCTCGGCCTTGAAGCGCGGGATGAGCGCGCGCACCGCGTCCACCACCTGCACGGTGTTGGCATTGGGCTGGCGCTGCACGGCCAGCGAGATGGAGTCTTGCCCGTTGAAGCTGCTGGCGGTTTTTACCGACTCGAAGCTGTCCTCGATGGTGGCGACTTCGTCGAGCCGCACCGGCGCGCCGTTGCGCTGGCCGACGATCAGCTTGGCGAAATCGGCCGCCTTCATGAGCTGGCGGTTGGCCTGGATGGTGAGCGTCTGGCGCGGGCCGTCGAGCACGCCGACCGGCGTGTTGGCGTTGGCCGAGTTCACCGCCTTGGCAAGCTCATCGAGCGTGATGTTGCGCGCGTTGAGCAGGTCGGCATTGGCCTTGATTCGCACCGCGAAGGCCTTGCGGCCGTACACGCCCACCTGCGCTACGCCGTCGATGGTCGAGAGCGTGGGCGAGATGAGGTTCTCGGCGTAGTCGTTGAGCTCCGACGGATTCATCGACGGCGAGATCAGCGCGATGAACAGCACCGGCGCGTCGGCCGGGTTCACCTTGCGGTACGAAGGCAGCTGCGTCAGCTCCTGCGGCAACTGGCGCTGGGCGCGCAGCAGCGCGGCCTGCACGTCGACGGCGGCGGCGTCGATGTCGCGGCTGCTCACGAATTCGAGCGTGAGCGAGGTCACGCCCTGCGTGTTCACCGAGCTGATGGTCTGCAGGCCCGGGATGGTCGAGAACTGCTTCTCCAGCGGCAGCGCCACCGACGACGCCATGGTGTCCGGGCTCGCGCCCGGCAGCTGCGCGTTGACGTTGATGACCGGCGTGTTGTAGCTGGGCAGCGCGGCGACGGGGATGCTGAAGTACGCGAAGATGCCGATGACCACCACGGCGGCGGACAGCAGCACCGTCATCGCCGGACGGCGGATGCAGAGCTCGGAAATGTTCATGCGCGTTCCTTGCGCGGCGGCTTGATGTCGGTGCCGTCGGAGGACGCCGCGCTGCCGGGCGTGACGCCCGTGGTGCCGTTGGACGGAGCACCGGGAGCGCCCGGCGCCGCGACGGGAGCCTTCGCATCCACGCGCACCTTGCCGCCGGGTCGCACGTTCTGGCTGCCCTCGATCACCACCTGCTCACCGGGCTCCACGCCGCTCACGGCCACCTGCGTACCGAAGGTGTGAAGCGCCTTCACCTTGCGGCGCGTGGCGGTCTTGGCCTCGTCGACGACGTAGAGCGAAGCACCATCGGACAGCATCATCAGCGCCGCGGCCGGCACCACCGTGGCGCCGTTGAGCGTGCGCACCGTGATGCGCGTGCCGACGAACTGGCCGGGCCACAGGCTCTGGTCGGCATTTGCGAACACGGCCTTGGCGCGCACCGTGCCGATCTGCGGATCGACGGTGTTGTCGACGAAATCGAGCGTGCCCGTCAGCAATTCCTTGCGGCCGGTGACGACCGCCTCGACCTTCGAGCGCGAGCGCGCGGCCTCCAGCAGGTCCTGCAGGTTGCCTTCGGGCACGGGGAAGCTCACGGCGATCGGGTCGAGCTGCGTGACGGTCACCAGCGACAGCGTCGGCTGCACCAGCGTGCCCGGATAGATGTTCACGGCGCCGATGCGCCCCGCGATGGGCGCGCGCAGCGTGGCGTAGCCCAACGCCACCTGCGCCGACTGCACGGCCGCGCGGTCGGCGGCCACGGCGGCGCGCTGCGCCTCCAGCTGCGAGAGCGTGGCGTCGGCCGCGCTCTTGGCGATGAAGTTCTGCGCCACCAGGTCCTGGCTGCGCTTGTACTGGCGCTCGAGATCGGCCAGCGTGGCCTCGTCCTTCTGCTGCTGGGCGCGGGCGCGCGCGAGATTGGCCTGGTCGTTGCGGTCGTCGAGCGTGAAGAGCAGCTGGCCGGCCTTGACGAACTGGCCCTCCTTCACATGCACCGCGCTCACCGTGTTGGTCACCTGCGGGCGCAGGTCGACGCTGTTGAGGGACACCACGCTGCCGTTGACCTGCACGGTCACGGGCACGTCCTGCTTCTTCGCCGTGGCCAGCGTCACCAGCGCGGGCATGCCGCCGCCGGCACCCGCGTTCGGGGCCTTGGCGCTCTTTGTGGCGGACTTGTCCGCGGACATGCTCCACCACCCGCCTGCGACGGCTACGATCAACACGCCCGAAAGGGCGACGGCGACACTTTTCTTCATGGGTTCTTGTGCACTTTGGGCTGACAGCAGCTATTGAATCAGCAGCTGACTTCCGAGGATCACGCCCTCTGTAAAGAAATGTAAAGCAGGTCAACCCGAAGCCCGCTCAACACCCTGTGGCCGACGCGAGGAAACACACCCCCTCGCTAAAATCCCCGGTCCACAGCCTCTGGATAAACCCCATGAACCGCTGCAAGAAACCTACGAATGCTCTCACTTACATAGCGCTTTGCACAGCAGCCATGGCGGCCATGGGCCTTTTCCCGCTCGCCGCCAGTGCCCAGGACGAAGTGCCCCGCCCCCAGACCCAGAACGAATCGCTCGTGGGCGGCCGCGTCTTCCCCGTCGGCACCCTGCGCGGCAAGTTCATGGTGACCAATGCGCCCGACGTCGAGCTCGACGGCAAGCCCGACCGCCTGGGCGCCGGCGCGCGCATCCGCAGCGGCCAGAACATGCTGGTGATGCCCGGCGCCATCATTGGCCAGAAGTACCTCGTCAACTACACGCGCGACGCCGCCGGGCTGCTGCGCGAGGTGTGGATCCTCACGCCCGACGAAGCCACCGCCAGCCGCGAATCGCTGAACAAGCCGTTCCTGAACGTCTGGCCGTTCACCTCGAACGACACCCTCAACACGCAGTAAGAAAGAGACGGGTGGCGGCGCAGCCTCTTGCGCTGCGCGCCATATGCCGTTGCGCCCCGCCGCCGCGCCGGGCCACGAGAGAGAGCTCCCCATGAAAAAAGTATTCATCAAGACCTTCGGCTGCCAGATGAACGAGTACGACTCGGACAAGATGGCCGACGTGCTGAACGCCGCCCAGGGCTACGAGCCCACGCAGAACGTGGACGAGGCCGACCTCATCCTGTTCAACACCTGCTCGGTGCGCGAGAAGGCACAGGAAAAGGTGTTCTCCGACCTCGGCCGCGTGAAGCACCTGAAGGCCAAGGGCGTGAAGATCGGCGTGGGCGGCTGCGTGGCGAGCCAGGAGGGCGAGGCCATCATCGCGCGCGCACCCTACGTCGACATCGTGTTCGGCCCGCAGACCCTGCACCGCCTGCCCGAGATGCTGAGCGACCGCGAACGGCTCGACCGCCCGCAGGTGGACATCAGCTTCCCCGAGATCGAGAAGTTCGACCATCTGCCGCCCGCGCGCGTGGAAGGCGCCACCGCCTTCGTGTCGATCATGGAAGGCTGCTCCAAGTACTGCAGCTACTGCGTGGTGCCCTACACCCGCGGCGAGGAAGTGAACCGCCCGCTCGACGACGTGCTGGTCGAGATCGCCGGCCTGGCCGACCAGGGCGTGCGCGAGATCACGCTGCTGGGCCAGAACGTGAATGCCTACCGCGGCAAGATGGGCGACACCGCCGAGATCGCCGACTTCGCGCTGCTCATCGAGTACGTGGCCGAGATCCCCGGCATCGAGCGCATCCGCTACACCACCAGCCACCCGAACGAGTTCACGCCGCGCCTGATCGAGGCCTACGCGAAGGTGCCGCAGCTCGTGAGCCACCTGCACCTGCCGGTGCAGCACGGCAGCGACCGCATCCTGATGGCCATGAAGCGCGGCTACACCGCCATGGAATACAAGAGCACGGTGCGCAAGCTGCGCGCCATCCGCCCCGAGCTCGCGCTGAGCAGCGACTTCATCGTCGGCTTCCCCGGCGAGACCGAGGACGACTTCAACAAGATGATGAAGCTGATCGACGACTGCCAGTTCGACGCCAGCTTCAGCTTCATCTTCAGCCCGCGTCCCGGCACGCCGGCCGCCGCGCTGCACGACGACACCCCGCACGAGGTGAAGCTCGCGCGCCTGCAGAAGCTGCAGGCCGTGATCGACGTCAACGTGAAGCGCTTCGGCCAGGCGCTGGTGGGCACCACGCAGCGCGTGCTGGTGGAAGGCGCCTCGCGCAGGGACGCGAACGAGCTCATGGGCCGCACCGCCTGCAACCGCGTCGTCAACTTCGAGGGCGACGCCCGGCTGGTCGGCCGGATGATCGACCTGCGCATCACCCGCTCGCTGGCCTACACGCTGCGCGGCGAGGTAGCGACCAACGAATCGCCAATGGCGCTCGCCCACCACTGATGGCGAAGCGACCGTCCATACGGGGCTCGTTCCAGCAGCTCCTCCTCTTCGCCTTTCTCCTGATCACCGCGCTGCTGGTCGGCGTGGCGCTGCGCTCCGTGCTGCAGTACGACGCGCTCATGACGCAAAGCCGCGACGCGGCCGCGCGCGCGCTGCGCCTGTCGGGCGCCTCCCAGTCGCTGGCCGAGCGCAGCGCCGCCATGGAGCGCGCCGGACGCCAGTCGCTGGTGCTGAACGACGCCGTGCTGCGCCGCCGCTTCGACGACGCCGCGCGCGAGGCGCACCAGGTGCTCGAGCGCCTCGAGAAGAACGGCCTGCCGCCCGCCGGCATCGACATGTGGCGCAACCAGCTCGGCGTGATCGAGGGCCTGATGAGCGGCAGCGCCGACAGCGCCCTCGCCCGCGAGAGCACGATGGCGATGCAGTTCCGCGAGCTCGACGCCCTCAACACCAACATCGCGCAGCAGGCGCAGTTCCTCATCGAGACGCAGAACGACGCGCTGGCCCGGCGCATCGAGAACGCGCGCCGCCGGCTGATGCGCGAGGTGGTGGCCGCCAGCGTGCTGGCCGCGGCCCTGGCGCTGGCCTTCGGCATCTGGCTGGCGCGGCCCTTCAAGCGGCTGGAACAGGCCATCGTCGGCCTCGGCCAGAACCGGCTCGACGAGCCCATCGACATCCGCGGCCCGGCCGACGTGCGGCGCGTGTCGCAGCAGCTCGAATGGCTGCGGCTGCGCCTGACCGAACTCGACGCCGACAAGGCGCGCTTCCTGCGCCATGTGTCGCACGAGCTGAAGACGCCGCTGGCTGCACTGCGCGAGGGCGTCTCGCTGCTGGAAGACGGCGTGACCGGCCCGCTGAACCCGGCGCAGCTCGAAGTGGCGCAGATCCTGAACCAGAACACGGTGTCGCTGCAGGGCCAGATCGAGGCGCTGCTGCGCTTCAACGCCGCCGCCTTCGAGGCGCGCGAACTGCGCCGCGAGCGCACCGAGCTGCTGCCGCTGATCGAGGAGCAGATCGAGGCCCAGCGCCTGCAGTGGCAGTCGCACGGCCTGCGCGTGCGGGCCGAGGGCGACCCCGTCACGGCCACGGTCGACCGCTCCAAGCTCGGCACCGCCATCGCCAACCTGCTGAGCAACGCCATCCGCTTTTCGGTAACGGGCGGTGTCATCACGCTGGCCGTGTCGCAGACGCCGGAAGCGGTGCACATCGACGTGAACGACGCCGGGCCGGGCATCGCCGAGGGTGACCGCGACCGGATCTTCGAACCTTTCTTCCGCGGCGAGCGCCAGCCCGAACACACCGTGAAGGGCACGGGCATCGGACTTTCCATCGTGCAGGAGTACATTGCAGCCCACGGGGGCCGCATCACCCTGCAGCCCGGCGGTCCCGGTGCACGCTTTCGCATCGAACTGCCGCGCACGGCCTGACCGCCCCGGCGTCCCCCTCCAGATACTGTCCGACCGCCTCGCGTCCTTTCTTCGACCCATGTCTTTTCCGTTCGTCCGCCGTTCCTCCTTCGCCGGGGCGATGACCGTGCCTTTCGTCCTGCTGCTGGCCGCCTGCGCCTCGCAGCCCAAGCCGCCCCCGGAGGCCGATGCGCTGCCGCCGCCTCCGGTCATGCCGCGCGTGATGCCGGTGGAGGCCGAGCCCAAGGCGCCGGCCACGCAGCCCGCGGCCTCGCTCTTCACGCTGATGACGCAGGGGCCGGTGGCCTCGATGCTGTCGTACGCCGACAAGGTGCGCCCGCTCAACGGCGCCGACCTGAGCGCCGAGATCGCCCGCGTGGGCGACCCCGGCGATTCGCCCACGGCGCAGATGCAGGTGGCGCTGCTGCTCTCGCAGACCCGCGTGCCGGCCGACCTGGCCCGCGCGCTGGGCCTGCTGCAGCGCGTGATCTCCAACCCCGCGCCCGAGGCGCAGGCGCTGCAGCCGCTGGCGCGCGCGCTGGCCGCACGCTACGTGGAGCAGCGCCGCGTCGAGGACGACCGCGACAAGCAGGTGCAGGCACTGCGCGACAGCCAGCGCCGCATCGACCAGCTCAACGACCGCATCGAAGCCCTGCGCGCCATCGAGCGCAGCTTCGCGCGGCCCAACACCAACCCGGCGCCGGCCATGCCTGCCGCGCCGCCCAACACAGGCAAACCGAATCAATGAGCGCAGCGCCGGGCCGCCCCAAGCAAGCTCGCACCGCAGTGCGAAGCACGGAGGTTTTTCGATGAGTACCACCGGCGCCCGCCTTCTCGTGGTCGACGACGACCCGGACATGCTGCGGCTGCTGTCGATGCGGCTGAGTTCGGCGGGCTACCAGGTCACGGCCGTCACTTCGGCCGAGACAGCGCTCACCCAGCTCGAGATCGAACATCCGCAGCTCGTGCTGAGCGACGTCCGCCTGCCGGGGCGCGACGGCCTCCAGCTCTTCGACGAGATCCGCAAGCGCCATCCCTCGCTGCCGGTGATCCTGCTGACCGCGCACGGCACCATTCCCGACGCGGTCGAGGCCACCGCGCGCGGCGTCTTCACCTACCTCACCAAGCCCTACGACGGCCGCGAGCTGCTCGACAAGATCGCGCAGGCGCTGGCACTCGGCGCCCCCGCCGCCACGCCGAGCAAGGCCGGGGACGACAGCTGGCGCTCCGAGATCGTGAGCCGCAGCAACCGCATGGCCGAGCTGCTGGCCGAGGCGCGCATGGTCGCCAAGTCGGACGCATCTGTGCTGCTGCGCGGCGACTCCGGCGCCGGCAAGGAAATGCTGGCGCGCGCCATCCACAAGGCCAGCGCGCGCGCCGACAAGCCCTTCGTGGCGGTCAACTGCGGCGCCATTCCGGAGGCGCTGCTCGAGTCGGAACTCTTCGGCCACATGAAGGGCGCCTTCACCGACGCCCACGCCAATCACAAGGGCCTGTTCCAGCAGGCCGACGGCGGCACGCTGCTGCTGGACGAAATCGGGGACATGCCGCCCGCGCTGCAGGTCAAGCTGCTGCGCGTGCTGCAGGAGCGCGCCGTGCGGCCGCTGGGGGCGAGCCAGTCGATCCAGGTCGACGTGCGCATCGTCTCGGCCACGCACCGCGACCTCGACGCCGCAATGGAGGCCGGCCAGTTCCGCGAGGACCTGTATTACCGGCTGAACGTGGTGACGCTCACGCTGCCGCCGCTGTCGGCACGCCGCGAAGACATTCCGCTGCTGGCCAACCACTTCCTGCAGCGCTTGTCGACCAAGTACGGCAAGCGGCTGTCGGGCTTCGCGCCCGAGGCGCTGAAGGCGCTGACCATGGCCGCCTGGCCGGGCAACGTGCGCCAGCTCTACAACGTGGTGGAGCAGGTCTGCGCGCTGTCGAGCTCGCCGCTGATCCCGCTGGCGCTGGTGCAGCGGGCACTGCGCGTGCCGACTGTGGAGGTCCAGACCTATGCCGAGGCCAAGCAGCGTTTCGAGCGCGATTACCTCGTCGGCCTGCTGAAACTGACGGACGGCAACGTGGCCGACGCCGCCCGCCTGGCCGACCGCAATCGCACGGAGTTCTACCGGCTGCTGCAGAAGCACGAGCTCACCCCGGGACACTTCAAGGCCGACGCTGTCGCTGGGGGCAACGACGCTGTCGCCGAGTAGCGACGCCTCTAAGTCGTTGATTTGTATGGCGTATGCCCACCTGCCCTGGCGGCTTGTCGGGATTCGGCGACAAAAACAGGGTTTTTGAGGCCCTCTGGCGGGTCCAGCCCCCGAAAAATGCCTTCGGATCGCCCTAAGCTGTTGATCTGAAAGCGTTTTTCCAGCCTGGCACAGGGTTTGCCCCTGTACTGGCATGACAGCACTTACCAGCCCATCTTTCGCACTGCGCCAGCAGCGCGACGGCCTGCGTCAAAAGCAGTTTTCCCCCTCGCGGCCCCGCGCCGCGGGCCATTCGCTGGCCGCGCTCGCAAGCGCTGGCGGCGCCGCAACGGATTGCGTCTTCAAGCGCCTTCCGGCCATTGGCGACACCCCCTCCCTCGACAAGCAACGTTGGTAAACCGCATGAAGCCGAACGACTTCTCCCAACTGAACGTGCTGGCCGACACCGATTTCTCGCGCCGCAGCCAGGTTCGCGAAGAACGCCACCCCAACTCCGTCACCGCCCCCCCGGTCAACCGCGGCTCCATGACGCCCCGCCCCTGGCGCGGTTTCTGGAACAGCCTCGGCACCGCCGCGCTGGTCAAGCTCGGCGCGGGCCGTGACGCCGAAGCCGGCGCTCACCCCACCACCGAAGCCAAGCAGCCCTGGCAGCGCGCCGCCGCGCGCCGCCGCTTCGCCTTCATGATGCTCACGCTGCTGAGCACCGTGATAGCGTCCTCGCTCTTCGCCAGCGTGCAACCCGACTACGACAACCTCTGGCTCGAATACGGCCAGATCGGCCTGTACGGCCTGCTGTCGGGCTGGGTCGTGACCGGCTTCGTGACCGCGCTCATGGGCTTCTACGTTTCCGTGCGCGGTGACAAGTACTCCCTCTCGGCGAAGCAGGTGGCCCACCACCCGATGAACCCCGAGGCACGCACCGCGATCATCATGCCGATCTGCAACGAGGACGTGGCCACCGTGTTCGCCGGCCTGCGCGCCACCTGCGAATCGGTCGCGGCCACCGGCCACGCGAAGCAGTTCGACGTGTTCGTGCTGTCCGACAGCTACAACCCCGAGACCGCCGCCGCCGAGCGCGCCGCCTGGGAAGACCTTCGCGCCGCGCTGGCCGAGAGCCCGAACCAGCCGCAGGTCGAGGTGTACTACCGCCTGCGCACCCGCCGCACGCACCGCAAGGCCGGCAACGTGGCCGACTTCTGCCGCCGCTGGGGCAAGGACTACCGCTACATGGTCGTGCTCGACGCCGACTCCGTGATGAGCGGCGACTGCCTGACCTCGATGGTCAAGCTGATGGAAGCCAACCCGACCGCCGGCATCATCCAGACCGCGACGCAGGCCATCGGCCACGTCACGCTGCACGCCCGCGCACAGCAGTTCGCCTCGCGTGTCACCGGCCGCCTGTTCACGCTGGGCATGCAGTACTGGCAACTGGGTGAGTCGCACTACTGGGGCCACAACGCGATCATCCGCGTCGAGCCCTTCATGAAGCACTGCGCGCTGGCCCCGATCAAGGGCACCGGCGGCATGTCGGGCGGCATCATGTCGCACGACTTCGTCGAAGCCGCGCTGATGCGCCGTGCCGGCTACAACGTGTGGCTGGTGTCCGACCTGGTCGGCAGCTACGAGCAGCAACCGCCGGACCTGCTGGCCGAACTGCAGCGCGACCGCCGCTGGTGCCAGGGCAACCTGCAGAACGCCCGCCTGATGGCCGAGCCCGGCATCCACCCGGTGCACCGCGCGATGTTCGTGACCGGCACCATGGCCTACGTCTCGGCCCCCCTGTGGCTCGCGTTCCTGACGCTGGGCACGGCCCTGTGGCTAAGCGGTTCGAGCCTGGTTTCGAGCTGGAACGTGCTGCCCGCCGAACTGGCCGGCCTGTGGGTCTGGACCCTGTGCCTGCTGTTCCTGCCGCGCGTGCTGGGCATCGCCGCCGTGCTGATGCGCGGCGAGCAACGCCAGTACGGGGGCCTGTGGGGCCTGGTGAAGAGCTCGGCGATGGAAGCCGGCCTGGCCATCGTGCAGGCTCCGGTCCGCATGCTGGCTCATTCGCTCTTCGTGCTGGTCGCCCTCACCGGCATCAAGCTCGACTGGAAGTCGCCTCCCCGCGAAGCCGCCGCCGTGCCGTGGAAGGTCGCTGCCTCGCAGCTGGCTCCCATGACGCTGGTGATCGCCATGCTGGCCGTCGGCGTCGCGATGATCGATCCGAGCGCGCTGGTCTGGCTCATGCCTGTCGGCCTGCCGCTGCTGCTGGCGATTCCACTGACCGTGCTGACCAGCCAGATCGCGCTGGGCACCACGCTGCGCGACCGCGGCTACCTTCTGATTCCCGAGGAATCGCGCTCGCCGGCCGTGCTGCGCCGCGCATGGATGCACGCGCTGCGCCTGGCTCGTCCGGCAGCGCTGGCAACCGCCTGATGCGCTGAAGACACACCGCCTCGAAAAGCCGGCCCCTGGGCCGGCTTTTTTCATGGCGCGTGGCTAGAATCGCGCACTTCTTTTTTCATCCACCCACGGATCCCTTCGATCCACAGGAGCGCCAAGTGCCCCGTTTCGCCGTCATCACTCTCTGACGCCGACAACACCGCTTCATTGCCGGTCATGTCGGGCGCCAAGCTGCGCTTTCCGCTGACCGCAATCCGTTCCCCAGCTTCCAGCTTCGCTCCCGCACGTTGTCGGTTCTTCCTGGTTTCCATCCGGAGAACAAACGTGTTTCCTCTCTCTTCTCTTTCATCGATTCCGCTGCTCAAGTACCCGCGTACTGCGCACCTGGAAGACTCGCGGCTGCAGGCCGGCGACAGCGACGACGGCCAGACGCCGTTGTCGGAACTGCACGGCATGCACGTCGTCATCGAGGAAAAGCTCGATGGCGCCAACGCAGCCGTGTCGTTCACCTCGGCGGGCGAACTGCTGCTGCAGTCGCGCGGCCACTACCTCGCGGGCGGGGCCGGCGAGCGCCAGTTCAACCTGTTCAAGCACTGGGCCGCCGCTCATGAAGCGGCGCTGCTGGAGCGGCTCGAAGACCGCTACGTGATGTACGGCGAATGGTGCTTCGCCAAGCACAGCTGCTGGTACGACCGGCTGCCGGCCTTCTTCCTGGAGTTCGACATCTACGACCGGCAGTCGCAGTGCTTTCTCTCGACGCCGGCGCGGCACGCGCTGCTCGACGGCGGCCCGGTGCTGCCGGTGCCCGTGCTCTACGAGGGCGAAATACCGCGCCATGCAAAGGCTCTGCGCTCGCTCGTGCGGCCTTCGCTGGCGCGCAGCGCGGACTGGAAGACGGCCTTCGAGCAGGCCGTGACGCAGGAAGGCCAGCCGCTCGATCTCGTGCGGCAGCAGACCGATCTGTCGGACCTCGCCGAGGGCCTGTACCTCAAGACCGAATCGGACGGCCGGGTGACGGGCCGCTACAAGTGGGTGCGCCCGGATTTCGTCCAGACCATCCTCGATTCGGGCTCGCATCACAGCCGCCGGCCGGTGCTGCCGAACCAGCTCGCGCCGGGCGTGGACCTCTACGCGCCGGCGCCGCGGCTGACATGGCAGGACCTGGGCCTGCGCACCTTGCGCGATCCCGCCGAACTGGCAACCCAAGGGAGGCAGCGATGACATACGACGATCTGCGCTCCCTGGTGCCAGCTCCCGGCAAGGACACCGACTGGGCGCAATGCTGCGACCTGCTGCCGGCCCTGCTGCGCCTCGAGGAGACGCCGCAGGACCCGTACTACCACGCCGAAGGCAACGTCGGCATCCACACGCGCATGGTGCTCGACGCGCTCATGCAGGACGACCACTACCAGCGCGCCGATGCCGACGGCCGCTTCGTGCTGTTCATGGCCTGCCTGCTGCACGACATCGCCAAGCCCGACACCACCGTGATCGACGAGGCCAGCGGCCGCATCGGCCAGCCCGGCCATTCGCGCCGTGGCGCAGTCGACGTGCGCGTGCTGATGTGGAAGGCCCGCGTGCCTTTCGCGCTGCGCGAGGCGGTGTGCCGGATCATCGCGGTGCACCAGGTGCCCTTCCATGCCTTCGCCTCGCGCAAGGGCGTGCGGCCCGAGTGGCTGGTGCACAAGCTCTCGTGGGAGCTGAGCCTGCCCGACCTGTGCTGCGTGGCGCGCTGCGACATGCTGGGCCGCCACTACGAGAAGCGTGCTGACAGCATGGCCGACATCGCGCTCTTCGAGCAGTTGGCGCAGGAGGAAGGCTGCTGGGAAGGCCCGAGAAAGATGGCCGACGCCCATACGCGCCTGGCCTACTTCCGCGGCGCCGACACCAGCCCCGACTACGCGTTGTTCCAGAACGCGGGCTCGCAGGTGACGGTGATGTGCGGCCTGCCTGCCAGCGGCAAGAACCACTGGGTGGCGCAGCACCGCAAGGGCTGGCCGGTGGTGTCCTTCGACGATGCGCGCGCCGAACTGGGCCTGAAGCACGGCGAGAACGACGGGCTCGCTGCGCACCACGCGGTCGACCAGGCGAAGGCGCTGCTGCGCAGGCAGGAGCGCTTCGTCTGGAACGCCACGCACCTGAGCCAGCAGATGCGCACCAAGACGCTCGACCTGCTGTGGGCCTACCACGCGCATATCGAGCTGGTGTACCTCGAGGTGCCGCACGCGGAGCTGATGCGTCGCAACCGCGAGCGCGACACCACGCTGTCGAACGCGGGCATCGAGCGCATGCTGCATCGCTGGGAGCTGCCGGCGCCGGTCGAGGCGCACGAGACGGTCTACGAGGTATCGACCTGAAATGCAGACCTGAAAGACAGAAGGCCCGCCGGTTCATCCCGGCGGGCCTTCTTGCTTTGCTTATATATATGTGTGTGGCGTCCGATCAGAACGGCAGCTTGGGCCCGCCGGGGCCACCCATTCCGCCCATGCCCTTCATGCCGCCCATGCGCTTCATCATCTTCATGAGGCCGCCGCCCTTCATCTTCTTCATCATTCCCTGCATCTGCTCGAACTCGTTGAGCAGGCGGTTCACTTCCTGGACCTGAACACCGGCACCGGCGGCGATGCGGCGCTTGCGCGTGGCCTTCAGCAGCTCGGGCTTGCGACGCTCCAGCGGCGTCATGCTGTTGATGATGCCTTCCTTGCGGCGGATATCGCGCTCGGCGCGGCTCAGGTCGGCCTCGCTGGCCTTGGCGGCCATCTGCGTGGGCAACTTGTCCATCAGGCTGGAGAGGCCGCCCATCTGCTTCATCTGCTGCAGCTGGCCGAGGAAGTCGTTGAGGTCGAAGCCCGCGCCGCTCTTGACCTTGGCCGCGAGCTTCTGGGCCGCCGCCACGTCGACGCCGGCCGTGACCTGCTCGACCAGCGCGACGATGTCGCCCATGCCCAGGATGCGGCCCGCATGGCGCTCGGCGTCGAACACTTCGAGGCCGTCGATCTTCTCGCTCACGCCGGCGAACTTGATCGGCACGCCCGTCACCTGGCGCACCGACAGCGCCGCGCCGCCGCGCGAATCGCCGTCGGTCTTGGTCAGGATGATGCCGGTCAGCGGCAGCGCTTCCTTGAAGGCCTTGGCGGTGTTGACCGCGTCCTGGCCCTGCATGGCATCGACCACGAAGAGCGTTTCGACCGGGTCGAGCGCCGCGTGCAGCTGCTTGATTTCGGCCATCAGCACTTCGTCGATGGCCAGGCGGCCGGCCGTGTCGACCAGCAGCACGTCGAAGTAGTGGCGCTTGGCGTGGTCGAGCGCGGCGCGCGCGATGTCCAGCGGCTTCTGGTCGGGCGTGCTCGGGAACCACTCGGCGCCGGCCTGCTTGGTGACGGTCTTGAGCTGCTCGATGGCGGCGGGCCGGTACACGTCGCCCGACACGGTGAGCACCTTCTTCTTGCGCTTCTCGATCAGGTGCTTGGCGAGCTTGGCGGTGGTGGTGGTCTTGCCGGCGCCCTGCAGGCCGGCCATCAGGATCACCGCTGGCGGCTGGGCCGCGAGGTTGATGTCGGACACGCCCTCGCCCATGGTCGCGGCGAGTTCGCGGTTGACGATGCCCACCAGCGCCTGGCCCGGCTTGAGCGAGCCCAGCACTTCCTGGCCGAGCGCCTTTTCCTTCACGCGGGCGACGAAGTCGCGCACCACGGGCAGCGCCACGTCGGCTTCCAGCAGCGCCATGCGCACCTCGCGCAGCATGTCCTGCACGTTGCTTTCGGTGATGCGGGCCTGGCCGCTCATCGTCTTGACGAGGCGGGAGAACTTTTCTGTGAGGGCGGTGGCCATGAGGGGAATGCCTTGCTGCCCGCTGCGGTGCGGGCCGGATGAGAAGCCTGGGAGACGGGAAAGAACTTGAAGCCGGGCGCCGGGAACGCAAGAGCGAGACGCTAAACTCCGGCCGATGATTTTAGCGATCCCCTCCCCGCTCGGCGTGGCACTGGGCATCGCCACCGCGGTTGCCTACGGATTCGTAGCCGCCGCGGGCACCCGACTGAGCCGCCAATCGACCCAGTGGGCCCTGGGAATCGCATGGCTCCTGCATGCCGCCGCGCTGGGCCACGGCCTCATCGGCAGCCAGCCGCGCTTCGGTTTCGCCCCCGCGCTGTCGGTCACGGCATGGCTGGTGCTCACTGTCTACGCGGTCGAAAGCCGCATGTATCCCCAATTGAAGGTGCGGCGCGCGCTCGCCTGGCTGGGCGCGGCCGCCGTGCTGCTGGCCATCCTGTTTCCGGGCACGCCGCTGCATGTCACGGCCTCGCCGTGGCTGCCGCTGCACCTGGCGCTGGGCATCGCCTCGTATGGTCTCTTCGGCGCGGCCGTGGTGCATGCCTGGCTGATCACCCGCGCCGAAAAGCAGATCCGCCTGGCCGCTGCCGCCGAACCGCAGGGCGGCGTGCCACTGCTCACGCTCGAGCGGCTCACCTTCCGCTTCGTCACCGCGGGCTTCGTATTGCTCTCGGCCACGCTGCTGGCGGGCCTGCTGTTCAGCGAGCAGCTGTACGGCTCCGCCGGCCGCGCCTGGAAGTGGGACCACAAGACCATCTTCTCGGTGCTCGCCTGGATCACCTTCGCGATCCTGCTGATCGGCCGGGCCCGCTTCGGCTGGCGCGGCCGTACCGCGCGCCGCGTGCTCTACGCCGGCTCGGCGCTGCTGCTGCTGGCCTACGTGGGCTCACGCTTCGTGCTCGAAGTCGTCCTTGCGCGCCCTCCTGTATGAAACTCCCCCAGGCTCCGCGCACTGCGTGTCGCTTCGCCACCCCCCTCACCGGGAGCGACACCTGCGGCCCGGCAAAGCCGGCTCCGCGTTGTCCCTTGAACTGGCCATGCCGGTTCCATGGCGTGCAAGCGGCGGAAAGCGCAATGGCCAGTTGAAATGAAATACCTACTCGTCCTCGCGGTGCTATGGGTCGCGATCTGGCTCTGGCGCAAGAACCGGCGCGAAGAGATGCGCGACGCCATGCGCGAGCGCGCGGCCAAGGCGCAGGAACAACAGCAGCGCACGGCGGCCGGCACGCCGCAGGCCATGGTGCGCTGCGCCCACTGCGGGCTGCACCTGCCCGCGACCGAGGCCATCGCCGGACCCGGCGGCGCGGTCTACTGCAGCACCGCGCACCGCGAAGCCGCAGCAAGGCAATGAGCTCCCCGATCTGGTCGCGCGGCGAGCCGGTCACCGACTGGGACGTGCTCGACCAGGGCCCCGGCGAAACCACGGCGCTGGGCCGGCTCTGGCGCGGCTTCATGGGCGCGCGCTGCTTCGTCGCGCTGGTGCTGATGCTGCTGCAGGGCGTGGCCTTCGCAATCGGGCAGACGATGCAGCCGGCGGCCATCGCCACCTCGGCGCTGTATCTGGCCACGGCCTGGCTGGGCATGCGCTACACGCGCTTCCAGCCGCCGATCCGCGGCTTCACCACCCTGTGGCTGCTGACCATCGGCATCGACCTGGCGGCCTTCACCGCCTTGCAGGTGCTGCAGGGCGGCAACGTCAACTACACGCCGCTGTTCGCGCTGCCGGTGCTCATGAGCGCGGTGCTGGGCACCATGATCGTGAGCCTTGGCACCTCCGCCACCGTCACGCTGCTGCTGCTCGCCGACGCGGGCTGGCACTGGCTGCAGCAGTCGGGCGACTCGTCGCCGCGTTTCGTGCAGGCGGCGCTCACCGGCACCGGCTTCTTCGTGGTGGCGCTGCTCGCGCACGAGATGGCGCGCCGGCTGGCCCGCGAGGAGGCCGTGGCGCAGCGCAACCGCAGCAGCGCGCAGATGCAGGCACAGGTCAACGACCTGGTGATCGAGACGCTGAGCGAAGGCGTGCTGGTGATCGATGCCGAGGGCCTGGTGCATGCGGCCAACCCGGCAGCCGACGCCATCCTCGGCCAGGGGCTGGCGAAGCTGACGCTGCCGTTCCCGCTGCATGCCCAACCCGCCTGGCATGCGCTTGCGGCGCTGGCGCGGCAGACCTTCGCGCGGCGAGCGCCGCAGTCGGAAGAAATCCCGGTGGCGCAGGCGCGCGGCGCGGCGCGCGAGGTGCGCGTGCGCACGCGGCTCACACCCACCAGCGAGAAGCGCGCGGACAGCCTTTGCGTGATGTTCCTGCAGGACCTGCGCGAGCTCGAGGCCCGCATCCGCACCGAGAAGCTGGCGGCGATGGGCCGCATGTCGGCGGCCGTGGCGCACGAGATCCGCAACCCGCTGGCCGCCATCACGCAGGCCAGCGCGCTGCTCAACGAGGACCTGACCGACCCGGCCCACCGCAAGCTCACGAGCATGGTGCAGCACAACGCCCAGCGCCTCGCGCGCATCGTGGACGACGTGCTCGACGTTTCCCGCGCGCGCCAGCAGCGCGTGCTGTCGCTGGGCGAGCAGCTGGTGCTCGACCCGGCCGTGCAGGTGCTGGCCGAGGAATGGGTGCGCCAGACCCAGCGCAAGGGCGTGCTGGTGTCGCTCGACGCGCCCAACTGCGACGTGCGCTTCGACGCCGAGCACCTGCGCCGCCTGATCGTGAACCTGCTGGACAACGCCTCGCGCTACGCCAGCACGCGCGAGGGCGCGATCCAGGTGCTGACCGCGCAGCAGCGAAGCGGCAGCAGCCGCCCGAGCCTGATGGTGTGGAGCGACGGCGCGCCGCTGGAGCCGGCGGTGCAGCGGCACCTGTTCGAGCCCTTCTTTTCTTCCGAGAGCCGCTCCAGCGGGCTCGGCCTGTTCCTCTGCCGCGAACTGTGCCGGCGGCACGGCGCCACCATCGGCTACGAGCGGCGCGCGCTGGTGCCGGGCGGGCCCGAGGGCAACGAATTCTTCGTCAGCTTCGCCGCCAGCGAAAACCGGCTGACACAATAGCGCCGTGAGCACCCCGACCTCCTCTTCCACCCAGCGACCGGCGCAGATCCTGGTCATCGACGACGAGCCCGACCTGCGCACGCTCTACGAGCTGACGCTGCTGCGCGAGGGCTATCGCGTCGAGGCGGCGGGCAGCGTGTCCGAAGCCTGGCAGCACCTGGAGGCCGGCCGCTTCGACGCGGTGATCACCGACATGCGGCTGCCCGACGGGCAGGGCATGGAGATCATCCACCGCATCCAGAAGGACCAGCGCAGCGAGCGCTGCGTGGTGATGACGGCCTACGGCTCGGCCGAGAACGCGGTCGAGGCGCTGAAGGCCGGCGCCTTCGACTACCTCACGAAGCCGGTCGACCTGAAGCAGTTCCGCGCGGTCGTGGCCTCCGCAGTGCAGGCGCGGACGGCGCCGCAGCCGGTGGTCAAGCCCGCGCAGGCGGCGCCTGCGAACACCGGCAACGCGGCAAGCGAGGCAGCGCCGGTCACTTCCGGCACCGGCATCGCCGCGCTCGACCGCCTCGTGGGCGAATCGGAGCCGATGCGGCTCGTCAAGTCGCGCATCGCCAAGGTGGCACGCGGCATGGCACCGGTGCTGGTGCGCGGCGAATCAGGCACCGGCAAGGAACTGGTTGCGCGCGCGGTGCATGCCTGCAGCCAGCGCAGCGAAGGCCCCTTCGTCGCGGTGAACTGCGGCGCGATTCCCGAGAACCTGCTCGAGGCCGAGTTCTTCGGCGCGAAGAAGGGCTCCTACACCGGCTCGTCGCAGGACCGCGACGGCTACTTCCAGGCCGCGCGCGGCGGCACGCTCTTTCTCGACGAGATCGGCGACCTGCCGCTGGCCATGCAGTCGAAGCTGCTGCGCGCGATCCAGGAGCGCAGCGTGCGCTCGATCGGCTCGACTCAGGAAGACGCCGTCGACGTGCGCATCGTCAGCGCCACTCATAAAGACCTGCACTCCGAAGTGCAGGCCGGCCGCTTCCGCCAGGATCTTTTCTACCGCCTCAACGTGATCGAGATCGCGGTGCCCGCGCTGCGCGACCGCCGCGAGGACCTGCCCGCGCTGTGCAACGCGCTGCTCTCTCGCATCGCGCAGGACGGCGGGCTGCCGGTGCCACACCTGTCGGACGACCTGCTGCGCCGCCTCGCGCAGCATCCGCTGAACGGCAACGTGCGCGAACTCGAGAACCTGCTGCACCGCGCGGTGGCGCTGAACGACGGCGACGAGCTGCACCTCGACCTGATGGGTGGCTTCACGGCCGCGGCCGAAGCAGCGGCATCCGCGCCGGCTCCGCTCTCTCCCGCTGCCGACGCGCCCGTCGTCCCCGCGGCTGCGCTGCCGATCGCCGCACCGGTCGCGCCTGCGAAGGTCGCGCCCCCGCCGCTGCCCTCCGACCTGCAGGCCTACCTCGACCAGCAGGAGCGCGAGATCCTCGTGCGCGCGCTGCACGAGAGCGGCTTCAATCGCACAGCGGCCGCCGCGCGGCTCGGCATGAGCCTGCGCCAGATCCGCTACCGCATCGCGCGGCTGGGCATCACCACGCCCAACGGTGACGACGGCGCGAGCAGCAGCCATGCCGACGACTGAAGAAGCCCGAGCCGAAGACGGACTCTGGCAGGCCGGCTGGTACCGCTTCGCGAAGGCCCTGCCCTCGCCCAACTTCGGGCCCCGGCCGCAAGGCGCGCAGATCGACCTCATCGTGCTGCACTCGATCAGCCTGCCGCCCGGCGAATACGGCGGCGACGCGGTGCAGCGGCTCTTCACCAACCGGCTCGACTGGGATGCGCATCCCTATTTCCAGTCGATCCGCGGGCTGGAGGTTTCGTCGCATTTCTACGTGCGGCGCAACGGCGAGCTCTGGCAGTTCGTGAGCTGCGACGACCGCGCGTGGCATGCCGGCGTGTCGTCGTGGCGCGGCCGCGGCAACTGCAACGACGACTCCATCGGCATCGAGCTCGAGGGCCTCGAAGGCCAGCTCTTCGAGGAGCCGCAATACGAGACGCTCGCGAGCCTGTGCGCCGCCATCGCACAGCGATTTCCGGTCGCCCACGTCGCCGGGCACGAGCACATCGCGCCGGGCCGCAAGCAAGACCCGGGCGCGGGCTTCGACTGGCGTCTGCTGCGCGAACAACTGGGCTGGAATCCACAGATGTTCCCTGAGCAGGTCAGGCAGCTCTAATTTTTTCAATCGCGCGACGCCTCGCGATGCGCCGTTCCCGCGGCGCAACAATGCGAAAATCGCAAACGCGCGATGCAGCAACCATGCGCCCTGCAGGCCCAAATCGGCCTGCAAGCCACGCCCCATGCGGGTTGCGTGACCATAGGCCAGTATTCACGCGGCATCTTCGCCCGTGGCCTATTGCGGAAGTAATACCGGCAATCCGTGTATCCATTGGAAAACGCTACATCTAGTGGGTTGTATGCCCCCTGCACCCTAGATATAGTGTCCTCCGTCCGGTCCCGTACACCGGTGCGGCGCTGGAACAGGTGCCGCCATCCAACAAGAATTGCCAACCGAGAGGAAGCGAATGCAAACAGCCCTGAACCCCCAATCGACCCCGCGTGCCGTTCCCTCGACGCCACCGCAACAGCAGCGAGACACTGCTGGCTCTCCCTCCGGCCAGAACCTGGCCCACTACCAGATCATCCGCCGCAACGGCGCCGTCGTTCCCTTCGAGCCGAACAAGATCGCCATCGCGATGATGAAGGCCTTCCTGGCCGTGCACGGCACCCAGGGCGCGGCCTCGGCCAGCGTGCGCGAGACGGTCGACACGCTCACGCAGGGCGTGATCCGCGCGCTGGTGCGTTCGCGTCCGGGCGGCGGCACCTTCCACATCGAGGACGTGCAGGACCAGGTCGAGCTCGGCCTGATGCGCGGCGGCCATCATGAGATCGCCCGCGCCTACGTGCTGTACCGCGAGCGCCGCACCCAGGAGCGCTCGAAGCAGGGCGAGCAGGAAGTGCCGGCCGCGCCCGCGCTGCACGTGCTGGACAACGGCGAGCTGGTCGCTCTCGACCTGAACGAGCTCAAGGGCCTGATCGAATCCGCCTGCACGGGCCTGGGCGACAGCATCACGGCCGCGCCCATCGTCGCCGAGACGATGCGCAACCTGTACGACGGCGTGCCGCTCGACGAGGTCTACAAGGCCTCCATCCTCGCTGCCCGCACGCTGATCGAGAAGGACCCCGACTACACCTTCGCCACCGCGCGCCTGCTGCTGCACACGATCTTCAAGGAGATCATCGGCCGCGAAGTGCTGCCCGCCGACCGCGCCACCGCCTACGCCGACTACTTCCCGCAGTTCATCAAGAAGGGCGTGGACAACGACCTGCTCGACGAGAAGCTGCTGCAGTACGACCTGGCCCGCCTGGGCGCGGCCCTGAAGCCCGAGCGCGACAACCAGTTCGACTACCTCGGCCTGCAGACCCTGTACGACCGCTACTTCCTGCACGTGCGCAAGACCCGCATCGAGCTGCCGCAGGCCTTCTTCATGCGCGTGGCCATGGGCCTGTCGCTCAATGAGATCGACCGCGAAGCGCGCGCCATCGAGTTCTACGAAGTGCTGTCGTCGTTCGACTTCATGTCGAGCACGCCGACGCTGTTCAACGCCGGCACGCTGCGCTCGCAGCTGTCGAGCTGCTACCTGACGACCGTGCCCGACGACCTGGACGGCATCTACGAGTCGATCAAGGAAAACGCGCTGCTGTCGAAGTTCGCCGGCGGCCTGGGCAACGACTGGACCCGCGTTCGCGCGCTGGGCAGCCACATCAAGGGCACGAACGGCGAATCGCAGGGCGTGGTGCCGTTCCTGAAGGTGGTGAACGACACGGCCGTGGCCGTGAACCAGGGCGGCAAGCGCAAGGGCGCCGTCTGCACGTACCTCGAAACCTGGCACCTCGACATCGAGGAGTTCCTGGAGCTGCGCAAGAACACCGGCGACGACCGCCGCCGCACGCACGACATGAACACCGCCAACTGGATCCCCGACCTGTTCATGCGCCGCGTGATGGAAAAGGGCACCTGGACGCTGTTCTCGCCTTCGAACGTGCCTGACCTGCACGACCTGTTCGGCGCCGACTTCGAAAAGGCCTACGTCGCCTACGAAGAGAAGGCTGCCCGCGGCGAGATCAAGCCGAGCCGCACCATCCAGGCGACCGACCTGTGGCGCAAGATGCTCACGATGCTGTTCGAGACCGGCCACCCCTGGATCACGTTCAAGGACGCCTGCAACGTGCGCTCGCCGCAGCAGCACGCCGGCGTGGTGCACTCGTCGAACCTCTGCACCGAGATCACGCTGAACACCAGCGACACCGAAACCGCCGTGTGCAACCTGGGCTCGGTGAACCTGCTGCAGCACCTGAAGGACGGCAAGGTCGACCAGGAGAAGCTGAAGAAGACCGTGTCGACCGCGATGCGCATGCTCGACAACGTGATCGACATCAACTACTACGCCGTGAAGAAGGCGCGCGACTCGAACCTGCGCCACCGTCCGGTCGGCCTGGGCCTGATGGGCTTCCAGGACGCGCTGTACGAGCTGCGCATTCCCTACGCCTCGCAGGAAGCCGTGCAGTTCGCCGACGAGTCGATGGAAGCCATCTGCTACCACGCCTACTGGGCATCGACCGAGCTGGCCAAGGAACGCGGCAAGTACTCGAGCTACAAGGGCTCGCTGTGGGACAAGGGCATCCTGCCGATCGACTCGCTCGATCTGCTGGAAAAGGAACGCGGCGGCTACGTCGAGGTCGACCGCTCGGCCACCCTCGACTGGGACGCGCTGCGCTCGAAGATCAAGGCCGACGGCATGCGCAATTCGAACTGCGTGGCCATCGCCCCGACCGCGACCATCTCGAACATCATCGGCGTGGACGCCTCGATCGAGCCCTGCTTCGGCAACCTCTCGGTCAAGTCGAACCTGTCGGGCGAATTCACCGTGATCAACCACTACCTGGTGCGCGACCTGAAGCGCCTGGGCCTGTGGGACGACGTGATGGTGATGGACCTGAAGCACTTCGATGGCTCGCTGCGCCCCATCGACCGCGTGCCGCAGGACGTGAAGGCGCTCTACGCCACCGCGTTCGAGATCGAGACCACCTGGCTGGTGGAAGCCGCCGCGCGTCGCCAGAAGTGGATCGACCAGGCGCAGTCGCTGAACATCTACATGGCCGGCGCATCGGGCAAGAAGCTCGACGACACCTACAAGCTCGCATGGCTGCGCGGCCTGAAGACCACCTACTACCTGCGCACGCAGAGCGCGACGCACGCCGAGAAGTCGACGGTGCAGTCGGGCCGCCTCAACGCGGTGTCGTCGGGCAGCGGCGACGCACCCTCGGGCATGAGCGCACTCGAAGCAGCAGCGGCTGCAGCGAAGGCTCAGATGAGCGCGATTCCCGCTACCGACATCGCGTTCTGCGGCGTGGACGATCCGACCTGCGAAGCGTGCCAATAAACGCGTCGATGCTCGCGACAGTCAGTCAGTGAGGTGCATGCGAAAAATCGCGCGACGTTCATTCAATGAAGCCATCGACTGACATCGCGCGATGCATGCGAGCAACATAACAACCACATAAATGGCGTGCGATGTGAACGGGCACTTTGCAACTCACATCGTTACTCCGATAATTTGAGCATTGGATTTTTCTATGTTGACCTGGGACGAAGAAGTCAAGCCCTCCTTACCAAAGGATATGCAACAAGGTTTGCAGCACCACAACGCATCGACCAGCGGCTTGCCCGCAGGCCGTTCGGTGGACGCTCCGACTTCGTCGATCGCGCAACCCGCACTCCGCACATTCAGCACGCTCGATGACGGCGCTGCAGTGCGCCCGGTTGCAGCGGCAGCAGCAACGCCTGCCGCCACCACCACCCAATCCACCCAGCGCGTCAAGGCTTCCGACAAGCGCATCATCAACGGCCAGACCGACGTCAACCAGCTGGTGCCGTTCAAGTACAAGTGGGCGTGGGAGAAGTACCTCGCCACCTGCGCCAACCACTGGATGCCGCAGGAAGTGAACATGACGCGCGACATCGCGCTGTGGAAAGATCCGAACGGCCTGAGCGAAGACGAGCGCCGCATCGTCAAGCGCAACCTCGGCTTCTTCGTGACCGCCGACTCGCTGGCCGCCAACAACATCGTGCTGGGCACCTACCGCCACATCACGGCCCCCGAATGCCGCCAGTTCCTGCTGCGCCAGGCCTTCGAGGAAGCGATCCACACGCACGCGTACCAGTACATCGTCGAGTCGCTCGGCCTGGACGAGAGCGAGATCTTCAACGCCTACAACGAAGTGCCGTCGATCCGCGAGAAGGACCAGTTCCTGATCCCGTTCATCGACGCCATCAGCGACCCCAACTTCAAGACCGGCACGCCCGAGGCCGACCAGAAGCTGCTCAAGTCGCTCATCGTGTTCGCCTGCCTGATGGAAGGCCTCTTCTTCTACGTCGGCTTCACGCAGATCCTCGCGCTGGGCCGCCAGAACAAGATGACCGGCGCCGCCGAGCAGTACCAGTACATCCTGCGCGACGAGTCGATGCACTGCAATTTCGGCATCGACCTGATCAACCAGCTCAAGCTCGAGAACCCCGGCCTCTGGACGGCAGAGTTCAAGGCGGAGATCAAGGCGCTCTTCCTGCGCGCCGTCGAGCTCGAATACAAATACGCCGAAGACACCATGCCCCGTGGCGTGCTCGGCATGAACGCCTCCATGTTCAAGGGCTACCTGCGCTACATCGCCAACCGGCGTGCACAGCAGATCGGCCTCGAAACGCTCTTCCCGAACGAAGAAAATCCGTTCCCGTGGATGAGCGAAATGATTGACCTGAAGAAAGAGCGCAATTTCTTCGAAACCCGCGTGATCGAATACCAGTCGGGTGGCGCGCTCTCCTGGGATTGAATCTTTCGACAAGAATTAATGAATTCAAGAATTGCCCTTGCCACCGATCGCGCCGAAGAGCGCGGCATGGACGAGGGCTCAGGTGTTCATGGTGCTGGAGCAAAGATTCCAACACCATGAATCGCTTCACGTTACCCAACGTGCGTGGAGTGCTTCAATAGGTTGATTTTTTCAACTTGATCAAGGAGAAATAGAAATGGCAACTGCAAAGAAAGCTCCGGCTAAGAAAGCCGCTGCAAAGAAGGCTCCGGCAAAGAAGGCCGTGGCCGCCAAGAAGGCTCCTGCCAAGAAGGTAGCCGCCAAGAAGGCACCGGCCAAGAAGGTCGCTGCCAAGAAGGCTCCTGCCAAGAAGGTAGCAGCGAAGAAGGCAGCACCGGCCAAGAAGGCCGCTGCCAAGAAGGCTCCGGCGAAGAAGGCCGTAGCGAAGAAGGCGCCTGCGAAGAAGGCTGCTGCCAAGAAGGCCCCGGCGAAGAAGGCCGCTGCCAAGAAGGCGCCTGCGAAGAAGGCTGCTGCCAAGAAGGCCCCTGCCAAAAAGGCTGCGGCCAAGAAAGCCGCGAAAAAGCCTGCTGCCAAGAAGCCTGCTGCGAAGAAGGCTCCCAAGGCCGCTGCCCCTGCCAAGGCTGCCGCCGTAGCGCCTGCCCCTGCGGCGCAAACGACGCTGAATCCCCAGGCAGCCTGGCCGTTCCCCACGGCCAGCAAGCCCTGAGCTTCTCAGCGGCCTTGAAGGCAAAAAGCCCGGCACCTCACGGTGCCGGGCTTTTTTTATTCCCTCATCGCCCCAGCCTCGCCGGGACGCTGGTGGAAAGAAGTATCAGAGACCCAGCGCCTTGCGATCGATCTCGTAGTTCTGCGGGCCACGCTGCGCGATCTTGATCGCACCCACCTTGTTGCCCAGCGCCGCGCATTGCGCGAGCGACCAACCCTTTTCCAGCCCGAAGAGCAGCGCGCCGCGCCATGCGTCGCCGCAGCCCGTGGGCTCGACGACCTCGGTGGCCACCACGCCCGGCACGTGCTCGCGCTTGCCGTTCGTCCACACTTCGCAGCCCTCGGCCGCCAGCGTGACCACCAGGCCGCGCACGCGCTTCGAGATCTCGGCCAGGCTCCAGCCGGTGCGCTGCGACAGCATCTTGCCTTCGTAGTCGTTCACCACCACCCAGCTCGCGAGCTCGACGAAATGGCGCAGCGCCTCGCCGTCGAACATCGGCAGGCCCTGGCCCGGATCGAACACGAAGGGAATGCCGGCGGCGGCGAACTGCTCCGCGTGCTGCAGCATGGCGTCGCGGCCATCGGGCGCGATGATGCCGAGCTTGATGTCGTCGCGCGCCGCCACCTTGGTGATGTGCGCCTGCTGCATCGCGCCGGGGTGGAAGGCGGTGATCTGGTTGTTGTCGACGTCGCTCATGATCATCGCCTGCGCGGTGAAGGTGTCGTCGAGCTGGCGCACGAACTCCGTGCTGATGCCCAGCGAGCGCATGCGCTCGAGGTACGTGGCGCCGTCGCTGCCGAGCGTGGCCATGGGTAGCGCGGCGCCGCCCAGCGCATTGAGGCTGTATGCGATGTTGCCCGCGCAGCCGCCGAAGTCACGGCGTAGCGTCGGCACCAGGAAAGACACATTGAGGATGTGCAGCTGGTCCGGAAGGATCTGGTCGGCGAACCGGCCCTCGAAAGTCATGATGGTGTCGAATGCGAGGGAACCGCAAATCACTGCTGCCATGGTTAGCCGTTGGTTGTGTTGAGTGGATGAAAACGAGAGGGACGCATGCGTGCACGCGCCCCGCTCAGGGATAGAAAGCCTCGACGCGATAACCCGCGACAGGCGGTAGTGCCGCCGCTTCGGAGGCAGACAGGGAGAGAGGCAGCGAGGCAGCGCGATCGGCGCGCGCAGCCAGCACCGCCGGGGCACCGTAGTCCGCCGGCATCAGCACGCGACGCACCACGGCGCGCTCCTGCGTGTCGAGCAGCGAGAGTTCGACGGCCGGCATCGCAAGCGGCACGGTGGCGCCGTTGCGCAGGGTGAAGCTCAGGCGGTAGTCGTTGCCGCCGCTCTTCTCGCGCGCGAAGGCCGCGCCTTCGATCACGATGTCGCCGATCTGGCGCAGCGCGCCGAGTTCGCAGCCCGTGTACTGGCACAGCGCCGCCAGCGCGGGCCGCAGGTTGGGCTGGCGCGCGACGATGCCGTCGCGCTCGTGGTGGATGATCTGCAGGACGAGCAGCAACGCGGCAAGCACCACCAGCAGGACCAGCACGACGCGCACGCCCTTGCGTTGCCAGAAGCCCGTCGGCTTTTCCGCGGAATCGTCTTCGTCGGCAAAGGGATGCCCCACTGGCAGTTCGAAATCCGAAGCGCGCGCATTCAGCTCGGGCTCGCTCTCCGCCTGCACCACGATGGCCGGAGCCTGCGCAGCAACGCGCTCCTCGCGCGCCTTGGCGCTCGCGATCTTGGCCGACTTGGCGCGTGCACGGCGCAACGCCTTCTGCATCTGTACCTGGTCGTGCTCTTTCTCCTGCTGCTCGCGTGCCCTCTCCCGCTCCGCATCTTCGCCTTCGTCGCTGGCACGCTCGATCAGCGTGCGCATCGTCGTCGCCTTGGCGCGCGAAGCGACAGGCAGCGGCGGAGCCGGGGGTGGCGGTGCAGGAGGCGGCGCCGCGAGATTCAGGTCGATGTTCGGGAACGGCGGCAGCGTGCTCGGCGGCGGCCTCCAGGCAGGCTCGCTGACATCGAGGTCGGACCACGGCTCGTCGGCGGCGATGCCGTGCTCGGGCAGGGTCAGCGAGAACGCAGGCAGCGGTGCGGACGGTGGCGGTGGCGGGCGGTCTTGCGCCGGGGGCGACACGACCGCCGGGGCCGGCGCGAGCACCAGGGCATCCGGCGGCAGCAGATCCTCTTCCTCACGGGACCGATGCTGATGCTCGGGCTCGTCGTCGAAGAAATCCGCGTCCTCGGTCGTCGACGCAGCGGGTGCCGGCTCTTTCTCTTCGATCGGGGGCTCAGGCAGAGACGCGGGTGGCGCGGACTCAGGGGCAGGCTGCTGCTCGACCAGTCCCGGCATGTAGCCGCTGCCCTGCACCGGTGCCGGCGAACCGTCGCCCGTCTCGTGCAGGTCGAGCGTGGCATCGAACACATTGCTGCAGCGGCCGCAGCGCACCCAGCCATCCGAGATGCGAAGCTGGTCTCGCACCACCTTGAAGGTGGTGGTGCAGGCGGGGCAGCGCGTGACAAGGCTCATGACCGGGCGATTGTAGGGTTGCGCCCTCGCCGCGGGAGGGCTGCAAGGCGACGCAAAAAGCCGGCCAGCCGCGCGCAGCGGCCGCTCAGCAGCGAGCGGTCATGAGGATCCAGCCGTCCTCGGCGTCGCTGACTTCGAGCGTGGCGTACGGCGCGTAGGCCTCTTTCAGCTCCTCGGCCTGGCGCTCGAGGATGCCGGCCATGACGAGCGATCCGCCCGCCTTCACGTGGCTGCGCAGCAGGGGCGCGAGCACCTTGAGCGGCGTGGCCAGGATGTTGGCGAGCACGATGTCGTATTCGCCCTTGGCGGCTTCGGGCAGCCCGGCCTTCAGCTTCACGCCGTTGGCCTCGGCATTGAGCACGGTCGAGGAAACCGCCGCCTCGTCGATGTCGACGGCGTCGATGTCCGTCGAACCGAACTTCGCCGCGCCGATCGCCAGGATGCCGGAGCCGCAGCCGTAGTCGAGCACGCGCAGGTTGGCCAGCGCGCCCTCGCCCTGGGTCGCGATCCAGCGCAGGCACATGCGCGTGGTGGGATGCGTGCCGGTGCCGAAAGCCAGGCCCGGATCGAGCCGGATCACCTGCTTCGCCTGCCCGGGCGGCTCATGCCACGTCGGCACGATCCAGAACTCTGGAGTGACCTCGACGGGCGCGAACTGCGACTGCGTCAGGCGCACCCAGTCCTGCTCGGGCACCGGCGCGATGCCGAGCACCTCGCAGCCTTCGAAGAAATCCTGCAGCGCGAGCACGGACGAGGCTTCCTTCGCCTGGGCTTCGTCGGGAAACAGAGCGATCACGCGCGAGCGCTGCCAGCCCTCTTTCGGCGGCGGCATGCCCGGCTCGCCGAACAGCGCCTGCTCGGCGTCGGTCTGCGCGTCGGCGTCTTCCACCGACACGCTCAATGCATCGAGTGCATCGAGCGCCTCGCACAGCGTATCGACCCGGTCTTCCGGCGCCATCAGGCGGAGTTCAAACATCGCGATATTCCAGGCTCAGCGCTTGTGCGCAGCCAGCCACTCTTCGAGGTAGTGGATATTGGTGCCGCCGCTCATGAACTTGGCGTCGACCATCAACTCGCGGTGCAGCGGGATGTTGGTCTGGATGCCTTCGATCACCGTCTCGTTCAGCGCTGTGCGCATGCGGGCCATGGCCTGCTCGCGCGTGTCGCCGTACACGATGATCTTGCCGATCATCGAATCGTAGTTCGGCGGCACGAAGTAGTTGGTGTACGCGTGGGAGTCGACGCGAACGCCCGGGCCGCCCGGCGGATGCCACATGGTGATGCGGCCCGGCGAGGGGGTGAACTTCCAGGCGTCTTCCGCGTTGATGCGGCACTCGATGGCGTGGCCGTGCATCTGGATCTGGCGCTGCGTGAACGGCAGCTTCTCGCCGGCGGCGACCATGATCTGCGTCTTGACGATGTCGATGCCGGTGGTGAACTCGGTCACCGGGTGCTCCACCTGCACGCGCGTGTTCATCTCGATGAAGTAGAACTCGCCGTTTTCGTAGAGGAACTCGAAGGTGCCGGCGCCGCGGTAGCCGATCTTCTTGCAGGCCGCGGCGCAACGCTCGCCGATCTTCTCGATCAGCTTGCGCGGGATGCCGGGCGCAGGCGATTCCTCGATCACCTTCTGGTGGCGGCGCTGCATGGAGCAGTCGCGCTCGCCGAGGTAGACCGCGTTCTTGTGCTTGTCGGCAAGCACCTGGATCTCGATGTGGCGCGGGTTCTGGAGGAACTTCTCCATGTACACGGCCGGATTGTTGAAGGCCGCCTGGGCCTCCGCCTTGGTCATCTGGATCGCGTTGACCAGCGCAGCCTCGGTGTGCACCACGCGCATGCCGCGACCACCGCCGCCGCCTGCCGCCTTGATGATGACGGGGTAGCCGATGGCGCGCGCGATGCGCTTGTTGGTGGCCGCGTCGTCCGAGAGCTCACCCTCCGAGCCGGGCACGCAGGGCACGCCGGCCTTGATCATCGCCTGCTTGGCTGACACCTTGTCGCCCATCGTGCGGATGTTGTCGGGCGTCGGGCCGATGAACTGGAAGCCGCTTTGCTCCACGCGCTCGGCGAAGTTGGCGTTCTCGCTCAGGAAGCCGTAACCGGGGTGGATCGCCTCGGCGTCCGTCACCTCGGCCGCCGAGATGATCGCCGGCATGTTGAGGTAGCTCTGCGACGAGGGGGCCGGGCCGATGCACACGGCCTCTTCGGCGAGCTTGATGTACTTGGCGTCGCGGTCAGCCTCGGAATAGACCATCACGGCCTTGATGCCGAGCTCGCTGCAGGCGCGCTGAATCCGGAGGGCGATTTCCCCCCGGTTTGCAACCAGGATCTTCTTGAACATGCTTACTCGATGATGAACAGCGGCTGTCCGTATTCGACCGCCTGGCCGTTTTCGCCGAGGATCTGGGTGATGGTGCCGGACTTGTCGGCCTCGATTTCGTTGAGGATCTTCATCGCCTCGATGATGCAGAGCGTGTCGCCCTCGTTGACCTTGCTGCCGACCTCGACGAACGCCGGGGCGCCCGGGCTCGACGAACGGTAGAAGGTGCCGACCATCGGCGACTTCACGGCATGGCCGGCCGGCGCGGCCTCGGCCGCCGGAGCGCTGGCCACGGCTGCAGCCGCCGGAGCGCCGGCAGTCGCGACGGGCGCCGCCGCGGTGGCCTGGGGAGCGGCCAGGGTCTGCACATACTGCACCGGAGCAGCACCGCCGCCCTTGACGATGCGAACCTTGCCTTCGGTTTCCGTGATTTCCAGTTCGGAAATATTCGATTCGGACACCAGATCGATCAGTGTCTTGAGTTTGCGCAGATCCATGAGACTCCAGTGCCGGCTGTGCCGGTCTTCAGGGCATAACTTGTTCGAAAATCGGTGATTTTCGGCGTTCGGCGTCTAACGCCAGCGTAAGCGACTGATTCTAACCATGAACCAGTTCACGCCGCCAAGTGTCCAGGTCGGTCGTCTCGAGCTTGCCCATTTTACGGGCGGCCACGGAGCCGTTCGCATTCAGGACCAGCGTGAAGGGCAATCCGCCACCCGTATTGCCCAGGTTCTTGACCAGCTCGGTGCCCTGCAGGCCAGCCAGGCCGGTCGGGTAGCTGACCGGCGTACGCTGCAGGAATTTGCGTACGGCGCTGGGCTGATCGATGGCCAATCCGACCACTTGCCATCCATTCGCGCCATTTTGGCGGAAGAAGGCGTCGATCATCGGCATTTCCTCGACGCATGGCGGGCACCAGGTCGCCCAGAAGTTCAGCAGCAGCGGCTTGCCGCGCAGGCTGGACAGGACGAGGCTACCGCCCTCCGGACGCTCGAAGCTCTGGGCCCAGAAGGCCGCGTCGAGCATCTCGCCCCCGCCCGCGCTGCCACCGCGCTCCTTCCACCAGGCGCCGCCGACCCCGGCGGCCGCGGCCACAGCCGCCACGCCGGCATAGAGCATGCCGCGTCGGGTGGGCGAAGAAGTCATTCACTTGTCCTTTTCTCGTTCAATCAGTCGGCGCAGTGCGGGCAGGTCGCCGCGCGGCACGCGCCCCTGCGCGTCGGGCTTCAGGGCCCCGCGAAGGTCGTCGAGGTCGTACACCAGCAGATGCACGCCGATTTCCTCGCCGAGCGCCCGGCTCGATGCATGCACGCTCAGGGCCTCGACCTGCTCGCCATGAAAGCCGGTCACCATGCGCGGCTCGTAGTCCACATGGTGATCGATCAGCGCTATCTCGGCCGATTTGGAATCATCGCAGAACAACTGAATATAAATGTCCGACAGGCGGGTGGCCGTTCCGTGCCACACGGCACCACCCACATGAGGGCGGAAGGCCGCCATGCGCTCCATCCATTCGAGCGCGAGCAGGCGCAATGCATGCAATTCCTGCGGCTGGGTGTCGGCACAGAAAAGCTCGATGTACTCGCGGACCTCGGCCTCGACCTCGTCGTTGTTCGGCAGCGCGGTGCGCGTCGGAAGCCCCAGGTCGCGCAGGGCCCGGCGCTTGGCCGGCCCGTACTCGAGCCCCTCCTCGACGACGAGGCGGGCTGCTGCGGCGGCGATTTCGCGCTTGGACGTGTCCATCGGGGCATTTTGCCCGCAGTAGGCGCCCCTCACATGAACATCAGTACGAAGCCCGGGACAAGCGCGCGAGCGAGCCAAGGGTGCCGCACATCGCTTCCCTAGAATCGACCGATGCACATTCATATCCTCAGTATCTGCGGCACTTTCATGGGCGGCGTGGCCGCCCTGGCTCGCGAAGCCGGCCACCGGGTCACGGGCTGCGACGCCGGCGTGTACCCCCCGATGAGCGACCAGCTGCGCGCCCTCGGCATCGACCTGATCGAAGGCTTCGGCGCCGATCAGCTCTCGCTCGCGCCCGACATCTTCGTGGTCGGCAACGTGGTGTCGCGTGCCCGGCTGCCCGACGGGAGCCCAAAGTTCCCGCTGATGGAAGCCATCCTCGACGCCGGCAAGCCCTACACCAGCGGCCCGCAGTGGCTGGCCGAACATGTGCTGCTGGGCCGCCATGTCCTGGCGGTGGCCGGAACGCACGGCAAGACGACCACCACCTCGATGCTGGCCTGGATCCTCGAAAAAGGAGGCAAGGCCCCCGGCTTCCTGGTGGGCGGCGTGCCGCTGGACTTCGGCGTCTCGGCCCGGCTGGGCGACGGCCCCGCCTTCGTGATCGAGGCCGACGAGTACGACACGGCCTTCTTCGACAAACGCAGCAAGTTCGTTCACTACCGACCGCGCACCGCCGTGCTGAACAACCTCGAGTTCGATCACGCGGACATCTTCGACGATCTGGCCGCCATCGAGCGCCAGTTCCATCACTTGGTGCGCACCGTGCCGGGCACGGGTCGGCTGGTGGTGAATGCCACCGAGGAAAGCCTGCAGCGCGTGCTGGCCCGGGGCTGCTGGAGCGAACTCGCGCGCTTCGGCGCCAAGGGCGAATGGCAGGCCAGCGGCACGCACGACGCCTTCGACGTGCTGCTGCGCGGCGAGACAGTCGGCCGGGTCGAATGGGAACTCTCCGGCCTGCACAACCAGATGAACGCGCTGGCCGCCATCGCCGCGGCCGAGCATGTGGGCGTTGCGCCGGCCGATGCCGCCCGTGCGCTCGGCAGCTTCCGCAACGTGCGCCGCCGCATGGAACTGCGCGGCACAGTCGAGCGCGAAGGCGGCGCGATCACGGTCTACGACGATTTCGCCCACCACCCCACCGCGATCCGCACCACGCTCGACGGCCTGCGCAAGAAGCTGGACGCCGCCGGCCGAAAAAGTGAGCGCATCCTCGCTGCCTTCGAGCCGCGCAGCAACACGATGAAGCTGGGCGTCATGGCGGCGCAGCTGCCCTGGAGCCTGGAATCGGCGGACCTGTCGTTCTGCCACACGGCCGGACTCGACTGGGACGCCGCCGCGGCGCTCGCGCCCATGGGCGAGCGCGCGAAGGTCGCCGGAGCCATCGAACCCCTGGTCGAGCAGGTCGTTGCCGCCGCCCGGCCGGGCGATCACATCGTCTGCATGAGCAACGGCGGCTTCGGCGGCGTGCACGACAAACTGCTTGCGGCGCTACGGGCGCCGACGGCATCATGACCGCCATGCCCATCGCACGCGCGCGCGAACTGGTCGAGACCCTGAAGCTGCAGCCCCACCCCGAGGGCGGCTGGTACAGCGAAGTGTTCCGCTCCGCGTCGAGCGTCACGCCTGCCGATGGGCGCGCTCCGCGCAGTGCGCTGACCAGCATCTATTACCTGCTCGAGGGGGGCCAGCATTCGCGCTGGCATCGCGTGCTGTCCGACGAGGTCTGGGTTCACCTGGAAGGCGTGCCGCTCGCGCTGTGGACCTGCGACGCCGCGATGCGCACGGCGCCGGCCCACGTGCGGCTGGGCCCGGTCGACGTGCATGGCACCCGCCCCCAGCACGTGGTGCCGGCCGGCCAGTGGCAGGCGGCGCAGCCGATCCAGGGTCACAGCTCGGGCGACTACACGCTGGTCGCCTGCATGGTTGGGCCGGGCTTCGACTTCGCCGATTTTTCCCTAGTGCCGCCCGACAGCGACGAGGCTGCGTCGATGCGGCACCACTGGCCCGACCTGGCTGGCCTGCTCTAGCCCGTTTTTCAGCCCCTGCGACGCTTGACCGCTTGCGAGAGCGTGTCCAGCACCTGCACCGAATCGTCCCAGCCCAGGCAGGCGTCGGTGATGCTCTTGCCGTATTCGAGGCCCGAGAGCTGGTCCTTGCCCGGCGTGAACTTCTGGGCACCCGGCAGCAGGTGGCTCTCGACCATCACGCCGAAGACCCGCTTCGAGCCGTCTGCGATCTGTCCGGCGATGTCCTTCGCCACGTCGATCTGCTTCTGGTGCTGCTTAGAGCTGTTGGCGTGGCTGCAGTCGACCATCAGCGTGGGCGGCAGCTTGGCGGCCTCGAGGTCTTTACACGCCGCTTCGACACTGGCGGCGTCGTAGTTGGGCGCCTTGCCGCCGCGCAGGATCACGTGGCAGTCGCGGTTGCCGTTGGTCTGCACGATCGCGACCTGGCCGTTCTTGTGCACCGAAAGGAAGTGATGGCCGCGCGCCGCAGCCTGGATGGCGTCGGTGGCGATGCGGATGTTGCCGTCGGTGCCGTTCTTGAAGCCGATGGGCGCCGACAGGCCCGAGGCGAGTTCGCGGTGCACCTGGCTTTCAGTGGTGCGCGCGCCGATGGCACCCCAGGAGATCAGGTCGCCGATGTACTGCGGCGAGATCACGTCGAGGAACTCGCTGCCCGCCGGCAGGCCCAGGCGGTTGATGTCGATCAGCAGCTGGCGCGCGATGCGCAGGCCTTCGTCGATGCGGAAGCTCTCGTCCAGGTACGGGTCGTTGATGAGGCCCTTCCAGCCGACCGTGGTGCGCGGCTTCTCGAAGTACACGCGCATCACGATTTCCAGCGTGCCGGCGTATTTCTCGCGCTCGACCTTGAGGCGGCGGGCGTATTCGATCGCGGCGGCCGGGTCGTGGATCGAGCACGGGCCCATGATCACCAGCAGCCGGTCGTCCTTGCCGGCCATGATGTTGTGGATGCGCCGGCGGGTGTCCTCGATCAGCGTCTCGACCGCGGTGCCGCGGATGGGGAAGAAGCGGATGAGGTGTTCTGGAGGGGGGAGCACGTTGATGTCCTTGATGCGTTCGTCGTCGGTCTTGCTGGTTTTTTCGACGCGCGCATACCAGCTGTCGCTGGTGGGGGAGTTGTTCGTGCTCATGGTGCTTCTTCCTTGTGTGCTGGAGTTGGAATCGAGGGGCCAAGAAAAAACCGCCGGGGCTTGAGGCCACCGGCGGTTTTGGGAGGGTATTCGTGTGTGCTTTTTACGCGCTCGCCTCTCGTCCGCCGGAAACCGGGAACCAAAAGTAGGCAAAAAAGTAAGCGCGGAGAGCGGACATGGGTTGGCAATGTAGCACGGAAAAGCAAAACCCGGTCAAGGAACCGGGCTCGCTGTTGTTTACCGGTAGCCCGATTCGTTGGCGTTGTGGATGATCCAGATCAGGTTGCCGGAGGAGAAATCTCCCATGCCGCCACCCGCGAAGATCAGGCGGCCCTGGCCCTTGTAGGTCATCTCGAAACGATGGCGGTCGCTGCCGAAATAGAAGGGAATGAAGGCCTTGCCGGTTACATATGCGCCCTGGTCGGTGGGCTGGCCGGCGATGTCGGTGACCTGCCTGGCGCTCATGCCGATCTGCAGGCGCGCGAACTTGCTGTTGCGCGCCGGATTGCCGGTGATCTCGCCTTCGTAGCCGTTCAGGCCCTTGACGGTGCGGCCGCTGCCGGCCTCGACCTTGGACGAATCGGTCACGTTGCCCTGGGCATCCATGCCGGCCTTGGCACCGCCACGCGCGGCGGGTGCCGGAGCAGCGGCCGCGGGGGCCGCCTCAGGCTGGCTGCCCGAACTGCCGCGCGATGCGCAACCGACGGTGGCCAGCACCACCATGGCGGTCGCGGCCCACAGCACGGCGGGCGAATTGATCCTGTTCCCCATTGAAATGCTCCTTGATTCGTCGTTCGCAAAAAAAGGAGCGCAGCTTAGCAACCGAAGGAAACAGCCGGCAAGTGCCGAAAGTCCTAAGCCGTTCCACCTACAGTCAGGCCGTCGATGCGCAGGGTGGGCTGGCCGACGCCGACCGGCACGCTCTGGCCTTCCTTGCCGCAGGTGCCGACGCCCGAGTCGAGCGCCATGTCGTTGCCGATCATGGTCACGCGGGTGAGCGCGTCGGGGCCGTTGCCCACGATGGTCGCCCCCTTCACCGGGTACTGGATCTTGCCGTTCTCGACCCAGTAGGCCTCGCTGGCCGAGAACACGAACTTGCCGCTGGTGATGTCGACCTGCCCGCCGCCGAAATTGGTGGCGTACAGGCCCTTCTTGATGCTTGCGACGATCTCCTCGGGTTCCTTGTCGCCGCCGAGCATGTAGGTGTTGGTCATGCGCGGCATCGGCACGTGGGCATAGCTTTCGCGGCGGCCGTTGCCGGTGGGCTTGACCTTCATCAGGCGGGCGTTGAGCGCATCCTGGATGTAGCCCTTGAGGATGCCGTCCTCGATCAGCACGTTGCGCTGGCTGGCGTTGCCCTCGTCGTCCACGTTCAGCGAGCCGCGGCGGTCGGCGATGGTGCCGTCGTCGAGCACGGTCACGCCCTTGGCCGCCACGCGCTGGCCGATGCGGCCCGAGAAGGCGCTCGAGCCCTTGCGGTTGAAGTCGCCCTCCAGCCCGTGGCCGATGGCTTCGTGCAGCAGGATGCCGGGCCAGCCGGAGCCGAGCACCACGGTCATTTCGCCAGCCGGAGCCGGACGGGCGTCGAGATTCGTCAGGGCGGCCTTCACGGCATGGTCGACGTACTCGGCGATCTGCTCGTCGGAAAAATAGGCCAGGCCGAAACGCCCGCCGCCGCCGCCGGAGCCGATCTCGCGGCGGCCGTTCTGCTCGGCGATCACGGTGACCGACAGGCGCACCAGCGGCCGCACGTCGGCGGCCAGGGTGCCGTCGGCGCGGGCCACCAGCACCACGTCGTACTCGCTGGCCAGCCCCGCCATCACCTGCGCCACGCGCGGATCGCGCGAACGGGCGAGCTTCTCGACCCTCTCGAGCAGCTTCACCTTGGCGGTGCTGTCGAGCGTGGAAATGGGGTCGATGCCCTGGTAGAGCGAGCGGCTGGAGGCGATCTTGCGGGCCGCCGTCTTCACCTTGCCGGCACGGCCGGCTGAAGAAATGGAGCGGACGGTGCGCGCCGCGTCGAGCAGCGAGGCCTCGGAAATGTCGTCGGAATAGGCAAAAGCGGTCTTCTCGCCGCTGACCGCGCGCACGCCGACGCCCTGGTCGATGCTGAAGCTGCCGGTCTTGACGATGCCTTCCTCGAGGCTCCAGCCCTCGCTGCGGGTGTACTGGAAGTACAGGTCGGCGTCGTCCACCCGGTGCGCGGTGATCTCGGCCAGGGCCTTGCTCAGGTGCGATTCGTCGAGGCCGAACGGCGTGAGAAGGAGCTGTTGCGCCGTGGCGAGGCGCTCGATGGTGGGTTCGCGGGAGATCATCCCCCCATTCTAGGCAGCCACCCTCTTCCGCGCTGCCCCGAAGGACACTCCGGCGCTAGTTCTGCGCCAGCCTCCTGGCCCGGGCGATCGACATCAGGATGCCCAGCCCCAGCCCCAGCGTCACCATCGCGGTGCCGCCGTAGCTGATGAAGGGCAGCGGCACGCCCACCACGGGCAGGATGCCGCTGACCATGCCCATGTTCACGAAGGCGTAGGTGAAGAAGATCATGGTCACCGCCCCCGCCAGCAGGCGCGAGAACAGCGTTCCGGCGTTGGCCGCGATCACCAGCCCCCGGAAGATCAGCAGGATGAAGGCCGAGATCAGCGCTAGGTTGCCCATGAGCCCGAATTCCTCGGAATAGGCGGCGAAGATGAAGTCGGTGGTGCGCTCGGGGATGAATTCGAGGTGCGTCTGCGTGCCCTGCATGAAGCCCTTGCCGCCCACGCCGCCCGAGCCGATGGCGATCATTCCCTGGATGATGTGGAAGCCCTTGCCCAGCGGGTCCTTGCTCGGGTCGAGCAGCGTGCACACGCGCTGCTTCTGGTAGTCGTGCAGCACGCGCCAGTCGACCCCGTCGGCGCAGAGCCTCGACTCGAATCCGACGATCAGCGTGATGGCCACCGCGCCGATCACCACCGGCGGCACGATCAGCTTCCAGGGCAGCCCGGCGAAGAAGATCACCGACAGCCCCGCCGCCAGCACCAGCAGCGAGGTGCCCAGGTCGGGCTGCTTCATGATGAGCCCGACCGGTACCGCCAGCAGCGCGGTCGCCACCACGAAGTCGAGCGGCCTCAGCTGGCCTTCGCGCCGCTGGAACCACCAGGCCAGCATCAGCGGCATGGCGATCTTCAGGATCTCGCTGGGCTGGATGACCACGCCCACGTTGATCCAGCGCTGGGCGCCCTTCTTGGTGATGCCGAACAGCGCCACCGCCACCAGCAGCGCCACGCCCATCGTGTAGAGCGGCACGGCGGCCAGCATCAGCCGCTGGGGCGGCACCTGCGCCACCACGAACATGATGAAACCGGCCAGCAGCATGTTGCGGCCATGGTCGACGAAACGGGTTCCGTGGTCGTAACCCGAGGAATACATGGTCAGCAGCCCGGCGAAGGCGAGCAGCAGGACGGCAAAGGCCAGGAAGCCGTCGAAGCCCTGGAAGATGGGCGCAATTCGACGCGCCAGGGAGGGCTGATTGAACACGGCGGACATGAAGGCGGATTATCTCCGCCCCGCCGGCCGCCTCAATCGAATTCGAGCTGAACGACCGTGCGCCCCGGTCGGCTTTCGACCGTCAGCCGGGCCCCGATGGCCCCGGAGCGCTCCGCCAGCGACCGCGGCCTGTGCTTGGCCGCGTCGAAGCCCTTGCCGTTGTCGATCACCCGCAGCTGCACCGTCTTGCCCTGCATGCCGGCCTCGAAGCGAAGCACGGTGGCCTCGGCGTGCTGCAGCACGTTGGAGATGGCCTCGAACAGCAGGAACTGCAGTTGACGCATGCCGTGCGCGTCGAGCCCGGCCACCGGCTCCACCTCGTCCACCGCCCATTCGAACTCGATGCCGGCGGACGCCAGGCGGGGCTCCAGCCGGTAGCGTGCGGCCGCGAGCAACGCGCCCACGTCGCCCGGCGGCAGGTGGATGGAATCGATCTGCAGCTTGAGCTGGTCCAGCGAATCGCGCAGCGTGCGCAGCAGGTCGCCCGAGCTGCTCTGGCCCGACTGCAGCTGCCGGATGGCCGAGCTGATGTGCGAGCCCACGCCGTCGTGCATCTCGCGCAGGATGCGCTCGCGCTCGTGGGTGCGAGCCTGCACCTGCGCCGCCGCCTCGAGCTCGGCATAGGTGGCCGCCAGTTCGCGCTCGCGCTGCGCCACCCGCTCGGCCAGGGCGGCGACCGAGCCCCGCGCCTGCAGCGTCGCCGCGCGGAAGCGCCGCAGCACGATCAGCAGCAGCACCGCGCCGAAGAACACCGACGAATAGCGCACCCAGGTGGTTTCGCCGTAGGCGTCGCTCAGGCGGATCACCAGCCAGTCGCGCGCGGCCAGGGCCACCGTGACCAGCGCCGCGCCGGCCATCAGCAGGCGGTCGTCGTTCGGGTTGCGCAGCGTGGCGACGGCGAAGGCGCCGACGAAGGCGGCGACGAACACGAGCTCGACGGCGAGCCAGCCGGTGAACCACGCCGGCTCGTCCCGCTGCAGCGACAGCGCGCTGAAGATCACCGTTCCGACCACGATGCCCGCCACCGGCCAGCGCACCCAGCGATGGCCGCGCTCGTTGGCCCAGCCCGCGAGGTGGTAGACGAACATCATGGAGGCGGCCGCCCAGCCGGCATAGCAGGCCGCCATCAGCACGCCCCACGGCCCCCAGGACAGCGGCGGCTCGGCGATCAGGCCGTCGACCATGCGCGCCGCCCAGAAGATCTCCGCCAGCGCGGCCCAGAGATAGATGCCCACGCGTCGCTGCACCCCGCCGGCGTCGACGTCGAGCTGCGTGAGCCACAGCGCCAGCGCGATGCCGCCCACGATCAGGCTGAAGGCCATCAGCAGCACCGAGCCGGTGAAGCGCCACGCGTTGGCGCTCTCGAAGAGCTCGTTGCGCACCGTCGCGGCCGGCCCGACGACCACCTGCGACAGCCCCGCGAGGCGGGCGGTGTCGGCATGCAGGCGGATCTGCAGCAGGTTTTCGCCCTTGCGCAGCAGCTTGCCGGGCACGGGTACGTAGATGGGCGCCTTGGCGTAGTCGGCGTCGTTGCCGCGCTTCATGTCGCCATAGGTCTGCAGCAGCGCGTCGTTGAGCTGAACCTCGAAGACGTTGCCCACGCGCGGGATAAAGATGCCCCACGGCGTCTCGGGCTCGGCCTCGAGCGTGAACGGCAGGTCGAAGCTGGCGGTGCCGGGGCGCCCGTTGAACTGACGGTCCCAGTGATAGGAAAGCTCGACCGGCTCCGTGCGGGTGACGCCGTCGACCGTGGTGGTCACGGTGCCCTGGCGCAGCTCGATCGGCGCCTCGGACGCGGCCGCGACGGAAATACCGACGATGCCCATCAGGAGCATCGCCAGCCACGGCATCACCAGCGACACCCAGTTCTGTCGCATCTGCGCTCAGCCCGGATGAGACAGCAGGCCGAGACGCGTCGCCTCGAAGACCGCCTCGCTCTTGGAATGCACCGCGAGCTTTCCGTAGAGGTTCTTGATGTGGGTCTGCACCGTATGCACGCTCAGCCCCTTGAGCCGGGCGATCTCCGCATAGGAGAAACCGCGCGCGATCAGCGTCAGCACCTCGTGCTCGCGCGCCGAGAGCAGGCCGCGGTCGGCCTCCTCCGCCGCCGCCTCGGGCGTGGCGCCCGGCGTCGAGCCGGTGGGCGCCGCGGTCTGCAGGCTACGGTACTTGGCGAGCACGCGCCGCGCGATCATGGGCGAGATCGGCGAGGCGCCGGCCTTCATCTCGACGATGGTCTGCGCGATGTCCTCCGGCGCGGCGTCCTTGTGGATGTAGCCCACGGCGCCCGCCTCGATGCTGGCGAGCACGTTCTCCTCGTCGCCGAAGACCGAAACGACCAGCGGCTCGCAGCCGGGAAAGCGCGACACGGCGTCGCGGATCACGTCGAGGCCGGTGCCGTCGGGCATGCCGAGGTCGACCAGGAGCACGTCGGGAATGGTGGTGGTGCGCGACAGCCAGCCCAGCGCTTCCTGCACGGTGCCGGCGCTGCCGAGCCAGAAAAGGCGCGGGCTGCGCTGCACGCTCGCCTCGAAAAAGGCGCGCGCGCGGCTGTCGTCTTCGACGACGAGCACGCCCCAGCGGCGTAGCGTCGCGTCGTCCTGAGCCTCGATGTTCATCCTCCGAGCATAAGCCTCGGCGCGCACCGGGAATCCATGTGCACATCCCTCGTTCATGGGATACGCGCGGCAATGGGCTTGTCAGAAACTCTGGCCGCTTTTTTCCGGGCGCCTTCCGCCCTGCTCCGCGCAGGCGAAGTAACCGGAACGTAGGCGGTTCGCGCAGCACGCGAACGCAACTTGAATACTTTCGAATTCCAGATGCGCGACATGCACTGGAACGGGACGGGCGGGATGCCGGCGCGACCCCGGGGAGCTCGCAGGCCGGGCTTTACCGAAGAACCCGCCCGGCCGGGTTTTTTGTATGTTGGAGGCGGCCTCGCGAGAACAGACCTCATGCAGAATTACCCGTTCCCGGCAAGCGAGGTGCGGTCGCCGCACCTCCCGTCTCTTCCTCGCATGGATCCGCAAACCACCCACCTGCTCTACCTGCACGGTTTCCGCTCCTCGCCTCGCTCGACCAAGGCCCGGGTCGTCGCGGACCGCGTCGCGCGACGCCATCCGAACCTGCAGTGGTGGTGCCCGCAGCTGCCGCCGTCGCCGCACGACGCCATCGACATGGTGATGAAGGGCATCGCCCACTGGCCGCGCAAGTCGATGGCGGTGGTGGGCTCGTCGCTCGGCGGCTACTACGCCACCTACGTGGCCGGCATGACGCGCTGCCGCGCGGTACTGCTCAACCCGGCAGTGCATCCCGCGCGCGACCTCATGCGCTACATCGGCGACCAGACCGTCTGGCACGACCCGGCCGAGCATTTCTACTTCCGCCCCGAATACATCCACGAGCTGCGCGCGATGGAAGTCGGCCCGCTCACGCGGCCCGAGCGCGTGTTCGCCATCATCGCCAAGGGCGACGAGGCGCTCGACTGGCACGAGATGTCCGCGCGCTACCCCGACAGCAACATCAAGCTGCTCGAGGGCGGCGACCATGCGCTGTCCGATTTCGAAAAGGCCCACCTGGACGACGTGATGGCCTTCATCAACCCGATCTAGGCTCCCCGAGCTCGTCCGGAGCGCCTGCCCCCGGAATTCCGGCGGGTTCAGCATGGGACAATCCGGGCCATGTTTGTATTGTTTGAAGAAGCCGGCAAGTACCTCGGCGGCCGCGTGCTGTCGGAGGCCGAAGCATCGGCGCAGGTCGAGCTCGACACCGGCAAGCGCGTCAAGGTCAAGGGCGCCAACATCGTCCTGCGTTTCGAGAAACCGGCCCCCGCCGAGCTGATCGCCGAAGGGCGCTCGCTCGCCGCCTCCCTGGACCTCGACCTCGCCTGGGAATTCGCGCCCGAGGGCGAATTCGGCTTCGCCGAGCTGGCCGCCGAATATTTCAGCGAGAAGCCCTCGCTCGCCCAGCAGGCCGCCGCCCTGTTCGCGCTGTTCGAGGCGCCGCACTATTTCCGCCGCGCCGGCAAGGGTCGCTTCAAGAAGGCGCCGGCCGAGATCGTCCAGCAGGCGCTCGCCGCCATCGAGAAGAAGAAGGCCATCCAGGCGCAGATCGCCGAATGGGCCGCGCAGCTGGCCGAGGGCGTGTGCCCGGCGCCCGTGCGCGAGCAGCTCTACAAGATCCTCTTTCGCCCCGACAAGAACGCCCCAGAGTACAAGGCCGTGGTCGAGGCCGCGCGCACCACGCAGCGCGCTCCGCTCGACCTGCTGGAGCGCGCAGGCGCCATCGATTCGCCCTACCAGTTCCACTGGCGGCGCTTCCTGTTCGAGAACTTCCCCAAGGGCACCGGCTTTCCCGCGCTCGCCGCGCCCGCCATCGCCGACGATCTTCCGCCGGCCACCGGCGTGCAGGCCTTCTCCATCGACGATTCCCAGACCACCGAAATCGACGACGCGCTCTCCGTGCAGGGCCTGGGCACGGGCACCGTCACGGTCGGCATCCACATCGCGGCGCCGGCCCTGGCGCTCACGCCGGGCAGCGCCATCGACAACGTGGCGCGCGCGCGCATGTCGACGGTCTACATGCCGGGCTACAAGATCACGATGCTGCCCGACGAGGTGGTCGACACCTACACGCTGCTCGAGGGCGGCGACCGCCCGGCCGTGTCGCTCTACGCGCGCTTCGACGAAGCCACGCTGGAGCTGCAGGGCACCGAGACGAAGCTGGAGCGCGTGCCCATCGTGGCCAACCTGCGCCACGACCAGCTCGACACCGTCGTCACGCAGCAGTGGCTCGAGGACGCCTCCTTCCAGGGCGAGGGCACGCCCGAAGCCGCCACCCGCCTGCGCGCGCCGCTGTCCTTCCTGTTCCGCCTCGCGAAACAGTTGAAGGCGCAGCGCGAGGTGGTGCGCGGCAAGCCCGAGAACTTCAACCGGCCCGACTACAACTTCCGCCTCGTCGGCAACGACGGCGCCGAGCCCACGGGCGGCGAGCAGGTGCAGATCAGCACGCGCCAGCGCGGCGCGCCGCTCGACCTGATCGTGTCCGAGGCGATGATCCTGGCCAACAGCAGCTGGGGCGGCTGGCTCGGCGAGCTCGGCGTGCCCGGCCTCTATCGCAGCCAGGCCAGCCTCGCGCCCGGCATCAAGGTGCGCATGGGCACGCGCGCGCTGCCGCACGCGGGCCTGGGCGTGAAGAGCTACGCCTGGAGCACCTCGCCGCTGCGCCGCTACACCGACCTGGTGAACCAGTGGCAGATCATCGCCGCCGCGCGCCACGGCAAGACCGCCGCGCTGGCCGCGCCCTTCAAGCCGAAGGACGCCGACCTGTTCTCCATCCTCTCGGGCTTCGACGCCGCCTACGCCGCGTACAACGCCTACCAGGGCGGCATGGAGCGCTTCTGGACGCTGAAGTACCTGCAGCAGCAGGGCATTTCCGAGCTGGAGGCCACCGTCATCAAGGACATGCCCAACGGCGCCCTGGTGCGCGCCGACACGCTGCCGCTGGTGTTCCCGGTGGCGGGCCAGCAGGAACGCGGCGCGCGCCTGCGCGTGAAGCTCGGCGAGATCGACGAGATCGCCCTCAACGTGAACGGCACGGTGCTCGAGCGCCTCGACTCGCCGAAGGCCGACGCGGCCGCCGGCCAGGAGGGCGACGAAGAGGAAGAAGAAGTGGTTGCGGGCCCGATCGCCATTGCCGTCGACCTGAACGACAGCGAGGCCGCGCCAGAAGAAAACACGCCAGCATGAAACCCGGCGGATCGTCGTCCGGAGAAATGATGCGGCCCCTGGAGGAGTTTCGAGAATGAACTTCAAGGACCTCAGCACGCTGCAGATCGCTCTGGGCGTGTCGGTCGTCGTACACGCCGCGCTGCTCGCGGTGCGCTTCGTCGACCCCGAGTCGTTCAACAAGGTCTTCAGCGACACGCCGCTCGAAGTCATCCTGGTCAACAGCAAGACCAACGACAGGCCCGACCCCGCCGCCCGGCTGCGCGCGCAGACCTCGCTCGCGGGCGGCGGCGACCTCGACAAGGGCCGCGCGACCAGCCCGCTGCCGCCGTCGAGCTTCACCACCGTGGGCGACTCCTTCGAGGACGCGCAGCGCAAGGTCGACGCGATGCAGGCCGAGCAGATGCAGATGCTGACCCAGCTCAAGCGCGACCTGGCCGCGATGCCCGCGCCCGACCCACGCAACGCGGGCGACCCCGCCGAAGCCCAGGCGCAGGAAGACAAGCGCCGCCAGATGATCAACCTGCTGGCCGAGATCGAGCGCCGCGTGAACGAGGAGAACGCGCGCCCCAAGAAGCGCTACCTGAGCCCCTTCACGCGCGAGGCCGCCTTCGCCACCTACGTCGACTCGCTGCGCCGCCGGGTGGAAGCGCAGGGCACGGCCAACTTCCCGACGCTCGCCGGCAAGAAGCTCTACGGCGAGCTCACGATGACCATCACCGTCAACTTCGACGGCCGGCTGCTGTCGACCGTGATCGACGAGAGCTCGGGCGTGCCCGTGCTCGACAAGCGGGCCCAGGCCATCGTCGCGAGCGTGGGCAACTTCGGCACCTTCACCGACGCGATGCGCAAGGAGCACGCCGACCAGATCGTGATCCGGCCGCACTTCCGCTTCGCGCACGACGGCTCGGTCGAACTCTCATCGCAGTAAGCAGAACACAAGAGGCGGACACCATGGACCTGTACTGCATCATGGGCAACCCGGTCGAGCACAGCCGCTCGCCCCGCATCCACGCACGCTTCGCCGAGCTCTGCGGCCAGCAGATGGACTACGGCCGGCGGCTGATTCCGCTCGGCGCGTTCGCCGAAGGCATCGCGGCCTTCCGCAGCGAGGCAGCGCAGCGCGGCGACGTCGCGCGCGGCTGCAACATCACGGTGCCCTTCAAGTTCGAGGCCGCCGCGCTGGCGCAGCACACCAGCGAGCGCGCCCTGCTCGCGCAGGCGGTGAACACGCTGCGCTTCGACGCCGACGGCGGCATCCACGCCGACAACACCGACGGCATCGGCCTGGTCAACGACATCGTGCGCAACGCGGCCGTGCCGCTGCAGGGCAAGGCGCTGCTGCTGATCGGCGCGGGCGGCGCCGCGGCCGGCGTGCTGGGTCCGCTGCTCGACGCGGGCGCCTCGCGCGTCGTGGTCGCCAACCGCACCGTGGACAAGGCCGTGGAGCTGGTGCGCCGCCACGCGGCCGTCGCGCTGCGCCACGGGGCTTCGCTCGAAGCCTGGGCGCTCGACGAGGTGCCGGGCGCCTTCGACGTGGTGGTCAATGCCACCGCCTCCAGCCTCGCGGGCGACGCGGTGCCCGTGAAGGCCAGCGTGCTGCGCGAAGGCGGGCTCGCGGTCGACATGATGTACGGCCCCGCGGCCGCGGGCTTCATGGCCTGGGCGCAGGCCCATGGCGCGGTGCCGCGCGACGGGCTCGGCATGCTGGTCGAGCAGGCGGCGGAATCCTTCGAGATCTGGCGCGGCGTGCGCCCGCCGTCGGCGCAGGTGCTGGCCGAGATCCGCGCCGAACTGAAGTAAGCAAGAAAGAAGATGAAGGCCGCGCTGCGCCTGATCGCCTGCATTGCGGTGGCAGGCCTGGCACTCCAGCTCTTCTTCGTGGCGCGCATCGCGGCGATGGCCGTGATCGATCCGCAGAGCACCGCGTTCCAGCGCTCCGAGGCCTACCAGATCGCCATCCACCAGGGAAGCGGCGGCGGCTGGCGCCAGGAATGGGTGCCCTACTCGCAGATCAACGACACGCTCAAGCGCGCGGTCATCGCGAGCGAGGACTCCGGCTTCGTCGACCACAACGGCGTGGAATGGGAAGCCATCGAGCGCGCGCGCCAGCGCAACGCCAGGGCGGAAGAGCTGGCCGCCAAGCGTGCCGCACGCGCGGCGGCACGTGGCAGGCCGGTCAAGCCCGTGCAACTGCGCGGCGGCTCGACCATCACGCAGCAGCTCGCGAAGAACCTGCTGCTGTCGGGCGAGCGCACCATGCTGCGCAAGGGGCAGGAGCTGGTGCTGGCCACGCTGCTCGAGGTGCTGCTCGACAAGCGGCGGATCCTGGAGATCTATCTCAACAACGTGGAGTGGGGCGAAGGCGTGTTCGGCGCCCAGGCGGCCTCGCAGTACTACTTCCGCAAGCCGGCTTCGCGCCTGGGCACCGGCGAGGCGGCACGCCTCGCGGTGATGCTGCCCAGCCCCAAGTTCTTCGAGCGCCGGACCGGCTCGCCCTACCTGAGCGGGCGTGCTTCCACGGTCATGGCGCGGATGCCTGCGGCCGAGCTGCCCTGAAGACGGCCGCGCCGCGCAGGCCCTCGATGGCCAGCACCGCGGCGAAGCCGATGGTGTAGGCCAGCACGTCCCACCAGTCGGCCGTGCTGCCGAGCACGATGCGCAGGGCGCGGTTCGGAATGTGCAGGTGCCACGTCGCCGCCAGGTACTGCCCGAGCTCGACCGCAAGGCCCACGCCCAGCGCGGCCAGTGCCAGCGGCAGCACACGCGCGGCGATCACCGTCCTGAACACGAAGTACACCCACACCACGGCCAGCACGTCGCCGAAGAAGCTGCGCAGCCAGCCCCAGCGAGCCCCCACGGTGGCCAGCAGCAGGAGAACGAGGAACAGGGCCACGGCCCAGGCAAGGGAAAGAGGATCGAAACGCCATCGCATGGCCCGTATCATCGCGCCCATATGCTGGCAAAGCTCACGGGTTGGTTGCTTCTTGGGATCGTCCGCTTGCTCACGGGTGCCCAGGCACGCTGGTACGGCTGTCCGCCCAAGGCCGAGCAGCGCATCTACTTCGCCAACCACCAGAGCCATGCCGACCTGGTGATGATCTGGGCGGCGCTGCCGGAAGAGCTGCGCAGCATCACGCGCCCGATCGCCGCGCGCGACTACTGGGCCAACACGCCGGTCAAGCGCTGGATCACGACGGAGGTCTTCAACGCGGTGTACGTGGAGCGGCAGGCGACGCCTGCTGCGGCAAGCGCAGCGGCAACCGCACCGACAGCACCGGTGGTGGCCGAAGCACCGCCACCGCCGCCCGTCGTACGTGCACCGGTTCCGTCGCCGGCCGAGCGCATCGAGCCCTCGATGGAACCGCTGCTGCCGCTGACTCCGCCCGAGCCTCCCCTGGAAACCGTCGCGTCCGGCGCGCAAGGCCGGCTCGACCTGCCGGAGCCCCCTGCTCCACCTCCTGCGCCGCCGCCCGAGCCGCCGCCACCATCACCGCCGGCAGAGCCCGAAGCCCCGTCCGTCGCGGCGACTCCCGCTGTCGATCCGCTGGCCCCGCTGGTCGAGGCCCTGCGCAGCGGCGACTCGATCATCATCTTCCCCGAGGGCACGCGCGGCCACACCGGCGAGCCGCAGAAGTTCAAGTCGGGCCTCTACACGCTCGCCACGATGTTCCCCGAGGTGGTGCTGGTGCCCGCATGGATCGACAACGTGCAGCGCGTCATGCCCAAGGGCGAGATCGTGCCGGTGCCCATCCTCTGCTCCGTCACCTTCGGCGCGCCGATCCGCGTCGAGGAAGGCGAGGAGCGCCGCCCCTTCCTCGACCGGGCGCGCGCCGCCGTGATCGCCTTGCGCGACGTCTGACGACGACATGAACCAGTTTTTGCGCAGCCTCAGCCCGACCCAGCAGGTCGCGGCGCTCTTCCTCATCATCTTCGGCGTGCTCGCGATCGTGAGCGCCACGGCCTTCTTCCTGAGCTTCAGGGAAAAGCGCAACCCGGTGCACGACGCCGCCTGGCAGGCCGAGCTGGCGCACTTCCGCGCCCTGCTGGGCACCACCTGGTTCATGGTGCTGGTCTTCTGGATCGGCTGGGCGCTCGGCGAAACGGTGGCCACCGTGCTGTTCGCGCTGATCTCCTTCTTCGCGCTGCGCGAGTTCATCACGCTCTCGCCCACGCGACGCGGCGACCATCGCAGCCTGATCCTCGCCTTCTTCGTGGTGCTGCCGATCCAGTTCTGGCTCGTGGCCACCGCGCGCTTCGACCTGTTCACCGTGTTCATCCCGGTGTACGTGTTCCTCGCGATCCCGGTGACCAGCGCACTGGCCAACGACCCGAGCCAGTTCCTGGAGCGCAATGCCAAGCTGCAGTGGGGCATCATGGTCTGCGTCTACGGCATGAGCCACGTGCCGGCGCTGCTGCTGCTGAGCTTCCCGGGCTACGAGGGCAAGAGCGCCTTCCTCGTGTTCTTCCTGGTGTTCGTGGTGCAGACCTCGGTGCTGGTGCAGCACCTGATCTCGCGGCGCATGCAGCGCGCGCCCTTCGCGCCCAACGTGAGCCGCAGCTTCAACTGGACCAGCTGGGCCATCGGCATCGCGGTGGCGAGCCTGGTGGGCGCGCTGTTCTCGTTCATCACGCCGTTCAAGTTCGGCCAGGCGCTCGCGGTGTCGGTCATCGCGTGCATCTCGGGGTCGATGGGACACCTGGTGATGAAGGCGCTCAAGCGCGACCGGGGCATTCCGAACTGGGGCCAGAAAGGCATGGGCGTGACCGGCGCCAACGGCCTGCTGGACCGCGTCGATGCACTCTGCTTCGCCGCGCCCATCTTCTTCCACTCCATCCGCTGGTACTTCAACGCCTGAACCTGGCACACCCCCAGGCTCCGCGCACTTCGTGTCGCTTCGCCAACCCCCTTGCAGGGGGCAATACCTGCGGCCCGGCGAAGCCGGTTCCGCGGTATTCATGGAAAAGCCTCGCGGGCGGTTCTGCGCGGGGAGGCAGATGAATTCGTTCAGGCCTTGCGGCGCACCACGCGGCCGAAGACTTCCTTCGCCTTGCGTCCGATGGCCCTGGCCTTCAGTGCCTGCAGTTCTCGGGCGAGGCGTGCGCGCTGCTCGGCCGAGAGCGCGGTGCCGAAGCGGCCCAGCGCGGCCTCGAGCGCCGCGCGCTGCGCTTCCACCCGGCCCTGCCGGCCCTCGGCCTCGGCAAGCCACTCGCAGGCATTGACGACGCGCTCGCGCAGCGCGGCATCGCCCGAATCGCCGAAGCGTGCGATGAGAGCGCGATAGGTCTTGATCTGGCCGGCCGGATCGCCGAGCTTGTCCTGCGCCTTGGCCTTGTTGATCATCGACTTCGCGGCCCAGAGCTGCAGCGTGCCTTCCCTCGCGCCGGTGGTGCGCGCGATGGCCTCGTCGTAGCAGGCCACCGCCGCCTCGAGCCGGCCGGTCTGGCGCAGCGTGGCGCCCTTGCGGAACAGCGCGCCGACCACGCGCCCGCGCAGGTCGGGCAGCTCGGAGTTGCCCCAGCGCGCGACGATCTCGTCGTGCACGCGCATCTCGTCGTCGTGCCGGCCGAGGCGGTCGAGCGCGGTGCTCTTGTACTGCATGCACAGCGCGACCGTCTCCTGCATCTCGGTCGAGGAATCGGCACCGTAGCGCGCGTCCATCGCCTCGGCGGCGGCGACGACTTCGTCGAAGCGCTCCAGCGCGACCAGGCAGAAGGCCTTGTGGACCAGCGCCCGCGCGCACTGGCGGCGCAGCTCCGGATGCGGCGACGGGGCATGCGCGGCCAGCACCTCGTCGAACAGCGCGATGGCCTCGCGCGACTCGCCCGCATCGCCGTGCCTGCGCCCCTGCTTGACCTTGTCGCGCACCTCGTCGCGCGTCTCGGGCGACAGCTCCGGCAGGTTGGCCTCGGCGTCGGCCCTGCGCAGCCGCCTGAGGCAGGCTTCGCGGCCGGCGATGGCCTTGGCCAGGGTGTCCTGCAATTCAAGAGCGGGCGCGCCCTGGAGCTGGCGCGCGAGCTGCTGGTACACAGCGAGCGCATCCTCGGCGCGGCCCAGCCGTTCGAGCAGCACGAAGCCCTTGTTGAGCAGCGCGCTCGCGACGGTGCGATGCACCACCGCGTCGGTGTCAGCGCCGAAGGTGGCGAGCAGGCGATCGCATGCGGCCAGCGCGGCATCGCCGTCTTCCTGCTCGCGCAGGCCCACCGACCAGTCGTAGGCGCGGCGCACCGCCATGCGGCGCACCTGCGGCGATGCGTCGTGGCCGTAGCGGTCGAGCAGCCAGCCGACCAGTTCGGCGCGGTTCGCATGCTCGTCGATGCCGAAGCCGTCGAAGAACAGCGTCAGCGCCCGCACGCCTTCGATGCGCAGTTCCGGCGCGGCTTCGGCAAGGCCGGCCTCGATCTGGTCGGCCACGGCGAGGCACATCACCTGCGCCTGGGCATGCTGCGCCAGCTCCCGCAGGTTGAGCACCGACGCCAGGCGCGCACGCGCCACGCGCAGCACCACGCCGGGGTCGGTGCTGGCGTCGAAGCGCTCGATCGCGGCCTCCAACGTGGCCAGCGCATCCTGCGGCAGGCCGCGGTGATGCTCCACCTCGGCCTTGAGCAACCGCGCCTCCACGCGCCAGGTGTCGAAGGCGGCATCGGGCTGGCTGTCGAGCAGTTCGCTCATGGCGTCGCAAGCTTCGCAGCGCGCGGCAGGCTCGTCGATCCACCATGTGCGCTGGTAGAGCGCGTGGGCGATGTGCTCGCGGATCTCGGGCTCGGCGCGCTGGCCGTGCGCCGCGATCAGGCGGTCGAGCGTGGCGAGCGCGTCTGCCGGGCGGTGCATCTGGCGCAGCATGTGCGCCAGCAGGCGCAGCGTCTGGCAGCACGGCACGACCACGCCGACCTCGGGCTTCGCCGCGAATTCGTCGAGCAGCCTGGCGCTCGCGGCCAGCGCTTCCTTGCGACGGCCCAGGTCGTCGAGCAGCTCGATGCGGCGGAAACTGGCGGCCGCGCGTTCGGCGGGGTGCATCTGCAGGCGCGCGATCAAGGCTTGCACCTCGTCCAGTTGCTGCTGCGCGGAGGACTCGACTACATTCACATTCGCTTCCTTGGATGGCGCGCCCCGCGCGCGGCGGGGGGCGGACTGTACGGACCGGGCGGATTCTGCCCGCGATCAGCCCGCTTTCGGCCCTCTCCTCGCGGCTCTTTCGACTCTCTTTATCCGGGCTTAGGCCTTTACGTTTCCTTTCATGCGCATTCTCGGCATCGACCCCGGCTTGCAGACCACCGGCTTCGGCGTGGTCGATGCGGACGGCCACGGGCTGCGCTACGTGGCCAGCGGCACCATCAGCACGCGGCACCTGGGCACCGGCAACCTGCCGGCGCGGCTGAAGGTGCTGTTCGACGGCATCGCGGAAATCACCGCGCGCTACCAGCCCGATGCATCGGCGGTGGAAATCATCTTCGTCAACGTCAATCCGCAGTCGACGCTGCTGCTGGGGCAGGCGCGCGGTGCGTGCGTGACGGCGCTGGTCAGCAACAACCTCTCGGTGGCCGAGTACACGGCGCTGCAGATGAAGAAGGCGGTGGCCGGCCACGGCCAGGCGGCCAAGGCGCAGGTGCAGGAGATGGTGCGGCGGCTGCTCGACCTGCCCGGCCTGCCGGGCGCCGACGCGGCGGACGCACTGGGCATCGCCATCACGCATGCGCAGGTGGGACGCTCGATGGCGCGGCTCGCCGAAGCGGCCGAGCTGTCGAAGACCCATGCCGGCACCTATCGGCAGGGGCGTTCGAGGTAGGCTCGCCCCCCAGGCTTCGCGCACTTCGTGTCGCGCACGCCTTCCCCCTTCCGGGGGCAACACCTGCGGCCCGGCGAAGCCGGTTCCGCGGTGCTTCCCGAATCAGCCCGTAGCTGCTTTCAGCGCACGATGTAGCGCAGCTCGCCAAGGCGCTTGCGTCGCTCGCGCACCTCGGCAGCCACTGATGCGGCGTCGCCATCGAGCGCACGCGCTATCCAGCCGGCCAGCTGCGGCATGTCTTCGGGCGTGAAGCCCAGTCGCACGATCTCGGGCACGCCCAGGCGCAGGCCGTTGATGTCGCCCTCCACGGGCGCGATCGGCAATCCGATGCCGCAGGCCAGCAGGCCGCCCTGCGCAAGCTTCTTCGAAGCGTGCTGCCCGCCGCCCCAGCGCGCCGCCTCGAGTGCGAACTGGTGCGACTGCGTGAAGCCGCGCGCCTTCGCGAACACCGGCAGGCCCAGCGCATCGAGAGCGCGTGCGAGCGCCTGCGCGGTCTCGCGCATCGCCGCCGCATAGGCGACGCCGTGCACCTTCCAGTCGAGCAGCCCGCGGGCCAGCGCCGCGGTGCGCCCCGCGTCCGAATTGGCCGTGAGGCCGGGGTACGCGATGGCATCGATGCGCTCCATCAGCGCGGCGTCGTTCGACACGATCAGGCCGCCCGCCGGGCCGCCCAGGCTCTTGTAGGTGCTCATCGTGATGGCATGCGCGCCCTGCTCCAGCGGCTGCGGCCACGCCTTGCCGGCCACCATGCCCGAGAGGTGCGCGGCGTCGAAGAGCAGCTTCGCGCCCACGCTGTCGGCGATCTCGCGGATCGCCGGCACCGGGTGCGGAAACAGGTTCAGGCTGCCGCCGATGGTGATGAGCTTCGGCTTCGCCTCGCGCACCAGCTTCGCGAGCGCGGTCACGTCGACCGTGTAGCCGTCGGCATCCACAGGCGCGGAGACCGGCTTCAGGCCGTAGAGCCCCGCCGCGCCTGCCACATGGTGCGTGACGTGGCCGCCGATGCTGGGCGGCGGCACGACGATGGTGTCGCCCGGCCTGCAGGTCGCCATGAACACGTAGAGATTCGACAGCGCGCCCGAGCTCACGCGCACCTCGGCGAACTTCGAGCCGAACACCTCGGCCGCCAGCTCGGCCGCGACGACTTCGATGCGCTCGATGGCCTCGAGCCCCATCTCGTACTTGTCGCCCGGATAGCCCAGCGACGGACGCGAGCCCAGCCCGCGCGACAGCAGCGCCTCGGCGGCCGGGTTCATCACGTTGGTGGCGGGGTTGAGGTTCAGGCCTTGCACGTCGTGGATGCGGTGGTTGTCGGCCACCAGCCGTTCGATCTCGGCGGCGACGCCCGCCGCATCGCGCGCGGAGGCATCCGCGGCAATGGAAAGCACGTGGTCTTCGCTGGCGGCGGGAACCCAGGGGCGGCGTTGCAGGGCGGCGGGCATGCGGCGGATCTCGCTGGAAGTGATGGATGCACGAATCGTCGCGCGCCGCCGCCGGCCGGGCAAACCGGATAATCTGGCCCCGGGCCATAGAAAAACTTGGCCTGAAGGATCTGCCAGATGCCGCTCGCACCGCCGCGCCCCCGCCTGCCGCCGCACACCGCCGTGCGCGCCTTCGAGGCCGCGGCCCGCCACGGCAGCTTCGCGCGCGCGGCCGAGGAACTCTTCGTCACGCCGGCCGCCGTCGCGCAGCAGATCAAGGCGCTTGAAACATGGGCCGGCGGCGCGCTGTTCGAGCGGCACAGCCAGGGCATCCGCCTCAGCGCGCACGGGCGGCGCGCCCTGCCTGCCCTCAGCGCGGCCGTCGACCAGCTCGGCCTGGCCGTGCAGGCGTTGCGCCACGAAACCCAGATCGCCGCGCGCCGCAGCACGCTGCAGGTGGCCGCGCTGCCTGCCGTGGCCCAGCTGTGGCTGTCGCCCCGGCTCTCGCGCCTGAAGGCGGAGCTGCCCGGCGTGCAGGTGTCGGTGACCGCGCTGGAACAGCCGCCGAACTTTCGTCGCGAGCCATTCGATCTGGGCCTCTTCTATGCGCGGGCCGGCGAGCGCATCGAGACCGACGCGGGCGCGCAGGCGATCCCGCTCGTGCGCGACCGGCTGCTGCCCGTGTGCAGCCCGCGCCTGCGGCAGCCCCTGCCCAGCGGCCGCCCGCGCCCGCCCGAGGACCTGATCGAACTGCTGGAGCGCAACGGCGGACTGCACGACACCGTCTGGCGCGACGACTGGCAGCGCTGGCTGCAGGCCGTGCGGCCCGGCACCACGGCGGCCGAAGCCGAGGCGCTGGCGGCCGGGCCGGACTTCTCGCTCTACAGCCTCGCCCTGCAGGCCGCGCTCGACGGCGAAGGCGTGCTGATGGGCCGCGAGCGCCTCGTCGCGCCCCTGCTTGCTCAGGGCAAGCTGCATGCGCCCTGGGGCCGGCCGAAGGCGCTGGGCGACACGGTCGTGCTGCTGGTGCCCGCGCATCGCAAGGGGCCGCTGCTGGCTCGGCAGGTGCAGGCCTTGCAAGCGCTGACCGAAAACTGAAACACAAGCGCCGGACACTTTCCGCGCCGAGCCTCCCCATTTGCAGGGAGGCCGCCGCGCAGGCGCAGTGACAGACTTCGCGCCAGCACCAACAACATCGGGAGCGAACCATGGCAGGAGAGGATCACGGTGGGGGAACGCCCGCGCCTTCGTCGCGGGTGGAGAAGGTCACGAAATGGGCCAGCGGCGCGTCGGCGCTGATCGCGGTGCTCGCGGCGGCGCTGGGCCTCTACTGGCAGTACAAGGCAGAGGATTCGAAGAAGGCCGCCGAGGATGCCCAGCATCGCGCCGCGGCTTCGGCGCAGGCGAACGAGGCGCAGCGCATCGACTTCGAGCGCAAGCGGGTCGACAACTCGCTCGAGGAGACGCGCTTCAAGCGCGACCAGTACGTCTACGAGAAGGTGGTCGAGGTGCTCCAGATGGACGAGAAGGCGCCGGGCCGGCATCGCCGCGAGCAGGCGGCCTTCGCGCTCATCAATTCGGTGGCATCGGAAGACCTGGCGGGCCGGCTCTTTCCGCTCGTGGCGCTGTCTTTCGCCGATCCGGTGCTGCGCGCCGAAGCGGGCAAGGCCGGGGAGTTCGCGCAGGAGCAGAAGGCCATCGAGGTCAATCGCAGCGCCGCGGCGGCAGTGGCTAAACCGCCGGCCAGCTCCTCATCGGGGAAATTCGCCGGCTTCCGGGTCGACATCCTGTACTGCACGAGCGAGCGCGATCCGGAGGTCCGCAAGCGCAATGAAGCGCCTGCGCGCGACCTGCTCGCCAGGCTGAAGGCCGCGCGCGGCGACGTCACCTGGCGGCTGCGCGAGTTTCCCGAGGCGAGCAACGCCGTTCCCGGCTACCTGATCCGCGGCGTGCAGGTCCGCTACAACCCGCGGGACAACGAGACGGAGGCCGCCCAGGCGCTGCGGCAGATGGTGGTGGAGAACGTCCCGAAGGACTTCGACGAGGTGACGCTGCGCGAAGTCTCGCAGCGCACGCCGTCCTACCTGAGCCTCTTCGTCTGCCGGCAGGAGACCGCCGGCTGAAGACAACTCATGCCACCCGTTCGGCGATCAGGACCGCGAAGAAGCCGAAGGCCGCCAGCAGCGTCCACTTCAGCACGATCCAGCCGATGCGGCGGTACTTGACCTGCCCCGTGCCCGCGTAGAACGCGAAGCACACGCCGGCCACCAGCAGAAGCAGCAGGATGGCCCATCGGAACAGGAGCATGTGAGGAAGGCGGGAGGAGGCGCTCGTTACCAGGCGCGCGCGACTTCGCCGAAACCGCGCGGCGCGCGCTTCTCGTCCTCGAAGGTCACGACCTCGTAGGCGTCGCTGTGCGAGAGCAGTTCGCGCAGCAGCTTGTTGTTGAGCGCATGGCCCGAGCGGAAGGCGGTGTAGGCGGCCAGCAGCGGCTTGCCGATGATGTAGAGGTCGCCCATCGCGTCGAGGATCTTGTGCTTCACGAACTCGTCGTCGTAGCGCAGGCCGCCTTCGTTCAGCACCTTGGTGTCGTCCATCACGATGGCGTTGTCCAGGCCACCGCCGAGCGCGAGGCCCTTGCTGCGCATGTACTCGACTTCCTTGGTGAAGCCGAAGGTGCGCGCGCGTGCGATGTCGCGGCTGTAGGAATCGGTGCCCAGGTCGAATTCCACGCGCTGGCCGGTGGAATTGACGACGCGGTGGTCGAAGTCGATCTCGAAGCTCAGCTTGTAGCCGTGGTACGGCTCCAGGCTCGCCCATTTCTCGTTGGCGCCCTCGCCTTCGCGCACCTCGACCTTGCGGGTCACGCGGATGAAGCGGCGCGGCGCTTTCTGCAGCGCGATGCCCGCGCTCTGCAGCAGGAACACGAAGGAGGAAGCCGATCCGTCGAGGATCGGCACTTCGTCGGCCGTGATGTCGATGTAGAGGTTGTCGATGCCCAGGCCCGCGCAGGCGGACATGATGTGTTCGACGGTCTGCACCTTGGCGCCGCCGGTGGAGACGGTGGAGGCCAGGCGCGTGTCGGTGACCGACTCGGCGGTCATGCGGATCTCGACCGGCTCGGGCAGGTCGACGCGGCGGAACACGATGCCCGTGTCGGCCGGAGCCGGCCGCAGTGTCAGCTCCACGCGCTGGCCGCTATGGAGCCCCACGCCCACGGCGCGGCTGATCGACTTGAGGGTACGTTGTTGCAGCACGGCCGGGATTTTAGGCGCGCGACGGGCGTGGCGGCCTATGCCCCTCGCTATGGCACCGATAGACATGGGTTCTATGCAATTCCTTCGAATTGGCCTGAAATGGACGCAAAGGGCACGAGGTGAGCGCAGCGCCTAGAGCCAGCGGACGTCCCTTTCGGGTCGTCCCTGTGCCCCTTACGCTCCCTCGTGCCCTCTGCGTCTGGCCGAGTTCACCCCCGCGATGGCCTCCAGCGAGGCCATCGGATGGGGTGTTCTCTCAATCGGCTTGACGGCGCAGGAAGGCCGGGATCTCGAAGTCGTCCATGCCACCCGAAGACAGCGCATCCACCTTCGCCGCGGCCATCGTGCGGTTGGTGCGCCACACGCTGGGAACGGCCATGCCGTCGTAGTTGGGCTGGCTGCCGCCCGTGCCGCCGGCATGACCCACGCCACCGAGCGTCGGCACGGTGAAGGGGATGTTGTCGGTGCCGGTGCGGATCACTTCCAGCGTCGGCTGCTGGCGGCGTGCGTCGGCACGCGACAGGCCGGTGGCCACCACGGTCACGCGCATCTCGTCGCCCAGGCTGTCGTCGTAGGCGGCGCCGTAGATCACGTGCGCGTCCGGCGAAGCGTAGGCGCGGATGGTGTTCATCGCCAGCTTCGACTCGTTCAGCTTCAGCGAGCTCTTCGACGCCGTCACCAGCACCAGCACGCCCTTGGCGCCCGAGAGGTCGATGCCTTCGAGCAGCGGGCAGGCCACGGCCTGCTCGGCGGCGATGCGCGCGCGGTCCGGGCCTGCAGCCGCGGCCGTGCCCATCATGGCCTTGCCGGGTTCACCCATCACGGTGCGCACGTCTTCGAAGTCGACGTTCACGCCGCCGTACTCGTTGATGATTTCCGAGATGCCGCCCACGGCGTTCTTCAGCACGTCGTTGGCCTGCGCGAAGGCTTCTTCCTGCGTGACGTCCTCGCCCAGCACGTCGAGCAGCTTCTCGTTGAGCACCACGATCAGCGAATCGACGTTCGCTTCGAGTTCGGCCAGGCCGGCGTCGGCGTTGGTCATGCGGCGGCCGCCTTCCCAGTCGAAGGGCTTGGTGACCACGCCCACGGTCAGGATGCCCATTTCCTTCGCGACGCGCGCGATCACGGGAGCCGCACCGGTGCCGGTGCCGCCGCCCATGCCGGCCGTGATGAACAGCATGTGTGCGCCGTCGATGGCGGTGCGGATGTCGTCCACCGCGAGCTCGGCCGCTTCACGGCCCCTTTCGGGCTTGCTGCCGGCGCCCAGGCCGCTGGTGCCGAGCTGGATGATCTTGTGCGCGTTGCTGCGCTGCAGGGCCTGTGCGTCGGTGTTCGCGCAGACGAACTGAACGCCCTGCACGCCACGCTCCATCATGTGGGCGACCGCATTGCCGCCGCCACCGCCGACACCGATCACCTTGATCTGCGTGCCCTGATTGAACTCTTCGACTTCGATCATTTCGATGGTCATTTTTAACTCCTTGAATCTTGCAGTTGCCGTTATGTGTCTGTGAATATTTCTTGTGTATTGACGAGATCAACGAAGAGCCCGTCGCGATGGTGGACCTGTTCGTCGCCATCGCTCGTTGAAATGCATGGGAGGGCTGCCACGCGCGAGCCAGAGTGGAGACTTGATCATGGCTAGAAATTCCCCACGATGAAGTCCTTGAAACGTCCGAATGCAGTCTTTACCGACCCATTCTTCTGCGCGACCTTGAAGCCACGCATGCGTGCGAAGCGTGCTTCCTCGAGCAGGCCCATCACCGTCGCGGCACGAGGCTGCGCGACCATGTCCGACAACGCGCTCGAATACTTCGGGATGCCGCGGCGCACGGGCTTGAGGAAGATGTCCTCGCCGAGCTCGACCATGCCGGGCATCACGGCGCTGCCGCCCGTGAGCACCACGCCCGACGACAGCACCTCTTCGTAGCCCGACTCGCGCACCACCTGCTGCACCAGCGAGAAGATCTCCTCGATGCGCGGCTCGATCACGCCGGCCAGTGCCTGCTTGCTCAGCATGCGCGGGCCGCGGTCGCCCAGGCCCGGCACTTCAACCTGCGTCTCGGGGTCCGCCAGCAGCTGCTTGGCGAAGCCGTTCTCGACCTTGATGTCCTCTGCGTCCTTGGTCGGCGTGCGCAGCGCCATCGCGATGTCGCTGGTGATGAGGTCGCCCGCGATCGGGATCACCGCCGTGTGGCGGATCGCGCCGTTGGTGAAGATCGCCACGTCGGTCGTGCCCGCGCCGATGTCCACCAGCACCACGCCCAGCTCGCGCTCGTCTTCCGTCAGCACCGCCTGGCTGGAGGCCAGCGGGTTCAGCATGAGCTGGTCGACTTCGAGGCCGCAGCGACGCACGCACTTGATGATGTTCTCGGCCGCGCTCTGCGCGCCGGTCACGATGTGCACCTTGGCTTCGAGCCGCATGCCGCTCATGCCGATCGGCTCCTTCACGTCCTGGCCGTCGATCACGAACTCCTGCGGCTCCACCAGCAGGAGGCGCTGGTCGCTCGAGATGTTGATGGCGCGTGCCGTCTCCACCACGCGGGCCACGTCGGCGGGCGTCACTTCCTTGTCCTTCACCGCCACCATGCCGCTCGAGTTGATGCCGCGGATGTGGCTGCCGGTGATGCCGGTGTAGACGCGGCTGATCTTGCAGTCGGCCATCAGCTCGGCCTCTTTCAGCGCCTGCTGGATGCTCTGCACCGTGGCGTCGATGTTCACCACCACGCCGCGCTTGAGGCCGTTGCTCGGCGCGATGCCGAGGCCGGCCAGCTTGAGCTCGCCACCGGGCAGCACCTCGGCCACGACCACCATCACCTTGGCGGTGCCGATGTCGAGTCCTACGACCAGGTCTTTGTATTCTTTGGGCATTGAAATGTCCTCGATTCCTCGGTATTCGCTACTTGATTTTTCTTGGGGCCTCTGGCGAGACCGTGGTGACGCCGCGCAGCCGCAATGCATACGCGTCGTTGTGGCGCAGGTCGGCGCCCTCGACGTCGGCCATGGTTCGGCGGTACTGGCCCGCGACCTGGGTCACGGTCTTCAGGAAGCGCTGCAACCTGGCAGTCACCTCCTCGCCCTGGCCCCGGCCGAGCTCGATCTCGGCGCCGCTGTCGAGCACCACCTTCCAGCTGCCGCGGCTCGACAGCGTGAGCTCGTCGATGCTCAGGTCGTAGGGCTGGAACTGCGGCTGCAGCACGCGGTACATGCCCAGCACCTGGCCGGCCTGCTCGATCGGGCCGTCCAGGCGCGGCAGGTTGTCGTCCACCTCGGCCACGTTGGCCTCGAACACGTCGCCGAAGCCGTTGATGAGCTTCGAGCTCGCCTCGTCGCCCCAGTTGGCCACCGGCACCTGCTCGGTCAGCGTCACGCGCAGCTTGTTCGGGAACTCGCGCCGCACCACCGCGCTGCGCACCCACGGCACCGACTCGAAGGCAGCGCGAGCGCGCGCCAGGTCGATGGTGAAGAAGTTGCCCTTGAGCTGCGGCGCCACGTTGGCGCGCAGCGTGACCGCGTTGTTGTGCGTGACCTCGCCGTCCACCTTGATGCCGGCGATCGGGAAGAAAGGCTGGCGCAGCACCCACCACGCGCCCGCGGCAAGCAGCATGAGCGCCACCGCCGCGAACGCAAGGTTGGCGACGATGTTCATGAGCTTGACGTCGAAGGGCGCGGGAATGCTGTCGGCCATGGCTATAGCGAGCCTCCCGTTGCGTCCAGCGTGGCGGAAGCCAGCACCCGCAGGCACAGCTCCTCGTACGCGATGCCCGCGGCGCGGGCGGACATCGGCACCAGCGAATGGCTGGTCATGCCGGGCGAGGTGTTCATCTCCAGCAGGAAGGGCTTGCGGTCGCTGGCGCGGATCATCACGTCGGCGCGGCCCCAGCCACGGCAGCCGAGCGTGCGGTAGGCGGCCAGCGTGATGCGCTGGATCTCGCGCTCCTCGGCCTCGGGCAGGCCGCTCGGGCACTGGTACTTCACGTCGTCGGTGAAGTACTTGTTCTGGTAGTCGTAGGCACCCTCGGGCGCGGCGATGCGCACCACCGGCAGCGCGCGCGCATCGAGCCCGTGGCCGAGCACGGCGCAGGTCACTTCCTCGCCCTCGATGAATTCCTCGCACAGCACGTCGGCGTCGTACTTCGCCGACAGCGCGACCGCGTCCTGCATCTGCGAGTAGCCCTGCACCTTGGTCACGCCGATGGACGAGCCCTCGCGCGGCGGCTTCACGATCACGGGCAGGCCGAGCACGTCGGGCACGGCCATGATCTGCTCGCGGCTTTGCTGGTCGAAGGCCAGGCGCACGTACTTGGGCGTGGGCAGGCCGTCGGCCTGCCAGATGCGCTTGGTCATGACCTTGTCCATCGCCACGCTCGAGGCCATCACGCCCGAGCCGGTGTAGGGAATGCCGAGCAGCTCGAGCGCGCCCTGCACGGTGCCGTCCTCGCCGTGGCGGCCGTGCAGCGCGACGAAGCAGCGCGCGAAGCCTTCGCGCTTGAGCTCCGACAGCTCGCGCTGCGACGGATCGAAGGCATGCGCGTCCACGCCGCGCGAACGCAGCGCGTCGAGCACGCCGGTGCCCGACATCAGGGAAATTTCGCGTTCGGCGGAGCTGCCGCCGAACAGCACGGCGACCTTGCCGAAGAGCTTGGGGTCCTGGAGGCTCATGAGGCCCTCCCTTTGCGCGAAGCGCGCTCGGATGTTGAAGGAGCGGCGGCCGCACCGGCCGCCGCGCCGAGTTCGACCACCTTGGCCGGCACCGCGCCGATGGAGCCCGCGCCCATCGAGAGCACCACGTCGCCCGGACGGGCGTTGTCGAGAATGGCGCGCGGCATGGCGGCGATGTCGTCGACGAACACCGGCTCGACCTTGCCCGCCACGCGCAGCGCGCGCGCCAGCGTACGTCCGTCGGCCGCCACGATGGGCTGCTCGCCGGCGGCATAGACCTCGCCGAGCAGCACCGCGTCGGCCGTGCCGATGACCTTCACGAAGTCCTCGAAGCAGTCGCGCGTGCGGGTGTAGCGATGCGGCTGGAAGGCCAGCACCAGCCGGCGCCCCGGGAACGCGCCGCGCGCGGCCGAGATGGTGGCGGCCATCTCCACGGGGTGATGGCCGTAGTCGTCGATCACGGTGAAGGTGCCCGTGGCGCCCTCGCCCTGCACCGCGACGTCGCCGTAGCTCTGGAAGCGGCGGCCCACGCCCTTGAAGCCGGCCAGGCCGCGCTGCACCGCCTCGTCGGAAATGCCGAGTTCGACGGCCACCGCGATCACCGACAGCGCATTGCGCACGTTGTGTTCGCCCGGCAGGTTCAGCACGATGGGCAGGTCGGGCAGCGTCACGCCGTTGCGGCGCTGCGCGGTGAAGTGCATCTGGCCACCGACGGCGCGCACGTCGATGGCGCGCACCTGGGCGTCCTCGCCGAAGCCGTAGCTGGTGACCGGGCAGGTCACGTCGGCCACGATCTCGCGCACCGCCGGATCGTCGGTGCAGAGGATGGCCACGCCGTAGAACGGCATGCGGTGCAGGAAGTCGACGAAAGCCTTCTTGAGCTTCGCGAAGTCGTGCCCGTAGGTTTCCATGTGATCGGCGTCGATGTTCGTGACCACCGCCATCACCGGCAGCAGGTTCAGGAACGAGGCGTCCGACTCGTCGGCCTCCACCACGATGTAGTCGCCGCTGCCGAGCTGCGCGTTGGCGCCGGCGCTGTTGAGGCGCCCGCCGATCACGAAGGTCGGGTCGAGCCCCGCGGCGGCGAGCACGCTCGCCACCAGGCTGGTGGTGGTGGTCTTGCCGTGCGTGCCGGCAATGGCGATGCCCTGCTTCAGGCGCATCAGCTCGGCCAGCATCAGCGCGCGCGGCACGACCGGAATGCGCTTCTCGCGCGCGGCCAGCACCTCGGGGTTGTCCGACTGCACTGCCGTGGAAGTGACGACCGCGTCCGCGCCGTCGATGTGCGCGGCTGCGTGGCCCACGAAGGTACCGATGCCCAGGCCCGCGAGCCGGCGCAGCGTGGCGCTGTCGGCCAGGTCGGAGCCGGTGATCTTGTAGCCCAGGTTGAGCAGCACCTCGGCGATGCCGCTCATGCCGGACCCACCGATGCCCACGAAATGGATGTGACGAATCGCGTGCTTCATACCGGCACACCCCCAGGCTTCGCGCACTTCGTGTCGCTTCGCCAACCCCCTTGCAGGGGGCAATGCCTGCGGCCTGGCAAAGCCAGTTCCGCGGCATTCCCCGAAAGTCCATGGAACATCGACGGGAGCTTCATTTCGTTAACTCCTCGCAGGCGCGGACGACCGCTTCCACGGCTTCGGTCTTCTGCATGGTCTTGGCCTTGGCGGCCTTCTCTATCAGCGCATCGCGCCCGGTTTTCTGTAGCAAGTCAGCCAGCAATTCAGGAGTGAGGTCGGCCTGTTGCACCAGCCATCCGCCGCCCGCGTCCACGAGGAAGCGTGCGTTGGTGGTCTGGTGGTCGTCGACCGCCGAGGGGAAAGGCACGAACAGCGCTGCTGCGCCGACGGCCGCGATTTCTGTGACGGTGCTGGCGCCGGCGCGCGCGACGATCATGTCGGCGTCCGCATAGGCCTGCGCGGTGTCTTCGATGAAGGGCGTGAGTTCGCCCTCGACGCCAGCGGCCTCGTAGTTGGCGCGCAGTTCGTCGATCTGCTTGACGCCGCTCTGGTGCAGCACCTGCGGGCGCACGGCCGGCTCGATGCGGGCCAGCGCCTGCGGCACCACGGTGTTGAGGCCGCGCGCGCCGAGGCTGCCGCCCACCACCAGCAATTTCAGCGGACCGGTACGGCCCGCGAAACGCTCGGCCGGTTCGGCCTTGGAGGTGAAGGCCGCGCGCAGCGGGTTGCCCACCCATTGCGCCTTCTTCAGCACATTGGGGAAGGCGGTGAACACGCGATCGGCCACGCCCGCCAGCACCTTGTTGGCGAGGCCTGCGACCGAGTTCTGCTCGTGCAGCACCAGCGGCTTGCCGACCAGCACGCCCATCATTCCGCCCGGGAAGGTGATGTAGCCGCCCAGGCCCACCAGCACGTCGGGCTTCACGCGGCGCACCACGCCCAGGCTCTGCCAGAAGGCGCGCAGCAGCTTCAGCGGCAGCAGGAACAGCGTGAGCGGGCCCTTGCCGCGCACACCGCCGAACTGCACGGGCTCGAAGGCGAAGCCGCGCGGCGGAACCAGCTTTTCTTCCATGCTGCCGGGCGCGCCCAGCCAGTGCACCTTCCAGCCGCGCTCGCGCAGGGCCTCGGCCACCGCGAGTCCGGGGAAGATGTGGCCGCCGGTGCCGCCGGCCATCACGAGTGCGGTGCGGCCGGTCATACGCGGCCTCCCCGCATCAGCACACGGTTCTCGTAGTCGATGCGCAGAACGATCGCCAGCGCCACGAGGTTCATCAGGATCGCGGAGCCGCCGAAGCTCATCAGCGGCAAGGTCAGCCCCTTGGTCGGCAGGGCGCCCAGGTTCACCCCCATGTTGATGAAGGTCTGGAAACCCAGCCACACGCCCACGCCCTGGGCCACGAGGCCAGAGAACACGCGGTCGAGCGCGATGGCCTGGCGGCCGATGTGCATGATGCGGCGCGTGAGCCAGAGGAACAGGCCGATGATCAGCAGCACGCCGACCAGGCCGAACTCCTCGCCGATCACGGCCAGCAGGAAGTCGGTGTGCGCCTCGGGCAGCCAGTGCAGCTTCTCGACGCTGCCGCCCAGGCCCACGCCGAAGATCTCGCCGCGCCCGATGGCGATCAGCGAGTGCGACAGCTGGTAGCCCTTGCCCAGCGCGTGCTCCTCGCTCCACGGATCGAGGTACGCGAAGATGCGCTCGCGGCGCCACGGGCTGCTCGCGACGATGGTGCCGAAGGCCACCACCACCAGCGCGGCGATCAGGAAGAACATGCGCGCGTTCACACCACCCAGGAACAGGATGCCCATGGCGATCACGGCGATCACCATGAAGGCGCCCATGTCGGGCTCGGCCATCACCAGCATGCCGACCACCACCACCGCCACGCCCATCGGCAGCACGGCACGGAAGAAGCGCTCCTTGATCTCCATCTTGCGCACCATGTAGCTGGCGGCGTAGAGCACCATCGCGAGCTTGGCCAGCTCCGAGGGCTGGAAGCGCATGAAACCCATCGGCAGCCAGCGGCGCGCGCCGTTCACGTTGATGCCGATGTGCGGAATGAGCACCGCCACCAGCAGCAGCAGCGAGGCCACGAAGAGCCAGGGCGCGGCGCGCTCCCAGGTCTTCATCGGGATCTGGAAGGTCAGCAGCGCGGCGATGAACGCGAACACCACCGAGGCCGCGTGCCGCGTGAGGAAGTACGAGGCGCTGTAGCCGGCGCGCGCGAAGCGCGGGTTGTCGGGCAGCGCGATGGAGGCCGAATACACCATGATCAGGCCCCAGGTCAGCAGCGCGACCGTGACCCAGACCAGCGCCTGGTCGAAGCCCAGCACGCGCATCGGCGTGGCTTTCGTCTGCGCGATGCCGGCGCCGCCCAGCCGCACGGGCAGGTGCACGGGCAGCGAGTCGATCCCGCTGCGCGCGCGCCTGAACCAGCCGCCGAAACGGCTGGTGGATGCGTTGGGCGTGGCGCCTGAGGCGGCAGAGTTCAAACCGGGTCCTCCGTCGTCGTCGAATCGCCCAGGCCGCGCGGGCTGTCCTCGTAGGCCTGCACGGCCTCGCGGAACACCTCGGCGCGGTGCGCGTAGTCCTTGAACATGTCGAAGCTCGCACAGGCCGGTGACAGCAGCACGGCATCGCCGGGGTTGGCGCGCGCGGACGCGAGCTTCACGGCCTCGTCCATCGAGGCTGCGTGCAGCAGCGAGACGCCGGTCGATGCCAGCGCGGCTTCGATGATCGGCGCGTCGCGGCCGATGAGCACCACGGCGCGCGCGTACTGGCGAACGGGCGCGGCGAGCGGCTCGAAGTCCTGCCCCTTGCCTTCGCCGCCAAGGATGACGACCACGCGGCGCTCCTCGCCCAGCCCGGTAAGGGCGGCGGCGGTGGCGCCCACGTTGGTGCCCTTGCTGTCGTCGAAGTACTCGACCTCGTCGATGATGGCGACGGGCTCCACGCGGTGCGGCTCGCCCTGGTACTCGCGCAGGCCGTAGAGCATGGTGTTCAGCGGGCAGCCGGCGGCGCTGGCCAGCGCCAGGGCCGCGAGGGCGTTCATGGCGTTGTGACGGCCGCGGATGCGCAGCGCATCGGCGGGCATCAGGCGCTGCAGGAAGATTTCTTCCTCGACCACGGCGCCGCGCTTGCGCTTCTGCGTCTCGTCGGCCTCCAGCGCGCGCACCAGCCAGGCCATGCCGTTGACGCGCTCGATGCCGTAGTCACCCGGGCGCAGCGGCATGGCGGAGCCGAAGGTGACGTGCGTGCGGATCTGCGGGCGCTGCAGCTTGACCTTGACGGGCGCGGGCAGCATGGCCATCACGCCGGCATCGTCGCGGTTGAGGATCATGAGCCCGTGCGCGCCGAAGATGCGCGCCTTGGCCGCGCCGTAGGCGGCCATGTCGCCGTGCCAGTCGAGGTGGTCCTGCGTGAGGTTGAGCACCGTGGCGGCGGTGGGCTCGAAGCCCTGCACGCCGTCGAGCTGGAAGCTGGACAGCTCCAGCACCCACACGTCGGGCAGCGTCTCGGCATCCATGTGCGCCGTGAGCGTGTCGAGCAGCGTCGGGCCGATGTTGCCGGCCACGGCCACGGTCTTGCCCGCGCGCTCGACCAGCCGGCCGGTGAGCGAGGTGACGGTCGTCTTGCCGTTGGTGCCGGTGATGGCGAGCACCGCGGGCGTGTAGCCCTTGGGTGCCTCGGGCTCGACGGGCGGTGCCAGTTCGAGTTGCGGCGAGGGCTCTTCCTCGACGGCGGCCGAGGCCGGGTTGGTGGCGGAGAGCTCGGCGATGCGCGCGACGAATTCCGCGGCCTCCTTGGCTGCCGTCGGGACGTAGGGCTTGCCGGTGGTGGGCAGGCGGGAAACGGTGGCCGGCGCGGGAGCCGCCGGCGGAGTCTCGGAAGACTCGGGAGCAGCGGCTTCGGGAGCTTCCGGCGTTTCGGCCGTGGTCGCGTCGGCGGCTTCCGGTGCCGATTCAGGCGCGGCTTCTGCCGCCGGCTGCGCGACGGGTTCCGTGGCTTCGGCAGGCGCGGGCGATTCCTCGGCCTGCGGCGGCTGCGGCACGGCAACGCTCATCGACGGATCGCGCGGCATGGCTTCGGCCTGCGCGGGCGCGGTCGCTTCGGAAGCGGGTTCGGTGGCGGCTTCAGCGGCAGGCGGTTCGGTTTCGACAGGAACGGCAGGCTGCTGCGATGGTTCAGCCTCGGCCGCTGCCTGATCAGCAGCCGCAGGCTCGTCCAGCGGCAGTTGCGCCTGGGGCTCCGGCTCGACGGCTTCCACGGGCACTTCGGCCACGGGTTCGGCCGGAGCTTGCGTTTCGGGCTCGGCCTCGGGTTCCGGCTCAGCCTCCACCACAGGCACTTCCACCGTGCGCAGATCCAGCAGCGCACGCGCGAACAGGTCCAACTCGCCGCCGACCGGTAGGCCGACGGCACGCGCCGCATCGGCCACCGGCGCGATGGTCTCGGGCGACAGGCCCGGCGAGCGATACACGGCGCGGATCGGCGTGCCTTCGACCAGCGTGGCCGAGAACGGTCCACCTACGAAAGTCACGCCGGGCAGTTCCTCGCGCAGCTTGGAGAGCAATGCCGGCGCCTCGCGCGTGTCGGCCACCGTCACGACCGCGCCGTGCCGCGCGCACCAGCGCGCCATCGCCAGCCCGGACGCGCCGAGGCCGAGGATGAGGACGGGGAGGTCTTTCAGGTGACGCATGCTTCTTCTCTTCTTCCGTTCACCGCAGCTTCAGCGTCGAAAGGCCCACGAGGCACAGCAGCATCGTGATGATCCAGAAGCGCACCACGACCTGCGTCTCGCGCCAGCCGCTCTTCTCGAAGTGATGGTGCAGCGGCGCCATCTTGAGCACGCGCCGACCTTCGCCGAAGCGCTTCTTCGTGTACTTGAAGTAGGTGACCTGCGCCATCACCGAGATCGCCTCGACCACGAAGATGCCGCCCATGATGAAGAACACGATCTCCTGGCGCACGATGACCGCGATGGTGCCCAGCGCGCCGCCCAGCGCCAGCGCGCCCACGTCACCCATGAACACCTGCGCCGGATGCGTGTTGAACCACAGGAACGCGAGCCCCGCGCCGGCCATGGCCGAGCAGAAAACCAGCAGTTCGCCCGAGCCCGGGATGTTGGGAAACAGCAGGTACTTGGAATACACCGCGCTGCCCGTGACGTAGGCGAACACGCCCAGCGCCGAGCCCACCATCACCACCGGCATGATCGCCAGCCCGTCGAGGCCGTCGGTCAGGTTCACGGCATTGCTCGCGCCCACGATCACGAGATACGTGAGGATCACGAAGCCGATGCCGCCCAGCGGATAGCTCACTTCCTTGAAGAAGGGCACCAGCAGGTTGATCTTGGGCGGGAAGTCGAGGTCGAAGCCCGACTGCACCCACGCGAAGAACAGCTGCACCACGCGCCAGTTGGAGCTTTCCGAGATGCTGAAGAGCAGGTAGAAGGCCGCGATCAGCCCCACCACCGACTGCCAGAAATACTTCTCGCGCGAGCGCATGCCCTCCGGGTCCTTGCGCACCACCTTGCGCCAGTCGTCCACCCAGCCGATGGCGCCGAAGCCCATGGTCACCCACAGCACGATCCACACGAACCTGTTGGAGATGTCGAACCACAGCAGCGTGGCGAACGCGATGGAGAACAGCACCAGCACGCCGCCCATGGTGGGCGTGCCGCTCTTGGTGAGGTGGGTCTCCATGCCGTAGCCGCGCACCGGCTGGCCGATCTTGAGCGCGGCGAGGCGGCGGATCACGTAGGGGCCGGCCACCAGGCCGACCACGAGCGCCGTCAGCGCGGCCATCAGCGCGCGGAAGGTGAGGTACTGGAAGATGCGCAGGAACCCGAACTCGGGCGACAGCGTCTGCAGCCATTGGGCCAGTGTCAGCAGCATGTGGTTTCGCGCGGCTCATGCGTCATGGCCGCCCTCCTCTTGTTGTTGTGGTTGTTGTTGTGCCTGCTCGACGACCTGCACCACGCGCTCCATCTTCATGAAGCGCGATCCCTTCACGAGCACGCTGCCGACCTGCGGCAGGCGCGCGAGCACCGCCGCGCGCAGCGCGTCGAACTCTTCGAAATGGCGTCCGTCCGAACCGCCGAAGGCAGCGACGGTGTGCGCCGTCGCTGCGCCCAGCGCGTAGACGGACTCGATGCCGCGCAGGCGGGCGTGCTCGCCGACCTCGGCGTGGAACTCGGGCGAGCGGTCGCCCACCTCGCCCATGTCGCCCAACACCAGCAGGCGCGGGCCCGGCAGGGCCGCGAGCACGTCGATGGCGGCGATCACGGAATCGGGGTTGGCGTTGTAGCTGTCGTCGACCAGCGTGAGCGCATGGCCGCCCGGCAGGGCGATCTCGCTGGCGCGAGAACGCCCCTTCACCGGCTCGAAGGCCGACAGGCCGGCCCCGATGGTCTCCAGCGACACGCCCGCCGCGAGCGCGCACGCCGTGGCGGCGAGCGCGTTGACGACGTTGTGCCGGCCCGCGATGTGCAGGCGTGCATCGAAATCGCCCACCGGCGTGCGGATGCCCACGGCCCAGGCGCCCTGCTTCCATTCGGCGCGCAGCAGCGAGACGTCGGCGTCCTCGTTCTCGCCGAAGGTCAGGCAGCGGCGCGAGCCGCCGTCGTGGGCCATGTCGGTCCACAGCGAGGTGAACTCGTCGCCGTGCGGGAAGACGGCCGTGCCGTCCTCGGGCAGCACCGCGAACACGGCAGCGTTCTCGACAGCCACCGCCTCGACGGTGGCCATGAACTCCTGGTGCTCGCGCTGCGCGTTGTTGACCAGCGCGATGGTCGGGCGCGAGATGGCCGCCAGCCGCGCGATCTCGCCCGGATGGTTCATGCCCAGCTCGAGCACCGCGCGCTGGTGCTGCGCGCGCAGGCGCAGCAGCGTGAGCGGCACGCCGATCTCGTTGTTGAAGTTGCCGGCCGTGGCGAGCGCACGTTCGGCACGGAAGGCGAACAGCACGGCCGCGATCATCTGCGTGACCGTGGTCTTGCCGTTGCTGCCGGTCACGGCGATCAGCGGCAGGTCGAACTGCGCGCGCCAGCCCGCGCCGAGCGCGCCGAGCGCGACCAGCGAGTCGGGCACCTCGAGGCCGGCGAGGCCCGCGGCTTCGAGGCCGTGATGCGCAATGGCTGCCACCGCGCCCTGCTTCTTCGCATCGGCCAGGAAATCGTTGGCGTCGAAGCGCTCGCCCTTGAGCGCGACGAACAGGTCGCCGGGCGCGAGCGTGCGCGTGTCGGTGTGCACGCGGGCGATGACGATGGAGCCGTCGCCCACCAGGCGGGAACCCGGAATCCATTGCTGGATCCGGGCCAGGGTGATGTCGAGGGGCGTGGTCGTGGCGACGCTCATGCCGCTGCTCCTCGCTTCGCCAGCGCCTGCAGCGCATGGGCCTTGTCAGAGAACTCGATGCGCTGGCCGGCGATTTCCTGCCAGGCCTCGTGACCCTTGCCGGCGATGAGCACGACGTCTTGCGGCGCGGCCTGCGCGATCGCGTCGGCGATGGCGGCCGCGCGGTCAGGCTGCACCTGCGCCGCGTCAGGACGCGAGAAGCCGCGCAGCACCTGGCTGATGATCGCGTCGGGCTTTTCGCTGCGCGGGTTGTCGCTGGTGACGATCACGCGGTCGGCCTGGCGCTCGGCGACGGCGGCCATCATCGGGCGCTTGATCGGGTCGCGGTCGCCGCCGCAGCCGAACAGGCACCACAGCGCGCCGCCGCGCTGCCTGGCCAGCGGGCGCAGGCCGATCAGCGCCTTGTCGAGCGCATCGGGCGTGTGGGCGTAGTCGACCACGGCCAGCGGCGCGCCTTCGCCGGTGCCCGCGCGGTCCATGCGGCCCGGCACGCTTGTGAGGTTGGCGCAGGCGGCCACGGCCTGCTGCAGCGTGAGGCCCAGTGCGCGCAGCGTGCCGAGCACGCCCAGCAGGTTGGACACGTTGTACTGGCCGATGAGCCCGGTCGACAGGCGCTCCACGGCAGCCGTGCCGTGCTCGGCCACCGAGAACTGCAGGCCCTGCGCGTCGTAGCCGATCTCGCGCGCCACGAGGCGGGCCGGCTTGCCGCCGGCCGAGACGGTCCAGACGTCGAGCGCGCCGATGCCGGCGTCGATCAGGTTCGCGCACAGGCTGGCGCCGTGCGTGTCGTCGATGTTGATCACCGCGGCGCGCAGGCCGGGCCAGCGGAACAGCTCGGCCTTGGCCTGCCAGTAGGCGTCCATGCTGCCGTGGTAGTCCAGGTGGTCCTGCGTGAAGTTGGTGAACACGGCCACGGCGATCTGGGCGCCGTCGAGGCGGCGCTCGGCGATGCCGATGGACGAGGCCTCGATGGCGCAGGCGCCGAAGCCGCGCTCGACCAGCGAGCGCAGCTCGCGCTGCATCATCACCGGGTCGGGCGTGGTGAGGCCCGTGTAGGTCAGCTCGGGCGGCACGCCGATGCCCAGCGTGCCCATCACCGCGCAGGGCGACGGGGCGTCGCGCTGCATGGTGCCGTCGGGCTTCATCACGCGCACGCCGCCCGCCGCGCGCAGCGTGGAAAGCGACTCGGCCAGCCACCAGGCGGTGGAGGTCTTGCCGTTGGTGCCGGTCACGGCCAGCAGCTCGAGCAGGGCCGAGGGGTTGTCGTAGTAGGCCGAGGCGATAGGGCCGGTGGCAGCTTTCAGGCCGGGGTAGCTCACGATGCGCTCGTCACCATCGAAGCCGAAGGGCTCGACGCCCTCGTGCTCCACCAGGCAGACGGCGGCGCCCTGCGCCAGCGCGGCGGCCACGTGCCTGCGGCCGTCGGTGGCGGCGCCCGGCCAGGCGATGAAGACGTCGCCCGCGCCCACGGCGCGGCTGTCGGCGTGCAGCGCGGCCTGCGGCGCGCGCTCCTTCAGCCAGGCGGCGACCAGTTGGGGGGAAGTGAAGGTCAGCATGTTCAGAAGCTCTCGTCGACGCCCTGCGTCATCACAAGCGGTTTGACCGCCAGATCGGGCGGTACGTTCATCATGCGCAGCGTCTGCTGCACGACCTCGCTGAACACGGGAGCGGCCGCCAGGCCGCCGAAATACTGGCCGTCGCTGGGCTCGTCGATCATCACGGCGACGATGATGCGCGGCTTCTCGATGGGCGCCATGCCGGTGAACCAGGCGCGGTACTTGTTGCTGGCGTAGCCCTTGCCGACCTGCTTGTGGGCCGTGCCCGACTTGCCGCCGACCGAGTAGCCGACCGTCTGCGCGCGCGTGCCGGTGCCGCCGGGGCCGGCGGCCATCTGCAGCATCTTGCGCACCGCCAGCGCGTTCGAGGGCGAGAACACGCGCACGCCCACCGGCGGCTCGGAGTTCTTGAGGATGGTCACCGGAATGAGCGAGCCGTCGTGCGCGAACGCGGTGTACGAATGCGCCATCTGGAACAGCGACGCCGACAGGCCGTAGCCGTAGGCCATGGTGGCCTGCTCGACCGGCTTCCAGGTCTTCCAGGGGCGCAGCCGGCCCGTCACGGCGCCGGGGAACTGGATCTGCGGCTTCTGGCCGTAGCCCAGCGCGGTGTAGGTGTCCCACATCTCGTGCGGGGTCATCTTCTGGGCGATCTTGAGCGCGCCGACGTTGCTCGACTTCTGGATCACGCCTTCGACGGTCAGCGTGCCGTAATTGTGCGTGTCGCTGATGGTGAAGCCGCCGATCTGGTAGCGGCCGGGGCCGGTCTCGATGAGCGTCGAGGGCTTCACGCGGCCGGCCTCCAGCGCCATGCCGACCGTGATCGGCTTCATGGTCGAGCCGGGCTCGAAGGTGTCGGTGATCGCGCGGTTGCGCAGCTGCTCGCCGGTCAGGTTCTGGCGCTTGTCGGGCACGTAGCTCGGGTAGTTGGCCAGCGCCAGCACCTCGCCGGTGACGGAATCGAGCACCACCACGCTGCCGGCCTTGGCCTTGCGCGCGGTCACGGCGTCGCGCAGCTTCTGGTAGGCGAAGAACTGCACCTTGCTGTCGACGCTGAGCTGGATGTCCTTGCCGTCCAGCGGCGGCACGGTCTCGCCCACGCCCTCGACCACGCGGCCCAGGCGGTCCTTGATGACGCGGCGCGAACCGGCCTTGCCGGCCAGGTCCTTGTTGAAGGCCAGCTCGATGCCTTCCTGGCCGTTGTCTTCCACGTTGGTGAAGCCCACCACGTGCGCGGCAGCCTCGCCCTCGGGGTACTGGCGCTTGTATTCCTTGCGCTGGTAGATGCCCTTGAGGTTCATCGCCGCGATCTGCTTGGCGATGGGCTCGTCGACCTGGCGCTTGATCCAGACGAAGGTCTTGTCCTCGTCTTCCAGCTTCTTGTCGAAGTCTTTCTGCGACATCTCGAGCAGCTTGGCCACCTGCTTGAGCTTGGCGCGCACCTCGGGGTCGTCGCGCTCGATATCCTCCGGAATGGCCCAGATGCTGGGCGCGACCACGCTGGAAGCGAGGATGAGCCCGTTGCGGTCGAGGATGCGGCCGCGGTTGGCCGGCAGCTCGAGCGTGCGCGCGAAACGCACCTCGCCCTGCCGCTGGAAGAAGCTGTTGCCGATGACCTGCACGTAGGCAGCCCGGCCGGCCAGCACCAGGAAGCCGAAAGCGATGCCGGCCACGATGAGCTTGCTGCGCCAAACCGGCGTCTTGCTCGCGAGCAAGGGACTGGTGGTGTAGCGCACGCTGCGGTTGCCCCGGTTCATCGCGTTGCCCTCGCTGCGGTGGCTGGCTTGGCCGCCGGTTTGGCCGCCGGTTTGGCGGTCGTGGCGGCCGGCATCGGCGCAACCGGCGCGACGGCCGGGATCACCGAGCCGTCGGGCCGTACGTACTGCGTGATCGCCGGGGAAGTGGTGCGCATTTGCAGCTGCTCCTTGGCGAGCCGCTCGACGCGCAGCGGCGTGGCCTGCGCGCGCTTCTCGACCTGCAGGCGGTCGCGTTCGGTTTCCAGGCGGCGGGCGTCCTGCTGCACGCGGTCGAGCTCGGTATAGAGCTGGCGCGACAGGTACTGGGTGTGCACAAGGTACAAAGCCGTCGCAATGACGGCCATCAGCAGGAGCAGGTTCACGCGGGCCATGTCAGTCGGCCTCCGTGCGTTCCGCCACTCGAAGAATGGCGCTGCGTGCTCGAGGATTGCCGCTCACCTCGGCCTGCGAGGGCTTGATGCGCTCCAGGGCACGCAGCTTCATGGCCTTGGGCGCGGCGAACGGCGCGCGGCGGTCGTAGACCTCCTTCGAGTGCTTGGCGATGAACTGCTTGACGATGCGGTCTTCGAGCGAGTGGAAGCTGATCACCGCGAGCCGCCCGCCGGGCTTCAGCACCGAGAGGCTGGCTTCTAGCGCCTGTTGCAGCTCTTCAAGCTCGGCGTTGATGAAAATCCGAAAAGCCTGAAATGTGCGCGTTGCAGGGTTCTGGCCCGGCTCGCGGGTTTTGACCGTGCCAGCCACGAGCTCGGCCAGTTCGGCGGTGGTTGAAACTGGGCCCCGTTCTTGTCGGCGAGCAACAATCGCCTTTGCAATCTGAACAGCAAACCGTTCTTCGCCATAGTCACGGATCACCTCTGCAATCTGCTGTAGTTCGGCCGTTGCCAGCCACTCGGCCACGCTCTCGCCGCGCGTGGTGTCCATGCGCATGTCGAGCGGGCCATCGAAACGAAAACTGAAACCGCGCACCGGGTTGTCGATCTGCGGCGAGCTCACGCCCAGGTCCATCAGCAGGCCGGCCACGCTCGCGTCGGGCAGTTCGCCCAGCGAGCGGAATCCCTGGTGGCGGATGGAAAAACGCGCATCCGAGATGCGCGCTGCTTCGGCCACTGCTTCCGCATCCTTGTCGAATGCGATGAGCCTGCCTTCCGGCGCCAGCCGCGCGAGGATCGCGCGCGCGTGCCCTCCCCGTCCGAAGGTGGCGTCCACGTAGGTGCCGGTGGCTGCGGTGCTGCCGGATAGAAGAGCTTCCACCGCCTCGCCGAGCAAGACGGTCGTGTGGGTCCAGGGCGTGTTCACGGTGCCCCTCAGAACGCGAAGTCCTGGAATACGTCCGGCATCTCGCCCTGGGTGGCCTCGGCCTCCTTGGCCTCGTAGGTGGCCTTGTCCCAGAGTTCGAAGTGGTTGCCCATGCCCAGCAGCAGCGTCTCGCGCGTGATGCCGGTGGCCGCGCGCAGTTCGGGCGACACGAGGATGCGGCCGGTGCCGTCCATCTCGACGTCCATGGCGTTGCCCAGGAAGACGCGCTTCCACCACTGCGCCGACATCGGCAGCGCGGCGATGCGCTCGCGGAATTTCTCCCATTCGGGACGGGGGAACACCATCAGGCATCCGTGCGGATGCTTGGTGATCGTGAGCTGGCCGCCTGCCGTCGCGCTCAGGACGTCACGATGCCGGGTCGGCACGGAGAGCCGCCCCTTGGCATCCAGACTGAGCGATGAAGCGCCTTGAAACACGACCACGAAACCCCTGTGTTGGGAGTGCTGCAGCACCCGAAAGAGGCACTACTCGCACTTTTTCCCACTTAACTGCACTTTTTTGCACTGTAGCAGGAAACACTTCGGAAGCAACTGGCCGTTTGGGCTATTTTTTGTAATGGAATCAACGACTTAGCGTCGATTCCAAATCCTTGGAATCGGCGAATTTCGTTGAAAATGAAGTACTTAGCTCACGCAGTGAAAGTGATGCGTGAAGGATTCCCCCGTTACAGGGGGAAGGAGAAGCGGCTTCAGAGGATGAAGCGCGAAAGGTCTTCGTCGTGACTTAGTGCCGCAAGGCGCTGGTCGACATAGGCGGCATCGATGCGGATCGATTGCCCTTCGAGGCGGGTCGCGTCGAAGCTTACCTCATCCAGCAGGCGCTCCATCACGGTCGACAGGCGGCGCGCGCCGATGTTCTCGGTGCGCTCGTTCACCTCGAAGGCGATGGTGGCCAGCCGGTTCACGCCTTCTGGAGTGAATTCGAGCGTCACGCCCTCGGTGGCGAGCAGCGCCTGGTACTGCTTCACGAGCGAAGCACGGGTCTGCGTGAGGATGCTCTCGAAGTCCGCCACCGAAAGCGACTGCAGCTCCACGCGGATCGGAAAGCGCCCTTGCAGCTCGGGAATGAGGTCGCTGGGCTTGCTCAGGTGGAAGGCGCCGCTCGCGATGAACAGCATGTGGTCGGTGCGCACCACGCCGTACTTGGTGCTGACGGCCGTGCCCTCCACCAGCGGCAGCAGGTCGCGCTGCACGCCCTGGCGCGACACGTCGGAGCCCTGGGCTTCGCTGCGGGTGGCGACCTTGTCGATCTCGTCGATGAAGACGATGCCGTTCTGCTCGGCATTGGCGATCGCCTGTGTGCGGATCTCGTCCTCGTTGACCAGCTTGGCGGCTTCCTCGTCTGTCAGAAGGCGCAGCGCCTCGGCGATCTTGAGCTTGCGCGTCTTGCGCTTGCCGCCGCCGAGCTGGCCGAACATGCCGCGCAGCTGCTCGGTCATTTCCTCCATGCCGGCGGGGCCCATGATCTCGAGCGGAGCACGGGCCTCGGCGAGGTCGAGCTCGATCTCCTTGTCGTCGAGCTGGTGCTCGCGCAGCTTCTTGCGGAAGGCCTGGCGGGTGGCGTTGCTGGAGTCGGTCGCGGCAGCGGTGCCGTCGGCGCCGCGCGCCGCGGGCAGCAGCACGTCGAGGATGCGCTCCTCGGCAGCATCTTCGGCACGCGCGCGCACCTTCACGCTCTCGGCCTCGCGGGTCTGCTTGACGGCGATCTCGGCCAGGTCGCGGATGATCGAATCGACGTCCTTGCCCACGTAGCCCACCTCGGTGAACTTGGTGGCCTCGACCTTGATGAAGGGCGCGTCGGCCAGGCGCGCGAGGCGGCGGGCGATCTCGGTCTTGCCCACGCCCGTGGGGCCGATCATGAGGATGTTCTTGGGCGTGATCTCGTGGCGCAGCTTGTCGTCGACCTGCTGGCGGCGCCAGCGGTTGCGCAGGGCGATGGCCACGGCGCGCTTGGCGGCCGGCTGGCCGACGATGTGGTTGTCGAGCTCGGAGACGATCTCCTGGGGGGTCATGGACATGGTCAGAGCGCTTCCACCGTGTGGTTCATGTTCGTGTAAATGCAGATTTCTCCGGCGATCGCCAGCGATTTGCGCACGATCTGCTCGGCCGAGAGCTCGGTGTTCTCGATCAGCGCCTTGGCCGCCGACTGGGCATAGGCGCCGCCCGATCCGATGGCGATCACGCCGTCCTCGGGCTCCAGAACGTCGCCGTTGCCGGTGATGATGAGGGAAGTGGTGGCGTCGGCCACGGCGAGCATGGCCTCGAGCTTGCGCAGCACGCGGTCGGTGCGCCAGTCCTTGGTGAGCTCGACCGCTGCGCGGGTCAGGTGCCCCTGGTGCTTCTCGAGCTTGGCCTCGAAGCGCTCGAAGAGCGTGAAGGCGTCCGCCGTGGCGCCCGCGAAGCCGGCAAGCACCTTGCCGTGATAGAGGCGGCGCACCTTGCGCGCCGTGCCTTTGATGACGATGTTGCCGAGAGTGACCTGCCCGTCCCCGCCGATGGCGACCTGGTCGCCTTGGGGGGTCTTGCGGCGCACGCTCACGATGGTGGTGCCGTGAAACTGTTCCATCGCAGCCATCTGGGGGTGGCCAAAAGCAATGCAACCCGCGCGAGGGCCGGCCGGGCCCTTAGTTTTTTCTAACTGCTACGGTCGCGTGATCGGCAATGCCTACCAGGTTGAACAGCGCCGCGATGAGCCGGTGCGCATCGACGAACTGCACGCGCTCGCCGTTGGCATCGCGCGTGCGCACCCAGCTCAGCAGCGTGCCCGCCGCCGCGAGGTCCATGCGCAGCAGCGCGGCGCACGAGATGACGGGCGCCGTGGTGTGGCGCAGATCGTGGTCCAGCCGCTGCCAGTTCGACAGCGACTCGCCCCGCAGGTCGCCCGCCAGCGCGGCAAAGCCGCTGTCGGTGGAGGGAAAACTCTCCGAATCGCCGCCGACCGACAGCAGCGACCACACCGAGCTGGGCCGGCTCGCGGGCGGCGCGGCCAGCGAGGTGCATTCGCCCTTCGGGTCCTGCCAGGCGGGCGGCGACACCTCGTAGGTGATGCAGTAGTTGAGCGCCACCAGCTCGAAGTCGTCCGGCAGGTGCATCATGCGCAGCGCCGCGAGGTGCAGCTGCCACCAGACCTCGTCGGTGCCGCGCTCGTTGTTGGGCGCGGCCTCGGACAGTACGGCCAGCAGTTGGGCCGAGCCCATGAAGCGAAGCTGCACCGGCGAATCGGCCCAGTGGGTGAACAGCACGCGCAGCGGCGCGGCGGCCTCGGGCTCGACGGCATGCAGGCCGCGCCAGTCGAGCGTCCAGACCGAGCCGGCCTTCGACAGCGCACGCGTCAGGTCCATCAGGCCCTCGCGCCCCAGGCGCGTGGGGCAAGTCCAGTCTGCATGGGCGCTGGCACCATCGGCGGCGGCTCCGGCAGCCTCCTCGCTGGCGGTGACGGCCTTGACGCTGCGGGCCAGCTCTTCGAGCGAGACCCAGTCGGGCCCCATGCGCCGCATGCGCTGCGCATAGCGCATGCGCGCGGCGGCGAACTTGGCGGCATCGCCGGTCGCGCGGTACAGGTCGAACAGGGCTCGCCAGCGGCTGTCGTCGCGCTCGGCGGCTGCATCGTGCCCGCCATCGGGAATCGACGCGCCTTCGGAGGAAGCCAGGGCCTGCAGCAGGATCGCCTCGGCACCCGTGTCGTCGCCGTGCGCGAAGCGGATCACCGCCTCCTCGAGCGCGCCGTCGTGCGCAAGGCGCGACGACAGCAGCGGCACGCCTTCGGCCACGGCCGGAGCGGCGCCGCCGCTCGGGGTCACCGCCGCGGCGGGCAGGGCCTCCGCGGGCTCGGAGAGCAATTCGTCGGTGTGCACCGGCGGCAGGGTTTCCGCGCCGGCGTCGGGCGGCGGATTGACGAGCGCTTCGCCGTTCGGCCCCCGCCCCTTCCACCACTGCTGCGACATCTGCTGCTCGATCTCGTCGATCTTCTTGAGCGTGAGTGCGCGGCCCTCCGACCTTTCGGAGGAGCTGTTGATGTTGAACGAGGACGGCGTGACCGTCGCCTCGAAGGCATGCGCCGCGGCTTCACGCTGGCGCAGCTTGCGCAGCATGTCGAACTCGCGCCGGCGCACGAAATCGTTGCGCTGGCGCCGCTCGATCATCTCCTTGAGCATCTCCCGGCTGTAGGTCTGCGCGGGCAGCGACGAATCCGAGGGCGAAGCGGACGCAGGGGCATCCAGCTCCGACCAATCCTTCAGGGGATTGCGGACAAACTTGGCCACCTTGGACAGAAGGCGGCCCGATTCTTCCTTTGGCATTCGGGGGAGGCTATCGAAGAGGCTGGCTTTTATCTACCTTGCTTTGTTTCAATCCCCGAACATCTTCTGCTTGAGCTCGCGGCGCTGCTGCGCCTCGAGCGACAGCGTCGCGGTCGGGCGGGCCAGCAGGCGGCCGACGCCGATGGGTTCGCCGGTTTCGTCGCAGTAGCCGTAGTCGCCGGCGTCGATGCGCTGGATCGACTGCTCGATCTTCTTGAGCAGCTTGCGCTCGCGGTCGCGGGTACGCAGCTCGAGGGCGTGCTCTTCCTCGATGGTGGCGCGGTCGGCCGGATCGGGCACGACCACCGTGTCTTCACGCAGGTGCTCGGTGGTCTCGCCGGCGTTCTCCAGGATGCCGCGCTTGAGCTCCTCGAGCTTCAGGCGGAAGAACGCCATCTGCTTTTCGTTCATGTACTCGTCGTCCGGCATGGCGATGACTTCGGCATCGCTCAGTTCTGCGGGCGACTTGGTTTTCCAGTTGTTGGCCAGTTTCGGATCTTTCTTGATGGCGAGGGGCGGCGGAGGCACCAGCGCGTTGGAGTGGCTTTGCGAGAAAGTGGACTTGGCGGCCGTCGATGCCACCGACTGCGGCATCGAGGGGACGGTCAGTTGCGACAGCCGGGACACGCGGCCACCACGCGCGGCGGGTGCGGGCGTGGCGGTTTGAGCGGGCATCGAGGGTGTCGCCGGGGCGGAAGTGGAGGCGGCAGCCGTTTTTTTCATGGGGATCGGGGGGACAGAAGGAACGGCAGCAGGGCGGCCGACGGGTTTGGATGACGATGAGCCCGCGCCCGCGGTCTTGGTGGCGGCAGTTGCAGGCTTGGCGGACTTCTTTGTCGCAGCGGTCGCGGCCTTGGCCGGTGGTGCTGCGGGCTTTTTGGATGGCGCGCTTTTCTCCTTGATCGCGGAACCGGAAACCTTCCTGGCCGCAGGTACAGCCTGCTTCGCAGCCGTCGCCTTCTTGACGGCGGGCTTGGTTGCTGGCGTAGCCTTGGCGGCGGGTTTCTTCACGGTGACTGGCTCCTTGGACGAACTGGAACGCGCTTTCACTGGGTGTCTCCTCCCATGAGGCCCCTTGCGGCTTTCAGACCGCACAGGCCCCGTTGTCGGGGTGCCCGCCAAGTGGCGAACCCCGGGGTTATACCCCCGAAAGCCCGCCAGAAACGTATGGCGCCCCGTGCCGGAAGTCACATCTTGTCCTTGGGAGCAGGACGTGGCTTGCGAAACAGGCGCGCGATTGTATAGAGAACTCGACGGCGCGGGACATGTTCCGGTGTGCCGTCCGACTCCGTTAGCATCGCCCGGCGCCGCCGGAGGGGGCGGCGCGCGGGCCCCGGCCCTTGTCCATATGGCGCAGGGGGCCTATCCGATCATTCCGATCAATCGCAAGACAGACAGAAGAAAGCACAAGCCTTGAACAAGAAAGCAGTTTTGGGAGTCCTGGCCGCGGCCATCGCGGTCGCCTACGGCGGCAGCACCTGGTGGGCCGGTTCGCAGATCAAGTCCCGCTACGACACCGCGCTTGACGAGCTGCCGAAGCAGACCGCGCTGGTGCGCGTGACCGAGCGCAAGTACGAACGCGGCTTCCTGGGCGCCGTCAGCACCGTCACGCTGGAAATCGGCTGCGCGGCCGATGCCGCCGCCAGCCCGGCTGCCAGCCAGCCCACCGCCGGCCAGGACGAAGAGGAAAAGGAAGACGGCGAGGAAGACGACACCCCCGCCATCAAGCCGCCGAAGCAGCTGCGCCTGACCATCCGCGACACCATCCACCACGGCCCGCTGGCCGGCGGCACGCTGGCGGCCGCCACCATCGACAGCGAACTGGTGCTCGACGCCAAGGCGCAGGCCGAGGTGAAGAAGCTGTTCGGCGAGGCCAAGCCCCTGTCGGCCCGCACCAAGGTCGGCTTCGACGGCGCCTTCACGACCGACTTCACGGTCGCTCCCGCCAAGCTGGCCGAGGACGGCAAGGGTCGCCTCGACTGGCAGGGCCTGCAGGCCCGCGTGAACGTGAACGCCGCGCGCACCCAGGCCCGCTACGACCTGAGCATGCCCGGCCTCGACTTCAACGACGTGAAGAGCGGCGTGACCATGAAGATGGGCAAGCTCGTCGCCAAGGCCGACATGGACAGCAGTTCCGGCTGGTTCCTGGCCACCGGCAAGAGCGAGGGCCGGCTCGATTCCCTGGAGTTCACGGTCAAGAAGAAAGCGGCCGAGGACGGCTCGCAACCGCCGAAGGCGCTGCCGGCCGTCGTGCTGCAGAACATCGACCTGGTGGGCGACGCGAGCATCAAGGACGGCCTCTACATGTCCACCGGCACCCTCAAGGGCACCGGCAAGATCGGCGAGACCAAAATCGACAAGTTCGAGCTGACCAGCGGCGCGCGCCGCATCCACGGCGCCGGCTACAAGAAACTGGCCGACGCCTGGATGCAGTCCAGCGCCGCCAACAGCTGCGGCAAGGGCGGCAGCAAGGCCTCCCAGGCGGCCATGCAGGCGCTGGTCGAGCAGCTCACGCCCGACCTGAAGGCCATGGCCAAGTACTCCCCCGAAGCCGGCATCGACAAGCTGCTGGTCGAGATCGACGGCAAGCGTGCCGAACTCGGCTACTCGGCCGGCATGGCCGGCGTGACCGACGAAGACCTGCAGCTGCCGGGCACGGCGCTCATGATGAAGCGCGGCGTGCTCAAGGCCCACGCGCGGCTGCCCATGAAGTGGCTCGAGAAACTGGCCGAGACCGGCGCCGAGAGCGGCCAGACGCCTCCGCCTGAAATGGTGGCCGGCCTGGTCGAACAGGGCGAGGAAAGCGGCTTCGTGAAGCGCGACGGCGACGACGTCACCGCCCAGGTCGAGTTCAGCGACGGCGCCCTGAAGGTCAACGGCAAGCCGCTGGGCGGAATGGGTGGCGCGGGCAAGTAAAGCCGCCCTGCCCCAATGAAAAACGGCGCTGGCCCCAGGAGGCCAGCGCCGTTTTTTTCAGGAAGCCTTCAGCTCGGGCTCAGACCAGGCACTGCTCCAGCCCCTGCTCCAGGATCTCGCGCGGCAGCTCGATGCCGATGAACACCATGCGGCTCTGGCGCGCCTCGTCCTTGCCCCATTCCGGGCCCAGGTCGCTGCCCATGAGCTGGTGCACGCCCTGGAAGATCACCTTGCGCTCGGTGCCCTTCATGTTCAGCACGCCCTTGTAGCGCAGCATGCGCGGGCCGTAGATGTTGACGATCGCGCCCAGGAAGTCTTCCAGCTTCGCCGGATCGAAGGCGCGGTCGGCCTTGTAGACGAAGCTCTTGACGTCGTCGTCCACGTGGTGATGGTGGCCATGGCCCTCGTGCTTGTGCGATGGATGGTCGCAGTGCTCGCCATGCGCGTGGTCATGGTCGTGATGATCGTGGTCGTCTTCCGTCAGGAAGTCGGGGTCGATGTCGAGCTTGGCGTTCAGGTTGAAGCCGCGCAGGTCGAACACGTCCTTCAGCGGCACCTCGCCGAAATGCACCTTCTGCTGCGGCGCGCGCGGGTTCATGTGCTTCAGGCGATGGATCAGCGCGTCGGTCTCGTCGGCCGACACCAGGTCGCTCTTGCTGATGAAGATCTGGTCGGCAAAGCCCACCTGGCGGCGCGCTTCCTGGCGGTCGTTGAGCTGCTGCGGCGCATGCTTGGCGTCGACCAGCGTCAGGATCGAGTCGAGCAGGTAGCTCTCGGCGATCTCGTCGTCCATGAAGAAAGTCTGGGCCACGGGGCCGGGGTCGGCCAGGCCGGTGGTCTCGATCACCACGCGGTCGAAATCGAGCAGGCCCTGGCGCTTCTTGGCGGCCAGCACTTGCAGCGCCTCGCGCAGGTCTTCGCGGATGGTGCAGCAGACGCAGCCGTTGCTCATCTGCACGATCTGCTCCTTCGATTCGGTCACGAGGATGTCGCTGTCGATGTTCTCCTCGCCGAACTCGTTCTCGATGACCGCGATCTTCTGGCCGTGGGCCTCGGTCAGGATGCGTTTGAGCAGCGTGGTCTTGCCCGAGCCGAGAAAGCCGGTGAGGATGGTCGCGGGAATGAGGGCCATGGGGAAAGTGCTCCGGAAGCGGAAAACAGGAAATGGGGGCCGTGGAAGGCGCGGCCCGGCAGTTTAGCCAATGCCACTGAGTTGCGTTGGCGGCAGGGTCAAGCCCCGCTTCAGGCGGGCTTCCTGACCACCACCAGGCCCTTCAGGTACTCGCCTTCCGGGAATTCGATGGTCATCGGATGATCGGGCGCGGCGCCCAGCCGTTCGGCGATGTAGCCGTCCACGCCCGCGTCGAGCCCCGCCGAGGCCACGATCTTGTGGAACAGGTCTGCGCTGATGCCGCCCGAGCACGAGAAGGTCAGCAGCACGCCGCCCGGCTCCAGGATCTTGAGCGCCAGCCGGTTGATGTCCTTATAGGCCCGCGAGGCGCGCTCGGCGTGCGCCACCGTGGGCGCGAACTTGGGCGGATCGAGCACGATGGCATCGAAGGTGCGCCCCTGGTCGATGAACTCGCGCAGCACGGTGTTGACGTTGGCGTCGAGGAACTCGGTCTCGATGCCCTGCCCCTCGAAGCCGTTGAGCGCCAGATGCCCGCGCCCCCGTTCCAGCGCCGGCAGCGAGGAATCGACCGACACCAGCTGCGCGCCCTGCAGCGCACCCGCCGCCTTCAGCCCCGCCAGCGCCGCGACGGTGAACCCGCCCGTGTAGCAGAAGCAGTTGAGCACGCGCCGGAAGCGCCGGTGCTGCGCCAGCTCGGCGAAGCGCTGGCGGCTGTCGCGCTGGTCGAGGTAGAAGCCGGTCTTGTGGCCGGTGGCGATGTCGAGCGAGAGCTTCCAACCGTGCTCGCGGATGACGATCTCGGTCGGCCCTTCCCCGCGCAGCCAGCCCGTGACAGGCTTCAGCCCCTCGCGCTCGCGGCCGCTGGCGTCGGAGCGCTCGTAGAGCTTCGAAAGGCCCGTGCCCTTGAGCAGCGCGTCGGCCAGCACGCCCTTCCAGCGCTCCACGCCGGCCGAGAGGAACTGCGCCACCAACGTGTCGCCGTAGCGGTCGACGATCAGCCCCGGCAGCCCGTCGGCCTCGCCATGCACCAGCCGCACGCCGTCGCTCTGCAGGTCGAACAGGCCACGCGCAGCCACGGCACGAGCGCACAGCGATGCAAGGAAGGCCGCGTCGATACGCTGCGTCTCGACGAAGCTCCAGGCTCGCGCACGGATCTTGGAAAGCGGGCTGAAGGCGGCCCAAGCGAGAAAAGTGCCGTCGTGCGACTCGACGCGGACCGTCTCGCCGGAATCGGCGCCGCCGCGTGCGATGGCGGATTCGAACACCCAGGGATGGCGGCGCTGCAGCGAGCGCTCCTTGCCGGGTTTGAGGCGAAGGGTTTTCATTTTTTGTGTTTGCTTACTTGTCTTTGTCTTCCCGGGCCTTGGCGCGCGGATGCGCCGCGTCGTAAACTTTGGCCAGGTGCTGGAAATCCAGCCGCGTATAGACCTGCGTGGTCGCAATGTTGGCGTGGCCCAGCAGCTCCTGCACCGCGCGCAGGTCGCTGCTCGACTGCAGCACGTGGCTCGCGAACGAATGGCGCAGCATGTGCGGGTGCACCGGCGCCGCGAGGCCGGCCTTGAGGCTGCGCTCGCGCAGCAGCTTCCACACCGCCTGCGACGACATCCGCATGCCCTTGGCGCTGATGAAGAGCGCGCCGGCGGCCTGCGGGTCGCGCAGCCGGGCCGTGGTCAGGCCAGGGCAATCGTCGCGCACCGCGAGCCAGTCGCGCAGCGCCTCGGCCGCCTTGCCGCCCATCGGCACGATGCGGCGCTTGCTGCCCTTGCCGAGCACGCTGGCCTCCATCGCATCGAGATCGACCCAGCCGCGCGCCGTGTTGCTCGCCCGCACGTCGAGCCCCGTGAGCTCGCTCACGCGCAGGCCGCAGCCGTAGAGCACCTCGACGATCGCGCCGTCGCGCGCCTCGGTCCACGGATCGGCCTCGGGGTCGTAGAGCTCGGCAAGCCGCACCGCGTCGTCCACGCCCAGCGCCTTGGGCAGCGGCCGGCCGGCCTTGGGTGCGTGCACGTCCTGCACCGGGTTGAAGCCGACCAGCCCTTCGTGCCCCAGCCAGCGGTAGAAGCTGCGCCAGCACGACAGCACCAGCGCAATGCCGCGCGGCTCGCGCCCGGCGCTGTGCAGCTGCGCCATCCAGCGGCGGACGTGGGCGGTCTGCACACGGTCCAGCGGCAGCTTCGCCTCGTCGGCATGCTCGCGCAGGGATTGCAGGTGGAAGGCGTAGAGCTCGACCGTGCGCGCCGCGAGCCGGCGCTCGACGCGCACGTACTCCAGGTATTTTTCGATCCAGTCCGGGGAAGTCGACGGAGCGGATGCAGCCGGGTCAGAAGAGATACCCATGCCCGGCATTGTTGATGATGGCCGCCGGCTCGCGCAATGCGCCCTTCGAGAACGGCCCGAGCGCCTGCCAGCAGGAGGTGGGCGCCGCCGCGTACTGCACGTCGAAGCTCTTGTCGAAGCCGCTCATCTTCACCAGCCGCTCGACGCGCCACAGGTGGAACGGCTCCGACACGATGACCACGCTGCGCACGCCGGCCGCCAGCAGCAGCGGGCGCGACAACGACAGGTTCAGCCGGGTGGAGGTCGACGCAGGCTCCAGCACCATCGGCCCGGTGAATCCCGAGGCGATGGCGTGCTCCTGCATCGTGATGGCCTCGATTCGGCTGTCCTCCAGATCCACGCCGCCCGAGAAAGCCAGCTGCCTGACCAGCCCGGCGCGTGCCAGCGCCAGGGCGGTATCGACCCGCCCGGTGAGGCACGGATGCGGCTTGCCGTCGAGGTAGGCACGGCTGCCGAGCACCAGCGCGGCGTCGGCCTGCCGCTGCGGCGGGTGCGCCAGCAGTTCTTCGGAATGACGCCAAATGAAGGCACCGACGGCCGCGTACACAAGCGCCACGACCGCCAACCCACAGGCCAGCGCGACCTCCCAGGGCCGCCGCAACCAGCGCGGACGTTTCAAGGACGCAGCCGCGAAAGCGCGCCCGAGGCCAGCTCGGCGATGCGCTCGAGAAAATCGGTGCCCATCTCGGCGTTGAAGCGCTGCGCGTCGGGCGAGGCCAGCACCAGCAGGCCGAAGGCCGGCGACTCGGCGTCGGGGCGCAGCGGAATCAGCGCGATCGACATCGCGGCCTGCGGCTCGGGCAGCCAGTTGGCGGCCTCGAAGCCCGAATTGAGCCCGCAGTAGGGCGAGGTCAGCGAGGTAGCCAGCGCCTTCACGTCGTCGCTCACCCACTGGGCGTAGGCCTCGTTGAGGTATTCGCTGCCGCAGTCCCACACCTTGATGGCCGTCTGCGGCACCAGGAAGAGCGACTGCAGGTCGACCGCGATCCGGTACGGCAGGCTGCGCGGCTCGCGGGTGGTGAGAAGGCCGCTGGTCCAGCGCTGCAGGCGGTCGGCGATCACGACGTTTTCGGTGCCATGGCGCATCATGTCCATCAGGCGATGCTCCAGCGCCTTGATCTTCTCGCGCAGCATCTCGGCCTGACGCTCCTGCAGGCTCACGGCGCGGTTGCCGTGCGGGCTGGTGAGCTGCACCTGCGCCAGCAACTGGGCATGGCGCTCGAAGAAGTCGGGCGTGTTCGCCAGGTAGTTGGCGATGTCGTCTTCGGTGATCGGGTTCATGGCGTTGGCGTCGTTGTTGTTGCTCGTGAAGTTGGTCATGGCAGCTCCGGCACCTCGATGTCTCCCTCGAAGACCGTGACGGCCGGCCCGGTCATCAGCACCGGCTGGCCCTCCCCCTGCCACTCGATCGTCAGCACGCCGCCGTGCGTCTGCACGTCCACGCGGCGCTCCAGCAGCCCGAGGCGGATGCCCGCCACCACCGCCGCGCAGGCGCCGGTGCCGCAGGCCAGCGTTTCGCCGGCGCCGCGCTCGAACACCCGCAGCCTGATGTTGGAACGGTCGACCACCTGCATGAATCCGGCATTCACCCGCTGCGGAAAGCGCGGGTGGTGCTCGATCTGCGGGCCCTGCTCGGCCACCGGGGCGGTGTCGACGTTGTCCACCACCTGCACGGCGTGCGGGTTGCCCATCGAGAGCACAGCTACTGAAACGATAGCGCTGCCGGCGCGGGTGCCGAGGGCCAGGTGCCACTTGTGCCAGGCGCCTTCGGGCTGCGGGTCGAGCCCGGCGGGGTCGAAGGGCACGCGCGCGGGTTCGAAGACGGGGGCGCCCATGTCGACCGTCACGCGGCCGTCGCCGCCCATGCGGGGTTCGATCACGCCGGAAAGCGTCTGCACGCGCACCTGCTTCTTCTCGGTCAGGTGGTGTTCGCTGACGAAGCGCATGAAGCAGCGCGCGCCGTTGCCGCACTGCTCCACCTCGCCTCCGTCGGAGTTGTGGATCACGTACTGGAAGTCGATGCCTTCGGCAGGCGAAGGCCGCACCGTGAGGATCTGGTCTGCGCCGACGCCGAAGTGGCGGTCGGCCAGGAAGCGGTATTGCGCGGCGCTGAGGCCCAGCGTGCCGCGCGTTTCGTCCAGCACGACGAAATCGTTGCCGGCTCCCTGCATCTTGGTAAAGCGGATTCGCATCCCGGGATTATCGCCACGGGCATCGCCCCTGGCGACCATGGGCCCAAGCCCTCCCCTGCGGCGCCGGGAAGCCGGGCGCCTCAGAGACCGAGCAGCGCGCGGCCTTCGTCGGACAGCAGGTCGTGCGTTTCGGGGTGCGCGCGCATGTAGGCGGCGAACACGGGGCACTGCGGAACGACGCGCAGGCCGCGCTCGCGCGCGGAGGCCAGGCCCGCGAGCACCAGTTGCCTGGCGACGCCCTGCCCTTGCAGCGCCTCGGGCACCAGGGTGTGGACGAAGGTGATGACGTCGCCCGCAAGGGTGTAGATCGCGACCGCGCGCTCGCCTTGCGATGCGAACTCGAAACGGTGCTTCGATGGGTTGTCCTGGACGACGGGGGTAGGAGGCGTGGTCATGAAGATGGTCTCGGGTGGGGAAGGAGGCGTCCGCGCATGCGCCGCGGACGCCACGGACGATCAGCCCTGGATGAACGCCAGCAGGTCGGCATTCACCTGGTCCTTGTGGGTGGTGCAGGTGGCGTGCGGCGCGCCTGCGTAGACCTTGAGCTGGCTGCCCTTGATCATCTCGGCCGCGAGCTTGCCGGTGGCCTCGAAGGGCACGACCTGGTCGTCGTCACCGTGGATCACGAGCGTGGGCACGTCGATCTTGGCCATGTCGGGGCGGAAGTCGGTTTCCGAGAACGCGGTCACGCAGTCGATGGTGGCCTTGATCGAGGCCTGCAGCGCGATCTGCAGGGTCTGCTTGAAGACGCCCTGCGACACCTTGGCGCCGGGACGATTGGTGCCGTAGAAGAGCGTGCTGAAGTCGTCGAGGAACTGCGGGCGATCGGCGGCCAGCCCGGCGCGGATACCTGCGAACAGCGAGGCGTCGGGGCCCACCGGGTGGTCGGCCGTCTTCATGAACAGCGGCGTCACGGCGCTGATGAGCGCGAGCTTGGCCACGCGAGCGCTGCCCTTGCGCGCGATGTAGCGCGTCACGTCGCCGCCGCCCATCGAGAAGCCCGCGAGGATCACGTCCTTCAGGTCGAGCTTCTCGATCAGCTCGGCGATGTCGTCGGCGAAGGTGTCGTAGTCATAGCCTGTCCACGGCTGGCTCGAGCGGCCGAAGCCGCGCCGGTCGAATGCGATCACGCGGTAGCCGCGTTCCGCGAAGAACAGCATCTGGGCATCCCACATGTCGGCGCTGAGCGGCCAACCGTGGCTGAAGAGAATGGGCTGGCCCGAGCCCCAGTCCTTGTAGTAGAGCTCGGTGCCGTCGCGCAGTGTGAGAGTTGTCATGGTTTTCAGTGAAGTGAAGTGAAGTGAAGTGAAGTGAAGTGCGGGGAAAGAAGGGAGGAAAGAAAGTCTTTCCTCGAGTCCGGCGGTAGCCGCCGGAGAAAGTCAGAGCGCAAGAAAGTGATGCACCTCGGGCTTGTCCGGCCCGATGTGGAAGCGCAGCACGTCGCTCTGCAGGTCGGCGTCGGCATGCGACACCCGGTGGTGCTGGCGCAGATGCTCCGCCCACGACTCGACCAGGAACCACTCCATCACCCGCTCCGGGTCGGCCGTGTGCTCGTGCACGCCCCAGGCGTAGGCGCCATCGCGGCGGCGCTCCAGGGACAGGCGCTTCATCGCATCCAGGAACGCAGGGCGGTCCTCCTTGCGGACGCGGTACTCGACCTGGATCATCACCGGCCCGCGGTCGTGCGCCACCGGCTCGGCCAGCAGCGGCTCCGGCCAGTGGTTCGAGGCCTGCAGGTCGGCCTCGCCGGCCGGCAGCCGCACGCGGTGGAAGACCAGGCCCGCCACCACCAGCCCCACGGCGCCGGCCACCAGCGTCATCGGCACGCCGACCTGCTGCGCCACCAGGCCCCAGCCCAGGCTGCCGGCCGCCATCGCGCCGTTGAACACCGTCAGGTACACGGCCAGGCCGCGCCCACGCACCCAGTTCGGCAGGATCGACTGGGCCACGCTGTTGAGCGTGGTCAGCGCCACGATCCAGCCCAGGCCCAGCACCAGCAGCAGCGCCACGGCCAGCCACTTGGGCGGCGCGAAGACCAGCGCACCCATCACCGCGGCGGTGAGCAGCGAGGCCAGCAGCATCATCCCGTCGGCATCGAGCCGGGCACGCAGGCGCGGCATCACCAGTGCGCCGCCGATGGCGCCGGCGCCCACCGCGCCGAGCAGCACGCCGTAGAAGCCGGCGCTGCCGCCGAGCATCTGGCGCGCCACCAGCGGCAGCAGCGCCCACACCGAGCTGGCGAACAGGAAGAACACCGCCGCGCGCAGCAGCACCACGTGCAGCTCCTTGCTGGCGCGGGTGTAGCGCATGCCGGCACGGAAGGCGCCCAGGAAGTTCTCCGAAAGCGCGGTGTCTCCAGCCGGCGGACGCTTCCACCACAGCAGCGCCGCGATCACGAACACATAGCTCAGCACGTCGATGCCGTAGGTGGCCGCCGCGCCGAAGCTCGCGAGGATGAGCCCGCCCGCCGCCGGCCCGATGGAGCGCGCGATGTTGATGCCCAGCGAATTGAGCGCCACGGCACCCTTCAGGTCGGAGCGCGGCACCAGCTCGGGCACGATCGACTGCCAGGTGGGCCCCATCAGCGCCGCGCCGATGCCGCCCACGAAGGTCAGCGCGATCAGGTATTCCACCGTGAGCGCGCCGGTGTGCGAGAGCACCAGCAGCGTGCCGCTCACCGCCGCCAGCACCAGTTGCACGAAGATCAGGAAGCGCCGCCGGTCGAGGATGTCCGACAGCACGCCCGCCGGAATCGCCAGCAGGAAGATCGGCAGCGTGGCCGCCGTCTGGATCAGCGCCACCGCCGTCGGGCTGGCCGACAGGTCCGTCACCAGCCACGAGCTGGCCACGTCGCGCATGAAGCTGCCGATGTTGCCGAGCACCGTGGCGGCCCAGAGCACCGCGAAGACCGGCTGGCGAAGAGGCGCGAAGGCTCCCGGTTGCGGAGCCGGCGCTGTTGCGCCGTGCGAGGTATCAGACATGTGCACGCTCCTTCAGGTCGAGCCAGGCGACGAGCAGGAAGCCGCCGACCAGCCCCAGGTGTTCGAAGAAGGAGTTTGCCGCCATGAAGCGCTCCTGCCCGACGGGCATCTGCCAGAAGCGCAGCGCCACGAAAGTCGCCATCAGCGTGAAGCCGGCCAGGGCCAGCGCGCCGAGCCAGCGCAGGCGGCCGGTGAGGATCATCGCGGCGGCGCCGAGCTCCAGCACGATCACGGCGATCGCCATCGGGACGGCGGGCGAGAGGCCGAAGTGGTTCATCTCGGCAATGGCCGCCGGGAAGTCGAAGGCCTTCTGCAGGCCGCCCTGCAGGTAGGCCGCGCACAGCAGCAACAGGGCGATCCAGCGCAGCAGGGGTGTGGTTGTCCAGCGCATCGTCATCCTCACACCGCCCAGCATGCGCAGCCGAGTGCGCCCCAGAAGCTCTTCAGGTCGCCAACGGGCAGCTTGCTGCTCCAGGCCGTGGCGTGGCTGTGGCCGTGCACGTTGCAGTTGTTGGCGCAGCCGCAGGACATCGCAGCGTTGCGCATCACCTTCTGCAGCGGCGCGCCTTCCTTCTTGTCGGCCCAGCCGGCATAGCCGCCGAAGGTGCGCGCGGGCGACCAGTCGGGCATGGCCGGGGGCACCGAGCCCTCGTCGTGCGAGGCGAAGACACCGGCGCCGTAGACCACCTTGCCGCCCACCATCGTCAGCAGCGCGGTCGTATCGGCGATGTCCGATTCGGGGCAGGCGAAGAAGTCGCGGTCGGGCACCACCAGGTCGGCGAGCTGGCCGGCCTGGATGCGGCCCTTCTTGCCCTCCTCGTTCGAGAACCACGTGACGTTCTCGGTCCACATGCGCAGCGCCTGTTCGCGGTCGAGCAGGTTGCGCTGCGGCGTGATCTGCAGACCGCCCACCGTCTTGCCCGTGACCAGCCACGACAGCGACACCCACGGGTTGTACGAGGCCACCCGCGTCGCGTCGGTGCCGGCCGAGACCTTCAGGCCGCGCTCCAGCATGCGCTTGACCGGCGGCGTGGCCTCTGCAGCGACGGCGCCGTAGCGCTCCACGAAGTATTCGCCCTGGTAGGCCATGCGGTGCTGCACGGCCACGCCGCCGCCCAGCGCGGCGATGCGGTCCATCGACTTCTCGGAGATGGTCTCGGCATGGTCGAAGAACCAGTTCAGGCCGGCCAGCGGCGTATCTTTATTGACCTTCTCGAACACGTCGAGCGAACGGCTGATGGTCTCGTCGTAGGTGGCATGCATGCGCCAGGGCCAGCGGTTCTGCGCCAGGATGCGCACCACGCCTTCGAGGTCGCCTTCCATCTCGGGAGCCATCTCGGGGCGCGGCTGGCGGAAGTCCTCGAAGTCGGCGGCCGAGAACACCAGCATCTCGCCGGCGCCGTTGTGGCGGAAGTAGTCGTCGCCCTGCTTGTATTTGGAGTTGGCGGTCCAGTTCAGGAAGTCTTCCTTTTCCTGCTTGGGCTTCTGCGTGAACAGGTTGTAGGCCAGGCGGATGGTGAGCTGGCCGTCGTCGGCGAGCTTCTGGATCACTTCGTAGTCGTCGGGATAGTTCTGGTTGCCGCCGCCCGCGTCGATGGCACCGGTCACGCCCAGGCGGTTGAGCTCGCGCATGAAGTGGCGCGTGGAATTGAGCTGGTAGTCGAAGGGCAGCTTCGGGCCCTTGGCCAGCGTGGCGTAGAGGATGGCCGCGTTGGGCTTGGCCAGCAGCAGGCCCGTGGGGTTGCCGGCGCTGTCGCGCACGATCTCGCCGCCGGGAGGCGCGGGCGTGTCCTTGGTGTAGCCCACTGCGCGCAGCGCGGCGCCGTTGAGCAGCGCGCGGTCGTACAGGTGCAGGATGAAGACCGGCGTGTCGGGCGCCACCGCGTTCAGCTCCTCGATGGTCGGCAGGCGCTTTTCCACGAACTGGTGCTCGGTGAAGCCGCCCACCACGCGCACCCACTGCGGCGCCGGCGTGATCGCCACCTGCCGCTTGAGCATGTTCATGGCGTCGGCCAGGCTGCGCACGCCGTCCCAGCGCAGCTCCATGTTGAAGTTCAGGCCGCCGCGGATGATGTGCAGGTGGTTGTCGATCAGCCCCGGCAGCACGCGCTTGCCCTGCAGGTCGATCACGCGGGTGGCGCCGCCGGCCAGCGGCAGCACGTCTTCGGCGCGGCCCACGCGGGTGAAGCGGCCGTCCTTGATGGCCACGGCGTCGGCCACCGGGTTGGCGCGGTCCAGCGTGGTGAAGCGGCCGTTGTGCAGGATCAGGTCTGGGGTTGCGGTGTTGGTGGTCATGGTGTCGGAGAAAGAGGCGACCGCGAGGCCGGGGGCTGCGAGGGTGGCGCCGAGCGCTCCGAGGAGGCGCCGGCGGCTGGGGTCTGCGGACGGGTTCATGCGTCGCGCTTTCCGGAGGACGGGGCCTCGGCGGTGTTCGCGCCCGCCGGCTGCGCGCACTTCGGCAGTTCGCCGAACACGTGCGGCTTGACCTGGTGGTGCAGCCACGAGGTGGCCACCGTGTCGGGCTTGATCACGCTCTTGATGAGCGGCGGGATCTGCTCGCCGAGCAGGATCCCGAGAAGCCCCACCAGGGCGATGACCGGCGGCGCCGGCGAGCGCACCTGGAAGAGTGCGTAGATCGCGCCGACCAGGAGGCCGAGCGCGAGCGACAGGACATAGGGCTTCATGATCTCGTCGGCCTCGGTGTTGTCGATCAACCCTCGTGCGCGCCGAACATGGTCTTGGCGTAGGTCACGCCCAGGCCGTAGGCGCCGCCCACCTTCTTCGCGATGCCGGTGGTCAGCTCGTAGGTCTCGCCGCGGGCCCAGTCGCGCTGCAGCTCGAGCAGGTATTGCAGCGAGGTCATCGGTTGCGCGCCGGCCTGCACCATGCGCTCCATCGCGCGGTTGTGCGCCTCGGTCGACACGTCGCCGCAGGCGTCGGCGATCACGTACACCTCGAAGCCCTGGTCGAGCGCCGACAGCGCCGGGCCGACGATGCACACGCTGGTCCACAGGCCAGCCAGCACGATGCGCGGCTTGCCGATCTGGTTCACGCGCTCGATCACGGCGGCGTCTTCCCAGGTGTTCATCGAGGTGCGGTCCAGCATCTTCTGGCCCGGGAAGGCGTCAGTGATCTCGCTGAACATCGGGCCCGAGAAGCTCTTCTCGGCCACCGTCGTGAGGATGGTCGACACGCCGAAGCCGGCCGCCGCCTGCGCCACCAGCGCGGCGTTGTTGCGCAGGTTCACGGCGTCGATGGAGTGCGTGGCGAAGGCCATCTGCGACTGGAAGTCGATCATCACCAGCGTGTGGTCGCTGGGGGTGAGCAGCTTGGCGCCGGCGGTGGGGGTGGCTTTGATGAACATGTGAAAAACTCCTATGGGTTGGTTGAATGTTCGATCTGATTCACAATCGCTTCCGGAGAGAAATCTCCTTGGCATGGAACGAATCATCGTGGGCCCAGAGGCCGTCATCGACGAAACTTTTCATATTCAACGTTCGAATTTTTCGAACATAGATTTTCCACCCTCCACGGGCCATCGCATGCTCAAGCTCAGCCTGGAAGCCATCGAGATCGTCGATGCCATCGCGCGCCACGGCTCCTTCGCCGCGGCTGCCTCGCATCTGAACAAGGTGCCCTCCACCATTTCCTACGCCGTGGGCAAGCTGGAGGAGCAGCTCGGCATGCTGATCTTCGAGCGCAACGGTCCGCGCGTGAGCCTCACCGCCGCCGGGGAAGAGATGCTCAAGGAAGGCCGCTGGCTGCTCGGCGCCGCGAGCGACCTCGAATCGCGCATGCGCCAGATCGCCACCGGCTACGAGTCGGAGATCCGCCTGGTGCACGACTCGCTCATTCCCACGCAGGCCCTCATCGGCGACATCCGCGCCTTCGAAGACCTGCGCTGCGGCACGCGGCTGCGCATCGGCTGCGAGGCGCTCACCGGCAGCTGGGAGGCTTTGCGCGAGGGCCGCGCCGACATCGTCATCGCCGCCGGCGACGGCCCGGCCGGCGGCGGCTACCAGGCCGTGACCGTGGGCAGCCTCGACTTCGCCTTCTGCGTGGCGCCCACACACCCGCTCACGCGCCTGGGCCGGCCGCTGCAGCGCGGCGACCTGCTGGAGTGCAACGCCATCGTGGTGGGCGACAGCGCACGCACGCTCTCGGAACGCACCGTCGGCCTGCTGGCCGGCCAGCCGCGCATCACCGTGCCCTCGATGCCCGCGAAGATCGCCTGCCAGGTGGCCGGACTGGGCCACGGCTTCTTGCCGCGCGCCTGCATCGCGGACGAGCTGAAGCGCGGCACGCTGGTCGAGCTAGCCACCGAGGAGCCGCGTGCTCCCGAAGCCTTCTGGCTGGCCTGGAAGACCGGTGCACAGGGACAGGCGCTGCGCTGGTGGCGCGAGCGGATGAACCGCACGCTGATACCGGCGTTGCTGCCGCGGTCGGCCTTCTGAGTCGATGCGGCGACGCCTTCTGGACCTATCCGGATGCTCTCGGATAGTCGGACACGAAACCGCCAGCCGTCGGATATCTCGTAAAGAACCACATGGAAGTCTCGTCATCCAGACGGATGCAGAACAGCTTCTCGTCGAGATCGATCAACCTCAGCCCGTAGGCGTAGATCTGCTCTTCGACATCGTCGAGCAGCGAAAGCACGCCGTCGTCGACGAGGCCGTTGTACTCATCGATGAGCGCGACCAGCTCTTGCGGAAACCGGTTCTCGAGAACCCGGGCGGAGAAACAGTACGGGATGTCTTCGTCGGCCCTGTAGTCGATGACGGCAAAGACCTCTCCGTGCTTCGACACGATACGGTCGATCATCGACTCGGCCTTTGCAGGGCGCTCAGCCCGCCGCGCGCAACTTGTCCAGCGCCCGGTCGAGAAACGCGAGCCGGTCCTGTCCCCAGAAGCGCTCGCCGTTCAGGATGAAGGTCGGCGCGCCGAACACGCCCGCCTCCACCGCTTCGGCGCTGTTGGCGCGGTACATCGCCAGCACCTCGGCCGACTGCTCCATCGCCTGAAGCGAGGCGCCGTCGTAGCCGTTCTCGTCGGCCACGGCGATGCGCACCTCGGCCTTCGAGGTGTCGCGCTCCTCGGCCCACAGCGCGCGAAGCAGCGCGTGCGACAGCGGTTGCGCGTCGAGGCCCTTCAGCTGGGCGGCGATCACCATCCAGCCCGGGTACTTGTTCCAGTTCGGATCGGTGGGCGCGCCCTTCGGGTAGTGCGCGGGCTCGAGGTTCATCGGCATGCCGAGGTAGTCGCTCCAGCGCGCGAGCTCGAGCGCGTGGTACGTGCGGCGCGGCTCGGGGCGCGTCTTCAGCGGAATGCCGCCGGTCTGCGGCACCACGGCCTGGAAGTCGTAGGGCTTGAGCGTGAGCCGCACGTGGTGGCGGCGCACGATGTCTTGAAGTTGCGGGCCGCCGAGGTAGGCCCAGGGGGAGGAGAGGCTGTAGTAGCAGTCGAGCGCGATCATGTTTCGATTATCTTCAGCGCATGCCCGCCCTCGCCGCGCCTTCCACCCTTCTCCCCTCGGGGTCTGCGCGGGACATGACGGCGCGATGAAGTTCCCGGCCTTTCTTTTCTCGCTGTTCCTCTCCCGGCTCGCCGACCAGATCCTGCTGTTCCTGGTGCCGCTGGTGGTGTTCCAGGTGACGCAGGACGTGGCGTGGTCCGGCTACGCCTTCGCTGCCGAGACGCTGCCGCGCTTTCTGTCGTTTCCCGTCTGCGGCGCGCTGTGCGACCGGGTGTCGCCCCTGAAGCTGCTGCGCGGCAGCCAGATTCTTCGCGCGCTGATCTGCGTGCTCGGCGTGCTGGCCAACGAGGCCATCGGCGGCATCGGCTGGCTGGTCGGCCTCTCGGCGGTGTGCGGCGTGCTCACCACCCAGGGCGTGATGGCCCGCGAAGTGATGCTGCCGCAGATCGCCACGCAGCACGGCTTCGACAAAGTGCTGGCCTATGCGCAGACCGCCGAGCAGACCGGCACCGTGCTCGGCCCGCTGGTGGCAGCGGCCCTGTTCGCGCTGTGGCCGTGGCAGGCGGTGGTCGGCGCGGCCGCAGGTTTCTTCCTGCTGGCCGACGTCGCCACTTCGTACTGGCGCCGAGGCAACTCCGTGCAGCTGCACCAGCCGCAGGGCGCGCCGGGCCACTTCCTGCAGCCCATCGTGACGGCCCTCGGCCACGTGCTGCGCCTGCCAGGGCTGCTGCGCCTGACCATGCTCACCTCCGGCGTCAACCTGATGCTCGGCACCACGCTGGCATCCGCCGCCGCGATGGTCACCGGCCTGCACCAGCGCTCGGCCACCTACTACGCCGGGCTGCAGACGCTCGGGGCCGTCGCCACCATCGCGATCCTGCTGGCGATCATCCGGGGATCGATTCCGCTCAGGCGCATGGGCGTCACCGCCTACGCGTTGATACTGGCCGGCGGCCTGCTCACCGCCGCGAGCACCAGCCACTGGGGCTATGCGGCCGGCTTCCTGCTGGTGATCGGCTTCGACAAGATGTTCAGCATCTACATCCGCATCCACCGCCAGCGGATCATTCCGGCGCAGGACTACGGCAAGACCACCGGCGTGATCGTGCTGCTGAACAACCTGACACAGCCGCTGGCCGGGCTGATCGTCGGCGCGTTCGCGGATGCGACGCAGACGCGCGGGGTGATCTTTGCGGTGTGCTTGCTGGTGGGGGCGATCGGTGCTGTTTCAGCCGTGGTCGCCCGCAGGAAGACCGGCGCCACGCAGGCCTGACCGCCTTTCCACTCAGGACGCCTTCCAGAAGATGTAGTCGGCCTGGTACTGCACGACCTGTTTCTGGCCCTTGGTGGCCGGCGTGCACGGCACGTTCGCCGGCGCCACACCGCCCTGCAATGCCACGCGCTGGATGTAGGTCACGCCCGTCATCGCACCGGTGCCCACGGCCGGATTCGCCTTGACGAGCTGGAACGGCAGGCTCGTTGGCCCCGAAGGCGCCACCGCCAGCTGCGTGGCCGTGAGCTTCGAGCCATCGTTCGACTCCCAGGTGGCCGGCGGGCCGTAGTACTTGCCGACCTGCTTGCCGCCGCGGTCCCACAGCTTGGCGTCGGGGCCGACGAACACCCATTCGGTCTGGCCGGGCGCATTGGCCTTGTCGCGGCACTCGTAGGTGATGTCGCCCTTGCCCACGGTTTCCATGGCGACCTTGTTGCCGGCCGGCACCTGGATCGTCGGCGGAAGGCTCGACTGGTTGAACGCTGGGGCCATGGAGCCTGAAGACATCGAGCCGCATGCGGTTACGAGCACGGCAGCGGCCGGGACGACGCCGAGCGCGGCGATGAGACGGGTGGTGTGCATGAGGGTTCTCCTGGTTGTAGATGGGTAGACGGACGGCAGCAGCTCCTCGCTGCTGGGGCGTTTACGCACTGGAGAGGGGTTCGGATGCAGCGGGGGGATTTCACCTTTTTGTTGTGGGGGTAAGGCCCGCACAAATCGAATGCGAGTCGGGCCGTGAAATACGAGCGGAGGATTGACGATAGACAACAGTGATTTCCGGCGTTGGCGCGTACACCTCTCGGGTCATCAACTCAACAGGGGTACTGAATGGATCGAGAACTTCACGGCATGAGTCGCAGGCACCGTTTTGCAGCGTGCAAACCCGGCTTGCGGCTTTTGACTGTCGCCCTCGCGATGTCGGCCGCTTCCTTCGCTCACGCATGCAGCCCGATCAAGGCCGCCTACGTGTACTTCGAAAAGAACTCCGCCTCTGTGTCCGCCGCACGGGTGTCGAAACTGGCGCACTGGATGACGGATCTTCGGGTGATGTATCCGAACCATGGGTCCATCACCCTCCACGCGATGACCGAGCCCGGGGAGCATCCATCCAATAGCCTGGGAATGGAACGTGCACACAACGTCGCCCGTGTTCTCAGGGACAACCTTGGACTTGAAGAGGCGAAGGTCCGGCTCCCTGAGCGGTCCCATGTGGTCGCGCCTTCTTCGTCAAAGAACCTGAGAGGAGAGAAGCAGCAAAGCGTGCTTGGCGTGGACGTCGAATTCCTGCCGGCATGTCCGCACGAATGCCCTTGTCAAAGGGACGACCCGCTTTACAAGCCGCCTTCGCCGCGATGAGGAAAAAGCGCTACATAGAGAGACGCGTTCTTCCAATCAAAACGCCGATGCCCGTGAAAAATTTCTAGGCGGCTGACACTAGTCCACAGTGTCAACACTGACATCCTTCTACAACTCCCGGACACAACAGGGAGGTTTCAGGATGATGCGCAAATTTCTCGTAGTCGGCGATCCGCCGACTACCGGCGGCCGAGTGTTGCCTTACGACGGCCCGATGATCGATATGCACGGCCATCGAGTCGCCTTGATCGGAGGCAGGGCCTACTGCGAAGGCTGCAACGGCATTGGCATCATCGCCAAGGCCGGAGGGCCACGGCGTCCGCAGTTCATAGCGGAGATAGCACTGGAGGGCGACGTAGTCGTGTGCCAATGCCCGGCCCCCCAACCGATCATCTCCGCGCAGCCGCATTCAGCAGAGTACGACGACGGCGCTCACACCGCGCACGCGGGTTTGAACAGCAATCTGATCGCATCGCCAGGATGGTTTTCTGGAGATCCCGAGACGGTTGCTGCAAGCAAGAAGCTGGTTGATGCCGTCGTCAAGCATCCTCGCGAAGCCGAGCAGACGGAAAAAATCTGCCCCAACATGACCAACAAGCAGTTCTGCGACAAGATGCTGGAATTGCGAGACAAGGCAATCTATCTCATTGCGCAGAAGCGCCTCCCCGAGTTGGAACGCTGGAATGGCGATGACATTTCGAGGGTAGAAGAGTGGTTTGGTGTCGCAGACCACTCAATGCGGGAATACCTACGGAAAGGCTTGGCATCGTGCGAAAGCGTGCTGAAAGGGATGACCTGCAAGAACTTCATTCGGCTTACGCCTGAAGGGAAAGGGCTCAGCTGCATCGTGCCCAAGTATGACGATGAGACGATTGCAATGGTTTGCAAGCCGGATCTTGCAACGCGAACCATCGCAATCAATATCCCGTTTTGCGATCTGCGAGACCTTTCCGCAACTCATGATTCACAGCTCTCGACGCTCATCCACGAAGTAACGCACTTCGACGACACTTTTAGCAGCCTCGATACGCTTTATCACTTGAGCCAATCTCGTGCGGCAGCAAGACGCGACCCAGCGGGAATGAAAAGAAACGCGGACAGTATTGCCGGCTATGTTGTGTGGGGTGAGGTCTTCTATGCGAGCTAAGTGGCTTCTGATACTGACTCTGGTCGCAGCTTGCAGCCACGTCGCGGCATGTCAGCGAATCATTCAGATCACTTTGACGTTTGCAGATGGTTCTGCTGAACTCGATCAGGCCCAGATCGAACGGCTGATGGGTTGGGTCAGTCGTGCCGACGCGATGTTCGCAATTTATGAAAGTGCCGGCGTAGAAGCTGGAGCGACTGTCAAGTTGCCGAGCAGAACATCGGAAGACGCGATGCGGCTCGCAAGAGTGCGAGCCGACAACACGACGCGTGCGTTGACGGGCCTCTTTCCCGTGCCCATCAAGGTCGAGCAGTTTTCGCATAGCTACCGAGAGAGAAAGAGTACAGACTCTGAGGTCAACGACTTCGCGGCGATACAGCTTTATCCGAACCTCAAGACCTCGAAGCTGCCAGGGTGCAATCCCGGCCGACCGGATGGTTTGGAGCGCTGATGCAAGACGGGTCGACCTGCCCTGCAGGTCGACTAACTCCGCTTGAGGCCCACCCCCTGTGCCACCAACGTCAACACAGCAAACCCGAGAATCACCCACACCCCCGCATAGAGCATCCCCAACTCCGTCCCAGGCCCAATCGCCGCAGTCAGCACCGCCAACCCGCAAGCCCCACCCACCTGCAGCGAGCTGTTCAGCAGCCCAGCCGCCAGCCCCTGCTCATCGTCGGCCACGCCGTTCGTCCCCGCCACCATCAGCGCCGAGATGCTCAGCGCGAACCCCAGGCCCCACAGCACCGAAGCCGGCAGCAGCACGCCCCACAGGTCGGGCTCGGGCCCGATGCGCAGCATCAGCAGGTAGCACGGCACGAATGCCAGCAGGCCGACCATCAGCACGCGCGTTACGCCGAAGCGGCTGATGAGCGCGCCGATCTTCGGGCCGATCACCACCACCATCAGGCCCGCCGGCAACAGCACCAGCGCCATCTGCCACGGCTTCCAGCCCTGGATGTTCTGCAGGTACAGCGCGATCAGAAACTGGAAGCCCATCGCGCCGCCGTACAGCAGCGCGGCGCTGATGTTGGCGGCCACCAGTCCGCGGTTGCGAAAGATGCCCAGCCGCACCAGCGGCTCTTTCACCGTGCGTTCGATGACGACGAAGGCCACCAGCAGCGCCGCGGCCACCGCGAAGCCGATGACGGTGCGCGGTGACGACCAGCCCGCCTCTTCCACCGACACCACGGTGAACACCATCAGCAGCATGCCCGCCACCAGCGTGACGGCGCCGCCGATGTCGAGGCGCGGCCGCTGCTGCCCTTTCCCGCGCGGCGCATCGGGCGGCAGGTAGCGCAGCGCGGCCAGCAACAGCAGCACCGCGACCGGAATCGGCAGCACGAAGATGTAGCGCCAGTTCAGCGCCGCCAGCAGCCCGCCGATGAGCAGGCCCGACGAGTACCCCGAGGCCTCGAACAGATTGAAGATGCCGAAGGCCTTGTTGCGCGCCGGCCCTTCGGCAAAGGTGGTGGTCAGCAGCGACATCGCGGCCGGCCCGGTGAAGCCCGCCGCCATGCCTTTGACGAAACGCGAGACGATCAGCAACCCCGCGTCGGTGGCGAAGGCGCCGCCCACCGACACCAGCGCGAACACCGCCAGCCCCGTCACCAGCACGCGCCTTCGGCCGAACAGGTCGGCGCAGCGCCCGCCCAGCAGCAGAAAACCGCCGAAGGCCAGGATGTACGCGCTGACCAGCCACTGCGCTGTGGCCGCGCCGATGCCGAAGGCATGCTGGATCTCGGGGATTGCCACCGCGATCATCGAGATGTCGAGCCCATCGAGCAGAATCACGCCGCTGAAGATGAGCAGCGCGATCCACATGCGCGCGGGCCAATGCAGGGGGTCCTTGTTTTTCTCCGTCGCGGCGTCAACAACAACATCAACAACGCCTCCATCGTCAGGGCGCGCGTCGCACGGGTTCAGGCTGGCAGACATCCGATTGCTCCAATCAATCCATGGTTTCTTGATTGGCCCGATCGTCCCGCGCCCGCCCCGCGATGAGAAACGAGTAGTTCTCAACAAACCGTCAAACGGAGCTTGAAGATCGATGGCATCCACGCCGATGACGAACAACAGCAGCAGCAATAGCAGCAACGGCAACAGCCGCATGCTCCCCGGCACCCGCGCCCTGCGCACCTTCGAGGCGGCCGCGCGGCACCTGAACTTCACGCGCGCGGCCGACGAGGTGGGGCTGACGCCCGCGGCCGTGAGCTACCAGATCAAGGAAATCGAAGACCAGCTCGGCGTGGTGCTCTTCACGCGCACCAGCCGCAGCATCCAGCTCACGCCCGCCGGCGCCGTGATGTTCGAGGCCACCGCCGACGCGCTCGACAGCCTGCACCGCGCCGCCGGCCGCGCGCGCAAGCTCACGCGCAGCGCGGCGCACCTGCGCGTGTCGCTCAGCGCGCGCTTCGCCACCAACTGGCTGCTGCCGAGGCTGCCGAAGTTCAGGGCCGCCAACCCGGGCCTGGAACTGAGCTTCGACATCACCGACGAGCTGCGTGACTTCGAGGCCGACGACATCGACATTGCCATCCGCTTCGGCATCGGCAGCTATGAAGGCGCGCGCGCCGACCGGCTGTTCGACACCCTCATCGTGCCCGTGTGCAGCCCCAGGCTCATCGAGACCGGGCCGCCGCTGAACGAGCCGCGCGACCTGCTGCGCCACAACCTCACGCTCTGCTTTGTCGACTGGAAGACCGACACCATGACCTGGCCCGACTGGCGCATGTGGATGGCCGCGGCCGGCGTGGACAGCAACGACATCGACGACAGCCGCCTCGTGGGTTTTACCGATTCGAGCTTCGTGGTGCAGGCCGTGCTCGAAAGCGGCGCCGTGGGGCTGGCCGACCTGGACATGATCGCGGGCGACCTGGCGCAGGGGCGGCTGGTGCGGCTGTTCGACGTCGGCGTGCGCATGGCGCAGCCGTATGCGTACTACCTGGTGTGCCCGCAGGAGAGCAGCGAGGACGCGCGGGTCGTGGCGTTTCGGGAGTGGCTGCTGGGGGAGATGAAAGATCGTGGCGAGGGCCAGCCAGACGGGGCGGCCGCCTGACGATCCTGGCCAGCTCGAACACCACCTGCTCGAAGGGAAGATTTGAACCGCGTCAGCACGCGGCGCATCTTCGAACCCAAAAACTCCAGCCAGCGTGAAAAATATGTAGCCGGTTGACGTTAGTCCACAGTGTCAACACGCGCATCCTTCTACAACTCCCCGACTCAACAAGGGAGGTTTCAGGATGATGCGCAGAGTTGTCTTGGTCGGTGATCTATCGGCCGCTGGTGGGAGGGTGCTGCCCTACGATGGCCCGATGGTCGATTTCTTCGGCCATCGGCCCGCGCTGATCGGTGGCAGGGCGTACTGCGAAGGATGCAACAGCGTCGGCATCATTGCGAAGGCAGGAGGGCCGCGGCGGCCGCAGTTCATATCGGAGATAGCGCTGGAGGGGGACGTGGTGGTGTGCCACTGCCCAGTGCCGCAGCCGCTGCTTTCCGGGTTGCGGCAGTCGGCGGAATATGACGATGAGGCATGGCGTGCGAGTGGAACCATGCCAACCATGGCTCCTACGGAGGACACCACCTCTGGTTTGGAAATGGCAGCCTTCAAGAAAATTGTCGATGAGGGTGTCACGCATCCGCCGGAGGCCGAACAGACCGAAAACATCTGTCCGAACATGACAAACAAGGAGTTCGCGGCCCTGATGATGAGGCTGCGCGATACGGCGATCGACTACATCACAAAGAAACGACTACCCGAACTCGAACGCTGGGACAAAAGAGCACAAGCTCATGTGAAGACATGGTTTGGCGTCGCGGATCACGAAACGCGTGAATATCTGCGCAAAGGCTTGGCTGGATGCGTTCGCACGCTGAAAGGCCTGGAACCCAAGAATTTTGTCCGTTTCACCGAGAGCGGAAGGCTTGCAACCTGCGTCATGGGGAGTTCCGCAGGAACCGTCGCAGCAGTATGCAAACCGGACACTGCCACTCATACCATCGCAATTGCCCTGCCCTTTTGCACCTTCGAGTGGGACAACAAGACCCACTTCGAAACAGGTGAAGTCATGAACGGTGATTCGAAGCTGCTGACGCTGATCCATGAGATCACTCACTTCGATGACACATTCAGCTCCAACGACGAGTGGTACGGAACAATGATCTCGAAACTGAACGCCATGAACGCAAGGAATCGAGCCAAGGCAAGGGTGAACGCAGACAGCATCGCCGCATACATCCTGGGCATTGATCAAGACACAGCAGCATGAAATATCTCCACGCCATCATCCCTCTCGCCTTGGGGCTTGCGCCTGCATGGACCACGGCCTGCTCTTTCGCCGGGCTCCAGCGCGATGTGCGGTTCCCATCGACAAGCACGCACCTCGGGTCGGAACAGATCATTTCTCTGACAAACTGGTTCATCGAGCAGAAGGACACAAGCAGAGCGACACACGGCATATACCGCGCCGACATCTTTGCTTTTGCAATCAAGGGCGATGCCGATTCTTCGGAAAAGGCACATCGCCGACTTGCGGAAGTCGCCGGACTTCTGAGGACGCTCAGCAACGGGTCTTCTTTCGAAGTGGAAACCCATGTCGATGAACTAGAGAGCCCACCGACGAAACGACCCGAGCGCCTGGACAGGCTGCAAGCCACAGTTCAACCAACGTGCGCCAAGACACTTTCATGCTGCAAGTGGATTGAAGGCCCCACCGCGTCGCCCAAGCAGCAGTGAGCGTTGCGCGTTTGAAGCTGCCCAGGCTGCATGCCCTCAACCTCGACGCCTCCATATCGAGCTCCAAGCCGGGAAACAACAGTGCCGGAGCATTTCTTCAGGGGAGACGCAATTCGATGATCAAGGTCTGGGCACGTCTTCTTCTCAACGTCCTGGCGTGGTTCCTCGTGATGCCGGCAATGTTCGTGGCTGTGGGGGCGCTGGACCAGCGCAAATTCCAACCACTCTTCGAGAACATCGTTCCGATCACCGCCGCGATCCTTCTTGTATGGGCGGCCTGGATCTATTGGCGCTTCGTTCCGAGCGCCCCTCGAATCTGGCAACGAATCGGCTATCTGGCCGCTTTTCTGCTGGGGATGTATCTGCTTGGAGCAGGCGCACTGTGGGTGACCTTCTGGGTCATGCTGGCGATCCACTGCGCTTAGCGGCCACACCCGCCGGTGCCGCACCGGGGAACGACTTCGAAGGGCCCGTGCACATCCAAGCTTCACCGTGATTCGAAACGCCCGGCGCCTCAGCCCTCACCCTGCCTCACTCAGCGACAAGGAGCATCCGCAATCATGCGGACCACGCGTAGAAAGTCCTTCGGCGCGACCCGGCTCACATTCCAGTTGCCCGCCACCGGCACCTCGCGCTTGTGCGCAACCACCATCTGCCGTTTCGGAATCACGAGGATGTACTGGCCATGGACGCCCCAGGCCATGTAGGCACCGCTCAGCGGCGAGTCCGGAGGCTCTTCCAGCAGCCACCAGAGGTAGCCATACCCGAAGCCCCGGCGCGCCGTGTGCGGCGGATGCATGTCCGTGGAGGGCGTTCGCTGCTGCGTCATCTGCCTGACCCAGTCGGCCGGAATCAGTTGCTGACCGCGCCAGTTGCCCTCTTTCAGCATCAGGTAGCCCAGCCGCGCCATGTCGCGGGTGGACAGGAAGAAGGGGTAGGCCAGGTGCTGTGACAGCCTGGCGTTTCCGCTTCGCTTGTGGCGGGCCAGGTCGAAGTCTTCGAGCGCAAGGGGCGTCGCGAGGTCGTCCGCGAACGACCGGTAGATGCTGCGTCCGGTCAACTGCTCGAACACCGTGCCGGCCGTGTTGAAGTCCCAGTTGTTGTAGAGGAAGTAGCTTCCAGGCTTCTGTGACCCGCGTGCCGGTGCGGCGGACGCATCGTCGCCGCCGTTGGCTGCCGAGTGATAGACACCGGAGCGCGCCGAAAGCAGGTCGCGCACGCGCGCCTGGCGCTCGACCGGCAACAGGCCGCCGATGTCGTCGACGCCCAGGTCGGCGAGAGAGCGGTCGAGATCGATCGTGCCGTTCGCCACGTACTTGCCGTACATCATCGACAACACGCTCTTGCGCGCGGAGAACACGATGCTGACCGTCTGCACGGGGCCGTAGCTGAACAGCACGCGGCCGTCCTGCACAGCCATGAGGGCGGTGGAGTCCAGCGTATGCAGGTAGTCACGCGCCGCATCGAGGTCGCGCTGACACGCATCGCTCAGGGACGATGCGGGAATGGCTTGCCACGAAGCGGCCGGATAGGTGGCCGCTTCCGCGGCGGCGGGCGGCCTCTCGAGCGTCGAGGTGCACGCGCCCGCCACCATCAAGGCGGCGCAAGCGCAGCAGAGCGCCAATGCGCGCATCAAGGTTCGTTGCATGACTGGGGGGTTATCGGGGTGGCCCGCCATCATGCGTCATGGTCTTGCGGCTGAGGTCGATCTGTCTCGAGTGCGGCGTGGTGGGGCCGACTCGTTGATTGACCGCCTCTTCGCCGCTACCTCACGCGAGGCCCGGCTCGCGCCCTTGCAGCGCTTCGCGCACTGCGCCGGCCGCGAGGTTGATGGCGTCGATGCGCGCCGTCAGTGCGTCGTTGAGCACACCGAGCAAGGCGCTCAGTTCGGTGCGGCTGGGGGTGAGTTCCTCGCTGTCGTTCAGGGCGCTGGTGTCTACGAGCTTCCTGAGCGCGGCGTAGGCACGCATCACGTCGTTGAGGTTTTCGGCGTCGTCGCAGGCTTGTAGGGCGAGGTCGTCGAGATCAAATGACGCGGGGTTGATAGAAGCGGAAGGATTGCGAGATTGCGCGCGGGTGCGAGCGGATTCAGCCATGAAATGGACTCCAAGATTCGCAGGGGCTTCATCAGGCTTCCAAACCCGGCCGCACCACCTAGCGCGACGATGGGCAGTATATCTACGAGAGGATTTCCATCGATGTACAAGTACGCTCCGATAATCAACTACCCCTTCAACCAACTACATTTAGCCTTCGACGAGTTGAGACTGAATGGTTCGGCATTGACTTCGAAGCCCTTTAAAGTTCCCTAGTAGTGGCGTCTGCCAAATATCGCTTGAGAGGTGTGGAGTGAGAGGAAATTGCGCATTAACTTTGAAAGAGGGCGAATTCATCGCGGCTCATCTCATCCCCAAAGCACTTACGAAGCCAAGCGTACCGGGCCGTCCACTCATCCAGATTGCGAGCGGCAAGATGCCTACACGTCGATGGGACAGTTGGTATGACGATCGGCTCGTAACGATTAGCGGTGAAACGTTGCTTACGGACCTTGATACTTGGGCTATTCGACAGATGCGTGCGCACAGGCTTGTTTGGAGTGGATGGGCTAGTGCTCTCACACTCGAAGGACACTTTTCGCCAATTCATGGGACGCCATGGGGTATCCGGAGAATTAATGGACTTGACACCCATAGGCTACGGCTCTTCTTCTTAAGCCTCCTGTGGCGCGCCGCCGCCACGTCGCGTCCGGAGTTTTCGGAAGTCACGATGCCAGATGTAGAACTCGAGCGTCTCCGAAAAATGCTCGTGGATGGGGACGCGTCCCCTGCATCTTTTTATGGTGTTCAGCTCACGCAGCTTTCGACAAAAGGCGTGATTCATAACATGCCGCCGATCGCCCAGTACAAGGACATACGCAATCCTGTGATTGGCTTGCGACATCAGGTGAAGAAGATATTTCGGTTCTATTTCGATGGATTGATTGCGCATTTTCATCTGCCTGAAACCGACTCTCCAACAAGCGACTACGGCCCCATGGTTTTGGGTGCCGAGGAGGATCTAGTCGTATCTACCGTCACGTACGAGCGGTCGTTTCAAAAAGAAAACCTGCAGTTCGTGCTCAGCGAAGCTCTCCCCTCCAAACTGCTGTGAAGAGAGCCTGCGCGCGATCACATCAGATGTAGCCGTCAACTCACGAATCGCAGGAACGACGCGCCTTCCAGGCTGGAGCATGCGAGGTCTCATTCGGGATATCGGTGATGAAACGACTATTGACTGCAATGCAACTATCTTCTTCTCTAAACCTCATTTATCAGCAAAGGTAATCGCAAGACACTCCTCTACATCCAAGAAGGAGTGCCCCCATGCCAATCGCCCTACTGGCGCTAACCCTCAGCGCCTTCGCCATCGGAACGACAGAGTTCGTCATCGTTGGCCTCATCCCCACAGTCGCTGCCGACCTCAACATCGGCCTCCCCTCCGCCGGCCTGCTGGTCAGCCTCTATGCGCTGGGCGTCGCCATCGGCGCGCCGGTGCTTACCGCGCTCACGGGCAAGCTGCCGCGCAAGGCGCTGCTGCTCGGGCTGATGGCGCTGTTCACGCTCGGCAATCTGCTGGCGTGGAAGGCGCCGAGCTATGAATCGCTGATTGCCGCCCGCGTGCTCACGGGGCTGGCGCACGGGGTGTTCTTCTCCATCGGCTCGACGATCGCCACCGGCCTGGTGCCAAAGGAAAAGGCGGCGAGCGCCATCGCGCTCATGTTCACGGGCCTCACGGTGGCGCTGGTCACGGGCGTGCCGCTGGGCACGTTCATCGGGCAGCACTTCGGCTGGCGCGAGACTTTCCTGGCCGTGTCTGCGCTGGGCGTTATCGCCTTCATCGGCAGCTGGGTCTTCGTGCCCGGCAACATCCGCCACACGCCGCCGGCCTCGCTGGCGCAGCAAGCCAAGGTGCTGGCCGAGCCGCGCCTGCTGCTGGTGTATGCGAAGACGGCCATCGGCTATGGCGGCTCGTTCATTCCGTTCACGTTCCTCGCGCCGATCCTCACCGAAGTGTCTGGCTTCAGCGCCGGCGCCGTGGGCTGGGTGATGCTGGTTTACGGCGTGTCGGTGGCGGTGGGCAACATCTGGGGCGGCAAGCTGGCCGACCGCAAGGGCCCGATTCCGGCGCTGAAGATCATCTTCGCGCTGCTGGCCGCGGTGCTGCTGCTCTTCAACTTCGCGGCGCCGCACAAGTGGCTGGCCCTGCTCGCCGTGCTGATGTGGGGCGCGGTGGCTTTCGGCAACGTGCCGGGGCTGCAGGTGTACGTGGTGAAGCAGGCCGAGCGCTTCACGCCGCAGGCGGTGGACGTGGCCTCGGGCCTGAACATCGCGGCCTTCAACCTGGGCATTGCCGGCGCGGCCTGGGCCGGCGGGCTGATCGTGACGCACCTGGGGCTGATGCACACGCCGTGGATCGGTGCGCTGGTGGTGCTGGTGTCGCTGGCCCTCACGCAATGGAGCGGAACGCTCGACCGCCGTGCCGGCATTCCGGTGCGGGCTTCTGGACCGGTGCCGGTCGGGCACTGAGCTTCCCTTCCTCTTTTCTCTTTCTTCTTCTCTTTTCAACGCACAAGGACAACGCCATGAACACGAACGTCACGCAGAGCCCCATTCCCGCCTTCGGCCTCGGCACCTTCCGCCTGAAGGGCCAGGTGGTCATCGACTCGGTGAAGAACGGCCTCGACGTGGGCTACCGCACCATCGACACGGCGCAGATCTACGGCAACGAGGCCGAGGTGGGCCAGGCGATTGCCGAAAGCGGCGTGGCCCGCGAGAGCCTCTTCATCACCACCAAGATCTGGACCGACAACTACGCCAAGAGCAAGCTGGTGCCCAGCCTGAAGGACAGCCTCGCGAAGCTGCGCACCGACCATGTGGACCTGACGCTGATCCACTGGCCCTCGCCCGGCAACGCGGTGCCGGTGGCCGAGTTCATGGGCGCGCTGGCCGAAGCCAGGGCGCAGGGGCTCACCAAGCACATCGGCGTGTCGAACTTCAACATCGCGCTGATGAAGGAAGCCATCGCCGCCGTGGGCGCGCAGAACATCGCCACCAACCAGATCGAGCTGCACCCCTACCTGCAGAACCGCAAGGTGGCTGAATTCGCGAAGAGCGCCGGCATCCACATCACTTCTTACATGACGCTGGCCTACGGCAAGGTCATCAACGACCCGGTGATCGAGGCGATTGCCAAGGCGCACGGCGCAACCACCGCGCAGGTGGTGCTGGCATGGGCGATGCAGCTGGGCTACGCGGTGATTCCGTCGTCCACCAAGCGCACGAACCTCGAGGGCAACCTGAAGGCGCTGCAGCTGAAGCTGACGGAAGCCGAAATGGCGCAGATCGCAGCGCTCGACCGCAATGAGCGCCTGACAGACCCGGCCGGTCTGTCGCCGGCCTGGGACTGACTTCCACTACGCCGGTGCAAACCCCCAGGCCTGGGTTTCAAACCCGGTGAAGCTGATGGCGCCAAGCACTGCACGCGCAGCGGTCTTGTCGCCGTCGAGCGTGAGGATCATCGGCGTCGCCGAGTTGCTCGCACCGCTCTTGTTCTGGATGTACCAGTAGCCGAGTTTTTCGGTGGGCAGCAGGCACCAGAGCTGCAGGCTGCTGTCGGCAACAGCACCCTTCCTCATCATCACGATGGGTGTGGGTGGAGGCACCGGGACAATGCCTTTGGGCACCACGGTCATCACGAGGCCCGTGCCCATGTTCGTCTGCAGATACCACCATCCCGGGTTGTTCCCTCCCGCGGGAACGAACATCCATTGCTGGTTGGTGCTGCCCTTGTCCGACTTGCGCGTCCATGAGATGACCGCGGTGCCTTCTTTCGTGCTGCCGCCGTCCACATCGAGCACGTAGCGGGTGGGCAGCAATTGCTGGATGACATGCGGGCCGAGGTCCTGCGAGTCCAGGACGCCGGCGGCTGCTTCGGCAGTGTTCTCTTCAGTGATCGACATCGTTCCTCCTGTTTCAGGAATGCGTTCGGGGGTGCCGCTCACGCGCGATTGGCGGAGGCGTTTGCGGGGGGCGTGACGGGACCGAGCGAGTGGTTCACCCAGTAGGCCTGGAGCAGCGCTTCGGCCTTCGCGGTGTCGGCCGACTTGCCCTTGGCCTGCAGCAGATCGATGGCCTGCGGGTAGGTGGTGTTCTCCGGAATGAAGAACGGCAGCGTCGGGTTCACGTTCGCGTAGCGGTCGCCCAGCAGGAATCCGGCGAGCATGGGCATGATCTGTGCCGACGTGCCGCTGAGGCTCGCGTCGAGCACCGGCCCAGGCGTGGACTGGTTCATGAGAAAGGGCGGCGTGACGTTGAACGGATTGGGCGTACCGGTCATCCACTGGTTGGCGCCCCAGTTGTGGGTGTCGCTCGCGATCCAGTCGTACATGAGGCCGGTGCCGATGGTGATGGCCGTGATGTCCTCCAGCGCGTACCCGGCCTTCACGGCCAGCGCGATGGCGGCAACCGTCGGATCGTGGTTGAAGAAGGCGCCGTCGATGTTGCCTTCGTACGAGCCCAGTTGCCCCGGCATCGCGCCGCTGGACGTGGCCGCCTTCGCGACCAGCACGTCGCCGTGGTCCGCGATCATGTTCGTGTACATGACCGGCTCCCACGGCGTCGGCGTTTTCACGCCGTCCTTCAGCGCGGCACCGCCGACGTTGAACGACACGAACAGCGCGCAGCGCCCGAGGTCGGACACCTTCGCCGTGGGGTGCAACTTGAGCTGCGAGGCGAAGACCTCGTCGATCGAGTACGCGGGCACGTTCGGGTCCGAGTTCATCTTGTTGTAGAAGTCGATCTCCTTCGTGGTGAAGAAGGTAATGAGGTCCTGCGGCTTCGTTCCCGCGAGCAGTTCGCTGGTGATGATCGAGCCCGTCGAGCATCCGGCGATGAGGTCGGTGTTGTCGATGATCTGCGGGTACTTCGTGTACAGCTTGTTCAGGATGGTGACCGACATCAGGCCCCGTATGCCACCGCCAACGAACGAGAGGATGGTGAATTTCTGCTTTTCCGCCATTGCCAACTCCTTTCAAGAGAAATGACTTCCATGAAATGACTTCCCGGCCGGGGAAGCGGAGTCTGGGCGCTCGGCATGTTTGCCGCTACGAGTGAAATCCCGTTCAATCCAACTCTGTAATTCCGCAAGCCGCGCAAGCATTCGGAATGAAACCTCGAGCGCCGGAAATTGGCGCGAAGGTTCTCTTCTTCATGCGGCGCAATCGCAAAGCACATCGAGCGCGTACCTAAGTTCGCGCTCTTCGTCCGAGGTCAATACGAGTACGAGGTTGCGGAATTCGGCCTTGTAGCAAGGCAGCATCAGCGCTGCGGTGAGTGCGTGGGTGCTGTCGCTGCTGCGCGCGATGTGCGCGTTGCACGCCACGACGCTTCGATGGATTTCGAGCGCACGCGCGACGCGAGCTGAAGACGGCTTGGTCGCGCTGCCGCTATCGCTGCTTCTGGTGATGAACATTGCCAACTCCTCTTGGCGCGCTTCGAGTGGCGCCGTGAGGTCACTCTATTCAGGGCTGGGCAGAGTGGTGAGTAACAACATCGTCGTGAATTCCGACGGCGGATTTGGTTCCGGAGCGCATGAGTGCGATCATCCGCGGCGGCAAGGTGCAATGCCTTGCCCGTGGCGCGCAGGTGCCATCACCAACAAACAGACGAGGAGATTCGCGTGGATCAAGGTGTCCGGAGGGTGTTTGTCGTTGTGCGCCCGGTGCGTGCCGCGTTGTCGGTTTCGCTGATTGCAGCCGCAGTGCTGCTGGCGGCCTGTGGTGGTGGAGGCGGCGGAGGTGGTGGTGGAGGCGGTGCGGTCCTGCCCATCGTCGCGGCACCTCCCCCTGCCAGTGGCGGCGGCAATCCGGGCAGCGGCAGCGGCTATCCGCATGCCTCGGAGCCCATCGGCACGGTCCGCCAGATCTACGACGGCGCCCTGTCTCCTGACCTCGCCGTCAACACGTACCGCAACACCGACCGGCTGTTCCCGACACGGACGATCGAGCCCGGCGGCACGCCCTACGCGCTGCCCGCGGCCGCCTCCCAGTTGACCCAGCTGAGCTTCTCGACTGGCGGCGCGACCTACAGCATGGCCGACTTCATGGCCGCCAACCGCGTGGCCGGCTTGCTGATCCTGAAGGACGGCAAGATCGCCAACGAAACCTACCAGTACGGCAACACGCAGAAGACCCGCTGGATGTCCATGTCGGTGGCCAAGTCGATCACGTCGACACTGGTCGGCCTGGCGGTAAAGGACGGCTACATCGCCAGCCTCGACGACCAGGTGGTCAAGTACGTGCCTCGGTTGGCGGGGACCGCCTACGACGGCGTCACGGTGCGCAATGTGCTGATGATGGCCTCGGGCGTGAAATGGAACGAGACCTACACCGACCCCACATCCGATCGCCGTCAGTTGCTGGAAGCACAGCTCAGCCAGAAGCCGGGTTCGGCCATGGACCTCATGAGCAAGCTGCCTCGCGTGGCCGCGCCGGGCTCCGTGTACAACTACAGCACCGGTGAGGCGCGGGTGGCCGGCGAGATCGTCTACAACGCGGTCAAGAAGCCGCTGGCGCAGTACCTGTCCGAGAAGGTCTGGTCGAAGCTCGGCATGGAAGCACAGGCCAACTGGTGGCTGGACTCGCCGGACGGCATCGAGTTCGCGGCCGGCGGCATCAGCGCGACCTTGCGCGACTATGGTCGCTTCGGCATGTTCGTCATGAACGACGGCTTTGCCGGCGGGCAGCAACTGCTGCCCACGGGATGGGTCACGGACGCGGGCTCTCCCAAGGTACTGAGCACCGGCACCGCATCGGACTACGGCTACATGTGGTGGATCCCCACCAACAAGAGCAGCCAGTCCGCGGTGGACGGCGCATTCTTCGCGGTCGGGATCATGGGCCAGCAGATCTACATCAACCGCAAGGAAAAGGTCGTGATCGTCATCTGGGGAGCGCAGACCAACCCGACGGCGACCGGCATTCCGGCGGTTCCTTTCTTCGATGCTGTCGTGAAAGCGCTCAAGACATAGGTGCCACAGGTGCGTCAGGCGGCCTTGCGTGGCGCGGCCCACGCCGACAGGATCCGCACGGCTTCGCCATCCATCTTCTGCTCGGCGGGCAAGCTGCGCCGCTCAAACGGCGCACCAGCCTCGGCGCGCAGCGCATCCACATCGATCGGATGCCGAGCCGCCACCGTCACGCCATCGAAGGCCTTGCCAGACTGCGCGAGCGAGGCCGCGTAGTACAGCTTCGCGATGCCCGCGATATGCATCGCCGCCACGCACATGGCGCAAGGCTCGCATGAGGTGTAGAGCTCGCAGCCCTGCAGGTTGACGGTGCCGAGCTTGCGGCATGCATCGCGGATCGCTTCGACTTCGCCATGCGATGTCGGGTCGTGGTGCGCGACGGAATGGTTGAAGCCTTCGCCGACGATCACGCCGTCTTTCACGACGACGGCACCGAAGGGTTCGGTGCCGGGCTCGCTCAGCGCTTGTGCGGAGAGAGCGATCGCCCGCCGCATGAACTGTTCCTGGTACATCGTGTTCAGACCTTTCTGGTAGCCGCGCTGTCGAGCGCGGTGATGGATGGTGCGCCGGCTTGGGTGCCGCGCGCAACGAAGAGGCCCGCCGTGGCGGCGGCATAGCGGCGCGGATCGAAGCGCAGCATGAGCGGCAGCAGCATCACCACGACCGCTGCGAGATAGGCCCACGCGAGCGTGAAGCCGCCGGTCTGTTCGCGCACCCAGCCGGTGACGAAGGGCGCGAGCGCCGCGATCATGAAGCCGACACCCTGCATGAAGCCCGCGAGGGCACCGGCCTGCGCGGGGTTGGGCAAATGGTCGAGCGCGAGCACCATGCACAGCGAGAACGCACCGCCGAGGCCGAAGCCCAGCGCGACCGCGATGGCGACTGCCGGCACGGGCGCGTCGAAGGTCAGCGCGCAGAAGCCCGCGAGTTGAGCGACGAGCGTGAGCACCAGCCAGGGCCGCAGGTCGCGCCCCCGGCTGCGTGCGATGGCGGGCATGGCGAGCGCGGAGACCACCTGCGCGGCGGTCATCAGCGCGAGCACGGAGCCGCCCTGCTGCGCGGTCCAGCCCTGCTGCGCATAGAAGTGCGGCAGCCAGGCGACGAGGCTGGTGTAGCCGCCGTTGATGAGGCCGAAGCACGCGGCCAGCAGCCACGCGCGGCCGCTCGAGAAACAGCGCAGCCACGAGAGGCCGCGAAGACCCGGCGCCTCGGCGATGGAAGTGGATTCGATGCGCCGCATGTTGAGCCAGTACAGCAGCGCGAAGGTCGCGAGCAGGGCCCAGATCGCGAGGCCGGCGTGCCAGTCCGGTCCCTTGTCGCCGCCCAGTGCATGCGCGACCCACGGGCTGGCCATGGCGCCGAGCCCGCCGCCGCCCATGATGGCGGCGGAATACAGCCCCGTCATCACGCCGATGCGCGCCGGGTAGGCCTGCTTCACCACGCCGGGCATCAGCGCCTGCACAAGGCCCACGCCCGCGCCCGCGAGCGCGGCGCTCCACAGCAGCGCCGCAGCGCCGCCGGCCACGTAGCGGCTGGCGCAAGCCACGGCGATGGCCACGAGCCCGAGCGCGACGCCGCCGCGCGCGCCGATGCGCTGGCCGACGGCCGCGCCGAAGAGCGAGGTGGCGCCCATCGCGAACATCGGCAGCACCGTCAGCAGCGCCACCGCGTGGAAGCCGATGCCGGTCGCCATGCGGATGGGTTCGAGCAGCGGGCTGCTCGACGTGAGAAAGGCGCGCAGGTTCAGCGCCACCAGCACGATGACGATCGCGAAGGCGATGCCTCCGTCGTGCTTGCCCCCTGCCTTCACAAGGCCGCCAGGTCTGCGCTCAGCATGCTGTTGCGCGCGACCACGCGCCCACCTGCCACCACCAGCTTGCGCACCGGCCGCGAGACGACGGCGTGCGCGACGGTCTGCGCATCGACCAGCACGAGGTCGGCGCGGTTGCCGGGCACGAGGCCGTAGTTCTCGAAGCCGCAGCCGCGCGCGCCGGAGTGGGTGACGGTGTCGAGCGCCACTTCGATCTCGTCGTCGCGGCGCAGGTTGTAGCGCAGGCCGATGATCATGGCGCGCTCGAGCATGTCGGGGTTGCCGTAGGGCGACCAGGTGTCGCGGATGCCGTCGTTGCCGCCGAGCACTGTCACGCCGGCCTGCCGGCACACCATGAGCGGCGGCACGGTGCGCGAGGGCGGCGCGCTGGTGACGAGCACCACGCCCAGCTTCGCCATGCGGGCGAGCAATGCATCGCGCTCGCGTTCGCTCACCCCCGCGCCTACATCACCGAGGCAGAAGCCGTGGCTGATGGCGACCTTGCCCTGCATGCCCAACGCCTCGGTGCGCTGCAGGATCAGGTCGAGCGAGAAGGCCCCCATGGCGCCGGGCTCGTGCAGGTGGATGTCGACAGGGCGCTGGTGCCTGTGGGCGATGTTGAAAAGCACGTCGAGCGACCTCACCGGATCGCCGTCGATGGCGCACGGGTCGAGACCACCGAGCACGTCGGCGCCCATCGCCAGCGACTGGTCGAGCAGCTCGGCGGTGCCGGGCCGGCCCAGCAGGCCCGATTGCGGGAAGGCGACGACCTGGATCTGCTGCACCTCGCGCAGCGTCTCGCGCGTGCGCAGGGTACCTTCGAGGTGGCGCAGGCCGGCCTGCGTGTCGACATCGACGTGCGTGCGCAGCCGCGTGGTGCCGAGCGCCAGGAATGCCTTGGCGAGCACCAGCGACTGCGTGGCTGCGTCATGCCCGCTGACATGGCGGAAGGCGCGCTCGTTCTCGATCTTGTCGGTGAGGTTCGTCCCGACTTCGTTGCGGTACCAATCCATGCCCCACATGGTCTTGTCGAGGTGGGTGTGGCCTTCGACGAGGCCGGGCAGCAGCAAGGCTCCGTGGCCTTCCTCGACGACGGCGCCGGCCGGCGCGGCGAGCGCGGTGCCGAGCTCGGCGATGCGCCCGTCCTGCACCCGCACGTCGACCGGGGAAGCGCCCATGGGGCGAACGTTGCGGATCAGGAGCGATGACATGGTGGGAATCCGTTTCTCGAAAAAATCTTCATCAGGCCGGCTGCGCGATGGCGGCGCGCGGCGTCGTGCGCGGGGTGACGAGCGCGACGATCACGAACACCAGCGCGTTGGTCGCCAGAGCCACGAGCCCGGTGTTGAGCGACTTGAAGACCACCGGCGCGGCCGGGAACAGCGTACCCAGGTTCGAGCCCGTGGTCATCATGAAGGCCAGCACCGCGCCGCCGGCCAGGATGCCCGCGAAGGCGGCGTGCTTGTTGCCGAAGGGCTTTTTCTTGAGGCTGAAGAGCAGCGAGGGCAGCAGCTGCGTGAGCAGGCTGGAGGCGAAGATGGCAACAGCCACGATGGTGGTGCCGCCGCGCAGCACGAAGTACACCGCCACCAGCGCGAACACCGGCAGCACGCCGCGCGCCACGCGCGAGACCTGTTTGTCGGTGGCGTGGGGCGCGAAGCCTTCCTTGTAGACGTTCTTGCCGATCACGGTGGAGGCCGTGAGCAGGATCATCGAGCCAGGCACCAGCGCGGTGAGCACGCCCGTGCCGCCGATCACGCCGACGAACCACGGGTCGAAGGTGTGCTTGACGAGGCCGAAGAGGGCCAGGTCCACGTCGGAGCCCTTGAGCCCCGGCACCTGCAGGATGGCCGCGAAGCCGACCAGGAACAGGAAGGCGATGACCACCTGGTACAGCGGCATCAGGATGGTGTTGCGCCGCACGGCGCTCGCGCTCTTTGCCGCGTACACCGAGGTGAGGTTGAACGGGTAGAGGTAGTAGCCCAGCGCCGTCAGCAGGATGGTCGAGTTGTACCAGGTGAGGTTCAGGCCTTCCTTCGGGAACTCGAAGAAGCCGGGGTTGGCGGCGTGGATGGCGGTGAACATCGGCGCGACGCCGCCGTAGTAGTGCCACGGCAGGTAGATGCCGAGGAACACGGCGAGCGCGAGGATCAGGATGTCCTTCACGATCGCGATGCTGGCCGAGCCGTGGATGCCCGAGAACAGGATGTAGCTCACCATCACCAGCGTGCCGATCCAGATCGCCACCTGCGGCGCGATGGAGCCGTACGAGGCCTCCGACACGATGATGCCGAGCCCGCGCAACTGGATGGTCAGCAGCGCGACCATGCCCATGAGCGCCACGACCGACACCAGCACGCCGAGCGGGCGGCTGTCGTACTTGTGCGCGAAGAAGTCCGAGAAAGACACCAGCTTGTGCGTGGTGGCGTAGCGCCAGACGGCCGGCAGCATCCAGAAGGCCATGAGGTAGGCCAGCCCGCCGTAGGCCAGGATGTAGAAGGCCGGCGTGCCCTTGCTGTAAGACCAGCCGCTCGCGCCCAGGAAGGTGAAGGTCGAGAAAGACTCGCCCGCCATCAGCAGGAACACCATGATGGCGCCCAGCCCGCGCCCGCCGAGCGCCCATTGCTCGAGGTTCATGGTGCGGCCGCGCCGCGCGAGCACCGCGAGGCCCAGCGCGCCGACGACGAACAGGGCGATGACTCCGAGCGCGGCGTTCATCGCGCGTCTCCGTTGGCCGAAGGCGCGTCGATGTCGCCTTCTGCGCGGTCGATGACCACCATGATCAGCGAGGTCAGCACCAGCCAGCTGACGTTCCACACCATCAGGAAGGGCATGCCGAGCACGAAGGTGGGCGCAATGGAGGACAGCCATCCCCCGCTGAAGAAGGCGGCGACCGGCAGTGCGGCAAGCCATTTGGCGGATTTCATGGAGAGCCTCGATTCATGTCTCTGGTTGGGATTTTCTCTGATTTTGGTTAACCATACAATTTATTTTGGTTAACCAAACGGCGCGAATGGTACGGAGCACGACCGGGCGAGTCAATCCAAGGGCTTACCCGGGGGCGACATCGCACAAGCAATAATCCGACTGCCTATGCCCTCCGCCGCCCGCAAGACCCCAGCGACCGCCCCCTCCCCCGAACTCACGGAAGCCGACGACGCGAACGTGGACGAACGCGTCTACGCCGCCGTGTCGAAGGCACTGCTCAGCGGCAAGCTGCGGCCCGGAACCCCGCTGCGCGAACGCGCGCTGGCCGAAGCGCTGGGCTGCACGCGCGGCGCGGTGCGCAAGGTGCTGGCGCGGCTGGGGTCGGAAAAGCGGCTGGTGCTGGAGCACAACCGCGGCGCCTTCGTGCCCAACCCCTCCATCGAAGACATGCGCGGCATCTACCGCGCGCGCCGCATCGTCGAGGCCGGACTGGTGACCACGCTGTTCGGCAACCTCTCGCGCGAACAGGTGGCCGCGCTGCGCAAGCACGTGCAGGCGGAGCAGAAGGCCTTCAAGGAAGGCCGGCGCGAGGACGCGATCAAGCTGGCGGGCGACTTCCATCTGCTGCTGGCGCAGATGGCGGACAGCGAGGAGCTGCTGTCGTACATCAAGCGGCTCATTTCGAACACCGAGCTCTACAAGGCGCTGTACGACTCCGCCGAGGCCGCGAGCTGCGCGCCGCGCGAGCATGAGCAGATCATCGAGGCCCTGACCACGGGCAAGTCGCTCGACCAGGCGCTGGCCGTGGCGCTGGAGCATCTGGACGAGCTGGAGCAACGCGTGATCGCCGGGGCTGCGGCCGAGCAGGAAGTCGACCTGGCGACGCTGCTGAACGGCGGCATGAACAGCAAGCCGCACGCGCACGACCACTGAGGCATCCACGCTTCGTTCTCGGCCGAAGTGTGGCCGCGCCGGTGGGGGAATGATCGGCGCACCATGCACGCATCAACACCCTCCTCCATCGACAAGCCCCACGCCAGCCTCGCCCTCGAATGGGCACTGCTCGCGCTGCTCGCCACCTGCTGGGGCGCCTCGTACACCTTCATCAAGATCGGCGTCGCGACCATTCCGCCGGTCACGCTGATCGCGGCGCGAACGTTCATTGCCGGAGCGCTGCTGCTCGCCGTGCTGCGCGTGCGCGGCGTGAAGCTGCCGAAGGAGCCGGCGATGTGGGGCCGCTTCGCGCTGCAGGCCTGCCTGAACAGCGTGCTGCCCTTCACGCTCATCGCATGGGCCGAGCGCAGCGTCGATGCGGGGCTGGCGACCATCCTCAACTCGACCTCGCCGATCTTCATCTTCCTGCTGGGGCTGGGCCTCGGCGGCTCCGACAAGCCGACGCCGCGGCGCATGTTCGGCGTGGGCGCGGGCCTCGCGGGCATCTGCCTGATCGTCGGCTTCGAGGCGCTGAACGGGCTCGGGCATTCGCTGCTCGCTCAGCTCGGGCTGGTGGCCGCCGCCGTCTGCTACGGCTGCGCCGCGATGTTCGGCCGCGTGTTCAAGGGGCTGGACCCGATGGTGCCGGCCGCGGGTTCGCTCGTCAGCGGTGCGGCGATGCTGCTGCCCGCGAGCCTCGTGGTCGACAGGCCGTGGACGCTTTCGCCGTCGGCCGCATCGATGATGGCGGTGCTGGCGCTGGCGGTGCTCTCGACCGCGCTGGCCTTCACGATCTACTTCCGGCTCATCAAGACGCTGGGGCCGATGTCGACCGCCGCCCAGGCCTATCTGCGCGTGCCCATCGGCGTGACGATCGGCGTGGTGTTCCTCGGTGAGACGCTGGCGGCCACGGCATGGCTCGGACTGGCCTGTGTCGTGGCGGGCGTGGTGGCGATGACGATGCCCGAGACGAAACTTTTGCGCCGCTGAGCTCAGTTTTTACGCGGCGTTTAGACGGCCGCTCCTACGCTGACGGCTCCTCCATACGTCAGCGATTCTTTCGATGAAAAACATCCTTCGCACCGCCCTGCCGGTGCTCGCCCTTCCTGTTCTTTCCGCTCTTCCGATGCTCGCAAGCGCGCAGCTCACGGGTAATGTGGCGCTCACCACCAACTACAAGTTCCGCGGGCAGGACCAGGATATGCTCGGCAGGAACGACTACGCCAAGACCAGCGCGTTCAAGCCCGCCATCCAGGGCGGCTTCGACTACGCCTTCGGCGACAGCGGCTTCTACGTGGGCAACTGGAATTCGAGCGTCAACTGGCTCAAGGGCAACAGCATCGAGAGCGACATCTACGGCGGCTACAAGTTCAAGGCCGGCCCCTTCGACATGGACGTGGGTGCGCTCACGTACATCTATCCGGGCAACTCGTCGGGCAACACGACGGAGCTCTATGGCAGCGCGGGCTACACCGACGAAACCATCGGCTCGTTCACGCTGAAGTACTCGCACACGGTGTCGAAGGACTATTTCGGCTACGCCGGCAACAAGGCCGGCTCGGGCCTGAAGGGCACCAACACCGGCTACCTGAACCTGTCGTACAGCAAGGAGATCCTGCCCAAGCTCACTCTGAAGGCGGCCGTGGGCTACACGAACATGTCGAACGACATCCGCAGCCTGGGCTACAAGAGCTACGTCGACTACAACGTGGGCGCGAGCTACGACTTCGGCAACGGCCTGTCGCTGGCCGGCTCGGTGCAGGGAGCCAACAAGCAGAGCTCGTATCTTTCCGTGAGCAATCCGGGTGTCGACCTGGGCTTCGGCGCCTTCGGCAAGCAGACCTACTCGCCGAACAAGGCCCGCTTCATCCTCACGCTGACCAAGACGCTTTGATCGGCAGTGCGCTCATGCCGGCAGCGCCCCGACAGCGTGCCTCGTGCACAGGGCGTCGGGTGCTCCCCGCAGCGAAATAGAGGAGGAGGCCGAAGGCCGGGGGACATTCGCGGAGGGGAGTACCCGGCGGCCTGTGCACACGCCCCGGAACACAGCGTTCAATCGATGCTGATGTTCGCCGCCTTGGCGACCTCGGCCCACTTCACGCGGTTGTCGTGCACGGTCTTCTTGAACTGCGCCGGCGACTCGATGCGCACGGTGTTGCCCTGGCTCTCGAAGCGCTCGCGGATCTCGGGGGTCTCGAGCACCGCCTTCACTGCCGCGTTGAGCTTGTCGACGATCTGCGGGTCGGTGCCCTTGGGCGCGAAGATGCCGAACCAGATCGAGCTGTCGAAGCCCCTGGTGCCAGGCAGGCCGCTCGACGCGATGGTGGGCACCTCCTTCACCGCTGGCACGGCCGAGGCGGTGGTCACGCCCAGCAGGCGCACCTTGCCGGCCTTGTAGTGCGGTAGCACGGTCTGCACCTGGTTCATGATGCAGCACGTTTCGCCGCGCACCACCGACGTGATGGCCTCGGGGCCGCCCTTGTAAGGCACGTGCACCATGTTCAGGCCCAGGCGCGAGTTGAACTCGGCAAAGGCCATGTGCGTGCCGGCGCCGTTGCCTGTAGACGCATAGTTGTACTTGCCGGGGTTGGCCTTGACCAGCTCGACGAATTCCTTCAAGGTCTTGACGTTGATCACGTCGGGATTGATGGTGAGCACGTTCGACACGTCGAGCACCGGGGCCACCGGCACGAAGTCGGCCTCCACGTCGAACGGCAGCTTCTTGTAGAGCGCGGCGTTGCTGCCGTGCGTGGCGGCGGTGCCGAACGAGAGCGTGTAGCCGTCGGGCTTGGAGTGGGCCACGTAGTCGCTGGCGATGTTGCCGGCGGCGCCCGACTTGTAGTCGATGATGACCGGCTTGCCGAGCTGCTTCGCCAGCGGCTCCTGGATGGCGCGGGCCACCACGTCCACGCCCGAGCCGGCCGGAAAGCCCATGATGAGCGTGACGGGTTGTTGCGGCCAGTCGTGCGCGGCGTGCTGGGCGAAGGCGGCGGGCACGGCGAGCGATGCCGTGGCCAGCAGCAGCCCGCGGCGGGCGAGTCCGGTGAATCGGGCGAATCTGGCAAGACGGGTGAGTGGAGAATGAGCCATTACAGTCTTTCGGTCGGTCAGTCTTTTGTCTTCAATGCAGACAGTGCAGGCGCGCATTGTGGCGCGCGGCTGATGCCCGATTCCATATGAGCTTATGCGCGACATGCACGTACCGCGCCCGCTCTCCATAATTGGCCCATGGTCCGTTCCTCCCAACAACTACATATCCCACGCGAGCCCGCGCCCCTGCGCCCGGCCGCCACGGTGCTGCTGCTGCGCGACAGCGCCGCCGGCATCGAAGTGCTCATGACCCGCCGTTCCGCCACCGCCAGCTTCGCGCCCGGCGCGTACGTGTTTCCCGGCGGCCACATCGACGAAGCCGACGAGGCGGCCAAGCGCATCGCCACGCGCCGCCCCACGCAGAGCCGCGTACAGCGCACGCAGGCCATCGCGGCCATCCGCGAGGCTTTCGAGGAACTGGGCATCCTGCTCGCGCACCACGCCGACGGCAGCGCCGTCACGGCTGAGGACATCGCCGCGATGGACCGTGGCGACACCGCCGGCACCGCCTTCGCCGACCAGTGCGCCGCGCGCGGCCTGGTGCTCGATTCCGACCGCGTCTTCACCTTCGCGCACTGGATGACCGACCGCGACCTGCCCCGTCGCTTCGACGTGCCTTTCCTGGTGGCACGCATGCCCGAAGGCCAGACGCCCACGGCCGACGAGAACGAGCAGTTCGAGCCCTGCTGGGTGCGCCCCGCCGATGCGCTGGCGCGCCACGAAGCCGGCACCTTCTTCATGATCTTCCCGACCGTGCGCACGCTGCAGCGCATGGCCACCTACGCAACGGTCGACGCCCTGCTCGCGGCCTGCGCCGGCGAGGTTCCGCTGTGGACCAGCTGCCCGCGCGCCGGCCTGCTCAAGGGCGAGGACGCGCGCTACATGGAGCACGAGTCGCCCTACGGCGAGCTCGCGCTGGTCTGCCCCGACGGCCAGGTGCTGCACGCGCTCGACTGGCAGAGCGAGATCCCGGTGCCGCTGCTGAAGAACGTGATGCGCCTGACCGCGCCCAACGCCAGCATCATGACCGGCCCTGGCACCAACAGCTACATCGTCGGCGACGCGGCCACGGGCTACATCGTGATCGACCCGGGCCCGAACGACTTCGACCACATCGGCCGGCTCTGGCGCGCCACGCGCGGCGACATCCGCATGATCGTCTGCACGCACTCGCATGCCGACCACTCGCCGGGCGCGGCGCCGCTGCAAGCGCTGTGCAAGAACGGCAGCAAGCCACCGATCCTCGGGCTGGCCTCGAAGCCGACCGCACGCGCCACCGCGCGCTTCGCGCCCGAGCGCGAACTGGAAGACGGCGAACGCCTGGTGCTCTCGGGCACCAACGACGCCGGCGAGGCCGTCACGCACACGCTGCGCGTGGTCCACACGCCCGGCCACGCGGCCAACCACCTGTGCCTGGTGCTGGAGGAAGACGGCCTGCTCTTCTCGGGCGACCACATCCTCAACGGCAGCACCACGGTGATCGATCCGCCCGACGGCGACATGAGCGCGTACCTCGATTCGCTCGATGCGCTCGACAAGGCCTGCGAGGCCGGCGGTATCGAGTTCATCCTGCCCGCGCACGGCTACGTGATCGGCTTCGCCCGCATCGCCATCGGCATGCTGAAGGCGCACCGCCTGAAGCGCGAGGCCAAGATCGCCGCCGCGATGCAGACGCTGCCCGAAGGCACGCCCGAGCAATGGCTTCCGCTGGCCTACGACGACGTGCCCGAGCGCATGTGGCCGGTGGCGGCGCGTTCGCTGGCCGCGCACGTGGCGCGCATCCGCCAGCTGGCGGCGGCCCGATGAACATGAATGCTCCCGCCGAAGATGAAGGCATCCGCCTCGCCAAGCGCGTGGCGGCGCTGGCCGGCGTATCGCGCCGCGAAGCCGAGCTGCTGATAGAGAACGGCGCGGTGCGCGTGGACGGCGTGCCGCAGATGCTGCCGCAGTCGCGCGTGCTGCCGCAGCAGAAGGTCGAGATCGAGGCCGGCGCCAGGCCCGAGCCCGTGCTGCCTGTCACATTGCTTCTGTACAAGCCTGCCGGCATGGCTACCGACACCGCGCACCGCCTGCTGATTGCCGCGAACCATCACGAGCCCGAGCGCGCGGGGCTGCGCTTTCTGCCGGCGCATGCGAAGGCGCAGCGCTGCATGACGCCACTCGAGACCGGAGCCAGCGGGCTGGTCGCGTACACGCAGGAATTCCGCATCGAACGCAAGCTGCAGGAAGACGCCGGCATCCTCGAGCACGAAGTGATGGTCGACGTGGCCGGCGCGGTGAGCCCCGAGGCGCTGGCGCGGCTGGAACGCTCGCCCGCACGCGTGAGCATCGGGCGGCAGACCGACGAGCAGACGGGACTGCGCTTCGCGCTCAAGGGCGCGCGGCCCGGACAGATCGCCCACATCTGCGACGGCGTCGGCCTGCGCATCGTGGCGATGCGGCGCATCCGCATCGGCCGCGTGCCGCTGGCGGGGCTGCAGCCCGGGCAGTGGCGCTACCTTGCACCCCACGAACGCTTCTGACAACAACAAGCAAGAACAAAGAAGAAGAGTCGAGAAGAGAAGACAGAGGACGACAACGACGATGCACCGCATGTTCGCGGCCCGCAATTTTCAGCCCGCGGCCTCCAGGGGCCGCAAGCCCTCAGGGAGAGACTGAGTCATGAAGTTCGGAACACCGGGCACCGCCCTCGCCTGCACCGTGCCGCTGGCACTCGCGACGGGCTGCACGCTTCTCGCGCCCCCGCCGCCGCCCGCACCGCCGGCAGCGCCGCCGCCCGTGGTCTCGAAGGACGGCCTCGCGCCCATCACCGAGGAGCAGGTCGAGCGCATCCGCGAGGCCATCGCCAGCAAGCCGCCGAGCCCTGCCGTGGGCAAGGTGGTGCGCAGCGCCTCGCCGACCATCGAGTCCTTCGTGCGCACCGAAGGCTGCATCACCGCGCGCAACGGCGCCGTGCTCAACCCCTTCGCCGCACCCGGCCGCCTGTTCGACGGCAGCGGCTTCCAGGGCGGCCCGATGTCGGAGATGCAGTACCACGACAAGACCGCCTGCGTGACCGTGAAGCGCATCCAGAACTGGAAGATGGTCTCGCCGAAGCTGCTGCGCTTCGAGGTGGTCTACGTGGGCGACGACGGCGAGGAACGCGCCGTCAAGCGCCACGAGCTGGTGCGCCAGCCGAAGGGCGGCTGGCTGTTCACGCGCTGAGCTTCGCTGCGGCGGCTGCACACTTCTGCGTGCGCAGCGCCACCGCGAACGACAGCTGCGCCACTATGCCCGCTCCCGCCAGCACGATGGCCGATGCCAGCGCGGGGTTGCTGTGCCCCATGCCCGCGAGCGCGGTGCACAGCGCGCCCACGGCCATCTGCGTGAAGCCGTAGAGGCCCGAGGCCGAGCCGATGACCTGCGGATTCACGCTGATCGCCTGCGTGAGGGCGGCCGGCGAGGCCATGCCGGCACCCACGGTGTACAGGAACATGCAGGCGACGATGAGCGGCACGGAAAGATGGCCGGTCAGCGCCGCGCCGAGCAGCACGAAGGCCGCGGCCACGCTCAGCGCGTTCGAGCGGATCATCAAGCGGTCGACTCTCACGCGCGAGATCAGGTGGCTGGTGAGGAAGCTGCCGAGCCACACGCCCGACACCAGGATGGCGAGGTAGATGCCCGCCTCGTGCGCCGGCCGGTGCAGCTGGTCCACGAAGATGAAGGGCGCCGACGCGATGAAGGCGTACATCGAGGTGGTGGCGCAGCCGCCGCCGATCGAGAAACCGAGGAAGGCCGGCGAGGCCAGCAGCTTGCCGTAGTTGCGCGCCAGGTCGCGCGCATTGACGACCGCGCCCGGCGTGCCGGTCTCGGGCAGCAGACGCCAGGTGAAGAGGAAGCCGACCACGCCCAGCCCGAAGAGCGCGTAGAAGATCGAGCGCCAGCCGAGCGCGGTGGCAAGCGCACCGCCGACCAGCGGCGCGAGGCTCGGGCCGATGGTGACCATCAGGTTCATCAGCGCGAGGCGGCGCGTGGCCTCCTGCGGCTCGGCCGTGTCGCGCACGATGCTGCGGCCGAGCACGAGGCCCGCGCAGCCGCCCACCGCCTGGAACAGGCGCGCCGCGATCAGCGAATGCACCTCGGGCGCCAGCGCGGCGGCGAGGCCCGCCACGCAATAGAGCCCCAGCCCGAGCAGCAGCACCGGCCGCCTTCCGTAGCGATCGGCCAGCGGGCCATACATCAGCTGGCCCACCGCGAGGCCGAGGATGTAGAGGCTCACCGTCATCTGCATCGCGCCGATGCCGGCACCGAGGCTCTTCGCGGCGATGGGCAGCGCGGGCACGAAGATGTGCATGGCCAGCGTGCCGCTGAAGGTGACCAGCGCGAGCAGCCACAGCGGCGCGTGCGGGCGGCGCTGCGGCTGCGCGGACGTGGTGGTGGTCGGCATCATTGCCCGGCGTTGGCCGGTGTCGACCTCTGCGCGAGATGGGCATCGTCGGGCTCCCAGCCGCCGCCGAGCGCCATGAACAGCACCACCTGGTCGTCGGCCAACTGCGCCTCGCTGGCCGCGAGCGCGGCCTCGCTGGCGGCCAGCGAGCGTTCGGCATCGAGCGAATCGAGGTAGCCGGTGCGACCGTTCTGGTAGAGCTGGCGCGCCTGCGCGGCGACCTTGGCGCTCTCGTCGCGCGAGGCCTGCAGCGCGGCGCGGCGGTCGAGCTCGCGTGCGTAGGTGGCGAGCGCGGTTTCGGTCTCGCGCAGCGCGGTGAGCACGGTGCCGTCGAACTTGGCGAGCGCGGCGCGCGTACCGGCCTCGGCCTGCGCGATGCGCGACTGCGCCACGCCGGTGTTCGGAATGGTCCACGAGATCAGCGGGCCGAGGCTCCAGGCGAAGGTGTCCTTGCGACCGAAGCCATCGGCATGGCCCACCGAGGAGCCCGAGAGGCCCAGCGTGACCTTCGGATAGAGCTCGGCCGTCGCCACGCCGATGCGCGCGGTCGATGCGGCGAGGCTGCGTTCTGCCTGGCGGATGTCGGGGCGGCGGCGCAGCAGCGCGGCGCCGTCACCCACCGGCAGCACGCCGGCGACGCGCGGCGGCACGGTGCAATCGGCCACCTCGCGCGGAAAGTCCTGCGGCAGTGCGCCTGTGAGAGTGGCGAGGCGGTACAGCGCGCCCTGGCGCTCGGCCTTCAGCGGCGGCAGCGCTGCGTTGAGCTGCTGCAACTGCGCACGCGCGCGATTCGCGTCGATGGCGCCTGCGCGGCCCGCACGTTGCAGGCGATCGGTGACGTTGACGGCATCCTGCTGCAGCGCGACGGACTTCTGCGCGATCTGCAGCCGCAGGCCGGTGGAACAGGCTTCGGCGTACGCGCGCGCGGTGCCGGCCGCGACGTTCACGCGCACGAGGTCGAGCGCGGCTTCGGCGGCCTGCGTGCTGGCCTGCGAGGCCTCGATGGCGCGGCGGATCTGGCCGAACAGGTCGACCTGGTAGGACAGCGAGGCGCCCACGCTGTAGTTGAAGGTGCTCGGCGGCTCGTAGCCCTTCTGCAGCAACGACAGGCCCGAGACGTGGCCGAACGAAGGGCCGCCATTGACGCCGATGGTCGGGTACTTGGCACCGGAGGTTTCGTCTTCGATGGCGCGTTCGCGCTCGAGATTCGCGACGGCCTGGCGCAGGTCGGTGTTGTGCGCGAGAGCCTGCTCGACCAGCTTGTCGAGCAGCGGATCGTGATACAGGCGCCACCAGTGCGCGGGCAGCGGCGCGGCGTTGGCAGGCGCTTCGGCGAAGGGCTTGCCGGCGGCGGCCTGGCTGGCGAGCGCCTCGGGCGGCTGCTTGTAGTCGGGGCCGACCGCCGCGCAGGCCGCGAGCGCGGCGGCGGCGGCCAGCGATGCGAGGCGGAATGCGAAGCTGGTCATGTCGTTCATCCCTTCTGTGGCGCGGAGGTGGTCGCCGCCGTCTTCTGCACAGGCTTGTTCTCAAGCACCTGCACCGTGACCGTCTGGCCCGCGACGAGCCTCGCGCCCTGCGGCAGCGGATCGAGCTTGATGCGCACCGGAATGCGCTGCGCGAGCCGCACCCAGTTGAAGGTCGGGTTCACGCTGGGCAGCAGGTTGGCGCTGGTGGAACGGTCGTGGTCGGCAATGCCGGCTGCCACGCTCTCGACCGCGCCTTCGAGCACCGCGCCGCCGCCCATGGGCGTGACGCGCACGCGGTCGCCGAGGTGGATGCGCGGCAGCTTGGTTTCCTCGAAATAGCCTTCGACGTAGAAGGACTGCGCATCGACCAGCGCGAGCACCGGCCGGCCCGCCGCGGCATAGCTGCCCTGGCGCAGGTCGAGGTTGGTGACGAGGCCACCGGTGGGCGCGCGCACTTCGGCGCGCTGCAGGTTGAGGCGCGCCGAGTCGAGCGCCACCTCGGCCTGCGCGACCGCCGCCTGCATCTGCTCGACGCGCGAGCGGGTCTGTTCGCGCGACTCCTTCGACACCAGTTCGTCGAGGCCGGTATTGCGCGCGTTCTCGCGCTGGGCCTGGGCGCTCATGGCGCGCTGCGCGGCGAGCGCGGCCTGGGCCTGGCGCACGGCGAGGTCGTAGCGCGCGCGGTCCACCTCGAACAGCAGCGTGCCGGCGGCCACCGGCTGGTTGTCGTGGATCGGCACGGCGGTGACGAGGCCCGACACGTCGGGCGCGATCTGCACGACGTTGGCGCGCACGCGGCCGTCGCGCGTCCACGGCGCGAGCTCGTAGTGGTCCCACAGGCGCAGGCCGGCCCACACGGCGGCGGCCACCACGACCAGGGTGATGAGGATGCGGCCCAGGCGCTGGGCCCACGGATTGCTGTCGGTTGGAGTTCGGGCGGCTTTCATGGGAATCTCGTTGTTGTCATTGGAGGTAGGCGCTGGCGCGGCTCAGCGCGTACAGCAGCAGCAGGTAGAGCGCCATGTCGAAGAGCGCCGGATGCCACACCCAGCGATAGGCGCCGGTGGCCGCGAGCAGGCGGCGCACGCCCCACAGCGCGAGCAGTGCCGCGAGCGCGAGCACCATGATCCAGGGCAGGTACAGGCCGTAGAAGCTGGCTTCACCGATCATGCGGAAGCTCCTTTGCTGTTGTTGATGGCCACGCTCGCCAGCACGGGCGGCGCGTCGGGAAAGAGGTTGCGGCGCAGGCCCACCAGTGCGGTGACGGCCGAGCGCGAGGCGGAGGAAGAAGCGGCGTCGCGCGCATCGAGCACGGCGCCGAGCGCCTCGTCGATCTGCGGCAGCAGGCCCGGCGGTCGCGGATTCATGCGGCCTTCTGCGCGCTGGCGGAAGAAGCGCGAGATGCCGCCGAGCAGCGCGGCCGAAGTGGCCAGCGGCAGCTGGCCGCGCACGCGCTGCAGCACGGCGATGTCGGCGCCCATGCGCAGGTCGCGCAGCGCGTCGTTGGCGGCCACGCCCTCGACGGTGCCGCCGGCCTGCGCGATGCGCGGCGCGAGCAGGCCGATGCGGTCGAGCATGCGCACGGCATATGCGTCACTCTGCGCGTACTGCGGCTGCGAGGAGGCAGCCATGTCGCCCAGCTCGCGCCAGGTGGCGCGCTGGATGCGGCGTGCGCTCCAGTCGGCGCCCACCGAACGCACCAGCCGCGTGACGCGCGCCGCGACCACCACGCCGACGATCTGGCCGATCATGCTGTTGATGAAGCTCACCAGGTCGGAGCTGGCGGTGTCGTGCAGCGCGAGCGTGCCGCACACGCCGAAGACCAGCGCCATCGCGGGCATGAAGTGCGTCGGGCGCGGCAGGTAGAAACCCAGCAGCAGCAACAGCGGCGCGCAGATGAGCACCAGCATGCCGAAGTCCTGCACCGTGGGCATGAGCACCAGCACGTAGACGGCCGAGATCGGAACGGACCACAGCGTCCACTTCAGGAAGCCGTGGATCGCCGGCACGGGGTCGTCCATGGTGGCGAAGAAGCAGCAGAAGACGGCGGCCATCATGGTCGCGGCCGAGCCCATGGGCCAGCCGGTGATGATCCAGAAGGCACCGCACAGGCAGATGGCGATGACGGCGGCGAGCGCCGACAGCAGCGCCATGCCGTAGTCGCGGTGCAGCACGCGGCTGCCGAGCGCTGCCGTGCGGCGCAGCGGTGCTGCCCCCTTCAGGCCCTCGTCGATGTCCTGGCGAAGCTGGGCGCAGGCGGTCCAGCCGTCGACCAGTTCCTCGAGTCGGCCTGCAAGGCCGATGCGCAGGGCGCGGCCCCATTGGGTTTGTTGTTCGGCGTTCGCGGGCGTGGCGCTGAGTGCGTCGATGGCGCGGCGCAGGGCTTGCAGGCGCTCGGCGCGCGCCGCGGCATCGCCGACGGGTTCGGCTTCTTCGCGCAGCCACCGTGCAGCCTGCGCAAGCACGGCGGCCACGTCGGGCGCGATCGCGCCTTCGGCCTGCTCCAGCGCCAGAAGGCGGTCTTCGACGGCGGAGAGCGCGGGCGTGAGCGCGGCAACGCGGTCCTGCATCGCGCGGATGGCACCGGCGGTCCAGCGCAGGTGCGTGGTGTCGAAGGGAACGTGGGTGGAGAGCAGGCGCAACTGCGTAATGTCGCCGGCGAGGCGGCGGCGGTCGTCGTCGAGGCGCTTCGGGTCGCCGCCGTTGCTGCCGCTGCGGCTTGCGGGCTGGAAGAGATCGCCGAGCCACTTGCGCGCGTCGTGCAGCGTGCGGTCGAGCAGGCCCAGCACGGTCGGCGCGAGCCCCGCGGGCAGCACGAGGCTGTGGACGAGCGTGGCGCAGAAGATGCCCAGGCCGATCTCTTCCACGCGGGCGACGGCGGTGTCGAACAGCGCGAGCGGCGTCTGCACCGAGGGAAAGCCGATCAGCGCCGCCGTGTAGCCCGCGAGCATGAACACGTAGGAACGCGGCGTGCGGTCGAAGAGCGAGATGCACAGGCACAGCCCCACCCACAGCGCGAGCACCAGCGTGAGCAGCTCGGGCGCGTTGGACAGCGCCGGCACCAGCAGCACGGTGGCGGTGCTGCCGATGAGCGTGCCGAGAAAACGGTAGACCGCCTTCGAGCGCACGGCGCCGGCCAGCGGATGGGCGACGACGTAGGTGGTCATGAGCGCCCAGAACGGGCGCGGCAGGCCTGCGCGGCTGGCGAGGTACATCGCCAGCATGGCCGCGGCGAAGCTCTTGGCGGAAAAGAGGATCTCCGCGCGGCTGAAGCGCGGCAGGCTGAACGCGGCCATCGGGCTACCTGCGCCCTTCCTGCGATGGCGGCGGCGGCAGGCTCTGCACGGCGCGAACGCCCATGCGCTCCTCGAGCACGGCGAACACGCGCAGGCAGGCCGCGACGTCCTCGTCGGACACGCCCTCGAAGAGCGAAACCCGCATCAGCGTCAGCGCGGCCTCGATGGGCTCGCAGACGGCCTGGCCGGCCTCGGTGAGATGGAGGGTCTTGGCGCGGCGGTCGGCCGGGTCTTCGCGGCGTTCGACGAGGCCGGCTTCCACCAGCTGGTCGACCGAGCGCACCAGCGACGGCCCCTCGATGCCCAGCGCCTCGGCCAGCACGCCCTGGCGCACCTCGCCGTTCATGCGGCCGAGCATCACGATCGGATAGGCCAGCGTCTGCGACACGCCCACGTGAGCCACCGCCTTGTCCGCCGCGGCGCGGTAGCCGCGCTGCAGCACCGCGAGCGACGTGCCGAGCCGCATCAGCGCCTGTTCGCGCGTCGGTTGGGGGTTTGGTCTGTCGTTCACGATAGCCGCCTATTAATTAGCATGCTATCGATTGTACGGGTAACTACCAATCCTTGCAGGCGGCAAGGCTTGCGCCCGCCTTCAAGCCGAAGGGCGCGGAAAACCGGAAAGGGGGAAAGAAGAAAAGTGTGAAGCCCGCCGATAAGCCGGATTCTGTGCACCGCAGGCCCCTTGCGGAACCTGCGGCGTGACCGCCATTACTCTGGGCCGCCTGTCACCAGACGGCTCGATGCCACCTACCCGCCAGCTCAGCGGAACCACCTCAATACTGGCCTACTTGGTGTTGCTGCGCGCAGAGATTGCCCGTTTCACCCGAACTTAATCGGCTCGTCTCTGTTGCTCTGATCCTCACCTCACGGTGGAGAGTCGTTAACTCCTGCGCTGTCCTTTGCAGTCCGGACGTTCCTCCAGTGCGGCCTTTCGGCACTTGCACCAGCGGCGGTCTGGCGTGCTTCACGGGGTGGATTATCGCCCGGCCTTCAGGCGACCCCACAGAACTCGCGCCGGTACTGCTCCGGCGTGGTGCCGGCCTCGCGCTGGAACATCGCGATGAAGGCCGACGCGGTGCTGTAGCCGAGGTCGAACGCGATCTCCTGCACCGTGCGCCCAGCCTCCAGCGCGTCGATGGCGCGCAGAAAGCGCAGCCGCTGGCGCCAGTCGCCGAATGACATGCCCAGCTCGCGCTGGCACTGGCGCGCGAGCGTGCGCTCCGTCATGTGCACGCTGTCGGCCCAGTCGGCCAGCGGGCGGTGGTCGCCGGGCTCGGCCTGCAGGGCGTCGAGCACCGAGACGAGCGCCGGCGACGCCGCCGCCGGCAGGTAGCAGCGCTGCACCTCGGCCAGCTCGAGCTGGTCGACCACCACGTGCGCAAGGCGCAGGTCGGCCTCCGTCTGCGGCACGTGCAGGTCGCGCGCGGCGAAGTCGGCCAGCACGCTCTTGATGATCGGGCTGATGTGCACGGTGCAGGGCTCGGCGGGCAGGCGCCCGCACAGGTCGGGCGCGATGTAGATCGAGCGGTAGACGATGGCGTGCCGCGCCGTGCAGCTGTGCACCACCTTCGGCGGAATCCACACCGCGTACTGCGGCGGCGAAAGAAAGCGCATGCCCTCGGTGTCCATCTGCATGGTGCCGTGGGCGGCGTAGTTCAGGTGGCCCCAGCTGTGGCTGTGCGACGCGGCATGCGTGTCGGCGCCGATGTCGTCGTAGCGGAAGTAGAACGGGCCTTCCATGCCCTCCACGTCCTGGATGGCCAGGAGGCGCAGCTTGTCGGCCATGCGGTTCGGCTCCTTTGCGAAAGAGAGTCCGGAATGACGGACGGATTGTCCTGATCGAGCTATATGTCGCAGGACGGACAAATCGATGATAGCCCCGTACTCCAAGGACTGTCTTCATGTGGCAATACGCTTTCCCGCTGCTCGCCGTCGTCATCTGGTCGGGCAACACCGTCGTCAGCAAGATGGCGGCCGGCACCATCGCGCCGACCGAGATCAGCTTCTACCGCTGGCTGCTGGCCGCCGTGCTCTTCACGCCGCTGGCGCTGCGCCCGGTGCTGCGCAACTGGCGCGCCGTGCGCCCGCAGCTGGGCCGCATCGCGGTGCTCGGCCTGCTGGGCATGGTGGCCTACCAGAGCCTGGCCTACTACGCGGCCTACCTCACCACGGCCACGCACATGGGCATCATCGGCTCGCTCACGCCGATGATGGTGCTGGCGCTGTCGATCCTGCTGCTGGGCCAGCGGCTCACGGCCGGCGCGGTGGCGGGCTCGCTGGTGTCCATCGCCGGCGTGGCGGTGGTGGTGTCTTCGGGCGACCTCGGCACGCTGCTGAAGAGCGGCGCCAACATGGGCGACGGCCTGATGCTGCTGGCCATGCTGGCCTATGCCGTCTACGTGATCCTGCTCAAGCGCTGGGGCATGAAGGAAGTGCCCGCGCTGCAGCTGCTCTACCTGCAGATCGTGTTCACGGTGATCGCCCTGCTGCCGATGTACCTGCTGATGCCGAAGATGGGCCTGTCGGCCGCCAACCTGCCGCTGGTCGGCTTCGCGGGCCTCGGCGCCTCGATGCTCGCGCCGCTGATGTGGATGCACACCGTGGCCCACATCGGCCCGAGCCGCGCGAGCATGTTCTTCAACCTGATTCCGCTGTTCACCGTGATGATCGCGGCCGTGGTCATCGGCGAATCGCTGGCGGCCTACCACGCGGTGGGCGGCGTGCTCACGGTGGCGGGCGTGCTGCTGGCGGAGCTGTGGAAGGCGCCGCTGCGGCAGCGACGCGCGCTGGCCGGCTGATCTCGGTCAGGGGCCGAGGGTGGAGAACACCTCGATCGCGATCAGGTTCGACACCGAGCGCCCCTGCTTCACCTCGCCCGGCACCACGAGGCGCGCGAAGCCGGTGGTGGTGAGGTCCGCGCCGTTCATCTGGTAGGCGACCATGGCCGCCTTGCCGCCGAAGTTCGGATCGATCTCGCCCAGCGAGAGCGTGGCCCGGTAGCCGTCGCTGCCGGTGACCACCGCGAACATGCCCAGCGTCGCGTTCTTCGGCGTGGTGGGCAGCCCCAGCCCGCTCAGCAGCGTCCAGAGGCTGACCCCGTGGTACACGTTGGCGCCGATGGTCAGGTCGGGCGCGGGCGTCAATCCCTTGAGCGCGGTGGCGTCGAAGCTCATTGAAGTACCGACCTTGCCCGAGACGGCGAACGAGGTGGAGGTGCCGCCGCCCACGCCGGCCGCCGTCGCGGGCGCGGCCATCACGTCGAGCCGCACGAGGTTCGACACGTAGCGCCCGCCCTTCACGTCGCCCGGCGCCGTCACGCGGAACGGGCCGTCGGCCGTGCCCAGCGGGGCCGAGGTGCCCGACATGTTCTCGGCGTACGCGACCACGCTCGGCTTGTTGCCGAAATCGGGGCTCAGCTCGCCGAGCGCGAATACAACCTTGTAGCCGTCGGCGCCAGTGGCCAGCAGGTAGCGGCTCAGCACGTCGTTCTTGATCGCGCCGTCGAGCTGGATGCCCGCGTCGCTCAGCAGCGGCCAGAGGCCCGCGCCCGTGTAGGTGTGGGTCTGCGGCCCGCTGCCGCTGGAAAAATTGACGGTCTGCGTGATGGGAGTGCGCGCCGCCAGATCTGCCTCGGTGAAGGCGCCCGGGCGGTCGACGGCGCCACCCAGCTGGACCGCCGGTGCAGGAGCCGGAGCCGGCGATGGCGCGGGTGGAGGCGGTGGAGCCGGTGTCGGTGCAGGCGCGGGGGCCGGCACGATCGGAAAGAAAACACCGCCGTTGTTGTCGCCCCCTCCACCGCAACCCGCGAGCAGCAGCGCGACCGCGCCCGACACCCAGCCTCTGGACCAATCCATACCCAAGTCTCCATCCTCAATGTATTCAACCCGACATAGCGAAATGCGTTCTTCCGGCTGTAACCCAGTGCCTGCCCGGCCCGAACTAAGGGGAGCAACGCTGCCGTCGGTCTTTCGACTGCCCTCTCGCAGCCGACTGGCGAATGTACATCGTTGTATTCCATAAAACATATCGAAAGCGATATTCCGCTCCACCAACAGCTGAAAGCCAGATATGACGCAAGACACAGGACGCCGCTTCGCCATTGCCGCCGGAACCTCCGCGCTGGGGCTGGCCATTGCCCAGTTCTTCGGCTGGGGCTCACGCCAAGCGCAGGCGGCGGAGAACGAGAAATTCGAGGTCACGCGCACCGAGGCCGAATGGCGCAAGCTGCTCACGCCCAACCAGTTCGCGGTGCTGCGCCAGGAAGGCACCGAGCGGCCCTACACCAGCCCGCTCAACGACGAGCACCGGGCCGGGCGCTTCAGCTGCGCCGGCTGCGCGCTCGACCTGTTCTCGTCGAAGACCAAGTTCGACAGCCGCACCGGCTGGCCCAGCTTCTGGCAGCCGCTGGACAAGGCCGTGGGCGAACGGCAGGACCGGTCTTTCGGCATGGCGCGCACCGAGGTGCACTGCCGCCGCTGCGGCGGCCACCTGGGCCATGTGTTCGACGATGGCCCGAAGCCCACCGGCCTGCGCTACTGCATGAACGGCGTGGCGATGAAGTTCACGTCCGGGCCGGCATAGGGAGCAGCGGACGAGGGGTCATGGGCTGGTCTCACAATGCGCGTTGTCCGTCCGACAAACGCATCGACCCAAGGAGATCCCATGAAGGCTGAGAACATCCTCCAGACCATCGGCAACACGCCGCACATCCGCATCAACCGCCTGTTCGGCAATGCGAAGCAGCAGGTCTGGATCAAGTCCGAGCGCGCCAACCCCGGCGGCTCGATCAAGGACCGCATCGCGCTGTCGATGGTGGAAGACGCCGAGAAGAGCGGCGCGCTCAAGCCCGGCGGCACCATCGTCGAGCCCACTTCGGGCAACACCGGCATCGGCCTGGCGATGGTGGCGGCCGTCAAGGGCTACAAGCTGATCCTGGTGATGCCCGACAGCATGTCGGTGGAGCGCCGCCGCCTGATGCTGGCCTACGGCGCCACCTTCGACCTGACGCCGCGCGCCAACGGCATGAAGGGCTCCATCGCCCGCGCCGAGGAAATCGTCGCCGGCACGCCCGGCGCATGGATGCCGCAGCAGTTCAACAACCCCGCCAACGTCGACGTGCACGTGCGCACCACGGCCGAGGAAATCGCAGCCGACTTCCCCGACGGCATCGACGTGCTGATCACCGGCGTGGGCACCGGCGGCCACATCACCGGCGTGGCGAAGGTGCTCAAGAAGAAGTGGCCCAAGCTGCAGGTGTTCGCGGTGGAGCCGGTGGCCTCGCCCGTCATCTCGGGCGGCCAGCCTTCGCCGCACCCGATCCAGGGCATCGGCGCGGGCTTCATCCCGAAGAACCTCGACACCTCGCTGCTCGACGGCGTGCTGCAGGTGGACGCGGAACCCGCCCGCGAAATGGCCCGCCGCTGCGCGCGCGAGGAAGGCGTGCTGGTCGGCATCTCCTCGGGCGCCACGCTCGCGGCCATCGCCCAGAAGCTGCCCTCGCTGCCGCCCGACGCGGTGGTGCTGGGCTTCAACTACGACACGGGCGAGCGTTACCTGTCGGTCGAAGGCTTCCTGCCGGCCTGAACTGGTTCACCCCCAGGCTGCGCGCACTTCGTGTCGCTGCGCCAACCCCCTTCCGGGGGCAACACCTGCGGCCCGGCAAAGCCGGTTCCGCGGTGTTCCACAAACAGCAAAGCTAAAATGGCCGCCTGCTTGATAGTCACAAGCCCTACGCCATGCTGAGAATCTCCGAACTCAAACTCCCGCTCGACCACGCGCCCGAGGCGCTGGTCGCACTGATCGCCAAGACGCTCGGCGTCCCCTCCGAGGCGATCGTCTCCCACAACGTCTACAAGCGCAGCTTCGATGCGCGCAAGGCCGACCTGCTCACGGTCTACATCTGCGACGTGCAGCTGGCGGACGCGAAGCTCGAAGCCGCCCTGCTCGCGAAGCACGCGGGGCATCCCCACATCCAGAGCGCGCCCGACATGCGCTACACGCCGCCGGCCAGCGCGCCCGATGCCTTGCCGACGCGGCCCGTGGTGATCGGCTTCGGCCCCTGCGGCATCTTCGCGGCGCTGATGCTCGCGAAGATGGGCTTCAGGCCCATCGTGCTCGAGCGCGGCAAGACCGTGCGACAGCGCACCCGCGACACCTGGGGCCTGTGGCGCAGGAGCGAACTCAACCCCGAGTCGAACGTGCAGTTCGGCGAAGGCGGCGCCGGCACCTTTTCCGACGGCAAGCTCTACAGCCAGATCAAGGATCCGCGCTTCCTCGGCCGCAAGGTGATGGAAGAGTTCGTGAAGGCCGGCGCGCCGCCGGAGATCCTCTACGTCGCGCATCCGCACATCGGCACCTTCAAGCTGGTGAAGGTGGTCGAGAACATCCGCGAGCAGATCGTGGCGCTGGGCGGAGAGATCCGCTTCGAGCAGCGCGTGACCGACGTGCACATCGAGAACGGTCATCTTCGCGGCCTCACCGTGCTCGACCAGGCCACAGGCCAGAGCAGCGAGCTGCGTGCCGACCATGTCGTGATGGCGCTGGGCCACAGCTCGCGCGACACCTTCGCGATGCTGCATGCGCGCGGCGTGCACATCGAGGCCAAGCCCTTTTCCATCGGTTTCCGCGTGGAGCATCCGCAGGGCCTGATCGACCGCGCGCGCTGGGGCCGCCATGCGGGCCACCCGCTGCTGGGCGCGGCCGACTACAAGCTGGTGCACCACGCGAGCAACGGCCGCTCGGTCTACAGCTTCTGCATGTGCCCGGGCGGCACCGTGGTCGCGGCCACCAGCGAGCCCGGCCGCGTGGTCACCAACGGCATGAGCCAGTACTCGCGCAACGAGCGCAATGCCAACGCGGGCATCGTGGTGGGCATCGACCCGCGCGACTACCCGGGTGACGCGCTCGCGGGCATCGCGCTGCAGCGCGAGCTGGAGAGCAACGCCTTCGTGCTCGGCGGCGGCGACTACCGCGCGCCCGGCCAGCTGGTGGGCGACTTCATCGCAGGCAAGCCCTCCACCGCGCTCGGCAGCGTGATGCCGTCGTACAAGCCGGGCGTGACGCCGACCGACCTGCACAAGGCCCTGCCCGCCTACGCCATCGAGGCGATGCGCGAGGCCTTCCCCGCCTTCGGCCGCAAGATCAAGGGCTTCGACACCCACGACGCGGTGCTCACCGGCGTCGAGACGCGTACCTCCTCGCCCATCAAGATCACGCGCGGCGACGACTTCCAGAGCCTCAACGTGCGCGGCCTGTACCCGGCCGGTGAAGGCGCGAGCTACGCGGGCGGCATCCTGTCGGCCGGCGTGGACGGCATCAAGGTGGCCGAGGCCGTGGCACGCAGCGTGCAGGCCGAGTCGGAACGCGAACGCACCGCGAACGTCTGATGCAGGCCATGCAGCATTCCGCCACGTTCTTCGAGCGCCCCACCCTGGGCCACCTGATCGTCGCCACGCTGGCGATGGCGGCCGTGGTGCTCGCCTCCAACATCCTCGTGCAGTTCGCAATCAACGACTGGCTGACCTGGGGCGCCTTCACCTATCCGGTGGCCTACCTCGTGAGCGATCTCGTCAACCGGCGCTTCGGCCCCGGCATGGCGCGTCGCGTGGCGTGGGTGGGCTTCGCGGTGGCGGTGGGCGTGTCGCTGCTGCTCGCGCCGGTGCGCATCGCCGCGGCCTCGGGGCTTGCCTTCATCGCCTCGCAACTGCTGGACATCGGCGTCTTCGACCGCCTGCGCCGCGGCCTCTGGTGGCGCGCGCCGCTGGTGGCCACCGTGATCGCCGCGGTGCTCGACAGCATCGTGTTCTGGGGCATCGCCTTCGCAGGCACCGAGGGCCCGTGGTTCACCTGGGCGTTGGGCGACCTCGGCGTGAAGCTCGCCGTGGGCGTGCTGATGCTGCTGCCGTTCCGGCTGCTGATCGGCCGGCAGGCCGCGCAGGCTTCGGCCCTGACCTGAACCGGCGACGACGATGACGATGACGATGACGACAGAAACGACAATGCGCCCAATACGACATCCCGCCCGCCGCGCCGCATGCGCGAGCGCACTCCACTACTGAATTCCTTCCTGCCTTCTTCGCGCCCCCGAGCCGAATTTCCAGAATGACCGAAGCAACCACCGCCAACCCGAACAACAAGTCGCGCCGCCCCCGTGGCGAGCGCCTGGACATGGCCCAGCAGCTGCAGGCACTGCGAGCCGGCACGGAAGGCTCGACGACGGCTTCCGAAGCCACGGCCGGCACGCCCTCCGCTCCCGCGCAGGCGAAGCGGCCGCAGCAACAGCATCAGCAGCGCAAGCCGAAGAGGCCGCAGCAGGCGCAGTCCCAGCAGCAGCAATCGCAGCAGAAGCAGCAACCGCAGCAGCCGGCGCGCCCGCAACGCAAGGTGCACCCGGCGCTCGAGCGCCTGTTCGAGCTGTACCCGAACCTCTTCGGCGCGCGCTTCCTGCCGCTGAAGCTCGGCGTGTACGAAGAGCTGATTGCCCGCCACCCCGACGACTTCAAGGCCGAAGACCTCAAGGTGGCCATGGGCCTGCACGCGCGCTCCACGCGCTACCTCGAAAGCGTGGCCGCCGGCCATCCGCGCCACGACCTCGACGGCAACGTCGCCGAGCCGGTGGCGCCAGAGCACGTGCACCACGCCATCCTCGAACTGCACCGCCGCCGCTCGCAGCGCACCGGCGAAGACCTGCGCCCGCAACTCGTGGCGCGCCTGGCCCGCGCCGTCGAAGCCTCCGGCCTCGACCGCGAGGCTTACGCCGTGCTGGTGCGCTCGCGCGACGCGAACAACAACGCCGTGCTCGACGAAGCCCTCGCCCAGCTGGCCGAGCAGGCCGCCAAGCGCGAGGCGCTGCTGCGTGCCTTCGAGGCGAGTGGTCGCAGCGAGAAGGAGTTTGCGGAGATGTACGGCATGGCGCAGGGCGAGGTCGCGCGCACGCTGCAACGCGCGCGTACCGACCGTGCCGCGGCCGCCGCGGCTCCGGTCGCGACGACCGAAACGCCGGAAGCGCCCGCCGCCCCGTCGGCCGACTGATAGACCGGGACGGCGGCGGCAGCTATGCCGCCATCGTCGAGAGATTCGGCCCGCGCTCGCGCGCGGCCAGCCAGCCCTCTATCTGCGGCAGCATGCTTGCAACCGAAGCCGCGAGCAGCCGATACGGCTCCGGGCTGTCGCCGAAACCCTCGTACGAGAACCAGTCCTCCGCCAGGCTGGATCCGCCCGCCCCGCCACGGCCCTGCAGCCGCGCGCGCTCGGTGAGCGGAACGTACTCCAGCCGCAGATCGGCCTGCGCGACCACATCGCCCCAGCTGGTAGTTTTTTCGCCCGGCGGATGCGCACCGCATTCCAGGAAGAAGGCCGTGCCCGGCTTGTCGTACTGCACGGACACGAAATGGATCACGTCCGCCCGGTCGCGGCGGAAATCGGGAAAGCTGCCCGCGAAACCTGCTGCCTTCAGTTCCGGCACGAGCACCGACTTGAGGGCGCTGGACATGAGCCTGGTGGGTGTCGAGGGCATGCTGGATCGGCTCCGGCGGACGACAGGTGAAAAGAGAAAGGTGAAAAGAAAAAAGCCGCCACGGCAACGTGGCGGCTTTTCTGTTGATGGGCGAGGCTGGCCCCGTCTTCAGCGCTGTGCGCTCTGCAGTGCGGCAATGCGCTCCTCGATCGGCGGGTGCGTGGCAAACAGCTTGCCGATGCTGCCCGTGATGCCCATGGCTTCCACCGCCTTAGGCAGTTCGCCGGCCGGCAGGCCGCCCAAGCGCGCGAGCGCGTTGATCATCGGCTGCTTCTGGCCCATCAGCGCGGCGGCGCCGGCGTCGGCGCGGAACTCGCGCTGGCGCGAGAACCAAGCCACCACCATCGCGGCGGCAAAGCCGAGAACGATGTCGAGCACGATGGTGCTCACGTAGTAGCCGATGCCGGGGCCCGAGCTGCGGTCGTCGCCGCGGCGCAGGAAGCTGTCGACCGCGTAGCCGATCACGCGCGACAGGAACACGACGAAGGTGTTCATCACGCCCTGGATCAGCGTCATGGTGACCATGTCGCCGTTGGCGATGTGCGCCACCTCGTGGCCGATGACGGCCTCGACTTCTTCGCGCGTCATGTTCTGCAGCAGGCCGGTGGACACCGCCACCAGCGACGAGTTCTTGAACGCGCCCGTCGCGAAGGCATTGGGCTCGCCTTCGAAGATGCCGACCTCGGGCATGCCGATGCCGGCCTTGTCGGCGAACTTGCGCACCGTGCCGACGATCCAGGCCTCGTCGGGCGTCTGGGGGTTGTCGATCATGTGCAGGCCGGTGGTCCACTTGGCCATCGGCTTGCTGATGAGCAGCGAGATGATCGCGCCGCCGAAACCCATCACCAGCGCGAAGCCGAGCAGCGCCGTCAGGTTGAGCCCGTTGGCCGTGAGGAAGCGATTGACGCCGAGCAGGCTGGCGACCACGCCGAGCACAGCGACGACCATCACGTTGGTCAGGACAAACAGAAGGATACGTTTCAAGTTGAATTCTCCGTGGGGAAATCTGCCACCCAGATGAGGGCCCCGGGGCCCTCTTCAAGCCGTATTCGAGCAGTTTGCGGCCTGGAAGCCCTGGGCGTTTTAGGTGTTCTGGGCGCTCCGGTCGGCGGCAGCCGGTAGAGCCATGATAGGAGCAAAAGTTCTAGGGCCCCGGTATTCCCCGCCCCGGCGAGGGCCTGAAGACCGTCGGATCGTCATAGAAGCCCGCGGCCTCGTTGGCGCCCCACCAGCCCGGTACGCCGAGCACCGGCAGCGGCACGAAGGGCTTGCGTTCGAGCAGCTGCGGGTCGAGCGAGCCCGCCACCAGCGCGTCGTCGAGCGCCGCTGACCCGTTCTCGCCCTGCGCCGGCAGCAGCGACACGTGCGCCGTGATCGGCTTGCGCGGCGTGACCAGCTTCTCCAGCAGCGCATGGCCGAAGAGCAGCAGCCGCGCTTCGCTCCACAACCCACGCCTGCTGACGAAGAGCGTGTGCCAGTCGCGCGCGACCAGCGCGTGCCACAGCGCCGGCGGCGCATCGAGCAGGGCGCCGTTCTCGTCGAACAGCGTGAGCGCATCCCGCAGCGGCCCGCGCGTGGCGCCAACGCCGTCTCGGGCGATCTCGCCGGCCTGCAGCTCGTTCAGGCGTCGCTTCGTCCGCGGAAAGGCGAGCCAGACCAGGCCGTTGAAGAAGTCGTGGAGGTTGTCGCGGGTCGGGACCGTGCGAGTCCGGAAGACGTGAGCCTCGTAGGCATGCCCGGCGGGCAGCGCGTCCTGGCCCACGAAATCGGGCGCCGACGCGTGCCTGATGCCCTTGAGTGCGGCTGCCACGCCGCCATCGCCATGCGCGACGGCCTGCATTGCCGCTTCGCCATCGGCGCGATAGGGCGCGAGCCATGGCTGCGCCCAGTCGATCGCCGGCAGGGTCAAGGCGCGGGCGCGCCCGTCCAGCGGATGCGGTCCGGGTGCTGCATCAGCACGAACTCCGCCGTGAGCTTCTCGAAGAGCTTGAGCGAACTGCTGTTCTTGCCGAGCAGCCCGGCCGTGCGCAGGGCCTTGGCCACGTCGTTGAGCGGCACGTCCTTGCCGCCGCGCAGGGCCGGAGCGGCCTGCAGGATGAATTCGGCGGCTTCCGAAGGCTGCGGCTGCTGCGGCTGCTGCGGTTGCTGCTGAGGCTCGGGCTTGCTGGCGGCCTTCGCCGTCGTCTTGCGCGCCGCCGTCTTCGCCGCAGTCTTCTTCGCGGCGGGCGCGGCCTTGGCACGCGTGGTCTTCGCAGCGGCCGTCTTCTTCGCCGGCGCGGTGCGGGCCGCGGGCTTGGTGACGGCGTTGTGCGCGATGTCCGTGAAGGCGTCGTAGATGCCGACCGTCTCCTCGCCAGTCTTGCCCTGCTGGCCGATGCCGCAGACGCGGCAGCCCTTCTCGCGCAGCCGGATCACGAGCGGCGCGAAGTCGGAGTCGGAGGACACCAGCACCACCACGTCGGGCCGCTCGGCAATGGCAAGGTCGATCGCATCGACCGACAGCGCGATGTCGGTGCTGTTCTTGCCGGCCGACAGGTTCACCATCGGGCGCACCGACAGCCGCTTGAAGAGCGCCTGCCGGTTCACCGCCATCTCGGCGTTGCAGTACGCGCGGCGCACGTGGATGGCGCCGTATTCGTCCATGGTGCGCTGCACGGCCTGTTCGATCACGTCCGCCGAGACGTTGTCGGCGTCGATCAGCAGCATCACGCGCAGCGAAGAGACCGTCATGCGAGCTTCCAGTTGACGGTCTCGCCGCCGCGCAGCGGCTTGAGCGTGGCATCGCCGTAGGGCACGGTCTCCGGCACCGTCCAGCTCTCGCGCTTGAGCGTGATGGTGTCGGTGTGGCGCGGCAGGTCGTAGAAGTCGGGGCCGTTGAAGCTCGCGAAGCCTTCGAGCTTGTCGAGTGCGCCCGCGTTGTCGAAGGCCTCGGCATAAAGCTCGATGGCGGTGAGCGCGGTGTAGCAGCCGGCACAGCCGAGCGCATGCTCCTTCAGGTGCGCCGGGTGCGGCGCGCTGTCGGTGCCCAGGAAGAAGCGGTCGCTGCCGCTGGTGGCCGCCTCGACCAGCGCCACGCGGTGCGTCTCGCGCTTGAGCACGGGCAGGCAGTAATAGTGCGGGCGGATGCCGCCGGTGAAGATGGCGTTGCGGTTGTAGAGCAGGTGGTGCGCCGTGATGGTGGCTGCCGTGAAACGATCGGCGTCGCGCACGTAGTGGGCGCCTTCCTTGGTGGTCAGGTGCTCGAACACCACCTTCAGTTCGGGGAAGTCGCGGCGCAGCGGAATCATCACGCGGTCGACGAACACGGCCTCGCGGTCGAACAGGTCGATGGCCGGGTCGGTCACCTCGCCGTGCACCAGCAGCAGCAGGCCGTGCTTCTGCATGGCCTCCAGGGTCTTGTAAGTCTTGCGGATGTCGGTCACGCCGGCATCGCTGTTGGTGGTGGCGCCGGCCGGATAGAGCTTGAGCGCGCGCACGCCGGCCTCGGCGGCCAGCGCGATTTCCTCGGGCGGCAGCTTGTCGGTGAGATAGAGCGACATCACCGGCTCGAAGCCGCTGCCCTCGGGCACGGCAGCGCGGATGCGGTCGCGATACGCCACGGCCTGCGCGGCGGTGGTCACGGGGGGACGGAGGTTGGGCATGATCAGCGCGCGGCCGAACTGGCGGGCGCTGTGGGGAACGACGGCTTCGAGGGCGGCGCCATCGCGCACGTGCAGGTGCCAGTCGTCCGGGCGGGTGATCGTGAGGGTGTCTGTCATGGCTGGCCGATTGTCGCATCGCCCCCTGGAGCGGGACTCCCCCGGGCTTCGCGCACTTCGCGTCGCTTCGCCCTCCCCCTCGCCGGAGCCGACACCGGCGGCCCGGCGGAGCCGGTTCCGCGGTGTCCCCCGAAAGGAGCGAGCCGGTTTTCAGCCCAGCAGGTACTCGCGCACCAGCGAGCGCGCCCGGTGCAGCCGGCTCTTGACGGCGCCCGGCGGTTCGCCGAGCCGTTCGGCGATCTCCGCTATGGTCAGCTCCTCGAAGTCGCGCAGCAGCACCACTTCGAGGTAGTGCGCGGGCAGCGACTCCAGCGCGTGGGTCAGGTCCAGCCGCAGGGCAGCGTCGTCGCGGGCGAGCAGCTGGCGCTCGGCCGTTTCTTCGTCGAGCGGCTCGTGCCTGAACATCGCCCGCTGCAGCCGCAGGCATTCGCGCCTGATGACGGTGAAGAGCCACGACGAGAAGGCCGCCACGGCCTTCAGCCCCCGGAGCTTGCGCGCGACGACCAGCAGCGACTCCTGCACGGCGTCGTCGACGTCGCTGGCCTGGCAGTGCCGCCAGGCGTAGCGGCGCGCATCGGACTGGCAGGCCGCGAGCAGGCTCGCGATCGCGGCCGGGTCGCCGGTCTGCGCGGCGAGGATCAGGCTGGATCGGTCGATGCCCGCGGTCACGCTTCAACGCCCCTTTCCGTCGAGCTTGCGCCCGACCATCGCGCACATCGGGCAGAAGCCGAACAGGCCCGTCAGCGCGAGCGTCGCGCCCATGAGCGCGACGGCCACGCCCAGCCCGAGGCCGGCGGTGCTCCAGCCGATGGCGGCGAAAGCCAGGGCCGCGAGGCCGACGACGATGCGCAGTGCGCGCTCCCAGCCGGGAAGATTCTTTGCGTAGAGCATGGCGGTTCCTTCGATCCTTCTTGATGGTGCATGAGGAAGACCCTCGGACACCAAGAGGCGTCGAACCCGCCGGACGGTTCGCGGGAACCGCAAATTTTTCCACGCCGGCGGAAAACGCCCGCTACGGCAGGAGCACGCGGCAACTGCCCGGGTCCGCCGCCTGCATCCACTTGTGGAAGTTGACGGAGCAGCGCGCGCCCTTGCCCGGCGGCCACGGATCGAAGATGCGCAGCGTGGTGCCGCGCCCGCTGGGGTCGTCGTCCCCGCGGATCCCCACGACCAGCACCATGTGGCCGGGACGCCCGACGCCCGCGGCGTATCCCTTGGCGCCCCATGGCAGGTCGAAGATCAGCGGCCCGCCCTGCAGCGCGGCACGCAACTGGGCAACCGACCAGGGCGCAGGCGGGCGCACCGACAGCCCGTGCGCGGACGCGAAGAGCGCATCGGCCGCCGTGGCCTCCTCGCCGTCCGGAAAGCTGCGCAACCCACCGTCATCGGCGATGAGCCCGGGCGGCGTGCGCGCCACCACCGCCTGCACGTTGGAGCGCGTGATCATGGCCGTGCAGGCGGCCCAGCACAGGCCGGGCGTGGGCTGGGGAATCAGCGCGACGGGATGCAGGATCGGCGCATGGCACTCGTTGCCGAACACCAGGTTCTGCGTGCAGGGGCCGGCCTCGCCGTCCTCGGCGAGCCAGTGGGCGGCCTGCAGGCGGCGCACCGCCATCCGGGTGACGGGGCCGTAGTCGCCATCCAGCGCGAGCTCGGGGCCGGGCTGGAGCTTGTGGTTCAGCGCCTCCTGCAGCCTGCGGACGTCGGCGCCGCGCGAACCCTGTGTCAGTGTCGTCATCGGTTCCTGTCCCTCGCCAACAGATGCCCTGACCCTCGGCATGAGCCGGCTGCATTGTGGAAAGCCCTTGTCGCCGCGTCCATTTGTCGGACGGCATAGCCGGGATGGCGGGCCGCGCGCCCCCCGGGGGCACGCCCGTTGCTTGACGTGCCGCGCCGATCGGCCGAAGGTCCGGTCCCGCGCAAACCACCCCCACACACCACCGCACACACCGGAAACCGACATGCTGTCCACGGCAATGCTTTACTTTCGCGAGACCGCCAGGGCCGGCTCGCTGCGCCGCGCCGCCGAGCAGCTCGGCGTGGCGCCGAGCGCCATCAGCCGCCAGATCGCCAAGCTCGAAGGCGAGCTGCAGGCCGCCCTGCTCGACCGCCGCGCCAACCGCACCACCCTCACGCCCGCCGGCGAGCTGGTGCTGGCGCATGCCGAACAGGCCCTGCAGAGCAGCGAGGCGCTTCGCGGCGCGTTGCAGGAGCTGAGCGGCGAGCCCGCCGGCACGGTGCGCATCGGCAGCATCGAGGGCATGGTCGGGCACTTCCTCGCGAACAACCTGGCGCGCTTCCAGAAGAGGCATCCGCAGGTGAAGCTGCAGGCCTCGGTGGTGGGCTCGCGCGCGGTGCTCGATGCGCTGCAGGAAGGCCGCATCGACATCGCGCTGGCCTTCAACCTGCCCGAGCGCCACGCCTTCCGCGAGCATGCGCGGCTGGAGCAGCCGCTGTGCGCCATCGTCGCGCCCACGCATCCGCTCGCGCGGCGGCGCAGCGTGTCTTTCAGCGAGCTCGAAGGCCGCCGCGTGGCGCTGCCCGACCGCTCGTTCCAGATCCGCCACCTGGTCGACCGCATCGCCTCGAAGACGCAGGTGTCGCTCGAGCTGGCGATCGAGACCGGCACGCTCGACATGGCCAAGGGCCTGGTGCGCAACAGCGATCTCATCACCTTCCTGCCGCGCTATGCGGCGCTGCACGAGGTGTCGAACGGCGACCTGTGCGCCGTGCCGCTGCAGGAGCGCGACTTCGCCGCCACCGCGGCCAGCCTGCTCACCATGCCGGGGCGGCGCCAGTCGCCGGCGACGCGCGCGCTGCTCGAGATGCTGGCCACCAGCATGGGGCGATACGGTGCGAGCACGGGCGCGGGTGCGGCGCCGCGTTCTGATTCCGGCAACACGCGCGTGCGGAAATGAGCCTTCCCGCCGGCCTCGCCGCTCCCTACATTGGGCGCCGACGAGGAAAGAACACGGCATGACAACCACAGGCACCGACCAGACCATTGCCTTCCCCGAAGGCGGCTATCGCTACGCGAGAGGCGTGTTCCAGTATTCCGCGGGCGTGGCGGCACTGCCCGGCTTCGCCATCGAGCGGGTGCGTTTCCAGCAGCCCATTCCGCTGGAAGAAGGCTTCGACGTCATCGCGGCGCACCTGGGCGCCATCGGCCGGCCGCTGGCCGCGCTGTGCGCCTGCGAACTGCGCTCGCCCGCGCCGTTCTCCGAGCGCGGATTCCTCGACTTCAACCGCGTCTACGCCGGCACGCTCGAGCGCTGGGGCCTGGTGCGCGGCGAGCGCAACCCGGTGGCGCGCACCAACGTGTGCCCGCGCATCGGCGCCCCGGCCACGCCGGCCTTCCAGGCCTTCTCGTACACGGTGCCGGCCGACGACGATGCAGCGCCGCCGAGCTTCGTGGTCTCCGGCGGCGGCGAGGCGCCCGACGGCCATGCCAGCTACCGCGAGGTGATGGTCCGCCTGGGCGACACCAGCCCCGAAGGCCTGCGCGCCAAGCTCGGCTACGTGATGACGGAAATGGAGCGCCGCCTCGCGGTGCTGGGCTTCGGCTGGCGCGATGCCGCGGCGGTGCAGGCCTACACGGTGCACGACATCGGCGCACTGGTGTTCGACGAGATCGTGCAGCGCGGCGGCCTCACCACCGGCCTGACGTGGCACATGGCAAGGCCGCCGATCGTGGACATGGAAGTCGAGATGGACCTGCGCTGCGCGCGACGCGAGCTCGCGCTGTCATGGCCCTAGCCCGACAAGGGACACCACCGCTGGCATGTGTCGTGCTTGACAGTTTTTTCGTCCTTTTCTCCATTCCACCCTAACGGAGTTCCATGTGAAGCGTGCTGCCCCTGCCCTGTTCCTGAAACCCCTGGCCGCCTGCGCGGCGCTCGCCACCCTGGTGCTCGCCGCGCCCCAAGCGATGGCGCAGGAAAAAACGCTGCGCATCGCCATGACGGCGGCCGACATTCCGCGCACGCTGGGCCAGCCCGACCAGGGTTTCGAGGGCAACCGCTTCACCGGCATTCCGATCTACGACTCGCTCACGCAGTGGGACCTGTCCAAGGCCGATGCGCCGAGCGTGCTGATTCCCGGCCTCGCCGCCTCGTGGGCGGTCGACGCCAAGGACAAGACCAAGTGGGTCTTCAAGCTGCGCCCCGGCGTGAAGTTCCACGACGGCTCGGCCTTCAACGCCGACGCCGTGGTGTGGAACGTGCAGAAGGTGCTCGACAAGGACGCCGTGCAGTTCGACCCCAGCCAGGTCGGCGTGACGGCCTCGCGCATGCCCACGCTCAAGTCGGCGCGCAAGATCGACGACACGACGGTCGAGCTCACCACCAGCGAGCCCGACGCCTTCCTGCCGATCAACCTCACGAACCTGTTCATGGCCTCGCCCGCGCACTGGCAGAAGAAGTTCGACGCGGCCGCCGGCGCCACGCCCGCAGACAAGGCCAAGGCCGCCTGGACCGCCTTCGCCGCCGACCCGTCGGGCTCGGGCCCGTTCAAGGTCACGCGCTTCGTGGCGCGCGAGCGGCTCGAGCTGGCTGCCAACAAGGGCTACTGGGACGCGAAGCGCGTGCCGAAGATCGACAAGGTCGTGCTGCTGCCGATGCCCGAGGCCAACGCGCGCACCGCCGCCCTGCTGGGCGGCCAGGTCGACTGGATCGAGGCGCCCGCGCCCGACGCGATGGCGCAGATCACGCAGCGCGGCTTCAAGATCTATTCGAACGCGCAGCCGCACGTGTGGCCCTGGCAGCTTTCCTTCGCCGAAGGCTCGCCCTGGCTCGACAAGCGCGTGCGCCAGGCCGCCAACCTGTGCATCGACCGCGGCGGCATGAAGCAGCTGCTGGGCGGCATGATGGCCGAGCCCAAGGGCACGGTGCCGCCGGGCCACCCGTGGTTCGGCAAGCCCACCTTCGACATCCGCTACGACGTGAAGGCCGCGCAGGCGCTGATGACGCAGGCCGGCTACTCGGCCGCCAAGCCGATCAAGGTGAAGGTGCAGATCTCGGCCTCGGGCTCGGGCCAGATGCAGCCGCTGCCGATGAACGAGTTCGCGCAGCAGTCGCTCAAGCAGTGCTACTTCGACGTGCAGTTCGACGTGATCGAATGGAACACGCTGTTCACCAACTGGCGCAAGGGCGCGAAAGACCCGTCGGCCAACGGCGCGAACGCTGTCAACATCAGCTTCGCGGCCATGGACCCGTTCTTCGCGATGGTGCGCTTCGTGAGCACCAAGACCGTTCCGCCGGTGTCCAACAACTGGGGCTATTACGGCAACGCCGAGGTCGACAAGCTGGTGGCCGATGCGCGCACCAGCTTCGACGACAAGGCGCGCGACGCCGCGCTCGCGAAGCTGCACACCCACATCGTGGACGACGCGCCCTTCGTGTGGATCGCGCACGACGTGGGCCCGCGCGCCATGTCGGCCAAGGTCAAGAACGTGGTGCAGCCCAAGAGCTGGTTCATCGACATCGCGACCATGACGATGGACTGACCGTTCTCCCAGCCAGCCCATCAGCCAGCTAGCCATCCATGCTCGCCTACCTCCTGCGCCGCGTGATCTACGCCGTGCCGATCATGATCGGCGTGGCCCTCGTGTGCTTCCTGCTCGTGCACATCGCACCCGGCGATCCGCTGGTGTCGATACTGCCGCCCGACGCCTCCGCCGAGCTCCAGGCGCAGCTGCGCGAGCTGTACGGCTTCAACCGTTCGCTGCCCGAGCAGTTCGCGATGTGGCTGTGGCGCGCGCTGCACGGTGACCTGGGCGTGTCGATCGCCAGCAACCGCGCGGTGGCCTCGGAGGTATTCACCGCCGTGGGCAACACGCTGCGGCTCGCGGTGGTGGCCACCTTCATCGGCTTCGTGCTGGGCAGCCTGTTCGGCTTCGTCGCTGGCTACTTCCGCGGCTCCTGGCTCGACCGGCTGGCCTCCATGTTCTCGGTGCTCGGCGTGAGCGTGCCGCACTACTGGCTGGGCATGGTGATGGTGATCGTGTTCTCGTCGCAGCTCATGTGGCTGCCGGCCACCGGCGCGGGCCCCAGCGGCTCGGACGACTGGGCCTGGGACTGGGCGCACCTGCAGTTCCTGCTGCTGCCGGCGATCACGATGTCGGTGATCCCGATGGGCATCATCGCGCGCACGGTGCGCGCGCTGGTGGCCGAGATCCTCGAGCAGGAGTTCATCGTCGGCCTGCGCGCCAAGGGGCTCACGCACTTCGGCGTGTTCCGCCACATGGTGAAGAACGCCGCGCCGACGGCGCTGGCGGTGATGGGGCTGCAGCTGGGCTACCTGCTCGGCGGCTCGATCCTCATCGAGACGGTGTTCTCCTGGCCGGGCACCGGCTTCCTGCTGAACTCGGCCATCTTCCAGCGCGACCTGCCGCTGCTGCAGGGCACGATCCTGGTGCTGGCGCTGTTCTTCGTCGTGCTCAACCTGCTGGTCGACGTGCTGCAGACCCTGCTCGACCCGCGCATCGCCCGGGCCTGAAAGACCAGATCGACCATGTCCTCCGTGCTCGCACCCTCCTCCATCGCCGCGGCCGTCGAGCCGCTGCCGGCCCAGCGCTCGCGCGGCTACTGGGCCTCGGTCTGGCTGCGCTTCCGCCGCGACCCGGTGGCCGTCGGCGCGGCGGTCGTCGTGCTGCTGCTGATCGCGCTCGCGATCCTCGGGCCATGGCTCGCGCCGGCCGACCCGTACCAGTCGTCGATGCTCAAGCGGCTCAAGCCCATCGGCACCGAGGGCCTGCCCCTGGGCAGCGACGAGCTGGGCCGCGACATGATCTCGCGCCTCATCGTCGGCGCGCGGCTGTCGCTCTTCATCGGCATCACGCCGGTGCTGTGCGCCTTCGTGCTGGGCACGGTCATCGGCATCGTCGCGGGCTACGCGGGCGGGCTCACCAACACGCTCATCATGCGCACCATCGACGTTTTCTACGCCTTCCCGTCGGTGCTGCTGGCCATCGCGCTGTCGGGCGCGCTGGGCGCGGGCGTGGTCAATTCGCTGATCTCGCTGACCATCGTCTTCATCCCGCAGATCGCGCGGGTGGCCGAGAGCGTGACCACGCAGGTGCGCAACCGCGACTACGTGGAGGCGGCGCGCGCCTCGGGCGCGGGGCCCTTCACCATCGTGCGCGTGCACGTGCTGGGCAACGTGCTCGGGCCGATCTTCGTGTACGCCACCAGCCTGATCGCGGTGTCGATGATCCTGGCCTCGGGTCTCTCTTTCCTCGGCCTGGGCGTGAAGCCGCCGGAGCCCGAGTGGGGGCTGATGCTCAACACGCTGCGCACCGCGATCTACGTGCAGCCGTGGGTCGCGGCGCTGCCGGGCGTGATGATCTTCATCACCTCGATCTCCTTCAACATCCTGTCCGACGGGCTGCGCACCGCCATGGACAACAAGGGCTGAGGCAAGGCAATGGACGCACTCGATGACATCGGCGGGCCGGCCCAGCCGCTGCTGACGATCAAGGGCCTGGTCAAGCACTTCCCCCTGAAGAAAGACCCGCTCGGCCGTGGCGGCGGCGTGGTGCGCGCGGTCGACGGCGTGGACTTCGAGGTACTCAAGGGCGAGACGCTCGGCGTGGTCGGCGAGTCGGGCTGCGGCAAGTCGACCACCGCGCGCCTGCTGATGCAGCTGATCGAACCCACGCGCGGCGAGGTCGTGTTCGACGGCCGCGAGGTCGGCGGCCGCGACCTGCCGCTGAAGGAATTCCGCCGCCAGGTGCAGATGGTGTTCCAGGACAGCTATGCCTCGCTGAACCCGCGCCTGACCATCGAGGACTCCATCGCCTTCGGCCCGCAGGTGCACGGCGTGCCGCGGCGCGAATCGGTGGCACGGGCGCGCGACCTGCTCGGCCGCGTGGGCCTGTCGCCCCAGCGCTTTGCCGAGCGCTATCCGCACGAGCTCTCGGGCGGCCAGCGGCAGCGCGTGAACATCGCGCGGGCCCTGGCGCTGCAGCCGCGCATGGTGATCCTCGACGAGGCCGTCTCCGCGCTCGACAAGTCGGTGGAAGCACAGGTCATCAACCTGCTGCTCGACCTGAAGGCCGAGTTCGGCCTGACCTACGTGTTCATCAGCCACGACCTCAACGTGGTGCGCTACGTGAGCGACCGCGTCATGGTGATGTACCTGGGCCAGGTGGCCGAGATCGGCCCGGCCGATGCGCTCTACGACCAGCCCGCGCATCCCTACACGCGCGCGCTGCTCTCTTCCATGCCCTCGATGGACCCCGACCACCGCACCGAGGAGGCGGCGCTCGCGGGCGATCCGCCGAACCCCATCAACCCGCCTTCGGGCTGCCGCTTTCATCCGCGCTGCGCGCTGGCCGCGCCGGTGTGCGGCAAGGTGGTGCCCGAGCGCATCGCCACAGGTTCGCAGCACGCGGTGAGCTGCCTGATCCACGAGCCCGGCAGCGGGCATCCGATGGCGGCCGAGGCACGGAGGGAAGCGGCATGACGACGCCCATGAACGACGACGAACCCATGGTCCGCCTGCGCGACCTCAGCGTCACCTTCGGCGGCGGGCGCAAGCCGGTGCATGCCGTCAGCGGCGTGAGCCTCGAGGTGAAGCGCGGCGAGGTCGTCGCGCTGATCGGCGAGTCGGGCTCCGGCAAGAGCGTGACCATGCGCACCCTGCTGCGCCTGCACCCCGAGCGCCGCACCCGCATGGGCGGCACGGTGCAGGTGGCGGGCCGCGACGTGCTCGCGATGTCGCAGCGCGAGCTGGCCGACTTCCGCGGCAAGGTCGCGTCGATGATCTTCCAGGAGCCGCTGCTGGCGCTCGACCCGGTGTATTCGGTGGGCGCGCAGATCGTCGAGTCGATCCGCCGGCACGAATCGGTGACGCAGGCCGAGGCACAGCAGCGCGCGCTGGCGCTGTTCGAGCGCGTGCGCATCCCGAGCCCCGAGCGGCGCCTGCAGGCCTATCCGCACGAGATGTCGGGCGGCATGCGCCAGCGCGCCATGATCGCGCTCGCGCTCGCCTGCAACCCCCGGCTGCTGCTGGCCGACGAGCCCACCACCGCGCTCGACGCCACGGTGCAGATCCAGATCCTGTTGCTGCTGCGCGAGCTGCAGCGCGACCTGGGGCTTTCGGTGATCTTCGTCACGCACGACATCGGCGCTGCCGTCGAGGTGGCCGACCGCATCGCCGTGATGTACGCGGGGCGCATCGTCGAGGAAGGCACCGCGCGCGAGCTGATCCGCTCGCCGCGCCATCCGTACACCATCGCGCTGCTCAAGAGCCGCGCGCACGGCGCGCTGGCGCGCGGCACGCGGCTCGAGACCATCGGCGGCGCGCCGCCCGACCTGTCGGCGCTGCCGCCCGGCTGCGCCTTCGCCGAACGCTGCGCGCTCGCGAGCGACGCCTGCCGCGCGGCCCAGCCGCAGGTGGTCGAGCTGGCGCCTCACCATCTCGCGCGCTGCATCCACACCGACGCGGCGGCGGCCATCGCTCCGGTGCTCGTCGCCTGACGGACAAAGACAACTCATCATCCGACACCCATCGCCATGCCCCTGCACGACCCCGCCCACGCCTTCGTTCCGTACCCCGACGCACCGGTGCCGCGCGCCACGACCGGCCCGCTGGCCGACCTGAGCTTCGCCGCGAAGGACCTGTTCGACGTGACCGGCTACCCCACGGGCGGCGGCAACCCGATCGTGCTGGCGATGTCGGGCATCAAGACGCGCACCGCGCCGACCGTGCAGAAGCTGCTCGATGCGGGCGCGCGCTTCGTCGGCAAAACCGTGACCGACGAACTCGCGTTCTCGATGAACGGCAACAACGCGCACTTCGGCGCGCCGGTCAATGGCGGTGCGCCCTCGCGCATCACGGGTGGCAGCTCGTCGGGCTCGGCCTCGGCCGTGTCGTCGAACCTCTGCGACTTCGCGCTGGGCACCGACACCGGCGGCTCGGTGCGCGCGCCGGCCAACCACTGCGGCCTGTACGGGCTGCGCCCCACGCACGGGCGCGTGAGCCTCGAAGGCGCGCTCGACCTCGCGCCCAGCTTCGACACCTGCGGCTGGTTCGCGCGCGACATCGGCACCTTCGCGCGCGTGGCCGACGTGCTGCTGGGTGCCGACGCGGCGCCGCTGCCCGAACGCGTGCGGCTGCTGCGCCCCGACGATGTCTGGGCGCTGGCCGTGCCGGCGGCGGTCGACGCGCTGAAGGGCACAGCCGACAGCGCGCAGGGCGCGCTCGGCCCCGCCAAGGGCATCGAGGTGGCGCTGGAATCCTTCGACACCATGTACTGGAACTTCCGCTACCTGCAATCGCGCGAGGCCTGGCTCACCGACGGGCCCTTGATCGAACGCTACGCCCCGCCGCTGGGGCCGGGCGTGGCCGAACGCTTCGCCTGGTCGCGTGAAGTGACCGACGCACAGGTAGCCGCCGCGCGCGTCTTCCGCACCGCGTTCCGCGCACACCTGGCTTCACTGCTGGGCAGCGACGGCGTGCTGCTGATGCCGACCATGCCCGACATCGCCCCGCTGCGCAGCGACAGCGAGGCCGCGCTGGAGGACTACCGCAACCGCGCGATCCGCATGCTGTGCATCGCGGGGCTGGCGGGCTTTCCGCAGCTGTCGATGCCGCTGGCCACGCGCGACGGCGCGCCGCTGGGCATCTCGCTGCTCGGACCGGCGGGGTCGGACCGGTCGCTGATAGCGCTGGCGCAACGCATCGCGGGCTGAGGCCGCAGCCTCAGAGCCGCACGCTGCCCGGCTCCCGAAGCAGGCAGACGTCGCAGTCGACACCACTCCCCACGCGCTCGATCACCGCGAAGTCACCGGCATCCACCGCCAGCAGCGCGTGATGCCAGGTGCCGGGCGCGAGCACCACGCCCTGGCGTCCGTCGGTGACGAAGGCCGCGAGCTGCCGTGCCGATGTGGGGGCATCGCCGGCGCGGGCCACCACGATCACGAAGCGCCTGTCGCCCAGCGGCACGAAGGTCTGGCTGCCGAGCGCGTGGCGCTCCATCTCCGACACCTCGTGGGGAAAGCGGCGTGCCTGCGCGCGGAACAGCGCCAGCATCGGACGGCCGCCTTCGGCGTCGAGGCGCAGGTCGTCGAGCAGGTCGAAGCGCTGCGCATTGCCGCCGTTGATGGGTCGGCCCTCGCCCGCGGGCGCGGCGATCAAGGTGCCGTAGGGCACGAAGGCCCGGGAGGTCAGCGGCTGCGCCACCAGCACCTCGGCGGCGGTCGGGGAAGCATCGTTCATCCGGCGATTGCAGCAGAAAGCGTGCCGTTCGCCTACGCGAGATCGGCCGAGCAGACTGCCCGGCCCCTGCGCGCAGGAGATACTGTTTGCTTCGCTTCCGACCACAAATGCAAGCACAGGCATGAATACGACCGAGCCCCGGCTCATCGCCGCGACACTGGCCGAGGGCGGCCTGGCCGCCCTCTTCACCGCGCCCGACGGCGCCCGGGCCTTCGCCGTGCGCTGGCAGGGCGGCGTGTACGGCTATCTCAACCAGTGCCCCCATGCGGGCGGCCCGCTTGATTTCGAAGGCCAGGTGCTGGAAAGTTCAGGCCGCTTCCTGATGTGCGCCCGACACGGCGCGATCTTCGAGCCCGACACCGGCAAATGCGTCGGCGGCCCCTGCCGCGGCGCACGGCTCACGCCGGCCGCCGTGCACGAGAAGGCGGACGGCAGCGTGTGGGCCGGCGCGACCGACTGAAGAGAAGACAGAACAGGACAACCATCCAGGAGAAAAAAAGACATGCGCAACTGCACCAACCGATTTCGCACTCTCCCGCCCATGGCCCTGCCCGCGGCGGCGCTCGCCCTGGCCGGCCTCCTGGCGGGCTGCGCGGGCATGTCCTCGCCCGTCGGCAAGGGCTCCACGGGCATGAAGGTCACGTCGAGCGCCTTCGCCGACAACGGCACCATCCCGTCCGAGCACGCGGGCGTGGGCGACTGCGGCGGCAAGAACATCTCGCCGCCGGTGGCCTGGAGCAACCTGCCGGCCAAGACGAAGTCGGTCGCCGTGCTGGTGTTCGACCCCGACGGCGCGGCCGGCCTCGGCGTGTCGCACTGGGTGGCCTACAACATCGCGGCCGAGCGCGGCGAGCTCAAGGCGGGCGAAGGAGCGGTGGGCTCCAACTTCGACTTCACCATGGGCCCGAACGTGGCGGGCACGCCCGCCTACCGCGGCATGTGCCCGCCGGCGGGCGACCGGCCGCATCACTACGTGGTGACCGTGATCGCCTCCGAGCTCGCACCCGGCAGCCTGCCGGCCGGCCTGGGCCGCGACGCGCTGCTGGCCGCGCTCAAGGGCCGCGCGCTGGGCGGCCAGAGCGTGGTGGGCCTCTACAGCCGCTGAGCACGGCGAACGACGAGTAATAATTTAGAACTCACATCGTCGGCACCGGCCAGCAACGGCCGCGGCCGCCTTCCAGAAAGCTCCATCGATGGCCCTGCCCGCACCCGGCACCGACCCGGTTCCGCCGTCCGCCGACGATCTCGACGCCATGTTCGACCTGGCGCCCGTCTCCCTCTGGATCGAGGACTACGGCGACCTCAAGCGCAAGCTCGACGGCTGGCGCGCCGAGGGCATCACCGACCTGGTGGCGCACCTGCAGGCCGATCCGCGGCGGGTGAGCGACTGCATGGCGCTGCTGAAGGTGCTGCGGGTCAACCAGCACACGCTGAAGCTCTTCGGCGCCGACAGCGAGCAGACCCTGCTGGGCGCGCTCGACCGCGTGTTCCGCGGCGACATGTCGGCCACCGTGGTGCACGAGCTCGACCAGCTCTGGCGCGGCCAGCTCAGCTTCGAGAGCGAGACCGTCAACTACGCGCTCGACGGCCGCAGGCTCGACGTGCGCGTGCGCGCCCGCGTGCTGCCCGGCTACGAGGACAGCTGGAGCCGCGTGCTGGTGGCACTCGACGACGTCACCGAGCGCGTGGCCGCGCAGCGCCTGCGCGACGAGAGCGCGATCTACGCGCGCAGCCTGTTCGACCGCTCGCCGGTGTCGCTGTGGGTGGAAGACTTCAGCGCGGTGCGCTCGCTGCTGGAAACCATCCGCTCGCGCGGCATCACCGACTTCGCCACATTCATCAAGGTGCACCCCGACTTCGTCACGCGCTGCATGCAGGAGATCCGCGTGATCGACGTCAACCACGAGACGCTGCGCATGTTCGGCGCGCCCGACCTCACCACGCTGCTGGGCAATCTCTCGCGCATCTTCCGCGACGAGATGCGCGAGTCGTTCGCCGAGCAGCTGCAGGACCTGTGGAACGGCAAGACCGTGCAGCACCGCGAGGTGCTCAACTATTCGCTGTCGGGCGAGGTGCTGAACATCCACATGCAGTTCGCGGTGCAGGACGACCGGCTCGACACCTGGGACCTGGTGCTGGTGTCGCTGGTCGACATCACCGCGCGCAAGAAGGCCGAGGCGTACCTCGAGTACCTCGGCAAGCACGACGTGCTCACGCAGCTGTGCAACCGCACCTACTACACCGAGGAGCTCAACCGCCTCTCGCGCAAGGGGCCGTGGCCGGTGTCCATCGTGGCCATCGACCTCAACGGCCTGAAGCAGGTCAACGACCAGGAAGGCCACGCGGCCGGCGACTCGCTGCTGCGCCGCATGGGCGAGGTGCTCGACAAGGCCGTCGACCTGCCGGCCTGGCCCGCGCGCATCGGCGGCGACGAGTTCGCCGTGCTGCTGCCCATGACCGACGAGCGCGGCGCCGAGGCGATGCGCGAACGCATCCTCACGCTGCTGGAAATGAACAACCAGTTCCACGCCGGCCAGAGCGGCCACGCGCTGAGCCTAGCCATCGGACTGGCCACCTGCCACGGCGACGAGCCGCTGGAGACCGCGCTGCAGCGCGCCGACCGGGCGATGTACGTGGACAAGGCGCGGTATTACGAGAGCGCCACGGGCGACCGACGCTCCGCCGGCTAGCCGTCGCTCCAGGCCGCCTCGCCCCCGCCGCGCAGCGGGGCTTTCGCTCTTGTCTTTGCCCGGACCGCTGATTAGGATGCCCGCGCTGTATCGACATGTAGCGCGGCCATCGTCTGTCTGATCGGACCGGTGGGCCGCCGGTCCCGTGTACCTGAGGGGGTGCGCGGGATGCGCCAGTTCCGCCCGCAGAGGTGGAGCGTGCGAGCGTGTCGCCGCGGCGAGGGAGGAGGTTGGTCTTTGACCGGCGTCCCGGTTTTCGATCGATCTCGCAAAGGTAGACACAAATGAAGAAGCGCCATGCCGCCTCGTTGGGCGTGCTTGTTCTTTCCACCCTGATCGCTTCGTGCGGCGGAGGTGGCGGAGGTGGTGGAGGCGGAGGATTCCCCGGGCTGGCACTGCCCCCGGCCAACAACACGCCGCCACCCGCCAACAATCCAGCCGGTGCATGGCTGACGTTCAATCCGTCGCCGGTCGAGCTCACGGTGTTTCCCAATGCGTCCAAGACCTTCGCCGTCGTCGCGACGTCGACCAAGGTGATCTCGGCGCCGGTGAACGTCGGCATCATCGAGCCCAAGGGCGTGATCACGACCAACATCAAGATCGCCAGCGCGGGCCTGCAATACACGGCCACCATGAGCACCAACCCGGCGCTGGCTCCCGGCGTGCACACCGGCAACTTCGAGGTGCGCGCGTGCTACGACGCCAACCCGCTGGTCTGCTCGCAGCCCGTGGAAGGCTCGCCGTGGCAGGTGCCCTACAAGATCACGGTGATCGATCCGGCCTCGCTGCATTACTCGCGCTGGGAAGCAGCCCAGAAAAACGCCGGGTTCACCGACAACTTTGCACTGAGCTACGTCAAAGGCAAGCTCGTGGTGGAAGCCGCGAACTACTACGACGCCACGATGGAGACGTGGACCTCCAGCGACGTCGGCAATACATGGGTCAAGCTTCTGCCTCCGACCATCCCGTCGGTATCGACCAAGGGGTTCGCCCTGGCCAGCGATGGCGACGCGATCTACCTGAGCGCCGGTCAGTCCGTCGGCAGCTACGGCAAACCGACAGGCCAGTACCTGAACCATGTCTGGAAATTCGACGGTACCGACTGGACGCAAAAGACCGCGGCAGCCGAATTCCCGGGCCGCATGGACCACGTGATGGCCAAGGTCGGAAACACGCTGTACGTGGTGGCCGGGCGCACGGCCAGCGGCGACGTGCGCAACGTGTGGAAGTCCGACAACGACGGCGTCAACTGGACGCAGATAGCGCAAGGGCTGCCGGCGGAACTCGGCAAGCCGACCTGTGCGCTGAACTGGAAGGGCTCGCTGCTATTGGTCGGCGACAAGGTCGCCACCTCTTCAGACGGCGCCAACTTCACGATCGCCGGTGGTCTGCCTGCCACCTTCCCCAAGAACAGCCTCCACTGCGCGGTACTCGACGGTCGCTTGTTCATCAGCCCGACGTCCAACTCGACCATCGGCAGTACGGAACAGAACGCCATGTCCACCACCGACCTCGCCACTTGGCAGATCGAGCGCAGCCGCCCGTTCTCGACGCCGGACGCCCCGGGCATGGTTGCCATCGATGGGCGGTTGGTCGTGACCACGGGCCAGGGCACGTCGGAGCGGACCACCTACCGCACCGTGCCCTGACGGGCACGACGCGGGTGCCGCGGCTTCACTCCGGCACCCGCACCCGCTCCAGCACGAAATCGATGAACGTCCGGATCGCCCGCGTGTGCTGGCGGTTCGGCATGTAGAGCATGAACATCTGGGTGCCGAAGATCGAGAGGCGCCAGTCGTCGAGCGTGGTCACCACGTCGCCGCGGCGCACGTCTTCCTGCACCACGTAGTCGGGCACCAGGCCGATGCCCAGGCCCGCGAGGATGGCCTGGCGCAGGAACAGGAAGTTCTCTGAAATGAGCGTCGGCTCCAGGATCACCTCGCGCCGGGTTTCGCCCTGATAGGCCGACACGCGCAGCTGCCGGCCGATGACGGCGGCCGTGACCACCGGCGCGCCCTGCAGCGCGTCTAGCTGCACCGGCAACGGGTTCTTCGCCGCGTATTCGGTCGAAGCGCAGGCCACGTAACGCACCGGCCCCATCGCGCGCGCCACAAGGTTCTGCGGCGGCTCGGGAATCACGCGGATGGCGATGTCGACTTCGTCGCGCAGCAGGTCTTCGATGCGGTTCTCGAACACCACGTCGAGCACGATGCCGGGGTACTGGCGCTTGAAGTCGATCAGCCAGTCGGCCATGACGAGCTGCCCGTAGCCGCTGGGCACGCTCAGGCGCACGCGGCCCTGCAGGCCCTGCCCCAGCGTGGTCACCGATTCGCGCGCCGCCAGCAGTTCGGCCTGGATGGCGATGCCGTGCTGGTAGAGCCGCAGGCCGATCTCGGTCGGCTCGGCGCGGCGGGTGGTGCGCCGCACGAGTTGCGCGCCCACCGAGCGCTCGAGCTGGTTCAGGTGGTAGCTGACGTTGGCGCGGGTCATCTTGAGCCGCCGCGCGGCCGCGCTCAAGTTGCCGGCGTCGAGGATTTCCACCAACAGGGTGAGCGACTGGAGGTCCATGGGCCGATTGTGTCAAAAATCCTTTGACAGTCTGTCAACCGGCTATGCAATTGTCAAAGCAGTGCCTCAGGCCAAGAATGCTGGGTTCACCCCAGAGCCTCGGACCCGCACGGTTCGCAACGCAAGAGACAAGCAAGCACATGGCCACCAACGACACTCCCAGCCCCTCCACGTCCACCGGTCCCGTCACCTTCGAACGTCTAGGCGACGTGCTCGTGGTGACCATCGACAACCCGCCCGTCAACGCCCTGGGCGTGGATGTGCGCCGCGGCCTCGCGGCCGCCATCGACGCGGCGGAAGCCGATGGCGCGGCCAAGGCGGTGCTGCTCGTCGGCGCCGGCCGCAACTTCATCGCGGGTGCCGACATCCGCGAATTCGGCAAGACCCCGCAGCTGCCCTCGCTGCCCGAGGTGTGCCTGAAGATCGAGAACTGCACGAAGCCGGTCGTCGCCGCGATCCACGGCGCCGCGCTCGGCGGTGGCCTCGAAGTGGCGCTGTCGGCGCACTACCGCGTCGCATCGCCGACCGCGAAGCTGGGCCTGCCCGAAGTGGCGCTGGGCCTGCTGCCCGGCTCGGGCGGCACGCAGCGCGCGCCGCGCCTGATCGGCGTGAAGCCCGCCGTCGAACTCATGCTCAGCGGCCGCCATGCGGGCGCGAAGGAAGCGCTGTCGCTCGGCCTCGTCGACCGCCTCGGCACCGAAGCCGACGCTCGCGCCGAAGGCCTCGCCTACGCGAATGAACTGGTCGCCGCCAAGGCCCCGGTGCGCCGTACGCGCGAAGCCGGCGCGCTGGCCGACAAGGAAGCCGCCCGCGCCGCCCTCGAGGCCGCGCGCGCCGACACCGCCAAGAAGAGCCGCGGCCTGTTCTCGCCGATGAAGATCGTCGAGGCCGTCGAAGGCGCGCTCACGCTGCCCTTCGACGAAGGCATGGCGCTGGAGCGCAAGCTGTTCCTGCAGTGCATCGACAGCCCGCAGCGCGCCGGCCTGATCCACGCCTTCTTCGCCGAGCGCGAAGTGCTGAAGGCGCCCGAGACCAAGTCGGCCAGCCCGCGCGCGCTGGAGTCCGCCGGCATCGTCGGCGGCGGCACCATGGGCGCGGGCATCGCGGTGGCGATGCTCGACGCGGGCCTGCCCGTGACCATGATCGAGCGCGACGACACGCAACTCGCGCGCGGCCGCGCCAACGTGGAGAAGGTGTACGACGGCCTCATCGCCAAGGGCCGCATGACGCCCGAGGCCAAGGCAGCCGTCATGGCGCGCTTCTCGGGCTCCACCAGCTACGACGCGCTCGCCAACGTCGACATCGTGGTGGAAGCCGTGTTCGAGGAAATGGGCGTCAAGAAGGCCGTGTTCGCCGAGCTCGACCGCGTGTGCAAGCGCGGCGCCGTGATCGCCACCAACACCTCGTACCTGGACATCGACGAGATCGCCGCCAGCATCTCGCGTCCGCAGGACGTGGTGGGCCTGCACTTCTTCTCGCCCGCCAACATCATGAAGCTGCTGGAGATCGTGGTGCCCGCCAAGGTGAGCGCCGATGTGGTCGCCACCGGCTTCGAACTGGCGAAGAAGCTCAAGAAAGTGCCGGTGCGCGCCGGCGTGTGCGACGGCTTCATCGGCAACCGCATCCTGGCCGTGTACCGCCAGGCCGCCGACCACATGATGGAAGACGGCGCATCGCCCTACGACATCGACGCCGCCGTGCGCAACTTCGGCTACCCCATGGGCCCCTTCCAGGTGTCCGACCTCGCGGGCGGCGACATCGGCTGGGCCACGCGCAAGCGCAAGGCAGCCACGCGCGACCCGAAGGCTCGCTACGTGCAGGTGGCCGACCGCATCTGCGAGCGCGGCTGGTTCGGCCAGAAGACGCAGCGCGGCTACTACCTGTACCCCGAAGGCGCGCGCACCGGCGTGCCCGACCCCGAGGTGCTGGCCATCATCGACGCCGAGCGCGAGCGCGCCGGCATCAAGCCGCGCGCCTTCACCGAGGAAGAAATCATGCGCCGCTACATGGCCGCGATGATCAACGAAGGCGCCAACGTCGTGCTCCAGCGCATCGCGCTGCGCCCGCTCGACGTGGACGTGACCTTCCTCTACGGCTACGGCTTCCCGCGCCATCGCGGCGGCCCGATGAAGTACGCAGACACCGTGGGCCTGCCCAAGGTGCTGGCCGACATCCAGGAGTTCGCGAAGGAAGACCCGATCTTCTGGAAGCCCTCGCCGCTGCTGGTGCAGCTGGTCGAACGCGGCGCCGACTTCGCGAGCCTCAACCAGTCCGAGTAATCAGAGTCCATTCCAGTCAGCCGTCCAGGAGACAACCCCATGCGTGAAGCCGTCATCGTTTCCACCGCCCGCACCCCGCTCACCAAGGCGCACCGCGGCGAATTCAACATCACCCCCGGCCCCACGCTGGCGGCCTTCGCCGTGAAGGCGGCGGTCGAGCGCTCGGGCCTCGACCCGGCACTGATCGAGGACGCCATCCTCGGCTGCGGCTACCCCGAGGGCACCACCGGGCGCAACATCGCGCGCCAGGCCATCATCCGCGCGGGCCTGCCCATCAGCATCGCCGGCACCACGGTCAACCGCTTCTGCGCCTCGGGCCTGCAGGCCATCGCCATGGCCGCGGGCCGCATCGTGGTGGACGGCGCGCCGGCCATGATCGCGGGCGGCGTGGAAAGCATCTCGCAGATCCGCACCCGCAGCGCCACCGACGCGGGCGACAGCGGCATGGACCCGTGGATCGTCGAGCACAAGCCCGAGCTGTACATGGCGATGATCGAAACCGCCGACATCGTCGCCAAGCGCTACAACATCAGCCGCGAAGCGCAGGACCGCTTCTCGGCAGAGAGCCAGCGTCGCACCGAAGAGGCGCAGATCGCCGGCCGCTACAAGGACGAGATCGTCGCCTGCACCACCACCATGGCGGTGACCGACAAGGAAACCAAGGAAGTCACCTACCGCGAAGTGACGGCCACCGAAGACAACTGCAACCGCCGCGGCACCACCTACGAGGCGCTCGCCAAGCTCAAGCCCGTGATGGGCGAAGACAAGTTCATCACCGCCGGCAACGCCTCGCAGCTGTCGGATGGCGCATCAGCATGCGTGCTGATGGAAGCCAAGGAAGCCGAGCGCGCCAACATCAAGCCGCTGGGCGCCTTCCGCGGCCTCGCGGTGGCTGGCTGCGAGCCCGACGAGATGGGCATCGGCCCGGTGTTCGCGGTGCCCAAGCTGCTCGCGCGCCACGGCCTGAAGGTGCAGGACATCGGCCTGTGGGAGCTCAACGAGGCCTTCGCCTCGCAGTCGATCTACTGCCAGGACAAGCTGGGCATTCCCTCGGAACTGCTCAACGTGAACGGCGGCGCGATCTCCATCGGCCACCCCTTCGGCATGACCGGCGCGCGCCTCGCGGGCCACGTGCTCATCGAAGGCAAGCGCCGCGGCGCCAAGTACGCCGTGGTCACGATGTGCATCGCCGGCGGCATGGGCGCCGCGGGCCTGTTCGAAATCTATTGAGGAGTCCGCCATGGACCTGAACTTCACCCCCGAAGAAGAAGCCTTCCGCAGCGAAGTGCGCGCCTTCCTGGCCGCCAAGCTGCCGGTGCGGCTGTCCGAGAAAGTGCGCAGCGGCAAGATCCTCGAGAAGGCCGACATGCAGGAATGGCACGCCATCCTCAACGAGCGCGGCTGGCTCGCCAACCACTGGCCCGAGCAGTACGGCGGACCGGGCTGGACGGCGGTGGAGAAGTTCATCTTCGAGAACGAATGCGCGCTGGCCTTCGCGCCGCGCATCGTTCCCTTCGGCGTGAACATGCTCGGCCCGGTGCTCATCAAGTACGGCAACGAGGCGCAGAAGAGCTACTGGCTGCCGCGCATCCTGAACGGCGCCGACTGGTGGTGCCAGGGCTACTCGGAACCCGGCGCGGGCTCCGACCTGGCTGCCGTGAAGACCACCGCCGTGCGCGGCATCGACGCACAGGGCGACCACTTCATCGTGAACGGCCAGAAGACCTGGACCACGCTGGGCCAGCACGCCAACATGATCTTCTGCCTGGTGCGCACCAACCGCGAGGCGAAGAAGCAGGAAGGCATCAGCTTCCTGCTGATCGACATGGAGTCGCCCGGTGTCGAAGTGCGCCCGATCATCACGCTCGACGGCGAGCATGAAGTGAACGAGGTGTTCTTCTCCGACGTGCGCGTGCCCGCCGAGAACCTCGTGGGTGAAGAGAACAAGGGCTGGACCTGCGCCAAGTACCTGCTGACCTACGAGCGCACCAACATCGCGGGCGTAGGCTTCTCGGTGGCCGCGCTCGAACAGTTGAAGGGCATTGCGGCCACGCAGACCAAGAACGGCAAGCCGCTGGCCGACGACCCGGCCTTCGCCGCACGCATGGCGCGCGTCGAGATCGACCTGGAGAACATGAAGACCACCAACCTGCGCGTGATCGCGGCGGTGGCCGGCGGCGGCGTGCCGGGCGCGGAAAGCTCGATGCTGAAGATTCGCGGCACCGAGATCCGCCAGGAAATCTCGTCGCTGGCCCGCCGCGCGATGGGCGTCTACGGCCGCCCCTTCATCGCCGAGGCGCTGAAGGACGGCTACACCGGCGAGACCTTCGGCCCCGACTACGCCTCGGCCGCCGCCTCGCGCTATTTCAACAACCGCAAGCTGTCGATCTTCGGCGGCTCGAACGAAATCCAGAAGAACATCATCTCCAAGATGATTCTTGGTCTGTAAGGAGACATGCCATGAACTTCGAACACACCGAAGACCGGCGCATGCTCGCCGACAGCCTGAACCGCTTCATCAGCGAGCAGTACGCCTTCGACGCGCGCGACCGCATCGCGAAGTCGGAGCACGGCTTCAGCAAGGAGATCTTTCAGCAGTTCGCCGAGCTCGGCGTGATCGGTGCGCTGTTCAGCGAGGCCGATGGCGGCTTCGGCGGCGGCGGCTTCGACATCGCCGTGGTCTTCGAGGCACTGGGCCGTGGCCTGGTGATCGAGCCGCTGCTGGGCGCGGTGATGGTCGGCGAGGCGATCAGCGCCGCGGGCACCGATGCGCAGAAGGAAAAGCTCGGCGACATCATCAACGGCGCGATCGTCGCTGCCTTCGCGCACGACGAGGCCGACACGCACTACGAACGCACCCGCGTGCAGACCAGGGCCGAGCGCAGCGGCGATGGCTGGGTGCTGCACGGCGCCAAGGCCGTCGTGCCGCAGGGCGAGCAGGCCGACCTGTTCCTCGTCTCGGCACGTACCTCGGGCAACGTGGACGACGAAGCCGGCATCTCGCTGTTCCTCGTGCCCGCGAAGACGGCGGGCCTCACGGTGCGCGGCTGCCCCGCCATCGATGGCGGCCGTGTCGCCGAACTCTCGTTCGACGGCGTGAAGCTGGGCGCCGACGCGCTGCTCGGCACCGAAGGCCAGGGCCACGCCACGCTGGAACGCGCCATCGGCCGCGGCGTGCTCGCGCTGTGCGCCGAAGCCGTGGGCGCGATGGAAGCGGCCAAGGCCGCGACGCTCGAATACCTGCGCACGCGCAAGCAGTTCGGCACGCTGATCGGCAGCTTCCAGGCGCTGCAGCACCGCATGGCCGACCTGCTGCTCGAAATCGAACAGGCCCGCTCGGCCGTCATCAACGCCGCAGCCGCCATCGACACCGGCGACCGCCTGACGCGCGAGCGCGCGCTGTCGGCCGCCAAGTTCAGCATCGGTCGCATCGGCGCGCTGGTGGCGCAGGAAAGCATCCAGATGCACGGCGGCATCGGCATGACCTGGGAGCTGCCGCTGCCCCACTACGCCAAGCGGCTCGTGATGATCGACCATCAACTCGGTGACGAAGACCATCACCTGCAGCGCTACATCTCGCTCGGCAAGGAGGTTGCGGCATGAGCGACAACAAGACGGTTCTGATCTCGCAGGAAGGCGCCGTACGCATCCTCACCAACAGCAACCCCGCCGCGCGCAATGCGATCACGCCAACGCTGTACGCCGAACTCTCCGCCGCGCTCGCCGACGCGCAGGCCGACCCCGAGGTCGGCGCCATCGTTTTCACCGGCGCGGGCGACTTCTTCTGCTCCGGCGGTGACTTGAACCTGCTGGCCAAGCGCCGCGAGCTGCCCGCGTCCGAACGCCGCGAGAAGCTCGAAGGCCTGAACAACCTCATCCGCGCGATCCGCGATTGCGGCAAGCCCGTGATCGCGGCCGTCGAAGGCGGCGCGGCCGGCGCTGGCCTGTCGATGGCGCTAGCCTGCGACATGCTGGTGTCTGCGCGCGACGCCTTCTTCACCGTCGCCTACGTCAAGGTCGGCCTCACGCCCGACGGCGGCGCCACGGCCTTCCTCTCGGAGTTCGTCTCGCGCCAGGTGCTCACCGAGATGTGCCTGACTGGCGACCGCATGCCGGCCGAGCGCTTGCACGCGCTGGGCGCGGTCAACCGCCTAACCGACAAGGGCGCCGCCCTGGCCGAAGCCATCGCGCTCGCGGCCAAGGTGGCCGGCGGCCCGCAGCGCGCCAGCGCGCGCATCAAGACGCTGTGCCGCCAGGCACATCGCGCCACGCTGGAAGAGCAGCTCGAAGCCGAGGCCGTGTACATGGTCGAGTCGCAGGCGGATGCCGAAGCGGCCGAAGGCATCGGCGCCTTCCTCGGCAAGCGCAAGGCCGACTTCGCCGCGCTGCGCCGCCAGAAGCTGGGCGCGTCCTGACGCGGGCTGCCCGACCCGCCTTTCCGCCTCGCACGCCGTTTTCACCGTGTGAGGCTTTCTCGTTTCCAGGGAGCTGATCTCATGCCACTGCCAAATTCATCGCTGCCGCTCGCCGGCGTCCGCGTTCTCGATCTGTCCCGCATCCTCGCGGGCCCCTGGTGCGGCATGGTGCTGGCCGACATGGGCGCCGAAGTCATCAAGGTGGAGCACCCTGGCCGCGGTGACGACACCCGCGACTGGGGCCTGCGCGTCGGCAAGACCGAGACCGCCTACTTCAACAGCGTGAACCGCAACAAGCGCTCGGTCACGCTCGACCTGCAGACGCCCGAGGGCCAGCAGCTCGCGCGCGACCTCGCGAAGCAGTGCGACGTGGTGATTCAGAACTTCAAGTTCGGCGGCATCGACAAGCTGGGCCTGGGCTACGAGCAACTGAGCAAGGAGCATCCGGGCCTCATTTACTGCTCGATCTCGGGCTACGACCGCACCGGCCCCGAAGCCGCGCGTCCGGGCTACGACCTCGTGGTGCAGGGCGAGGCCGGCCTGATGGCGCTCAACGGCGAAGCGAACCAGCCGCCGCTGAAGTTCGGCGTGGCGGCCGTCGACCTGTTCACCGGCATGTACTCGGCACAGGCCATCCTCGCGGCGCTCTACCAGCGCGAGAAGACCGGCAAGGGCCGGCACGTGGAGATGGCGCTGTACGACTGCGGCCTGATGATCACCGCCTACTACGGCCTCGAAGCCCTGCTCATGGGCGAAGACCCGCCGCGCTACGGCAACTCGCATCCGTCGATCGTGCCGTACGGCGTGTTCGACGCGGCCGACGGCCCGCTGGTCATCACCGTGGGCAACAACGCGCAGTTCGCTCGCTTCTGCACCGAGGTGATCGAGCGGCCCGACCTCGCGGCCGACGAACGCTTCAAGACCAACATCCTGCGCTCGGCCAATCGTGCCGCGCTGCTGCCCGAACTGCACGCCGAGCTGGCGAAGCGCCAGCGCGTCGACCTGCTCGAAAAGCTCACCGCCGCCGGCATTCCCTGCGGCGAAGTGCTGGGCCTGCTGGAGGCGCTGCAATCGAAGCGCGCGACCGAGGCCGGCCTCGTGACCACGCAGCCGCATCCGGTGGCGGGCACCGTCAACGTGCTGGCGCCGCCCTACCGCTTCGACGGCGAGCGCCTGCCGGTGCGCAGCGCGCCGCCCACGCTGGGCGAAGGCACGCACGACGTGCTGCAGTCGCTGCTCGGCCTGTCGGACGAGAAGCTCGCGGCGCTGAAGACGAACGGCGTCGTCTGAAGAAAAAGACACCTGAAATCCCAAGGAAGACAAACCAATGGCATCCCTTTCCCTCCGCAGCCCCCTGCGCCGCGCCCTCCTCGCTCTCGCCCTGCCCCTCGTGGCCGGCACCGCCTTCGCCCAGGCCTGGCCCGCCAAGCCGATCACGCTGATCGTGCCCTTCCCGCCCGGCGGCCCGACCGACGTGGCCTCGCGCATCGTGGCGCAGAAGATGTCGGTGGCGCTGGGCCAGAGCATCGTGATCGACAACCGCAGCGGCGCCTCGGGCACCGTGGGCGCGGCGGCTGCGTCGCGCGCGGCGGCCGACGGCTACACCTTCGTGACGCTGGCCACGCCCACGCTGCTGGCCTCGCATCTCTACGCATCGCCCGGCTACGACATCTTCAAGAACTTCACGCCCGTGGGCAGCATCTACGACCTGCCGATCGTGCTGGTGGTCAATCCGAAGTCGCTGCCTGACGTGACCGGCGTGCAGGGCCTGATCGCCAAGGCCAAGGCCGAGGGCGGCAAGCTCAACTACACGAGCGCGGGCTCCGGCAGCTTCGGCCACCTGACGACCGAGCAGCTGAAGACCATCGGCAAGTTCGAGATGCTGCACGTGCCCTACCGCGGCAGCGCGCCGGCCGTGACCGACCTGATCGGCGGCCAGGTGCCAGCGATGTTCTCCGACCTGGTGGGCGTGCTGCCGCACATCAAGTCCGGCAAGCTGCGCGCCATCGCGGTCGGCTCCGGCCAGCGCGTGAGCCTGTTGCCCGACGTGAAGACGGTGGCCGAGCAAGGCTTCCCCGGCTTCGACGCCACCTCGTGGGGCGGCCTGCTGGCACCGACCGGCACGCCGAAGGAAGTGATCGACCGCATGAGCGCCGAGCTGAAGAAGGCACTGGCCGACAAGGAAGTGCAGGAGAAGCTCCAGAGCGTGGGCACCTTCGCGGCCTACCGCACGCCCGAACAGACGGGCGTGCGCATGAAGGAAGACTTCGAGCGCTGGGGCAAGGTCATTCGAGACAACCACATCACGAACCAGTAAAACAACCGGGCCGGCAGGGCGACAACACCAAGGAGACAAGACATGACAGACACGCACGACAACAACTACAGCACCCCGGTCGGCGCGCCGTTCCGCCCCGCCCTTCCCGTTCGCAGCCTCGCCGACATCCGCAAGCTGGAAGAGACGCCACTGGAGCAGGCGCTCACGGTGCGCAGCACCTACGAGATCTTCCGCAACGCGGGCCATGCCTTCGGCGACAAGACCGCGCTGACCTTCCTGCGCACCGGCAACCCGGCCGACGAGCCGATCCGCTGGTCTTATGCCGAGCTGCTCTCGCGCATCCACCAGACCGCGAACATGCTGCACACGCTCGGCGTGGGGCCGGACGACGCCGTGGCCGTGCTGCTGCCCGGCTGCCTCGAGTACCACCTCGCGCTGTGGGGCGGCGAAGCGGCCGGCATCGTGCAGCCGCTGAACCCGCTGCTCACCGATGAGAAGCTGGTCGCGCTGATGACCGCCGGCCGCGCCAAGGTGCTGATCGCCTACGGCTCCGATGCCGAATCGGGCATGTGGTCGAAGGCCATGCGCCTGCGCGGCCAGTTGCCGACGCTCACCACCGTGCTGCGCGTGGCACCGCATGACGAGGCGCCGGGTGCGGCAGGCCAGCTGCCTGAAGGCGTCGCCGAGTTCGACGTGCTTCGCGCCGCGCAACCCGACGACCGCCTCGTGAGCGGCCGCAACATCGCTCCCTCGGACATCGCCGCCTACTTCCACACCGGCGGCACCACCGGCGCGCCCAAGCTCGCGCGCCACAGCCACGGCGCGCAGGTGTTCACCGCATGGGCCAGCGTGCAGGTCGCGGGCATGAACGAGAACGGCATCTCCATCAACGGCTATCCGCTGTTCCACGTGGCGGGCGTGTTGCCGGCCTCGCTCTCGTCGCTGTCGGCGGGCGTGGAGGTGATCATTCCCACGCCCTCGCTGCTGCGCAACAAGGAGGTGCTGGCCAACTACTGGAAGCTGGTGGCCAAGTACCGCCCCACGTCGCTGTCGGCCGTGCCCACCGTGCTCGCGGCGCTGGCCAACGTGCCGCTCGACGGCGCGGACATCTCGTCGATCACCTACTGCCGCACCGGCGCCGCCGTGCTCGCGCCCGAGCTGGCCGCGCGCTTCGAGCGCCTGTTCGGCCTGCATGTGCACGAGAGCCTGGGCATGACGGAGATGGCCGGCATCTCGACCATCACGCCGCCGGGCGTGAACGGGCCCGCGGGCTGCGTGGGCTTTCGGCTGCCCTACATGCAGATGCGCGTGGTGGCGCTCGACGAGAACGGCAACGCCAGCGACCGCGAGATGCCGCGCGGCGAGCAGGGCATGGTGCTGTTCAAGTCGCCCAACGTGTTCTCGGGCTTCGTCGACCCGGCCGACAACGCCAAGGCCTTCACTGCCGATGGCTGGCTCGCCACCGGCGACCTGGGCTGGATCGACGACGAAGAGCGGCTCAACCTCACGGGCCGCTCGAAGGACCTCATCATCCGCAGCGGCCACAACATCGACCCCAAGACCATCGAGGACGCGCTGGGCGCGCACCCCGCCGTGCAGCTGTGCGCGGCAGTGGGAGCGCCCGATGCCTACGCGGGCGAGCTGCCCGTGATCTTCGCGACGCTGGTGCCCGGCGCCTCGGCGACGGAAGAAGAGCTGCTGGCCTTCACCTCCGCGCGCGTGGACGAGGCCCCGGCCCGCCCCAAATGGGTGTCGGTGATCACGACGATGCCGATGACCAATGTCGGGAAGATCTACAAGCCCGAGCTGCGCGCGATGGCCGCGCTGCAGGTGGTGAACGCCGCCGTCGCCGAGGCCTGCGCCGGGCTGGGCGTGCCCGAGGCCGCGCGGCCCGTGGTGAAGACCGAGGGCGAGAGCCTCGTGCTCGTGCAGATCGACGGCGCTGCGGCGGGTGCGCTGGCCGCGACGCTGCAGGAGCGGCTGCAGAAGGCGCTGGAGCCCCTGCCCTTCAAGACCCGCATTGCGCTCGGCTGAACTTCTTCTTCGAGACTTTCTGAAACCCAAAGGGAGACAAACCATGACCCGTACGAACTCGAACCGCCGCGCCCTGCTGTGCGCAGCCGCATCTGCCGCGGCGCTCGTAGCGCTGACGCCTGCACATGCACAGGCCCCCTACCCGAACAAGCCCATCCGCATGGTCGTGCCCTTCGCAGCGGGCGGCGCCACCGACGTGCTCGCACGCGTGATCGGCCAGAAGATGTCGGCCGGCATGGGGCAGCCCGTCGTCATCGACAACAAGCCCGGCGCGGCCGGCATCATCGGCACCGACGCGGTCGCCAAGTCGGCGCCCGACGGCTACACCATCGTGCTGGGCCTGAGCAATTCGCTCATGACCAACGAGTTCCTGTACGAGAAGCTGCCCTACGACACGGCGCGCGACCTCACGCTGGTCTACCAGATCGCGGCGGCACCGCTGGTGCTGGTGGTGCACCCGAGCGTGCCGGCCAAGACCGGCCCCGAGCTGCTGAAGTACGTCGTCGCCAACAAGGGCAAGGTGGCCTACGGCTCGTACGGCATCGGCGCATATCCGCACCTGGCCGGCGCGCACATGAGCCTCTCGACCCAGTCGGACATGAGCCACGTCGCCTACAAGGGCGAGGCGCCGATGATGCAGGACCTGATCGGCGGCCAGATCCAGATGGCGTATGCCAGCGCGCTGGTGGCCAAGCCGCACATCGACTCCGGAAAGATCCGCGCCATCGGCGTGAGCGGCGAGCGCCGCATGAGCACGCTGCCCAATGTGCCCACGCTGGCCGAGCAGGGCCTGAAGGACGAGGCCTATCGCGTGACCGGCTGGCTCGCCATCGCGGTGCCGGCGAAGACGCCCAAGCCCATCGTGGACCGCATCGCCGAGGAAGTGCGCAAGGCCACGCAGCAGCCCGACGTGCGCGAGCGCATCGCGGCCATGGGCTTCGAGGTCAAGGAAAGCTCGCCCGAGCTCTTCGCCACCGCATGGAAGGCAGAGCGCCCGGTGTGGGAGCGCCTCATCAAGCAGTCGGGCGCCAAGCTCGAGTAAGCCGTCCGCTCATTCATTTCTTCTTCGTCATTCAAAGGAACAGCCATGAAGGTTCTGGTCCCCGTCAAACGGGTCGTCGATTACAACGTGAAGGTGCGCGTGAAGAGCGATGGCACCGGAGTGGACATTGCCAACGTCAAGATGAGCATGAACCCCTT